>NZ_CP089518.1:745000-2051666 GCF_025917685.1 Bacillus cereus | reverse complement strand
ACACCGTCTTTTTCTTCAAATGTTGCGTAATGAACGTTCTTTAAACCAAATTGCACTTTGTTCTCCATTTATATCAACCTCACTTCATATGTTTTTTGATACATTTTTTCAGATTCAATAAAAGCCTCAAATGATTCATAAGGTATCTCATGATCATCTAAGGCTTTTTTTAATTTGGATTCAGCAACTAAATCCTTTTTAATTGTGTAAAGCTCAATGCTTACATCACTTATCTCGTGATAAACCTTGTTATCGGCTGGCATATTAGGAGAGCCATCCACAAGATAACAAATATAAGGCGGTTTAGGAACTGGCTTACCGGGCGTTGCTGTGAAATGCGAATAGGCCACAGGATAACCTGTAGCATCAAGAATTCCTTTTAATTCACTTAATGTCATTGTTGAATCGCCCTTTCAACTTGTTCTAAAAATTCATTTATAGCTTTTTCTTCAGCTGGAGCGATATGGACTTGAGCTGGCACACGCCCACCATTGGCTTTTGCGTGTCCTTTTTCTAACAAGTGTGTAAGTTGTGGTTTCAATGTATTATGAACAACAATTGCATTGCCAACTTTCTTCTTACGCCACCCTTTACGATATTCACCTGTATTCTTTGGACTTTTTTGTTGTAATTCGTCCACAAGATTCTTTGAAACTTCTTCTTTAGCAACTTCCAAGTCCTCTTCTACTAGGTGAGAGTATCGTTGTAATTCTCTAGTAATTTCACTAGCAAAATCATTCATCTCCCACACTCTCCTTTGCAATGATGGTTAATGTTTGATTCATTTCATCATCATTCATAGGTGGTTCGATAATATCGAAGATGCGACCTTTTAATTTAATCCTCATCTCTTCTGTAATTCCAGAAGTATACGGGATAACAAAACGATATGTTTTGGTCGCTTGTGAAGCTGAAGCTGCAATATATTCAGAGCCCTTTAGCGTTTTTATCATAGCCCACGCCTTTTTTAACTCTTTCCATGTTATATCTTCTTCACTTATTTGACCTAATTCATCTTCTATTGCTACAGGTTGTTCGATGATGATTCTATTCCTAAAATCACCTGTATTTAATGGTTTCTTATACTGAAAAGGACGCATATGATTCACCGTCCAATACAATTTCTTCTAATGCTTTTTCAATACTGAAACTATTAATCATCGTTAAAAAATTATTATTAAAATATTCAAGTGCATCATTATAAGCATAACGAGAGCGCTCAAAAACTAATTCTTTGAACGCTTCATCATTATTTATGTCATATGAACCACATACTCTTGTTAATTCTTGATTAGATGCGGAAAGGATACGTCTTAGGTTATCATCCTCATCATCACCTAATCGCATCCTATCTTTGAATTGCTGTAATATTTCATTTGAAATTACTGTATCCATTCGCATCACCCTTGAGCTGGTGGAGTTGGTGTTTCTTCAAGTTTTAATGTGTAAACTTGTGAAGTATATTTATCCTTTGGCTTACCCGTAGCATATTGTTTAGCGACGTAAAGTGTCGCGTCCTCTAAAGCTAATGTTTCTTCATATTTTTTAATCGGTTCAGTTCCGCCCATCGCTGCAATATACTCTCCTTTAACAAAAAACAGGACCTTTCCTTGAGGGACAAACACTGATTCTGTAGGAGTTGGATTGAAAGGTAAACTTGTCACATATACTCCAGCCGCATTTTGAATTGTTGCATTTGCTTGGATATCAAAAGTATCAAACGGATTTGTTACCATAACGACTTTCCCAGCAATATTTTTTGGTCTGTCTGCATCAGTTTTACCATCGGGATTTAGCTTTTTAGCCAGTAATTTAACAACGCCTTTTAATTCATTGATTGTTTTGCGACCTGGTTCAAACGTTAAAGTCCCTGCTGTTTTTTTATCTGGATATACTCCTCCAACAACACTTCCACTTGGATCTTTTAACAATCCGATAGGCTCATCTTTACCTGTACCAATTACAAATCCACGTTCTAAACCTACAGACATAGCTTCTGAAATCATTGTACGAACATATCGTTCCACCCACACTGGACCAAGTTTAAGCATGTCATTTGCCAATGGGATAAATGCCGTTAATTTAAGTTGAGAGATAGACTCTTTTCGGAATGTAGCATTTAGTTGTCCTTTAATATCACCGAATAATGGTCCCCATACAGCTGCACCTTCTGGATCTCCATAGATAAATTCTGTCACAGCACCTAAGTTTTCTAATCCGATATGTTCTAACAACGGATGACCTTGAACTAAATCATCAAAAATTCGTTCTTGCGTTGTCTTAGGTAATGTTTCAGTATCTTTAAATCCACCATCTTGAACGACTGCATTGAAGAATTTCATTTCCTCACTCGTTAATACGTTAGAACCACGAGACTGCATAATAGAACGGTCTACAATAGATTCATTGACTTGATTCAAGATATCCGAACGAACATCTGTAGCAAGTGCTTCAATCATGGAATTTAAAGCCGCTGTTTGTTCTTCTGGTGTTCCTTCCTGCGTTGCTTTTGCAAAAGCTAGTTTTTTATCTTCAAAGTTATTAAATTTAATTACCATAATTTATTTTCCTCCTAAATTTAAAAAGAGCGTACTCAGATTCTGTTTTGTTTTAACAGGCTCTTGAATAAGCTCTTTTGGTTTTTGATTATTTGGCTGTTTCGTATACTTAGCTACTAAATCTTCTTTAAAATTTTCTACAACTTCCTCTTCCTGCGCATCATCTATTTCAATTTCATCAGCAATTTCATCAGCTAAACCAAGAGCAACTGCTTCCTCTGCCGTTAGCCAGGTTTCATCTTTTAAAAGTTGTTTTAATTCTTCATCTGTTCCAACAAAACGTTTCTTATAAGATGCTGCTAAAGCTGAATCAATCTTCCGTAAATCTCGTGCTGTTTTTTCAAATAGATCTGCATTTCCATATTCAAAGGTACTCGCTTGATGAATCATCATCATAGTATTACTAGGCATAATGATTTTATCACCTGCCATTGCAATTACAGATGCGGCACTTGCTGCCCAACCATCAATATGAACTATAATTTCGGCATCATGCTGCTTTAATTGATTACAAATTGCTACACCATCAAACGCTGAACCTCCACCCGAATTAATATGAACGTGAATTTTTTCTGCTTTTACATCTTGAATCTTTCTTCTTACTGCTTCAGCGTTATTTTCACTAAACCATCCACCGATTGACCCGTAAACGGTTAATTTGTACTCATTTTCACCTTTTGCCTCAAAACGAATATCTCGTTTTAAATTTAAAAGCTTATTCATGTTCAAATGTTCCATCATTTCTCACCTCCTTCAGATTCATTTAGTTTCTTATAGTTCTTTGTAATATGGTGGATATTTAAGTTTGGATCATCAGAATCTTCATAATCTACTTCTGAACGAATCTCATTTCCTGTAAATGCACTTGAAGAAATAAGCTTATCAATACTTGTTGCTAGGTCAAATATACTCTGATAAGAAACAGCCTTAACTATAATCTTTTGTCCTGAAAGATATTCATTCATTTCAAAGAATTTAACATTCGCTTCATCAGATAGCTTTTTTAATAATGGTCTTACTGTGAAAAGCATATAATTTTTCGTTTGCTTCTCTACATCAGCCATTTCTCCATATAATAAAGCTGTCGGAATACCGATGGCCATTGCTACTTGATTTAAAAAACCACTGGTTACTTTGTTTATTTCTTCCACACTCGGCCCATTCGCAACACCATTATATATTTCGTTATAATTAATACCCTTTTGTTGCGGAACAATAGCGATATCTTTAGTACCAATCGCCTTATACATATTGTCGATAAACTCTTGTAACTTCGCTATTTGTTCTTCTGTTTTGGCACCAATCATATCCATATCGACCGTGCCACGAACTTGATTTTTACGTTTTTGAGAGTTTAATATCCTACTAAATAAGTCCCCATAATCTGCAAATAATCCATCAATAAGCGGAGACAATTTATCATTTCGATACTTTAAATGAATAACTTCACTTTGCTTAAAACTTCTCTTAAACGTGTAATCTTTTACTGTTACATCTGTAAAGGTATCTTCATATACAGCATATTCATTATGCTGAAACCCATCAGCAATAAGTAAATCACCATCATCCGCCTGTATAACTAAACACTCATTATCATAAATAAGTTTACGGATAAATCTTTCCCAGAAGGTACTTGCAGTCATATTCTTATTCGGTCTAACGTTTAATCGATAATAAAGCTCATTCTTCTCAAATATTTTACCGTTTCTCACCCTAAATTCAGATTGACTAATCGTTCTTCCTAGAAAAGATACACATGTATCAAGTGCTAATCGTTTCATATGAAGCCTGTTTGCTGTATCAGCAATTATGTCTAGATCCACCATAAATTCTAGTTCTTTATTTCTTTTAAATACTGAACCTAACCATCCAATGGTTATCACCCCCTTTATTAAAATTTAATGTTACCTATAACGAAGTCAGTTGCTTCTTGTATCTCATCTGCCCGATAAAGAGCATGAACAAAACACTGAAACCCATCTGTTTTTCTACGAACAGGCTCTTTCTTTTCATATATTTTATTTCCATCACCTTTGATAACAACCAACACATTTTGCGTATACCAACGCATTAGCGGATTATCATCAAAAACAATTTGTTTATTTGCAAATGCCATTTCAATACGTGGAGCTAATAAACTGTGGATTGCTTTTGGATTTCGTATAACTTCTATTTCAAATCCTTCTGCTACTAATAGTGGTCTTATAGCTTCCATTCTGAAGTTATCAGCTATAATCTTTTTAATCCCATATTGTTCTCGCATTTCTACAAACCAATCAACAATGTGTTGAGGATTAATAGTCGGTTCATCCACAACTGTTAGTAGACCTTGCTCTTCCCACTCTTTTATAGGAGCAAATTTTTGTTTTTTATACTCGTCAGCTTTCTTAGAATAACCATAATAAATATCAACAAATTCTTTACGTACAAAGGAATGGGTTTTAAAAATGTACTCGCCATTTTGTCTAAACAAAAGACCGCATGCTGCGAAATCGCGAATACTTGCAAAGTCTAGTGCCCCTATACATTCTCGAGCATATAAATCAGGGAATGGACGATTTGTAGCAAGAATCTCTGACCATTTTGCAACAGAACGTTCTAAGTTTGTAACAGGTAAGTTCATACGCTTTGTCATGAACTCTTCTCGGTTGCTAGGATCATCCTCTAAATCTTCATATTCTTCCTTTATCGTTTCAAGTAATCCCTCAGCATACTCGCTTAATGGTTGTGATAACATAGGATTCGCCATTTCCCAATTATCTGGATTATCAACTTCTTTTTCATCATTCAATTTACAAATGAATGGGAAAATAGCATTTGGCCGTGCTTCACCATTTAATACTTTCATTGCTTTTTCTTTTTGCTTATCTAAGAAACCATCACGGACATATCCATCTGTACCAATATAAAATTCTCGTGGATTTTTCTTTTTCCCTAAACCGCTTATATGAACTCGGACATCTTTATTGCTTTCGTATTGATGTATTTCATCGAATACAACAGCACCATCTCGCAAACCATCTTTTGTATCTCCATTTGAGGTTCTAAACTTCAATACACTTCCTGTAGCTTTAGAAACAGTTTGAGTTAATGTTGTTTTAAATGCTCGTTGTAATATTTCATTTCGTTTAACACATTTATGAACTTCATCAGGACTTGTTTTTGCTTGTTCTTCACTGTTTGCAACAACAGAAATGTTATACTCCGAAATACCATGCATCTCACTAATTAAAAAATGAATAATTACTGATATTAATCCGTTTTTACCTCCACCACGTCCAAGCATCCATAGAAACTTACGATAAAATACGCGACCATTTTTCTTGTAAAATAAAAAGACGAATGCTATTAAGAATTTCTGAAATGATTGTAATGGAAAGTACCACTTTTCACCGAAACGGATACACTTCTCAATCATTTCATCATCAAAATACAAGTCGTCTCTGTTCAAAACGTATTTTTCTAGATATTCAATTAACAGTTTTCGTTCTTTGTTGAACTTTACTTTACCACTTCTATAAAGTTCAATATATTCTTCCACATACTTTTGCTTAATCATATTAAATCACTTGTACTATATCCCGTATTAGAACCACCAGCTTTCGGAGTAAACTTTATATCTCGTCCTAAAGCAATTAAAGAACTGTTAATTTTATTCCTCTCACTTATAAGAGGGTGGGCTTTCACAAAAACTTGTGATCCATTTTTTATTGTTACAGACTCGCCTTCTTTATTAATGGTTTTATTTATTTTTCTAAATGCTTTAACAAGATCTATGTATCTTTCAACCTTTTCAACTTCAACTAAATCTGTAATATCAATACTATTCATTAGCTGTTCTTTCAACTTCAGAATACTAACAGCCATCTCCCCACCCCCCTTACGTGCGTAATTTCGAAAAAAACCTGACAGTTAACCCCCTCCTCCGGTGCCCCTTAGAGCATTTTTTGATGAAATATTTTAAGGGGGGGTATAACCGAATCATTTTCACCACTTTTCATCGTGTTCCCATTTATTCTGTTTCTTTTTGAATGTTCTACCGTGTTCTTTATTGTGGCAATCCACACAGACTATTTCGAGATTATCTATTTCTAATGCAAGTTCTGGATAATGTTCTAGTTCTTTTATATGATGGACAACGAGTTGAATCTTCTTACGCTTTGCACTCTCACTGTATTCATTCTTGTCTGTTTGAACGCGACCATTACGTTTGCATTCCTGACACTCAAAATTGTCTCGCTTCTTTACTTGCTCTCTTATATTCTTCCACTCACCACTGTCATAGAATTTACGCTTCTGTTGTTTGGTTTTGTATTCATTCATCTGTCTTTACCAAACGATCCTTATTACCTTTATCTCTTTCCAATAAATCTTTTATTGTTGTTTGCTTAATATATTCCATAGAGTAAAATATAGGTTTCTGTCCATACAGTTTATAATATTTGAATCGATTAACATCAATCCCAGACTTCTTGTACGCTTTCTCATGTGGCTTAAGGTGTTTAATGTATGCTTTCTTATCGATAGGTATAAGACCAAGCACAGCAATCTTACCTTTTAAAATGTTATCCATTTATCCTTATCCCCCTGATCTTTCCTTAAAAACAAATTAGATGCTAGAAGAATGAAAGTAGCGTCTGCGATAATTTTTATTGGTTAATTACAATTATTTTCCTCTTAACAAAGTAGTCTCAACTCCACGATACGCAACCTCTTTTCCACATCGAAAAACTTGTGCAATCATCGGATATTCTTCCTAATTATTTCAAGTAGTAAAACTAATGTCCATATTATGGATAGTTTGTTCTTCTGTATGACCATTCCTTACATACCCTTCAATTTTCAATAACCCTTCTTATGGTTAACCATAAATTGTATTTAGCTATTTACATTTCATCTGTCACTTCACATTTAAGTTTGTTTTGTAAAACATAAAAAGCACCATCGTTATGATGATGCTTACAAAACTTTTTCATCTAATAATTATTTCAGGAATTAAATTACACCTTATAAATAATTAAGAATCTCATGAAAAGCTCTTTAAATCATTTAGAAAAAACAATAATAATGATTACCGTTACAAATAAGCTTGAAATAAACGCTGCAGTTAAAGTAGATAACCAAATATTAAATAACATTTGGACAAACATATTTTCAACATTTGTAAAAAATAAAAGAAATAGACTTAAAAACGCCAAAAGGAAAAAGTATCCTATTGCTGCCATTAGCCATGCTGTAATTTTCTTATTTGTTCCCAGTTCCACTAATTTTTTATAAAACCTACTGAAATTTGTGGTTTGCATAATTGATACTCCTGCAATAAAAAAACCAAGACAAGAAGAACCTAATGCAATAGCGCCTAACAAAATATCTTTCATGTTACCTATATTAGAATAGTTAAAGTTTACACACGAGAATATTATGAGAGGAATTAAAAAAATTAAAAACTTTAATACAAATCTTTTCACAAATTTCACTCTCCTCTGTGTAAAATTATTCCTCTTCCTCTTTGTTTATATACATATTCTCAATTAATATTCTCTGATTGTTAAATATTTCATTTATTGTATCCATGACTAATGAAGGTGTTTCTTTTTTCCCTTTTTTTAATTCTACATCCTTAAAATCTGTAAACTTGGAATTTAATAAATCTAAGGGTTCTTCAATGTTGTTATGCTCAGTAACTACCTTTAATGTATTAACGTTATCATCACCTAACGCTTTAATTTTCAACACTTTTTGAATCGTTTCTTTTACATTCATTTTATCCGATTTAATCGCAACTTTCATGTGGCTTCCCCCAAGCCTTTCTGCTAAAAATAAATCCCCAAAAATTGATCTATTTTCAGATGCGACTTTATCAATTTTTTCCGGTAACTTAAAACTATACTCTAATGAATGGATATGAGGCGCCTTATTTAACCTATCCAATTTATGTAAATCTGGTAACAAATGCATTTTATATTTAGTAAATCCTTTATTAACTACTTTTAATTGTTTTAAAAGCTTTCTAATGAATATACCAAAATTGTAATCATTAACACCACCAATTTTTCTATGTAAAACTAGTGTCTTAGTATATGGATAGTATACAAAGCCCGTGTTTTTTATTGGACCTTCATCATCCCCAGAAGCGTATACATTTCTTTCACCAACTAAATTAGAGCTCTCAACTTCTTCGGTAGTCTCAAGTCTTTCAACTATTCCAACCCACCATTGTTTATCTTCATCTATTCTTTTTTCCAAATATGTAATTCTTAAATAAAAATAAGAGACTTGTATATTTGTTACCCCTGCATTATCTATAATATTTTTTTGCGTTTCAAATAATGCATTTATTTTTCCCTCTCCACCTTCTGGTTCTTCAAAGTAAAAAAAATTACATATAATTCTTTTCTTCTGTACCACTATTCATTTCCCCTTTAGCTGTATAAAATTACTAATTTAATTATAAAGTATTTAGAATAATTTTTATAGCACAGAAAAAAGGAACGTTTGTTCTATTTATTTTAACCTAAATTTACTAATTATTCAACTCAAAACCTTCATCAAACAATGATAACTTTCCTATAAGGGGATATGTTACTTTTGAACCTAGCTGGAGAAATACTAGGCTCAGTACGAAACAAACGCCGATACGTTCTCCCGCGCCTTCCTACCACTCATTTCATCCCTTACTCCGATATCCTCCTCCAAAATAAAAAGCACCCGAATGAATGCTTTCTCATTAATTATTAAATTACGGCAAATTAAGTTTTATTCTTCCCTCAGCTAACAACCTCAACAGACACTCTTGGCGAACTTATCAGGTCCACCTCATTCTGTCTAACTAGGATGTTGTTAACTCAAGGAAGAGCAAAAGCTCTCCTTAATAACGGTAGCATTCAATCAGTACCATCTGCTGGTTTCGGATTTTATGTGCCGTCATTACGAACCGTTTAGAAATTTAAGAACAACATACTGAGTTGTGTTTTCCACCACTTCTCACAATACAAATATATCACGATGATGCCAAAACAACCGGCACATATACTGCCAAAAAGCGGTCACGACTCTGCCACCTTTTTTATTTAATTCATTAAAAAAGAATTGGGGCCATCATATTTACTCCGGCTACTTCTTTTAGAATTGCTGAATCTATATGAGTTGCCACACCTCTATAAGCCCTTGCATTCCCTAAAAGTATAACTGCTTCTCTAATATCAAATTCAAAGTCCCCTTTTAATCTCCATTCTCTTTCATGAGTCCAGTCAATGTAGTTATCAGCATCATCTAAGTTTAGACTTACTATTCGCCACCACTCATCTTCTGGAAGTAAATCCTTTGCAATATCTTTTTTTTCGTAAAGTACTGGTCTGCCACCATTTCTATATACATAATCCTTCGGAAAAGCTAAACCCGCTGCTACATATCGTCTTTGAGAAACTTGGTCTGTCCGCTCCTGCTCGAATAATATATTTTGACACACACCAGTCAATGGCATGTCCTGAAAACACACAGCTTTATTTCCCCCTATTATGTATCCTGATTCCGTTGTACTTCCTAATATTTTTTTATCTATTAATATTTTATTAAGTACCTCAAATGGTGATTTTATTTGTTTCCCGTTTTCATCATAAACTCCCTTTGTTAAGTGTATTAAATAGGTACTCATATCAGTTCTTTGACTATAACGCTCTCCCCATTGCTTTCTTGTATAACCCATGCTCATCCCTCCATTTTATAAACATCTATAAATTATGTTATCATAAATGACTTACCCATATCTTATATTGTGTGTAACTGACCCCTTCGCTGAATCCCTTGCAATCATTGACTTAATTAAACTTTCTCTTTTGAGTTACACAGTACGAAATTTATGAGTAACTGTATAGGAGTACCACCAGCATTTATGAAGAACAACACGCTAAGCAAAAACATACAATAACCCAGAAAATAGCTTGCTGTTTCAGCATAGAACAAAAAGGGAGTATGATAATTGTGGCTATAACAGCTTTAATCACCATTTTATTACTTTCGTTATCCTCTAGTATAGATAATTTTGGAGTAGGCATATCTTATGGTATCCGTAATATTCGTATAGGTTTTTTAGCTAACTTTATAATTGCGATTATTGCTTTTGTTTTTAGTGAAATGGGTATTTTGTTTGGGCAATATATTTCAAAAGTTTTTCCTGGTACATTATCTGACGTTATTGGTACAGTGTTTTTGTTTGTAATTGGTTTGCGAATTATTTTAATGACAATTCCAAGAAAAAAGAAAGTTAATCAAGAAGTATTTGATGACGATGAATCTGTTTCAAATGTTATTACTGGATATTTAAAATCTCCTGAAAAAGCTGACCTTGATAAATCAGGAAATATTAGTTTTTTTGAAGCTATTGTTCTTGGTATTGCTATATCTATGAATGCTCTAACGAATGGACTAGGTGCAGGGCTATTAAAATTATCTCCATTTGCTATTTCATTATCAGCAGCAATATTCAGCTTTTTAACTGTTTGGTTAGGAGTTAAATTAGGAAAAAAAGTTGCAAATGTAAAAATTGGATCTTGGACATTAGGACAATTTAGCACAGCTTTAAGTGGATTTATATTATTATTAATCGCTGTGCACAATTTGTTTTAAGTATAAATTGAGGTGAATACATTGGAGTTTTTTTAGCTTTATTATCAATCGTTATCATTGATTTAGTAATTGCTGGTGATACCCCTAGATTTAAAAAGAAAAAAGCAATGATTAGATTCTAAACCTAGTCATTGCTTTATCCATTGCATCTTGATTTACACCTATATAACGTAACGTGACCTTCTCTGAAGAGTGATTGAATATCTCCATGAGTAATGCTATGTTTTTCGTTTGCATGTACATATGATATCCGTACGTCTTTCTTAGCGTATGTGTTCCTATTTCATCTAATCCAAACTCTGCGGCTGCTCCACTTAATATCTTATATGCCATGCTACGCCCAATAGGACGATTCTTCCCTTGTCTACTTTGTAATAAATACTCATTATCTTCTCTTTCTTCAATAAACCATTTAAGCTCTCTTTTAAGAGATGCGGTAATTTGTATTCGTTTCTGCTTCCCTGTTTTCTTTTCCCTCATAGATATATGACTGCCCTTGACATCTCCTACCTTCAGTTTCAAAATATCTGAGATTCTAAGACCTGTATTAATGCCCATAATGAAGAGAATGTAATTGCGTAAGCTCTTTTCCTTAAAATACTCTTTAAGCTGCTGTATTTGCTCTGGATCACGTATTGGTTGAACAAAATTCATTATTCATTACCTCCCTTTTCTTCTGTCTCGTAAACTTCTAATCCAAGCGCAAAAGCAAGTTTATAAAACGCTTTAGATTTCCAACGTCGATAAGTACGCTCTGACATCCCTATTTCGTTATAAACCATGTAATCACATACGTCCTCTTCTTCTAAATAACGTTTATAAATAATATCTCTTTGAATACTTCCCGCACGTCCGTTCCCTAATCGATTTAGAAACTGATCAATACGTAATGACATTCTTTCAAGCCACTCTTCTCGTTTGCTTTGTTGAATATTCGCTATGGCAACATCTTCTAATGGCTTCCCAACCGCATGTGTAGGACCGTGCTCACGTATTTCATAAGAAGGAGTGACTTTCATTTCTTTACGTATCATCCAAAATTGCCTATGTATACGTACGCTTTCCAACACACCTTCTAATTCCTCTTGTGTTGCCGTTCTATCAATTTTTGGTAAGAAAGATAATTGTTTAGTCATGTAAGACCACTCCTTTTTATTTTTAAATTACTTTTGTCTTAAAGCTCCGCGTCTACGTTCATAACGTGGGCCACGAATTCTCATTAAATCTTCAATGTCACGAGTACTTAATTTTCCTTTTCGTTTTTTCTTGTTTTTCTTATTTTTCTTCTTTGCTTGTTTTGATTGCTTTTTCCACTCACGTAGCTGATCCTTTAATGCCTTCATTTCCCCATCTCCCTTTTCAAAATAAAAAGGACACCTATTCCTAAAACAGTTTTAATTGCTGCTTTAGTGAATTGGTGTCCTCTAGTTTTCTAGCCGGACTATATTCTGTTCACTTATATTTCAATTTTGTAATTAAATATGCCTAAAGGAAACATATTAAGAGCACTTCAATTTTTATTGTCTTTCACAAAAAGGTTGCTATAGACCCACTGTATTTTGAACTGATAACATAAAATGGTAAATCATAAGAGTTTAGGGGGAATAAATAACAATGGATTCATCAAAAGTAGCTTTTTTATCAGTATTAAGTAACTCTTTTGTTGTTGTTTTAAAAGTTGTTATTGGTATATTTACTGGTTCAGTCGCTATTCTTTCCGAGGCTATTCATTCATCATTAGATTTATTAGCTTCAATCATCGCTTTCTTTTCTGTCCGAATTTCAAATAAACCAGCGGATAAAATCCATCCCTATGGACACGGAAAGGTGGAAAACATATCCGGAACAATTGAAACATTACTAATTTTCATAGCTGGTTTTTGGATTATTTATGAATGTGTTCTTAAATTGATAAACCCTGAACCAATTCAACTCCCATTTTTAGGAATAGTCGTTATGTTGATAGGAGCACTCATCAATTCTGTAGTATCACGAATTGTTAACAAAACTGCTGAAAAAACAAATTCAATTGCAATGAAATCTAATGCACTACATTTACTCACTGATGTTTACACTTCCTTAGGTGTTGCAATTAGCTTATTTTTAGTTAGTTTAACTAAATGGTATTTCCTAGACCCAATCATTGGAATTATTTTAGCTGTTTATATTATGACTGAAGCCTTCAAATTAATGAAAGAGTCCTTCCCTCCATTAATTGATGCGTGTCTATTACCAGCAGAAGAACAAAAAATCATAAATATCATTGAAACTTATAAAGATGAATATATTGAGTTTCATGATTTTCGCACAAGACGCTCAGGTTCAATGGAATACATAGATTTTCACCTTGTTGTTTTATCTCACTATGACATCAAAACAGCGCATGAGTTATGTGATCGAATAGAACAAAGTATCAAGAAAAAATTTAATCGTGCTCACATACTAATCCATTTAGAGCCAGAACATGAAATTTATATTAAATTAACCTGAAAAACCATTAAATTTATTAAAGTAATTAGGAAAAAGAACGCTTACTACTAAAATGAAGCTTTTCTCCATTCACTTCCGCATAACATTTCTAATCGGTTTATACTAAAATTGTAACTTTAAAGCTACACATCCCAACTTGCAGGCCCTATTTTTCTTTTGTACAACAAGTGGCTAGCTGCTCTTATTTTGTAAATACATCCTTTGCAATTAGTTCTTCATCCTCTACAAGACCCTTACGAACTTTATCAATTGCTTTATCTAGATCAGGTGCTTCCACAAATGCTTCATAAGATTTAGTTTCAGTAAATTCAACGCGATATCTTTTCAAATCCATTCCTCCTGAATAAAATTTAATAATTCGCAAATGCTATACACAGGCGATAAGCCAGAACTCATTTAACTGTCCCTGTAATTCTTCTCTCCTCTGTATTAAGCAGTTAGCTTTTGCTAGCTGCTCTTTTTCTGCGATTGGTTACATTCACCTGATGTTTTCAACGTAATATTACGTTACAATATAAAAGATTAAAATATATTGAGCTGTTATACCATTCCCCTAGGAAACTAGGGTTTTTATTTCTACAAAATGAAATTTTTATTGTTTTCACTCCCGCATAACATTTCCAATCTGGTTTACACTATAACTGTAACTTAAAGTTACACATACTAACTTGTAGGGCCTAATTTTCTTTTGTACAACAAGTGGTTAGCTGATTAAGCTGGCTACTTTGTTGTGCCAAGTGATTTTTTCTCAACATCTAACATATAGAAATCGGATTCCATTTTTGGTAATATATACATAATCTCTATATGCTTAGCTTTATTAAAAGGACTCACCCCCTCAATGTGGGTCCTTTTTAACTCTCCTACTAAAATAGCGTTTTTGTTAAAATCCAACTTCAATTCACTTTAATTATGGTATAATCTGCATAATTCATTTTTCAAGAAAGGCTAAAATAATGAGAAAATACTTCGGTTTCATTTCAATGTTTTTAACTTCAATCTTATTTTTCAGTTCATTTTCTAGGTATATACACTTTGATTTTTTAACTGCAAGTTTTATACTATCTATCTCAATTATTTTAGCTATCCTTGCTCCGAAAGGAGATATAGCGAAAAAAATTACTTTTGCTATGTTAATCATTTTAGGTATTTTAATTGCTTGCGTATTAATTATTGCTACTATTATTGGTGCAGGGTTAGCAGAATCACAGCTACAAAATTTGAAATAATTCTATTTCTCTCAAATAAGGATTTTATTTAAATTTCATAAAACCTATCTTTGCCTAAATAGGTTCAAAATTATCTATTTAGCATATATAATACTTTTAAGCAATTTAAATTCTATACATAAGTAATGGAGGCATTAAAATGGGGAGTGTCCCAAATTTACCACCACAACAATCAATCTCCAAAAAACAAATTAATCCTAACAAGAACCTACAAACGAATAAAAAGCTAAGACGTCGTCTTTTATTAGCGCTTGCTTTTATGCTACCTATGGTTATTTCCATCCAAATTTCCATTTATAAGCAAGAACAAATGATTCAAGAAAAACAAATTACACTTAATAAAGAAAAGAAAAGATTATCTGAATTAGAAATTACAGGACGTTATTTTGAAAACGATATTAAAACTTTAACAGAGAGTGAAGAAGGTATTTTAAAGTTCGCAAGGAAATTGTATGGATTCTCCAGACCTGATGAAACTATATTTCAAATAACTGAATAGCTTTTCAATACATAAGCGATTATCATTAATCATGGAGCGATTTAATGATAATCGCTTTTTAACAAAATTCTATTAAATAACTCTTTTGTTAAGATCCATGAATCCAATTCTTAGATGAAAAACTTTTATAGAAGCACCTTTTTTGGACAAATTTACCGGATGAATTAACTGAAATTTCATGTTATTCTTAACGTGTTGAATATCCCAATACATTCAACAATGCTCCTGATTGCATACTTAGTATGCAATCACCCTATAAAGATACCTTAGCTAATACGTCCCCCTAATCGTCGTTATTGCTAAGGTATCTTTTTATACGCCCTGTGTGCAGGGCTTTTTTATTTCAGTGATGATGCTCTTTTTCCCATCTCATTATTAATGCTTTTAGTCCAATTTTTTAATAAAATTCAAATTTGATTAAAGTAACTGTGTTTTTCGTTCTTCCATACGGATTACTTTTCCACTTTGATATACAAATGATTGTTCACCAAATCCACCTTGAGGTGGTTCTATTAGTTGGACTTGACCATTTTTAACAACATATATTCCGTTTATTTTCAAATCTATTTCAGCTGTCATTTCTATAAGATTTTCTTTTCTGATTCCCACCTAGATCACTCCCATATGTTATAATTACTTTGTCGAAGTAAGTCGGGAGCAGTCTCGGCTTTTTTGTTTGTCTACAAATATCGCACAACATTTTCTGGAACAAATGATTGTTCAAGTGATAAATGGAGCCGTATTGGAATCGGCTTTTTTTCATCCCGTGCTTGCTTACACATTTTTTCTGCTTCTTCCCATACAAATTCTTTATCCTCCGATCGCTTATAGCGCCAAATACCAATCACGTAATCTTCAAACAACTCATAACGCTCATCAGGTGCTGTCGTTGGTTTTAATTCGTCAATCGCCTTTGCTTGGCGTGGTATTTGTACAACAACGTCAGCAAAACGTAGTTTAGAATTTAACCGATGAACATGAGCCTTCTTAGGATCAAATGACACAACTGATTCAACATCAAAGATTGTTAGCTGCTTTGGCATTACAATCCTCCTAGGCCTCTTTTTTATATTTAGATAACACTTGTTCTAAACGTTTACGTTCAGCTTCTAATTCGGTTTCACTACGCTCTACTGACTGAGAATGTGTTTCCGTATCTTGAGCATGTAACCAATCAGGAACAATTTCTTTTCGAGCATTATTTCTTCCACCACGTGACTGATATTTCTTACGGAATTGAGCTTGTGCAGCTTCAACATCATTAATGCTTTTATACCCTTTAGCATGCCAATCTCTTAAAATACCTTGCACATAAGACATATTAGGTGCATTTTTTTCTAAAGCGATTTTCATTGCTTTAATTACAAGTTGTGTATTTAAATCATCAATCCAAGCGTTAATACCTTCAGCTACAAAAGGTTTAAGAACTCCAAAATTTTGTTCATAAAATGCTATTGGATTTTCTTCTGCTACTTTTGGCATTTCGGAGCAGCTCGCTGCTTCTTTTGTTTCTGTTTTTGTTTCTTCTTTTTCTTTTGTTTCTGTTTTTGTTTCTTCTTTTTCCTTCATAGGGTCATCGAAGCCCCTTGCAAGCCACTCAAAACGAGCTTGGAAGTACTCCTTAATACGAGGAATTTTAAAATCTTGCTGTTTTTCTTGCTCTAAACAGGTTTCATAAAAATCAACTAAAAACTCCTCGTCTTTAATGCTCTGTATTTCTTTCAGCACACACTTTTCAATGTTCATATTTGTAATAGCATTAAATTTAAGCCAATTAAGCAACATGATTTCTTTAGTCTTCTTGTTGTAATTAATTTTTCCGTAATCACTAAACCGCTCTAATAGTTTCTCAACTGTTTCACGGTTATATCCTGTATCCATTTCTATAACACGTAATGGAAGCTCATAAATTCCACTCTGAGAAGTTTTACTGTTAGTCATTAAATACAAGTAAAAGTATTTCTCCTCTGGTGTAAGATCTAAAACAAATGCATCTTGCCAATATGAAACCTGAACAGGTCTATAAACTGCCATAATATTCACCCTCCATTGTTTTACTTGGTTTACTTTGATATACTTAATCTACTTTTATTTTTATAAAGACTCTCTATAAGAGTCTAAAATCTATCACTCTGCCAAGTGATAGATTTTTTATTTTCTACGACTAACTAATGATGCATTGATTCCTTTCCCTTGAAGATTTTTAACAACTACTCGATAACTTTTTGATACATCATGTTCTTCTCTTGCGTTACGAATACTCTTGAATTCTTTAGCGCACCTATTTAACTCTTTCTCCCAGTGATCTGCTTCATCAAGCGAACCAGCATTAAACATGTTATGAATACATGTCACCATGCAGTTATGTAATTCATTTGCAAAAGCAAAGTCTCCTGGTAGAACTAAATCAAACAGACGATTACAATCTACTTTCATGTTTCATTCCTCACTTTAAATAATTTGATACTGTACGTATCGTTATGGCCAGAAAGTACAATCTTATAAACTATTAACAATAGGAGAACAATTCTTTCTGGCCATAACGACAAGCGCAGTTGCTTGTCGCATTAAATCGGAATATGTTATAATTTATTTGTTGATATTATTGGTTATCGCGGGCTATGCGGTAGCCATTTCTTTTTTCTTTTTATTTTTCAAAACAAATGCAGCTTCTATAATACGAATTCTTATCTCCGTTAATTTCTTCTCTTGCTTTAAACTTTTAGCTTTTATAAAATCTCCACAAATTGATGCAATTCGGATATCACCATATAAATTTGCTTCTTTTCTCACCAGTTCTTTATATTGCTTTAAAGTTGGACTCACATAGTCAATTGTCATTACTTTAACCTCCCTAATAATAATCAAATTAACCATCTGTATATTTCCTTGCTCTCAGTGAAACCTTCCAATACTTAAATATATCTGTCATTGAAAAACCGTACTGATCACATAAGACCGCTACAAGACTCATCATCGAACCTGTAGCATCTAAAATTTCATGCATAGCTTTTTTCATAGATTCTTTCTCCTGTTCAGACCATGCTTGTGAAGGTTTAAACCAACATAATGTATCAAGTTGTTTCAAAGCTTCATTTGTTTCTTGCTGAACCATATACCTCATACTTGTAGGATGCAGATCTATGTATTCTCCATTAAAAAATGGAATGCTTACATGACCAGCTGCTTCACTCCACATTTTAAAAAACAATTGTGGGTCGTCTATTCCTTCAGTAATACATTTTCTTAAGTCTTTCGGTATTCGCCGTTTTTCAGTTTCATATTTTGCTAACGACTCACGACTTACAGGGATTTCTAAGGAGAGTTGTTCTTGAGTGATTCCCTTTCGTTTACGTGCCATAGCAACTTCTTTTCCTATAGACATCGTTTACTTCCCCCATTCGTACCTAATGTATTATTTATTTGTGACACCCCAACATGGTAACTTAGTATTAGACGGATTCTTTAAATGGATTGTAGTACTCTGTATTGTTTTCTACCCAGTCAGTATGATTTTCCATCCACTTAAATAAAAGATGTGTAGGGATAAGAACTCCTGCTTCTCGACATACTGGAAAATCAGAGCGATTTAATAACTCAGATGCTTTGGTGCGTTTAATATGTAACAGATCCATTAATTCCTTAATAGTTAAAAATGGTGGTAATTCTTTCATTGGTTGAAGATGCTCAGTTGCTTTTTGTACTTCTTCTCGGATAATCTGTCGGAATGATTCGATATCGAAGTTAATCATATTTCTCCCCCCTTAGTATTTTTCCACAAGACCACACACTTTGTGCAGTTAATAATCAAAAAAAATAGATTGAACTGTAACACCATAAAAATTGGCTAATTTTATTTTTATACCATCTCTTGGAATTCTCTGTGCATTCTCATACATTTGTAATGTACTCACACTGATTCCTATCGCCTCTGCAATTTCCTCTCTAGATTTTCCATTTCTTAAATTAACAAGAGTTGCTGCTACTTTTCTCTTATTCATATCTACACCCCCTTAACCGCACATATCGTGTTGTTAATTTAAAATATAAACCACACACTCCGTGTTGTCAACACTTTTCGTGTGGTTAAAACTTAGAAACTTAATCAAATAACACGCAATGTGTTATTATAAGGACAGGTGATAAAATGAAAACATTCGGAAATATACTACGTGAATTAAGAAAAGAAAAGAAAATAACTCAAAAAGATTTAGCAATTACGCTTAAACTTAGTGAAAGTACCATCGGTATGTATGAAAGAAATGAGCGCCAACCCGATTATGATACATTAAATCGTATTGCTAATTATTTTAAAGTAACAACTGACTTCCTCCTTGGAAGAACAACTAGTTACCAAGAACATGTACCAACTAATATTGACGTGGATCCAGAACTGGGTCTCTGGTTTAAAGATATTAAAGATGCTTCACCTGAAAAACGCGAAGAGTTAAAACGCTTTTGGGAGTTTATAATGCAGAACGAAAAGATTAGACAAAATAGATATAAATAAAATAGATAGTTTATTACAAAACAAATACACGCTTCATGCGTGTATTTGTTTTGTAATATATTCGTTTTATCGATATATTATTCTTATCCAATAGAGAAAGGTGGTCCGTATTCTACTTTGAGTAGTAAAGCGCAGCAATTCAGAAAAGGAGGTTCTTAAATGAACTGGAGAAAAATGTTTGGTTATCGTTCTAAAACAGGCTGGAAAATGTTTATTGCTTCTATTGTTTATAGCATAATTTTATTTTTAATTCTTCAAGCAATTATTCCAAATTTTATCCACCCTATAATTGTTAACATTGGTTTTTGGGGCTTTTTGTTAAGTTTACTAGCTTTAATTATTGGATTAATAAAACCACAATTTGTGTTACCAAAAATACAAATTAAAACAAGAAAAAAAGTATTATATTCATATTTATATCTAGCTTTAGCATTCTTTTTAATGAGTAGTGCGTTTGTTGATGGCAAATCAGCTTCCAAACAAACTGCCCAAAAGGTAAACACAAAAGTTTCCACTTCAGCTGATAATAAAGAAGACACAAAGAAGAAAGAAGAAGCTGATCGCAAGACGCAAGAAGAAGCTCAAGAAAAGGCTGATCGCAAGACACAAGAAGAAGCTCAACGTAAGGATCAAGAAGAGGCTGATCGCAAGACGCAAGAAGAAGCTCAACGTAAAGCTCAGGAAGAGGCTGATCGTAAGGCTCAAGAAGAAGCTCAACGTAAAGCTCAGGAAGAGGCTGATCGCAAGGCTCAAGAAGAAGCTCAACGTAAAGCTCAGGAAGAGGCTGATCGTAAGGCTCAAGAAGAAGCTCAGCGTAAAGCTCAGGAAGAGGCTGATCGTAAGGCTCAAGAAGAAGCTCAACATAAAGCTCAGGAAGAGGCTTCACAAAAGAAAAGCGCTACAGTTTCCTCATCTAGTGTTAATCGTGGAGGCTCTAATGGCCAGCCTTTCCAGAATGATCCTAGTGATGACAAAGAATCCAACACTACTTGTAAAGGACAAATTAAAGGAAATGCCAATTCGAAAAAATACCATGTTCCTGGTGGGCAATATTATGATTCTACAAAAGATAATATCGTATGGTTCTGTTCAGAAGCTGATGCTCAAGCAAATGGTTATGTGAAATCTAAACGGTAACCTTTAAATTATTAATTCTTAAGCTTGGAAAGCTCTTTTGTTGAGATTCCCAAGCTTTTGATTAAATAGAAACTATATAAATTTATTAGTATTCTGTGACATTTGTTGGTCAAGTTTTAACTTATTTACAAAATCAATTAAAAATATTATTAAATCTATTATTAACACTCGGTACTCTACCAATAACATGCCTACTGTGAAAAATTCAGATATACTAATTATATACTTAACAAAACATGAAAAAAGAATCTTACCAATTCTAAAAATCAATTTTTATACCATCTTAACTAAAGTCATTAACCCCAATTTCTTCCGCTCGCCTTATAAATATTCCTATTTTTTCATTAAGTACTCCAAGTTTATTCAAATAGCTTTTTAAGTCCATTTTTCTATTATATTCTAAATCACGGAAGATTAATTGGCTTAATTCATTATATTCCTCTTCCCATTCTGGGACATAATATTGCATTTCAAACAAATTAAATTTCTTTGCTCTTTTAATATTAGCCTCAATTTCATTAGAAAGTTCTATAAATAAATGTGCATCTTCTGTAGTATAATGTTGATAAATTAATGATTTAATTAAATTTTTATAATTACCTTCTGAAATATCCGTTTTATTTTTGTTCATTTCCTCACTATCTTTAATATTTAAAGTTAAATCACTAACATTTTGCATATTATAATAAAAATCATCCAGATACCTTTTAGTATTTTTTAAATCTTCTTGTATATCTGACTCTACATTGTAACTAGCATAGAGATTTACAAATTGTAATGGTGTTAATATTTTAAATGTTTTTCCACCGCTTAAATTATAAAACTCTTCAACTAATTCTCTTCTAGCACCTATAACCTCCTCATTGCTAGACGTATAAACCCAATCAGGTTTATTATCAGCTGTAATATAAATAACATCGCTTTGTAACTTACAAATTTGATTCCATACAATTATATCCCCATACTTATTGTCTTTTTTTCCTTTATCCATATACCCAGGTGGAATATTGGCTGCCAACCTTTTATTCCACTCCTCATGTAATTCTGCTTCACTTTTTGTTTCTTCTGGATCAAAAAAACTTTTTCTGATAATATTATTATACTTTTTAAGGATAGGATCCGAGTCTAGACATTCACCTAAATTGCTTTTCAAGCCATTTAAAGCTTCTATATAATCTTTACGAATATCTTTTAATTGGGTTATGGCTTGTTCGAATTTACTTTCTATTTCTACAATTGGTTCATACTGACTTTCCAAAACCTCTATTGCTGGAATAATTTTATCTAAAGATTTCCCATTATTTTTCACACTCGGAATATTACTAATAAATTGATGTAATTCGTTAATCCAATTCTTTATTTTTTCAGGCCTATTCTTTGCAAATTCTCTAACTACATGAGAAGGGATTTTTAATCTATCTTGATTAGAAAGATCAGTTAAAATCTCTAAAATTTTTTCAAAAGTAACGTCCTTCCACTGATAAGCCATTAAAAGAACATTTGTATCAACAACTACTGTTGCCTTTTCTAGCATTGCCTTTGTATCACTTGTTTCAATAAAAAGATTATGATAGTTATTTGACATGTTTATACTCCCCAAATATAATTTCTAATTTATTTAACTTCATATTTTTCTTTTGGTTGTTCTTTCTCTATTAAAAATACATTAAATATATCTCCCCTGTTTAATAAAACGATTATACTAATTTTGCTACAGTTGGCACATCAGCCGGCGCCCACGTAAAGTTTTTCAAGTTATTAGTGGTAACCCACATTAATTCGGCATGTTCAAGAGCATTAGGTATGCCGAATTCTATTTGTGCCTTATATGTAGTTAAATGCACTTTAATTTTCTCATACTCATGCTCAACTTCTTCTATTTTCTTTCCTACAGTAATAGTACAGTCCAACTCTTCTTTAATCTCTCGTATTAACGCTCCTTTAGGATCTTCGCCCTCATTTATTTTTCCGCCTGGAAACTCCCAGTAATTCGGTAATGACATTGTGGGGGCACGTAACGCACAAAGTATCTCTAGATAAATTGAAATGTTCCAAAATTTGTTTTTGTGTTACCATTGTTTTCATTTCCAACTACTCTCAACCCTCTTTTCCATATATTTCTTTCATTTATTACCGTACCTTAACATTTAATTCCTGACAAGATATTAATTAGCAATCTCATACAATTTTATATATATAAATTAATATACAAAAATAACACTTCAAACTCTTTCTCTTTTATTATAAAATAAGAACAAACGTTCTTATTTTATAATTTAAATGGAGTGAAAATCATGTTTCAATCGCAACCCTACTACACGACACAACTCGAAGACTATATCCAGCACATGTACCAATCCTTATCTATTATTGTTCCAGAAGAAATTGATATGATGGAGATTGCGAATAAATTAAGTATTTGGATTTACTTTGCCCCATTTGGAAGCCATGCTATTGAAAGAAGTGGAATGTATAGCTTAGTAATTGATAATCGTAAAACAAAACAGGAACAATGGGAAGATTTCGGACATGAGCTATGCCACATACTCTTACATTCTGGTAATCAATTATTAATGCCTAAAATGTTTCTAGATTATCAAGAAGCAAAAGCTAAGAATTTTGAATTACATTTTTGTATACCAACTTTCATGTTAAGAAACTTGCTTCCTTCACATTTAACAGTACATTTTATAGCTGAGACTTTTAACGTCTCACTCCAATTCGCTGAAAAAAGGCTACTGCGTTATGAAAATCAACTATTAGCTAGTAAGTTGCAAGATGCCATTACTCAACACTACAAAATGATTTAATAATTTTTTAAGGAGGGTTAAATTTGAAGGGATACTTTCATAAACGTGGAGATAGATGGTCATTTACTATAGATGTTGGTATAGATCCAATGACAGGAAAAAGAAAGCAAAAAAGTAAAGGTGGATTTAGAACTAAAAAAGAAGCTCAAAATGCTGCTGCAAATATGATTACAGAGATTGAAAAAGGAATGTATTTTGACGACAAACAATTAAATGTGTTAGATATCTGGGAAAAATTAAAGCCTATTCGTAAAGCTGAGTTAAAAATAACATCTTATGAAAAAGACATGAGCTTAGTCAGACTTTATATACTTCCCACATTTGGCTATAAAAAAATTAAAAGCATTAAACCTGTAATGATTCAAAGCTATTATGCTGAACTTAAAGAAAAAGGTCTGTCAAATGGTACAATCAGCAATATCCATCGCTGCTTCAGATGCATATTCAAACATGCTGTAGAATGGGAAATCATACATGATAATATAATGAATAAAGTAAAAAAGCCGCGTGAAGAGCAAGGTGAAATGAAAACCTGGTCGAGTGAGGAATGTAATCGATTCATTCAATATTTAAAAGAAAAAAACAAAAAATACTATATGTTCTTTTTACTTGCGATCTATACAGGTATGAGACGTGGAGAGTTACTTGCGTTGACGTGGAAAGATATTGACTTTGATAACAGACGTATCTTAGTTAATAAATCTCTTGTAAAAACTGAAGATGGACTATTTAAAGCTGCTACAAAAACTAAATCTTCGAATAGAAGCATTAGCATCTCTTCCTTTGTTGTAACAGAATTACAATCATACTACTTTTATAAAAAGAAAGAGTCCTTCCGCTGGGGTATCCACTTGAATGAGGAGGCCTATATCTTCGCTGGCAATACGATTCATTCTCCCTTACATATAGATGCGCCTCATCGTTTTTTGAAAGACCATTATAAAAAAGCTGGTGTTCCACGAATTCGTATTCACGACTTAAGGCATACACATGCAACACTTATGCTACAAGCTGGTGAGCACCCTAAAATTGTTCAGGATCGCTTAGGACACTCTTCTATTCAAATGACTTTAGACAAGTATAGCCATATTACACAAAACATGCAGCAACAAGCCGCAGAAAATTTTGAGAATGTAATAAAACCTTATGAAAATATCAAATAAAAAGCGAAAAAATTCTAATGTGAGCAAAATGTGAGCATCGATAAAAAACAAAGTTTATAAACCTTGATATATCAAGGTTTATAAGCCTATATCGTTGAATCTTGGGAGAAGAATGAGCAGTTTTAGTATCTATTTAAAAAAATATAAAAACTTCAAAAATGCAAAATCCCTTATGTATCTTATCAAGACCTTTTTTTAAAAAATCCAGTAAAAATAACCCCCCTCACATATTTTACATGACTAATATGTGAGGGGGGTTTATTACTTTTCGTGCTCCCGCTAAATAGACAACTTAAATCCCACTTTGAGAGCCCCTAATGACTTCTATGATAATAATTGGATTTAACAATTACTGCAGAGAAAAATTCTAGATAATCATTTATTAAGATTTAATAAATTATTGCCATGAGCTTAATTGATGCAAAAAAGGAGTCCAATGTCATTCGGACTCCTACCTATATTCTAAACGTACTTTCAGGAATATTTTTGTCAAGTTCATTAATAATTATTTATTTTTTCTAAAACTATAAAAATTGTACATTTAACTTAGTAGTTTTTTAAATTGCAGTAGATATAAATACAGAGTATACAGCACTTTGAGTAATCCCCGGAGTAATAAAAAGTGATATAGCATCCGATCTTGCAACTGGATTACCAGGTATCGTACTAGTCCATGTAACAGTTGCGGGTGCAACTACTGGATTTGGGTCAAATACTTTTACAGGCTGTGGTCCAATATCAGTAGGTTTAATTGAAAATACTATAGTTCCAGTAATATTAGCTGTAAGGGTAATTGTAGATACTATTTGACCAGCTCCGGGTGAAGTTAGATTAATAGGTACATTATCACATACTTGCAGTACATATACACCCGTAGCTAAATTATTTATATTTATAGAAGTGGAAAAACCAACAATACTACCAGCCCCACCTGTTACATAAGGCAGTGTTAATGAATCTGCACCAGGTGATCCTGCTGTACGCTGAAATCCTGAATTAGTACCACCAAAAAGGATAGCCTTTGTAGAAGTTGTTGCCGTAGGACCGGTGGCTCCAGTAGACCCGGTTACTCCGGTTGGTCCCGTTGATCCGGTTGACCCGGTTGGTCCCGTTGATCCGGTTACTCCGGTTACTCCTGTTGGTCCAGTTGATCCGGTTGACCCGGTTGATCCAGTTACTCCGGTTGACCCGGTTGACCCGGTTGACCCGGTTGATCCAGTTGGCCCGGTTACTCCGGTTGATCCGGTTGATCCGGTTGATCCGGTTGATCCGGTTGATCCGGTTGATCCGGTTGATCCGGTTGATCCGGTTGATCCGGTTGATCCGGTTGATCCGGTTGATCCAGTTGGCCCGGTTACTCCGGTTGGTCCCGTTGATCCAGTTACTCCGGTTGATCCAGTTACTCCGGTTGATCCAGTTACTCCGGTTGATCCAGTTACTCCGGTTGACCCGGTTGACCCGGTTGATCCTGTTGGCCCGGTTACTCCGGTTGGTCCCGTTGATCCAGTTACTCCGGTTGATCCTGTTGGCCCGGTTACTCCGGTTGGTCCCGTTGATCCAGTTACTCCGGTTGGTCCAGTAGACCCGGTTGACCCGGTTGACCCGGTTGACCCGGTTGACCCGGTTGACCCGGTTGACCCGGTTGACCCGGTTGACCCGGTTGATCCTGTTGGCCCGGTTGGTCCCGTTGGTCCCGTTGGTCCCGTTGGTCCAGTAGATCCGGTTGATCCTGTTGGCCCGGTTACTCCTGTTGGTCCCGTTGGTCCCGTTGATCCTGTTGGTCCCGTTGATCCTGTTGGTCCGGTTACTCCGGTTGACCCGGTTGATCCTGTTGGCCCGGTTACTCCGGTTGATCCTGTTGGCCCGGTAGGCCCTGTTGCTCCCGTTGATCCTGTTGCTCCCGTTGATCCTGTTACTCCTGTTGCTCCGGTTGATCCCGTTACTCCGGTTGATCCTGTTGATCCGGTTACTCCGGTTGGCCCCGTTGGCCCGGTTACTCCGGTCGGTCCCGTTGGTCCAGTAGATCCGGTTGACCCTGTTACTCCTGTTGGTCCCGTTGGCCCGGTTAACCCGGTTACTCCGGTTGGTCCCGTGTCCCCAGTTGATCCGGTTACTCCTGTTGGTCCCGTTGGTCCAGTAGATCCGGTTGACCCTGTTACTCCTGTTACTCCTGTTAATCCCGTTGATCCTGTTGCTCCAGTTGATCCGGTTACTCCGGTTGGCCCTGTTGATCCTGTTGATCCGGTTACTCCTGTTGCTCCGGTTACTCCAGCGGGTCCCGTGTCCCCAGTTGGTCCCGTTGGTCCCGTTGGTCCAGTAGATCCGGTTACTCCTGTTGGTCCCGTTGATCCCGTTGATCCTGTAGGCCCTGTTGATCCGGTTACTCCTGTTGGTCCAATAGGACCACCTGATGCCCCAGTAGGCCCGGTTACTCCAGTAAACCCAGTTGGTCCAGTTGGTCCCGTTGATCCAATTGATCCAGTTACTCCAGTTACTCCAGTTACTCCAGTTGGTCCCGTTGCTCCAGTAGACCCTGTTGCTCCAGTAGACCCTGTTGCTCCAGTAGACCCTATTGCTCCCGTTGATCCAATTGATCCGGTTACTCCAGTTGGTCCCGTTGATCCAGTTGGTCCGGTTACTCCAGTAGACCCTGTTACTCCAGTAGACCCTGTTGCTCCAGTAGACCCTGTTGCTCCAGTAGACCCTGTTGCTCCAGTAGACCCTGTTGCTCCAGTAGACCCTGTTGCTCCAGTAGACCCTGTTGCTCCAGTAGACCCTGTTGCTCCAGTAGACCCTGTTGCTCCAGTAGACCCTGTTGCTCCAGTAGACCCTGTTGCTCCAGTAGACCCTGTTGCTCCAGTAGACCCTGTTGCTCCAGTAGACCCTGTTGCTCCAGTAGACCCTGTTGCTCCAGTAGACCCTGTTGCTCCAGTAGACCCTGTTGCTCCAGTAGACCCTGTTGCTCCAGTAGACCCTGTTGCTCCAGTAGACCCTGTTGCTCCAGTAGACCCTGTTGCTCCAGTAGACCCTGTTGCTCCAGTAGACCCTGTTGCTCCAGTAGACCCTGTTGCTCCAGTAGACCCTGTTGCTCCAGTAGACCCTGTTGCTCCAGTAGACCCTGTTGCTCCAGTAGACCCTGTTGCTCCAGTAGACCCTGTTGCTCCAGTAGACCCTGTTGCTCCAGTAGACCCTGTTGCTCCAGTAGACCCTGTTGCTCCAGTAGACCCTGTTGCTCCAGTAGACCCTGTTGCTCCAGTAGACCCTGTTGCTCCAGTAGACCCTGTTGCTCCAGTAGACCCTGTTGCTCCAGTAGACCCTGTTGCTCCAGTAGACCCTGTTGCTCCAGTAGACCCTGTTGCTCCAGTAGACCCTGTTGCTCCAGTAGGTCCAGTAGGTCCAGTAGATCCAGTAGGTCCGGTTGGTAATGTAAATGGCGGTATTGGTGGTAATGTAGGTCCTACAAGGTTAGGATCAAGTGCTCCAGCAGATATAAAATCATCTGGGTTTAATCCTTTCAAATAGTCTCCACTCTCATATGACATATAACCCCCCCTTGCCATTTGAAAATTTTATTCACTGTATGACTTACACATGCTGTTAAATAGTTAATTAACTGGTTTTTAAATTTCATTAAAAATATAAGTTAAATTTGTCAAAGATTTATTTACTACTAATGAAGTTTAATCACATATGTATCTTATGATTAAATTCTTTGAATATGCCCTAACCAAATATCTTTATAATAAATGAACCTTCGGTACAACAAACTTATATAATAGAAAAAATAACTTCAAGTGAAAGCAGCAATAAATAACTGGAAAGAAATTTATGGAAATGTTAGAGCTACAGAAAAATATATCGCATGGTAATTTCTTCGAAATGTATCCTCCAAGACTTCAATTCCAACAATTTCTTATATGCAAATTCTCAGGATTTCCCTTATCTCCATTACATAAAATGTATATTTATTATCCAGTCTAAATCTGTATTATAGTTAATAAGACAAATAGCAATTTCCGATTAGACCAAGCTTGTTGAACATCCGCGTATGCAAACTTTAATTGCTCACGTAATTCCTTATTTTCTCCTTCCAATTTCTTAATTCGACGTTTCAAAGAATCTATGATGGCATCTTTGTTATTCTCATTCATCTCACGTTTGATTTGCTTCAAAGTTGGTGCTTGTGCTTGTTGTTGCCGCAAGGATTCAACCCTTCCGCGTAGGTATGACGGAACAAGTGAGGGTGAACATCAATTCCTGTTTTCTGCCGCAACCGTTTAAACAGAGCTTCCACATCGCTATATGTCATGGGCTTTCCTGTGTTCTCACCACGTAACTTTACAAATACAAAGTTTGTATCGATACTCAGTTCATCAACGACTTCATACAGGTAGTCATCATATAAATCCATTAGAGCTTGTGATATAAAAATCTCTCTTTCACCTGTTTTGAGTTTTGCTCCGTTTTCCAATTCCCCACGGTCCGTCAAGCGAATGCGGTGCCCTTTTCCATAATCAAATTGGAAGTCCTCCAGGAATAGGGAAAGTATTTCTCCAATCCGCAATCCAGTTTCAAACAAAAGTTGAATCATAAATGTATCCCTTATATTTGTGGTAGCCCCTAAGATCTTTTGCACCTGTTCCTTTGTGAGTATTTGTATCCTCTTGCGAGGCTCTTTTACCTTTAACACATTCCTTACAGATGGCTGGTCTTTATTGACATGGTGAAGAAAGCTCTTGTAACGTGTTCGCCCGCCTGTAAAAACCTGGCGCATTAACTTCTCGCCCATATCACGTGGCAACGCTTCGTTACGATACAAGTAGTCATAAAATTTTGTTACAGTGGTGGCCGTCAGGTTCACCGTTCTCTCTGCTTTCTTTGCTTTCACAGGAACAAGCGGTGTTACCCTGTTACTCTCATAAGGATTCCGTAACCACCCCACAAACTCTACCAAGTCCTCCAGTCGTATTTCTCTATAATCCTTTTCTATCTCCTGTAAGTAAGAGAAATACTGTTTTAATGCATAACAGTACGTCTTCTGTGTATTGGGACTTTTCCCTGTGGCATCCAAATATTTGAGGTACTTCAACACAGGAATTACAGGAATGCCTTTTTTATCTACTAAAATGTATCTTTTACCTTCTTCTAGTACTATCTCTTGTACACGTATAGTTTTTCACTCCTAAACTCTTTTTCTTTTACGCTCGATTTCACGACTTCTCTACGCCTCCCGCTATGGGCTAAATCCTCTAACTCAAAAAACTAACTAAGTTCCCTAAACATTATATACATACTAAACTATATCTTTTATATCTGATTATACATTCTAATATGTATGAAAAAAGAGGATATATGCTCTCATACTGAACATAGTATCCTCTTCTAATTATAGTCTGTTTAAATGTAACAAAGGATTTGGCATTTTTAAGTTTCTAGAAAAATCCGATAAATATACGTGGAAATTAAAAGTCATGAATCCGGTACAATACTGTATCCAAGCCCAAGGAACTGTCAAATGAAATAACGTGTCTAACTTTTTGGAGTCTATTGACCTTTTCAAATCCCCTTATATTAGTGCTCGCTATTAAGACCTTTTTCTTCTAGGACCTACAATTAATTTGATTGCTGTTCTTTCTTGATTATCGATAGTAACCTCTTGAAACGCTGGAACAAGAACCAAGTCAATTCCACTTGGAGCGACAAAACCTCTTGCAATCGCAATCGCTTTAATCGCTTGATTTAAAGAACCAGCTCCAATTACTTGGATTTCTACATTGCCACTTGCTCTTAGTACGCCCGCTATTGCACCTGCCACTGAATTCGGACTTGATTTTGAGGATACCTTTAATATATTTTCCATGTAAGTTGCTCCCTCTATTATTTAATCTCTCTTTTCTTACTGTTTGAAATATGACTAACGTATCTTTAACTACTATTCATAATAAATACAAACAATTCTGTATAATTACATTCATTCGATATTTTTTTCCTTCTTCCTGCACAACTACATAAATAAAAAGCGACGACTAAGTAAAAACTTAATCATCGCTTTATCCATTTCTCTGTTTCACTAAAATGCTGTCCTTTAAATACTTCTCTTCTTTACTTTGGCGATATACTATCTTAAAGTTTAAATACTTCAACATTTTAAAACCTTGGATAGAGTTATCTGCTAAGTATTCATCCTTTTTCTTCTCCAAAATTCATTACATTGAATATTCTAACTCCATTTTTTTGAAAACTATATCTCCTCATTAGAGCACTTTATATTATGCCAGCTTTTTATCCCAAATCTATTACCTTATATATGGACAAGTATACACGCCAATTGCTTTTCGATTGCATAAACTACTATGTGTAATACATTTATTAATAATAGGAGGTAATATATTGGGTTCATACTATCATTCTTCAAGTTCATATAAAAGATGTTCATGCCACTCTTCTTCTAGTTCATATAAAAAATGTTCATGCCATCAATCTTCCCGTTCGTATAAAAAATGTTCATGCGACCATTCACATAAATCATCTAGGCCTGCTTACGGCACTTTTTGGCAAACTGAGTTTATCACTGTTCCTTTTGGCGGTTCTTTTCCGTTTAATCACGTTGGCCCTTTGGCAGGAGGAGTTTCCTTACTAAATCCGACTACTATACAATTTAGTAAAGCTGGTGATTATAGAATTTCTTTCATTTCAAGTATTAACACTACGTTAAATCCTGTATTTCCCCATATTCCAGTCATAACTATATTTTTAAATAACAATCCACTTGCTAATAGTCAAGGTGATTTCGCTTTTCAAATGAATACTTCATCAAATAACGAATGCCTTCAACTAGTTGGCGAAACTATTGTTACGGTACCCGCTAATTCAACTCTTCAACTTAGAAATAATAGTGGCTTCAATCATCAAAGTATTGTAACTTGTGATAATGGTATAAATTCAGTTGAATTAACAGTTACAAAACTAAGTTAATACTATTCCCTCACATTCAGATACTAATTTAGTATCTTTTTTTATTGCATAACGTTTTTTGATTCCTATCGTCCTCTTATACAACATAAACTCCCATTTCACTTTTCTATTCATTTACTAAATATGAAAAAGTGCCGAAATCCTTCTACCACAAGAATTCGGCACTTTTTTTATTAAAACCTATTCATTCTTTCCTACTTCTCCACATAAACCGACTTAACTATCGTACGATTATAAGGTTGTCCTTCCTTATTCATCCCTTTTATATCAATTGTAACGTTATATACACCCGGCTGTTCTATATTTTTCAAAGCACCTGTAAATGTATTTGTATTAATATTTTGCGATTCATTTGATTCAGAAACTAACTTTCCATCTTTATTAATTACTCTTACTGTTACTGAAAGATCGCCTTTCATTTCTGGAGCTACAGGTGATTTTTTGAGTTTATACTCTGCTTTATTTACTTTAACTTTTACCGGCATTTGAAGGACGAACGGAGCATCTTTTTTGTAATCGGTTACGATTAAATATGCATCATTCGGCTGCTTCGCCATCATTTTAACTTGCCATTCTCCTGCTTCCATTTTATCAAATTTAAATGTTCTTATAGTCGCTCCTTTAAAGAAAGATTCACCTTCACCAGTAGATACAGCACTATCTTTATTTGTATAAATTTTTCCTTTTGGAGATATTAGTTGTATTTCTACATCCGAAGAAGCTGTTAAAACAGAAACTACCCCTTCTGCCTTTTTATCAACTGCGACAGTTTGCCCTACCCACTGATTTTGTGACAACTCTCCTCCTAAAATAGCTTGATTAGAGGTTGTGTTTAATTGTTCTACCTTTTCCTCCGAACTATTACTTGGGGTTAATAAAACCGGTACTGGTACATTCGCTGTCCGTAAATATGGTTCAATTCGTGCGAAAACAGCTGAACCTTTTCGTATATTATCATGATCAAACCGTGAATCTGTAAATAAATGTGTTCCATATGGTAACTTAGCACTCCACTCGTTCACTAACCCATCATTAGAACCGTATGATGACAAATACAACCCGCCCATAGATAATGCTGAAAAAACAGGTCCCCAGCTTGTCCCAGTAGCCGTATAGTAACGGTTTAATTTAGCTGCAGGATTATTATCTATTGTAGAACGAAACTTTGCCATTTCACCTATTTGTAATGAATATGTCCCATCATCTTTTTGACCTAATATAGAGGCAAGCCACCCTGCCCACCAACTATATGATAAATCCGCTAAATTTGATCCGTAATGTGGAGTGGCAAGCGTAATAACATTTCCAACAAATCGATTTGCTCCATATCCAACTACCGCAGCTTGTGTATCAATACCACCTTTACTGTGAGCTACAATATTTACTTTTTTGCCAAAATGATTATAAATCTCTTCAAGCTTTTGTGCTAACAATTTTCCATTATCCCATTGGCTAGCAGATCCTTTCCCCGCGGCATCATATAATTGAATAAATACAGTTTGATAGCCTGCTTTCAAAGCATAATCGTACATATCATTCATCTCATGATATACTGTCTTTCCATACCAACTATCCGCATTACCATTTCTTCCTTGTACAAAGAGAATTGGTGGTTTATTCTCATCATAATTAGCAGGTTTCTGACCTAAAAACCATTCTCCAGGAGTAAATACTTCTTGATCTGGAAAGCCAGTCTTAATCTCTGTTACAACCTCTGCGTGTACATTTGTACTAACAACCATCGGACTCATAAAACAAAGTACAATAAGTAATACGATACACCTTTTCATAATCCCCATTAAAATCCCCCTTTTCCCGCCCGAAAGAAAGCGATACCATTACATTGAACACCAATTGTTTTAAATTCCATTTAATCAATTATTTTTACGATACATTTGAATAAGAAATTAATAGCCACATTCCTTTCTTATCAAACGTTATTCTCTCAGCATCCCTTCATTCCTTTTTGCAAGAAGCGTTTTAAATATTTCTCAATAAAGCTTTCTCTTTACAAAAAAAGCTGCGTATAAAAGGTCTCTTTAATAACCTTTTATACGCAGCTTCTTTATTTAAAACTCGATGATGTACTCATCATCATATTTATCGTATTGCAAACCAGCTCCTATTTTCAATTCTGTAACTTGATCTCTTAGAAATGGTGCATCTTCTATTTTACTATTTGCAATTTCAATTCCGTATTTCTTTGTTAAATGCGCTAACTCTATTAAAAACCATTCTCTTCGCAACGCGACTGGAATATCATACGTCCGTCTTTTCATATATACTAGCACCTCATATTTTTTCATTATTAAAAAAAGTATCACTTCTACTTTCGATACACTTTTTAAAACTATCGTTTCTCATCAAAGGCCAATGAAACATTATAGTATATGCATGTCTGTTTTAAACGTGCTATGGCAAAAATAATATTAAAAAACTCATTTAGTTTACATAAAAAAATTATGTAATAGTAAAAGGATAAGGCTTGTCCCCCATCCTTTTACTATCAAAAGCTAGATTAAGAACATCTTGGTACACCTAAAGCTAAAAACAAACCTGCTACTCCTGCTGTAATTGGCACTTTCAACGTAATAACATCATCTACTTTTGTTACTAAAAAGTAAGCATTCCCTTCTTGTAACACGCAATTCACTAATAATTGAAATTCCATTCAAATCTCCTCCTTTCAAATGAGATACTATAATCTATGAAATTTTTTTCAAAAAGTAATAGTAATTAAATCCATTTTTCTTTATATATAAAATAACTGTTTATCTATCTATTAAAAATAATATAAATCTTTTTATTTTATTAAAAATCCTGTAATTCCCAATGGATTTTTATATAATCAATAGAGAAAATCTTACAAATGGAGGTATTCAAATGACAGTATTGAGTAATATTGGTGCGGCTTTATTTTTTATTGCTTTTATCCTTTTAATTCTTTGCATCATCTCGTTCTTTAAGAAAAATGGTAAAGTAAAACAATATGGTCGTTCTACCGTTATTCTTTTTATGATTTCAATCGTCTTAATAATAACTGGCGCAGAGACTTCTAATCACCCAATTGTTGAATTCTTTTCTATTTTAAGCTTTGTTTTATTTATTTTCTTCCTTGTTCTAGCAATCTTATCTGTAATTAAGAAAACCGGTGTAGCAAAAAAACAATTTATTATTACAGCTATTTTATTTGTCATTTTTGTTGCGCTATTAGGTATTTCAGGTCCTTCTTCTGAAAAAACGACAGCAACGAATAAACAAGTCGCTTCTAATAGTGAAGAGAAAAAAGATGACGAAAAGAAAAAGGAATTAGAAAAGAAAGAAGCGGACGAAAAAACTCGTAAGCAAGAAGATGAGAAACGTCAAGCTGATGAACTGGCTCGTAAGCAAGAGGATGAGAAACGCCAAGCTGATGAACTAGCTCGTAAGCAAGAAGAGCAACAGCGTCAAGCTGTAGAACAGGTCCGTAAACAACAAGAAGAGCAACAGCGTCAAGCTGTAGAACAGGCCCGTAAACAACAAGAAGAACAACAACATCAAGCTGATGAACAAGCTCGCAAACAACAAGAAGAGCAACAACGTCAAGCTGATGAACAAGCTCGCAAACAACAAGAAGAGCAACAACGTCAAGCCGCTGAACAAGCTCTCGTACAACAGGAACAACAAAAAGCACAGCAAACTCAAACACAACCAGCTGCAGGAAATACTAGTAACGCATATTACAAAAATTGTGCCGCAGTTAGAGCTGCTGGGAAAGCTCCATTATATAGAGATCAGCCAGGTTACAGCTCTCACCTTGATCGTGATGGTGATGGAGTCGCGTGTGAAAAATAGTAATAAAAAAGAAGCTTCTAGTAAGCTTCTTTTTTATTATCAGAAACTATTGCGACGAATTACCCTCCCCCTTCCTTTTATAAAACTCATTTTATTATTCTCAAAAATGACACATAATAAGTGATTTCAATCACCACATTGATTTTAAATTATCGCTATTCTTGATTTAGATATTACATTTAAACTTTATGGAGGTATTCATATGGAACATACATTTACTGAAACTTCAATTGTTGGTGAGATTGTTACGCAATTCCCGAAAGCTAGTGACCTTTTTAAATCATATAGAATAGACTTTTGCTGTGGTGGTAATAGACCACTGATTGATGCAATTAATGAAAGAAATTTATCAGCTTCTGAAGTAATTACAGAGTTAAATACGCTTTATCATAAAACGAAACTATTAAATGAATCGGAAATTGATTGGAAAAATGCTTCATATCGTGAATTGATTGATTATGTAATTAATAAGCATCATCGCTATTTGAATGAAGAGTTGCCACAGTTAAGTCCATATGTGACTAAGGTATTACGTGTTCATGGGGCAAATCAGCCTCATTTAGCTCAAACTCATAAACTATTTCATGAACTTAAGATTGAATTAGAACAACATTTAATTAAAGAAGAAACAGAGGATTTCCCATTAATTTTAGAATTCGAACGAAATCCAACTGATGAAAACTATACAAAGTTACGTAAAGTAGTAGATGAGTTGGAGAATGAACATAACCATGCTGGCAATATTATTAAAGAACTTCGTAGGGTGACAGATGACTTTACTCCACCAGAAGGAGCTTGCGGCACTTATCGCCTTGTTTACCAGCGCCTTGAAGCCATTGAATCTGATTTATTTGAGCATATTCATTTAGAAAATAATATTTTATTTCCGCGTGCAATTACAAAAGCATAAATAAAGTGAAGGACATGAGTATAAATGCTCATGTCCTTCACTTTATTTATACTTCCCCTCCCCCTCTATCCATATAACCAAATTCCCTTTCGCTTCTCCCTTCACATAAATCCGAATTTTAACAATTTGTGAATCATTATAAAAATGTGATAAACATCACATCTTCCCCTTTTTTGATTTTCTATAATGAGAATATAATACTTTGTTCAGCAATTCACATAAAAGGGGAAATAAATATGAAAAAACGTTTAGTTATGATCGGAAATGGTATGGCTGGCATACGCTGTATGGAAGAAATATTAAAACATGATAGTGATTCATATGAGATTACTATTTTGGGAGATGAACCGCATCCAAACTACAACCGCATTATGCTCTCTCATGTTTTACAAGGCAAAACAAATATGCAAGATATCATTATGAATGAATATAGTTGGTACGAAGAAAACGAAATAACTTTGTATACAAATGAAAGAGTTCAAAGTATTAACCGAGAAGATAAAATCATTATCACAGAAAAGAGTCGTACTCTTACATATGACAAACTCATTATCGCAACAGGTTCTAGTGCTTTTATTTTACCAGTCGAAGGTTCCACCCTTCCTGGTGTAACAGGATTTCGAACAATTGAAGATACACAATTTATGATTGATACCGCTAAAGAAAAGAAAAAGGCCGTTGTCATTGGTGGTGGATTACTTGGTTTAGAAGCTGCAAGAGGTCTTATTGACTTAGGAATGGACGTACATGTTGTTCATTTAATGCCGAGCTTAATGGAGCAACAACTAGATTCCAAAGCAGCTTCTCTATTACGTGAAGATTTAGAAGCGCAAGGCATGAAGTTTCTAATGGAAAAGAAAACGGTAAAGATTCTTGGTACAGACCATGTTGAGGGCATTCTATTTGAAGATGGTGAAGTTGTAGATTGTGAGTTAATCGTAATGGCTGTCGGAATACGTCCGAATACTCAAATAGCAAAAGATGCTGGTTTACTTGTAAATCGCGGTATTGTAGTCAGCGACTATATGCAAACAAATGATGAATCCATTTATGCAGTTGGCGAATGCGCGGAACATGATGGTATCGCATATGGACTTGTTGCTCCTCTTTATGAACAAGGTGCAACATTAGCTAAGCATATAACAAATTTACAAACTGATGGATATGTGGGCAGTATCGTCGGTACGCAATTAAAAGTTGCAGGTTGTGATTTATTCTCTGCTGGCCAAATATATGAAGATGATCAAACGAAAGCAATATCAATCTTTGACGAATGTAAACGTTCCTATAAAAAGGTATTAATTCGTGACAATAAAGTCGTTGGTATTGTTTTATACGGGGATACTGCTGATGGTACACGCCTCTTTAGCATGTTAAAGAAAGAAGAAGATATACAAGAATATACAGCAACTTCCCTTCTTCACAAAGCTGGTGAAGAAAGTGAACTTAACGTTGCTACTATGAGTGCGGATGACACGATTTGCGGATGTAATGGTGTTACGAAAGGTACAATCGTTCATGCCATTTTAGAACAAGAGTTAACTACTTTTGAAGAAGTAAAAGGATGTACGAAAGCGGCGGGGTCTTGTGGAAAATGTCGTCCGCTTGTGGAACAAGTTTTATCTCATACACTCGGAGATGCTTTTGATGCTTCTGCGCAGTCTACCGGTATGTGTGGATGTACAACTTTATCACGTGATGAAGTCGTAGCGGCGATTCATGAGAAAGGTTTAAAATCACCAAAAGAAGTACGAAATGTTCTTGATTTTTCACATGAAGATGGCTGTTCAAAATGTCGCCCTGCTCTAAATTACTATTTACGTATGGTGATTCCAGAAGAATATGCAGATGATAAATCATCCCGTTTCGTTAATGAAAGAATGAATGGTAACATCCAGCACGATGGTACATTCTCTGTTATTCCACGTATGTACGGAGGCGTTACAACAGCTGATGATTTAATGAAAATTGCTGAAGTTGCGAAAAAGTATAATGTTCCTCTTGTGAAAATTACTGGTGCTAGCCGAATCGGCTTATATGGTGTTAAAAAACAAGATTTACCTAACGTATGGGCTGATTTAAATATGACTTCGGGATATGCGTATTCAAAATCTCTACGTAATGTAAAATCATGTGTTGGTTCTCGCTTCTGCCGATTCGGTACGAAAGATTCATTAGGACTTGGTATGTTACTTGAACAATCATTAGAAATGGTAGATACGCCTCATAAAATGAAGATGGGTGTAACAGGTTGTCCACGTAACTGTGCGGAAGTACTGACGAAAGATTTTGGCGTTGTTTGTGTCGAAAATGGATTCCAACTTTATATTGGCGGAAATGGTGGTACTGAAGTACGCGAGGCTGATTTTGTAATGATTGTCCCTACTGAAGATGATGTCCTTCGCATCGCTACAGCTTACATGCAATATTATCGTGAAACTGGTATTTACGGAGAGCGTACTGCCTACTGGACAGAGAGATTAGGCTTCAATCATATAAAAGAAATACTACAAAATACAAGTATGGTCACGATGTTAAATGCGCGTTTCCAAACAGCTCGTGGCACATATAAAGAAGCTTGGGGACAAGCACTAGAAACGAAATCATTAAAAGCGATGTATGAAGTTGAAACTGTGAAATAAGGAGCTGTGATCCATATGTTACAAACGAAAGAAAAAATAAAAGTTATGCGGGCAGAAGATCTTCCTATTCAAATCGGTAAAGAGGTACAAATGCAAGGTATGTCTATCGCCTTATTCCGCCTTTCAAATGGCGATATTCGAGCTGTAGAAAATCGTTGTCCTCATAAAAACGGACCGTTAGCAGAAGGCATTGTATCTGGAGAATTCGTCTTTTGTCCACTACATGATTGGAAAATTTCATTAATAACAGGTGAAGTTCAAAAACCTGATGACGGTTGTATTCAAACGTATGAAGTAGAAGTTATTGACGGGGATATTTATATATACATGTAATTTACAAAAGGAAGCTTCCCCTGGCTTCCTTTTAAATAAAAATAGACGAGGTGCGAATATGAACGGATATGTATATTTAGTTGGTGCAGGACCAGGTGATGAAGGGCTTATTACAAAAAAAGCAATAGAGTGCTTAAATCGTGCAGATATCGTCTTATATGACCGCTTATTAAACCCTTCCTTTCTTAATTATACAAAAGAAACATGTGAACTTATTTATTGCGGAAAAATGCCAAACAATCATACTATGCGTCAAGAAATGATTAACGCACACCTCCTTCAATTTGCAAAAGAAGGAAAAATCGTAGTCCGCTTAAAAGGCGGAGATCCATCTATTTTTGGCCGTGTTGGTGAAGAAGCAGAAACTTTAGCAGCAGCAAATATTCCATATGAAATTGTACCAGGTATTACATCTAGCATCGCCGCTAGTATCTATGCAGGTATCCCCCTCACCCACCGTGACTACAGTAATAGTGTCACTTTATTAACCGGACATGCAAAAGGTCCTTTAACCGATCATGGAAAATATAATTCATCTCACAATAGCGACACGATTGCCTACTACATGGGTATAAAAAACTTACCTACAATTTGTGAAAACTTACTACACGCAGGAAAAAAAGAAGATACGCCAGTAGCAGTCATTGAATGGGGTACAACTGGTAAACAGCGTGTAGTCACAGGGACACTTTCCACCATTGTCCCTATCGTCAAAAACGAAAATATTTCTAACCCTTCCATGACAATTGTTGGTGATGTTGTTACTTTACGGAATCAAATCGCTTGGAAAGAACGTAAACCATTGCATGGCAAGAAAGTTTTACTTGCATCTGCAACAAATAAAAAAAGCGCAATAAAGCAAATGTTACAAGAGTCCGGTGCAGAAATATATCAAATTCCAACTTTCAAAAAGAAAGAATACACTTTAACCTCTGAACAAATCAATGAAGTTTTTAACGTTGATCGCCTTGTATTTTGTTCGGCTGAAAGTGTAGAAATTTTGATGCAATCATGCAGTAAAAACCATAAAGATATTCGATCCTTACAAGCGGAACTTCAATATATGAGCCTTTCTGTTCAAGAAAAGCTTATGCAATATGGATTGTTAAGTAAACAAGCAACGTTCTCTTCCGATACAACTATTTATTTAGGCAGAAATATTAATCGAATTGCTTTCATTCAAGAAAAAATCGGTGCTGGATCTTATATTATGACTCATGAGTATACAATTGATTATCGTTTCGATGAAATTCATTCCCGTATGCTTTCTGAATTCTCATGGGATAGTATTGTATTTGAAGGTCGTGCTTCTATTGATACGTTTCTAGCAGAAATAAAACGCCTTGGCTTTATCGATATTCTTACTCTTCCATTCTCGTATACCGATGTTCCAACTTTACACTATGCAAATAAAGTCGGGTTTCATAACGTAGACCATCAATTACAAGAAACTCTTATAAAGAAAGACATGGTGAGACAATGAAAGGAATTGTATATGTTGGACACGGGAGCCGGCTACAAGAAGGTAACGAACAATTCATTCACTTTATTCAATCTGTTATGAAAGAACGTAACGAAAGAATTCAAAAAATTGCTTTTCTAGAACTAACGATACCTACCATTTCGGATGCAGTTACAGAAACACTACTAGAGGGAGCAACTGAAATAATGATTGTACCTGTTTTATTATTTGCAGCAGCTCACTTTAAACGTGATATTCCTTTTGAGATAGAGAAAATGCAAAAGCAATATCCACATATAACATTTTCAGTTGTACCACCTCTTAGTACGCATCCGCATATGGTTGAACTTGTAGTGAAAAGAATACGTGAAGCTATGCCACTGCAAGGTAGTAGTATTTTACTCGTAGGACGAGGTAGCAGTGACCCTCAGCCGATACATGAATTACAACAAATCGGAGCAGCTGTCGAACAAAAACTCGGTATGCCAATATCCTGTTCTTTTTTAACGAAAGGAACTCCCTCTTTTACTGCTGAGCTCAAGGCTATAACATCGACTGCGTCCCATGTATATGTCATGCCGTACCTCCTCTTTACCGGATTATTACTTCAAAAAATTAAATTGCATGCAAAAAAATACAATCACGTTACAGCTTGTAACTGTCTTCAGTTTGATACGTATATGAAATTAACATTATTAGAACGAATGGAGGAATGTGTGTATGTATAACATGTACCCTCTTATGCTTAATCTAAATAAAAAATTGGTCGTTATCATTGGTGGAGGTAAAATTGCATATCGAAAAGCGTCTGGATTAAAGGATACAGGCGCTTTTGTCACTGTTGTTAGCCCAGATATTTGTGAGGAAATGAAGGAACTTCCTTATATTACTTGGAAGCAAAAAGCTTTTAGTAATGATGATATTAAAGATGCCCACCTTATTTATGCAGCTACAAATCAACATGCTGTAAATATGATGGTCAAACAGGCCGCTCATGATTTCCAGTGGGTTAACGTTGTAAGTGATGGTACAGCATCATCTTTTCACACACCTGGCGTCATTCGAAATGATGAATATGTTGTTACTATTTCAACTTCAGGTAAGGATCCATCGTTTACGAAGCGTATGAAGCAAGAATTAACATCTATATTTCCTAAACTTATAAAAAAATTTTCTCATACTCGCAAATTGTAATCTATCACTCAGCTAAAATAGTAATTAACTTTGAACAAACGTTTTTTAGAGGCGTTTGTTCTTTTTGCTTTAGTTTCGTTTTTTAAGCTCAGACAAACAATTGGACAAGAATCTGTGAAGAAAAATAACGGCAACAATTACGGACATAAAAAACAGTTGCTTGAGAGCAACTGCTTCAATACAGGTTTTATATTGGATATTCATTCAACCAAATTAGCGCATGTTCATAATCATCAAAAAATCTCACAGATTCTTTCGTATTAGATTGTTGTAAAAAATTCATTATCTCTCCCTCTTCAAGGAGAAATGCAATTGCCTTACTGTGATTCAAAATGGTTTCATTGAAGAACTTCTCTTTCCATACTTTTTGAACAGAAAAATGATTTGGCGTGTATCCTTTTCTATCTACCAACAATTTGTATTTCCGCCCTTCGGAAATGAATTGCTGACAAACCTGCTCGAAACCATTAAACCATTCATACACATCATCTGTTTTTATATTGCCAACTAGATGGGTAACAATTATATTTCCTGAAACTGTTGTGCTGATATTCTTTTCACTCAACTTGGAATCATCCCCCTTAGTTACAATTATATGGAAAAACCGCATGAAATCAATAAAGATAAAATTCTTACTTGACACTCCCCCCATCGCTATCAACCTAAGCTTATGTAACGTCAATTATAAGCGAGATTGTGTCTTTTTTCGCAAGTCTATATGTAGATGCTTTAAAGATTTGCATACGAAATAGCCCCTAATGAGTTTCCTTTTTTTGAATTAAGCTGCTTGATTATCAGACATGGTACAATTGTAAACGACACCCAATATATCTAAGACTGTTTTCTTCTCATATCGATGGGATTTCCGTCCATCATTTACCGCCTCAAATCTATTCGCTTTTGCACGTATATTCAAAACAAAATATATGACAAATAAATAACGACAGTTACTGTAATAATGCTTAAAAGTGTTGAAAATAAAACGATTTGTGCATGTAATTCAGGCTCTATTTGATACTCCATAGCAATGGTTGATGTATTTCTTGAAGTAGGAAAAGAACTTGCAATCAATAATGATTGTGCAACAATACCATTAATGTTTAGTAGGTATATCATGGCAAGTGCTAATAATGGTCCCATCAGTAACCTTCCAATTAAAGCCCATGTTATGACTCGATGGAAAAAATTAAGCTTAATGTTGGATAATTGTGCCCCTAGCAATATGAGTGCTATTGCAACAAAACCATTCGCAAGCTGATTAAGAGGTAGCAAGATAGAATTAGGTATTTGAATTTTAAAAGATTGAAAGAGAACCCCTAATACGAGCGCATGAAATACAGGCAGTCTTAGAAATGATTGAATAATACCTCCGATTGTTTTTGTTGCTGATAGTAAATTATATATCCCATATGAATAAGTTAAAAGATTCTGGAAAATCATAATAAAAATCTGAATGGAAACCCCCACTGGATTGTGACTGAAAATCAATTGACTTACTGGTAACCCATAATTACCGGAATTCATTAACGAAATGCTATTTTTTAGAGCTGCACTTTCTCCTTTTTCTAACTTTAATGTTTTTGAAATGAAATGACTTACTATGATCAGACTCAGACTATAAAGCATTAAATAGTATATTATCTGGAGCAACAAACCTGTCTCTATACTAATATCATATATATTCACAAATACAGCCGCTGGCATCAAGCAATAAGTAATAAGTGTAGAAAGCTGCTTCAAGTTAAATTGGAACTTTCTTTGTAAGATTGCACCAATTAGCATCAATATTAATATTGGTAATATTACGTCTAATATAATAAAAACAAACATTTAAAACCTCATTCTAAATATATTATAGTTGGATTAAACTCTTTACTAAATATGGACACATTTAATTCAAATGTAGCCCCTGACGGTACCAAAAATACCATTTAAAAGCATTCGTATACAGGATGTTATCGGTAGCTTGTTCATCAAATAGCTGTTGAATCAATTTGATATCTCCATACTCAAAAGGTCTTTTTGCTCTGGTAGATGGTAAATCTGTTCCAAACATAAGTGCATCTGGGTTAACTTCATAAATCGACTTTAAGGCATTCTCAACATCTAATTCGACACGACCAAAACCAGTAGCTTTCACATGTACCCCTTTATCAACTAGTTTTAATAAATGTGCTAAACCTTCTTCTGATAACCCTAAATGGTCAATTGATATAGCTGGTAACTTTTCTATAGTGGATGCAATTTCGGGCAACTCTATTGCATCAATATAAAGCTCACTATGCCATCCTACTAAATCATGAACTCTTCTAGCAAAGTAATCCAGCTTCGATAAATCTTCTGAACCACCTCTTTTAATATTAAAACGTAATGCTTTTATCCCATTTTCATTTAAATTTAGTATTTCTTCGTCCGTCACTGTAAAAGGTAATTGTGTTACGCCACAAAATGTTGAACCCAATTGTTTTATTGCCTTTAATAAATATTCTTGGTCAAATCCTTGGAAAGAACCAGATACAATTACTCCACCAATTACATTCAAATCAGGAGTTTCATTCTGATAATCTTCTACAACAAAGTTGGGTGGAAAATATCCTTAGTTCTCAATAATCGGAAAATTATAATCAATAATATGAAAATGTGCATCAAAAATTCTCATTTCATTTCCCTCCCCTCTCTTTTCTTTAACATATCAAATATGACTTATAAAGAAAATTATGGATTATTTATACAAATTCATAATTTTATCTTATCGACCTAAACTGTATTCTTTATTTTAAGTGTACTTTTTCACAATATCCATTAGCCTTACCCAAAAATCTGGCCCTAAAAAATATGAAGTTTTTTCTTGTTATAGATACCGTCCTATGTTTTTAAATTTCGGAACATCTCAATCTATTGATATATTTTTTATATAGATTAATATATAGTTTTTAGAAAGGAGCGACTATTTATCGATTCGTTAGCGATTAATAGTCATCGTTTAATTCAAAAGTTATTATTTTCGTTCTCGATATATTCCGAATGTTTTATGAGGATTTTTCGTTTGTTCATTTCAGTCTTATAACAATCGTACTGTTGCTTTTACTTTGGAAACTTTCAATAGACAAAAAACTGAGTTCTCGACTAGAGAAACAATCATCAAATGCTGTCGGTAGTGCAGAACAGAATGAAGGTCATCGACAAGTAGAGCTGTTATCTAAGCTTATTTTGATTCTAATTCTTACTGTTTCCTTGTTACCTTAGCTTGATAGCAATGCACTCCCACCCCTAAAGAGGCAAGCTGACTAAAATCAGTTGGATTCTTACTACCAAAATCGAAGCCCCTTTCTAGTACCCTAGACGTGTAAGAGGCGGAGTGCCTTTATCTACTCGTTCCATTAAAGTTCCCGATTGTGTGGAATTAGATTTAAGTTCATAAATTTATCCCTTAATTTCTTTATCTGTAGGCAAAACAATTGCAGCTATTATGTAAATTAGCACTGTTAATCCACTAGTAAAAAAGGCTGATAATGCAGTTACTATGCGAAGGATACTTACATCAATTCCATACTTGTCGCTTAAGCCACCCAATACACCTGATACTTGTTTATCCTTAGTGGACTTATATAGTTTTTTCATCTAAGCACCCCGATCCAATTAAATATTTGCATTCTAAAAATTAGTTCGATCTTTGAAAAAATTTTAAGATTCCTTTAACTAACCAGCCCTTTAATTGAATAACTTCTGACATCTATATTTTAACATAAAATTCCATAAACCTTCTGTTTTTCATTTTAAAAGCACATTCTTTTAGAAAACAAGCGTTTGTTGAGATAGCAATAAAAACATGTTGAAGCCTATTACTAAAAGAACCATCCCAATATACTTTGGGACGGTTCTTTTTCCTTATTAATGATTCTTTAACATCACTAACAATTTCTCTTGGCTATACATCCACACTGTAATGATTAAACAAGCAAGTGCGACTTCTGATAACGCCATAAATCCAATTGCATAATGACCTGTCAGTTGGAATAGTAATGTTAAAATTAATGGTGGGAAGAACCCTCCTAGTCCACCTAAAGCTGACACAACCCCATTTACAATCCCTGCTTGCTCAGAGAAGTACATTGGAACAAGCTTAAAGATTGTTCCATTTCCAATACCTGCACAAAATGCAACTAGTAAGCAACCAAATGTATACACATTCATACTAGGCATAAATGATAAAACAATACCAGACAGTGTTAAACCGATAAATACGAAGATTAATATTTTAAATGGATTAAATTTATCACCGAGCCAACCACCAATTGGGCGCATCATTGTTGCTAATACGATGAATCCAGCTGTCCGCATGCCTGCATCTACTTTCTCTAATCCGAAGTGAGACACTAAAAAGTTTGGTAAATATACTGTAAATGCGACGAATGATCCGAATGTTAAAAAGTAAAAGATACATAAAAACCAAAGTTTTTCATTTTTATATACACCTTTTATTTGTTCCATTAATGGTGTATTCACCTTTTTTTCTTTACGATCGCCTAATAAAAAGTTCATAAGTGCAAATGCTGCAAGTAAAACTAAATAACACTGTACTGTCGTTCTCCATCCAACTGATGTCGCAATTACAGGTGCTAAAAATGAAGTAATTGCTGTTCCGGCGTTACCGACACCGTAAATACCATTTACAAAACCGTGACTCTCTTTCGGGAAGTATTTCGGTAGAGAAGTTACTCCTACAGAGAATACAGCACCACCGATCCCTACAAATAATCCACCAATAATTAAATCCATCATAGAATTGGCAATACTAATGTAAAAGACAGGGAATAATAAAAGTATAAAACTAATAAAGAACAATTTTCTTGCTCCGTAACGATTCGTCCAATAACCAATTGGAATGCGAAGAATAGAACCTAAAATAACCGGTACTGCTGTTACCATAGAAATTTGTCCCGCAGTTAATGGAATATCCGCTTTAATATATGGCATTAATGATGATAAGATAACCCATACCATAAAACCGATAACTAGATTAGAAGTTTGTAAACTTAATTGAAAATTAGGACTTTTCATCCTGTTCCCTCCTATGTATTCATCGTTATATTCATTCTCTCCAGCCTAATCACGTCCTAACATGATTAGGCTGAAAAGAATCAACCACCACTTACTGGCGGAATCATCGCTACAATATCGCCAGTTTGAATGATGTCATCCTCATTTGCATACTCTTCATTTATGGCGAACGTAATCTCGTTTGAAATTGCTACGTTATATTCCTTAACCAGAACTTCCTTTAGTTCAGCAACCGTAATATTTTCACAATCTATGTGCAAGGCCGGTTTGCTTACTTCTTCTTGCAAATGTGCAAATAATAATACTTCAATCATATTCTCATCTTCTTTCCAGGCTCGCCATTTACATATGCTATTTTCTCTAACTGATCACCTATCCATGACTCACCATCTTCCCAAAACTCTTTCTTCCAAATCGGAACAATTTGTTTTATACGCTCCATAATATATTCATTCGCCTCATAGGCCGCTTTCCGATGTGGTGTAGAAACAGCGACAACAACCGCAAGATCAGAAATTTGCAATGTACCAATGCGATGTGTAATTGCCACATATGTCCCAGGCCATTTCTCTCCTACTTCAGTACCAATTTTCTCAAGTTGTTTTTCCGCCATTGTTTTATAAGCTACATACTCTAAATAAAGCGTACGACGTCCTTTCGTAAATTCCCTAACAGTACCAATAAAAGTAGTAACCGCACCACACTCATGCCGAATTACTTTGCTAGTAACACTTTCAATTGAAATAGGTGTATCAATTACTTCATAATACGTATGTGTCATCTTGCACCTCTTATCTTTGTATAAATTAGCAATCTATTTTTCTATTACTTGTATGATCGAAGCGGTTCTTCCCATGGCCACTCACTTCCCATGTTCGATTCCAATAATAATACCGAAACAATTATCCCTGCTTCAAATCCTCTCGTTCCTCCCGGCAGGACGATAAATGCATTCGTCTCTGCAAGTGAAGAAATTGCACTAGATTTATCTAAACCGACTGGTGTAACTTTCAATTGGCCATCTACAAATTCCACTCTCCCTCTTACAAAACGAGTAAATGGATTCGCTTTTGGAAAGTCTTTCTGTAAAATTGCTTCTGCACGATATAAGTGGGGATTTTTCTTATGCAAGTATGTTTCAATGACTGGTCGAACATATAATTCACAACCGACATAACAAGCAGAAGGATTACCAGATAGACCAAATAATAGTTTTCCTTCTAGCTCAGCTACAGTTGTCACACTTCCTGGTCGCATCGCTATTTTGTTGAAAAGTACATTTGCTTGTAATTTCTCATAAATAGCCGGTAAATAATCATAGTCTCCTACTGAAACGCCACCAGTTGTAATTAATATATCAACTTCTTTTATCGCTTTTTTCACAGTGTTATAACACGTCTCAAAATCGTCAGCGAATTGCCCATAATACTGTACAACTCCGCCCGCTCGTTCAATTTGAGCAGCTACCATATAGGAGTTACTATTTCGAATCTTCCCTGGCTTTAATTGTTCATGTACTTCGAGCAGTTCACTTCCTGTCGTTACAATTCCAATGACTGGCTGTTTTACAACATGTACGGAACTATAACCAAACGTAGCAAGAAGTGCTGCTACCCCTGCGTTAATAACAGTCCCTTTTTTCACAAGGATAGCATTTTGCTTTACATCTTCTCCTTTAAAAGAAATGTTATCACCAGAAGCGAAAGAGCGTTTTAATTTCATATAAGTCTTTTCTTTTTCTTCAAATCCTTCCGTTAGCTCTAACATAACAACAGCATTACACCCTGCTGGAATTGCGGCTCCTGTCATAATACGGACAGCTTGAAATGCTTTCACTTCTTCTGTAAAAACAAAACCTGCTCCGATTTCACCAATTACTTCAAACTGAATAGGGTTACTGCTACTGGCTTCTTTCGTATCTTCTGCTCGAATCGCAAACCCGTCGTACGGAGAGCGATCAAAATGCGGGACATCATGATCTGCAATAACATCTTCTCCAAGCGTTCTACCGTAGCTTTCTATAAGAGAAACCTTTTCTATTTCACCCTGGTAAGCATATTCCATTACTCGTGCAACTGCTTCTGCCACTGGAATTGGATTACGTTTTAATAACATTCTTTTTTCACCTCGTTTTTGGAAAGTGAAACTCACTTTCTATTCAGCCTATATATTTTGCGTATAATCGTTTTGCTATTTTCACATCATTTGTTCCATGAATAAATGCCCTACCGTCTGTAAATAAAACGAAACGATATTCATCAATTAGAAATGATAGTAAGTAAGACGTTTTTTGGACATTTACACTTTTTTGTAATCGTTTTTGAACTTCCTCTAAATGAAGAACACGTTTTATCCCTGGACGGATTTGAACCGTATTCCGTCCACATAGCACTTCCGTTTTCATCTGTGCTTCAAATGTTAAACTTGGATACGTGCGTGTATTTCCACAAGATGGACATGTATTTTTCTTCTGTCTATTTACTTTTAATGAGAGATATTGATTGTTCCAAATATCAAATGATAACATTGTCCCTCTTAGCGCCTCGAAATCATCCACCAATATTTTCATCGCCTCTGTTACTTGATGAGCAACGACCATTTGTACAGCTGGCTGAATGATTCCTGCTGTATCGCATGTTGCTCCGCCCATAGGATGATCCATTAAGCAGCGAAAACATGGTGTTTCTCTAGGAAGAATTGTATACGTTACACCGTAACTTCCAATGCATCCACCGTATATCCAAGGTATATTTTCTTTTTGTGAAATGTCATTTATAAGTAGGCGCGTATCAAAATTGTCAGTCGCATCTAATATGAGATCCACTTCTTTTGTTAACTCTTTTATTTCTTGCAGTGTGACATCCGTTACAACTGGTACAATTTCCACTTCAGAATTAATCTTTCTTAAATGTTCTGCGGCTGCAATTGCTTTCGGTTTGCACTGCTGTGCATCTTCTTCTGTATATAACTGTTGCCGTTGTAAATTACTCCATTCGACGTAGTCACGATCAGCAATTGTCAATTTCCCAATTCCCATTCTAACAAGAGCTTCTGCATTTGCAGCTCCTAGTGCACCCGCACCGATTAGGAGCACATGCTTTTCTCTTATTTTTCTTTGTCCCATTTCACCAATTCCAGAAAACAACACTTGTCTTGAATAACGCTCTTGCATAAGAAATCCTCCTTTCACTATCCACCAATGTAAGACATTTCAACTTTTGGACGTTTACTTGTACTTTCAACCGTTCTTTCATCTGAATATCGATCTGTTCTATATCGCCATGTATGTTGTAAAATTTTTAATAATGAGGCGTCAGAAATATTTTCTCGAAGAAGCGTTCGCAAATCCGTTCCTTTCGCTCCAAATAGGCACGTAAAAAACTTACCGTCTGCCGAAATACGGGCTCTCGTACAAGAAGAACAAAATGACTCAGAAACAGAAGTAATAAATCCAACTTCTGCATTACTCCCTACATATCGATACAATTTCGCAACTTCTCCAAAGTAACGAGGCTTAACAGGCTCAATTGGATACACACGATTAATTTTCTCAATTAATTCTTCCTTCGTAATAACTTGTTCAAAGTTCCAGCCGTTTGTACTGCCCACATCCATAAACTCTATAAAGCGGAGCTGAATTTCTTGTTCTTTAAAGTAACGAGCCATATGAAGAATTTGACTATCATTCATTCCTTTTTTTACGACCATATTTACCTTTACTTCTAACCCTACGTTCTTTGCTTCTTCAATTCCTTTTAATACAGGCTTTGTGCTTACGTTTCGTCCATTAATTTTTTTGAAGACACAATCCTCTATCGCATCTAAACTAATATTTACACGTTTTAATCCCGCTTCTTTTAACGCCCTTGCTTGTTTTGCTAAATGAATACCGTTTGTTGTGAGTCCAATATCTTTTAAGCCTTCTAGCTTTGCAAGTCTTGCAATTAACTTCGGTAAATCTTTACGCAACAAAGGTTCACCGCCAGTAAGCCTAATTTTTTCCACTCCCATACTTATAAATAATCTCGCCAATCTTTCTATTTCATCGAACGTTAATAAAAACTCTTCCTGTAAAAAAGCGTAATCTGGTCCGAACACTTCAGCTGGCATACAGTATGTGCACCTAAAATTACAACGGTCAATAACTGAAATACGTAAATCTTGAAGTGGCCGTTCTAAAGAATCTTTCATGTTCTCGTGCATCTATATCCCTTCTTTTCTGCTGTAATCCTTAGTAAGCTTTCAATTTTTTTATTTGCCTTCATTATAAAAAAGAAGCTACATATTCAATGTGACTTTTCTCACATTACTTTCCCCATTCAAAAATTCTTCACAAATCCGTTCGAATTTTGTTCACATCTTTAATCTCATCCACTTTGTCTATTGAATTTTTCAAACTAAAAACTGAAAATCTCTTCCCCTTACGGTCATTGAAATTTCAATTTATTTTTAAAATAGCTCTTGCATTTTCATCATACTTACATTCAAAATAGGAAATGTATTGCTTAAAATAAGAAAGGTGATCGCTGTGGCAAACAGTATGACATTATCTCAAGATTTAAAGGAGTTACTTGCATCTGTTGAATATAAAATGCAGATTAAAAAAGGAAGTTTTATTTTTCAAGAAGGTATGGAAGCAACAGAACTCTATATCATCCACTCAGGAAAAGTACAAATTAGTAAACTAAGTGCTGATGGGCAAGAATTAACACTTCGTATTTGTTCGGCATACGACATTATTGGTGAATTAACATTGTTCACGGACAATGCAAAGTATTTATTAAATTCAAAATGCCTTGAAGATGTTGAAGTAGGAGTTATAAAACGTGAAACCTTAGAAAAAGCATTACTCCAAAAGCCCGCTCTTGTATTTGAATTTATGAAATGGATTAGTGAACATTTAAGAAGAATGCAAACGAAATTCCGAGATTTAGTATTACACGGCAAAAAAGGTGCCCTATATTCTACTCTCATTCGAATGACAAATAGTTATGGTGTGTTAAAGGAAAATGGTATTCTCATCGATTTACCATTAACAAATCAAGAACTTGCTAATTTCTGTGCAACTTCACGCGAAAGTGTAAATCGAATGTTAAATGAATTAAAAAAGCAAGGAACAATTTCTATCCATAAAGGCAAGATTACAATTCACGATTTACAGTTTTTAAAATGTGAAATTGCTTGTGAAGATTGCTCTGCTTCTGTTTGTAGCATTGATTAGCATCTAATTTAGATGCTAATCTTTTTTTCTTGCATACAGCTATTTCCTAAAAAAAGACGAGGCCTTCCATTAGACCTCGTTTCATGTTTGCTGTTAACTCTTATCCGTTTACAGCGGTATTATTTTTTCAATTCATTAGGAATACGTCTTCTGTAAATTACATAACTACGGCTTAAGTATTTAATTGGAGCACTAAATACATGTACAAGTCTAGTAAATGGCCACACTGCGAATAGCCCCAGCCCTGCAATAATATGAATTTTAAACCATACAGGTACTTCCGTCATATATTCAATCTTTGGTTGGAAAATAAAGAGACTTCGGAACCATGGACCGATTGTTGTACGATAATCAAACCCTTTTGAGTCGATATTTAAAAAGGTTGAAGAAAGTCCTGCTAGCATTACGATAAGTAATAAAATAAGCGCAATATAATCTCCCTTTGTACTCGTTGCAATGATACGTTTTACTGTTACACGGCGGTACGTTAATATAATTAAACCGATGATAGAAGCAACACCTGCCGGAAGCCCGAAACTAATTGCTACTACATGATACATATGCTCAGAAATACCTATTGAACGGTATACAGACTCTGGAATTAAAATCCCCATAACATGACCACCAATGACGAACATGATCCCAAAGTGGAATAACAGACTTCCGATTCGGAGCATTTTCTTCTCTAATAGTTCACTAGATTTCGATGTCCATCCAAATTGATCATAGTTGTATCTGAAAATATGTCCACCGATAAAGATTGCAAAAATGATATAGGGAAGCAATACCCATAGAAATTGATCCATCATTTTGACAACTCTCCTTTCTAATTTGTCTGTACACCCCATGCATCGATAGCGAGGAGAACAGCTGCAAGAATTGGTTCATACATACTATTTGCGTCTTTTAATTGAACGTGCAATGCTTGTATATTTTCCTTGTATTTACTCATAATTGGTTCACTATCTTGCTCATTTGCATTTGCAAAAAACTCAAGTAATAGCGGTAAATAATCAGGTAGTTCTTTATCTGTTACTTCAAAACCAGATTTTTTATAATGCTGTTTTAGCTCTAATAATTCAATCCCTCTTTCTCTTTGTTCACCGGTGTTCATATAAGTAAGATACATATTTGTCTTTTTACCAAAATCGAATGTATATACGTAACAATCAATTAATTGATCATTCGTTTTATCTAGTGCTTGTTTTATAAATGCTGTAAGTGCTACTTTAACGTCTTCCTGTTCAATCGCTTCAATCTCTTCTTGTAATTCAGTTAAAGCTTCTCCCCACCCAAGTTCCGGATAGGAGAGAAGAAAAGAAGAACAAGAAAAAGCAGTTTGTAAACTTTGTTTCATAATTTTCTGCCCCCTTTATTTAAGAAATTGTCGTGCAAGAGCCTGGGCCACCTGTGAAGGAAAGGCCACAGCTTCCTTGTTCGCTATATAAATCTGCAACTTGTTCGCGGTGAGACGTTGGAATGACGAAGCGATCTTTATATTTCGCAATAGCAAGAAGACGATACATATCTTCTACATCCTGTCTCGTTAATCCAAGCTCTTTTAATACAGCTTCATTTGGTTCTTTATTAATTTGCAATGCTCTCATATGCGTTCGCATAACAGCCATTTTTTTCAATGTAAGACGAATATGTGATTCATCTCCTGCAGTGAGTAAATTCGCTAAATATTGAATCGGAATACGCATATTATCAATAGCAGGGAAAATCTCTTCTGCTTGCCAGTTACTTCCTTTCCCTTCCACCATATTCATAATTGGGCTAAGTGGCGGGATATACCAAACCATTGGCATTGTACGGTACTCTGGATGAAGAGGAAGAGCAATTTTCCAATCGATAATCATTTTATAGATTGGTGACTCTTGTGCTGCTTTAATCCATTCTTCAGGAATGCCTTGTTTTTTCGCTTCAGCTGCTACTTCTGGATCATTTGGATCTAGGAAAACAGTAAGCTGAGATTCATATAAATCTTTTTCATCTTCAACAGAAGCTGCTTCTTTCACTTTGTCAGCGTCATATAGCATTACCCCAATATATCGAATACGTCCTACACATGTTTCCGAACAAATCGTTGGCATACCAGCTTCAATACGTGGGAAACACATTGTACATTTTTCTGCTTTATTCGTTTGCCAGTTAAAATACACTTTTTTATATGGACAAGAAGATACGCAGAACCTCCAAGCACGACATGCATTTTGATCCACAAGAACAATCCCATCTTCTTCACGTTTATACATCGCACCAGATGGACAAGAAGATACGCAAGATGGATTCATACAATGTTCGCATATGCGTGGTAAATACATCATAAAGACATTTTCAAAATCTGTTTTAATTTCTTCTTCCATTTTCTTTACGTTCGGATCTTGCAATCCTGTTATATGTCCACCAGCTAAATCATCTTCCCAGTTTGGACCCCATTCAATTTTGTCGATAAATTCGCCTGTAATTGCCGATTTCGGACGAGCAACTGGTTGATGCTTACGTTGCGGGCTATTTGTTAATGTTTCATAATCATAGTTCCAAGGTTCAAAGTAATCATCGATTGTTGGCTGATCTGGATTGTGGAAAATATTCATAAGGCGTTTCATTTTCGAACCGGATTTCAGCTGAATTTCACCATTTTTCAATTCCCAGCCGCCTTTATATTTCTCTTGATCTTCCCATTGTTTCGGATAACCAATTCCAGGTTTCGTTTCTACGTTATTGAAGTACATATATTCAGCACCTGGACGATTTGTCCAGGTGTTTTTGCATGTTACGCTACAAGTATGGCAGCCGATGCATTTATCTAGGTTCATTACCATTCCGACTTGTGCTTTAATCTTCAAGCCAATCTACCTCCTTCAGTTTACGGATTACAACATTTAAGTCACGCTGGTTCCCAGTCGGACCATAATAGTTAAATCCATAGCTTAATTGGCCATATCCACCAATCATATGTGTTGGTTTAACATGAATACGGGTTGGACTATTATGCGTTCCCCCGCGGGTGCTTGTTAATTTCGTACCAGGCACGTTAATGTGGCGATCTTGTGCATGGTGCATAAACGCCATTCCTCTCGGTATACGGTGTGTTACGACAGCACGCGCTACAACAACACCGTTACGGTTAAAGCACTCAATCCAATCATTATCTGCAACACCAGCTTCAGCAGCGTCCTCTTTATTCATCCAAACAGTTGGACCACCTCTAAACAGCGTTAACATCGGTAATGAATCGAAATACATACTGTGAATCGACCACTTATTATGCGGTGTTAAATAGTTTAGTGTAATTTCTTTTCCTTCTACTTCAGGTCTAGATTTACGGAAAGGTTTATGTTGCAGAATTGGTTTAAATGTTGCCATCGTTTCACCAAATTCTTTCATCATGTCATGGTCTAAGTAGAAAGATTGTCGACCAGTTATCGTTCTCCAAGGGATAAGACGTTCCACATTTGTTGTAAACGGTGAGTAACGTCGTCCACCTTTTTCAGAACCTGTAAAGGCCGGAGAAGTAATTACTGTTTTAGGCTGTGCTGTAATTTGTTCGAATGTGAAGCATTCTTCTTCACGTTCTTCTGCTAAATCACGTAATTTTAGATCTGTTTGTTTTTCAAGTGCTTCCCATGCCTTTACAGCCATATGACCATTTGTTGTAGAAGAAAGTGTTAATACCGCCTCAGCAGCATTGATTGCTTCTTTTATGTCTGGGCAACCTCTCGCAATAGAATCCGTTCGAACAACTCCTAATCGGCTCTTTAATTGCTCATACTCTTTTTCTGCAGACCAAGAAATCCCTTTCGTACCAATCGGTTGTTTTCCGGCATTTGGTCCTAGCGCAGTCATTTTGTCATAAATCGTTTTATAATCCCTTTCAACAACATGAATTTGCGGCATCGTTTTACCTGGGATCGGTTCACACTCACCTTTGCTCCAGTCTTTAATCTTGCCAAGTGGTTGCGCTAATTCTTGCGGTGTATCGTGAAGAAGTGGCGTTGCAACAACTTCTTTCATTGGTTCAAGATCAATTTTCTTCGCTAAATCTGACACAGCTTTAGAAAGTGAAGTGAAAATATCCCAGTCAGAGCGTGCTTCCCATGGTGAACCGATTGCTGGATTAAATGGATGCACAAATGGATGCATATCCGTACTGCTTAAATCGTGCTTTTCATACCAAGTTGAAGCAGGTAAGACGATATCAGAATAGAGCGCTGTTCCAGCCATACGGAAATCTAAATTAATGAGTAGATCAAGCTTCCCTTCTGGTGCTTCTTCATGCCACTTAATTTCTTCTGGTCGTAATGAATCACTATCGTCATTCATTAATCCATTTGTTGTGCCTAATAAATGTTTTAAGAAATATTCGTGGCCTTTACCAGAACTTGAAATTAAGTTGGCACGCCATACGAATAAGTTGCGCGGGAAGTTGTTTTTATTATCTGGATCTTCAATCGCAAATTTTAGTTCTTTTTCTTTTAGTTTTTGTGCAACGTATTTTCCGATTTCTTCTTGCGTTGTTGCACCAGCAGCAACAGCTTCTTTATATAATTCAATTCCATTCTTCTCGAATGTTGGATAGGAAGGTAACCAACCAAGTCGTGCTGCCAATACATTGTAATCACCATGATGTTGATAACGAGAGTTGCCCTCAATTGGTGATGCTAAATGTCCAACCGGTGTATCTTCATAACGCCATTGATCTGTTACGAAATAGAAGAAAGATGTACCGTTTTGTAATTTCGGTGGCCCTTGCCAATCTTTTGCCATCGCGATTGTTTGCCATCCTTCTGCTGGTCGTAATTTTTCTTGCCCAACATAATGCGCCCAACCGCCGCCGTTTACACCTTGTGCCCCGACGAGAAGAACAAGATTTAAAACTGCGCGATAAATCGTATCAGAATTAAACCAGTGATTAATACCGGCCCCTACAATAATCATCGAGCGCCCATCCGTATCAACTGCGTTTTGTGCAAACTCACGAGCGATTTGAATAATAAGCTCTCGTTTCACTCCTGTCATTTTCTCTTGCCATGCAGGTGTAAACGGTACGTCATCATTGAAATCTTTCGGTTCTTGTCCACCGAGTCCTCGGTTCACACCGTAATTTGCTAACGTTAAGTCGTATACAGTTGTAACGAACACTTCGCCTTCTTCTGTCATAATTTTTTTCACTGGAATTGTACGTTCCAATACTTTATTTCCCTCATCTGAGAAGTACGGAATTTGTACCGTTCCAACAGTGTCTTCCATTCCAAGTAAAGAAAGACGTGGATCAATCTTTTCACCTGTTTGTTCATCTTCTAAACGTAAATTCCATTTCTTTTCATTATCCCAACGTGACCCCATTGTGCCGTGAGGTGTTGCAAAATCTTTCGTGTTCTCGTTCCAAAGAACAGGCTTCCATTCTCCTAACTTTGTTTCACGTCCAATATCAGTAGCATTTAAGAAACGATCAGCGACGAATTGATCTCCTTTTTGTTTCAATGTAACGAAGAAAGGAAAATCAGTATATTGCTTCGCATACTTTGTGAAGTATTCCACTTGATTATCTACGTAAAATTCTTGTAAGATCACGTGCCCCATTGCCATCGCAAGTGCACCGTCTGTACCTTGTTTCACACTAATCCAATCATCCGCAAACTTTGTAGATTCAGCGAAATCAGGACTTACAGAAACGACTTTCGTTCCTTTATATCGAACCTCAGCTAAAAAGTGTGCATCTGGTGTTCTCGTCATCGGTACATTTGAACCCCATGTCATAATGTAACCAGAGTTGTACCAGTCACTACTTTCTGGTACATCAGTTTGATCACCCCAAATTTGCGGAGAAGCTGGTGGTAAATCTGCATACCAATCATAGAAACTAAGCATTGGTCCACCCATAAGTTGCATAAAACGGCTACCAGCAGCATGACTTAACATCGACATAGCTGGAATTGGCGAAAAACCAACATTTCGGTCTGGACCATATTTAATTACTGTGTAAAGTAAAGAAGCAGAAACGAGTTGTAACACTTCATCCCAATTCGCACGAATGAATCCCCCTTTACCACGCGCCTGCTTATACGTACGTGCTTTTTCAGGGTTTTCCACAATGCTTTTCCAAGCATCTAATGGTGACTCATTATTTTGTAATTCCTCTTGCCACATACTCCAAAGAACACCACGTACGTATGGATATTTCACACGAAGCGGGCTATAAATGTACCAAGAAAAACTTGCTCCACGCGGACATCCTCGTGGTTCAAAATCAGGCATATCAGGACCTGTCGTTGGATAGTTAAGCTCTTGCCCTTCCCACGTTACAATTCCATCTTTCACATAAATGTTCCAGCTACAAGAACCAGTACAGTTCACACCGTGTGTAGAGCGGATTACTTTATCATGTTGCCAACGCTTTCTGTACACCTTCTCCCATTCGCGATCTTCATATGTTTCTTGTGTATGATTATCGTTATAACGATCTATTGGTGAAAAATATTTTAAACGTCTCATTAGTGCTGAAGGTTTCTTCTTCATACTGTTCACTCCCTTAATACGTCTCTCTTACATACCCTTACTATAAGAGAGGTTGTAAAATACAGATGTGACATTTCGCACAGTTCAAGAGATTGTCAAAAATTCATAAAAAATAAGCTCGAAAGAAAATCTTCGTATACAAAGGTTACTTTGTTCCCTTGTGAAGGTTTATGGTCAATCCTGATTATTAGGAGAATAGTATTTGGGGGATTAATCTTTTTTGCAAAAAAAATACGCAGGAAAAGTTCCTACGTTTTTCTCTATAAATATATTAAATAGAGTTTTGATATTATTTCAAAACTACTATAAGGAAACGATTATAAATTGTATGTAAGGAATTTATTTTCTTCAACGATATTACTTTATATCAAGACATATTTTACATAAGAGTAGAAATCATTATTTACCGTATTGCCCTTGGTTACGGAAACAATTATACTAGTTGTAATCGGAATAAATAATCTGAATATTCCCAGAATTCAAGATAAGAGTTTTACTACCCGCAAATAGAGGGATAAATTCTATTTTCTACTAAATAAATTAGAAAACGATAATAAAATTAGGAGGATTACGATGCCACAGCTTGATTCATTACATCCCATTGTAGAAAAAATAATTAACAATATTGAAAGATTAATGGTCGGGAAACGAAAAGAAACGATTTTAGCTTTGACAGCTCTCTTAGCTGAAGGTCATGTACTATTGGAAGATGTTCCTGGTGTCGGGAAAACAATTCTAGTACGTGCTCTTTCTAAATCCATTGATGCCGATTACAAGCGAATTCAATTCACACCTGATTTACTGCCGTCAGATGTAACAGGTGTTTCTATTTACAATCCAAAAGAGCTCCAATTTGAGTTCAAGCCTGGGCCAATCATGGGGAATTTTATACTTGCTGATGAAATTAATCGTACATCTCCAAAGACACAATCTGCCTTACTTGAAAGTATGGAAGAAGGCAATATCACAATAGATGGCATTACTAGACCATTACCAAAACCGTTCTTTGTAATGGCTACACAAAATCCGGTCGAATATGAGGGAACATATCCTTTACCAGAAGCTCAACTCGATCGTTTCTTGTTAAAGCTAAGAATGGGATATCCTACACCTGAAGAAGAATTTGAAATTTTAAACCGGATGGAAAAAACAAATCCACTCTCTCATTTACAAGCTATTACTACAATAAAAGAATTACTTTATTTACAACAAAGCATACGGGATATAAGCATGGACAAAGCAATCAAGCATTACATTGTAAAGCTTGTTAGTCAGACTCGTTCTTACAGTTCTATACAGCTAGGTGCAAGTCCACGCGGCTCAATTGCTTTAATGAAAGCTTCACAGGCTTATGCATTCATCCATGGCAGAAATTATGTTATTCCAGACGATGTTAAATTTTTAGCTCCTTACGTTTTAGCACACAGACTCATTCTAAAAATGGAAGCAAGATTTGAAGGAATAACAGGAGAACAAGTTATCGCCAAAATCGTTGCACGAACTACCGTTCCTACTCAAAGAAAGATGAACCTTTGATGAAACGGATACTACGAGTACTATATCATTTTACTAAGTTATCATTCATTCCGTTATGCCTAGTCTTAACATTTGTATACGCTATGCTTCAAGGAGGATTTGTAAGTTGGTTTCTGTTTTATAGTATGATTCCTATTGGCCTCTACTCACTACTACTCCCCTTCTATACTTTACGGGGCGCTGAAGTAAAACGAATAACAAATCAAAACGATTATGTAGCTGGAGAACCATTTGTAAGCACCATTACAATAAAAAGAAAATTTCCTTTCCCCTTACTTTATTTAGTTATAGAAGATGAACTGCCACCACATTTTACAAGTTGTATACAAACAAAGATGAATAAGGTCATACTCTTTCCAGGATTAAAACGAAATATTTCGTTTCAATATACTATTGACACAATCCCTAGAGGAGAGCACGCTTTTTCAAGCGTACGTGTCAAAACTGGTGATCTATTCGGTATGATAGAGAAAGAAGTAACTTTTTCAGTTCCAGATACATTTTTAGTCTATCCTCAGTATGTAGATATAACGTATCGACAATTGGAAAATCATTTCGAACAAGGAGCGCTTTCAGCAAATATAAATTTAGCAAAAGACTCTACAGTCTCTGTCGGTGTCAGAGAATATAAACCTGGTGACCGCTTTTCATGGATTGATTGGAAAGCAACTGCACGAACAAACAATATTATGACGAAAGAGTTTGAACAACAGCGCAGCCATAATATCATGATATTCATGGACAGAACCCCATCTTCTTTATTCGAATCAGTCGTAACGTTTACTGCCTCTATTGTGAGGGCTGTCTTGAAGCAAAATTCACCAGCGTCATTCGTGTCTGTCGGAAAAGAACGAACTTTTTTCCCTTTAGACAATGGAGATACGCAGTTACAACAAATCTTTTGTCATTTAGCGAAAGTACAAGCAGACAGTGTATTCCCGCTCTCCCAGAGTGTAGAAATGGAATTAAGAAAAATTTATGAGCCCGTAACGATTATACTCGTGACAAGCGACCTTTCTCCCGATATTCAAAAGGCGGCCGACTATGCTGCTATTAAAAATAGAAAATTAATGGTGTTTGTCGTGAAAGAAAAAGCGAATCAACTCTCACATCGAGAACTAAGTATTCTAGAAACTCTACAAAAACGAAAAATATTTGTAAATGCGGTTTATGAAAACCGGTATACAAACGTGTTTTTTGAGGTGAGCAAATGATAACATTACGAACAAAATACAAATGGGATATGAGCAGATTCTTCATGCATGTATGTGCACTTCTACTTTTACTAGAATGGCTAAGACCCCTTATAGGTATTACAAACGTAGGTAGATTAGATATTTTTGTAATATTTATAGGAATTTGCTTCACACTCTCTTTTTTTCAAACAAGGTGGCAGATTCCAATAAAGATCGTCACGATCTTATTCATCATTCATTTCTTGTATTATAAAAATGCTTTTATAAATCCATCTTGGCTAACAAAATTTTTTTCTGATATTTCTCGAAATTCCTCCCTGTTATTTCAAGGGAATTTGCTAGATATTTCTCCAGTTTTTCCAACATTTTTATTTTTTCTATCATTTTGGTTTTTGAGTTCTTTCATCTCTTTTTGGATGATTCATAAAAAACGTGGGTTGTTATTTCTTGTATTGACTATTATTTATATCACAACTTTTCATAACTTACATTTATACAATGCAAACTACGCTATCATTCGTACTGTTGTCATCGGCTTTTTTATGCTTAGTCTTCTTCAAATTGAACGAATAAAAGAGATGGAACACTTACAAAATTATGCTAGAGAAATCTCGAAATTACTTAAACCTCTTACACTATTTATTGTATTGTCAGCAACCGTCGCATACTTTGCTCCAAAATTTGGCCCTCAATGGCCAAATCCAATAGATTTTTTAAAATTCAACACATCCGAAGCAAGTAAAGAACAAAAAGTTTCTACAATTGGGTATGGTTTAGATGACTCGCAATTAGGTGGTCCCTTTAAGGCAGATAATACAATTGTTTTTACAGCACAAACGCAAAATAAACAATATTGGAGAGTAGAAACGAAAGATTTTTATACAGGAAAAGGATGGGAAGTTTCTGAGAATCCGAAAAAGGTTTCTTTTAAAAATAAAAACGACGTCGTAAGCTGGTACGAACAAAATACAAAAACGGAGACAACCGAAGCAACAATCACCATGCAAAAAAGTTCTCCTCACCTTACCTATCCAGCGGGATTGATATCAGTTGAGGCTTCTTCTGATGTATCATACAGCGTTGACCCCTTTTCAGAAAAAATTTATACGATGCACGGAGACTCTTCTACTACTTTAAATTCGTATAAAGTAACATATGAGATTCCGGAGTTTCCCATAGAAAACTTGAAAGCTGTAAAAACGAATGAAGGTCATGAAACAAGTTCTTATTTCATGACAAAGTACACACAACTTCCCGAATCATTACCACAGCGAGTAAAAGACTTGGCTGCCAATCTTACAAATGATAAAGACAACCAGTATGATAAAGTATTAGCTATTGAAAAGTACTTCACAGACAACTCTTTTGTATACGAAACAACGAATGTCTTATTTCCTGACAAAAACCAAGATTATGTAGATCAATTCCTTTTCGATACGAAAAGCGGCTACTGTAATAATTTTTCAACATCTATGATTGTGCTACTTCGTTCTGCCGGAATTCCCGCTCGCTGGGTAAAAGGATTTACAGAAGGAACTCCCCAGAATACAAGTGCTAGTGCTGAAGGTGAGAATGTTTATAAAATCGCGAACGATAACGCACACTCTTGGGTCGAAGTATATTTTCCAGGATACGGGTGGATTCCATTCGAACCAACAAAAGGATTTACAAATCCCTATAATTTCACAAATAATACTCCTGCTCCTACTTCACAAAATAGCGAAGAAACTAATTCTCAAAACGCGCAAATGCAAGAGCGGAACAATGAAGCAAAACTCAAAAATTTAATAGAAACTACAGAGGAAGCCTCTACTAAAAAGATTACAAATTCTAAAAATAGGATTTCTTGGTGGTACGTATTCCTCTCTACGATACCGATTAGTATTATAGGATACATTCTCTTCACTACTAGAATGAAATGGATTACATTTTTTATTATTCTTTTCTATAAATACCGAAAAGATGATGCTGTTTATCAAAAAGCTTACAGTGCACTTTTAAAACAATTTGCGAGAATCGGCATACCACGGGATGAAAGTCAAACATTCCGAGAATACGCTCTTCGCATCGATACACTTTACAACTCGGCCGATATGCAACAACTTACTTTCAGCTATGAGAACGCTATGTATCAAAAGGGACAGACCACAGCCGAATGGAAGAAATCCGTACACTTATGGGAATTGCTTATGAAAAAAGCAGCTTCTCCGCCTAAATCAAATGACTTCCATTCAGTGATTTAATCTTGATAATGTGAGTTTAAAGAAAACGCCTCAAAGAACAAAGTAGTTCTTTGAGGCGTTTTTTAATAAAGTGAAACTCCTAGTTATTCCCCAAGTACCTTTTCAATCTCAACCTCTAAATCCACCGGCTTCGTCTGCGGCGCAAAACGCCCTACTACTTTCCCGTCTTTTCCAATTAGAAACTTCGTAAAGTTCCATTTCACTGCTTTCATACCAAGTAAACCTGGTGCTTGTTCTGTCATGTATGTATACAGAGGATGAGCCTTATCACCTTTCACATCAATCTTTGCAAACATCGGAAAGTTTACACCATAGTTTAATTCACAAAAACTAGTAATATCAGCTTCTGTTCCCGGTTCTTGTCCTCCAAATTGATTACAAGGGAAACCTAGTATTTCTAATCCTTGATCTTTATATTTATCATATACTTCTTGTAATCCTTTATATTGCGGTGTAAAACCACATTTGCTAGCTACATTTACAATAAGCAGTGCTTTTCCTTCATAATTTTTTAACGATTTATCTTCTCCTGTTATTGTTTTAGCTGAAAAATCATAAACTGTCATTGTTCCTACCCCTCTCTTCATTATCATTCTATGTTTTTACTATACTACATTCGTGAATATACAGCTCTTATTACGTACTTACACACTGAAATGATAGCGCTTTATTTTTGTTCAAAAATTCGACACAATATACTAGACTTTTATGTTGGAAAGTTTTACAATTGAATTGTGAACAAAATGTGACAGTTTATATTTCCATTATAAAAGAAAAGGATGGTGTTCATTATGAAAACTGCACAACATGAAACGATTTCAAATCGCGAGTTTTATTTCGTACTATATATGATGTTATTGTATGTTACTGGTTGGGTAATCGATGTAAATGGTTTATTCTTAAGCTCCTACTTTAATTTAGCAGGAGAGATTATGCTTCCAATAGTTGGAGGTATTGTCGGACTGTTCGTTATGTCTATAAATAAAGATCAAACGAAATAACTACATTACAAAAAGGCAGAAGACGAGGTTTCGTTTTCTGCCTTTTTGCATTTTTAGCGTATAATAAAAAACATAAAAGTATATAAGGAGTGGTAAAGATGAAAAAAGTAGAACAATTATCTTCTCACCTATATCTTATTGATGATTACGACTTACAACATATTGAACGAACAGGTACGTACGTTTTATTAGGTGACGAAATTACTTTAATTGAAACTTGTGCAGCCCCTTCTCTTCCTTACATTTTAGATGGCTTACAACAATTACATATTGATTTAAAAGATGTAAAAAACATCATTGTTACACATGTTCATTTAGATCATGCAGGCGCAGCTGGGCTAATGATGGAAAAATGCCCAAATGCTACTTTATTTGTGCATTCTCGCGGTGCTCGTCATATGATTGATCCAACAAAACTCATTTTAGGTGCAAAAGCTGTGTACAAAGAAGATTTTGATAAACTTTTTGATCCCATTCTTCCAATTGAAGAAGAACGTGTTCGTATTGTACAACATGGTGATACGTTAAAAATTTCAGAAGACCGTACACTTACATTTTACGATACACCGGGACATGCGAAGCACCATATTAGCATTCATGATTCATTAACAAACGGCATTTTTACTGGCGATACAATAGGAATTTATTATAGAGAACTCGCAGATCTTGATGTAGAACTATATCTACCATCAACGTCTCCTTCACAATTCCAGCCAGATGCGATGATTGCTTCTAAAAATCATATTCAAAGTATGAATGTAGATACTATTTATTTCGGTCATTACGGCGCATCATCCAATGTTACAGAAGTATATAACCAACTTGAACATTGGTTACCTATTTTCGTTGGTACTGGTAAAGAGGTCTTTGAAAAGTATAATGATTTCGATGAAGCGACTAAAGCTTTGCAAACTTTATTAATGGATAAAATCTCTTCTCATCTTACAAAGTTAAACGTTCCATCAAATCATTCCGTTTATAACATTTTACATCTAGATATAGAAATTAGTGCAATGGGCATTATTGATTACTTAACGAAACAAACAAAATCCACAACTAACTAATTGAAAACGAAGATATATACAACGCAGTTTTCGTATATATCTTCGTTCCTTGAATATATTTTTAGTAAAGGATGGTGGAATGGAATGCAAAAAGTGATACTTTACCTCTGCTTTACATTATTTATCATCTTATTATTATTTGTAGGAGTGAAAATTCAATTTTATTTAGAAACAGATGCGCAAGTGAACTTTAACTTTTATCCAAGGTTATTCTACTATACACTCTTCCCTCTTTTGGTCGGCATTTTATTACGATTCCTTCAATCCATTAATCACGAAACAACTAAACACAACTGGGGCTTTCAGCCGGATAAGTTTATCGCTATTACAGTCCCTACAATATTAATTTCCTTTTCTCCTGCTCTACTCTTTTCACCAGTTGGCAAATACCTACCCTATTTAACTAATATTATTCTTGTAAATACAACTTTCGTTACCATTATTAGCTTAATAGCTGGTTACTCACTTTTAGATTGTTTTATCCAAAAGGACAATGCGAATATGAAAAAATATAACTGATGACCAATTTTTAAGTATCGTTAGTTACGGCGGCTTATTTATAATTGCGATATTACTTGTAAAGGTCGCTATATATGCCGTAAGGAAATTTAAATAATAGCAAAACGAGTATGAAATCCCGTAGATTTTATACTCGTTTTTTTATTATTCATATATTTAATATGTAACAGGAATTTTATGTTAAATTAAAGGGAATCGTGAACTAAATCAAAATACCTTTCAAACAAGGGGGACTTATTATGAAATTAGGGACTTTCTCGTTTCTAACGTTTATCGCAAGTATATGTTCTTTCTTTATTTTAAGAGGACCTAATGCGAATTTAACATTAATTATTGTGCTTCTAAGTATTTTTTCATTACTCGGTATTATTTTTGCGATCTCATCAAAGAATTGGCTATTTAAAATAGTTGGTACGGCATTAAATGGGGTAATACTAGTATTTGTATATTTCTTATTGCTAGCAAAAGGAATAGGTGGTTAATATATTTACATTTCAATAAGGAAAGCTCTAAGCTAAAGCTATGAGCTTTTTACTTATCTCACCTTTTCATCTACATACTCCATAAACTGTTCTGCTTTAATAAATTTTTCTTTGTACGCCTCAGGTACTTTGTCTGCTGTTATTCCGCCACTCGATTTCGTTTTTACCAATATGGTTTGATACGCCATTAATGCTTCCATATATTGTTCATACTCTTCAGGAGTTAATACTTCTTTACTAGATTTATGACCATTTAATTTATCAAAATACGGCTGAAGCTCCATTTCTACCTTTTTCAATTCCTCTTTTTTAGCTGGTGATAATTGATCATAATCAATATTACCGTTCGAATCCCCATACTCAAGCTTTGCATTTGTTAATTTCTTTAGTTCTTTTGAAAACTCTTCATATTCCTTTGCACCCATTTCGTCTTTCACTTGTGATAACTTTGCATTAAAACGCATGTATCCTTCTAATGTTATAGCTCCGGCATGCTTCTTTAAATTTTCAAACGACCCGTATATACCATCCGCCATAATAGATTGATAAGCAAAACCAGTTGTCGGAATTAAAAATGCGGCTGCAAGCACCCCAGCGATGAGGCGCTTCTTCTTTTTACTCCCCCCGCTCTTCATTTTTATTTGAACGATTACTTTTTCTTTTAACTCTGGCGGGGCAACAATCCCCTTCGCTTCTTCTTGTATAGATTCTCTAACTCTACAATCTAAACTCATTTCACATTCCCTACCTCTCCTAAAAAGATTTCTTCTATTTGCTCTTTTTGACGTAGTTTCTTTAATGCGGCATGGATTCTAGATTTCACAGTACCGATTGGAATATGTAATATTTGTGCTACTTCCTCTTGTGAGTAATCGTGTAAGTACCTCAAAATAATAACTTGCTTCAATTTATACGGCAATTTATGAATGAGTTCGATTAGTTTTTGATTTGATAGTTTACTTACAACATCGCTAGAAAAATCCATTTGTACTGGTTTTCTTTGCTCTTCTGCTTTTTTTACAATTCGCAGTCGCATCCATCTCTTTCTTCTATAAGAATGAATTTGTTTAATTGCAAGTCCAATTAGCCAAGGACGAAATGGCTTCTCGCTATCATATTTACGAAGCGATTCATATAGCTGTATGTATATTTCCTGAACGATATCATCTACATCCGTTTTATCTTCTATTAAAAAATGTGCTGTCTTATATACTTCTTGAATCGTTTTATCATACAATTCGCTATATGCTTCTTTATTGCCTGATAAAGTTAATTGGATTAAATCTGTATACACCGTTTCATCCTTCATGTACCTTCCCTCCCTTGTCATACACTATATATTGGCAAGTAATTGATATTTCGTTCGATTTTTTCAATTTTTTTATATACATTAATATAATAATCCAATGAGTTCATAAGCTTCACTTATAGCCTTGCATAACAATTATATAATTTTCCAATTCCTAATGAAGATTTAAAATAATTTATATAGTCAAATTTAGGAGGATGTATATGAAAGCTATCGTTGTAACTTCATTCGGTGGTCCTGAAGTGTTGAAATATACAGACATGGATATTCCTACAATTTCAGATAATCAAGTTTTAATTCGCGTTGTTGCTACTAGTGTTAATTTTGCCGATATTAAATCACGTTATGGCAAAAAAGGAAACAAAGCCTTACCTTTTATCCCAGGGATAGATGCAGCTGGTATTGTAGAACGCGTAGGTTCTCATGTAAAAAACATTTATCCTGGCCAACGAGTCATTACTTTTCCTCAAAATGGTTCTTACGCTGAATATGTTGTTGCAAATGAAAAGCTTACTTTCGTATTACCTGATGAAGTTGATTTCCAAACTGCAGCCGCTTGCCCTATCGTATCTTTTACAAGCTACAATTTACTTGCAAATGTTGCAAGACTTCAACAAGGTGAATCTGTTCTAATTCATGCAGCTGCTGGAGGAATTGGTACTACCGCGATTCAACTCGCAAAATTATTAGGGGCTAAAAAAGTAATCGGGACTGTCGGAAGTGAAGCAAAAAGAAAAATTGCTTTAGATGCTGGCGCTGATTATGTTATTTGTCATCAAGATGAAGATTTTGTAGAGAGGGTAAATCAGCTTACAAACAGAGAAGGCGTTAATATTGTTTTAGATTCTATTTCTGGTACTGTGTCCGAAAGAAGTTTAGAATGCCTTGCCTATTACGGTCGTCTCGTCCATTTCGGCAATGCTAGCGGAGAAGTTGGTAGTTTTCAAACGAAAGATTTACACGCAAGTTGCCGTTCTATACTCGGTTTCAGCTTTGGCACTACACGGAAAAAACGTCCTGAATTGCTTCAAGAAACTGCGAATCAAGTTTTCCGTTATTTACGTGATGGAAGGTTGCAAATTAAAGCTACGAAATCTTTTCCTCTTCAAGACGCAGGGAAAGCACATGAATGGGTCGAAAGTAGACAAAGTACAGGGAAAGTAATACTAAACGTTCAGACAGCTCCCTAGAGTGAATACTTGAAATAGAGGTGTTATTCATGGGATCACGAATTATGCATGTTATTATCGCTAACGGTATTGCAGAGAAACTATCTATTCAAGATAAAGCGTCTTTCTTACTTGGAGGTGTAGCCCCTGATGCGGTGCATTCAAAAGAAGAAAAAGGAACCTCACATTTTTACGCTGGCACAACGAAGAACTATACGAGAAGGATAGATTTCAATTCTTTTTTTCATAAATATAAAGTTCATATGGATTCCCCTTTCCTCTTAGGCTATTATACCCACCTGATTGCCGATGATAATTGGCTAAGTGGATTTTTTCTACCTTGGCTAAAAAATAGAATAGAAAATGACAAAACTATCGCTCCTATGTACTATAACGATTTTAAATTGTTGAACGCAAAGTTGCTTCATCATTACGATAAAGGACAACAACTCTTCTCTCTTCTCAATCAAGAGGCTCACATTGTGGATATCGAAGAAGTTTCTAAAGAAAACGTTTTAGCTTTTCGAAAATACCTTTTTGAAGATATGCTATACCCTGAGCAACACTTGCACGAAAACTTACAAGTGTTTTCATTTGATCAAATCGTTGGTTATATTGAGACTGCAATTGAAAAAGGAACATTTTTTATAGAACAACTCGCTAACAAAAAATTCACTTCAAATATTTAATCCCCCTCATTATATACAAGGGGGATTTTTACATAACTATATAATTATTTATTTTTTTCCATAACCGCAAAGTAATTCCCTTCACTATCAGCAAAGTTAAACACTTTACCAGAAGGCATATTTACCATTTCTCCAACAGTAACATTTTTATTTTTTAAATCTGTATATAATTGATCAAGATTTTCTGAGAAGAACATTAAAGACGGTGTACCAAGATTCAATTCTGGGCTCATTTTTGAAATAACTTCTTTATTATGTAATATAATGCTCGTTTCAGCACCGTTAGTTGGAGCAATTTCAATCCATCTCATTCCTTGTTTGTTATCTTCCTCTGCAACTACATGAAACCCTACCTTTTCCGTCCAAAAATTTACTGCCTCATCTTGATTATTTACATATAACATAATTTGTCCGACTTTATGAATCATTTATTTTCCCCCTAATGGTTTTTATATTCTAAGTAGCTTTCTACAGGTGCTCTTATTAATCCTTTATATTTTATACGTGTTTCTTCACGAAATTTATCGACTGACTCATTCCATTCAATGCACATACAAAATTAGAAACTAACACTATTGCCGTTTTTTTTTCGATAAATCGATATCCCCTATAGAATCGTTGATATATTTGAAATTACTATATGACAACTTACAAACAAAAAAGACGTAACTACGCATAGTTACGTCTTTCCGTTCATTTATCTAGGTTTTTTCTTCCCAGTAAATGCTGGTTTCTTTTTCTTTGGTTCTTGTGGTTTCGATTCTACAAATGTTCCTTTGAACATTTCTTGTTTCGTAAACACGATACCCAGTTTTTTCGCAAATTGCAGTAATTTACGTTCTTCTTGTTGTGTTACAAGAGAAACTACTGTTCCTTCTTTCCCCATACGTCCAGTACGTCCTGAACGGTGAATGTATTGGTCTACAGTGTCAGGTAACTCTAAGTGAATTACATGTGTTAAATCATCAATATCTATACCACGTGCTGCAATATCAGTAGCAAGTAGAATTTCTAATTTCCCACCGCGGAATGCACGCATCGTTGCTTCACGCTCTTGCTTGCTTGCCTCTGCATGAAGAGCTGCTGCTTTCATTTTACGGAATTTCAATTTCTGAGTAATTTCATCTAAACGGAATGGGTCATTTAAGAAAGCAACTGCTTTTACATCGCCCATATGCATAATTCTTCTTACGTAATCATTTTTTTCGCGTCGCTCACAAATGATATACGTATGCTCAACTAAGCTTTTTGATTCTGCACGTGTTACACGTACTAATTGTGGTTCAACTGCTAAATCACGTGCTGCATCTTCTGCCGCTTTTGTCATCGTTGCTGAGAAGAATACTAATTGACGATCGCGCATCGTTGATTTAATTACATCCTGTGCAGCGCCCATCATTTTTTGCTTTACAATTTGATCAAACTCATCAAATACAATTGTTTTCACTTCATGCATTTTTAGCTTTTTCATACGAATTAATTCTAAAATACGGCCTGGTGAACCGACAATTACTCTCGGGTGTTTCTTTAATTTTTCAACTTGGCGCTTAATATCTGCACCACCAATTAAAGATGCACCTGAAATTTCAGTTCCTGCTGTAAACTTTTGAACCTCTTCATGAATTTGCATAACAAGTTCACGAGTTGGCGCTAAAATTACAACTTGAGGTTGTTTAACTTCAGGATTAATTTTATGTAAAAGGGGTAATAAGTACGCTAATGTTTTTCCTGTTCCAGTTGGAGATTCAGCTATAACGTCTTGTCCTTCTAAAATAGTTGGAATCGCTTGTTTTTGAATTTCAGTTAATTCTTTAAAACCAGCCTTCTCCCAAGCTTGTTGTAAAAATGGTTGCATATCTTTTATCATTTGTTTTTCTCCTTTATCTCTATTTTTGAAGAAAATGTTGTATTGTTCGCACCGTTTCTATCATGTGTGAAATAACAGCTATTAGATCATCAACATGGTCTTCTGTAATCGCTTTTTGAAATAGAACCTCTACCTTATTATGATATGAAATCGCTTGCTTATTATATTCGTATGAAATTTTCTGCTTAATCATTCTTTCTTTTCCCCATATAGAATGCAATAAATCTTCAATTTCTTGACATCCTATCTCCGGTTGTTCCATTTCGAACGAGAATTCTAACTTCATTTCACACCCTGGTATAAACTGAGGTACTTCTAATATTTCACCTGATAAGTTCTTTGCATCAACAGATAGTGAAAATGTCGCCTCTACCATCGTATTAAATTTTTCTGTTAGTTGAAATGAAATACAATACATACGACTTAATGAAGCAAGGTCCATCAAATCTTTTCGATCTGTTACGAGAATATCACCGTGTAAATCGAAATCATAGACAGCTCCTTCCACAATTACCTTTAAATTTTCAAAAGCAGTTGGATCAAACATAATTTCCTCCAAAAAACAGGCGCCTTTCTATGGAAAGGCGCCACTTGATGTATATATAGTTTACAGATAAACGAGATGAATTACAACCTTTTAGAATAAACCTACTGCTTTTCCATCTTCATTTACATCCATTTGAAGTGCAGCTGGCTGTTTCGGAAGTCCCGGCATTGTTAACATTGTTCCTGTTAACGCAACGATAAATCCTGCACCGATAGATGGTTTCAATTCACGAATTGTAACGATAAAGTCAGATGGGCGACCTAATTTCGTTGCATCATCAGAAAGAGAGTATTGTGTTTTCGCCATACATATCGGTAGGTTACTCCAGCCTTCTCCTTCATATTGAGCTAATTGCTTACGTGCTTTCGGAGCAAATTCAATATCTTTTGCACCGTACACTTTTTGAGCAATTGTACGAATTTTTTCTTCTAATGGTAATTCTAATTCATAAAGTGGTGCGTAGTTGTTTTCACCTTTTTCAATTTCTTTTAACACTTTCTCAGCAAGGTCAACTCCGCCTTGGCCACCCTTCTCCCAAACCTCCGTTAAGGATACTGCATAGCCACGCTCATTGCACCATTCTTGTAAGTATGTAACTTCTGCATCTGTATCAGTAATGAATTTGTTAATAGCAATTACGAACGGAACACCAAAGCTTTGAATTGTTTCAACATGTTTCTGTAAGTTTTCCATTCCTTTTGCTAATGCATCTACATTTTCTTCTTTTAATTGATCTTTTGCTACACCGCCATGCATTTTAAGCGCACGAATAGTCGCAACAATAACAACTGCTTCTGGTTTAATGCCAGCTGCACGAGCTTTAATGTCTAAAAACTTCTCAGCACCTAAATCCGCACCGAATCCAGCTTCTGTAATAACATAATCACCTAATTTTGCTGCCATTGTCGTAGCGATAACACTGTTACAACCGTGAGCGATATTCGCAAATGGTCCGCCATGAATGATAGCTGGTGTATTTTCTAATGTTTGTACTAAGTTCGGTTTTAATGCGTCTTTTAATAATAATGTTAACGCACCTTCTACACCTAAATCTTTTACTGTTACTGGTTGATTTGCAAAATTATAAGCGACAACAATGCGAGATAGACGCGCTTTTAAATCTTGAATATCTGTTGCAAGGCAGAATACGGCCATAATTTCAGATGCTACTGTAATATCAAAACCGTCTTCACGTGGTACACCTTGAACCGGTCCACCAAGGCCAATTACTACGTTACGAAGGGCACGATCATTTAAGTCAACACAGCGTTTCCAAACGATTTTACGCGTATCAATCCCAAGTACGTTTCCTTGTTGGATATGATTATCAATAAACGCCGCTAACGCGTTATTGGCAGTTGTGATCGCATGAATATCTCCAGTAAAGTGAAGGTTAATGTCTTCCATTGGTACAACCTGTGAAAAACCGCCACCTGCTGCTCCGCCTTTTAATCCCATTGTTGGTCCAAGAGATGGTTCGCGAAGTGCAATTACTGTTTTCTTACCAATTTTATTAAAAGCTTGACCTAAACCAACTGTTACTGTTGATTTACCTTCTCCTGCTGGAGTTGGGTTAATCGCTGTTACTAAAACAACTTTACCGTCTTTCTCATCTTGTAAACGCTTAAAAATATCAAGAGATAACTTGCCTTTATAATGTCCGTATGGCTCTAGTTCTTCTTCTAAAATATTTAAATTAGCTGCAATTTCTTGAATCTTCTTCATACTTGCTTCTTGTGCGATTTCAATATCAGATTTAACTGTTGTAGTAGTTGTCATATACCCTAGTCCCCCTTTAATTGGTTCTGATGATATTGTATCAGTTTTTTGTATTTTCTGCACTTATTTACCTCCTAAAAATTCTTTGATTTCGTTATACATTTTTTAACATAAATACCCATAAGAATGTTAACGATTGTTGTAACTCTGTAGGTAGTTGACCTAACATCTTCTCATTTACTCCGCGCTTATATACGCCGGTGCCATCTACAACTTCAAAACCTTGTTCTTTCGCTAACTGTTCAAATTCCCAAGGCATCATTGTATTGCAAACAACATCTTTGCCGTATAAGCGCGGATAACTATTCTCTCTCGGTTTTGCTGTCGGTCCTAAAATTGCAATACATGCGTATCCATCTTTCTTTAAAACACGTTTTATTTCATTTAATGCTTGTAATGGCTCCTCAGTCCATTCTAAAGAATTAATTGCCATTATTGCTTCAAATTGCTCATTTTCAAATGGTAATGCAGAAAGATCACCTTTTATAAAAGATAAATTTGAGCCCTCTCCGCGTTCCTTACCCTTTTGAATCATCACTTCCGATAAGTCCACTCCAACTGCTTTATACCCAGTAATACTTAATTTATATGTACCATACCCATCACCACAGCCAACATCTAACACTTGTGCTTCTTTTTCCACGTACTGCTCAAAAAATGGAATGATTGTACTCCTGCTCCCGCTATCCCACATTTCTTGACTATTTTGATTCCAAAACTCTGCATTGTTATCCCATTTTTTCTCTGCCGATTCATGCCAATTAAACTTCGCCATACATTCCCCTACCTTCAGTTATTATCATTCATTTCATTCTACATCATTTTCCAAAATTCCTGTTTATCTTCATAAGGAGATAAAGTGAAACTTTAATTAGTGGGGATTTTGTTCGTCCCAACTGATTATTAGCCCTCACCAATCGGGCTTTTACGGGCAACCCGGTTCCCACCTTACTTCTTTACTCCAGCCGAATTTTGAGGTGGGATCCTTACTGCACGGCAAATAGCGGGATGTACAGAATAACAACGGAATCTATTTTCTCCAATTTTTGCTTTACTTGGGTTTAACTCATACTCATGTTCTTTTCCTTATGAAAGATACTATAGATACACCCAATTGAAAGAGAGGGATGTACATGCGAAGAAAGAGAAATCATCATTTTAAAAGTGGTGAAAAAAACGAAGAGTATGCAGCTGAAATATCACCAGCTGGTATTCCGATAAGACATGAGCGCAAAGAAATTGCAAATGAAATAGAAGGTACAAATACCGGAGCAATGATAGGCTATGTCGCATTATTTCTTTCGTTATTCTCCATTGCTTTTTATCCTGTTACACTCGGCTCCCTTGCGATTTTAGTCGGCTTATTAGCTGTCAACTTTGGAGCGAGAACACTTGGATATACCGCAATTGGTTTTGGCAGTTTTTCTGTTTTATTCACTTTACTATATCCGCTTGCTTTATCAGCGTTTTAAAAAAAACACACCAAGTTATACTTGGTGTGTTCATTCATGATACAACATGATATGACCGCATCCACAACAATGCTTGGCTGTAATTTCTTGAAAGACTGGATAATTTTCTTCGTCCCTTTGTTCAATAAACACCTTTTCAAATCGGTACATGTTTGGTGCATATGCCCAATCTTGTTTCGTACGTGCATATAATGTTGAAGAAAAAAACTCCTCACCACCACAAACGATACATTCCTTCTTCATTAATACCCCTCCTATGCTTGTCTTACTTCATCTATATGAACATAAGCATAAAAAAAAGACCTTCTATTACTAGAAAGTCTTCTCTGAAACAAAAAGAAATGTACCAAACATCCCTACTCCGCTATATTCTTTTGTAACACCAGCTTCTGTTTTATACGTTTGCTTTACAGTCATAAAGAAAACACCATTTCGCGCATCAATACTTTCAAACTGTAATTTTTCTTTTTTTTCATCTACATTTTGCGTGCATTCAAAGCTATTCTCGTCACATTTCAATGCATACTTATCCTCTAAATACAACTTGAAATCTGATTCTTTCGGACAAGTTATAAGTAATATCGCCACGAGAATAATACTTACCATACCCACAATTGTATAATATTTCTTCATTTGTTCTCCTTTCAAAAGACAAGAAAACTTGACTTCATGCGCCAAGTTTTCTTAGTCTACTACCCATTGCCACTCTTGTTCTTTCTTATCAAAAATGAGCCAACCTGTTTCTGTTGCGTCCGCTTTCAATTCATCGATATTATCTAGTACCTCATCCGTACTTTCGAATGATCCTACTACATATACCGGAATTTCAAGACCTCTCCTTGACTCAATTTTCCCCGCTAAATCAATGTATAACCCATCTTCCATTAACGGAACAAGCCCAAGGATAACTTCCTTTGAAATTGCTGGGAAAATTTTTGATTTTTGGAAGAAAGTAAAACGTTTCTTTCCAAACGAACCGAGTTTATATGGAATTACTTTACTTAGCATTCCTACAAAATCACCGATTCTACGGTAATACACTTTGTTGTACCAACCGTCATCATGTGAAAAATAAACGAATCTATTTTTCAGTAACGGGAAGAACGTTCTTCCAAGTGGTTCTTTTTTGTGAGCCAAATATAATAATTCTGCAATTTCTTTTGGCTCTAACTCATCTAAATCGCTTGCATCATCAAAATCTACCCAACAAAATTCATCAAATTCATCAATCTCTGCTTGAATGAGTTTATGTATGTTTTCTTCCTCGACATATTCAAATAAAGTATGATAATGAAAATCTGTCCACTCAAAATTATGCTTTAAAAGTAATACTTGATGAAGCGGTGAAGGGATGTTACTTGCAAACTCTTTAAACGTAATTCCAGATGTAATAAAACAATGACCCCGACGATTACCATTAATATATATCATATTGTTTACTTGGTCAGATCCTCCAGACAAAGCACCTAGCCACCTTCGTTTTATATGTTTCAATTCTATAGCATATTTTAACATGAAAAATTTTAGAAACATAGAAAAAACTTCAAAAACTATTTACAATTTCATGTGTTTTATTACATACTGATTACAAGAAAAAACGCCTGCTCATAAGCAGGCGTTTTTAAAGGATGTCATCTGGGTTTTGAGGGTGATGATTTTCCTCTTTCTTTTCTTCTTTTTGGAACATCGATTGGATTTTATCGATTGTTTGTGGAGCTAATTCAATCATTTTTTCCGCTAAATGTGTCGCATTTTGTAAATGAAGAATATTTACCCCGTCTTTATTCACAACTAGAAATGCTACCGGTGTAATTGAAACTCCACCCGCGCTACCGCCACCAAATGCAGGGTTACCACTCGCTCTTTGTCCATCATTCGTCTGGAAATCAGAACCTCCTGCTCCAAAACCGAACGCTACTTTAGAAACCGTTAACACTACACCACCGTCAGCCGTTTGAACAGGCTCTCCAACAATCGTATTTACATCGACCATTTCCTTCAAATTTTCCATTGCTGCTTTCATTAATCCTTGAATTGGATGATCCACCGTTCATAACCTCCTTTGTCATATCTTTCCTAGTTTTTCCGAAACTTTGTGAACTAAACATAAAATTTTATATTGATTTCAAAAATTAAAAGTTGTAATATTTAGAAAAAATAAAAAAGAGGTCGATTCGTTATGATGCGAAAATTAACAAAGAAAGACCATGAACAAGTATTCTCTTTTCTAAAAGAAGAAGCAGCCCTTAACCTGTTTATTATTGGAGATATAGAAGCTTTCGGTTACGAAACAGACTTTCAAGAATTATGGGGAGCATTCGAAGAGAATGGAACATTAAAATCGATTTTACTTCGCTTTCACGATACATTTATACCGTATAGTAAAGATGAGTTTGTGGTTACTTACTATGAGGCACTTCTTTCCGCATATAAGCCGCTTAAACTCTCTGGCAAGTCGACTATTGTAGAAAGATTTGAAACTGCTCCAAGTGTACAACTAGGTACCAAAAATGAAATGTATTTTTGCGAATGTCTAGATGACAACAACTTACCTAGCACACCAATTCATGAAACAATTAAACTTGCCTCACTCGATGATATAGAACGAATTATGAAATTACGAAAGAACATCGCTGAATTCCCGACTGCTAATGAATCAGAAAAAATTTTAAGGCAAGCTATCGAAACAAATACAGGACGTACATACTATATTGAAAAAGACGGTGCAATCATCGCATCCGCCTCTACATCCGCTGAAAATTCATTATCGGCTATGGTTGTTGGAGTCTGTACACATCCGAATCATCGCGGGAATGGATATGCTTCGTTCATATTACAGAAAATGATCCAAGACTTTACGAAAGAAGGCCGAACGCTTTGCTTATTTTATAACAATCCAACTGCCGGACGAATTTATAAGCGATTAGGATTTAAAGATATTGGGATGTGGACGATGTATCGATAATAAAAAGCCGATTTGAAATCGGCTTTTATACATATTCTGCCATTCCAGCTTGAAAGGCTTTTTTATCATTATTCAGGACACCAAATAATGCTTCTTGAAGAGCAAATGTACTTTTGTAAAAATACATTCGTTCCTTTACTGCTTCTAAATTAGGATAATGAACCGAAAAGAGTTGTAAAAACTCCTCTCCATAACTAGCTAATATCCCCGCAAAGTCATAAGCAGGATCTCCCATGCTCGCACCACCAAAATCTATAACTCCTGAAATATCCCGCTTTGTTGCACTATATAAAATGTTTGTCATGCCAAAATCCCCATGAACAAGACTAGGGGTAAAGTTAAAATGACTAGATTCATTTAAATATAACTCAAACGATTTTGAAATCTCTTTTCTCACTTCATTTCTCATGAATGGATAAACATGTTCTTGTAATTTACTATATAAACTATTTATTTCTGAATACGTATCAGTACCATCATATTGCATAATACCTTCAAATATAGATAATGGAATTTCGTGTAACTCTTTTAAAAATCCTGCTAATGTGCACGCAAGTTTCTGTATTTGTTTTTCATCATTTATTTCTGTAAAAATGTCTTTCCAAAACGGTTCTCCCTCAATCATTTCATATCCTGTAAATACTTTCCCTGGCACTTCATCTTGAAATCTTTGATAACATGGATTGGGAATATGGAGCGTAATGAAGGGTCTTATTTTCTCTAACAGCTTTGTTTCTACTCGAAGTTTCTGAATACCTTTTTCATATTTCGGAAAACGAAATACTATATTATCATTTACAATTAATACATCATTATTTTGACCTATTTCATTTACATAAACCGATTTTATTTGTAATTGAGGATACATCCTTTGTAAATACGCAACATACTCGTTTTCTTTTCTCATTCTCTCTCTTCTCCCGTTCAGGCTATTGTACTTACTTCAAAGTCATAATTACTTGTCTTTCAACAAACCCTAATTCTTCGTACATCTCTTTTGCAAAATTCCCAGCAAATACATTCAAACGAATTTCGGAATACTTCTCCTTCAATTCCTTAATGCCAGCCTCCATCAATTCTCGCGATAATCCTCTCCCGCGATATTCTGGGAATACGTACAGCTCATATATAAATCCAAGTTTTTCACGAGAAAAATAGTCTGCATTTTCCCCTATTAATATCCATCCCATTACTTTATTTTCTTCTTTAATGACTAAATAATATGCCCCTTTTTCTATTATTGGCTTTGTAATTTCAATCGCTTTCTCTTTACTTAACTGACAGTTCCCTCTCGTCCCTTCAAAAAGCGCTTGAGCTGCATAATGTAATATTTCTTTTGTATCTTCTCGATTCGCCTTTACTATCATTTTTCACAACTCCCATCACTAATAGGCATTAATATCGCTTGTTCAAGATTCTCCGACTCCATAACAATTGCCATCAATCCCTTTTCTGTACTTGTTTCATGTAACTCACCCTTCTCCCATAACACAGCTTGTCCCGCTTCCACCTTTACCTTTACTTTATCTGCCCCGCATACATACCCTTCTCCGTCCACAATAAGAAGCAGTTGAGATACAACTGCTTCATGATATCCGATAGTTCCATTCTCTTGTAAATGCATGGCACCGATATGTATATTCCCTTGATGATTTAATATTTTTGCCATTATGAAATTAGATTGAAATGCTGATATGTACTTCCCAACCTCTACACTAAAATCAAATATTTTCATTCCTACTCCTCCCTATATGTATAAAACCATCCTTACTGTCTGCATCAAATGTCCTTCAAAATCTTCTTCAAATTGCTCTAAAGCTGCAAAACCTTTCGCTTCATAAAAGCGCTTTCCTTTTTCATTTGCTGCTTCTACATGTATGTACAGTTTCCGAATCCCTTTTAGTCCCTTAATCCCTCTTTTTAACAAAGCACTTCCTATCCCTTTTCCTTGCTGATCTGGTAACAAATAAATCGCACCTAATTCTGCTTCATTTTGCAGTCTAACAGGTGAAAAATTCGCAAATCCAATTACTTCTCCCTCTTCTTCTGCAACGAATAAATGTGTATTTTTAAGACGATATTTCATTTTTTCATCAGAGTAGGCTTCATCTAAAAAACTATCTTGAATCTCTCTCGGAATAATTCCTTCGTAAGTATCATGCCAAGCTATTTTTGCTACGTTTTGTACAGCATGAATATCTTCTTGCTTCATTTCTCTAATTACATATGTCATCTCGATGTCTCCATTCTCTTTAAATTATATTCTGCTAATATACTAGAAGAAATGGCAAAACCATTTTCATAATTTACCTTAATTAATTTTAACTTTTCAATTGAAGCTCTTGTTATTTCGAACTTTTCATATAAATACTCTATTGCACCTAAAAACTGATTTACATTTAACTGATTTGCAATTGTGCAATGTGGGACCCACCTCCCTGGTACGTAATAGGACTTTTGATTATCATGAAAAGTTTTGAAATAATCATGATAAGAATGATGAAGTCTTAATAATTCATCAGTAATGTTTGGTGCTAGAAAGATCGTTCCGTTAGTAAGAAAAGTTCCAACAGAAGGAAAAGTTACAGTGGAGATGTTCTCTTGAAAAACTACAAACTCCTCTAATCTTTTCGTATATAAATTAACATCTAACTCTTTATAATCAGCCAATGTTATATGTGGTTCTACTCCGGCTAGTTCATTTGTTTCAATTATATTCGTTAATTCATTTTGCAATTCTCTAACTTTATTAGTAAACACACAATCAAATGTAGCAATAATAGCGTACACGCTTCCTCATCCCTTCGTTGCACATAGCACTTCCCACTCTTCACGAATCATTCCCATTCGAATAGAATCATAGTATGTTCCGTTATAATATCGGCATTTTCGCATTCTACCTTCTAAGCTCATTCCTATTTTCTCCGCTACTTTCATCATTCTTTCATTGCCAGACCAAGTTGTAAGTCCTACTCTACCAATCTCCATATTTTTAAATAGTAAGTCCCTATATAATGTTAATGCTTCTGTACCGTAGCCACCATTCCAGTATGCTGGGTCATAAATTACGATTCCCATTTCTAACCAACGCGTCGGTTTATGTTCCCAATAAAAACCTACTGTCCCAATGATTTGGCCTTCATGTTCGACAATTAAATTCGATAGCGGTTCTTCTTTTAAACGTTTTTGTGAATTTTCTTTATATGGCGTGTATTCTTGCATTGATATTGGAAAATACGGTGCATCCCATTTTTTCCACTCTGGATTTTCTTCTTTAAATATGAGGCTCCATAATGTTTTTATATCTGATTCTTCAATTGTACGAATTGTAACTTTGTTCCCCTTTAATATAACGTTTTGCATAATTTCCTCCTACATCTCTCTTTATTTCATATATAATTATAATATTTTTTCTGAAAAATCAAAACAAAACTCCACTCTATATTGTATAATTTTGTTATAAGATGCGAATTATTTATGTAAATTAGCCAAATTTTTCGAGTTTAATTTAGAAACGGAACTTCGGAAAAAGTTAGATGAAGTACGAATTCGTAACATAGTTAATAAAAATAGGAGGTTATATCCCCCCCATTTTAGCTAAATATTGTATTCCCCTTCTTTTTTACCTCAAGTAGAATCCCTTTCTCTATCCAGCCTTCTACACCATCTTTTTTAATTAAATCATATCCCATGCAACTGCCATCAATTAAAGAAACTGTATCCCCTTTTCTAATACTGATTTGCGCACAAGAAATATCCGTTTTCACTGTATACTCACCTGATTCAAGTTGCTTTATATACTCGTTTTTCACATGAAGTAATTCATTTGTTCCTAGTTGTTTACATACTGTAAAACCTTTCATTCTCTCCACTGGTTCTATGTAATAATGCGGATATGTAACCCCGCCCTGCATTACTGAATTCGCATTAAAATCAGCCAATACTTCATACTGCGGAAAATGATCTACATACGTATAAGAAAACATATCACCTGAAGTTGTCCTCTGAATAATAAATGCATTTAATTGCCCTGCTTCTTTAATCGCATTACCACCATCAATCGCAATAATTTTTTTCTCTTTATCAATAACTGGATTGTTAGACGGCGCCTCATCGGAATAGTTCACAACAGGCCAATGTCCTACAATTACGTACTTATCCGCTCTGTGTGACTTATAAAAAAACTCTGGCATTGCAATTGCATTTTTCCTGTCTGTTCGTTTCCAATCCTCTCTATCTTCAAGGCCAGCATGTACAAAGATATACTCCTCAGTTTCAATAGCAGTTGGCAATTCTGTTAGCCACTTTATTTCTTTTGAAAAATGGCTCATCAATATGTTTTTCACTTCACGAATATCACTTTCTTCATTAACTGTAATGTTCAATTGCCCTATCCATTCATTAAAAATTGTATTTTTTCGCGTACATAAATAATTTATTAGCGCAGGATTTTCATTTACAAGCGCTTCAACTACAACTTCACAATTCCCTTCAACTACATAAACATTCGGCTTGCTAACTACTAAATCCATCACATAGTTTACGACGCCAATGCTATCGTTCCCCTTCTCACAAAGGTCGCCATTTATAATTAAATAATCATCATCTTTAAAATTAACTTTATGTAATAATTCCTTTAAAAGATTTAATTCGCCATGAATATCAGATATTACGATAACTCTTACACCTTTTGGAATTAATAGTTTCTGAATTTTTTCCAAGTATAAACTCCCCTAACCTTCTTTTAATTCAATATTATCGTCTCAATTATAAAGAAACTATTCGACAAAATAAGTAATTAACCCTCCTCATTCTTCAATTCTAAATTAAAAGGGGTTCCATATGTTCTCACACATAGAACCCCCTTAATATTATAATTCTTTATAAAAAGAATAGCTTACCTTATCGTAGCCTTCTCTTTCATAAAAACGATGTGCATCAACTCTTGGAAACGCTGATGTAAGAACGATAGAACTGCACCCTTTTTCTTCCCCCCATTTTTCTACATATGACAGCAGAACCTTACCATATCCTTTTGATCTGTGAGCTTTTGCAGTTACAAGGTCATATACGAAAACATGTTTCTCATTATAAAAATTCGTACAAATCGCTACACCAGCTAGACTAACAACTTCGTCATCTTCATTCTGTAACGAGAGTAGTTTATAATTTTCTTTTTTCATTTTTTGAAATAAAGAACTTGCTTCTTCTCTTGAGATTTTTGTTCGTAATTGCTGTAATACAGGGAATACATCATGTAAATCAGCTTCTGTTACTACTTCTCTAATATTCATTATGATTCTCTCCTTGCTATTTATTAAATTTTCTAAATGTTATATCATCATTATAAAAAGTAACTGCCCTTAACTTAAGTGACAGTTCGATTATTTTTTATATGGCCAGTTTTTAAAGGAGAATTCTTAAAATGGATCTTACTATCCCATTACAATTAGAAAGTAAAACACCAATTTACTTACAAATTTACGAATATATGAAACGAGAAATTTCTCAGGGATTACTACCTGCCGGTACACGCCTTCCTTCTCACAGAAATTTAGCGATACAACTTAATGTTAGTCGTATTACTGTTGAATCTGCTTATCAACAATTACTAGCTGAAGGTTATGTAGAAAGTAAACCGAAACGTGGGATTTTTGTTGCGGAAGTTGATATTGATGTCATTCAAAATAAACAACACGTTGCGTCAAACAGCGCTAACAATATTAAAAATGAACAATATGACTATGATTGTAGCCAAGGCCTTATTGATCAAAAAGCTTTTCCAATTACAAACTGGAAAAGAGCATTACAAGAAACTTTATTCCAGTATGAAAATGATTTATTTGCTAGAGAAGATCCTCAAGGTGAGTTCATTCTACGAGAACATATTTCAAAATATTTATATCATGCTCGCGGGGTACATTCTACACCTGATCAAATTATTATCGGAGCCGGTACGCAGCCTCTTCTTTGGCTACTACTCCAACTGCTTGGTTCAAAAAAAGAATATGGAATCGAAAACCCTGGATTTCACCGTATAACTGCTATGATTCAAAGTTCTGCTCTTCCTGTTCACCCTATACCTCTAGATGATAAAGGTATTCATATTTCAGCTTTACGTGAATCAAGTGCTAATGTGGCATACGTCACTCCATCTCACCAATTTCCTCTTGGAATGATTATGCCATTATCTAGAAGGCTCGAATTATTAAGATGGGCCAATGATTGCGAAGGATATATTATTGAAGATGATTATGACGGGGAATTTCGTTATGTAGGAAAACCTATCCCCTCTTTACAGGGACTAGATTCAAATGAACGCGTTATTTATATGGGAACTTTCTCGAAATCCTTTTTACCTTCTTTGCGAATGGGGTATATCGTTTTACCACCTCATCTTTTAAAAATCTATAAAGCGCTTGGAGGCATGTTTAAACAAACTGTTTCTACCCTGCAGCAACTTGCCTTTGCAGCCTTTATTCAAAATGGGGATTGGGAACGCCATATTAATCGAAGTCGTACGTTATATAAAAGAAAACATATTTCTTTAGTTAAATCTATTACAAACGAAATGGGCAATAGCGTTCATATACTCGGTGAACAATCAGGGCTTCATATCGTACTTCATGTTCATAATGGGATGAACGAACAAGAACTTATTCATGCTGCTGCAAAACAGCGAATCAAATTGTACCCACTCTCTACATATGATTCTGTACATAATTTAAGAAAGGCGTCTTATGTATTACTTGGTTTCGGCAGTATTCCCGAAGATAGTATCGAAACGGTTGTCAAATTACTGAAAATAGTCTGGTTCCCTAACTAAAAATAACTCCACGTAAGTTATACTTACGTGGAGTTATTTTTAGTTACTATTTTTCTGATACTTGCCCTGATCTCGCTGTCCTTCCTGGACGCTTTACACCAGTTGTTTCTGTTGAATAAGAAGCTTCAATTATAGCAGTTGGATCTACAGAGAGAACGAGATCTTTCATTTTTGGATAAATGAAACGGTTTGTAATACAATAAATAATTCTCTGGTGCTCTCCTAAAAAACCACCTTCTCCATGTAGATACGTAACAGACAGTTGTAATTCTTTCATAAGCAGTTCGCCAATTTCTTTATTTTTATTCGAAATAATCATGACGCTCTTTCCTTGATTAATACCGTCTAATATGAAATCTATCATCTTCGTAACAATATAGAAAATTGCTAATGAGAACATCGCTTGCTCAATTGAAAATAAAATAGCAACAAATACAAAAATAACCGCATTTACAGCAAGTAAAAATGTACTAATTGGTACTTTAAAATGCTTGTTCATCCATACAGCTAACATTTCTGATCCATCAATTGCTCCGCCCATTTTTACAACAATCCCAACACCAACACCAAATAGAACTCCTCCATAAAGTACAATTAATAATTCCGAAGTCGTAATTGCTGGAAATGGTTTTAAATAAATCAATCCGAGTGTTGTAACAACATTTGCATAGGATGTACGGATGAAAAACTTCTTCCCCATTACTTTTGCAGTAAATAGTAAAATCGGGATATTAAGTCCTAAAAACACTCCGTAAAGCGGTAATCCAGCAACTTTATTTGCCATAATAGCAATAGCCGTTACCCCGCCATCTACTAATCCATTAGGTGCTAAAATAAGCTCTAATGAACCTGCTACTATAATCGAGCCAATTGTTAATAATAGGTATTCAAATATTTTTTTCATTCATTACCCCCAAAACTTATATATTTTCTTAGTATTATTTTAACGTAATTTTACTACTAATTCAAAGATATCGGTTTATATACACAGAATTCTCACCTTTACGGCGATTTTTATGTAATTTATTTATAGAAACACACTTACTTATTACAGTAAGTGTGTTTCTAACGTTTATTGAAGTTTTGAGTATGAATTCATTTTCATTTTAAATATTTCATCAACTGCCTTATTATATCCACCAGCATTCCGAAGTGACTCTCCAACTTTACGACTATTCTCTTTAAACGTCACATCATCCATTACTTTCTTTACAGTCTCACGTAACAATTCAGAAGCTAATTCTTTACGATTAAGCCTTATTCCAGCCCCTACTTCAGTCACTCGTTTCGCCACTAAAGGCTGATCTCCTGTTACCGGAATTACAACTAACGGGACACCGTAATATAGTGCTTCACTCGAACTATTCATACCACCATGTGTCACGAATACATCAGCATGCTGTAATACTTCTAATTGTGGTACATAATTATACAACTTAAAGTTATTCGGAATGTTTTCAAATTGACTTATATTTATCTTCTTACCAACAACTAATACGACTGTCGCTTCTACATCTTTAAACGCTTCAAAACATTTTTCATATAGCCCAGGTTGTTCATTAAAAACTGTTCCCATAGAAATGAAAATCACTTTTTCATCTTTTAAATCTTCAATAGGAAAGCTGCCTGCTTCTTTTCGAGCAGCAATTGATGGACCGACAAACTTATACGATTCATCGAATACATCTGACCGCGGCTGATATTCTTTTGAAGTATATACAATAGTAATATCACCAGGATGATTCATAATATCATACATACTATTACATTTCATACCATACTGCTTATTCCATTTTGCCATTCCCGCTAAACAAGATTGATATAATGGATTCGTTTCATCTACTTGTCTTGATTCTTGTTCATCGTTAAAAGTAATGTACTGATTAAAAGCAAATGTTGTACAGGAAGAAACACTAGGTAATTTTAAAACATTCGCTATAATACGTCCTACTGGAAAATGATTATCGTATATCAAGTAATCGTATTTTTCGCCTTTTGTTTCTTCTACAATTTGAGTCACAATACGCTCTGATGCTTCAATCATATGAGATAGCATCGTCAAAGGACTCCCACCTTCATTTACTCGTTCCATAATATTAATTTGAGAGAGAAAATTCTCAAACACTCGGAATTCTGCACCTGTTGCTTCAATCTTCTTTCTATAATCTTCAATACAATACGAAACAACTGTTTCCCCTCGCTGAATTAACTCACTAACAATAGCTAAAGTCGGATTAATATGACCTTCTCCAGGGAAATTTATTACGAGTACATTTGCCATAATATTCTCTCCTATCTAATATAATTAATAATTAATCATGTTAATTAATTTAAAACTATTATAAAGGAATCTATTCTACTTCTTCATATTTTTCTCTTCATTTTATTATTGAGAAATATTTTTCAAAACCTACATTATAATCCTCATACAAGTACGCTGAACTCTTCATTTACTGAAAAATACGAGATTTACATTCAGGCATTTTTACAGGTGTATCATCAAAAACATTATTTTGATAATTCATACAAAACTAGAAAAATATAATTTCCACACCAATTTCTCACAATAGATTTATTTAAGTTCTATGTTTTCCCTATCATTATCCACTTAGTACATATTTTGTTATATAATGAATTTATGGAATTTACAGAAAAAAGGAGCACCTTCATGCTACAACAACTATTCACTTCATCTATCTTATCTGTTCAAACTTTACACCCAGGTTATGAAGATCATGCAAGCGATGTATTTCTTGTTAAAACAGCATCTGAAGAAGTTATTGTTCGTTCCTCAAAAATGACTGAAGAGCCTAGCAATGATTTTTGGTGGGGATGTAAAAACCTTTTTGGAATTGATCCAAGGAACGTACATTATTTAGAAACAATACACGCATTATTGAAAAAGCATACTACCTTACCAATCCCTACTATTTTACAAAAACATATTTTAAATGGCCAAGAGTATGTAATCGTCGAAAAACTAACCGGAAGTACACTGCAATCATTTATCGGACAACCTGATTCTATTTTATTCAGCCTTGGAAAAGGACTAGCAGAGATTCATTCGTTTCAAGCAGAGTTTATAGGAAACCCATCAAGTACTTTCCACATTTCACTAGAAGAATTTAAGTCTCACATATTAAAAGTCAGTAAAGATCTTGTAAATAGGTTCTATTCCGATAACGCGGGCATCCATAACGCATTTCATACTTTTGAGTCACAACTCTCTTCCTTGCCAGCACCAAAGGAAGCTACACTCGTTTTAATTGATATGGACCCTACTCAGTTTTTATCAGATGGTACAACTATTACGGGTTTAGTAGATACAGAAGCCTATGCAGTTGCTCCTCGAGAGTTTGATTTCATCGGCTTAGAATATGTATTTACAGAAAAAGAGGCTCATGCTTTTAAACAAGGTTACGAAACCATTATGCCCATTCCTCGTCTTAAAGAATGTAGACAACCCTATCGATATTTATATCGCTTATTATCTGTTCAGGGTAATGTGGAGTTAGAAAAGTGGCTAAGTCATCCATCCTATTTTTAAATACGAATGAGAGGGATTATGAAATGAATATTGAAAAAAAGAAATCTTTAACAGCAAACGAAATTCAGCAAATGAAAGATTTATCTCATATTTGCGGACAACACGATCAAATTGATTACTCGTCAGATTTACATGTAAACTTTTTAACTGCTCGTAATAAAGAAAAGATAAATGATTTTCTATTTTATGATAATACACAATTAATCAGTGCATTAAGTATGTATGACTTTGAAAGACCGACAAAACTGGAGTTAATAGGGTTTGTCCATCCGAACTATAGGAAACAACATATAGGCACCACTCTTTTACAAACCGCAATGAAAGAAATACGAATAAGGGAGGCAGATGAAGCTCTTCTTATTATGAATGGGGATTCTGCTTCTGGGAAAGAATTTGCAAAACAAATGAAGTTACCTTATTTATATAGTGAATATAGTATGGAGTTCAAAGCAAAAGAAGTGCAAAAAACAACAAAGAATACTATACAGCTCACTCTTGCATCTTCAGAATCACTTCTTAATCTTATTGAAATTTCCAGTAAAGCCTTTGGAGATTCTGTAGAAAATACCGCTACATGGTTACAGAAAATGATGAATTCACCTTCCCATCAAGTTTACAGTGCCCTTATCGATGAAAAAGTGATAGGAACGATTACAGTTTCTGAGCAAGGGCAATCTACTACACTATCAGGATTCGCAGTTCATCCTTCTTATCAAGGTAAAGGATATGGTAAAGATATTCTTAGTTATATGGTACATACACTTATTACAGAAGGGATTTCAACAATTGAATTAGACGTCGAAACGAAAAATAACAATGCTTTAAAACTATATACACAATGTGGTTTTGAAATTAAAACGAAGCATGACTATTATAATTTAATGAATTTTGAGGAGCATACATATGTCTAAAAAACTAATTTATTCTGATTATGATGTTTTTGCAGACATCTATAATAAACATTGGGGACATTTTGCAGAACACTCTTATCCAGCCTATCATAAATTCATTTTACAAGATGCAGCTTCCCACTCCCGTATATTAGACCTTTGCTGCGGGACTGGACATCTTACTAGGAAACTAATTGATAATAATTTTATAGTAACTGGTATAGATGGTTCTGCTCAAATGATTGAACACGCACGTCAAAACGCGCCAGATGCATCCTTCACCGTCGATGATGCACGCTCTTTCAAAGTGAATGAGAAATTCCACTATGTCATTTCAGCCGGTGATAGCTTAAATCATATAATGAAATTAGATGAGCTAAAAAACACTTTCCATCATGTTTATTTAGCATTATATGATGGAGGTACATTTGCATTTGATATGAATATGGAGAAAGGTTTTCTTGAAAGTTGGAGTGCGTCCTTTCACATTTCAGAACAAAAATATGTCTGTACGATAAACTCTACTTATGACATTGAAAGAAAAAAAGCAGAAATGAACTTTATACTATTTAGGCATGACATAAATGCTAATTGGAAAAGAAGTGACTTTTCTTTTGAGGAAGCTTGTTACTCCAATGAAGAAATAATTTCTTCATTGGAATCTGTAGGATTTAAAAACATTCAACTACATGGTACAAATAGAACATTTTTTATTTGTGAAAAATAAAAAAACTGAATCAGAACGATTCAGTTTTTTCTTAATATATTTACAACAGCAGTCATTTCATTATTTTCTTTATAAACACGTGGAATTCTTCTGTCTAACATACATGTAACTTCATAGTTAATTGTCCCTAACATATCTGCTATTTCTTCTACCGCAATTTCTTCTTCGCCTTGTTTACCATAGAATACAACTTCATCTCCAACTTGTACTGGCATTGCTTTCGTAACATCTAGCATAAGCTGATCCATACAAACACGGCCAATAACAGGTACTCGAACTCCGTTTATTAGTGCATGTCCTTTATTAGACAACTGACGATTATAACCATCCGCATAACCAATCGGGACAGTTGCAATCCATTCTTCACCCGTTGTTACATACGTATTTCCATAACTAACACCACGTTTTTTCTTCGCATGTTTAACATGAGCTACTTTTGATTTTAAAGACAACGCTGGTTTTAACGCTACAACAGTATGATCAACTTCTTTCGAAGGATACATTCCATAGATTCCAATACCGACACGAACCATATTTTGAAATGTGTTGCTAAGTTCCATTGATCCTGCACTGTTTGAACTATGAATATATGGAAAATGAATTCCCAATTCTTTTGCTGTATTTACAGCTTTTTCGAATAAACCTGTTTGCATATTCGTATATGCTTTATCAGTTTCATCAGCGGTAGAGTAATGTGTAAACATTCCTACCACTTCCACATACTCCATACGGTTTAATTCTTCTAAAAATGGTTTCACTTCTTCTTCTTGTAAACCGATACGACTCATTCCTGTATCAATTTTCACTTGAATTTGTACTTTCTTTTGAAGACGGTTTGCAATTTCATTTATACTTTGTAAATCTTCAATTCTATAAACAGTCATCATAACGTCATATTGAATTGCATCTTCCACAGCTGCTACTGATGTATAGCCCAAAATTAAAATCGGGACAGTGATTCCAGCTTCTCTTAATTCTATTGCTTCATCTACAAATGCAACTGCAAGTTGGTTTATTCCTGCTTCGATAGCAGACTTGGCAACTTCAACTGCTCCATGGCCATACCCATTCGCTTTTACAGCAGCCATCATTGTAATATTTTCATCATTCACATGTTTTTTAAATTCTTTTACATTATGTTTTACAGCATTTAAGTCAACTTCAACAATTGTATCTCTTCCATATTTCAAGCTCATTGGTCTAACTCCTAACTCAATAATTACATTCCATTCTATTTCACGTTTCATATGACCTTTTACAATATAATACTTTTCAATATGCTAGTCAAACTACTAGAATTTTCGGAATTTTGAGTATGATATAATACCCTTAAGAAACTATTATATACGGAGATGAGGAGAATTACAATGTTTGTACAATCTGCGTTGCACCAACTTAAAGTTGCTGTCGATACTTCTATTCAAATACTGAACCAATATACTGAAAGTGATTTAATAATAAAACCGATTGAATCAAAGCGTTCATTATTTGAAATGTATACACATCTTCCCCTTATTTTCCATGCGGATTTGCTCGTATTAAATGGTATTTCGGAAAAAGAGTTACATACCTTTTATATAGAACAAACACCAAAAACGATTACTCAAATGCAACAAATGATGATAAAAGGGTACGAACTACTTTCTAAAACTTTCTTATCCTATTCCAATGAAGAGTTAGCGGAAATTATGACTGCTTATTGGGGTATTTCTTATTCTCGATTCGAATGGTTGCTTGAAATCGTTGCACACTTTTATCATCATCGCGGACAAATTCATATTTTATTGTGCGAGCACATTAAAGATCCTAACATACCTTTATTTCAATAAAGGTATGTTAGACGACATGAAACTTCTCTAAGGCAAATAAAATACCACCTTCACTCGCCTTCTTTGTAACGAAATCTGCCCTTGTTTTTAACTCTTCTCCGCCATTCCCCATCGCAATTCCTAATCCTACATACTGTAACATCTCAATATCATTCCCACCATCTCCGAATGCAATTGCTTCTGACTTACAAATTTTTAGATGTTCCAATACCTTTTGAATTGCAGTTAGCTTCGATACTTTATTATCTTCCAACACATTCATAACGTAACCATGAAAACGTTCAAACGTAAGTGCTGGATATCTTTCAAAGAATTTTTGAGCTTCTGTTTCATCAGCATACAGACATACACAATAAATCTCTTCTGATAAGTTTCTAATTTTGTCAGGATAATGTTCTAAATTTAACGTTTCATTTAATGCTCGTATTACACGTTCGTCTTCTGAGGCAATACCATTCATTACAAATTCTTCTGTAAAATAAGAAACACTATGACCATGTAATTCAGCAAAACTTGAAATATCATGAACAATTTCACTTGAAAGTACCGATTTATGTACAACTTCATCAGCACATTTTATATGTGCACCATTTGCAGAAATAAACGTATTTATGCCCAGCTCTTTAAATTGTAAGCATAAACTATATGGTCTCCCTGTTGTAACAACTACGTGAATTCCTTTATCTATTAACCTTTGTACCGCTTCTTTTGTGCTTTCATGCATACTTCTATCAATCTCGCTTAAAAGAGTACCGTCAACATCAATAAATACAACTTTGTACATATCCTCTTACATCCTATCTAAATGATTTGTATCATTTATAAAATGAATAGTTTTCTGTTTATCCGTAAGTTCAATCAAGCTAATTCCCGTATCTCCCATTTTAAAATAATAGTCCATGCTAATTGGCATTTGGAAAAACGCTCGTAAAATACTATTTATTACACCACCGTGTGCAACAATTGCAATTCGGTCATATGTATTCTCTGTCACGATTTTAGAAAAGATTCCTTCTATTCTCATTCTAAATTCAATAAATGATTCCCCGTTTTCAAAACGATCATGGAGAAATTTTGGCTCTGGATATTTTTTCGCTTCTTCAAAGGATAAACCGGCTTGTACTCCATTATTAAACTCCATTAATTCTTCTTCTAGTTGAATTGGGCATCCGATTTCTTCCGCTAATGTTTCAGCCGTTTCTCGAGCACGTTTTAATGTGCTTGCCCAAATGAAATCTGGCGGGAAATCCGCTTTCACTTTCTGTACAAGTCTTTGTACTTGCTGTCTTCCCTTTTCTGTTAATTCAAAGTCAGCTCGTCCTTCATGTACATTTAAAATGTCGGCTTCTGATTCTCCGTGGCGTATTAGTAGTATTTGCATGCTTATTCCCCCTTATCAACTTAAAACCAAGATTAGATTTTAACATATTATTAAAAATTTTCAAAATAACAAAAGCAATCCCCATTCTAAAATGAATGAAAATTGCTTTTGTTAACACCTATTTTTCATCTAAACTAGCTTTAGACCTTCCTCCTACTCCCCAATGTGAACTCGGGATTTCATTCACTAAAACACGCACTCGTCCAACATCTACATCTAAGTTTTTCGCAACTGCCTCTGTAACATCAAATATTAGATTTTGAATTTGCTCCTGCTTTCTACCTTCTATTATTTGAATTTGTATAATTGGCATTTTTATCTCTCACTTTACTATTTATTCACAAAACATCGCTACACTTCCTAAATCATCAAATTGTGCAATTATGGAATCTCCTGCTTTAAATGCAATCGCTTCAGATAATGCTCCACTTAATACAATATCACCTTTTTTAAATCCTTCATTTTGTAAACCAAGTTTATTTACCGCCCAAGCAATTGCCTCTGCTGGATGTCCCAGCACTGCTGCCCCCGTTCCAGTTGTAGCAATCTTACCATTTTTCGACATAACCATCCCTACACTAGCTAAGTCTATTTCTTTAGCATCCATCCATCTACTTCCCAATAAAAACTTTGAAGATGAACAATTATCTGCTATTACATCAGGTAATGTAAATTTAAAATTTAAATACCTGCTATCAATAATCTCTAAAGCTGGCGCAACATATTTTGTTGCCTTTAATACATCATCTGCTGTCACATTCGTTCCCTGTAAATCCTCACCTATTAAAAAAGCAATCTCTGGTTCTACTTTTGGATGAATCAATGTTTCGTATTGCAATGGCTCCCATTCGAACGCTAACATATCTTCCAATAAATATCCGTATATCGCTTCATCAATACCCATCATTTGTTGTTTTGCTTTACTCGTTAACCCAAGTTTCACACCAACTCTTTTAGAACCTTCGTTCATTTTCTGTTCAATTAAACATTTTTGTAATTTATAAGCATCCTCTACTGTTAAATCTGGGTGCTTATCCGTTACTTTTACTACTTCTTTCCTTTCCTTTTCAGCTTGAAGTAAATAGTCAATAATTTCTAAATCTGCCCCTTTCACTAAAGCCATATGTTACACCCCCATTTTTATCTTTGCTAATTCTGCCGCTACATCTAAAATCATATCCTCTTGTCCTCCAACTACTTTTCTTTTCCCCAGTTCTATTAAAATATCACGGGCATCTACATTAAATCGTTTTGCCGCTCTTTCAGCATGTAATAAAAAGCTAGAGTATACACCAGCATATCCCATTACAAGACTACCTTTTTGAATTTCTTGTGGTGCTGGCAATAAAGGCGCAACAACATCCTCAGCCAAGTCCATCATCTTATATAAATCTATATCTAGCTTATATCCGATACGATCTAAAACAGCGAGCAATACTTCTGTTTGGGCATTTCCAGCTCCAGCTCCAAGACACCGCACGCTTCCGTCAATACGTGTCGCACCTTCTTCAATTGCCGCCACTGTATTCGCTACTGCAACAGAAAGGTTATTATGACCATGGAAACCAATTTCAATATTTAAAGATTGACGCAAAGCACGGATACGTTCACGTACTTCATGAGGCAATAAAGCCCCCGCTGAATCTGTTACATAAACTGCTTCTGCACCATAACCTTCCATAAGCTTTGCTTGTTCTACTAACTTTTCAACCGGTGCAGAATGTGCCATCATTAAAAAACCGCATACTTCCATTCCTAACTCACGCGCAAATTGAATATGCTGAGCTGAAACATCAGCTTCTGTTACATGCGTTGCTACACGAACAATTTTCGCACCAATACTTGCAGCTTGCTTTAATTCATAGATCGTTCCAATGCCGGGAATTAATAAAACAGCTACTTTAGCTTGTTTACACTCATCTACCGCTGCTTCAATCAGCTTCATTTCATTAACTAACGACTTTCCATATTGTAATGTGGATCCTCCTAAGCCATCCCCATGACTCACTTCGATATAATGCATACCAGCCTCATCTAATGCCCTTGTAACAGATCGAACTTGTTCTTCTGTAAATTGATGTTTCATTACATGGCTTCCATCACGTAAACAAACTTCCGTTATTTTCACTGGCATTTCACTATTTCGCCTCATTCATTACACCTCTTTTCTTCTCCGAAATGATTTGCACGGCAAATTCTTCACCTACTTTTAATGCCGCCGCTGTCATAATATCTAAATTACCGGCATAAGGGGGAAAATAATCTCCAGCTCCTTCAACCTCTAAAAATACAGTTACTCGATTCCCATCAAACATCGGCTCTTGTTTTAAAGAATAACCCGGAACATATCGCTTCACTACTTCAACCATCTTATAAATAGCTTCTTGGATAGAAAATTCATCCATATTTTCAACTTCACAATATACTGTATCTCTCATTAAAATAGGCGGGTCTGCAGGATTTAATATAATAAGTGCTTTCCCGCTGTCTGCTCCACCAACTTCTTCAATTCCACGCTTTGTGGTAATAGTAAACTCATCAATATTTGCCCGTGTACCTGGACCAGCACTTAAACTTGAAATTGTAGCAACTATCTCTGCATATGTAACATTTGCTACCTCATTAATAGCATAAACAATCGGAATCGTTGCTTGTCCCCCGCACGTAATCATATTAACGTTTTGCTTATCTACAAAATTATTATTTTGTATAGCAGGGCAAACGAACGGTCCATATGCAGCAGGTGTTAAGTCAATTACTATTTTTCCAAGTTCTCCTAATACTTTTGCATGATAACTATGTGCTTTAGCTGAAGTTGCATCAAATACAATATCAGCTAAACTTGGATTATCAATAATTGCTTGTATTCCATTATCAAAAACCTCGTATCCCGCTTCTTTTGCTCGCTTTAAACCATCCGATTCCGAATCTATTCCGATCATGGCATTCAGCTCTATGACTTCACTTTTTCTTAATTTATACATTAAATCCGTGCCAATATTACCTGATCCAATAATAGCTACCTTTACTTTCTCCACATCTATCCCTCCTTTTTCAATCCTTTAATCTATATGAAGGTAACAGAAACCGATCCGAGTGAACCGAAATCAGCTTGAATACTATCTTTACTATTTACTGAGACTGCACCAGATAACGCACCTGGTAAAATTAACTCCCCTGCTTTTAATCCAATATTAAACTCATGAAGTTTATTAGCTAGCCAAGCAACAGCTTGCGCAGGATGCCCTAATGCAGCCGCACCAGCACCCGTTGCAATTAAACTCTTATTTTTATAAAGTGTCATTCCGGTTGTACGTAAATCTACTTTATCAACACTAGAGAATGTATCACCAATTACAACTTTTGCCGACGATCCATTATCCGCCACTGTATCAGCAAGCCGAATTTTCCAATCAGCAATTCGACTATCAATAATTTCAAGTGTAGGCACTACATATTTCGTCGCCATTAGTACGTCAACATATGTAATATTAGGCCCATTTAAGTCTTCTGCTAAAACAAACCCTATTTCTGCCTCTATTTTGGGAGATACAAAGGAACTTATTGAAATTTCACTACCATTTTCTATCTTCATATCATCTAGTAAATGTCCATAATCTGGTTCATTTACCCCAAGCATCTGCTGCATCGCAACACTCGTAAGTCCAACTTTCTTTCCAATTACACAACGCCCATTCTCCAACTTTCTTTCTACTACTTCAAGCTGAATATTATAAGCATCCTCAACAGATAAATTAGCATATCTCTCAGTAAAAGGAGGTATCCCTACTCGTGAATTTTCAGCTTGTAATAGTTCATCAGCTAATTCTTTAATTAACAATTGCTTTCACCTCATTTTTTAAATTTATATATCCCCAATCAATGACATGATAACTAGCCCCCACCTAACTATTTTATTTCCATAAATGTCAGATGGGAGCTTTGAACTTTAAGTTAAAACATCACCTTTATAATTTCATCGTAACCGTCTTAGCTTCCGTATAAAATTCGAAACTATGACGTCCACCTTCTCTACCAATCCCACTCGCCTTCGAACCGCCAAATGGAGTACGTAAATCTCGAACATACCAACAATTAATCCAAAGTAAGCCTGAATCGATTTGTGAAACCACTCGTTGCGCTCGTCTAAGATTATTTGTCCAAACAACTCCAGCTAGTCCATAAATGGAATCATTCGCAATGCGAATTGCATCCTCTTCCGTTTTAAATGGAATAACAACTAGAACTGGGCCAAATATCTCTTCTTGCGCTACACGCATACTATTATCGACATCATATAGAATAGTAGGTTCATAAAAGTTTCCTTCTACTAGACTCTCCACTCTTTTTCCACCATAGGCTAATTTTGCCCCTTCTGAAATTCCTATTTCTACATAACGATCAACTGTTTCTAAATGAGATTTTGATACAAGCGCTCCCATATCTGTATCTTCAGAAAGAGGATCTCCCACTTTTATTCTTTTTACAGCCGCTACAAATTTCTCTAAAAACTGTTCATATACACTTTCTTGCACAAGTAATCTTGAACCAGCTAAACAAATTTCTCCTTGGTTCCGATAAATAGCTTCAATCGATCCTTGTACCGCTTCATCTAAATCTGCATCTTCAAATACGATATTTGCTGATTTACCCCCTAATTCTAACGAAACAGGTATTAAGTTTTCTGATGCATTACGCATAATTGTTTTTCCTGTATTACTTTCTCCAACAAATGAAATTCTTCTTACAGCTGGATGTGTTGTCATTTTTGTCCCGACAGTATTCCCTGGACCTGTAATAATATTAAGTACACCTGGAGGTAGTCCTGCATCATTTGCAATTTCACCGAGCATAACTGCACTTAATGGAGTATAGGAGGCTGGTTTGACAACAACAGTATTACCAGAAGCAAGTGCAGCTGATGCTTTCCACGTCATTTGCATAAATGGCAAATTCCAAGGAATGATTAAACTGGTCACTCCCGCGGGAGCATACTTTGCATATGACATAAAGTTATGTTTGTCATAATGCTCATGCACCATATATTTAGCCATTTCAGCAAAGAAGCGAAAATTATGAGCCGAACGTGGTATATCGAATCCTTTACTTTCTTTAATCGGTTTCCCAACATCAAGAGTTTCTATATACGCTAGTTCATCCACTCTTTCCATAATCAAATCTGACATTTTACATAAAATATTCGACCGCTCTTCCACAGGAATTTTACTCCAAATGCCGCTTTTAAATGTACGTTCTGCCACATCAATTGCTCTTTTTGTATCCTCTTCATTTGCCTTTGCAATAGAAGCAAGCTTTCTATTCGTCGCTGGATTGAACGTATCAAATGTTTCGCCAGATATGGAATCCACATATTGTCCATCAATAAACAATTTCGCATCTTTTACTTTCATTTTGTCAGCTAATAATTCTTTGTTCACCTTCCTTACCTCCTATTCCTCAATTTCTAAAACCATCTCAATTTCAATTGTTGTGTTATTAGGTAATTGAGCCATACCGACTGCAGATCGGGCGTGTTTTCCCTTTTCCCCAAAAATATCTACTAATACATCAGATGCCCCGTTCATTACTTTTGGCTGATTAATAAAATCTTCCGTACTATTTACAAAACCAAGCAGCTTTACAACTTGTTTCACCTTATTTAAATCACCTAGTTCGTTTCTCACAACACTCAATAAATTCAACATTGATTGTCTTGCTGCTTTATATCCTTCATCAATTGAAATATCCTTTCCTAATTTCCCATGATACTCATCTACCCCTTGTCCAGCAGTAAACAATAAGTTACCTACTTTTACACAACTCACATAATTTCCAACTGCTGGGCGGATAGCTGGTAGTGTGATTCCTAACTCACTTAATTTGCTCTCAGGTGTTTGTAATCTCTGCATATGCTACACCTCGTTTCTTTATATCAATATTTAAAAATCCCGCAGCATTCCCCCCAAGCATCGCTGCTTTTTGTTCCTCCGATAAACCGACTGTTTCATCAATCACTTTTCCCGGATCAACTTCTCGCAATAAAAATGGATAATCTGAACCCATGAAAATCTTTTCATGTCCAAATCTTTCAATCATATATTTCAAATTAATAGGATCATAATTTAAAGAATCAAAATAAAATTTCTTTGCATAATAACTAGGAGGGTATGTAGTCAGCCGTAAATGTGGCCATACTTTCCATCCTTGATCTAATCTTGGCAAAATATATGGGAAAGACCCTCCCCCATGTGCAAAACAAACCTTTAACCGTGGAAATTTCTCCATTATCCCACTACATATTAGTGTAGCTGCCGCAAGTGCTGTTTCACTTGGCATCCCAACTGTATACATAAAATTATGATGTGGCATTCTATCGCGCCCTAATGTTTCCCATGGATGAATAAAAATCGGAACTTGCCATTTTTCAGCCATTCGAAAGAATTCAATAAACGATGGATCATCTAAATTTTTACCATTTACGTTTGTGCCAATTTCAATACCATGTAAATTTAATTCCGTTATACAACGCTCCATTTCACGAATTGCAGTTTCTCCATCTTGCATCGGAACTGTTCCTAACCCTACAAAACGATCTGGATGTGCTGAAACTGTTTCTGCAATAAAATCATTTTGAATACGTGCCATACTTTCGGCTTCCTCTGGTTTTGCCCAATACGAAAATGTAACAGGGATTGGCGATAAAACTTGAATATCTACACCTTCACGGTCCATATCTTCAATTCTTTTCTTAGGGCACCAGACTTGGTCTGTAACGTCACGAAAGTTTTTACCTCCAACCATAATACTTGCACCACATGTACAAGTCCGATTTAATATCGGCCAACGACCGCCACCAAACTTCTCTTCAAAATCCGGAAAAGTTTCAGGAATAATATGTGTATGAAAATCTATTCGCACTTCCATTCCTCCACTTCTTCTGGCATAATGTGACCGCAGTTCTTACACGCTCGAATTTCCTTATTTGAATTAAAACTATGAATTGCTTCTTTTACTTGTTTTTCGATATCATTTAATTGAACACGTACACGATGCATTTCATGATTACACTCGTCACAGAACCAAACGAAATCCTCAAGTTCTCCTTGGCTACGTTTTCTTTCAATTACTAGCCCAAATGTATTAGCAACACGATGTGGTGAATGTGGTACCATTGCTGGCAGCATAAATACATCCCCTTCTTTTACTGTGACGACTTCCCGCTTACCTTCCTCTGTAATACACTCCACATAACATTCACCTTTAATTTGATAGAAAAATTCATCTGAAGGATCTACGTGGAAATCACGTCTTCTATTTGGACCACCTAATATCATGGCGATAAATTCCGAATCTTGCCAAATAACTTTATTATTTACTGGCGGCTTCAATAACTCCTTATTCTCATCAATCCATTTTAGTAAATTAAAAGATTGCAATGTTTTAGACATATTATTTCCTCCTCTTTATTCCTTCTATTTATATCGTTTTAAAAGACTAACCGAGTAAAGAGCTAGACTTTTGCAACTCTCCATGACATACATAATTTCTAATTCTTGTTGAAGATATTCGCTCACCTTCTCTTCAATGGCTGTTAATATTTGCGCCCCTTGAAAATAAAAACGTGGTGGTGGATCAAATGTATACACAACATTTGTTATCTTTAATTCCTTTGCCTTCTCAACAGCATTTTTAATAACAGTTTGATGGCCTTTATGTACACCATCAAAAGCACCAATTGTAACAATTGATTTCGTTAATTCAGGTATACACTGCTCATGTATATAAATGATTCTCATCTCTCTTCTTCTAGAGTTAGATTTCTAAATAACCAAATTCCTTTGAAATCAAATTTGCTGTATTCATCACACTTTGAATTATGATTTCACGTTTACTTCCCTGCATATATGATATGGGACCAACAATATTAAGCGCCGCAATAGTTCTGCCAGTATAAGATCGAATTGGAGCAGCAATTCCATATAGTCCATGTTCATTTTCATTATCACTAATTGAATATCCTTGTTTACGAATCTTCTGTAACTCCACTTGAAATTGTTTCACGCAAGTAATTGTATTAGGGGCTCGTCGTAAAAGTTCTTTTTCTGACGTACATTCTAATGAAGATGAATGAAACGAAAGCAACACTTTCCCTGTACTTGTACAATATGCAGGCTCTCTTGATCCAACATGTGTTGAAATTTGAACTGATTCCCTTGATGAAACTTTCAAAATAAATACGACATCACCACGATCATACATACCAATATGCACAGTCCCATTAAAATTTCTAACCAGCTCTTCTACAAGTGGAATTGCTCCGCTATAAATCTCTTGCTGAAACATAACCTGGTTTCCCCACTCTAACAATTTCCAGCCTAATCTATATTTTCTTTGCTCATCTTGAATGAGCATTCCTTCTGCACACAACGTACGAACAAGGTGATGAACCGTACTTGCATTCATATTTAGTTTTTCCGCTATTTCAGAATTACCTAGTACAGGCTCATCACTCGTAAAACAATTTAGAATTTTACAAATTTTACTGATAGAAGCGATCAAATCATTTACCTCCCCTATTCCAGTTACAGTTCTCTAGTTTTAGATGTTGTTAAAAATATAAGAAGATTTACATCCTAACAGTAAAATTCTTGTTATCATCTGTTGCTCCTTCCTTTTCCAAATAAAAATGTAAGCGCAAACATTTTTATTTAACTTAAAGCACCTTCAGATGAACTTGATTGCAAAGCATTGTTTACTAGGGAAAACGTTTGTTGTTTTTTGTACGCATTATAAAACATTCCCATTTTACGCACCGGATCTCCAGAATAATAACGCTCATATTGTAATAACCGTTGTCCAAAAGCTTCTCCACATAAATCCCATGCTAATTTAAATAAACGAACTCGTTCCTCAGAAGATACTCCTTCACGCCCGATATAGTATTTTTCCATATCGTCTTGAATTTCTGGATTCATAAAATCTGCACCTGTGGGTGACATTAATAATCCACCAGCACCAATAGTTTGAATAATCTCAATTGCACGTGGATACATTTTAGGTAATAAACTGCGTATCGTATCAAGTGGCAACCTTGCAGGAATAACTTCTCCATATGGATTCGTTTCATATTCATACTCAGCTACTTGTAAGAGCGCACGTATCGTTTCTACATCTTGCATAAGCTCTGCTAACTGGTTTTGTACATTCAAAAATCCATCTACTCCTATCGAATCTGCTAATTTCATAGCTACTTCAGCAGCGAAAGAAAGCTTTACTAATCCTCTTACTCCAGATTGATGCGCTGGTTGATGACCAATTCCCGTTTTAGGATACAATTGATTCCCAGCTTCTATATTTTGATAAATAAATACTTTATCCCATGGGATAAACACATTATGAAATACTAGTAATGCATCCATTTCCTCAAACCTTGATGCAAGAGGATGATCAAATAAAGAACGTTTTCCATCTTGCATTGGCTCACGACAAAGAACTCTTAGTCCTGGTGCATCAATTGGTACTGCAAAAGAGATTGCATGACGTTCATCACCTGGCTTAAAACTTGGATAGGAATATATAATTACCTCGTCTGTAATTGGAGCAAGTGTCGCTAACATTTTAGCACCACTAACATACATCCCTTCTGCTGTTTCACTTACTACACCTAAATGCATCGTTTCATCTTCTTGTTGATGAGAAGCCTTACTACGATCATTTTGCGGATTAATAATCGCATGTGTTAAAAATAAATCATTATCCCGTATATGTTTATAATAATTCTTTATATTCGTTCCCCATTCTGGATTGAACTTCTCAAAAAACCAAGAATTACTTGCCATTGAAGTCACTGTTACATTTAAAAAATCTGGTGTTCTTCCCATTAAACCGAAGGTAGCTTTTGCCCATACTTCAAATAATTCACGACGTGCTTTTAAATCCTCATAATTTTTTGGCACTAAAAAGGCATTTGAGACCCTTTCGCCTGTCTCTTCGCATATATGAGTAATCTTATCTTGATATTCTGGATTGTGCTGCATATCATATAAGTTAGCAATTTGTAAAATAGGTTCGCGAAAAACATCTTCATTTACTACATCCGTTATTTTTCTTCCACCAATCCAAATTTCAGGATTTCTTTTTCGCAATCCTTCAATATACTGTTCCCCTGTTCTAATTGCCATTCTTTCCCCTCCAATTTCCCATAATAATATACTAAAAAGTTTAGAAACTCTATTAGATGACTGAATTTTCAATTATTATATCAATTTTAATAGGTACAATCCCTCTCTTATTTCACATTATGAAATCCTAATAATTTTTTAAGTAACACAAAAAAGGAACAGTTTCCCGTTCCTCACCCATTCACTTTCTCCGCATTGTTCCAATAATACTTACTAAACGCTTCCGTTAACACATCAATGGTATTATATAGTTCATCTAACGTATTATCCACACCACCAACTTCAATTAATATTGCGTTTTTAGATAAATCTTGGTTATAAATCCCATTTCCATCTTTTTTATACTTCGGAAAAATCCCTCTACTTAATCCGTAATAGTTTTCATCTAAATAGCTATTGATCGCCCTTGCGATTTTTTCATTTTCAGCACGCCCTTCGTTTTCCATCCCAATAATAAAATATAATCTTGCATACGATTTCCCGTTAATGACTTTTGTTGTTACTTTCTTTCGCTGATCATCACGATGTATATCAATCGGAAACGCAATTTTATTATTTTGTGCTAATGCTTCTTTTACATATTCATGAGATGCTGTATACGACTGATACCATTTCCATTTTTTACTTGCTAGTAAATCACCCATATTCGTTTTATCATGAATTACTGGAATTCCTTGTCCTTCAAGTTGCTCCTTAAAACGGTTCCCTAATAAGGACACATTTACATCTGGACTCGATGGATCGGTAGCCCCTGGTAATAACGGAAAGAAGGATTCCCAGCTATGTGTATGGTAAATATATACCGCGCTTTCTCCCTTTTTTGTCCCGTTCTTTTTTTGCACTGGATTCTTCTTTTCCGCTTCTGTAACTTTGTCTTTTGCTACTTCTCGTTCTTTCGTTACTTCTTCAATTGGTACACTAGATTCATTAGGAATATTCGTATAGTTCGTCCCTTCACCAGCTACGATAATGTTAGAATAATATTTTGACATACCGGGTACTTCTTTACCAACAAACGTTCTTAAATCTTTAATTTTTAAATCCGTCGCGATAGAGAATAGTAAACTTCCAACTGAGTCCCGTTTATATTTTTTAAAATAATCATATCCATAGTAATGATTCTCACTTTCTATCATTTGAACAAAACCTTGCATCGATACTTTTCCAAACCACTGATTCGCATAATAAGATTTCATTGTATGTAAAAGTGACGTCACAATCGACGCAATAATAATTACTACTAGTGCATATAAAAAGAGTAATGAAATTAGTTTCTTTCCATGTATACGAGTTGCATACTTTTTCACTGTATCACCTTCTTTATACATGAATATGTACAAGCTTTATGTAATATACGCACAAAAAAAGAGAAATGGCATCCCATTTCTCTTTCTCATTCTTATTGTTCTTTACCTGTATCATTTGAAGGTAGTTTCTTCGCTTGTTTTTCTTTAAAGATTTCTCCGATTGCCCCAAGTGTACCAAGTGTTTCAATTGCATTAGATGGAATAAAGACTTTATTTGCTGGCCCTTTCGCAACCTCAATCAATGATTCAAATGATTTATAAGCAAGTACGCGCTCATCTAAATCTGCTGCACGAAGTAACTCAATTCGATTTTGTTCTGCTTTTGCAATTTCATCAATCGCTCTTGCTTCCCCTTGCGCTTCTAATTCTTTTGCTTCTTTTATACCTTCAGCTTCACGAATACGTGCTTCTTTATCCCCTTCAGCCATCAAGATTTTACTTTGTTTTTCACCTTCAGCACGAAGAACCTTATCTTGTTTTGCAGCTTCCGCTTCTAAAATGATCGCACGTTTATTACGTTCTGCTTTCATTTGTTTTTCCATCGATGCTTGCACATCTTTTGGCGGGTTAATATCTACTACTTCAACACGTTCAATACGAACGCCCCATTTTTCTGTTGCTTCGTCAAGCGCTAAGCGAATTTCTGTTGAAATTTTCTCACGACCTGATAATGTTTCATCAAGTTCCATTTTACCAATAATTTGACGCATAGTTGCAGAAGTAATATTGCGAACACCATATTCATAATTAGAAATACCGTATGTCGCAAGTTCTGGTTCAACAATTTGATAGAAAATAATTGTATCAATTTCTACTTGTACATTATCTTTCGTTATTACCTTTTGCGGTGGTACATTCGTTTGTTGAATACGTAGATCATGATATACACGAACGCGATCTACAATCGGGATTAAAATATTTAATCCTGGGTGCATAATGCGCTGAAATTTACCAAACCTTTCAATAACCCCAACTTTTTGCTGTGGGATAATTTTAATCGTCAATGCAACAAATACAACGACAATCAATGCGAAAATAATCGTTAACGTTAATGCTACTACCATATTTATTCACTCTCCTTTTTTACTTGTAAAATAGTACTATGCCTCTTTATAACAACGACTTTTTCTCCAGCATCAATAGGAGTATCCGAAATAGCTGTCCAAGTATCTCCATCCACTTTCACAATACCGTTCACTTCACTTGTAATCGCTTGCATAACAATTCCCTTTTTACCAACAAGTTTATCTACTGTATCAGTAAAACCTTTTGCTTCTCGTAAGTTTTTTGAAATTCTTTTCGTAAAGAAGGTCAATGTTAAACTGACAATCGCACCAGCAACAACTTGTAAAAATAGTGCATCAGGAGCAAACAAAGCAATAAGACCTCCGACAACAGCCCCAATCCCAAGCCAAAGCATGTAAAACGTAATCGACAACATTTCTGCGATAAATAAAATACCTGCTATTATGAACCAAATCACCCATCCGGCCATATGCAACCCTCACTTTCTTTCTCATTTTCTATATGTATATGAAGAAAAGAATGGTTTATCCGCCCTTTCTCATAGAGGGGCGTTTGCTACAAGCTATTATATATATTCGCTGTTACAACAAGCATTAATAAAATACTATATTAATATATTCTTCATTATACATGAAAATCCCTTTCAAAAAATGACAAAAAATTTAATTCTTCCAAAATTATATTTTTAAAATTATAATTATTCTAACTGAAAAACCATTATTTTTTGGAAGGTGGTATTCTTATTGCCGAAACGCTCACTAGCTTTCTATTTAGGCTCCAAAATGTGTATTACCCTTGCTGACATTGTATACATAATGATTATTACAACTCACATCTATATCACAACTAAATCAGCTACAATTACCGCTCTTTTTCCATTATTACAAGTAATCACAAATCTTATCGCGAACACATCTGCACCACTTATAATGAATCGTTTTCCATCTTATGCATTGCTATATACTCTGCAATGGCTGAAAACAGCTCTTTTGCTATTATTAATGATTTTATTCCCGGTCTTATCCACAAACATTTTAGCTCTATTAACTTTCATTTTTTTCATTTCATTATGTAGTGGGTGGAGTGCTCCATTACTATACAGCATCCTTCCACGCCTAACACCAAAAGAAAAATTGGTAAAAGTAAATAGTATCTTTTCATTTTCAACACAAATTGCACAAGCGACGGCTTATTCATTTACAAGTATTATAGTTCTTCTCATTGGCGCTACTTCTACACTCATGATTAATAACATTCTGATGATTTTTGGATGTGTTGCATTACACTTTTCATTACGTTCCATACATACTGAACGAGTAACAGAGCCTTCCTCTTCAAAAAGCACCGCTTTATTAGAAGGCTGGAAACTATTATTTCATCACCCTTCTTTGCGCACAGTTACACTAATGGACATAATTGAAACTTTCGCAGGAACAATATGGATTGGTGCTATTACGATGGCATATGTAACGACTATTCTACATAAAGGTGAAGAATGGTGGGGATATATTAATACAAGTTACTATGTCGGTACATTAATTGGTGGTCTAATAGCGTGGAGAATGAGTTCATACATTCAAAATAATTTAATACGCTCCATGGCATTAGGCTCTCTTATGTTTAGCATCCTTACGTTTCTATATGGTGTTACAAGCAACGCATTTATCGCTCTATTTCTTTGCATTTTAATGGGACCATGTTATCAAATTAGAGATATTTCTCAAACAACAGTTCTTCAATCAAGTGTCTCTCCTTCATTATTATCAAAGATGTATACAGCCCATGGTGCACTTATCTCGACAGCTTCCGGCCTTTCTATGCTTAGCGTTGGAATTATTACTGACATTTTCGGTGTTCGTACTATTTATATCATCGCTTCTTTTCTTATTTTATGTTCTGCTTGTTTGTCTTTTAGCTTATTAAAATATCATAAGACGGAGCAGAAAGATATTTCACTTTAATCAATAAAACAAAGAGGACAGGAATTCCTGTCCTCTTTGTTTTATTCTATTCATGACAATTGAGGAATTTCCCTATGTTTTGTCGCTTGTTCAAAAGCATATGCTAGTTTAATTAATATTCCTTCACTAAAAGCAGTACTTGCAATCGTAATTCCAAAAGGCCTTCCGCTTTTCATATATCCAGCCGGTATTGCTATAGACGGATAACCTGCTTTCGCACATATAGTAGATCCTATATAAGAAGGGAACAGTATCGCATCCAGATTATATTTTTCCAATGCAAAATCAATACCTTGTTCTTGCGAAAAGTATATATCTTCTAATCTTGCCTTTAAATATTCAGGATTTCTTAACGTATTAGGAAAATCTTTTTTTCTTTCTAACTTAGTTTGTCCATATTTCAAAGCTCTTTCTGCTATGTTTTTATTAAACTCCATTAGCTCCGAAATAGAATGTACTGGAATAGTAGAAGGTAGTTTAGAAAAATAGTTATCCAGGCTATGCTTCAGCTCATAAAGTGGAACTCCCCAACTCCATTCTCTGTGAAAAGAAGGAATATCAATATTTTCTACTACTGTCGCTCCCTCACTACGTAATACTTGGATCGTTTCCTTAAACAATTTTTCATCGTACTCACCAGATTCGTAATATTCTTTTGGTGCATTGCTAAACACACCAATCTTCGCCCCCTTTAAACCGTTAGCATCGAGGTAAGTTGTATAATCTTGATATGCCATTCCTTCACTTTTATGAGTAGCTACATCCTTCTCATCCACCCCAGTTAGACTCCCTAGCAAAATAGCAGCATCTGTTACTGTTCTTGCAAATGGCCCAGCTGTATCTTGTGAATAAGTGAAAGGAATAATTCCACTACGACTAATTAACCCAACAGTCGGCTTAATACCTACAACTGAGTTTTGAACAGCTGGGCTCAAAATAGAAGCATCCGTCTCTGTTCCAACGGATAATACAGTAAAGTTAGCAGCAACTGCTATAGCAGACCCTGTACTTGATCCTCCAACAAACATATCATCCTTGCCTGTTCCATATGGATTGATTGTTTGACCACCTCTCGCACTATATCCAGCCCACATTTCAAAAGACATTCCATTTGCTAACTCTGTCATATTTGCTTTTCCTATTATCACTGCTCCTGCTTCTCGCAGTTTTTTTACGAGAAATGCATCTTCACTACTTATATTTTGTTCTAAGGCAATTGTACCTGCACTTGTATGCATTGAGTCATTCGTTTCAATATTATCCTTAAGTAAAACCGGTATACCATGTAATAGACCCCTTACACCTTTTGTCTTTCTTTCATAATCTAATGCTTCTGCAATAAAGATAGCATCTGGATTAATTTCTAAAATTGAATTAATTTCCGGGCCGTCTTGGTCATACTTTGCGATTCTATAAAGATAATACATGACTAGTTCTTTTGAAGTTAACTGCCCAGCTTCCATTTCCTTTTGAATATCATGAATTGTTAATTCTTTTTGCAATAATGTATTAAACTGGATTTCCATATTCATTCTCCTTTTATTGATGACGCGTATCTATTATCTTTTCATTTTCTCCGCTCCTCACATAAATAACTACAATCCCTTTAAAGGACTTCAACTTACCAGTTAAAAAACCTTTAATTTCCAGAGAAATAAAAAGAGTCTGAAACGAACACATTGTCGCCCCAGACTCTTTTTATTATTTTACGTATACCTCTTCTAGCAAATGTAAAAACTCTCCTTGTTTACCTGCTAATTCAGGGCATTTGTTAATATCAACCCACTCATAACAAAATACTAAACCTTTGTCTTCCTCACCAGCACTCACTATATGCTCCCACGTATCTTTCACATCTGTTAATAATGAAATATGGAAAAAATGACGTTTTTGATATTCCTTTTTTTCTTTCACAAAAATAATGTAATCGGAAAGAAAGCCCTCGATACAAAAATGGCGTAGTCCTGACTCTTCTTGTACTTCACGTAAAATTGCTGCCTCTAACGTTTCCCCTTCATCTACTGTCCCACCTGGCACTTGGATACCAGCCTCTCGTATATCACGATGTTTAAAAACGAGTAGTTGCATAACCCCTTCTTTTTCTCTCGTAATATATGCATGTACCTTTTTCTTATATAACATCGCCATCTTAGCCCTCTCCCCTCAATTCATTACTGTGTTACTTCTTCAAGCGTCATTTGGTTTTCATATAAATATGTAGCTTGCGGATTCCCAACATACCGTACATGCCACGGTTCATAACGATAACCAGTAATCCCTTCTTTCGCTTTCGTATATCGAATAACAAAACCAAACTTATGGGCATTTTCAGAAAGCCACTTTCCTTCTTTCGTCTCCCCAAAAGCAGTTTCTAACTGAAACTTAGCTGATTGAGATGTAATATCCATAGCTAATCCTGTTTGATGTTCACTCGTACCAGGGACTGCACTAGACATCGCTGTCTTTGCTTCTCCATCTTGCCTTTTATACATCGTATTTAATGCTTTTTGTCGATCAAAAGATCTAAATCCAGAGACTGCAAAAAGGAAAATCCGCTCATTATTAGCTTGCTGAAACATTTCTTCAAGTGCCAACGCTGCCTCTTTCCTCATCTTTTTCTTCTCTTGATCACCTTCACTAGAGTAACGTACTTTCGGGATAACTAAATCTGGCGGTCTATACCCATCTGGTAATCGCCTATTTTTATTCACAAGTACAAGCATCGAATTTGGATTACTAATGACCGCGATATCTCCATCCATATTAGCAATCGTTTCTGTTGCTTTTGGGAATATATTATTTACATTTACTTCCCGCGCCTCTTGATCCTTGTACATCTTATAATTTATTCCTGCTACTCCAACAATCAGTATCATCGCTACGATACCAAGTAGTGCCCATCTTTTTTTCATATAACGACCTCTTATTTTAATAATTTGGCCATTTCATACTCATCGACACCTTTTCCATCGATGATAAGAGCAGATTTTTTGACACCTTCTTGTTCAAATCCAATTTTGCTATATAGTGCCTGAGCTCTTGTATTGTGGGCCATTACCGTTAATTCTAAACGCCATACATCATGTAATCTTGCCCACTTTTCTACTTCTATAAACAAACTCGTTCCAATACCTCGGCCACTATACTCTTGCAAAATACCAATTACAATGCCTGCCACATGTCTCTTTCTCTGAACATCATTACCATTGGCTAAAATAAATCCAACTACTCTATCATCTTCAACTGCTACAAATATTGTTGCATATTCATTTTCTATAAAACGGTGGACCATCTTTTCTTGTTGCTCTACTGTAGTTTTTCGTTCTCCTGGTTCGTATAACATAAATTTCGTTTCTTCATCTAATTGCTTACTTAATTGCAAAAAAGACGCTGCATCTTCTACTCTAATCTCACGTATCACCTTGATCCCCTACCCATTCTGTTAGTTAAAAATTTTCCTTGTAAAAATATTTTCTCCACTATTCCGAAAATTCCTTTCTAAATTTCTTACTATAAATAGACAAATTTCGATATCACTATAATAATAGGGATTTTTGTCTATAATGTGACATTTCTTTCTACCTATAGATTATGAACAAACAAATAAACGTAATCTTGCTTACGTTTATCCCGCATTAACAGGTATCCTGATTGGTAAGGGCTACTAATCAGTAGGATGAGCACTCACCAATTAAATTTTCACTTTATCCATTTACTTTTTCAGCTTGCCAAAAATATTCTCCAAATGCTTTAGCAAGAGCATCTATCGATCTATTTAATTCTTCCTCTGTATTGTCTACGCCACCAACTTCAATTAATATGGCTTGTCCTGATAAGTCTTGATTATAGACTCCATTTCCTGTTTGGAATCCTTTTTGAATTACACCACGGCTCACTCCTGGATATTTCTTATTAATCGTCTCATGTAAAGCCGTTGCTAATTGTAAGTTTTTTTCATAGTTTTTGTTACCTTTCCCTATTACAAAAGCAAGCTTTGCATATGATTTATCTCCAATTGTTTTTGTCGTGACATTTTTCCGTGCACTATCACGGTGCAAATCGAAAAAATATTGGAGTTCTTTATTACTAGTCATCGCTTCTTGTACAATTTCTCGTGACAGTTTATAAGAACTATTACTGTTTAATCCTTTACTTATTAACTTTTGGCCGACATCAGTCTTATCGTTATTAGCACCTATACCTTCACTTTCCAGTTGTTCCCGAAAACGATCTCCAACTATTGAAATATTCGTTACAGAACTCGTTGCTTTATTCGGATCTGGGTCATTCGTTAAGTTCAGTAACGGCAAATAAGATTCCCAACTATGTGTATGATAAATGAATGCAACTTGTCTTTTCCCCGTTGTTTGAGCTGGCTGTTTCTTCTCTTTATTCGGATCAGGCTTAGGAACTTGTCCAGCTTCTCCAGTCCGTTCCTTCACTACTTCTTCAAGAGGAACACTCGATTCTATCGGTAAGTTGGAGTAATTTGTTCCTTCACCTGCTATAACGATTTCCGTATCATATTTCCCAAATCCCGGAAGTTCTTTCCCAACAAAACTACGTACATCATCAAAACGAATATTCGTAGCCATCGAAAAGAGGAATGAAGAAATAGAAAAGTCTTGATTCAAATTCCGGTACTCCTGTGTAAAATAATGATTCTCTTTCCCAATAACGTACATGTAACCATTCATTGATAACTCATTCAACCAATTATATAAATACGTTGACTTCGTCTCTTTCATGGAAGTTACCATTACACTAATAAGAAAAAAAGTCGCTAATACCGTAGTAATAACAAATAAAATTAATTTGCGTACACTTGTTAATTTCACGTAAAAAAAGCCTCGATTCATACTATCACCCTCTCTATTTCAAGTTATGTACAAGCTCTAGAGAATAGACCGTTTAAATTTCGGCTATATTGTTAATGAGGTGAAATGAATTGAAGCTATTAATAGGTGCATTACCAATCGCTCTATCAATTACTTTTTATTTACTTGCTTTACATCCTAAAATTCGTATTGTGCTCCATATTTCTGCGTACCTAGCATTGTATGTACTTGGGACTATAATTTCTATTACTATATATGATGTTTTAATACAAAATCTAGTTTTCATGACAAGCATTCATGGAATTTTACTAAATCCATTTTTTCTACTCTCAGGAGCATATATAGGTGTATACACGTTGTACTTAATTTTGTCTCAACTTATTATGAAACTAATGAATTCCCAAAATGGAGTGTAACTAAATGCATCCACCATTCATCTGTCATAAATGTAAAAAAAGAATAACAAGAAAGAAAGATCTTATTACCTCTATACGGTATTTCCGCTTTTATTTATTTCACAACACTTGTTTCAAAAATCAGCAATTATTTGTCTCGCGTTTTATTCCTATAAATACACTCTTTGGTTTCTTTCTTATTACATACGGGCTTATCGCTGGCAGCATTCTAATGTTCACAGAGCCCTCTATCATTTGGCTTATTTTTTTGCTTCCTATTTTATATCGGTTTTTTTCATATTATTATGTTGAACGTTTTTTCTCTAAATAACGGGTAGACTGACCTCTAGGAATACTTAAACATTCCCAATCATTTTCTTTTAACATTTTACCAATGTAAATGATTTGTCCAATATGTAAAGCATAATGAGAAATTTGCCTTTCGATCGCTTGCATGACAGTGTGCTCTTCTCCGCGAATGTATACTTTCTGCAAAATCTGCTCTGGCGTTACATTATCCAAAGCTTCAAAAACATATTCCCACCCTTCTTGCCACGCAGCAAGAGCTTCTTGTTTTGAATTGTAGCCACCTTCAAATTCACCATCTCGATTACGGTCTGTTTTTTCGCCATCAGATATTAAAAATTCCGTCCATCTTGAACGCATATTACCATGTAAATGCTTAATAATAATTGCAATACTATTTGTCTCCTCATGAAGAGACCACATTATCTGTTCATAAGTTAATTGAGAAAGTACTCGTTCTCCTTGATTTTGTGTTGCTTTAAAATTCGAAATTGCACATTTTAAATATTCTTGTCCGATATCCAAATTAACACCCACTTTCACACTAACTAATTTTCGTTCCATTCGGTAGTTCCATATTAGGCTGAAGTAAAATAACATCGCCAGCCTCAGGAACCCCCCCCAATACAAGCACTTCCGATTTAAATCCTGCCACACGCTTTGGTGGGAAATTCACAACAGCAACCACTTGTTGACCGATTAAATCTTCTGGGCTATATCTTTTCGTAATTTGAGCACTGGACTGCTTAACCCCTAGCTCTCCAAAATCAATTTCTAACTTAATTGCAGGAACCCTTGCTTCTTTAAATTCCTCCGCCTTCCTTACAGTCCCAATACGCAAATCCAAATTTAAAAAATCTTCAAAACTAGCCATTTTATCAAACCTCCCAATTACTACTTAGACAAAATATAAAAATCCCCTTCAAAAAAGAAAGGTGCCTAGGCACCTTTCTTTTGTAACTCACTTGATTCATTTGATTTATAGAAGAAGAAACCGAGAACCCCGCCAATACATGCTGGGATTAACCATCCTATTCCTTCTTTATATAATGGTAGCATTTGTAGTACATTTGAAATTGCGTCAATTTTGATATTCGCACTTTCTAAACCATTAAATAAGCTAATTGACAAGGCGCCTAATATTGCTCCAATATAAATTGTATTACGCTTTCCAATCCATTTATGGAAATACGAAAGTACAATTAATACAATTGCAACTGGATAAATGATCATTAACACTGGTAAAGTTACTGCGATTAATTGTGTTAATCCTAGGTTAGATACAATTAAACTAAACACACATACCATCGTTACAATCGTTCTATGCGAAAGTTTTGGGAATAAGTTTGTAAAGAAGCCCGCACAGGCAGATGTTAATCCAACAGAAGTTGTTAAACAAGCGAGTATAATAACAAGACCTAATAAAATTTTACCACTTGTTCCATATAACTCATTTACAACATTCGTTAAAATAAGACCACCGTTCTCCGATACACCAAGTGATGTACTTGTTGAACCAAGATAAGCAAGTGATAAATAGATTAACGTTAAACCAAGTACAGCAATAATACCTGATACAACTGTTGTTTTTGCAATTTGACTACTCTCTTTGATTCCCTTAGAACGGATAACTTGTACAACGACAATTCCAAATACAAGCGCACTAATTGCATCCATCGTTAAATATCCTTGAATAAATCCACCAAAGAAAGCATTTTCTTTGTATGCCGCTAGCGGCGCAGCTGGTTCTCCAATCGGATCAATAATTGCCTTTCCGACAATAACAGCAACAATCAATACTAACAATGGTGTAAGAAATTTCCCGAACCAATCCACTAATTTAGATGGATTTAATGATAAATACCACGTTATTCCGAAGAAAACTATAGTAAAAAGAAATAGCATGTACCATTCTGAAACCATTGCTTCTGATAAAAATGGCTTCATACCCATTTCAAATGAAACGGCTCCAGTACGCGGAATCGCGAAAAATGGTCCAATCGCTAAATAACTAATTAATGGGAAAACAAACGCAAATATAGGGTGAACTCTAGAAGATAGCGCTTTCAAGTCCCCCTCTACAAACGCGACAGCTGTGACAGCTAATAGGGGTAAACCGACTCCCGTTACAAGGAATCCAATTGTAGCAATCCAAACATTTTCTCCTGCTTGTTGACCTAAAACTGGTGGGAAAATTAAATTTCCCGCTCCTAAAAATAATGCAAATAACATTAAACCAATTGCTAGCGTATCACCTGGCCTTAATCGTCCCTTCATTTCTTTAAATTGCATAGCACTTTTTCATTGTTTTTCTCTATTCTCACAATATGCTATGCATCCTCCTCTCTGTTCATGATCATAAAAGATGCCCCTTACAAAGCAATGTCTTTCTCCATAATTTCTCCATTCCCCTTTTAATTACTCTAAATAATAAATTTTGATTTTTTCGAATATTTAAGTCATTAGAGTGTTATAACGCGGAGTTTAGTTGTCAGACCTCTTTGCTTTTATCACACATATAGTAACATATTTAGTTGAAAAATAAAAACATATTTTTAAATAGAATTTTTCGAAAATCAAAATTATCCACATATACTCCCTTTATTTATTCTATTACACAAATATTTTTAAAAATTTAAGATTCATATATTTTATTATATTTAGATATCTTTACACGAAAGAAAGTAAAGCCATCAAAAATAAGATGGCTTTACTTGTTAGTCTATCGTTTCAACTTCACGTGGATTATTCATCTCTTCAACATACACAACTCTAAATCCATGATCTTCTAAATCCTTTAGCAATGTTTCTAATTCACTATCTTCAAACTCTTCTCCTAATGTAAACATAATTCTGCGTACTAATAAAGCATCATTATCAAAAGTCATTAAACTTTGAATACCAGTGTATTTCTTTAGCACTGTCGATAATTTTTGAATGGCCCCATTATAATCTTGTGTTCCAATCATGACAGAATATTTACTAGAATGGACTCCCCATGCATCTTCCAATAGTTCAAAAACTTTTTTATGAGTTAAAATACCAAGGAAGATCCCTTTTTCGTTAACTACTGATAAATAAGGTAGCTTTTTAATTGTAAAAAATACTTTAAAGAAGGAAGAGTCTTCTCTCACGTACCCATCTTTATCGTTCAATAATTGTAATACATTATCTTCAAGTGAACCTTTATATTCTAAAATATCTACTTTGTATACATTCCCTAAAAATTTCTCTTTTTTTTCATCTAAAACTGGTACACAACGATACCCTGTTTTATTTAAGTGCTCTAGCGCTTCCCCTACTGTAATTGAGCCGGAGCAAAATAAAACTTCCCTTTTCGGCACATAATTCCCTTTAATCCTCATAAATAGCCTCCTTATGTTAAAATACTTTCTGTGCCATAACTATATTATATTTTCAGAAAAAAATAAATGATTTATTTTATTTTTCTGAAAATTATTCATTTTCTTGTCATAATTTATTCATGAATCATTCACTTGTATGATCTTCAGTATCAAACATTCTCTCTGAATTACTGCAAGAAAAATATATTGTAACTTACTCCGAAAAAAGCTAAAATAAGAATAAGAATTTTCTGAATATTCTAAGAGCAGGTGATTGTATGTCCTTATTGCGCTCACATATATGTAAATTTATCATTGGTGTTCTTGTTATTCTTGTTATAAGTCCTATTCCAGCATTATTTCTTACACATAGTAACTCTTACTTAACTAGTTTTATAAGCATTTTTCATAACTTCGCACAACTTTCTTCCATTTCAATTCCAAGAATTGATTGGATGCATGAACCTATCCTTTTCTCGGCAAATCAGATTATTCATGCACAAAATATGATACATACTTCAAGCCATTCTTCACCACTATTCCCCTACATATGGGAAATATATTTTTTATCGATTGTTCGTTTCACATTCACTCTTGCGATCGGTTTCTTTTTAAGTTTAGGAATCGGACATCTATTTTTAAAAGCACCCAATCCAGTAAGAAAGTGTACTTCTTTATTGCGCTGGATACCGTATTCTATTAGCACTGTAATATTACAATGTTCAGTCTTATTACTACTTCTCTACATCGCGAAATTCATAAAGTTTCCTTTCTACTCATCTTTTATCATCGTGTGTAGCACTTCTATGATTATTGTTATGCAAGCAATTAAAAAATGGCTTCCTTTCTTAAATAACACAAATGAATATGAAATAAAAAATTCAGCTTTCCTTGTTGATACGTTATTTATGGCGCTTACTTCCAATCATAAATCTATTTTAAGTTCCATTATTCTTTCATTCGTTTTTATGGAATGTGTTTTTCATGTAAATGGACTATTACAATTTATCGTTCAATTTGGGGGAAATACACCTATAGTTGTTACAATTGGTTTATTACTACTTTATATTCCGTATAGCGTCTTGTCTTTTCTCCAAACTTTATGGACAACAAACTACTCTAAACAGAAAACATATACTTTAACTAGAAGTATTTCGAAACCATAACATAGAATAACCGTCTACTTAAATTAAATGTAGACGGTTATTCCTATTATATAGAGGACAAAATAACAGCAAATTTAAAAAACACTTTAAAAACCTACCAATATTTACCCATTTCCTTTGACTAATCTTTTCATTTGGATTTATTATAAAAGTATAACATAATTGCAGGAGGTGACATCTTTATTCCAAACTTTGGAGTAGAGAACACACTTGGACATATTAAATATTTTTCTCATCTTTATACTTATCCTTATTTCTGGCTTTTTCGTTGCATCAGAATTCGCTGTTGTAAAAGTACGAAAAAGCCGCATTGATCAGCTTGCAAATGAAGGTAATAAGCAGGCATTGGCTGCAAGAAGCGTCGTATCTAACTTAGACGTTTATTTATCTGCTTGTCAGCTCGGCATTACTATCACTTCTTTAGGACTTGGTTGGCTTGGTGAACCGACTGTGGAACATTTACTACGCCCACTATTTGAAAAGATCAACATTACTGGAGCAATAGCTAACACGTTATCCTTTATTATTGCATTTAGTGTTATTACTTTTTTCCATGTTGTATTAGGAGAATTAGTTCCTAAGTCTTTCGCAATTCAAAAAGCAGAAGCAATCACATTAAAATTTGCAAAACCGCTTATTTTGTTTGATAAAATTATGTATCCATTCATTTGGGTGCTTAATAGTTCAGCTGTGTTTTTCACAAAATTATTCGGTTTAGAACCTGCAAAAGAAAATGAACTTGCTCATTCCGAAGAAGAACTACGACTCATTTTAGGCGAAAGCTATAAAAGCGGCGAAATTAATCAAACCGAATATAAATATGTAAATAATATTTTTGAATTTGACGATCGTGTTGCTAAAGAAATTATGGTACCTAGAACTGAAATGGTTTGCTTATCTACTGAAAATACGTTAGAAGAAAATATGGATATCGTCGCAACTGAAAAATATACACGCTATCCTATTATTGAAAAAGATAAAGATGATATTATCGGTATGATAAATACGAAAGAGATTTTTCATAATCAAACAAAAGGCATTTACAAGCCGCTTGATGCGTATATACATCCTGTTTTAACTGTATTTGAAACAGTTCCCATTCGTAAAACGTTAATCCACCTTCAAAAGAACCGCGTACAAATGGCAATTGTTATGGATGAATACGGTGGGACAGCTGGACTTTTAACGATGGAGGATATTCTTGAAGAAATTATCGGAGAAATTCAAGATGAATTTGATACAGACGAATCACCAATGATTGAAAAACGTACTCCAAAACTTACTGTTTTAGATGGAAAAGTACTCATTTCTGAAGTAAATGATATGTTTGGTCTGCATATTGATGATAGTGATTTAGATACAATTGGTGGTTGGCTTCTCTCCCAAGCTATTGACTTAAATATTGATGCTGGCTATTCAGTTGAATATGATGGTTTTCAATTTAAGGCATTGGAACTAGACGGACATCAAATTAAAAAAATTGCTGTACATAAATTAGATTCTATTAAGGAGATATAAAGTGACTGTATTATTAACAATTAGTATCATCGCTTGTTTCATTGTTTCATTTCTTGCCTTTATTTACCCCATTATTCCTGGCATTCTTGCAGTATGGGCTGGCTATTTCATTTATCATTTTGGTATAAATGGCGGAGAGTTAACGACATCTTTTTGGATCATTCAAGTCATTTTTACGCTTTTCATTTTCGGTGCTGATTTTATTGCAAATGGATATTTCTTAAAAAAATACGGGAGTTCTAAGTGGGGTGAACGTGTCGGCATGATTTCTATCATTGTCGGCTCGTTCTTCTTCCCGCCATTTGGTCTTATTATCATACCGTTTTTATCGGTATTTATAACAGAATTAATGCATAAAAAAGCGCCAAAAGACGCCTTTTTAGTTGGAATTGCTACTGTTGTTGGTTTTTTAAGTAGTACCGTTGCAAAAGCCATTCTCCAGATCATTATGATTATCATCTTCGTATGTTATATCATCTTTTAACCATTCCGACTTTGGAATGGTTTTTTTAATATGAAATACCTACTCGACTATTTTCGTATATATTTTCTTTACTCAAATTCCATGTAAAATGTGCTGTATCACCAACTGTGATTTTCGCTCCACCTTCTGGCAATATATCTTTTTCGGTTCGATATACCCCTGTCACATCACCGTCTATTAAATGCGTCGGACAAACAATGGTCCAACATAAATTACTATTATTAATTGCCTTATATGCAGCTAGATGATCCTCTGCTGCTGTTGCCGTTTTCCTTTTTGATTCCGATGACTGGAAACGAAATAAATTTAGATTTGTTCTTGCTTGTAAAATACCAGCTGTTCCTATTGTAAGGATCTTCTTAACGCCTTCTTCTTCCATATGCTTTATGATTTGTGGCATACTCTTTGCTAATGTCCCATTTTGATCCGTTCCAAGTGCACTAATTACTATATCGCTTCCTTCTATCGCTTTCTTTATATCATTTTCGTTCAATACATTACCTTCTATCACTCGTAACCTTTCATGATTTATTTCGATTCTATTTAAATCACGCGCTAACGCAGTCACTTCAGCTGAATCCTTTAGTGCTAATTTTATTATGTTTGAACCTACTCGCCCTGTTGCTCCCAATATACATACTTTCATTTGTTTTCCCCCTCTTTCATTCTTTCTCTATTTTTCAATAATCTCAATCAATTTACAACAAAAAAAGCTTCCTCATATATAAGAGGAAGCTCTATTATTACTTTATTTCTTTTCTTTTGAATCAGTAGACTTATCTGTGCTGCTTGTTTCTTTATCTTTCTTTTCATCTTGCTGCGAAGTTGTGTCATCCTCTTTCTTTTTATCCTCACCTTTACTACAACCTACCATTAATAAAGAACTTGCAAGTGCCATAGCAGTTAATGACTTAACCCATTTGTTCATTTGCGTTTCCTCCCTTTGATAGAATATGTACAACCCTATATTACTCTTTATTTTTAAAGGAAAGATTTAAAAATAGTAAAGATACAGTAAATTTATGTAAATTTACTGCTAACAAACCCACTCTTTAATCTTCACCCTCTAATTGGACATAAAAAAACTAAGGCGCCTTTCATACCGCCTTAGCTTTTCACGCGAATTTTTCATTTTCATATACATGTTTAATCTTATATTCCTTTTTCACAACATATTGCCAAACATTATATGCATAACGGTTCATTTTCACAAAACAATTTTCCAGAAAAGAACGAAACTCCGGGTTCGCAACTTCTACTGCCACTTGAGCAAATTTCAATGCTAATCGTTTCAAATGTGTAATATAACAAATAGCAATCCCAATATCCCCTGTATATTCATTATCTGTTTCCCTATCCATTTCAGTAAATTCCGGCCACATCTGTTTACAAGTTATATGTTGTACATTTTCTCCTTCTTGAAAATTCACTTGTTCATTATATGCTTGTAACATATACGGCAAATGATGCTGTAATATATCCTTTAATTCTTCATCTCGAACCATGCCCGTATATTCTCCAACTTTATATATAAGCGTGTAACTATATGTCATCAATTCTTTCATACAATCCATTAAAAAGCCTCCCTTCCTATTTTCATCTCTATACTATAAATATGATGCTATGACATTCGCTATTCTTGCTAGAAACCAATCCCAGCTACTAATTTTTTCAAAGTCTGCTTCAGAAAACCGTTTAGATTTATGAAAGTCCTTCTCTAGTCGGCTCCATACTTCTGCTACTACTTTCTTATCATAAATAAAGCAGTTAGATTCAGTATTTAAATAAAAACTTCTATTATCAAAGTTTGCTGTACCAACGTCAACAATTTCATCATCTATAATTGTTACTTTCCCGTGAAAAAATCCATTTCGATATTGATAGATTTCTGCCCCTGCCATAAGCATTTCTTTTAAATGTGGATAAGCTGCTTGTTTCAGCATTACAGCGTCACTCTTAAACGGGACGAGAATTTTCACACGAACACCTCGATTTAATACATCTTTTAACCCCTGCATCATTTCTTTACTCGGTACAAAATATGGTGTGGCGATTATTAAGGAATGTTTTGCCTTCTTTAATAGTCCCCCATATTCCTGCCATAAACCTTTTCCATTCGAAAATATGTATTGATATTTTACATTTCCTTGTATAGGTAAACCATGATGTATAGGGAACTTTTCTCCCGTATCTTCCTGCCAATCTTCCGCAAATTTCCGTTCCATATCAGCAGCTCCATCCCCTTCGATGCGTACATGATAATCACGCCACGGACCAAATTTAGGATCCTGTCCAAGATACTCCTTGCCGATATTAAAACCACCGATGTACGATACTTTCCCATCTATAGTAACAATGCGTCTGTGATTACGTTGATGCAAAGAAAAAAATAAATTTTTAAATTTAGGTTTTTTACTAAATGTAAACTTCACGCTTTTTTCTTTTAGTTGACTAATTATCTTTTTCTTAAGCTTATATCCACCTATCCGGTCTACTGACAATTTCACATCTACACCACTAGATGCTTTTTTCTCTAATAACCGTAAGAACTCTCGACTTACTTCATCTTTACCTACAATATAAAAATGAATATATATGTACTTTTCCGCGCGATTTATATCATCAAATAAATTCCTATATAACTCATCACCGTTCGTATATAGTTGAACATCCCCTAATCGAATTTTTTCTAATTCATAACCGCTAACCATTTTTTTCCCCATTTCCACATCGATGTTCATCCATATGAATACACCTATCAAGCAAAGTATTATAATAAAAAAGTGCTTCATGGATAAGTTCCTTTCTCCACATACTGTTATTCCTATATCTTTCCTTTTTTAAAACATTATCATACAAAAAATATGTCACTCCATGATATACGTCCATATCAAACAAGAGCTCATTTGCATATTGTATGTTGTATCTTAAAATAAAAGGAGGAAATAACAATGGGCTTCGCACATGGTAATGGATTTGCGCTACTAGTTGTATTATTTATCCTCTTAATTATCGTCGGTGCTGCTTGCTTCTGCTAAGCAGTTATTGTAATACGATATGGGGATGAAAAAACTATAAAAGCGGACACCTATTTTTAGGTGCCCGCTTTTCATTTTAAAACTTTTTTCGCCTATTGCTGAAATATTAAACGAAAAGAAAAAGTATTTATCATCAAAAAGTTAGCAGTTTAGCTACCTTCTTACTCTCTGCCTTACGAATATGGCGTTGCTCTGCACGTAACACAGCAATTCGATGTAATTCTTTCTCCTCTTCTGTCTCAGTGATAACGCGCGGTACAGGAACTGGATTATTCTCCTTACTAAGCGCAACAAAAGTAACGAATGAGGTTGCCGCTACACGTTTTTCCCCTGAAATTAAATCTTCCGCTACTACTTTCACAAATATCTCCATAGAAGTTCTTCCCGTCCAAATTACGAAAGATTCATAACTAACACAATCTGAAGAACGAACTGGATGTAAGAAATCTACCCAATCCATAGACGCTGTGACACATTCCATTCTCGAGTGTCTCGTTGCTGAAATTGAAGCAACCATATCCATCTCCGCCAATATCTTTCCACCAAATAGCGTGTTATGATCATTTAAATCTGTTGGAAATACTCGACTCGTTTTAAACACTCTTGATTCATTAGCTGTTTTACCCTTTACTTCAGTCATTGTTATCACCCCTTTAATTAAATACCCCTAATATTCCAATATATACTACATTTCATGAACTACACATTTAATATTAACAATTTTTAGAACTTTTAGTCCACAAAAAAGAACCGATTTTATCAATCGGCTCCTCTAAATACATATTGTTCTTTCGGCTGTTCAACTTTATTCCATTTCGTTACTTCTAACACTGGAATATTCGCATGAAACGGCTGATAAAATTCAGTTGAAATTTCTCCTTCCACCTGAATCCAATCATCATTTTTCCACTCTACACCTTCTGGTTTTTTGACTAACATACCATATACACCCGAATCCGCTACGCAATGTATAATGCCGAAACGGAATAAGAAATATTGTTCCTTTTTAGAAGAATCATCGCGGAAAACAAAGCCTTTAAATGATAAAGTTTTACCAGTAAATTCACCAGGATAATTGTAAATTGTCTCCATACCCTTTAGGAAATCTTCATCTTTTAATGCAATATTGTCTTTCGTAACAAACTCTTTCTTCCCTTTTTCCATTACACCACGATATCCTTCTTTTCCGTAATAAATACTCGTATCTGGTCTTAAGAATTGTCTTGTCATAAACGGATCTTTACTTTCCGCTTGTGCAACAGGAAAATGGAATCCCTTCGCTTTAACAATGTCCGAATCTAAAGTTGCAATCGGGAAAAATAATCCTGAAATAATTGGGAAACAGAACAATGTGTACGAAAATGCTTTTTTCCACCATTTATTTTCATCTTTTGAATGATCATGCCCACAATGGCTATGATCACAACTACAATCTTGTTTCTCTTTTTCCTTTTGATGCTCTTTCTGGAAAACGATAATAATTTGTACAATCGTTAAGAAACCTAAAATAATAGCTGCAGTTTTTGATAAATAGGCGTACTTCATATTTATATACTTCGTAATGTTACCGGAAATATGGAGCTGTCCAATTAATATTGTAAAGCCTAATAATATATATGCTCGAAACATAACCTACCACCCCATCGCATAAATGAGTAGTGAGCTTGCATATACAACAAGTGTAACTGTAACCGTCACGACAATTACAAATTTTGTTTTAAATGTTGCAAGCATCATAAACATATTTTTAATATCCACCATCGGTCCATATACAAGGAACGCGACAAGTGACGCTGTTGAAAATGTACTTTGGAACGAAGAAGCAATAAATGCATCTGCCTCTGAACAAAGTGATAAAATAAAAGCAAGTCCCATCATTACAGCTGATGAAGAAAACGGACCTTGTCCAATAGCAAGCAATGTTGAAGTTTGTACAAACGTTTGAACTGCAGCAGCAATTAATGCTCCTAACACTAAGTATTTTCCCATTGAGAAAAATTCCTCAACAGCATGTGTACATACATCCCACATTTTTTTACGTAATGGACGCTTATGATTCACTTCTGGGAAGTGATCATCTCTTAATTGATGTTCTTTAAACATAAATGATAATATAATTCCAACGATAATTGCTACGATAATCGCTACAATAGAACGATACCATACCATGTGCATACTACTTCCAAAAGCAACATATGTTGCAAATAGTACAACCGGATTAATAATCGGTCCAGTTAACATAAATGCAATCCCTGCGTATGGCGGAACCCCTTTTCCGATTAGTCGCCTTACAATCGGAACAATTCCACATTCACACCCTGGAAACATCATACCTAAAAAAGTAGCTAATAAAACAGACAGAAATCGGTTCTTCGGCATCCATTTTGCCACCATATCTTCTGTCACAAACATTTGAATGAATCCTGAAATAAATACACCAATTAGCACAAAAGGAAGTGCTTCGATTAATATTGAGATAAAGATTGTATTCATTTGCAGGAATGCTTTCGGTAATTGAAACAATTCCATGATGTATTTCCTCCAACTTTTCATTAACAATATGTAATTTTAACCCCATTTTATTAATTGGACAAGACTTATACGGAATTCCCTCCTTTCATATACATTACATTTTATAACTTATATTCTATTCAAAACTTTGGATTTCATAGCAAAAAAGCTGCTCTAGCACAGTTTTATAACTATGCTAAAGCAGCTTTCTTATCGTTAAAAGTAACGTTTCTTCCAGAAAACAAAAGCTAATGTGAAAGATAGTGTTACACATATTATGAGTACAATTACAAAACCATGGGCTTCACCTTCAAATGGAACCTTTACGTTCATTCCAAAGAAACTAGAAACCATTGTTGGTAAAGATAAAATAATTGTAATAGACGTTAACAGTTTCATAACACTATTTAAATTATTTGATATAACGGAACTAAATGTATTCATCATTCCACTTAAAATGTGACTATATATTTCCGCCATTTCAATTGCCTGTTTATTTTCAATTAATACATCTTCTAATAAATCTTGATCGTCTTCATACATTTTTAAAAATGTACTGTTTCGCATTAATTTTTGAATTACAATTTTATTAGCCTTTAATGATGTTGTAAAGTAGACTAAACTTTTTTCAAGACCGAGCAATGTGAAAATTTCTTTGTTTTTCATTGATTTATTTAATTGGTGCTCTAAATCGATTGTTTTTCGATTTATTTGCTTTAAGTATCTTAAATAATAAGTAGAAATTGTATATAAGAGCTGCAGTGCAAAGCGTGTCTTTTTAAACGTATAAAATTCTTTAATACGTTGATTAATAAAACGTTCAAAAATTGGATTCTCTTCTAAGCAAATTGTAACGAAACAATCTGGCATTACAATCATACCTATTGGAATCGTGTCATAAATCGAATTCCCCTCTTCATCATGCCTAACTGTCGGAATATCGACGATGATTAAGGTATTATTGTCTTCCTTTTCAATACGAGAGCGTTCTTCATCATCCAAAGGGTCTTTAATGAAATCTAAATCTACATTTAAAGTTTGTACTAGATACTGAATTTCTTCTTCTGTTGGATGAAGTACATTAATCCAGCAACCCTTTTGCATTTCCTCAATCTCTTGTAGTTTTCCGTTTCGGTCTGTTAAATAAATATTTAACATACTATCACCCCGATTCTTTTTACATGTAGGAATCTACCTCACTTAAACAACAGTTTTTGAACCGCTATTTTCAGCATATGGAACAAACGATTAAATTTCAATAGAAAAATTATTTTGAAAACGTTTTTTTAAGAAAAATCTTGTAAACATAGAAAAAGACAGAGTGTTCTCTGCCTTTAAAAAAGCTTATGTTGCCTTTATAACATATTTAGAAAGCATCCACAAGTTAAAGCCGACTGAAATCGTATAGCCAGCGTATGTTGAAATGATAAAACTCACATAATCAAAATACGGTAGCAATACAATATTTAAAACTATCTTTACGATTATTCCGATTACTAATCCTTGCACTGTTTTCTGCTGTTGATTGATTCCTTGTAGCATTGCAGCCGTTACTGTAAAGAGTGAAAATAGTATACAAGCAGGAGCATAGTACTGTAAAATGATTCTCCCCATCTCCGGATCATTTCCGGCACCAAATAAAAGAGTATATACTGGCTTAGCTAATACCATCATCCCAATTGCTGCTGGTACCGTAATCCCTACTACTAATACATTCGTCCTCGTAAAATGTTTGTACAGCAATTTTGTATTTCCTGCTGTATAAGCTTTCGTCATCTCCGGTACAAGAGACATACTAAAAGCGGTCGCAACGGAAACTGGAATGAGTACAACCATCTGAACAAGACCAATTATCGCATTAATCTTTTCTGCTTCTCCTTGCATATATCCTATTTGTATAAGTAGTTTATTAATTGTAAATGTATCAATTGTCTGATACAACGGAATTGCTAAACCAACCACAACAAACGGTATTGAATATGTAAAGAGCTCCCTATATAACGCGAAAAAAGATTTCGTTGTTTGTTGTATACTTGCCATCTCTTTTTTCTTTAAGTGCCTTCTCCTTTTTACATAATAGGCACTTAAAACCGTTAATCCACCTATAGCTCCCATAAATGCACCAAACGTTGAAATACCGACCGCTAGTGAAATAGACTCTTTTAAAACATATAAAACGACAAAACTTCCTATTAAAATGGTTAAGACCCGAAAAAATTGCTCAACAACTACACTTAGTGCAGAAGGCCCCATCGATTGAAACCCTTGAAAGAAGCCCCTTAATAAACTCATTACTGGTACAAGTATTAGCGCAAAACTTACAATTTGAATGTTATTAGTGACTGCCGTTATACTATTCCCGCTTTGATCATTTCCATCGATTACAAGTTTAGCTAAATGTGGAGCTAATATATATAGTGTAAAACATGAAATAACTCCCATTATAAACATAAAGACAATACCACTCTTTAATACTCTTTTAACCGTATGATAATCATTCAATTGATCATATTTTGATACCATTTTTGAAACGGCAAGTGGCAATCCCATCGTTGCAATACTAAGCATAATTGTATAAGGACGGTATGCATACGTATATAATACGTACCCACTCGTACCTACCATTGCTGTAAATGGTATAACATATATGAACCCTAACATTTTAGATATCATCGTTGCCATCGTTAAAAATATCGTTCCACGTAAAAACGGTGATCCTTTCATCACATTCCCCCGCTACGCTTTATTATTACACATTATGGACAACTCCTTTTTTTTAGAACTGAAACAATAAAAAAAGCCAATGAAAAATCATTGACTTTAATGAGTTGTTTTTCTCTTTTTCAAAAGCTTTAAACCGAAGTAAAGAGCAATAAAGAAAACCGCACCTATAATTATGTAATGTGTGTAATCAGATGCATATTCTTTAATATGTCTCCAATTTCCACCAAGCTTTTCTCCTAAGTATATAAAAAGAATTGACCATGGAATAATCGCTACTACTGTATACAGTGTAAAGAGCTTTAACGGCATCTTAGCTAATCCTGCTGGAATAGAGATAGCATGGCGTACAACTGGAATAAAGCGTGCAGAGAATATTACACCTGCCCCGTATCGTTTAAACCAATTTTCTGCAATATCTAGATGATGCTTATTAATAAGTAAATATTTCCCGTATTTTTCAACAACCGGACGCCCTCCGTAGTATCCAAGCCAGTATAAAAAGATTTGCGCTAAAGTACCACCAATTGTTCCAGCGATAACAGCTCCGACAAAACTAATTTTTCCTTCTGCAACTAAAAATCCTGCATATGAAAGAACAATTTCACTTGGGATAATTTCAATCATTAAACCTAGCGCTACTCCAAAGTATCCTAGACTTGCAAAGAATTGCAATAACTGATCTATTATGTTTGCTAACATTTTCTTTTCTATCTCCTTTTTTCTTCACATACCATTCCATTATCACATAAATATTGGCATCTGCCAATATAATCATGTGAACCTCTTCACCTAACTTATAGACATTAAGGATAACTACACAATGTTCTTTTTTGTTAAAAGAATATGTACAACCTTTCATCAATATACCCTAAAAGGATATTTGATTCATTTAATTAATCAAGTATCCTCTCCTTATTTCGATCTTTCATAAACGCAAACATTTCTTTAATCTGCCACTCGGTATTTCTAGCGATTGATAAATCAGGTATTTCATGTTCACTAAAAAAATCTATATCTTCTGTTTCAATACTTAGCTTCTTTTCTCCGCCAACAATCTCGCAACCTATAAAAATCTTATATATATGGGTTGCTGATGCGGATGGTTGATGTTTTTCTTTATCGAATATTGCTAATAGCCTAAAATAATCTACTTTATAACCTGTCTCTTCTAATACTTCTTTCGCCGCGACTTCTGTTGGCGTATAACCAATGTCAGCCCATCCACCTGGCAATGCCCATTTCCTATCACTTTTTTCTTTCACAAATAATAGTTTTTCATTTTGAAAAACGACTGCTCTTATATCAACTTTAGGTGTTTGATAGCCTGTCTCACTTGCAAATAACTTCTCTACAACTTCCCAATCTGTCTTTGTGTAATGTGACATCATCGAAATGGAAATATCCCGTAATTGTTGGAAACGCTCTATATCATACACATCCTTAGAATACGTTAAACCCGCTTGAGCTATAGATTGTAATTGTTTTACCCAATCAATCCACTTGACCGTCATGTTTCCACATCTCCATTCTTTATTAAATAAATATTACGTCAATTCAATTGATACATCTTTATTATACAAAAAAAGAGATTGATAGTGTTCCAATCTCTTTCAAAATTAATCCAATTCATGTAAGTGGTCTTGTATATACTTTCTTCTTTTATTTATATATTCATCAATCATATCAGCTTCTTGATCAAATATTTCTAATTTTTCTTTCATATATGGATCTTGTAGTAAATATGGACGAATCGATTCACACAAACCTTCTACTTTCGGCATCATAAACGAAACGGTAAATTGTTCTTCTAATATTTCTTCTAAAATACTTCGGTATTGTTTTCTAAATACAGGTATATCTAACAATCTTGCGCTTAACGTGTTATAACCTTGAATACGAATATATTCATGATTAAGTGGTCTCCCTTGTACATCTCGCCCCCAAGTCGCATCATAATCCCACGGTATCACTTCGAATAAATTTGTTTCATCGTTATGATATAGTGCATAGTTATGAACGAAACCATCAAAGTTTTGTGTGAAAATAACTCCAGCTAACCATCGTAAATATTTATCAACATGCAAAAACTTCCCAATTTCTTTTTCATAAGCTTCCCTCGACAAAGTATTCGCTTGAAATACAAATTCACTCAGCTGTTCTTCACTATTTTCATTCGAATATTTGAATTCATAACCCGCAAAGAGCTCTGTCTTAACATCTTTATCTCTCTCACTCATTAAAGAAAAATTCGCATCATCATCTATCGCATAATAAATAGAACCACTCGGTAATCCTCTATTTTTCAAAAAGTTTTCATCAACTGATTCTAACTGTAAATATACACCTTGAATTTGACCATTAATTTTTATAAATACATGTTGTGACTTTGGTGAAAGTACACCAATATCATGAAAAAAATCTAAAGATAATTTATTTCGTATGAGAGACGGATCCATAAACTCAGAATTCAAATGAAACTCTTTCGCGCCTTGAAATTTTTTCGGTTTATAAAACATAACATGATAAGATTTTTTCTCAAATTCACGAATATGAGCACCACGGTAGACAATATCAATGTCATACTTCTTTTTTCCATATGTTAACTTTGCTGGCACTGGACTATCTGACCAAATGTCTTTTTTCAATTCCACTAAGTACATTGGATGAACAAAAAAATCATATGAAGGCAGCATGTTTTCTCATCCCTTCTCAGTTCTCTTCATTCAATGTATGCACCACGCCTTGTCCATACATCCGCTATCATCCATTTATATAAAATTACACTCTTGTCCTGTTCAGAAAGAAGCCGAATCTCATATCATGTTAAGGAAAAAGAATACCTTTTCAATTTAACACTCGATAAGGAGGATTTCTATGAAACGTGATATTAGAAAAGCTGTTGAAGAAATCAAAAGTGCAGGGATGGAGGATTTCTTACACCAAGATCCAAGTACTTTTGAGTGCGATGATGATAAATTCTCTCATCATCGATGTACAACAGGACGGAAATGTACAACAGGGAATAAATGTCCAAGAACAAGATGTACTCGCGTAAAACATTGTACTTTCGTTACAAAATGTACTCATGTAAAAAAATGGACATTTGTTACAAAATGTACTCGTGTACGCGTTCAAAAATGGACGTTCGTTACGAAAGTGACACGTAGAAAAGAATGCGTTTTAGTTACAAAACGTACTCGCAGAAAACATTGTACTTTCGTTACAAAATGCATACGCTTTGAAAAGAAATGTTTCTGGACAAAACGATGTTTCTGTAAAAAATGCGAATTCTTCCCTCACGGACACGGTCGCTCTTGCGATGATTGTGATCATGGTAAAGACTGTCACGATGACGGGCACAAGTGGAATGATTGCAAAGATTGCAGACACAAGTTTTCTTCTTGCAAGAATAAAAAATTCGATCACTTCTGGTATAAAAAACGTAATTGCTAGTTTTTTATGTCCACCAAAAAAGGTCGCTTTGCGACCTTTTTTACGTTTACTGAAAATGACTTATATCTGCAAATTGTTTTACTTCACCACAATCGTCATCAAACTCAATCACACTAAGACTAGCGCTGTGCATAAATGGATCATCCCATACATTTGCAATTTCAATACCCGCAAAATGTCCTACAAGTAATTTTGCTGCTGCCGCATGAGAAACAATCAATATATTCTCTCCTTTATGTTTTTCTAAAAGAAGCTGCATCCCCTCAATTACTCTTTTATGAACGGCCTCAAAATTTTCTCCTGATGTTGACTGAAAAAGATGTGGCTCATACCAAAACAATTGTATTTCTTCTGGGTATTGCCTCTCTATATCATCGATTGTTTGTCCTTCCCATATACCCATGTTAATTTCATAAAAATGCTCATCCGCTATTATCGGTATATCACGTTCGCCCTTTATTAACTTTGCAGTATGAAGTGTTCTTTCACTCGGACTACTATAGATCGCATGAATAGATAAATCTTTCATTCGGTCACCTAATTGTTTCGCTTGTAGCATACCATTTTCAGTTAAAGCAGAATTTTTCCGCCCTTGCATTCGCTTTGCTACATTCCATTCCGTTTCACCGTGCCTTGTTACATATACAGTTGTTTTCATTACACATTCCCCCTTACCATTTTGGCCGCAATTCCCAAGGTTCTACGCATCCTACAATCCATTCATCACATTTACTTTCAATTCCTTTTATTACCCCATCCGATATTTCTTCATGGGTAAGCCATCTTCCATATGTATCTTCTAATATAAAACCTAATATTATTCTATGATAGCTACATCGCGTACCTCCTATTTTTTGTGCAGGCATACGCGACGCTTTACTACCTAAAATATGAAAAACGCTGTATGTTTCAGACGATGAGTCTACTTCTCTACAAATAAATGATAACGCATCCTTCGCACTTGAGTGTATCCATGCGACAACTAATGTTATTGGGCCATTCCTCTCAATTGTACTTTTAATAGCTAGCTTTACATCGCCATCATTATGATAATCTAACGGAAGGCATGTGATACTTTCTGGTGTAGCACTCTCTCGCTTAACATTTTCTAATTTCACTTCATCTCGTCCAATAACAGACACACGAAATCCTTGATCACAAAGCCAAACAGAAACTTTCTTTAACATTCCTGTCCCACCAATTACTAGTGCATGCAACTTCTTCCCCCCTTAGTAAAATGTCATATGAGGTTTCTCTTCCCTATAATAATTAAGTCGGTCTTGCAATGTCCCTGAATGAAATTCAAACTTGTGGCCATCAGGATCAACAAAATATATAGACTCACAATCCCTTACATCCCGTTCTCTTCCTTTTAAAATATGAACATCGTTTTCTTCTAATCGCTGCAGTAGGCATTCAAAGTCTTTCTGTTCAACAGAAAACGCCATATGCGTATAAGATTGATGAATCTCATTTCTCGGAATATGTGTTTCTTCATTAAGCGCTATCCATACTCCACATATATTAAAATATACAAGTTTTCTCCCCTTGACTAATAATTCTCCTTCCAATACTTTCTCGTAAAATGTAATAGATTTTTCTAAATTGGACACTGAAAAACAAAGATGATTGATTCCCTTTAACAACTCTAATTCCTCCTATACAAATAAAAGATGAGCGAAAATTCACTCATCTTTTATTATACTATTTCTTTGTAATATATGCCCATTTATAACTAAAGTCCCCACCAAATGTATGGTTAGCGATACCTTTTACATATGTCTTCTCTAAATAAGCCGTACTTTGCTGATAAGCAGGTGAGATTGCAGCATCTTGACCAATTAAGATTTTTTCAGCTTCCGCAAGTGCTTTCCAGCGTGCTGCATCATCTTTTAATAATTCTCCTTTTGATTTTGCTACTAAATCATCATACTTCGGATTAGAATAATCCATTTCATTAAATGAGCTTCCAGTTACAAACATATCAATATAAGTCATTGGATCTGGATAATCTGGACTCCATGCAGATAATGAGAATTCATATTCAAATTTCTTTTCTAATTCTAGCTTCTGCTTATATGGTTGTTGTTTCAAATTCACCTTTAGACCCGGTAAATTTTTCTCTAACTCTTCTTTAATAAAGTCGCCCACTTTTTTACGGCTACCGTTATCATCATTCAGAAATTCTACTGTAATTGTATCTTGGCCAAGTTCTTTCTTCGCTTCTTCCCATAATTTTTTTGCTTTTTCTGCATTATCTTTACTGTCACGGAAATTTTTATTTACAGAACGGAAATCTTTCCCATCTGGTCCTGTCGTAAATTTTTCAGGTACTAAGAAATATGCTGGTAATGATCCGTCATTTAAAATAACATTCGCAATTCCTTTTTTATCATATGCCAAATCAATTGCTTCACGTACTTTTTGATTTTTAAATGTTGCATTTTTTTGGTTGAAGCGCAAGAAATACATACGTGGATCTAACTTCGTTTTAAATTCATCTGGCTTATTCTTTTTATATTTATCAACAAATTCAGAACTTAAAATAACTCGATCTGCTTGATCACTATCATATAAATTTACTCCCGTGCTCGTTTCCTTCACAATACTTACATTAATTTCTTCTAACTTTACAGTATCTTTATCCCAATAATTAGGGTTTTTCTTTAACTGATAACTTTGTTCATGTTTCCATTGACTCATAGTAAATGGTCCATTGTATAATAATTTATCTGCTTCTAATGCATATTTATCCCCTTGTTCTTTCACATATTTTTCATTTAAAGGGAAAAATGTCGGGAATGAAGTCAGCTCAAGGAAATACGGTGCTGGTTGTTCTAATTCTACTACTAATGTTTTATCATCCTTCGCTTTCACTCCTAATTGATCTAGCGGTAATTCTCCTTTATTTACTTTCTGTGCATTTTTCACATCGAATAAAATAAATGCATACTCAGCAGCCGTTGCTTTATCTAATGCGCGTTGCCATGCATATACAAAGTCTTGCGCTCGAACTGGATCGCCATTAGACCACTTTGCATCTCGTAATTCAAATGTATACGTCGTTTTATCCTCACTAATCTTCACATCTTTTGCCATACCTGGCGTTGGCTTATTATCCTTATCTAAACGATATAGCCCTTCCATTGCATTTACAAAGGCCCGGAATGATACAGAGTCCGTTGATTTTGATGTATCCATTGAAGGAATTTCTGCTGTTTCTAGTAAGTTTAATACTTGCTTATCTGCTATTCCCTTACCTGCTTCTTTCTTTGTTGTAGATGCCTTCTCCCCATTTCCGCAACCTGCAACCAATACACTAGTTGATAATGCAACTGCAGCAATCGTTGTTACCTTTCTCTTCATTCTTCCTTCCCCCAATCTATATGTATAAATGAAAGCCAGTATAGTATAATACATATTATTATACAAAAGATTCAGATTATTTCAAATATTATTTTTTCACACACAAAAAAAGAAGCAGATAGAAAGTTCTTTCCATCCGCTTCTTTTTCTATCACTTTTACTTGCAACCCATCCTCTATTTCAAACGGATTTTGAACCTTGAATATTTCTTCCATCATCTTCAAAAACTCTTCTTCATTTTTAGATTCGCCATTAATCGTAAGGGAGTATGGTTCAATTTCACTCAATTTATAATCAACAATAAATTGAATTGTAACTTTTTGTCTTGGCATTCCTGGACTGTATCCTTGAAATTCTACTAATTCCATACCTTCCGATCCACGATAATATATCCACCCTGAATTTTGAAAATAGCTTTCAAACGATTCACCAATCGAAAAGAATGGATATTCATAAAGCGAACTTGTACGTACTTTTTGTATAATATCTCGATCAGTCGGAAAAAAGAAATGGCTTAAAAGAAGGCTAGCAACTGCTAAAATAGTTACGATTGTTGCGCCCATTTTACTCGTTCCACCACTATCACGGATGAGATAATTTTCAACCGATTCATCTTTAATTCCCCGTGCTTTTATTCGATATATACGCCTTTCTGCAAATTGATAATATAATCCATTCGCAAAAATCCCCATCCCAAATAGAATAAAAACGAGTAATAAAAACGTAAGAGGCACCATATTAATGATTGGCAATGCTACGTTGAACCCCATATAATAAGAAAACGCATCACATGCCACTAATAACAGTATAAATAAAGCAGCAGGTAAATAATACTTACGATATCCAAGCCAACCTACATTGAAAATAGCAGCCAAACCATTCCAGCTCCACCTAGCAATTCGCTTGTTTTCAAGCTCCCATTTTCTTTTGTAATACGGATATTGTCTCCCTACATATACTTCTAATTCTTTGTCTATTAACGAGCTACTTTCCCCTTGTTCATTATGCAAATCTCGTTGACAATTTGCACAATTTAACTGATCATTAGTACAAGGTCGCCCACAATTTATACATTTCAAAACGATCCCTCTTTCCATCCACACTTCATTTTAAAATACCTTCATGTTTCAATAACCACTCTTTCCTCCATAAACCACCCGCATACCCAACAAGCTTTCCACTCTTTCCTATTACACGGTGACATGGAACGATAATTGAAATTGGATTCCGGCTATTTGCTCCTCCTATCGCTCGTACAGCTTTCGTATTGCCGACCTTCTCCGCAATATCTAAATATGAAGCACTTACGCCGTATGGAATAGTATAGAGCGCATCCCATACATTTTTTTGAAATAATGTTCCCTCAGCAGACAACGGAACCGTGAACTCTTTTCTTTTCCCCTTAAAATATTCCTTTAGCTCTTTTATACACTGATCTATCATTTCATTTGTACGTTCTTCTTGTCGTTCATCAACAAATATAACAGACGTAATTCCTTTATCATTCGCTGTAATTTCCAGCAAACCTAATTCACTTTCATAATAAGCCTGATACATATGTCATCCTCCAATTCATTTCATATTAGTCATTGTAACACGAATAGACAAAATTTTTCGTATAAGCGTTTTGTTAGGGAAACAAAAAAGAGAATGATACAATGTAAGAAAATTCAATCAAGGAGGTTATTTGATGCATTCCCAACTTTTTTCACCCTATACAATTAAGGACGTTACACTAAAAAACCGTATCGTTATGTCGCCTATGTGCATGTATTCATCAGAAAACGCGGATGGCCAAGTAACTAATTTTCATCTTGTCCATTATGGAACCAGGGCCGCTGGTCAAGTAGGTCTAGTTATGATTGAAGCAACAGCTGTGTTACCTGAAGGACGAATTTCTAACAAAGACCTAGGCATTTGGGATGACATTCTAATTGAAGGCTTACATAAAACGACAACTTTTATACATGATAACGGTGCAAAAGCAGCCATTCAACTCGCTCATGCCGGAAGAAAGGCTGAATTAGAAACAGACGCTTTCGCTCCCTCAGCAATTCCATTTAGCGACGGAATGAAAATACCAGCAGAAATGAATAAACAGCAAATTAAAGAAACTGTTTCTGCTTTTCAAAAAGCAGCTTTCCGCTCTAAACAAGCAGGATTTGACATTATTGAATTACACGGCGCTCACGGTTATCTTATTAATGAATTTCTTTCTCCGCTTTCCAATAAGCGGACTGATGAATACGGGGGCTCAGCTGAAAATCGCTATCGTTTCTTACGCGAAATCATTGACTCTGTAAATGAAGTTTGGGACGGACCGTTATTTGTTCGTATTTCGGCAAATGATTATCATCCTGACGGGTTAACGGTTCAAGATTATGTACAGTATACAGGATGGATGAAAGAACAGGGGGTAGATTTAATCGATTGTAGTTCTGGTGCTGTTGTACCAGCACATATTGATGTGTATCCTGGGTATCAAGTACAATATGCTAAACATATTAAGGAACATGTTAACATTGCAACAGGCGCAGTAGGATTAATTACAACTGGATCACAAGCAGAGCAAATTTTAAAAACTAACGAGGCAGATTTAATTTTTATCGGACGTGAGTTACTTCGCAATCCATACTTCCCAAGAATAGCCGCCAATGAACTAGGCTTTGAATTACAAGAACCATATCAATACGGGCGAGCACCTGGAAACATTAAAACTAATAAATAAAACCGAGAAGTCATTCTTCTCGGTTTTATTTATTCTATCGTTGTAATTTCATTTGAATTATAAATATGAATACCCGATTCCTCACGTAGCGCCGTTATATACATTCCTTTCGCCACACCTTTAGCTGAAATTGGTTTGTACTTTTTAAAAGCTCCTTTAAATATAAACGGAAGAATACGCGTTAATTTCTCAGCCATTCTTTCTCCAAAACGATATTCTTGTCGATTTCCTACTAATAATGAAGGCCTAAAAATGTGTATGCCACCAATAACTAGCTTTTTCAGCTCCTCTTCCATTTTCCCCTTCACTTGCGAGTAAAAGAAGAATGATTTAGGATTCGCTCCCATTGATGAAATAACAAGAAAATTTTGCACGCCTTGTTTTTCAGCTAAGCAGGCAGCTCGCAATGTATATTCATAATCTACTTTTTTAAAATTCGCCTTCGACTTCGCTTTTTTAATCGTTGTTCCTAAACAACTAAATACATCATCTACTGCAAAAAACTCTTTATATTCCTCTAATACCGAAAAATCCACCTGTTTCTGCTGTAATTTCTCATGTTGTAATTGTAATGGTTCCCTTACAAAAATAGTAACCGAATCGTAGTAATCTGAGTCAAGTAATAGACGCGTTATTTCTTGTCCAACTAATCCACTTGCACCAAGTACTAACGCTGTTCGTTCATTCATATATATACATACCTCTTTATTTACTTTTCTCTCCTTTTGCTGAAAGTCGCTAATAGGAGTTTCCGTTTTATCATTTTATCATTTTATCATAAGTAAAGTACTATGCGTAAGCATAGTGCTTTACTTACTTCTTTTTCTTTTCTTTTTCTTCAACTGGCAATTTCGTAATTGTTGTAGCATCCCCTAAATTACTTATTAGTTTTCTTAAAAAAATTAAAACAAAAGATAACGGCAAAACAACCGCAAGTATTAAAAAGATAGCCTCCATAATGTAACCCAAGCGCTCATCCCCTTTTTTCTGCTCCCTCCCAATATATGAAAGTAACATTGTCACATATGCACCAATCATAAAAATTAATACCTTTCTTTTTGACAGATTTATAACAAAATCAAATCGTAATGATTATTATTTATTGCAACTTTCATAAAGATGTATTATACTAGGTTCGCAAGCTAAAACGTAATTATTCCGTTTTGCATTAAAATGATATTTTTCTTCTATAATTGGGGAAGATATATCCGTAAAAAAAGAAAAGAGGAGAACTTCATGCCTAAAAGATTGACTATATTTTCATTCTTACTTATTTTCACTTTAATTTTTACTGGCTGCTCAAATAAAAAAGAAGATACTGCCAAGAAAGATGGAAAACTAACTGTTTATACAACCATTTTCCCACTTGCTGATTTCGCAAAAAAAATCGGTGGTGATTATGTAAATGTAGAAGCAATTTACCCACCTGGTGCGGATTCTCATACATTTGAACCAAGTCAAAAACAGACTGTACAAATCGCAAAAGCCGATTTATTCGTTTATAACGGTGCAGAATTAGAACCATTTGCCGAAAAAATGGAAAAATCATTAAAAAAAGAAAATGTAAAAGTTGTAAATGCATCTAAAGATATCGAACTTCGTGCTTCATCTGAAGAAGAGCATCACGATCATGGAGACGGTCATAAAGAAGATGAACATCACCATGATAAAGACCCACACGTTTGGATAGATCCTACTCTGGCGATGAAACAAGCAGAAAAAATTAAAAATGCACTTGTAGAATTACAACCTGAACATAAAAAAGAGTTCGAAAAAAACTTCGCAGCACTACAAACAAAATTTACTGATCTAGACGATCAATTTAAGGCTGTTGTTGCAAATGCAAAAACGAAAGAAATATTAGTTTCACACGCAGCTTATGGCTACTGGGAACAACGATACGGTTTAAAACAAATCCCAATCGCTGGAATTTCAGCATCTGATGAACCGTCTCAAAAACAGCTGGCTGACATTACAAAAACAGTAAAAGAGCACGGTCTAAAATATATTTTATTTGAAACATTCTCCACTCCAAAAGTAGCATCAGTGATTCAACAAGAAACTGGCACAAAAATTTTACGGTTAAATCACCTTGCTACTATTTCTGAAGATGATGCTAAGAACAATAAAGATTACTTTACTTTAATGGAAGAAAACGTGAATACTTTAAAAGAAGCAACAAACTAATCAACTATATTTTCTAGGCAGCTGAATATGTCATTCAGCTGCCTTTTTATGTATTTACCCTTGACTTGACCGAAATAACAAGTAAAATTATCCATATTAGCTTTTAAGCTATAATAATTTAGAAGGTGAGTTGGAACTATGAATCTTCACATTTGTGAAGTAACAGCAAATAATTGGCGTTCAGTTGCTGCTTTAGACGTAGCAAAAGACCAGCAGCAATTTATTGAAAGCAATGCGTTTTCTTTAGCAGAATCATTATATGAAGAAAACGGAACGTCAGTAGGCTTATATGACAAAGAAACACTCGTTGGATACGCAATGTACGGTTGGTATTCCCAAAAGCATGAAAGCGTATGGTTAGATCGTTTTATGATTGATCAGCATTTTCAAGGAAAAGGATATGCAAAACGTTTCCTTCGTTTATTAATCCAATATTTACAACAAAAATTTGAATGTAAAATAATTTATTTAAGTTTACATCCAGACAACAAGCACGCAATGGGACTATATGAGTCATTTGGCTTCCGTTTAAACGGGGATATTGATGACGAAGGTCCAGTTGTAGGTGTTGTAATGGAGTTACTAATAGATGAAAATACAAGCCTGTGAAAACAGGCTTTTTATTATTTATTTATTAATGTCACATTTTCTATATTTAATTTTTTCTCCCTATGTGCTTCGCTTTTACAATCTAGTATTATCTCCGTAAAATGCTCATCCGATTGAATTAGATGAATCATTTGATTGTTTAAACGTATTACTAATTCTTCTTCCTCATTTGTAACATCTGAAAATAAACAACTAATAATGTCTCTATCTTCATTTGTTATTTCTCCATATAATTTCACCGTATCTATTCCTGTAATTCCCTGTTCCAAACTATTTGGATACATATATTTCTCCATATATTCTCTGCTCTTTTGATCGTCCATTTGTTGTAGAAAGAATTGAAACGGCATCCCCTTCATCGGCTGTATGTATGCATTTTTCCACGGCATAGTTTTCTTAAATAAATTAAAAAACCACTTATATTGTAATGATTCTGGTTTTGTAATTTCAATTCCAGCTTCTATCATTTTTTCATACACTTTATCTATATTTTCAACATCAATTGCCAATCCGATGAGTCCTCTATGGCCAGCATAATATTTCTGAACCCACTCTTGTACCCAACCACCCCCATCTTTTGTTTTTACTCTTACTAATTCTAAATATTCTTTTCCAATCCATATGTTAGATACTTTAAACCCTTTCGTTCCCTTTCCCCATTTTGGAACATATGGAAGCCCGATAGAATGTACATTTTTAATCGTTTCCTTATTTTCTTGCATCTCTTTATTTACATTTATAACAAGATGATCGATTTTCATATTCTTCCCACCACATTTTTAGTTTTTTAATAGTTTCTCTAACCTATGAATAAATCGAAGTTGCATCTCACATTGTTCATACATATTTTCGAAAATTAGTTTCACATACGCTGGCGCGTTATCTTTTAGTCTTTCTCCTTTCCTCATCTCTTCATAAGTAGATCGTATTTCACTTTTCTGCTCTTCTAAAGCTTCTAAAATCTCCTCTCTCATACTCTCTTCTTCTGACAGAAATGTTAACGCTGTATATAGATGTTTCGGAAACATAACTGAAGTTTTTTGAAACGACTCTTTTAATAACCTTTTAAATTCTTGACTTCCCTTTTCTGTAATACAATATATCGTTTTCGACCGTTTTCCGGTCATTTCAATTGCTTTAACTTGAATGAAATTTTCATTTTCCATTTTTTTTAATGCGTGATAAATAGAAGCTGGGAAAACTTCCGCCCATTTATTACTTTGCACCATATTTAGCGCCTGCTGTATTTCATAACCAGATAGCGACTCTCTTTTAGTAAGCAATCCAAGAATCATTAAACGCACCTTTTCTCCCCCTACCCTAAAAAAATACTAAACGTTTAGTATTTTCAGATTATTTTAATACAAATTCCAATTTTAGTAAACAAAAAAAAGCCTGCAATATACGCAGACTTATTTCACACACTCTTGGAAATGTTCTTGGAACCATTCTTTATTAATATTTTTTCCGATAAACACTACTTCACTTACTCGCTCTTCGCCCTCTTGCCACTCTCTATCGTACGAAGCGGCAAACAGTGTATGCACACCTTGGAAAACGATACGTTTATCTACTCCATCAATAGATAAAATTCCTTTGTAACGATATAAATACTCCCCTAGCTCTTGAACGACAGCTGACATCCACTCATTCAGTTTTTGTAAATCTAACGGACGCTCTTCACGAAGTACAAAAGATTTTACACCTTCTAAATGGTTATGTTCTTTATGAGGGTAAATTTGTAACGTATCTTTCGTTTTAAACGTTTGAATTTGTAGTAACGATGGTATATCTACCTCACAGTTAGTCGTCTCGATTAATTTTGCAGTTGGATTAATTCCTTGCAGTTCATGCAAGAGACTTTCCTTTTCACTCTCGTCTATTATATCTAATTTATTTACTAAAACGACATCAGCAAATGCAATTTGTTCTTTTGCTTCTAGTCCCTTTTCAAAATGTTTATGTATATGATAACTATCTACTACTGTTACAACGCCGTTAATTTGGTATGCAGATTGAATAACTGGATCTAAAAAGAACGTTTGAATAATCGGACCTGGGTTCGCAAGACCGGTCGTTTCAATTACTAAACCATCAAAATCCATTTCCCCCTCTGCTTTTACATCCAGTAATTGTTTTAAAGCAACGAGTAAATCTTCACGTACAGTACAACATAAACAACCGTTTGTCATTTCCATAATTTCTTCTTCAACATTCATAATCAATTGATTATCAATACCAATTTGCCCGATTTCATTTACAATTACCGCTAATTTCTTACCGTGATTTTCTGATAAAATACGATTTAATAAAGTCGTTTTCCCTGATCCAAGAAAACCAGTTAATATTGTTACTGGAATCATCCCTTACATCTCCTTATAGCTCTATGTTCCTTCATTATAGCATATAGAGAAAATCGTTTTTGTAGCAAAACATATTTATTGTATGTACAACCGGGTAACTATATAATAGTATGTAGCAAGAAAGCCTTTTCAAAATATTATTCATTCATCAAGGGGGTACATATAATGGAACGAGTTCAAATGGCCGAAACGCTAGAATTTTCTCGTATTATTCAAGGTTTTTGGCGTTTAGCAGAATGGAATATGACAAAGCAAGAGTTACTTTCTTTCATTGAAGCTTGTATGGATATGGGAATTACTACTTTCGATCACGCTGATATTTATGGCGGTTATACGTGTGAAGGATTGTTTGGAGAAGCATTACAACTCAAGCCTTCCTTACGCGAAAACATGCAAATTATCACAAAATGTGGAATCGCTCCCCCATCACCAAAATTTCCAGAGCGATATGTTGCTCACTACAATACGAGTGCCGAACATATTATAAAAAGCGCGGAGGATTCATTACAAAACTTACATACAGATTATATTGATGTATTGCTCATCCATCGCCCTGATCCATTTATGGATCCAAATGAAGTAGCAGAAGCGTTCTCACGCTTAAAGCAAGAAGGCAAAGTTCGTCACTTCGGTGTCTCTAACTTTATCCCTTCACAGTTTAATATGTTAAGTTCGTATCTAGATTTCCCGCTCATTACAAATCAAATTGAAGTATCTGCGATGCAGCTTGAGCATTTTGAAAAAGGTACGATTGATTTATGCCAAGAAAAACGAATCAAACCAATGATTTGGTCACCTCTTGCTGGTGGTGAAATCTTTACTGGTCAATCAGAACGTGCCATACGTGTACGTGAAACTTTACAAAAAGTTGCTACTGAACTAGGTGTTACTAGCATCGATACTGTTATGTATGCATGGTTACTTGCTCATCCAGCTAACATGATGCCAATCGTTGGCTCTGGTAAATTAGATCGTGTAAAAACAGCCGCTCTTGCTACAAAAGTTAACTTAGACCGCCAACAATGGTTTACAATTTTCGAAAGCTCTAATGGACATCCTGTACCATAATACACAAAAAGAAGAGCTGTTTCTTTACAGCTCTTCTTTTTCATATGTATTTCTCGTCATTGCAAATACACACATATCCCTTAATCCATTTCCATCCACCGCTACACTCGCACTTTCTAAAGTCCCCTCTAATTTAAAGCCTAATTTCTCAGGTATCGCCCTACTCTTCTTATTTAGAGAATCGCATCGAATTTCTACACGGTTTGCTTTCAGTTCAGTGAAAGCATAATCTGTTATACCTTTTGCAGCCTCTACCATATAGCCCTTTCCACTAAACCTTGAATCAATCCAATACCCGATTTCAAATTGAGGTATATCCCAATTAATACGATGTAATCCGGCAGATGCAATAAATTCACCTGTTTCTTTCGAAAAAGCTAGTAATCTCAAATCCTCACGCTGCAAAAATTGAATATGCGATTTTCTAATACTCTCTTCTATTTCTTCCCCTGTTTGCTCTTTCTGTGCAAAAACCATCCAAGGTTTTAATTCTTGTATTGAAGCTTGAATTGCGTCATATAGAACTTTACCATCACCTGGTTTTGGCATTCGAATAAAAAGCCTGTCAGTATAAAATTCAGAAGGAAAATCGAATAATAACGGATTCACTGTAAACACTCCCTATAATTCTTTTATATATAATAATATCCATCTCAAGTTATATAGTAAAGAAATTTCCGAATTTTATTTTTTTTATTCATTCACTTCCATCGCTACACGAACTCCTGATTCAATCGCACCTTGAATCCATCCGTGATATAACGTTGTGTGATCTCCAGCGAAGAATATTCTCCCCTCTGGCTTTACAATCGCTGGTTGTAGCTCAGATTCTTGACCGGCTTGAAAAAGGGCAAATCCTCCAAGCGCATATGGATCCATTGTCCAACTTTTTGATATTCCAGACATGAACTCATCATATACTTGACCACCTAATATCGTTGCTAGGTTGTGTAATGTGTAATAAATACGATCACCCTTCGATACCCCATCCCATAGTAACGCATCATAAGACCATGTATAGCTTCCTAACATCATAGCAGGTCCTTTCTCTCCAATTCCATGACTTGGATAATAGGCGTAACGAATCGGCAAATCCGTTATAATTCTGCCGCCTAATTGCCCTTGTTCCTCCCAAAAACGACTTTTAAACTGAATCCCTATTTTTGTGGCCGGCATATAATGTAATTCACGAATTGCTTTCCATTTCGCATGAGATATAGAATCAAATGGATCTACTTCCACAAAACGCATTGTCGAAAATGGAATCGTCACAATAACTAAATCCCCTGTAATACTACTATATTCAAAAGTTTCCTCATTTCGATAATAGGCTGTTACGCCATTAGCTTGTTGATGAAGCTTCATTAATTTTTGATTATATATAATATTTTCTTCTAATTGTGGTAAAAAAGACTTTGGTAATCTATCGTTTCCACCTACTATTTCGCAAAATCCACTTTCTTCTTGCATAATGTATAAAAAACGTAACGTCTCAGCAAAAGATCTTTCCAAAAAGCCTTCTAAGTCTAATAGAACACCGATCATCTCAATTGTTACCGGGGAAAAATACGTATTATATTGATAAGGATGATACTTTAAAAATTGCCCTGTAGAGTACCTCCCAAAATCCTTTACTACAATATCCCAATTCTTCTCTGGGTTCTTTTTTATAAAATTTATAATGGGCTGTACCGCTAACAATAATAGTTCCTCAGACGTTTTCCCGACTTCATTCATCTCGACAGGATATCTTAAAATACTCGGGTCTTTTTCGTATTGTTTCAATGTCGTTTTTCGGCCATTGGCATAAATAATATCTGTGTCATTTCTATTAATAAAAGGGCTAACCTGTAGTCCAAATTTTTTTATATATGCCATTGTTAGCTTATGTGAATACGGAATTCTCATCGCCCCGACATCTAAGTATAATCCGGTATCTTCCATTCTAACCGTCTCTATACGACCACCTACACGATTATTTGCTTCAAAAATCTTCACTTCATGTCCTGCGGCCTTCAGTAAAGATGCCGAAACCAACCCAGCCATACCAGCCCCTACTACAATAATTTGTTTCGGACTTTTCGCCTTCTTCAATCCCTTATCTATAACTTTTAACGTTTCATCCATCTCACTGTTATACATTATATCTTTCTGCACAATTCCACCCCTTACTTCATAAAGTGAAGCTATAATCATTGGGTTTGTTCATACCCACTGATTATTAGTTGAACCAATCGGGCTTTTATGGGCATTAGTGGTTTAGTGCATTTTATTCATAAATCCCCTTAAACATAACGCCATAGCAATTGGAATATTCACTAAAAGTACATAAGGTATAACTCTCACATCTCTTCATGCTTCGTATAATATAGCAACTGCAACGAAGGAGTGGTTGAAAATGAAACAGACTTATGATTACCACGCTACAAAAAAACATCTAGAATTAAAGAAACAACACCTCTGCAAAAAACTTAGTAATATGAAATTATCTGAAAAAGAACGTGAACAAATAAAACTTGAGATTGATAACTACGAATATATATTAAACTTAGTCGAAATGAATCATTATGAACGAGGATTTTCTCGTTAAAAGTGGCTATATTATCATCCTCTTTTTTGTGTGAGCATTTCACTACGCATTTTTCGTAAGTAAATATATAATAGAATGTACATTAAGATTGAGAGGTATATTCTATGATCAAATTAAGTGTATTAGACCAATCACCTATTTCTGATGGCAGCACAGCAGCTGAAGCTTTTTCACATACAGTAACACTTGCACAAGAAGTTGAAAAACTAAGATTTACACGTTTTTGGGTATCCGAGCACCATAATTCTGTAAGCCTAGCAGGCTCAAGTCCAGAAATACTCATTTCACATATTGCAGCAAAAACGAATCGTATTAGAGTTGGTTCGGGTGGTGTTATGTTGCCACACTATAGTCCATATAAGGTTGCCGAGAATTTCCGCGTTTTAGAGGCACTTTATCCAAACCGTATTGACCTTGGTGTTGGTAGAGCGCCTGGTGGTATGCCAATAGCAACTCGCGCACTTCAAGAAGGGAAAATGGTCTCACTTGATCAATATCCAGAACAAATTGCAGATGTTGCTATGTACTTACATGATCAAGTACCAGAAAACCATCATTATGCAAATTTAAAGGCTACTCCAGTTATCACAACATCTCCTGAAATGTGGATGCTTGGTTCTAGCGGGGAAAGTGCAATGATTGCCGCAAAGCAAGGCGCTTCTTTTGCATTTGCACAGTTCATTAACGGATACGGTGGCCCTGAAGTAACGAAGGCTTATCAAGAGCAATTCCAACCTTCCTATTTAGGTGATAAACCAAAATCAATCGTCTCTATTTTTGTTATTTGCGGAGAAACAAACGAAGAAGCGGAGAATATAGCATCAAGCCTTGATTTATCGATTTTACTATTAGAACAAGGAAAACGGACTACTGGAACCCCTTCTATCGAAACTGCTCAAAATTATTCGTATAGTGCTTATGACCTATTTCGTATTAAAGAAAATCGTCAACGTATGATCGTCGGCGATCCGTCTTCTGTAAAAGAAAAAATATTAAACTTAAGCAAAGCATACAATGCTGAAGAATTTATGATTGTCACAATCACTCATCAATTTGAAGATAAATTAAACTCTTATCGCCTATTGGCAGACGCTTTTAATTTATAATAACGAAAAGGAGATGCATCACATATGATGCATCTCCCTTTCTTACTACCAATCAATTGTTTTTGCTTCCTATATATTCAATAGCTTCTTTTAATAACTCCTCAAAATTCTCAGGATAATCATGATTTAAGTTAGGCACAACTTTATACTTATGTTCTATATTTTTATCCTTTAATAACTGTACAAGTTGCTGCGTACCTTCAAAACAATCTTCATCTTGATCCCCGCATATTATATATCCTTTTATGCTTTTATCATGTAATATTCCAAACATGTCTTCCCATTCTTCAATTTCCGGGAGCCACGGTGCCACAAAAATAAAACCGTTCACTTTTATTTCACCTTGCGAAATGGAGTGTAACGCTACTCTTGCCCCAGCAGAAAATCCACCAATGATAATGTTTTCAAATGTATTACTCAACATAATCTTATTGTAATGTCCTTTTAACTCTTCTCTTCCTCTTTCGACATTATCCCAAACATATCCATCTGAAAATTGAGTTTGAGACGATTGAGGCAACATTAACATATAATCTTGTTCCAAAGCTGAATGCCAATAAGGTTCTACTATTTTTATATTTTCTTGATCCCCATGCATTGTTATTAATAGATTTTCATTTTGTTTGCTGTATTTATATTTCACGTCTGCTTGTTCCGATTTCTTTGCTAATTCTTCTCTTTCTTTACATAATTGAACCATTCTATGAAACTCTTCAAATTTATGTAATGGTTTTAAATCATCATCGGAAATTAAATACTCACTTCCGTACCAAAACTCATTTTCTATAATTGCTTTCTTCATTAAATGCAACGCTTCTTCTTCAAGTCCTGCTGCACTTGCTAGCGCATATTTAAAGTTATATATTTGTGCTTCATTACCCACTACACCTTTAGCATGCTCCATTATATAAGTGTACGCTTCAAAACTTCCTTTTTTTGCATAACAATCTAGCGTTTCATTTAATAATTGAATATAAGTCATACTATTTTTCATATAGAAATCCCCCGTAACCTTTTATAATAATTTTTTCTCCAATCATCCTATCATTCTAGGGTCACGGTATAAGTAGTAAAATTCTACAATTCAACTTAACAATACCTGATTCTCAGAATGATATTTAATAATTAATGTATGTATACGCATAATACACCACTCCTTCCTATCCACTAGTTATAGTATAAAATTAAATAGACTGAAAAATCAATGTTTTAAAAAAACAAAAAAAAGACAACAATATATTATTGTTGTTCTCATAACATCTATCCGGTATTCTTTTTTTTCTTATCTGGTTTACTTGAAACTAAATAATGCTTTTCTGAAATATATAAATCTCTTTTTAATATACGATTTAAATATGGTCCTAGCTTCATTCCACATATGAGGCGATCTTCGCTACCTTCAACAATTGGGAACATTTCTTTTTCTGTTACATATTGATCAACGGCCTTTTGTACGACATCAATTTCTTTAACTAGGTTTAAATTTTCTTCTGTATGCTCAAATACCTCAAGCGTTTCCTTCGTAATAAGAAAAAAGTTGGTTGGAAATGCAGGTAAATAGGGCTTTAATAAATCATAATTTACTGTGTAATCATCATTTACTAATACTGTATAAACGATATTAGCATTCGTTTCTAGAAACTTAGCCATCGCTTGTTCTAATTCGTCTTTCGTAATTTCCCGCTCTTCTTTTCCAGTTCTGAAAAAGCGAAACATCCCATCGCCTCCTTTTTACTATATTATAGCATAAAAGGAAACTGAAAAATCATAAAAAACTCTATTGAAAGAATTTTTCAATAGAGTTTTTCTTTAATCCATTTATGTTTATTTTAAGAATGCACTTAACATCCACACATGTTGTTCTAATGTCGTATGAATTGCTAATAGCATATCAGCAGATGTTTCATCACCAGCTTCATCCGCTACTTCCATACCTTCTTTCAATTCTTGAATGAGTGCAGAAAAATCATTTACTAAAGTTTGTACCATTTCTTCTGCAGGCTCTTCGCTTGTCCCTTCACTCACAGTAGAAGTTGCTAGATATTCTTTCATTGTCGCTAACGGTTTTCCTTCTAGCGCTAAAATACGTTCTGCTAGCTCATCAATGTAAGTCCCTGCTTCATTATAAAACTCTTCAAATTTCTCATGTAATGTAAAGAAGTGTGGTCCTGTCACATACCAGTGATAATTATGCAGTTTCACATATAACACATTCCAGTTTGCTACCTGCTTGTTTAATACTTCAACAACATTTGTTTTCGTACTCATACAATCCACTCCTCTTAGCATTTTTATAATTATTATCTTTTAATAACCCAATTACATTTTACCATACATTTCCTGTTTTTTTGAATGAACAGCTTATATGTAACAAAGTTTTAACAACCTTAATATTTCCCTAATATCATATAATTCATGTATTCTTTCAACTACTTCATATGTCTAATTGTCCAAGCTCACACATATGCATAATAGTAAGTCAAGCTCATCATAGAAGAAAGAGGGATAACATGGACAATCAACAATGGCAAGTAGCAAAGAAAGTCGCTGCTACTTATATCGGAACTGTCGTTGGAGCTGGATTTGCTACTGGGCGAGAAATTGTTGAATTTTTTACAGTGAACGGATTTTACGGAACCATCGGCATATGTATAAGTGGATTTTTTTTTATTTGGCTCGGCACAAAGATGATGTTACTTTCATCACAAATAGGGGCATTTTCAGCTCAAGAATTTAACAAATATTTATTTGGGGATGTATTTGGAAATGTCGTAAACACATTACTATTACTCGTATTATTTGGTGTAACAAGCGTTATGTTATCAGGGGCCGGTGCAGTATTTGAAGAACAACTCCGCCTCCCGAGACAACTTGGTATTTTCATCACAGTCATCGCCTGTCTCATTATTGGGAGCCGGGGATTACAAGGTGTTTTTGAAGTAAATACACTTGTCGTACCTATAATGATGATCTTTATTATTGGACTCGCTATCACAACCTTTATTCATGGTACAACTCCTCTTATTAACACCGTTCCTACAGAAAGTTGGAATATGAAATGGATTACTAGCCCGATTACATATGTTGCATTAAATCTTTCACTCGCCCAAAGTGTTCTCGTCCCATTAGCCAGTGAAGTAAAAGACCGAAAAGCTATTTTATGGGGTGGTATTTTAGGAGGCGCAGGGCTTTGCTTCATTTTATTATGTAGCCATTTAGCAATATTATCAGTTGAACAATTTTATCAATACAACATCCCAATGGCTGAAGTTGTAAGAAGATTTAATGCCACTTTCCACTTTTTCTTTGTTCTTATCATTTTTGGTGAAGTGTTCACAACATTAGTTGGGAATATATTCGGAATGACAAAACAAATGCAATCCATTACAGGATGGAAAAGTCATAACATTATTTACTTCATATTACTAATTAGTTATTGCTTTAGTTACATCGGATATAGCCAATTGCTTCATATTCTATATCCGATTATCGGTTGGGTAAGCATCATTTTACTACCGATTATTGCTTTTAAACAACTTCAAAAAACATGAAAAAGCATCCGTTTATACGGATGCTTTTTCATGTTCATTCACACTCTTCACATACTTCCCAATACGGCCCCATTTCTACTGCAAGATATGGCTTTAATTGCAAACGAATCATTCGACTTGGCATACGTTCTAATACGAATTGAATGCCTTCTTCCTCTTCATCTAACTCAACTTTTGAAATAGCAATTCTTTGCATTGTAGTAATGGGGCTTCCATCTTTATATAAAGTGATTTTCACCTCATCATATTCATTAAAATACAATTCAACATTCATTTGCTTTTTTAACATTTCATCAACAATTTCATAATTATCATTTTGTTCCTGGATTATATATTTCCAGCCGCCTCTATCCAATTCTATCGGAGCAGCTTGGAATAATGTCATCAAATCCTCGTATAGCATAAGATAACCCCTCTCTTACTAAAAAACGATGAGTATTTTATATACCCTTTATCTCTATCACTATCCATGTTTATTGTACCATATTTCACGAATCTTACCGCATTCATTTGCTTTATAAACACATACAAAACATATAGTATTTTTGATTCATTTTCTACTCACTAGTACGTCCCTTTACTGATAACTTATCACTTTCCTTATTTCCTTCACACTACTTATAAATCTAAAAATTTCACACAAAAGAAGAGTGATTTATATCACTCTCCTCAAAAGACTTTTCCTGTGGCTACTAATGCTAATACTATAATTAAACTGACAAATAATAGTGAGACAATTAAACTAAAAATCGGTAATATTTTCTTTTCATTCTTCTTAGATAATAATCTCAAACTAAGAATGATATTTAATGGGACAAATATAAAATAAAAATATTTAATGATTTGTAATGAACTATTTGAAAGTGTTTTAAATATAAACACTTCAATTACAAAAGCAGCAAAGAATAAAATACTTAACCAAAACGAGACATAACTAAGCCAAGAATGTCTTTTCGTTCCCCAATACACTCCCATAATAATCTCCTTTATATGTAATCTATACAATATTCATTATACACACACTTAACAAATCCCTCTATTTTTCGACAAATATTAAATAAAATAAAGCTTTAATTATTGAATCCCCCCGTTCCCCATAAGTTCTCTACTCTTACAAAAAGGGCTATTAACTAAAAGGACTGCCTCTAATAGCAGTAATACTATTTTGAAGCAGCCCTTTCTATTTACACTTTAAATCTTTCAATTAATACCTGTAACTCTTCAGCCATTTGAGATAGTGTACCAGCCGCAGAACTAATTTCTTCCATGGAAGCTAACTGCTCCTCAGCTGACGCTGCAACACTTTGTGTACTCGTCGCGTTATTTTGTGCTGTCATTGCAATTTGGCCAACTGAAATAGATACTTCATTTGCACCTTTTGACATTCCATTAGCCGTTTCAACCATCGTTTTAATTTGATCAGCAATTTCATTTGTAGATTGTAAAATCTCAGTGAAATTTTGTTTTGTTTCATTTGCAATAACAAGTCCAGATTGAACTTCTTCATTTACATTATTCATAGATTTTACTGTCTTACTCATATCATCTTGTATTTCACAAATTAATTTACTAATTTCACTTGATGATACACTAGATTGTTCTGCTAATTTTCGTACTTCATCAGCAACAATTGCAAAGCCTCTTCCATGCTCACCAGCTCTTGCAGCCTCAATTGCTGCATTTAAAGCTAGAAGATTTGTCTGATCTGCAATATTTTGAATGACTTCTAAAATATCACCAATTTGCTTTGATTTGTTATTCAATAACTGAATAACAACATCTGATTGTGAAACAGATTCCGCAATAGACTGCATTTGATTCACTGTTTTTCCTACTAACTTTCCACCATCTTCTGCTTTTTCACGAGTATGAGTGGAAGCAGTATTAATAGATGATGAACTATTTGCTACATGCTGAATCCCTTCTGTTACATCAAACAGTAACATAGCACCAGTTTCTACGCTTGCTGTTTGCGTCGTTGCACCACTTGATATTTCATCCATTGCTGATGTAATTTGTTCAGTCGCTTCACTCGCTTGTCTCACACTTGCTGTTAACTCTTCAGATGCAGCTGCAACATGCCCTGCTGAAGTATTAATTCTTCCGATTAATGTACGTAGTGAATGAGTCATCTCATTAAAACCTTTCGCAAGTTGTCCAATTTCATCATTTGAGTGTATTTGAATCGTTTGAGTTAAGTCCCCTTCGCTTATTTCTTTAGAAGTGACAACTAATTGTTTTAAAGGTTTGGTAATAGAAAGTGTCACGAAATAAATAAGCACTCCACCTACAACTAATGAAATAAACATTACAATTAACATATTATAAAATACAGGTTGAGCAGCCTCAACTACTTCATTTGAGTACATCGTCCCAGCAATTTTCCAACCTGTTTTTAAGTTTGTGGCAAATACCATTTTCTTGTCACTACCACTATAAGTGTATGAAAAAGTGCCATGGTTATCTTCGTATATTTTCGTTGCCCAAGAATCATCTGCCTTGTCACCCGATTTTTCTTGAGGGTGAGCAATTATTTTTTGTTTCCCATCTAAAATGAAAGCATAGCCTTTTTTGCCAATATTGATTAACTTCGTTGTTTTCAATAAATTATCTAAACTTAAATCTACCGCAACAACACCATTTTTATCTTCAGTTTGTTTTGCGATTGTTACGACAATATGTCCATTTCCTTGTGCCTTATATGGTTCAGTGACAACAATTCCACCTTGCTTATTCACTGCATCTTTATACCAAGAACGCGCTGTTGGATCATAATCTGCTACAATTTGTATATTTGGTTCTTGTACAAATTTTTTATCGTTTCCGGCAACATACACTTGTTCAACATCTTTGTTCAAACTAATATATTGAGATAATGTTTTTCTTAGTTCATCCTGATTATCCCCTTGATACATATCAGTATGAATCACTCGTGCAAAATTATTTACATCGTTGAATTTCGCTTCAATCATTTGATTGATTAAATTATCCAATATTTTTATATTATCCTGAGCACTACTCATAATTTGTGATTCAAAATTCTTTTTTGCTGTTTGATACGACATGCCCCCAATAATAGAGACTGCCGCAATTAATATAACAAAAAATGAAATTAATAGTTTTTTTGCTACTTTCATATCTCTAAACCAACTTACTAGTTTACGCATTATAAACCTCCTGCATTTCAATATTAAGCTCTAAAGAATAAATGAGCTAATTTTGAATATATCCATTCCTTAGTTTTTATTTTTATAACTTGTTTTGATGAACACTTTGTAAAGTTTAAACAAATCAATTCTATTTGTCTATATATATTAATAATATTAATATGAAATTTACAAATACAAAAAACCAAAGGAACAAGCCCTTTGGTTTTTTATATTTTTTTATGTTGTTTAGAAATCTTTTTCCATCTATCTCGTTCCGCTCTTGCCAGAGTAATGTTTTGTTTTCTCATAACATATGCCAATTCTCTTTGCAACTTTTTATAGCTTAGCAAGCGCTCTACAGGTATAATTCCGTTATCTATAGCACTTCGCACTGCACATCCTGGTTCACCGTCATGTTTACAATCTCGAAAGCGGCAAGTATTTGCAAGATCTTCAATATCAGAAAATGTAGTTTGAATTGCCGCGCTTCCTTCCCAAAGCTGAAGTTCCCTCATACCAGGAGTATCAATTACTAAACCGCCACTTGGTAATTGGAACAATTCACGGTGAGTTGTCGTATGTCTCCCTTTACTATCTTCTTCACGTATATCTCCGGTTTTTGCTACAACTGTTCCTATTAATGCGTTTAACAAAGTAGATTTCCCTGCACCTGAAGATCCAACTAAAGCAATTGTTTTTCCTGGTGAAACAAATTGCTGCAATGATTCTATTCCGACGTACGCTAAGCTATCAACAACAAATATTGGAACACCGATTGCTACCGCTTCAGTTTCTGCAATTTTCTGTTCCACATCTTCACATAAACTACTCTTCGTTAAAACAATAACAGGCATTGCACCACTCTCATAAGCCAATAGTAAATAACGTTCCATCCTTCTTACGTTGAAATCATGATTCAGAGCATTTACTAAAAAAAGATAATCTACATTCGTAGCTATAATTTGTTCCTCTGTTCGGTAGCCAGCCTCTTGTCTAGAAAAAGAGCTTCTCCTTGGAAAAACACGATGAATAATTGCCTTTTTCTCATTTTCTATTTTCTTTATATACACCCAATCACCAACTGCCGGATAATCCCCTTTCGTTAACACTTCATGACGAAACTTTCCAGACAGTTCCGCTACATATTCACCATCATTACAAATAATCCGATACATATGCTTATGCTCAAGTAAAATACGTCCTACTTCATAATTCTCTACAGCTTGTTCCTCAAAAAAAGAATCCCATCCGAACGATTCTAAAATATTTTGATCCAAATTGATATCCTCCCTAGTTTGAACTTAGTGGAAGGATTGTGCGCTCACTTATAGAGTATCGCCCTTTCCATCCACCTTTGTATTTGGTTTATTATTCATATACGTCAATTTCGCCATAATACATCACCCCGTTCTAATTTTAATTACTCTCATTATATGGAATATCCCATTAAAAAGCTACCTTATTTAACGTAATTTTCAAACAAATTATTTTTTAGCATTTTAATTTGTCCGCGATGACTAATTTCATCTTCTAGCACATGAAACCAAAGGTAGTGCTGATTATACACTACGCCATTAGGCCACTTTCTTTCTGGCATTAGCCATTCGTCACCCTGTTCACTCAAACACTTTAGTGTTTCTTCTCGCACTTTTTGCAAAAGTTGTACATAATACGGTATGTCATAGCCACGAATAGATTTCCCCGCTTCCCCTAAATACAGTGCATCTTCCCATATTTCTAATTCTTCTTTTGTAAAATCACGATTTTGAAAAGAAATAAGCTGATGGACTTTTTCAATAGCTGCTATATGTTTTAATAAAGCACCAATTGAATTTCCACCACTCGGCATACTTAAATCTAATTGCTCAACTGATAGATTTTTTATTTCCTGTAATGTTACAGCCCTCGTATGCTCCATCATACTTACTAATTCCCCTATATTTTTTGTATAACCATCTACACTTCTTACTCGATAATCTATATTCATATCACACACACCTTTCTGTATTCATATTATTGTATAAGCGATTCATATAATAGACTGAAATATATCGGAATTTTCTGTTATAATTAAATTGAATAAAGAATATACCCAAACAAACTTTCTCAATACGCTTATATGAAATATTAAAAGGAATCAATATGAAAAAATCGAATCTTATTCACTAAAAGGAGTGGATTCGATGGAAATGTATCAATGGCTAACCGCTGTTCTCGTTGGTGGCATTACTGGCTTCGTTTCCCATCTGATCAATAACCAAGGCAAGTTATTGCTTCCACGCCGTTTAAAAACTTTTTTTCATTTTGGATTTTTAACTGATATTTTTACAGGTAGCCTAGCCGCACTTCTTGGACTCGTTTTATTCGATGTCACCTTAATAAAAGAAATTATAAAAGTCTCCATTGTGACCGCTATTTCCGGTCAAACGTTTTTACTTCACCAAGCTCTTGGTGGTGAACAGGCTAAAAATACGCAAATTGGGAAAGTTGATGAGAAAATCCAAGAAATTGACAAACTATTACGACGTTAGTCTATACTTTCTTTAAAAATTATTGTTATAATAAAAAATAAATATTTTCTATTGCGTCGTTTGTCAGAAGAAAGGGTGTTTCGTATGACAAAAAAGAAAATAGAAGATTTCTTAACAAACACCGAAAAAGAGGAACTGCTAGAAAACTATAAATGTTTACGAGAAGCCCGCACAAAAAGCGAAGCTAACTATTTTGGTGAAGCAGTAAACCATCTATTAAATAAAGCTAAAAAACGAATTGTTGATGATGCAGGAATACATGATGAAAATGCAGCAACTGTTCAATCAAAGAGAAAAGCACTGTTTTAGCTAAAACAGTGCTTTTTATTACGGCATTTTTCACATTACTTTCATATCTATTTCACAACCGTATGTACTTCAATATAGTAAACTAGGTATATCCTTTTCCAAGGAACGATATGCCGATATATAAATCCCTATCTCTTTAGGGATTTTTTATTGTTTTGGATTTCCCCGATTTATTTTTAAAGGCTTTATGATGCAATTCCTGTTTCACTATCTTCATTAAGCTTTTCACTTTTTCTAAACAAAAATAAAGCTCCTATATATAGTAAAGCAGTAAAACTACCTACAAGTATAAAATTGTGAGATGCTGCAAATAACATTCCTGCTATTGCCGCTCCAATCATTTGACCAATATACATAGAAGCATTAGCTAGAGCGGCTCCTGTTCCTCTTGCTATACTAGACATATTTTGTAAGCGCCCCATCATCAATACAAACAAAATTCCTGTCACAAAAAATAAAACAAAGAAAAATAACTCTACAAATATAATGTTCTTTAAATGAGGAAGTATGACATATAGCACTGCTGTAAATACAATTCCACCATAGAAAGAAAGGTTATAACCAATTTTATTTACGATTCTCGGCCCAAAAATGTTACCAGTTAAATTTCCTAATCCTAATACGAGCATAGCTGTACCTACTTCATGAACTTGTAAGCCAAATTGACTGGAAAGCCACACACCAAAGAATGAAAATGCTGCAAAATTACCAGTTTGAAAAACAAAATATGCAAAATAAGAAAGTGAAACCTTTGATTCTCTAAGTAATTGTTTATAGCGCTTTAATATATTTTTTTCATTTCCACCTATTTGAACTGGCTGTATTTCTGGTAATGTAACATAAATAAGAACGACAAGTAGTGCTGATAATATACCAATAACGAAGAATGGTGTTGTATAATGTATCGTTGCTAAATATGCTCCAATTGGCAGCCCTAAAATTTGGGAGATTGATAACCCTGCTGTTGCAATCCCAATCGCTTTCACAATTTGCTTCTTCTCTATAAGTAGTGGAATAGATGCCCACACTTGCGGAGATACAAACGCTGCACTTACACCTGCTAAAAACCGAAAAATTAGCATCCATAAAAAACTAGGTGCAATTCCGCACAAAAACGTACTAATTGCGAAAAAAATCATACCTAGTATCATTACTTTTTTTCTGTTTAATCCATCTGATATAGGACCAGCGATTAGCGCAAATCCAGCATATCCTAAAGCATATGAACTAACCATCCATCCTGACAACTCAGTTGAAACATGATACACCTGTTGTAAAGTTGGCAAAAGTGGTGAAATTAAAAATGTATCCGTACCAATCATAAACATTATCATAAAGAATACAGCTAGTACTCTGTTCATTTAGACCTTCTCCTTTTATATAAAAAAGAGGGCACTACCCCTCTTTTCAACTAATCTTCTAAAATAGATTCGATTTCTTTCATAATCTTTTTATTCAATGAAACGTCCACTGCTTTTACACTTTCTCTTATTTGCTCTGCCCGTTTCCCACCAGGAATAACAGTATCAATTCCTTCTTTGTTTAATAACCATGCTAACGCTAAATGAGACACTTCTATATTATTTTCATTAGCTATACCTTTTAGCCTTTCAACTTTCTTAAAGTTACTCTTATATGTATTTTCTTCAAATAAACTTACACTTTGGCGCCAATCACCTTCATTCAATTTAAAATCTTCTGTATATTTACCACCTAATATTCCAAATGCAAGAGGTCCATACGGAATAAATGAAATATCTGCTTCAATACAATACGGCAATAGTTCTTCCCCAGCAGTACGATTTAACATATTGTAAGGCGCTTGTACAACATCTATATCTCCATATCGATTTGCTTCTTTTAATTGTTCTACACTTACATTTGAAATCCCAATCGAACGAATTTTCCCCTCTTCCTTTAAACGGGTAAGCTCTCCAATTGAATCTATGTAACTTGTTTCAGGATTTGTAAAATGTAAATAATATAAATCAATATAATCAGTTTGTAATCTTCTTAAGCTATTTTCCACAGCATTTCTTAAATAGCTTGGCTCATTGTTAATATACGTTTCTCCATTTAATAACGGCTGAATTCCACCTTTTGTAGCAAGTACAAATTCGTAGCGTTTTCCTTTCAATACTTCTCCTACCAATTCCTCTGATCTACCGAAACCATATGAATCCGCTGTATCAAAAAATGTGATACCTTGCTGAATAGCTTCTTCTATTAATCGCTTTCCTTCTTCCTCATTCACATCAGTGTATAAATTATGTCCCCCTACTGCATTCGTTCCTAACCCCAACTTAGAAATATTTAGTCCTGCCTTTTGCAATTTTGTGTACTTCATTTTTTCTCCCCCTATATTTCTATTGTTCGATTATATTCGAACAATAGAAATATACCACTTTATATGTTATAGTGCAAATAACTTAACTTATACGAGCAGGTGAAAAAATGCGTACACTCTATCATCCAAATCGAGAAGAAATTCAATTCTCTTCCGTCTTATATGCACTTAGCGATCAAATCCGTTTACAAATTGTAAATATGTTACTTGAGAAAAGCGAACAATCTTGTGGCTCATTAAACATCCCTATCGCGAAATCAACTTTATCTCATCATTTCAAAGTTTTACGTGAATCAGGTGTTATGTATACACGCCTTGAAGGAACTCAACGTTTCATTTCAATTCGTGAAGAAGATTTAAATGCTCGATTCCCTGGTTTATTAGATGTTGTAATACATGCGACAGAACCATACTAAAAAACATCTCATATTCATATGAGATGTTTTTTAGTATTTTCTATTCTTTTAATAAAGTAAAACTTTAATCAGTGAGGATTTCGTTCATCACCCACTGCTAAATCATCCATTTCCTGCAATGTTACTCCCCCCGTATGTTCCATCATACTTACAATATACATCCAGGCGCTATAAATGATCTACAAAACCATTGACACACGAAAATATATAATCCCAACAATTACTTTTTCACCCGTTAGGAATACATGCGCTTCATTCTTTTTTACTTTATTTTTGTACTGGACCCTTTGGATACTTTAAGGATTTGATTACATTTTATACACATTATTAATATAGGACCACCCACCTGTTTCAATTCCTGTAGTTGCTTATGCTCGCACTTCCCCATATGATTACCTCCCTTATCATATAATTAGGCCATTTTGTAATCACCATAACTACCAGGTCCATTCCTAATTTAAAGTTTGAATAAAACATTTAAACGCCGATACCCCTTCTTCGTCTCGTTTAAAAACACCAGCATCTTCAAGCGCCTGTACAAATTTCCATCCCACCTCTTCTCTTACAATCCCCTGTACATTTTGTTCATCTATCCGATTTCCATATTTAGTTTTTAATTGTTCTGCCCATCGTATATGATGCGATTGAATATCACTTGGAATATCAAGTAAGAATTTTTCCACTTCCCGAAGCTCTGTTTTTAAACGAGCAGGAAGTACAGCTAACCCCATTACTTCAATCAGGCCGATATTTTCCTTTTTAATATGCTGTACTTCCGCATGAGGGTGAAAAATACCCAGCGGATGTTCTTCACTTGTACAATTGTTTCGCAAAACAAGGTCCAATTCGTACATACCATTACGGTAGCGTGCAATCGGAGTAATCGTATTATGTGGAATTTCATTCACAAATGCAAATATATTAACAGAAGGATCACTATATCCCTTCCACCTCTCTAATATGTACTCCCCTGCATTTACTACTTGTTCTATGTCGTTACTTCTTAAGCGAATAACTGACATAGGCCATTTAACAATAGAACATTGGATTTCTGGAAAGTTGGTTAGTTCAAAAATTAGGTCATTCGATGAATTTGCCATTGCAAATTCATAGTTTCCACCTTGATAATGGTCATGTGTTAGAATAGATCCTCCTACAATTGGCAAATCTGCATTGGAGCCAAGAAAATAATGCGGGAATTTTTCTACAAATTTTAACAAACGTAAAAAGGCTTGGCGGTCAATTTTCATATCACGGTGTTCTGCGGACAATACAATACAGTGTTCATTGTAGTATATATATGGAGAATACTGCAGAAACCACCTTTCATCTGTAAGGTCCATATGAATCATACGATGATTCGATCGCGCAGGATGTCCAATTCTGCCCACATATCCTTCATTCTCAATACAGAGTAAACATTTTGGATAACTCGTACTTTCCAATACTTTTTCTCTTGCAATTTGTTTGGGGTCTTTTTCCGGCTTTGATAAGTTAATCGTTATATCAATGGTACCGTATTCCGTATTTACTTTATAATTTATATTTTTGGCGATTTGCTTCATTTGGATATAGTTGCTGTTTTTACTTGATTCATAGAAGTAATCTGTCGCAGCCTTCGGATTTTGTTCGTATTTTTCATAAAATAGAGCATTGATAGCGGACGGTTTGGACATAAAAACATCCATAATTGCACTTGCTAAAATCTCCTTCTCGTCCAGTACGTCCTCGATGACTTTATGTATACAAGCATATTCAATTAACTCTTCCAATAACTCCGAAATTGCTTTCTTTGCAGGTGCTGACGCTTCCACTACAAAGTCATCTAAACAAAGTAAGGAAAGGATTTTATTCCTTGTATATATTGCATCTTCTTGTTCAATCAATTGAACTTCAATAGCACTATCAATTAACTGCTGGATAGCTTGATATATCATCAGCGTTTACCTCCTCTATCCTCATAGCCGTTTGGGTTGTTGTGATGCCAGTTCCATGCATCTTTTATAATTTTATGGACAACCGTACGAGTTGGCCTCCACCCTCATGTAAGAATCGCTTTCTCCGAACAAACTATTAACACACCTCGGTTTCCCGCTCGTTTTGCAAGCTATTTTGTTAAATTATACGTATGTAAAAACTCTTTCACAATAAACATCTTGTCGTATTTTTTAGACATCTTGCTTTTCATTTGTAAAAACTCACAAAAAAACATACAAAGGGAAAGAGATTTTTCAAGAGAAGTTTCCGATGGGTCAATGAACACAATGAGGCCTATCTCCTTGGAGATAGGCCTTTGCTTTACGATGTTACTCTAAGTATGAAACAACCTTCAACTTGAATCAAGCTCTTTACCTCAAAAACTCAATGAGCCTCTCCCCCTGGAGCCAATCTTTCAATGCGTAGATTATCTAACATAAACGTACCTGCTCCGGTATCCCCGTTTAAACTAGTTCCATCACTGAAAATTCCAACATAAGTTTGACCGTTCTCAGAACCTGTCACAGTAAACTCTGCTGTTTTTGTGTCAGTAGATGCAGTAAGAGTGTTATTCACACTCAACCCCTTTGCATTCGCAATATCTCGAACATCAATTTCTTGATCCCCTGAAATAAAGCGATATGCATTTGCTGTTGTTTGATAGTCAAATGATACTTTATATGTTACTCCAGGTTCGAAACGATAATTTTGAGGAATGGTACGATATAACAAACCTTTGTTTCCAGTGTTCACTTTAACGGACCAATTCCCACCTAATACATCATCGACTAATTTTTTACCTGCCCATCCTTTTTGCGTATATGGAGCATGCAATTCAGACAAATGAATTCTGTTGTCTTCTACACCTTCTGTGTTACCAATAACAAACGGGTAAATTCCTTGTACCACCGATTCAAAATCTTGTTTAAATTCCGTCGGTGAGACATTATTTTTTAAGGACTTTTGAACGATCCGAATATCATCAAATTTTGTGTTTCCTTTTCCAGAATCACGGCTGAGAGTTAATTTAGCTTTATTAGTTACAGCTGTAAAGCTCACTTGCATGATTTGCATTTTGCTATTGTATCCATCATTTGAGGCATGTGAATCTGCCTTAACATAGTTCTTTTGCAGGCTGCGAAGTGTGTAATTGTTAACGTCTTCTTTCCCACCTGTTACTGTAATTCCGGCCTTGACATCACTATTGTTTTCAACATATACCTCTGCTACGTAATCTTTTCCTGGTTCCAAACCAGTAAGGACACGAGAAACAGTTGTATCTTTTGATGGACTATCAATATTCAAATAGTAATCTCCACTACTTAAATTACGGTTGCTTCCAGTTTGATTCGTTCTAATGGCGCTTACAGCTTTGTTATCACCCTCAATAGTTGTATATGCACTTATTTTTCCTGTATTGAATCCAGCGTCATATATATGAGCACCCTTGCTCCAATCATAGTCAAGGATTTCCAAGCCCTTATCTTTTTTTGGTACAACAACATAAGGCGTTGCCGCACTAGCTGTCAAAGTTACCTTATTATTTACGACTTTGACTTCTTTCACATCTGTTCTACCGCGATCTGTCAATTTGTATACATAAACATTAGATATACCCTTATATTCATCTGGAAGTGTCCAAGTAGTTGTACCACCTTCCAAATTCCAGTGATACAGTTTTTCAGAATCAGAAGTTGGATTTTTAAAGTCTTGTTTCACCCAAGGAATTAAATAAGCCTTTCCATCAAGTATTACATTTCCATTCAGTGTAATAACACGTTCCCTAGCATTGTCTTTTCTAGTTACATCGACAACATCCCCATTACTTGGGTCCTTCAATTTTATTTCCTTTTCTAAGTTTGTCTTGCTTTTATCACCTTCTACATCTGTCCAATTCGTTACATAATATTTTTGTAGGAATTTAGTAGGTAAATTAGTATCAAATGTCATGCGAATAAAGTTATCGAAATTCTTATCAGATTGCCATCCTTCGAAACCAGCTAATTCAAATCCACCAAGTAATGGATGGTCAGCAGTTCCACCTACTTCAGGCCAATTCAACACCCAAGAATCTCTTTGGTGATTGCTAATAAAGCGCAGTACTTCTGAGTTAATGCCCTTGCTTTCCGGACCACCGTAGTTCTTATCAGTAGCCCAATGTTGCCACGTTGAATAATTGGCCATAGAACCACCAAATTCCGTTGTTAATCTCCAACCTCTATCTTTAAATTGATCTGCTATTCTATTTGATTCCCATTGATTTTGATACCATACATCCAAATAAATAAAGTCAAGATCTGGAGCAGCAGTTTTCAATTCATCTAGTCTTTTCGCACGCGATCCAGAATACAAATCTTTTAATTTATTAATTGTATAAGATTGATCTAACCATCCCCATCCTAAAGAACTTGGACGATCAATAAAATCATTATTGAAAGCTTTCGCTTCAGGATAAGTTTCTTGAGCATTTATATGGACACCAAATTGGGTATTATACTTACGCCCCTCTTTAATAAGCGTATTTAAATCTTTAACGCCGCCCATACGTTCACCCACATCACCATAATCTGGATGACCACTATCATGCCCTTCGTTTGCATATCCTTTTAATATTACAGCTTGCCCCAATTCATCTGTAGCAAGGGCAACCTTTTTTACATTATCTGATGTTTTTAAGAATGGTTGTTGTGCTTGTGATCCGAAATTCATTGCAATACGCATTCCAACATTATTGTTTACATCTTGGTATCCTTTAATGTCTTGCATAATATCACGGTATGCAATCGCCGCATCCTGCCAGTCTGCCTTATTATCATTATTCAAATCTTTAGCAATAGCTATTTTAATAGTTGGTTTATTCTTTTGTGGCTCTGGCATAAAATCTCTTTGGTAATAGAGTGCACTAGAACCTATTCCCATTGCTTTCGCACCATTTTTATTTACATATCGATTAGCAACTAAGTTTTTATAGCCGTCCACTTCTGAACTAGACCATACACCTGCACTCAATTCGTCAGTTGACAAAAATGCTGTATAATTTTTAGTAGATGTACCTATTTCCTCCATGGAAGAATCTACTTTTACATCTACATCACCTGTTTTCCTAACATCTGTACTAATATTCGTTAATTTAGCTTTTGCACCTTTTTGCTCCGAATTTACCGAAATAAAGTTCATATCAGCAAACTCAACTGTCTCAATTTTGGCACTACCATTATTCTTAATTTCATCGAAACTATAAATAACCTTATTATCATTCACCTTCAAAGATACTTTAAATACAGCATCAAGGTTTTTCATTTCATCCACAACTTTTAAGGTATATAGCACTTCACTATCGTTTAACTTTTCAAAGTTTACTTTAGGATAGTATAGTCCACCATTTACTTTCAATCCGTAAACAGGAGCTTCCTGTCCACTCATTACTTTATCGCCAACTTTGTATTTCACAATCCGCGGGAATACTTGGTCAATTGTGACGTCCATATACTTTGACTTTAATGTATCTTCTACTGGTGGAGTATCTGGAGGTTTTGGCGCACTATATTCTTTTATTTTGACATTTGAAATCGTAATATCGGCAGCACCTCGGCTTTTTTCAAACCCTAGTAAGCCCGCTTGATCTACACCACCTGTTAAAGTCCAAGAATCTACCTTTTTACCATCAATGTATAACGTCGCAACATCGTCCATGAATACTAAACGTAAATGGTATGTTTGTTTTGCTTTTAACGGCACGTTTGAAGTCATCGACGTCCAATTGTTTATAGGACCAAAAGTTTCACCAAAATACTGATCGTTCGTATCCCCTGTACCTACATATGTGTATGTAGATGAATTTTGAACACGATAGATTAATCCAAAGCGATTCATCTTGTCGGTATTAGTAGTAACATTCGCTTCAAAAACACCATTTTTAATCGCCTTCATTTGGTTGTAGACAATTCGATTCTTTTGGGTAGATGTAACACCGAAAGTTGCTGAACCATCTTCATTATAAGTAACTTTTCCGTCGCCTGAGATAATTTTAAAGTCTCCTTCTTCTAGTTTATTATCCGTAATGTCGACAAGTTTTTCATCTCCTGGATCCGTGCCTCCATCACTAGGTGCAGCTCCTAATTCAATGAGAACTTGACTTTTTTTATCTCCAAAAGCACCGAGTTTAACTGCTTCCTTACCTGTAAGGAGGTTATTTACATCATTAGGTAAAGTAACCGGTCCAAATAAATCTTTTCCATCTAATGTAATATTCATAGTAGTTCCGCTATAATCGATTTTTATGGAATGTGAGGTCCCAGCCTCTGGAAGTGGAACATTCGGTCTCGTTTTTAACCAATCACCTTTTCCTTGATATTTGTATTCATAGAACCATCCAAGTGAGTCGTAGCCTACAAAAACGAAGTTATTATTGTCAATATAATGAGGATAGAAACCAAATCTAGTATCTTCTCCCTTGGTTTCTGGAGTAAAGGTATACGCCATCGTTCCCGATTCTTTAGCGGCTTTATTTTGTTCTTGAAAAATTGCGGCTTTAGCCCCATTATCATTTCCAGCACCTGCTCCAAGCCTTGCATAAGACTTCCCATTTTGTTCTATTAATACATTGACTTCGTTTCCTCCAGATGAAATTGTGACCCATGGATTAGACACCTTTGCTCCTACGTGTAATGGCACAATCATACTAACTAAAAATGTCGGCACAATTAGCACAAGTGCAAGAAGGGTATTAAAAGCTCTCTTGAAATGCTTACTCTCCAATTCTTCTCCCCCTTTGAAATTTAAATTTTAGTTAAAAACAATACCTGCACATTCATTTTTAAAATATACCAAAACCTGAAAGGTACCGCTTTCACTTATGTTTAGAATAGTTTTTTTCAAGTGCCCACTCAATAAAGATATTGTTTCTTTTTTTAGATATATTGTCTTTTTAAAACGCTTACAAAATAAGGATATTGTTACCTTTTCAAGTATGTTTTTTATTGAATTTTATACGATAATTAATATTCTTCGGTTTATTTATATGTAAAGGTTGCTCTCCTCCCCTTAGTCATGATCACTGCTCCCTTAACTGTTCTTAGCTTTCACCCTAGAATTTGTGGCCATACTGAACGCAAATAAAAAATGAGCAGACGAATGTCTACTCATTTTTCTTCATTCCATTTAAAAATGGAAGAAAAGATATTGTACTAACTTTGAAGCTCAGCTGCTACTTTTACTTTAGCAAACCATGAGTTAGCTGTCTCTTTCAATACGAGATTTAATTCTTCAGTATTCCGTTTACCAATATCTTTTAACCAATCACGACCTGCTTGTTCACCGCCTATAGCAAACGGTATCACACCGTCTTTCCAGGTTGCCCGACCACATAACACTCCGTTAAAGGTAGAACCGGAGTCTTTAGCAAATTTTAATGTTTCTTGAAATAATTTTGCGCTTACTCCTGCACTCAGGAATATAAACGGCAGCTCGGTCGCTTCACTTTGTTCTTTGAAATAGGAAGCTGCTTTTTCTTTACTGTAAACAAATTCACCTTCTGTATATCCTTCCACAAAGTTCATATCTACTGGAACCTCTACTTTTAAAACATCTACTTTGTATTGTGGTTTCGAGAACTCCTTCATGGCCTCAATTACTTTATACGGTTTTATTTTTGCATATGCTTTACTTTTCACATCATCATTTTCAGCATCATAAGTCACAATCTCCAAGAAAAATGGTATGTCTTCAGCTGCACATTCAGATCCGATACGTTCCATATAGACATGTTTATAGTTATTAATTTTTTCATCTTCATTGAAATCATAGTAGAGTAAGAACTTAATAGCATCGGCACCTGCTTCCTTTAATCGTTTCACTGACCATTCCGGTAATAGATCCGGCAACCGTCCTACTTCTGACGCATCGTAGCCAGTTTTTTCATACGCTACTATTAATCCTGATTCTTTATCGCGGACCTTAGCCGCTGGCAAACCGTATTCTGGGTCCAAAAGAATCGCCGTTGCAAATGGTGTTAATTCCTCAGAAACCAATTCTTTGAAACGGATAATGCCCTCGTCTCCAACATGACTTGCACCGCCAGATGCGAGCATTTTTTTTAATGAACCGCGTTGATCAATAGCCAATGCTCCAATTATGCCATTTTCAGCAGATAAACGTTTTAGAGCTTCCAATTTATTTTTGGTTAGTTCTAACATCAACATTCTCCTCTACCAATCTATTTTTTCAACTTTAACGAGATCAAAGTAATGTTTAAACTTATTCATATTAATATAACCAGTTCCAGCTTCCATAGCATTTAATATTCCCGTAGTCATCGCTGTTTTAAGAACAGTCTCTACCGTTTGATTTTGATGTAGTGCCACAGCTAATCCTGCAACTGTCGCATCACCAGATCCAACAGGATTGACCACTTCTATTTTCGGGATCGTAACTCTGTAATATTCCTCGCCATATCTGACAAAGGCACCTTCGCCACCCAATGACACGATAGTCCACTCAATCCCAGTAAATAGTTCATGGTTTAATGCTTGCTTCAGATCAATGATTCCTGCTTCCATGTTAATGCCCAGCAGCTGAGATAATTCCGCTGTATTCGGTTTGATGGCAAATGGTTTTTCTTTATTCATCAAGGCGTTTTTCAAAGATTCCCCTGACGAATCCATAATCACTGGAATTCCGTTTTTATGACAGATTTCTAACATTTGATAATAAAAGTTAGTCGGTAATCCTTTTGGCAAACTGCCCGAAATTGTCACAAGTGAAGCTGTTGTAAGCAGCAGGCATTCAAATTTTTCTAAAAAATCCGCCCCTTCTTCTTCGGATAATGTCGGCCCAGATTCTAAAATCTCTGTTTGCATCCCTTCATGAAGAATGGCAATACAATTTCTTGATTCTTTTTTAATTTTTAAAAAGTCATTTGGAATATTGCTTTTATTTAATTCTTGAATAATGTATTCGCCAATCGTACCACCAATAATACCTGTCGCTAGGACGACTTCTTCCATTTGAGCGATCACTCGCGCAACATTCAAGCCCTTTCCACCAGCAGTTTTACGAACCGTTTCTACACGGTTGACAACATCTAACTTTAATTCATGAATCGGATAGGAAATATCGACAGATGGATTCATGGTGACAGATAAAATCATTGGTAATCCCTCTTTCAGAAAAATATTTAAGCTTGAAAACGGCACACACCATCAAGATAAGTAGCAGCTAAATCCATCGCTGGCGTCATCACAATAAAGTCAGCGGCATATCCCTCGGCAATCTTCCCACATTCGCCATCGATTTGAACACTTTTAGCTGGTGCAGTACTCGCCATGTAAATCGCTTCCTCAGGTGTGGCAATTCCCCACTCGATGACATTTTTGACAGCATCTTTTAATTGCAAAATGCTACCTGCTAAACTTCCGCTTTCCAAACGAGCCATCCCATCTTTTACTTTCACAGGAAATTCTCCCAGTTGATAAGTTCCTTCAAGCATACCTCCAGCCATCATACAATCGGATACCATCACAATCTTTTCTCTGCCGCGGACATTCATTAAAATATTTGAGGCAACGGGATGAACATGATGTCCATCACATATGATTTCGGCAAAAACATCTTTTAGATTCATGGCCGCTCCAACCATCCCCGGCTCACGATGGTGCAGCGGACTCATTCCATTGAAAGTATGAACAAAAATGGAAGCCCCTTTTTCAATCGCTCCCTTTGCTTCTTCATAAGTTGCGTCACTGTGGGCCAACGCCACTACAATCTCTTCTCCCACAGCATATTCAATAAATTCCACTGCACCTTTTCTTTCAGGTGCAATCGCAATTTTTTTAATAGAATCATTTGATAATTTCTGCCAAACTTTCAACATATCAACCGATGGATCACAAAAATATTTCGTGTTTTGTGCCCCTTTATGCTTTTCAGTAAAAAACGGCCCTTCTAAAAAAATCCCTTTAATTTTTGCGCCTTGCACTTTCGTGTAATTGACACCAATCATTTCAACGACGTTATTCAACAATTCTACCGAAGAGGTTAAGGTTGTCGGTAAAAAGGATGTGACTCCGCAAGAAAGGAGTCCTACCGAAATTTGGTTCAGTCCTTCGAAATTATTGTCCATAATGTCGTAATTTCTAAATCCATGAATATGTGTGTCTACTAGACCAGGAGCGATCCAACTTCCTGCATACTCAATGATTTCTGCCGCTTCCTCTGGCCTATTTTCTGAAAAAACACCAAATTTACCATCTTTGATTTCCAGAAATCCAGGCCCTACGATCTTTCCCTCAAGAAAAAACTTATCTGCAAAGATAAAAATAGACATGTATTTTTCCCCTACCCTAGTTACTAATATTCGTAGATGGTAACACCTTTAACGACGCGGTTCACCGTTCCTGTCGGTGAAGGTGTATCCGGTGTATTACCTACTTTCACGGAAGCTAACAGTGAAACTGTTTGCCCAATCATGACAAAAGGTAATGCTAAGTAAGCATCTGGTACAGACTGGGCCTCTCTGCCGAATACAAACCTGTTCCCAGCATAATTGATTTCTCCATCAACCTCGATGGCACAGATATAGCTGGCAATGTTGTCCTGCTGCATTTCTTTTAACATATCTAAATCATATTGACGTGTATAAGGATGATTGGAAACAAACACAAAAACTAATGATTTTTCGTTTACAAATGATTTTGGACCATGCCGGAATCCTAACGGTGAATCAAATGCGGTGACAATTTTTCCGGCTGTCAGTTCTAATATTTTTAATTGTGATTCTTTCGCTAAGCCTTCTAAACTACCAGAACCTAAGTAAATAATTCGGTCAAAATCAAAATCTACTATCTCTCGGATGACGTCTTCCCTTTGAATAACACTTTCACCCATTTGATGAATCATCTTCACTATCTTTGATTTTTCTTCAGTCGATAAAGAATCAAAAACGAGTAATGCCGTTAACACCATGCACGTATAACTTCCTGTCATTGCAAATCCTTGATCATTCGATTTTTCAGGCATCAATAACAATAAATTATTTTCATTCCCCATTGCCTGTTTGGCTAAATTACCCTCTTTAGCACAAGTAATCGTTATCTGATACAAATCAGTTACTATTTGCTCAGCTAATTGTACGGCAGCAACACTTTCCGGGCTGTTCCCACTTCTAGCAAATGAAACGAGTACGGTTGGAAAATCCTTTTTTAAAAATTGGTAAGGGTTTGAAACCAAAGTGGTTGTCGGAATACTTAGCATTTCCAACTGTTGTTCATTGACTTTTTCTTTTAGATAAGGGGTAACTGTATCACCGACATAGGCAGACGTTCCAGCGCCTGTAAAAATAACTCGAACCCGGCTGTGTTTCGTTAATAATTTTTGCAAAAACTCTTCAATCGCTCCGCTTTTCTTCAAATACAAAGCAAAGGTTTCGGCCCATAGATCAGGCTGCCGTTTTATTTCCGCTGTTGTTATCGATGCACCTAACGAAACTAAATTTTCTTGACTTAATGTAAACATTTTCGTCCACTCCTCTACCTATTTGCCATCATTCTCTCCATAAATGAAGACCGGCGTTTCCTCATTACATACCTTCAAATACTCGTAATCCTGCACCAGCAACTCCATTATTTTGTGCCAATGTACTGATGCTCATTTGGTCCAAAAGATGTTGTTGCTCAGGAAGCTGATACATTTTCAGCTTCGCTTTAATCAACTCCAGTAGAAATGGATTTTTCACAATGACACTGCCACCAAAAACCATTTTATGCGGATCCAATAAGGAGGAAATCGAATAAAGTCCTTGAGTTAAGTAGTCGGTTACTTCATTGATAATGAACTGATATTCCGGTACCTCGTTTATATAACCAGCAAAAACATCCTTGGTTGAAATAGTATCTACCTGTAATTCCTTTTCAGCTATCCTCTGGATCCCCGGTCCAGCAGCTATTTTTTCTAATCGTTCATTGATCCCCTTTGAGAGGACAGGGATCAAACCCAGTTCTCCGGCAAACCCTGCCCCCCTAAAAAATGAGCCTTTATGAATGATAGAACAGGATATTCCCGTACTTATAGTCACATAGACAAAGGTTTCATTCCTTTTTACATGTGCTGCTCTCCATTCAGCATAAGCCGCCATATAGACATCATTGTCAACCGTGATCCTCTGGATACCAAGTTGCTCCTGCAAACGGATCGAAATAGGAAACTGTCTCCAAGGTAAATTGTTTTGAAAAACGGCAATACCCTTCTCGCAATCCACTTTTCCCGGTACCCCAACGCCAATACCCTCGATATCAGCGATTGTAATCAATGATTTTCTGAGAACTTGTTCAACAGCTTCTACGACTCTACCAAACATTGTTTCACTGTCTGAAGGCGCACTTTTTACTTCCGCACGTTCAAGCAGTTCGCCCGTATCCGAAATGATTCCTGCTGCAATCTTTGTTCCTCCAATATCAATGCCGATTGCCTTTTTCATTTGTCCGCACCCCTAGGTTTGTATTTGGAGCATTGAGTAATTTTCTATAATTGTTATCGTTGAACATATATATGCGATTCCTTGATCAATTCACTTCCCCTGGTTGATTTATACATATTTCCGATTGTAATCATAAAGCAGCCCTAAGAGACCAGCTAATCCAATCAACATCATCCCCAGTTCGAATTTACCAGCTGTCTTTTGGTAGGTGATAATTAAAGACAGGCATACGATAAACAGAACAATTTTAATAATGAATAAAATATTAGCCTTCATTTGAAAAGTCCTCCCACCTAATTTCACTAGGTGCCAACGTCACTTCTTTCCTGTTTCCTTGTCCGTCGTAGACAACCGTCATTTGTTCGACCATCGAGTTGTTAACAATCGCCATTTTTTGAATAGATGGATATGCATGAACTTCACAATAAATGTTGCTCGCATGATACTTTTGAAATTCTCCTTCTTTATGGGCAGCATAGTATAACGCACGCATCAGCAGACGTGTATTTTCTTCGCTGTATGGCAGTCCTGCTATATAGACGGATCTCCCTTCTCCAAACTGATGACTAGAAAGATGAACTTCTCCATTTGAATATTCGATTATTTCGGTTTTATCTGATAACGCATAAATGTTTTTCATTCCTTCACCAAAATCAAATTGGGTGCTGTCAGCAGAAATAAAATGATTTTGGACAGGATTAATAAAATATTTATCTGTTGATAAGCTGAATCCTAGTTCTTTGTCAACACCTAAGACGTTTGCCAATTGAAAATAATGTCCTTCATGCTGATAGGCTGTAGGTTCGCCAATGCCTATGAAACCTCCGCCATTATACATCCAGGCCCTAATGGTTGTGACTAATTTTTCATTAATCCAATTAGCCCCGCCTGAAAAAGCTGTGCCCACATCGCCGGCATTAATAATGACGTCAATATCCTCAGGCATCCCATCGTTAATGACATCATCAAAACTAATGAACGTAACTTCCACGGCAGCCCCGCTCAAGGATTCTAAAACACCTAAATAAGAATAAATTTGTTTATACCATAGTGCATGAGCAACCATATGTGTTTGCCAAGTTCTCAACTTACCCCAAGAATTCAAAATTGCAACTTTAAGACCGCTGTATGGTTTCACACCTTTGATCGTGTCATGAATTTCACGAAATTCCTCAGTAACTTTTTCAATATAGGAGATAAATTCCGGAAATTGATAGGCTAGACTTAAATAACCGCCATACCCGATACGATCAACAGGATTCCTCAGTAAAGCTCTGCGCGCCGTTAACCAATTTTCATTCGCTTCAATCGTCGGATTGTTACCTTCGTAAAAAGTATCTGGGAAGAAATAAGGTAAGAAACGCCCTTCTGTGTAACGAACATGTGGTATATCTGCAATCATACGTAGTGTGGCTCCCCCACCCACACTGCCTACCACTGCGTCCAATCCGATATTTTCAAAGTATTTCCCATATGGTTCTGTACCAATCCAGTTATCACCAAGGAACATCATTGCTTCTTTTCCACTTTCATGGACAATATCTACAAGTTTCTTTGCTTCTTCAGCAACGAACTTATGAACAAAATCTATATAATCTAAAAAAGCAGGAGTTGGAATTCGAAACGAAGTATTGTAATAACCTTGATCAACAATGTCCTCTGGTCTTAAGCGATAGCCCTTTTCTTTTTGAAAGGCATCCAAAGCAGCAACTGAAACACTAGCACCATATCCGAACCAATCGACAAATTTTTCTTTACCAAGATTATTGAACACAAGGGTAAAATGATAGAAAAACGTTGTAAACCTGACCACATCTGTATCCGGATTTTCTGTCAGCCATTGTTTTAAATAGGTTTTCATAAATTCATTGGAATGTGGCTGTCTGACATCAAAAGGAATATCATGTGGCTTATCTCCCCAATTATTAGTAATATGATTATACATTTGGGTTGGATCCCAAATCGCATAGACTAGGAATGAAACCGTATATTCATGCCAAGGAATCGCCTTCGTAATCAAAACACGATTTTGCTCTTCGTTTACTTCCCAATCATTAACGTCAACAACTTCTCCTGTTGTCCGATCAATAACCTCCCAGTATTTTTTAGGACTGTGAACGTAATCCGGCTTTAATTGTTCCTCAAAGTATCCTTTCATAAAATCAATTTCAAGGCTATCAGTAAGCGCAGTATTAAACAAACTCATTAAATAAAGTTGCTGGCATTCATCCATGTGCTTCTCTGCGAACTCATTGTGAGCTCGAGCAACAAAATAAGTCGTATAAATTTTCGCATCCAATTGTTTAATATCATCATCTAGTTTCGTTCCATCACTATCGCGAATCGCATCTGCACCCCATCGTTCCATCAATTCTTTTGTTTCCTTAAGAAAATTTTCTTCACTCGGTAAAGTAACACGGCCTTTTTTCTTTTTCATGTAAATCCTCCTCTAATCCTTTAAACCACCAAGGGTCATTCCTTGTGTTAATTTTTTTTGAACAATGATGTATAAAATCAAAGTTGGCAGCATAACTAGAACCATTCCTGCATACATTTGACCATAATTCGCAGCAGATTTTTGAGCTGCCATCAAGCTCATTAACCCAACAGGCAACGTTTTATTCGGTCCTGGAATTAATGTTAATGCAATAATGTATTCGTTCCAAAAGGCAAGAAAATTAAATAGAATGACGGCAATAATACTTGGACGAGCTATAGGAATCATGACTGAAATCATTGTTTTGAAATATCCGGCACCATCGACCAACGCCGCTTCCTCATACGTGGATGGAAGCGATTGAAAAAAACTAGACAGCAAGTAAATGGTAAATGGTAGCGCTGTCGCCGCATATACCACAGCTAAAATAAATAAATTGTCTAGTAGAAATCCATCACCAAGTTGGCCTCGTAAAAAGGTATCTCCGTCCAATAACATCAAGAAAATTGGAACAACAATGTAGTTCACATTGATGAATAATCCAGCTTTAAAAAAAGTATTTATTAATTTGCTTCCTCTAAAAGTATATCTTGCCAACACATAGGCTGCTGGTAAGGCCACAATCAATAAAATAAACAGAGCCAACGCAGTTACCATGACTGAATTCAACATATAGGTACCCATGTTTGCCTTTTGGAAAGCATCGATAAAGTTTTGAAAATAGAAACTTTTCGGCATGGCCCAAGGACTTCCATAAAACTCCGAGTTCTTCTTCACTGAGGCTAAGAAAACCCATGCAACAGGAATAATAATAGAAATTGCTAACGTAATCAGTGCTACATATATAAAACAGCGATATATTGCTTCTGTAGTCATTCCTTTTTGAGTCTTCACTGTTTTTGGGGCTTGATAAGCTGTTTCTACAGTCATTTCTTTTTGGCTTTCCATCGTTTTTGGATCTTGGTACGCTGTTTCTGTAGTCATTCTTTTTTGTGTTTCCATCGTTTTTGGACCTCCTTAATACTCCAACACTTCCCTTTTAGTGACACCACTGATAATTGCAGATAATGCGAATGAGAATAGGAAAATGACCACCCCAATAGCCATACCGTAACCGTAAGAAGAATTGGTGTAAGCCTGCTTATACATATAGCTTAAAAACACTTCCGTCGATCCGTCAGGTCCGCCGCCAGTCATTGCTTGAACGAGAAGAAAACTTAAATTAATAGTACTAATAACGAAGAAAGTTAACGTCGTCCGCATGTTATTCCAAATTAACGGTAAAGTAATACTGAAAAATTGTCTGACCCGTCCAGCACCTTCCAAAGCAGATGCTTCATAAAAACTTTCCGGGATACTCGCCATCGCTGCCATATACATGACCATATAGTAACCAATTGCTTGCCAAATGAGTGCCCCGCCAATGCTGTAAATAGCAATCTTTTGATTACCGAGCCACATCTTTTGAAGGTTTTCAAGGTTAAACAAAGCAAGTATATTATTTAACAACCCTGTAGTTGGGTCATAAACTGCAGAAAATATTCCCGCGATAACTACAACGGATAAGATATTAGGGATATAAAAAATAATCCGAAAGAAGCTTTTACCTTTTATTTTTTCTCTTGTTAACAAAGTGGCAAATAAGATCGCCAGCACCATCGTGATAAATGTAACGATAACAATCAATACAATACTGTTTTGGAGAGATCGAAAGAAGTTCATATCATTCCATAAAATTTTGAAGTTATCGAGCCCAACAAATACCTTATTATTAGAAAATCCTCCCCACTTATATAAGGACATCCTGAATACCTCAATCGTAGGAACAATCATAAAAATGGCTAACAGGATTAGTGCGGGTGCAGTACAAACAAAAATAAAAATTCTTTTTTCTGTTGTCTTATTCATGCCATCACCTCAGTTAATAAGTACAATGGTGAGACTAGCGACTCACCACTGTACGTAGTGAAAACTAATTTATTTTAATGCAGACCGTAATTGGTCACTCACTTTTTCAACAGAGCTTTGCCAATCTTTCACCTTTTTATCACCAGAAATAACACTGTCAATTGTTCTAAATAATGTATCTGGCATACTTACACCTTCAACGGCTTTTGTTGCAGCAAATCCACCTACACCCACTTTCACTCCATTATCATAGATACTATAGAATGATTTATTTTCACCTGTCAGTTTATTAGAAAGGCCTTTGACAGGTTGAATCGCACTGGATTCCGCAAAAATTTCAACGGCCTTATCAGAATAAACAAACGTCATGAAATCTTTAGCTGCTTGTTTATTTTTAGCTGCCGAAGGAATCCACATTTGTTCAAAGAAAGTAAATGCATAACGGTCGCTACTAGTATCAATTGTCGGTAAAGCCATCATGCCCCATTCAAAACCTTTAGATCGAGGGGCTTCTTTCATTTCGCCAACAACCCACGTACCATTTGGCATAAACAACGCTTTGTTATCGAGAATCAATTGTTGATTTTTCTTGTAGTCTTTATCATTTGCATTAGCAACAGTTGTTGGTTCTGTATATTTTCCTAATTTTCCGACAATTTCGAAGGCTTTTGTTGCTTCAGCAGTTTCCCAAGCACCATCTCCATATTTCATAGCCTTATTGTATAATTCAGGTCCACCCCCCCCTAATAGTAGGGAGTAGAAGAATGTATCAAAGTAACCAGTGGTAGGATAAGTAAATAAAGAAATCCCTTCAGTTTTCGCTTTATCGCCCAACGCCCACATCTCATCCCAAGTCTTTGGTACTTCCCAACCTTTTTCCTTGAATAAGCTGGCATTATAGAATAATCCAGTTGGACTATAGAACATTGGTGCCATATAAGTTTTGCCGTCGTTATAAGGGTTAGTCGCAGGTGTACCAGTAAGCCCTGGTACCAACTTATCTTTGACTTTGACATCTTCACCATAAACATTCCTATCTAAAACATCCGTAATATCTTCTAAAGCTTTATCTTTAATCAATGTTTCTGTCAGCGCCTGTTTTCTCCCGGTTGCCAATAACACCACATCCGGATAGTTTCCTGCTTTCATATTCGAGCCGATAACATCCTCGAGATTTTTATCCACCGTCAATTTAACATCAACTTTTGGATTAGCAGCTTCATATGCGTCAATCATTTTGGTCCACATCTCTTTGCCATAAGCCGATTCAAGCGCCGCCACATGAAGGATTTGTTTTTTACTAGAGTCTGTACCGCTCTTAGAGTTATCAACCTTTGTAGTATCACTCTGGCAGGCTATTAAACTAAGAGATAATAAAGCTGTCATTCCAGAAAACAAAATCTTTTTTTTCATCTTTATCTTACCCCCATCTCCTAATCTTCCTTTCATAATTAAAGAATACAAAATAGATAACGCTTTCACAATAAACATCTTGTCCTGTTTTTTAGATATCTTGCTTTTTACTGAATATCCCACTAAAATCTTTATAATATAGATAAAAAGTCTACGAAGGAGGGATTCATTTGTCCAATGAAGTATATGAGATTCCGCAATTTCAACGAAACCATCTTCCAGTAAAACTTCTTTATATAACAAAATCAAAATACGATAAAGATTGGCATAGCACCATTCATGCGCATCACTTTACAGAGCTATTGTATATTACCAAGGGCAAAGGAACTTTTATCTTTTACAAAGAAGAAATCCCCGTCCAAGAGCACAATTTGATTATCATCAATCCAAATATCGAGCACACGGAAAAGTCTGATAGTAATCACCCACTCGAATACATCGCACTCGGTATTCAAGGTCTTTCCTTTTCATCCATAGAAAATCCTAGTCAAGTCACTATTCATAATTATAAACAGGATCAAAAAAATTTCCTCTTCTACCTTCAGCAATTGGTCGAGGAAGTGGAAAACCATCAAGAAGATTACGATTTAATTATACAAAATGTTCTGGAAATTTTGTTACTTAAGATGATGAGAAAAAAATCTTTCAATGTAGAGAAAACATCTACTCAAAAAATCAATAAAGATATTGAATTTATTAAAAACTATATTAAGCAACATTTTCACGAAAATATCAGCCTGGATACATTAGCAAGAATCAGTCATATTAATAAATATTATCTATCCCATTCCTTCAGGAAATTCGTCGGTGTTTCGCCTATTGAATACTTAATTCAAACTCGTATTAGAGAAAGTAAAATATTGTTAGAAACTACCAACTATTCGATTTCTAATATTTCAACTATTACCGGTTTTTCTTCCCAATCATTCTTTGCACAATCATTTAAACGAGAAACGAATCTATCTCCTTCACATTACAGAAACGCTATAAATTCTAGCAAAAACAAACCAGATTCTAGCGCAAAAATTTAAGAATAATTGCAATGAATCTATACTTCTTTAATATATTGTTGCTATTATTTTAGAAAGGGGAGTGTTCCTATGATTCAACAATTAAAAACATATTATGGTGAGGATATAAAAATCAATGAAGCTGTGTTGTCTGAGGATTATAGCTGGTTTTTAGTTGAAGGAAACAAAGTCGGAATTCGAAAAATCCGATTGCATCAAAGGGAACATCAATTGCTTTCATCCATCTTAACACCCATCCATACTGATACATTTTATAGAACAGAAAAAGAAAAATCGTGGTATGAAGCATTATACAAAAATAATATTATCTCTATACTATCAGTTCGTTTTTTACACTTCTTCACAACACAACCTATAGTAGAGAGAGAAGAATTTCAAGATGCTTTACAGTCTATGTTTTCTTTTACTACTACAATGATATGGGAAACTTCACAAGCCGGTGTTCTCATCTTAGAAGAAAACATACCAGAATCTGTATTGCAAACAGCCTTAGATACACTAGAAACAGATTTTTTTATATCCCTATCCTTCTTTGTTGGAAGACGCTATACGCAAACAACTGAATTTGCTTATCTGTATCAATGGGAGCAAAAATTATTTTCTGTTCTTTCTCCCTATCTATCTAAAAAAATTACATACATTGAACAACTCCTCCCTTATCAATTAATAATCTCATTACCGAAAGAAGAAAGAAAAAAATACACGAATCAATTATTGGCACACATTTCAAATGACAAAGAACTAATAGATAGCGTTAAAGTATTCTTCCAATGTAACTTAAATGTATCTCTTGCAGCTAAACAATTATATTTACATCGTAATACTTTACAATATCGAATTGATAAATTTATTGAAAAGACAGGAATTAATATAAAAACTTTCGAAGGTGCAGTAACAGTTTATATGGCGTTTCTTTCATTGGATATTTCGTAAACTTGCATAAAAGCCTCTTATTCTTTTGTGCACTATGCCGATTTACTTACGGTTTTAATAATCTTATAATTCAATTAATTCAAAAAAAGGAGTGAGTAATCATGACCGAACTTGTATTAGATCATATTTTTAAAGTTTATGATAATAAAACCACTGCTGTTTCTGACTTTAATTTACATATTGAAGATAAAGAGTTTATCGTATTTGTAGGTCCTTCTGGATGTGGAAAATCAACAACTCTACGTATGATTGCAGGTCTAGAAGACATTTCTAATGGTTCGTTTTATATTGATGGAGAGCGTATGAATGATATCGCTCCAAAAGATCGCAACATTGCGATGGTATTTCAAAATTACGCACTATACCCACATATGACTGTTTATGATAATATCGCTTTTGGCTTGAAACTACGCAAACTTCCCAAAGATGAAATTAATCGCCGAGTAACGGAGGCGGCGAAAATCTTAGGGCTTGAAGATTACTTAGAACGAAAACCAAAGGCATTATCAGGTGGACAACGCCAACGGGTTGCACTAGGAAGAGCTATCGTCCGTGACGCAAAAGTGTTTTTAATGGACGAGCCTCTATCCAATTTAGACGCAAAATTACGCGTAAGTATGCGTTCAGAAATCTCTAAACTTCATCGCCGGTTAAATACGACCACTATATATGTGACACATGATCAAACAGAAGCAATGACAATGGCATCACGCCTTGTTGTTATGAAGGATGGGCTCATCCAGCAAGTTGGTACTCCAAAAGAAGTATATGATAATCCTGAAAACATTTTTGTTGGCGGATTCATTGGTTCTCCAGCTATGAATTTCTTTACCGGGGCATTACAAGATAATTATTTTCATATAGAAAACATCCGCTTCAAAATACCAGATGGTCAACTAAAAACGTTAAAGAATAAAGGATATGATAAAAAAGAAATCATACTTGGTATTCGCCCTGAAGACATTCATGATGAACCCATTGTTCTTCAATCTTCTCCTGAATCGACCGTCGAAATTACAGTAGAAGTTGCTGAATTATTAGGAGCTGAGACGATGATTCATGGAAAACTTGCGAGCCAAAATTTTATTGCACGAATCAATGCTCGTTCAGAAATTAAAGCTACCGATAAAATTCCGTTAGCTTTTAGTTTAACTAAAGCTCATTTTTTCGATATTGATACAGAACAACGTATACGTAATAATTGATGGATGAATTCTTTCTAATTTTGGACAGACTGGTCCCGTAAATCAAGCTCTTCTTTTTTAATCATATGCATAGCTTCTACTTCAGAAAGAATAGATGTAGCTGTGTCAAAACATTTCGTGAAGAAGATTTAAATGCTAGATTCCCCGGTTTATTAGATATTGTATTAAACGAGACAGAACCATACTAAAAAACATCTCATATTCATATGAGATGTTTTTTAGTAGTTCCTATTCTTTTAGCAAATCTATTAATCCGTTACCTTCAGATGTACGTTCATACCCTAAAGGTACAGTCCTTTTAATAAGTTGTGCGTATATTTCTGGCTCTGATAACTTTCTGCCATATTCTCTCTCGCATTGCTTAATGAGTAGTGCGAGAGCCCCAGCTACATGCGGCGTCGCCATTGAAGTACCACTTAATACCGCATATTTCCCTTCTGGATACGTAGATAGTATTTCATCACCTGGTGCTACTAAATCGATTTCTTGATTCGAATTACTAAAGCATGAAATTTTCCGCTCTAAATTAACAGCCCCTACTTCAATCACTTCAGAATAAGCACCTGGAAAATCTAATTCTTCAGTTTCATCGTTACAATCTCCATCATTTCCAGCAGCACATACAACGAGAACATCTTGCCTCACCGCATTTTGAATAGCTTCATGTAACTCTGGTACATCTTGTGGACCACCAAGTGACATTGAAATAATTCTCACTTTCTCTTTATTCGGTCCTCTCCAATTTACAGCATAATGAATAGCCTCAATAATTTGCTCATAACTTCCAGAACCGTCTCCTGCTAATACTTTTAATACTAACATTTTAGCAAGTGGTGCTACACCTAATACACCCACTCCATTTTCAGTCGCTGCAATTGTCCCCGCTACATGAGTACCATGCCCGTTATTATCAAGATAAATATTGGGATTTCCTTCATAATCTTTCGTGAAATTTCTCCCACCAACAATACGATCTTTTAAATCTACATGATTTATATCACAACCTGTATCTAAAACGGCAACGACAATGTCTTTTCCTTTCGCGCTCTTTTCCCATACTTGCGGAGCATGAATCAATTGTACACCTGGTGGAATTTCATTTACTTGTTCAACCACCTTATTTACGGTAAACGGAATTAATTTAATGCCTTTTTGTTTATTCGCTGTACTACTATTCATCGTAATCCCTCCTGAAAATGTATTATTTTCATTTCAGACCACTATTGAGTACGTTTAAACTTAACATTCGTTTTATTCGTTCCATTTCCCTTCCTCTCAAATATTTCTCAATAAACAAAAGAAAAGGACCCATTAAATGGTCCTTTTCTTTTTTAGTTTTTCAAAAGAATAATATAAAGTGAAACTATAATCAGTGGGGGTGTTCATCCCCCACTGATTATTAGCCCTCACCAATCGGGCGTTTACGGGCAGTCCGACTCCCACCTAACTTCTTTGCTTCAGCCGAGTTTTGAGGTGGGAGTTTTACTGCCCACAAATAGCGGGATAAATTAAGACTAAATCTCACTTTTTTTCAAAAACTGCTCAATTTCTTTTATTACATGTTTTGCGCCTTCTATACTAACAGTAATGTTTCCATTTGCTAATGAAATATTTTGATCTGAAACATCACCTGTTATTTGACAAGCATTGTAAGGTTGATATTTTTGTAAAATAACTTTATCTTCTTCTACAAAAATTTCAAGTGGTGATTTGATTTGTATTCCTAATACATCTCGTAATTCTTTAGGAATAACTATCCGTCCCAATTCATCTACTTTTCGAATAATTCCTGTTGCTTTCATGTTACTCCCCCCTTACTCTCTATTATTTTTTTCACCTCGCTATTTTCATTTTATCACTATATATTTGGTAATGCCTTACTCTTTTTAGAAAATATAGGACAAAAGTTAAAAAAACACATTTAACGAATATTCAATCTTTCTTTCAATTGTTTTAAATAACGAGCTCGTATAATGACGAAATACAAAACTTGAATACTTACAAAAATACTTAATACAATCGTATTCTCTTTAAACAGTGAGTACTCAAACATTTGTCCTAACGCAGTTAATGCTACTGCCCCATGTAATGTTGCAACTCCAACTGGAACGAAGAATAAAAGCGCTAAGCGGATTGTGACTACTTTCGATAATTCGCCTCTCGTCAATCCAACTTTTCGAATCATTTCAAATAAACGAGTATCGTCCTCCAAATCAGAAAATAAGCGGAAGTAAAGGAAGCTTCCTGCACAAACAAAAAATACAATACCTATAAAGAAACCTACAAATAAAATGGGTCCTGCAATTTGTAAACTTTGATTTTGATCGTACTCTTCTGCACTAAACGTTGCATGTTCTTGATAAGGCTTAATCTGATGTGTAAGCTCTTTACCAACCTCAATTTCATCTTTCGTTCCTTTTGTTTTATACATATAATCTTTTTCTTCTTTAAATCCATCTTGTAATGAATCATATTGATTATTAGAGATTACATAAACATTACCTCTTAATATTTTACTCAATGAAGACGAAGTAACTTTTTTCACTTTTAACTGTTCATTCATATTGGGTAAAGCGATTTCTTTTCTTTCTTTCATTGGTGGTCCAGGTATTTCAACTGACAAAAATAAAGCCTCTTTATTTGATACAGTATTAAATGGTTCTCCTGTTAATTTTGCATATTCCTTATAATCCGATTCTTTTATAAAAGTAGCGCTTCTTAACGACTGCTCCTCCGCTTTTTTCGTAGAAACATTTATTTTTGAAGCTTCTATATTATATTTCTTTAATCCTTTGTCAATCATTTGTATATGCTGTATTTCGCTAGTATTTTCTTTCTTTGAGTGGTAATGAAACGCAATTGGTCTGTCCATAATTTCTTTCGTCATTGATGCAAATCCAACCAATGTACCTATTGCTGAAAATGCTACTGTTGAAATAATCGTTACAATAAAGAACATTCTTGCGTTATCTCTCATACGGTACGCTAAATCTGACAAAGTAATAATATTTGTTTGTGTCCAATAGAAACGTTTACTTTTTTTACATAATCGAATAATAAAGACGCTCAACTGCTTGTACAGCAAATACGTACCGATAGTGACTACCGTTGTAACAGGAATCATCATAATAAATACCATTGCACCATGTGACATAAGCGCTCCTGCATAACCCGCACTAAGCAATACTACTGCTAATATAGAAGAAATAATTGATGCTTTTGGTTCTGGCTTCGCCTCTGCTGATCCTCTAAACAACTTCATAATTTTATTTTTACGAACCATTCCGGCACTAAATAAGGAAATGATAATAAATAATATGAAAAACATAATACTCGTTACAACTATCGCTTTCATCGGTATGTAATAGGATAAGGAAATATCTAGTTTTAATATCATTGGGGCTACAAAAATTAGTACTCCTGAAAACAGCATACCTGAAAGAATCCCGAAAATAATTGCCCCTATTCCAATCATGATATTTTCAAAGAAGATAAGACGCTTTAATTGATATTTCGTCATTCCAAGCATCATTAATATCCCTAGCTCACGTTTTCTCGTTTTTAAAAACATTCCCATAGAATATAAAATGAAGAAAAATGTAAACAAGTAAATAATAGACTGTGCAAAAGACATACTTACGAATACGTACTGTCCTAATTGTCCAGCACTTAATGCCGGATGAAACGCAAAAAATGAATACACAAAAAAGGCCATAATAGCAAATGCACTACTCAAAAAATATGCTGAATATGTTCGTCTATTTCGCGTTACATTTCGAAATGCAAGTTCTCTAATGTTCATACTACTTCTCCGCCCTTCTACTAACTTTGCTTTTTTATATTAGTAAAATTCGGAAATACCTTCCATCGATTCAAATGACAAAAACCTTACATTATTGAAAGGTTTAAAAAAATTGCTTATACAAAACAGTTTATTTATAATAACTTCATTCATATTCATACACGCATCCTATTGTATATTCGTTAGTTTTGCGAAATAATAAAGGATAGAAGTATGTACCAATATACATATAAACTTATTTACCGCTTTAATATGAATAGGAGGAAACATAATGACATTACAAGAACAGATTATGAAAGCATTACATGTTCAGTCTGTAATTGATCCGAAAGCAGAAATCCGTAAACGTGTTGATTTCTTAAAAGATTATGTAAAAAAAACAGGTGCGAAAGGATTTGTACTTGGAATTAGTGGTGGACAAGACTCTACATTAGCTGGACGTTTAGCTCAGCTTGCAGTTGAGGAAATTCGTAATGAAGGTGGGAACGCAACGTTTATCGCTGTACGTCTTCCTTACAAAGTGCAAAAGGATGAAGATGATGCACAATTAGCATTACAATTTATCCAAGCTGATCAATCAACTGCATTTGATATCGCTTCAACCGTTGACGCCTTCTCAAATCAATATGAAAACTTATTAGGTGAATCATTAACAGATTTCAATAAAGGAAACGTAAAAGCACGCATTCGCATGGTTACACAATACGCAATCGGCGGACAACAAGGACTACTTGTTATCGGAACAGATCACGCTGCAGAAGCTGTAACAGGATTCTTTACAAAATTCGGAGATGGTGGTGCGGACCTATTACCATTAACAGGATTAACGAAGCGCCAAGGACGTGCTTTATTACAAGAATTAGGTGCGGACGAGCGACTTTACTTAAAAATGCCAACAGCTGATTTATTAGATGAAAAACCAGGTCAAGCTGATGAAACAGAGTTAGGTATTACTTACGATCAATTAGATGACTATTTAGAAGGTAAAGCAGTTCCAGCTGACGTTGCTGAAAAGATTGAGAAGCGTTACACAGTAAGTGAGCATAAAAGACACGTACCAGCGTCAATGTTTGATGATTGGTGGAAATAACACATAAAAAAGAAGCTAAATGAGATTAGCTTCTTTTTTATGTGTTAGCGATATACCCCAACTCTTTTCTCTAATAAATCCTGTAAGCAATCTTCATGTTGTTTACAAAATAACGGAGGCATTTTGTCTAACGGGAAAAACTTCAAATCCAACGTTTCATCGCCGTCTACTTTTTTCTCTCCTCCGGAAATTGAGCATGAAAAGACTATCACAATTGACTGGGCTCTGTCTCCATTTGGATATGTTTGAAAATATTTTGTATACACCCCGATAAGCTCATTTATTTCTACATCATAACCTGTTTCTTCTTTTATTTCTCGAATCGCAGTTTCTGCGGCAGATTCTCCGATTTCCATTGCACCGCCAGGAAATCCCCAAGCGTTAAAATCACCTCTTTTTTGCAGTAATACTTCTCCATGTTCATTCAACACACAACCGCCCGCAAAGTTTAAGAAAACGCAGTCGTGCCCTACTTTTTCACGTAATTCTTTTATATAATTAGCCATGCTCTTCCCCTTTTCATACATCTTCTATCGCTATTTCTTATCTTTTTCAAACAATTCAATAATTCGATCTAGCTGCTAGTTCATATTGATCACATGTTGTTTTTTCATAGTGTTGTTTTGCAATAATCTTTTAATGAACAGAGTAAATGATATGAAAAACAAAACGATAAGCCCGACTACTAAACAAGTATATATCGATGTAAAAATATTACTTTCGAACAAATCCATTCAGATTCCACATCCTTCCTCTTTTTATTTTATCATATAATTCCGATTTTTGAAGCAATACATAATAAAAGAACACCTTTTACAGGTGCTCTTTTTCATTTCTTAATACGTAAATGTAATTGTCGCTAATGAATAATCTGCCATTGCACTATATGGTGCTACTTGATAAGATACACGCTTTGCACCTTTTGGCCAATTTATTTCATTTAATACTTTCTTTATATCTTGCATTGTTCCATCCATGGACTGCTTATATCGTACTTCTACCTTTTCTGGCTTAGAAGCGAATTGTTGCTGCAATTTTTTCTTGAATTCATTGTAAGTTTCCGCTCCATATTGTGCAGATAAATACTTTAAATTTGTTTCTTTTAGCATTTGTTCATATGCAACAGTTTTTGAACTACCGGCTTTTATTTTACTTGTTAATTCACCAAAGTAACTTGTAGTTGCTGCTGGGTATTTACTTCGATCCCAATCATGGTCTTTACTTAATTGCTCGTCAGACATATTAAAATATGAATATGTTACGCGCCCAGCTTTATCTGGTACTGGATCATCGAATGTAGTATCAAGATGATACCATTTGTTTTCAATGTCCACTAAATTCCATGCATGAGCTTGTCCATTTCCTGTACCTGTTACAATATGATTTTGAATACTTGCTTCTTTTAGTAACTCATATGTTAATAATGTATATCCTTGGCAAACTGCAGAACCATTCGCTAACGCTTCATATGCTGTATACGCTTGATAAGACGTATCATAAGATACATGTTTTACAACGTAATCATGAATAGCTTTTACTTTCTCATGCTCATCCATTCCTGGTTTTACAATTGAACCGATAATTGCTTTTACCTGAGATTTTACATATTGTGTTTGCTCTTTTGATTCACGATATTTCACTTGTAATGTAAACGTATAATTCCCTGGCATCCCTTTTATAGAATATTTAGTAGACGCTACATTATATTTTACATACTCATCAGCATCTACAATTTTATTATACTCTTTGTATAATTGATCCATAACATCTCTAGCATTTCTATCTTTTGTTTTATATGCGATTGTAATATTTTCATCTCGATTATCAATATGTTTTTTTAATTCTTTTCTGAAATCATTTAACAACTTTGCATCTGATTGTGCTGTCACTGTAGTCGGATTCGTAGCCGCATAAGATACAGATGACGCCTGTAAGCCTCCTATTGCTATAGTTGAACAAAGTGCGGCAACTGTCACATACTTACTTGTCTTTCCCATCTTGTCACTCCTTACATTCTATAACTATACGAAAAAGTATCGTATAGTTTCAGAGTATACAATACTTTTCAAAATAGGTCATATGAGATTATGCATATTTAACATTGTAAAAAGGTTGTTCTTTTTACAAGAACAACCTTTTTCATTAACAAGTTTGTAATACACAGCATGTATTTTCAAAACGTCGATTTTTCAAATCTTCATTACTAATACAGAAATACAGCATTCCTAATTCTCCCCAAACCATATTACAATTTTTATGATCTGAATCAATTTGGAATAAAAGCGTCATTTGCTGTGGCTCTATCCCCATATATTCCCCTGTCTCATATAATACTTCCTCTTGTACAGAGAATGGCTCACCAAACATTTGATGATTATCATAGTTGTCTGGAATTAGCTCTTCAAGTAATTGCAAGAAACGATCTGAATCTGCCTCATCTTCAATGAAAAGTTCTGGTAATTTATAAGTCAGTTCAAAAGTAATTGCGCATTGAGTATACTTCGCTTGCGTTTCATTTGCTCTACATAATTGTTCTACAGGGAAATCATAATAAAGTACACGTCCAGCTTTGGTTTGATCCACGTCTTCTTCAAAGTAATTTTCAATACTAAAGAAATATAACATCCCTGTTTTAGGAAGATTGTGTTCCATACGAACGTTTTGTAAATCACTTAAATTAAATTGTGCAATAAAATGTAATGGGGTTCCTTTATACATTGGATATTCAAATGAATCCGGCAAATCAGGAACTCCCCCCATTTTCGAACTACCTATCGCAACTCTTTCCTCCTGCTTTGGCACAACTTTTACACAAGGAAATACAGTATTAATAAGTTCCTCTTTTAAATGTGACAGTCCATATTTATCAATTAATACTTCAATTTTTTTATCCATAAATTCTCCTTACATTTACATACTTATTTGTATCATAGCACAAAGATTATACTCCATTTATCGTAAAATCAACAAGCCTTCAAAAAACGGGCTTATCCCTCATACGCGAACAAGTTTAAAAAAGCATAGTATACATTGTTCCTACAAACACGATAGTTCATTATTTCTTCCAGTACATTTTCCCCTCGTTCATTTTTATTTTTAATTTAAGGAGGAATTCCACATGGGTTACGGATATAGTTGCGGTGGTTATGGCGGCGGTTACGGTTACGGCGGTAGTTGTGGTGGATGTGGTTATGGAGGTTTCGCTTTATTAATCGTTTTATTTATCCTTCTAATCATCATCGGAGCTAGCTGTTGGGGCGGCTTTGTAGGCTGCTAGTAAACTCAAAAACTATTGTAAAAAAGCACGTACAATACGTGCTTTTTTGCCATTTTCAAATCTTTTATTCGAAAGGAAGTATGATTGATGAAGATTGATGGTGTTTTTGAAGGAGGCGGTGTACGCGGAGTTGCGCATGTAGGAGCAATTTGCGCGTTAGCTGAAAAAGGCTATGAATGGGAGCGTGTTGCTGGAACATCAGCTGGTTCAATTATCGCAGCGCTCCTAGCAGCAGGATATTCTTGTTCAGAGTTAAAAACGATAATAACTGATATTGATTATAATAAATTTATGAAGAAAACCTTTATTGACAGAATCCCGTTTATCGGCAAAGGATTAAGCGCATGGACTACTCTTGGTATTTACTCTAATATTTTTATAGAAGAATGGATTGAAGCATTACTTCGAAAAAAAGGAATTCACTTATTTACAGATTTACCTGATTTAAATAAGCTTAAAATTATCGCTTCTGATATAAGTAATGGTAAAATGGTTGTCTTCCCCGATGATTTACCGAACTATGGATTTTTAAATTATCGCTTCTCTATTGCTAAAGCTGTAAGAATGAGTAGTACAATCCCCTTCTTCTTTGAACCCGTAAAATGGAGAACCCCAAAATGGAAGCAACCCTGTTATATGGTTGATGGAGGGATTTTAAGCAATTATCCAATTTGGATTTTCGACTCACCCACCTCTCCTCGCTGGCCGACTTTTGGGTTTCATTTTGTAAAAGATGAGATTCAAGCTGATCCTGCCCACTATAACGAGCCTATCTCCATGTTCAAAGGACTATTTAAAACAATGATGCAAGCCCATGATTTACGTCATTTAGACAAGGAATCTAAAGCAAGAACGATTACAATTCCAACAGGATCCATTACAAGTACAAACTTTGAGTTAACAAAGGAAGAAAAAGAGTGGCTTTACAATTCTGGTTATAACGCTGCAAATAAGTTTATACAATCTTGGAACTTCAGACAATATATTGATGAATATAGAAACGGAAATCAGGACCGAAAAACAAATCGGTATTTCCGTCAACTTGACTCATAATACTATTATTTTTCATACGAGAACACTTAACGCTTTCAAAAAAAATAAGCCTAGTAATATCATATATTACTAGGCTTATTTACTTCTTGCATAATTATTATACGTTGCTTAAGGATAAGTTAACCCTTCAGCTTCCTCCGCAGTAATAACTGTGTATCGATTTCCCGTTCGTAATCCTAACAATTCTGCTTTTTCAATTGCATCCTGCTTCGTCTCCGCATAAGCAGCTAAATATTTATCCCCATCGATAATTTGGCAAATTACATATCGTTTCATTATTTTCTCCTCTTACATTTTCATTAGTTGTGCAAATTTTTTTATACCTATTTCAATTTCTTCTAACGTTGCGTATGAATATGATAGGCGCAAAAATTGGTTTGCACTTCTATCATACAAAGTACCTGGATTTAATAAAATCTTTTCTTTCAAAGCTTTGTCAAATAAGCTACGGTTCGAAACGGGTACATTCAAATGTAACCAAATATAAAAACCACCTGCCGGTTCATACCATGTGGCTATACCATGACAATATTTCTCTAACATTTGTAACATAAAATCTCTGCGCTTTTTCAACTTAATTCTTACAAACTGTAAATGTTCATCATACAATCCATTTGTAAACCATTCCGCTGCAATTTGCTGAGATATAGAACTTGAACCATAATCTGTTTGCATTTTTATGTCTGCCAATCTTTGAATGACTGGCTCAGGTCCAACAATCCATCCAATTCTTAATCCTGGACTAATTACTTTAGACATACTCCCTATATGTAGTACAATTCCGTTTTTATCATATGCCTTTAAAGGCTTTGAAACAGGCTCATCAAACCATAAGTCTTGATACACCGCGTCCTCTATAATAGGCAATCCAATTTCATTACAGATTTCCATCACTTCTATTCGTTTCTTCGCATTCATACTAAAGTTCGTAGGATTATGAAAAGACGGGATTGTATATAAAATAGATGCATTAAATTGCTTCTTATATTTCGTAATATATGATGCATTTAAACCATTCTCATCCATTGGTATTCCAATTAAACGCATTCCTGCTGATTGAAATACATTAAGCGAATATAAATATGATGGTTTTTCTAATAAAATTGACGCTCCTTTCGGAAGAAGCCCCATAGAAATAAGTTGCAGTGCTTGAATTGCCCCTGAAACAATTAAAATAGAGTCAGGAGATACATATACCCCATGCCCTTTTAAATATTCCGCAATTTTTTCTCTTAAATAAAGATTTCCTTTCGGTTCCTCATACCCAAGTGTAACATTTGATTGTAAAATTTTATTAATAATTTCCTTCATCTTTTTCTCAGGTAAGAGGCTCGGCGCGAGCTCACCTGTTCCTAATCGAATTACATTGGGAGTAAATTCAGCTTGATTAATCTCTTGTACAGCAGGAAGATTTGGATAATGAAGCCCTGTTTCCACATAGGACCGCCAGTTAGGAGGGGGTGCATATGTGGCAGTACTCTCACTATTATTTATAACAATTGTTCCCTTCCGGCCATTCCCCTCAATATACCCTTTTGCTACTAATTCATCGAAAGCCATTACAATTGTACTTCGATTTACTTCAAACGTATGCGCCAAATCTCTTTGTGAAGGTAATTTAGTTCCAACTGTCCATTCCCCATTAACAATTCTTTCTTTTATATAAGATTCTATTTGTTTATATAATGGAATAGGTGAAGACATATTAGGTTTCCAAACTAACCTTTCCATCATATCACCTCACATTTTTTTGGTTGGTAACCTATCCAACCATATGGATGGATACAAACTTTCATTTCTTCTATACAATATACACTATCATAATTAATCACATTAAGTAGGAGGTAATATGATGAATGAAGCAATTATTCACGGTATCATCCTTGCATTTGGTCTTATTATTCCATTAGGTGTCCAAAATATTTTTGTCTTTAACCAAGGTGCGAGCCAACCAAATATTTGGAGAGTAGCCCCTGTAGTATTAACTGCATCTATATGTGATACGTTGCTAATTTTAATTGCTGTACAGGGTGTCTCCCTTGTGCTCCTAACTTTCTCTTGGTTAACAACCACCTTGTATTTGATTGGATTTTTCTTTCTTATGTATATGGGCTGGGTTATTTGGAGAAGCGATCCTGCAAATGATGTAAAACAAGAAAAAAGTATGCCTTTAAAAAATCAAATTATTTTCGCAGCATCGGTTTCATTACTAAATCCACACGCAATTTTAGACACAATTGGTGTAATTGGAACAAACTCTATCCAATACATAGGAAGTGAAAAATGGGCTTTCACTTTTGCAACAATTATAGTTTCTTGGATTTGGTTTATTAGCTTAGCTTTAGCTGGAAAATTCCTAAAAGGATTAGATTCAACAGGAAAAACGATTACGGTATTAAATAAATTTTCAGGACTAATCATATGGGGAGTCGGGCTTTACATGTTAAAACAAGTTATTTTTCCTAACTAAATAAAATGAAACTTTAATCAGTGGGGGTTTCCCCACTGATTATTAGCCCACAAATAGCAGACAAAGAGAACCGCATGCTAATTACATAGCATACAATTCTCTTTCTAATTATGAAGTCGGTTCCGGTTTTTGTTTTACCATCATTGTATCTTTTGCTGGTTTAATCCAAATGATTGCTATGACGGCACCAATAATAGCGAAAATACTTGTTAAATAAAACACTTCATGATCCGTCCCTTTCATAAAAAAAGAATAAAGGGGTGGTCCAGCTGCTACACCGATAAATCGCATTGAACTATAAAATGACGTAACTGTTCCTCTCTGCTCTTTTTCAATTCCTTGTGTAAGTAGAGCATCTAAACAAGGTAGTGCAATACCTATTCCAATCCCCATAATAACAAGACAAAGAACTAGTAAATAGATTCCTTTTAGGAATAAAGGTAAGAAGACCGATACAGCAGCCAGTAAAAATCCAATATAAATACACTTTTTCATAATATCTTGTTTATCTCCAATTTTTTTACCAGCCATATATGAGCTAAGTGATAGTACAAGCAAAGGAATAGCGAGTACACACCCTTTCCATATACCATGAATTTCGTACTTCGACTCCAGTATAGTTGACAGATAAAAAAGGATTCCGAATAAAATAAGCATAATAATTGCACCTAATATAAAAATGGCAATTAACCATCTTCCCTTTTCCCGAAACGTAGAGATAATAGATTGAACAAACTCTTTCAATGGCGGGACTTCTTCTTCTTGCTTCTTCGCCTTTACTAGCACCAATAATAAAACAATCGATATTACACATAAAACTGGGATTGCCCAAAATGGTAAGAACCATACAATTGCCGCAAGAGCTGATCCTAATATGGGACTCAATACTTTTCCAAATGTATTTGACGTCTCAATGATTCCTAAGCCTGCACTAACCTGTTTTTCATCTTTGTATAAATCACCTACACATGGTATCACAACTGGCATAGCACCAGCAGCACCGATCCCTTGAATCGCTCTTCCGATAAGAATCCAAACGTAAGGATTATCAACTTTCCATGATACCCAGCCCGTTATCGCTCCTCCAATAGCTGCAATTAATAAACTTGGAACCATTACCATCTTTCGTCCCCATCTATCTGATAAATAACCAGCAATCGGTATGAGTATAATTGCAATGATAGAATAAATTGTAATTATCATGGATACTTGGAAAGATGAAATATGTAATTTCTTTTCAATGGTTGGCAGGATTGGAATAAGCATTGAATTACCTAACGTCATAACAAGTGGAACTGATGCAAGTGCAATTAAACAACAGTTTTCTTTTTTTAACATGTTGATTTCGGAACCTTTCATCATATATTTCTTACCATATAATAGCCCTGCTGGAAATTATGTTCACATTCCACCAGGGCTATTTCATCTTTACTACATTCCATTTACAACAAAAGAAATTGGATAAAATATAGCATTACTCTTATTCTTTGAATCCTGTTCACAATATATCCATACCAATTACTTGAAAATAAATAAAAAAGAAAGGAAGAATCCTTCCTTTCTCCTATAACCTTCTACATTTAGCGAGTATATCCGCCACCAAGCTGTTGTTCTGCCATCGCTACAAGGCGTTTTGTAATTTCACCACCTACAGAACCGTTTGCACGTGAAGAAGTATCAGCTCCAAGTTGTACACCAAACTCTTGTGCAATTTCATATTTCATTTGATCTAGAGCTGCTTGTGCTCCATGTGATGCTAATTGATTAGCGTTACGATTTCTAGCCATTACCGATCACCTCCTTATATATATTAAATTGTATCAAATCCAAAATTAAATACATGGTAATTTTTGGTTATTTATAAAATAAAAGAGTCTCCTAAACGAGACTCTTTCATCATTTCACCTTATGAAGTTACTACTTCTAATTTTTTATTCGTTAATGCTCTCATTTCTTCTTTTAATATATCCTTCGCATTATGTCCAAACCACTCAAGTGAAGCAAAATGTTCAGTATCTCTCACTTCCCGGATGATTTCATCATAATTTACTATACCTTCAAATAATGGAACCATTCCTATACGACTTCCAGCAGCGGCATATACATTATTTGATTCAAACACGTGTAAATACTCCGCCGATGATATATTCTTAAAATGGTAATGTTGTATCCACGGCTTTAGTCGCTGGAAACTATCTATCGGGTCTGCACCAGATTCCCATATATGAAGAAAATCTAGGTTTATTTTCAAATATGGATGATTTACTTCTTCTAACAATTTCACAGTAGACGGTAAAGTATCCGTTAACGTGTTTGGATGTGTTTCTAATAGTACATACATATTATGCTGGGAAAATTGATCACAAATCATGCGAATTCGCTTCACATACTCTACTCTCTCTTGCCCCGAGAAATCCTCACTACCTTTTTGCCCGGCAAACGTACGAATTTTATTTGTATTAAACCAATTAGCTAGTGTTACCAGCTGTTCACATTTTTCCATCGTTTTTTGAAAATCTGCGGATAATGATATGTCCAAGTAATCACTTATCATCGTGACCTCTAAATTTTTATCCTTTAAACAATCTATTTCTCGTTCTGTCGTTTCACGCTCTTGTATATATAAATTTTGTGCATGAGTCCCCCACAACTCAATTCCTTTAAAACCGTTTTCATATGCAAATTGAACAATATCAGTAAATGAAATTAATTGATGGCGAAATGAAATTGTACATAGCGAATATTTCATAGGTTTGAACTCCCTTATCTTAAATTCAATGAACTTATATTAGTTAAAACAGACTGATTTGTTTTTCATATCTTTCCATGACAGAAACTGTTTTTCTAATTCATTCTTAATCTGCAGTTCAATTGTATTCATTTCATCAAGTTTTCCAACAATCGCTAATAACATATCTTTATTTTTTGTCATTGCCATTTTAATAGCACGGTACTGTACATTTGTAAATCCTTGTACAATCTCTTCCACTCGATCACACCAATAATCAAATTCTTGCTCCGAATATTGTAAAGTTTCACGGAAGTATGCAAAGGCATGTTCATAGCTATATTTACGTATTGCTAATACGGGTATTTGCTTTACTGCCGCTACAAGCCCGGAAAGTGAATACCCATCCTCTTCATTTACCATTTTTATTATTAATTTTTTTAATTCCATAGTTAGCTCATTATCATCCTTTTTGAATGTCTCCATGAAATAACTTTCTACCATCTCTTGTGTTGGCTCCTGAATTCCTTCTATATCAATGAAATAGCCTCCACCAAATGGGTTGCCTTTAACAGAATGGAGCACTTCTTCTCTTTCCATATTCCCTTCCCAGCGAAAATCAGGATCAAGCATGAACCATTCGTCTTCTTTCTCTGTCTTCGATATCATTAAGTAATGCGGAAACGGTTTTTGATGAAATTTATTTTCTCTCTCAGGCAATAAAGACATATCAACCATTACAATTACGTAACGATTTTCCGGTTTATTTTCTACTAATTCTAAAAATGTTTCTACATTGATACTCTTATCTTTTGAATGATCGTACCATTCGTTCACTTTAATACCATACAATTTTTCATACCAGAGCAAGTAGTTATCATGGTTAATGTTTTCGGAATGATAAGAAATAATCCCGCCTTCTGTTATATCAAAATCTCCATCCCATAATCCGAAATAAAATGGACGGTAATCTATATCGCTACGCCTTTTTATAATTTCACAAAAACAACTCACTAAACAGTGAACTTTAATTGAAGTCATACTCTCATCCACTTTCCTAAAGGTTAGTTATTCACATTTACTTCGTGTAACGGCTGCAAATCTTCCATAAAATCGAGCAAAGATCCTACAGTAAGAAACGCCTTTGGGTCTATCTCATCCTCTGGAACGCATAACTTTAAATCCATTTCTATGTATACTATGAGCTGTAACATCATTACCGAATCTATATATAAATCTTGATTTAAATGCATCGTTTCTTCTAAATGCGTTACATTTTTCAGTTCCATTTTTTCTCTCATAATGCTTAAAACTGCTTCTTTTAACATTTCACGACTCATGGTGTCATCTCTCCCATCTCTAATAACTTCCGACTTACTTTCCCTGTTTTATTTTTCGGAATCTCTGCTACATTTTCAATTTCATACGGCACTTTATAAGACGGTAAATGCTGTATGCACCATTCTCTTATTTGTACTGGTTCAATACGAGAGACTACTTTTGCTTTTACTATTTCTCCCATCACAGGATGCTTCCCGCGATATACAATTGCCTCCTGAATACCTTCTAATCGAAGCATCGTTTCCTCCACTTCTATAGGAAATACCTTTAAACCGGATACATTAATAACATCATCCATTCGCCCCATAAAATGAAGGCCTTGCTCAGATTTATACCCTAAATCTTTTGTATAAATCTCCTTTCCAGCAATTTTCACTACGATTTCTTCAGGTTCATCTTCATTTGAACCTATGTTAATACTTACATGAGGAAGTGGTTTTCCTAAATCTAAATGTGTTTCCATAGCATGACATATACTAATGCAACCAGCTTCAGAACAGCCGTACTGCTGCATCATATATTTCGTCATTCCTTTTAACTTATAAAATAGCGTTTCTGGTAATGGTGACCCTGATGTCATAATTTTATGAAACTGAAAAGTCCCTTGCGGAAAACTCCCCATAATATGTAGCATAAGTGGTACTGCATATATGATATGTTTTTCGGTATTACGAACTATATTTAATGCGAATTTAGGGTTTTTATTTGTAATGATTATAGGTTTGCTACCTCTCGTAATTGCTGATAACGTACCACAAATTAATCCATATGAATGTGAAACTGGAGCCATTACAATTGGAACTTCGTCTTCTTCACATTTTAAAGCTTCATTGTAAGCAGCAATTTCCGTTTCAATTTCCGTCCATGCTCTACGAATTAGTTTTGGCTCTCCTGTTGTGCCTGAACTATATTGTAATAAAGACGGTTCTTCTTGTAACAGATTTGGAACTTCTAATTTTGTAAAATCGTTACTTTCTCCGTATAAAAGTGCAGTACACTTTGCACGCTCTGCTATTTCAATAGCTGTATCCTTTGGCGTATCTTCATGAATAAGTAGTACAGATGCTCTTTTTACTTTTAGGAAAAACACAAGCGTAATAATATCGAATGGATTTTTCAGACAAAGTGCAAATCTATTTCCTTTTGCTTCTTGAAATTGTTCCACTCCCTCGTAACCTTGTAATCTCAATTCAAAATCATTTTTGCTAAATTCTTGTTTATTAACGATTAGCATGATTTCCCCCTGTAACAACTGATTTTTGTATTGTAAGTTGCTTTGCACTATACAACGGATTTGGAACTTCATGAACAAGTGATTCCACATCCATATATAAGCGCCGCTTCGTTAATTGCTCTGCATGAAATGTAGGTGCATATAATTGTAATGCTTCAAAACGTTCTTTCAGATGCGAAAATCTTTCAAAATGATTTTCTATTTCTTCAACAAGAATGATCCAAAATTGTTCCTCTTTCAATTGATACTCATCTGCCAGCACGAAAGCCAGTTCACCTAGATTGAACAAGAACAGCGCATCTAAAACCATTTCTTGCAAACATTCAATACGGTCCATTTCAAAGAAATCATTTTTTTGACCATTCGCATATGTTTTATGCATTTTAGTAAAGTCAGGACTTTTTTCGATTTCTTTCAAAAATGGACGATAAAACTCCAGCCCTTCATGAAAATCTTTTAGTGCAATACGGACAGGGATCCCTTCTCTATGGACGAAAATCATATTTTGACCGTGGGATTCTAATGCAATTCCATGCTCTATAACAAGATGTAAAACAGGTATTATCGCTTTTCGAATGAGTAATTGCAGCCAATTTTCTATTCCATATTTGTTTAACCATGGATCAATAATTGGTGTCCCATCTTTCTCTTTTGCATATAAGCCATTAAAGGGAATTGCATCCTCTTGAGTATCCAAATACTTACGAACGCTTTCACGCCAAATACATCCTAATGAACCATATACAGATTTCTTATTCGTATCATACGTTACACTCGAAAACTCATGTAACAAAATTATGCGCGATTCATCTCGTAAATACGAATCATTGCTTACGACATCATGTAACCAATTCGATATAGCTGGTGCACTCACAACAGAATATGGTTTTAACGTACGGAGCGTTGAAGTGTTGAGTATATTCAGCGATAACTTTACATATGGTTTCTTTGGATTCGTAACATTTCTTAACGTCCTCATAGATTGTTGCGCACAATATTCATCCTCTGATTTTCCTAAATAAATAATAAATTTATCCTGTATATGATCAGCATAATTCGGGATAATGAAATTCTCCCACTGCCATGGATGAACAGGTATAAACACGTACTGTTTTGGATTACATCCCACATTATGAATTCGTTCCAAATACTCTTCTAATTTACGCTCTCCAATCTCCTCTATTAAAATGTTGTCATAAGTCACTTCATTTTTATAACCTACACTTGAGTATTTTTTATGAGCTGCAATCCATATGAGTTTCATTGGCTGCATAAACTCATATCCGTATTGAAAATTGTCACGATATTGAAAACCGATACGTGCTTTATAACTAGGATGATAGGGATGACCATCTATTAAATGACTTTCAAACTCATCATAAGATTTTTGAGTGTATTCTTCCTTATTATCTCTTTCATATTGTGCAATCGTGTCTTTAAATATCGTTTGTTCTAATTCGTGAATAAAAGAATCTAATCTGGCTTGTTCCACGTTAACAACTCGAAAAATTTCTTCCAAAAATTGCGACACAGATTGTATTTCTTGTTGTTCATCTTGGACTCTTACTATTAATGAGTCTAAAGAAATACGACCGAATGTCATCCGCTCTCTTCCATAACATTGGTACGAAACACTTTTGTCTTCTTCATCAAGTCCTTGTATAATAAACAGAATTTGTCCTTCCTTCTCAACACGAACTGGCGTTATAATCCCCTCATAAATTAACGATTCTACTAATTGACGTAACACCCTTCTTCGCACTGAAATGTAATCTTCTGATTCGAGTGCCCTCAATATTTTCGTGTGATACATGTCCACTCTCATAAATCCCTCCACTTTATTACGAAATTCCATTATTTGTATTACGTGAAATTTTAACGCTATTTAGGAACGAACAGCCACTTCTCTAACGAGCGGATTATGTACTTGTACATAAATAGCTTGCTCTAACGGATTACTTAACTCATCGACATCGAAAAATCTCGTTAGCAAATTCGCTTTGCATGCCAACTTATCCTCGTCCAACAATTCTCTTAAAAATGTAGAAGGTTCCCGGTTATATGGAAGGAATGATTCGAGTACAGACCTTAATTCAGAAAGTAGAATTTCCTCCTTAATTAACCCTGCTGTACCAAAACCGTTAATAAGTCCAAACATATGATTAAAAATTAAATAGTAACGAAACCTTTCATCTACAATATAATCGTCATATAAATTTCCAGTACGTTCTCCAATACCAGCTAGCTCATTATTAAGTATCTCTTTCATTGAATTACAGAAATAAAACCCTTGATTATCACGGAAATAATATTTTACTGGATAACCATCCTTTAGCTGAACAACGCTATTTTGCTGATGTGCCTCTAATCCAACTCCATACTGTAAATACATCCATACCATCGGCTTTAAAGAAATATTCATATATCGTCTAAACCACTCTAAACTTACCTCTTCACAGCTTCTACTTTCTAAATCTGCTAGGCGATGGATGATATTCGATAAACGATTACGTTCTCCAGGTATAGCGTCTTGAACTAACCCAGCAATTAATGTAGCGTCATTTGCATGTTCACTATAAAAAGGATTCTCTCGAATAATCACTTCAAATCCAGATTCTTGTGTCCCATAATTTAATGTAATAAAGGCTGGGTCACAAATAAAATCAAAACCTGGAAACCTTTCTCGTACTTCACCAATTGCCGTATTTAACATTTCCTTCCCTTCAAGACCACTCTCAAGTTCTTTCAATTTATTAATACGCATTGAATTCGTTACTTTCACTGGAAATGAAAACTTAAGCATATACTTCGAATCAGGATGATATAGCGTTCTCAGTGATGATGTTGCCATATAATACTTGCCTATAGGACCAACATACTCAAGCAATTCTTGATCTATCCAATCCTGTACGTAAGATTGGTGTAATAGCCATTCTGCTTGAAGCGGATGAATAGGAATTAATGAATACCCATCTTCCTTACAGTACTTCTCTATAAATTCCTTACTAACTATCTCATCATTACTTAATTCTTCTTTTATAATTGTTGTTGTAGAATCTGATAATAACGATTTTTCATTTACTATACTTTTATGTGCCCGAAAATAATGAAGCTGACATTCTCCTTTTAATTCTGGAGAATACATTGCACTTTTCCAATCCAATATACCCTGTCTACTCTTTGGGGTAGGATGAGTTAAATGCCCAAATAATAAAGACTGCTCCGCTTCTATAAAAGTTGTATGGAAACCATATAATGCAGATGTATCTTCTGTTCTACCTTTTGTAAATTCCTCAATATTTTGGCAACTACGAATGACTCGAAGCATAAGTTCAGCAGGATTCGTACCTTCTCCATAGTTGATAGACATCTCTTTTATTAAAAACGTAATAACTGTAACATAATCTGCTTTTATAACAGTTTTGCACTCTCCAATTTGATAATAAAACTGTTCTCCAAACAAATGGCGATCTGTTGATGATTTATATAAAACTTCTCCATACAAAGTAACGTTCTGTGCTGATAACCGACAACATAAATATGTGAGGACTGTATCTCTATTTAACGTATTACTGAAGATACTTTCCATTCTTTCATCCTCTGTAATCCATTCTCCACTCCCTGTTTCTCTTAAATAACAGTTTAAAAAGCTTTGTATTGTTGCATGTTCTGCGATTTGTTTCGCATGCTGCATACTGGTCCTCCTCTTTATATTAAAGCTATCGAAATTTTATTTAATAAACAATAATTGAATATCATTATCAATTATGATTCTAATTGAATATCATTATCAATTCAAGGGTATGTTTCAGAATTTTTTCATCTGACCGAATTTTTATTATTTTTCAACATATCTTTAATCTCATTAAAAACATGATTAAAAATATCTTCCTTTCAAACTAATTACTTAATATTTTCTGCATTTTTCATTATTATCGATCCAAAACAAGCAAGCAGGTATACTAAACGTATACCTGCTTGCTTGTTTACATAATATTATTATTTTATATTGAATCCTGTAATTTTTTATATAAAATATTCAAATCTCTCCAGCAATACGCTGTTTCTTCTACCTGTACTCTCTCTAAAAATTTCTTATCAATTTTTTCAGGGTTAAATTTTTCATAAAACGTTTTACAAGAATTATTAGTAACGACCCAAACTAAAAGAGATTGCATATCATTTTTTATACATTCTGATAGCAATGCTTGAAATAACTTTTGGCCTATTTTCAGTCCTTGATACTGTTGTAAAAGGTAAATTGCATATAATTCCCCATCACAATTATATGTACCGCTCCTTTCAACTCCCCCATCAATGAATCCGATTATAGTTCCATTTAATGTCTCTGCTACAAATCTAAATTGATGATTACCTTCTTTTTGAAAAATGCTTTCCCACTGTTTTTCTCGTTGTTCATATGTTATATTATCTAAAATTTCATTAGCGAATATCCCTTTATACGTTGTTTTCCAACTATCAGCGTGTACCTTTTCTATAGCTGATATATCATCTTTTATCGCTCTTCTAATATGTACCTCCATCATTTTCTCCCCCTTGTTTACTCCTCATTATATCAATTTTTTTCCTTAAAAATCCAAATAAAAAAGAGTGAATTCACTTCACTCTTTTTTATCTACTTTCAACTTCAACTGAGACAACACGATCAATCTCTTTTAGAGAACTGTATAACTCAGTTGTATATAAATCTTCTGGAGCTAAAATAACCATCTCCAATTGCTGAAATGCTCCATTATCAATATCTTTAATTTTCACTCGTTTCACATGCATACCTAAATTTTTTATTTGCTTAAATATACCATCTAATTCTTGATGCTCTTTTACAGTAATTTTTATAGATAAGTCCTTTTGTCTTAATGAATACGGGCCTGCAATTTTCACAATTTGAGGAAGTACGTTAATTGCTAAAATGATTAAAATCATAGCAACCGTCGCTTGTATATAAAATCCTGCCCCAATTGCAATACCTAGTGCAGAAGCGGCCCATACCATAGACGCAGTCGTTAACCCTGAAATAACGTCATTACTTCTTCGTAAAATTACCCCCGCTCCAAGAAAACCGATACCACTAACAATTTGGGCAGCTAATCGCATTGGATCCATATTCGTATGACCCGGTACAGAATATACATTTACAGATTCAATTGAAACCATTGTAATTAAACAACTTGCTACAGAAATAACCATACTCGTTTTCACACCAAGCGGTTTATTCTTTAGCTGCCTATCTATCCCGATGAATAATCCTAAAAAGAGTGCTAAGCCTAATTTGAATAAAAATTCATATGACATATTTCATTCTCCTTACTTTACAATGTTTTCCTTCGAATAATACACTATAACTCTTTTATGATATCAATTCCAGTCTTTTCTATTCATCCAGCAACAAAAGCCGAAAAAACATTTTTATTACAATGTTTTTTCGGCTTTTTCTATAGTTTTTTATCGAGATTAAGATACTCCTTTATTTCTGTTCTTTAATCTTAATCTGTGCATCTTTGTAAAATGCTAATTTACTGTCATTATACTCTTTTGTATGTTTGTTAAATTGTTCTTTCGCCTTTTGAGCTTCCACATTTAACTCATTAACAGTTTTAACTTTTTCACCAATTTCTTTTAACTTCGTTTCTTTTACTTTTAATTTTTCATACAGCTCTTTTTCATTCGCTAACGCCTTCGTGTAATCCTCATTCATTTTTTGGAATGCTTCATAACGGTTTTTATACGACTCTTCTACTGCTTTAGCTTGTTTTTGTAATTTCTTATCTTCAAGCTTCTCTATATTGCTTTGAACTGATTTCGTCTCCTTCTGAGCTTTCTCTAACAGTTCTTTCTCGTTTTTCAATACTTTCTCACGTTCATTTACATTTGCAGTAGCTTCCTCTATCTTCTTCGTGACTGCTTCATTATGTTCTTTACCCTCTTGTAAAATTTGAGAATATAGTTCTTGCCCTTGCTTTTCTAATTGCTCTAACTTTTTCGTATCATCAGCTAACGATTTTTCTTGTGTCGCTGCTGTTTCAAAAGCCGTATATAAATTTTCTTCTGGTTTTTCACCGAAACAACCTGATAATAATCCTACTGATAATGCTCCAACTACTGCTACTTTTCCATACTTCAACTTCAATTCCTCCAATTACATACGGTTATCGTGCCAGAAATTCACTGGGAAGTGATTCTCTTCATGGTATGCTTCAAATTCATAACCTTTTTCTTTTAGACCCTTTAAAATTGCTGGTACAGCAGCAACTGATTGCGGGTGAATGTCATGCATTAAAATGACCTCTTGCGGTTTTGTTGCACCAGCTAATACATTTTGAGCGATTTGCGCTGCCGCTGCATCAACTGGTACTTTATTGTATTTCCAGTCTAAAGAATCAATTGTCCAGTCCCACACTTTTAAACCATCCTCAACTACTTTATTTCGGAGACCTTCATTTAAACCAGGCATCGATCCGTATGGAGGACGTGTTAATTTAGGGGCTTTCCCAATAATATTTGCGATTAAGCCTTGATCTTCTTTCATTTCATTAACATACTCGCCATTTTTATATAACTTCGCAAAATTGTGTGTCATACTATGCATTCCAACATAATGTCCTTCTGCATTTTCACGTTTTACTAAATCAGGAAACTGTTTCACATTCGCACCAATTAAAAAGAATGTCGCCTTCGCATCATGCTGTTTTAACATATTCAATAATTCAGCCGTATATTTTCCTGGCCCATCATCAAATGTAAGGTAAGCAACTTTTCTTTCCTGTCCATTAAAACGACTTGGTGCCGTTTTATTCATTTCAACTTTCGGTTGTTCACTTGCAAGCTGTATTACATTTTCTTGTTTCGCAACAGCTTTTGCTGGTGAAGTAATTGATTGAAACATAAAATACCCAATAGCTACTGTTGCAATCGCTATTATAACAACTACTACTTGTTTAATTTTAAAAGCCTTTTCCATTCTATCGAATTCCTCTCCCTATTAATCTCATATATAAATCACCCAATATAATTATACATCTATTTATTTTTATTACACTATATAAACATACTTTATGTAAAAATTATAGTGGGAGTGTTATCAAAATTGTTGTTCCTACTCTTTCTCTACTTGTAATACTAAGCGTACCACCATGAAGATCCACCATTTTTTTGACGATAGCTAATCCAATACCTGCGCCTTCAATATGGTTATTAATCTGATAAAATGACTGCTCTATAAACGGTAGATGTTCTTTAGCAATTCCAATACCTTGATCTGTCACCTTAATCACGGCTTTTCCTTCACTTTTGGCCGCTTCAATGTAAATTGTACCTTTTTCATTTGAATATTTAATAGCATTATGAATAATATTTAGAAAAACTTGTTTTAATCTATTTTGATCTCCTACTAGTTCTACTCGTTCTAAATTAGCAACTAGTTGAATCTGTTTCTCTTCTGATTTAGGAGTTAATTGCCAAATCGTCTCTTCTAGTATATCGTACAATTGCACTTTTTGTTTATATAAATTAAAATGATTTGACTGCAATCTTGAAAAATCTAGTAACTCTTCTACTAAATATATCAATCGGTCTGTTTCACCTGAAATAATTCCCATACCTTGCTTTATTTCTTCATCTGTTAAATGATCTACTGTTTTTAACGTCTCACTCCACCCTTTAATTCCTGTTAAAGGTGTTCGTATTTCATGCGAAATAGAGGCAATAAATTCATTTTTCATTTGCTCAGCTTTTTCTATTTTATCGGCCATATAATTTAAACTATGTGCTAACTCACCTAATTCACCAGGATAATCTTCTTTAATTTGCTCCTTTAATGTACCTTCTGCAATTTGCGAAGAAGCATGAATAATAGATTCGAGAGGTTTCACAAACGAATTCGCCAATCGTCTACTTATTAAAAATACGATACCTGAGATGACAATTCCAACTGAAATAGTAAACATAATAATTTCAATAATCTTTGCATTTACATCCGTTAAAACAGTCATATATTTCAAAACACCGATAGTTTGTCCTTGATGAATAAGTGGACTAAACACTTCTAACTGTTTCACGTTATCTTTCGTAGTAGTAACTTGATGATACATTTCCCCTTCTAGTAAAGAATACGGAATAACTACTTTACCTTCTACCTTTTGTCCACTGGACGACTGTATAATCGTACCGTGACGATCCATCAATTGTAATTCCGTTCCTTCTAATTGGAAACTCTCAATTATTTCTCCACTATATTCTTGCAATCGAATAAAATATAGTGAATTGTATTCCGAGAAAAAACGTGTACTTGTCTTTGCATGAGATTCAACATATTGCACAATACTATTATAATAATATCGATAAATTGAAACTGAAAATGCTACTTCAAATAATACAAGCATTAGTGTAATGACCGTCATAAAATATAAAGTCACTTTCCGTCTCATCTTATAGTTTCCTTCCACACATATCCTTTTCCCCACACAGTATGGATAAACTCTGGTTCTGACGGATTATATTCTATCTTTTGACGTAACCGTCTCATATTTACATCGACTACTTTCGTCTCGCCTACGTAATTAGTTCCCCAAATCATATTTAAAATTTCATCACGCGAAACCGGCTTCGAAGCCTGATTCATTAAATACTGTAGTATCATGTACTCTGTAGGGGTTAAATCAACTAATTGTCCACCTTTATATAATCTTTCTTCTATGATATTTAACGAAAACGGACCAGACGTGATTGTATTCGTTGTTTCTTCATGTACTTCTATCCTTCTTAATAAAGATTGTATACGTGCAATTAATTCTACTGGACTAAACGGCTTTGCGATATAATCATCTGCACCAATTCCTAGCCCCTGTACTTTATCTTCATCTTGTACACGCGCTGTTAACATAATAATGCCCATTTTTTTATTTTCTTCCCGGATAGCTTTACATACTTGAAAACCATCAATCCCCGGTAACATAACATCAAGTACCGCTACATCAACAGTATGTTCACTTAAAATCTGTAACGCTTCTTCTCCAGTACTAGCTTCTAATACATAAAATCCAGCACGTTTCAAATTTAAGACAATAAAGCTACGGATTGGTATTTCATCTTCTAAAACTAAAATTGCTGACATAATTCCCACCTCCCTACTCTTGTTGATAATCCGCTAGCGGTTTTATATATGCTTTTACTTTTTCAAATTTAGACTGCTTCGGTACTGCATATACGTGAGAAGCCGTTTTAACTGCTGCCTCGTATCCTTTTATTTTGAACCATTCTTTCCGCTTAAAAATATGGACTTCAAGCCATATTTTATTTGTAGTTACATCCATAAATTTTTGAACATCCGATGCTTCTTGCTGAACTGGGACAGTTATTTTTCCAATTAGCTCTTGAGGGATTTTGATAAAATAACCTTTATCTATATTGACATATCTTTCTTCTATCGGTTTAATTCCCTCTTCACTCCACTGTATATAACGTTCAAACATTGTGCTCTCTCCATACGATACCTCTTCCCAACCTTTTGGACGCACAGTACGAACAAATTCAATAATGCCGTCTTCATTAACGTCTTTACTTTCCACAACATAATCATTAAATAAATCTTCTTTCCCGTCTATAGGTAGTCCCTCATAATGATCCTTATCAAATTTCGCTACATATGTTATACCTGAATGAGCCCCCACTCCTGCATCAATTACAACTGCCTTTGACGTGTTAGAAATACGTCCCATTTGTATTCTTTGAATACTATTTATATAAGGATCAAATGTAACTTCTGACATTGTATTAAACTGCTCAATGAGCTCAACTTTCAATTGCTCATCTTTTTTATAAGTAACAAGACTTATATCATTAAGGCCATTTTTATTTAAATCCTCTATAAATAACTTCGTATATTGCCGATTATAAATCTCCTTCATATCATCATTTTCTTCCGAAAAAGCATACATTACATGTTCTAAAGATTCACGACTTACAGAGATTCCAATTAATAACTCCCGCTTCCCGTTCCCTGTAAAATCACCGACTTTAACGATATCTATATCCTCACCATCAAATGTATGAGTGGACTTTAGTTTCCAGCCCTTGCTGCTTTCCGCATAAATAGCTAAATATATACTCCGATCTTCATTCGGTAATTTATAAAAGACGATTGCTTCTTTTTTATTATCTTGTTTAAAATCCATTGACCAAATCATCTGTTTATCTTTATTAGACATTGGAGTAAGCAATCGATAATTAACAGGCAAATCTTTATCTATTTGCTCTCTTAATTCATTAATCCACTTTTCATTTGCAGGAGCTTCCATTAAACTCGTCGGAGCTTCAGATATTTTACATCCAGTCAATATAAAGACGATTCCCATAATGCTTATCCATTTCGGCATATGATATCTTTCCTTACTACAGATTTTAAGTATTTTTTTACACTTTTTGCTTCTCCAATATTCTCATACATATGAGTATAATTTTTCTAAAATAAAAAATCGTTACAGAAAAGTTACAATTGTATTCCCATAAAAAAAGATTGGCTAAGGCCAATCTTTTTTACTATTCATTTCGAACTGACTTTGGTGTTACACCTAAATGCTCATTTAACTTATTCGAAATATCTTTCACATTTTTTTCGTTTGGAATGTAATAATAAATACCACCAATACGTTTATCAGTACCTTCAATTTGCATTTTTTCCATTTGCAAGTCAGATCCAGCCATATTTTTCGTAATAGCAAGCATGTCATCAAACGTTAAGTTTGTTTTCATATTTTTATCCACTGCATCAAGTAACGAGCCCATTTTGCTAATTGATTGAACAGACATAGCTTTTTTCGCAATTGCTTCAATTACAAGTTGTTGTCTTTGACCACGCATTGCATCACTATCAATTTTACGCGTTCTTGCAAGTGCAAGTGCTTGTTCTCCATTTAAATGTTGGTAACCTTTTTCTAAATGGATCATACCAGCTTGATCTTTACTATCTTGTTCAGTGAAAGTAACTGGTACATCAATATCAATACCACCAATTGAATCGACAATTTGTACGAATGATTCAAAGTTAAACTTCACATAATAATCAACAGGGACATTTAAAAATCTTTCCACCGTATCTCGGGTACTTTCCACGCCACCAAATACGTGAGCATGAGTAATTTTATCTAGTTTTTTTCTAGTTGGAATATAAACACGTGAATCACGTGGAATACTTACTAGCTTAACAGACTTATCATCTTTATTAATTGTTGCTAATAAAAGTGCATCCGTTCGAACCGCTTCGCCATATTGGCTTTTTCTCATTTCACTTCCATCTACACCCATAATTAATATTGAAATATTATCCTTTAAAGGTTCAACTTCTTTATCACGCTTTGATGACTTATCAATTTTTGCATACGCATCACTTACAACAGCTTTTGCTTTGTTATATATAAATGAACCATATCCTACTCCTCCAAAAATAAGTAGGAAAAATGGAATTAATATGAACCATTTCATTGACTTTCTTTTAGAACGCTTTTTATTACTTCTCGTGTTTTGTTCTAATTCAGAGCTCATGTTCATTCTCCTCTCTTTCTCTTTTCCTAGTATAATGTATGTCTAGTAATCTTCATATTGAATTTCCTTTCAATCACCTTACATTTTTGTAAGGTTACATCATGAATCCAATATGTATTCCATTTCACATTATACTCTCGTGCTTATTTTTGGCAAGTCACTGTTTATCAACTTCAAAAATTTAACACTTCAAAGCATTCGAATTCACAGATTTACCATTCTGTTATTTAGGTAGTAAGAGCCTCGAATTTCAGTAAGAATAAAGAGTGAAATTTTTCCTGTAAAAGCTCGATTGAAGGCTAATAATCAGTGGGAGATGAACACCCCCACTGATTAAAGTTTCACCTTATTATTTCTCATTTGGTGTGTATATCATTTGCTTCCCATTATTATTAATTAAAGCTGATTTTGCTTGTATTTTCGTTTTTTCTATTTCTACATCTTCATTTGAGAAATTCACAATAATTTTAATATCCTTTCCATATGAAGCAGATTGTACTAGCTTATCTTCTGACAGATATGCAAAGTTCGTCATTTCTTCTTTTACTGCTTTTTCATGAACTTCATTCCAAACTTTCAGATGCTGTGTAATTTCTTTTTTATGCTTATTCCACTCTATTTCATCTAAATGGTACAACGGAGGAACATTATACAATAACTCATATAACATACGATTTCCAACTTCATCTTTCACCTTCAAACTTCCCCATTCCCAATGGTGCGTTGTAATAACGGAATCGTTGTATACTAATTTATATAATGGTACCGAATATACTGGATTTAAATATACTTGTTTATATTCTTCTTTCAACGGTACTTGTTTTGCATATTTTTCGGGAACATTTTGATTTGGTGACCAATATCCACCTACATAATACGGGCTTGTTTTGTTTTTTCTCATATCTTCATCGTCCCATTTAATAACTGGCGTTTCAATTCCATGAGCAAATGCAATCGTACTACTCGCAAAATCATTTCCGCCCTCAGAGCCCACTACCATACCTTTTTCTTGCGCAATATAATCCATTCGTTTTAATCTTGCTTTTAAATCTTGTTCTTGTGTCGTTATATGTTTTGCCGAATAGTCATCATAAATTTCACCTGTCGCATCACAATCGATAAACCATGAATTATATTTAGGACCATTTTGCAATATGTCGTTCATTCGCTCTTTTACACTAGGAAGTGATAATGTCGGATTTAGTTTTCGCCCTCTACCTAAAAACCCTTGCACCTTTTCTCCATTTTTCTTCGTTACAGTAGCCTCTTCGTATAATGATGGGTCAGTAAAGGAAGCTGTGTTCCAATTTTTATCCCCTTTTTCGTGAATAGAATGATAAGAATCATACGGACCAACTAAATATCCCATTTCCTTCGCTTCTGTAACGAAATTAGGCTGCATAAACCCTTGTTCCCAGTTCGGTAAACCAATCCACGCCTTTTCTATTCCGGCCTCTTTCATTTCCTTTAGTATATCCGTCCCATCTGCTTTACCCCATTTACTTACTTCTTCAACTGCATCACCGAGTACTGACTTTAATAAATGTTTATTTAAGCTATACAGCTCTGTCTTCGATAAGTGATCTACACCTTTCTTTAATAACACACTAGCTTCCTGATTAACTTTCGGGAAAATATCCTCTTTATACAATTCCTTCATAGATAATACTTCGTTTGTATAGCGTAAAATAACATTTTTTTGGTACTTATCGATAAAGTCTTGTTTACTCACCTGCTCAAATACATTCAATTCCCCAGGCTCTGAACTATTTTTTTGAATAAGCTCTTTTATATGACTAAACACCGGGCTATTTATTTGCTCTCTTAGCTTCGGCCAATTTACGTTACTTTCTGATAAACCATTTTGATTCCAAAAGTAAAAATGAGCTGCCCCATAAAGCTTTTCGATTTCTTTATTTTTTCTTGCCTTTTCTTGTAATGTTTTAAATTCACCTTTTTCAACAATATTATCCTTATACAGTTTAGCAATACTTACTGCATCATTATTTGTCACATATAATTGAAAGCCATATGTTTTATTTTTATTTATACTCGGGAATTCATGTGTGAAATCAAACCCTATTTTTGGATTTGAATGAAATTTCAATTCATTATTAAACATATTATTCGCAATATATACGATCGAATATTTAGAACCATTTAATGCAAAAAACTTCATAGAAAATGATTCAGCAAATGAATATGCATCATCCTTTAAAAACTTCTTCCAATTCTCATCATTGCTCGGAATTTGCTTACCTTCCCATAACGGAAGTGTATAATTTTCAGCCTCTACTTTCGGCCACGTAAAGCTTTCCGCACCAGTCGATTCCACTTCAATGTTTAAGTGGTCTTTTTTCTTTTCTAAGTTTACTTTTACTTTTTCATCTGGATATTCCCACGATGTACGATCCTTTTCTTTTTTTACATTCGATACCTTCATTTTCGGTAGGGGTTGTGATGCCTGTTCCTTTACACCCTCATGTTCTACAGTTATTGTGAATGTTTCTGGATTTACATCGTAAGTAAAATCTTTATACGTCGCTTTCTTTATTTTAGACTCTTGTACAGTATTATTACCTTTTACATCACAACCGACTAAAGTCGAAAATGACATAGTTGTAAGAAGACATATCGCTATCATTTTTTTCATCCTCTGCACCTCCACCAATGAATATACAGGTGCTTTGTTACAGGAATGTGGCAAAAAATAATAGAGCTAGCATATTGCTAGCTCTATTTGGAGTATTAAAAAAGGTGATATGAACAACTTTAACTCGCTTAAAAGATATGTAATACGATAACTGCTTTTTTCTTTTTCACTAATTATGAAACTAAACAAATCAAAATTTTAACAAACATTCTTTAACTGAAAAAGTAAGTGTATACAAAGTATCCTAAAAGTAGTACTAAGATGATTATCCCTGTACCTTTCCAATTCATCCCCCCTGTCATATCAACAGGACTACCTGATTCCACTCTATTGAGTCCGTCATTTAAGGAACCAGTGGGATTACTTTTTAATTCACTTTGTCTCATACGTTCTCTTTTTTCTTCTAGTGACTCTTTATTCATATAAGCACCTCCAAAATTAATACACTCTTTACTAAATTATACATTATTATCTTTCTTTTACATGCCAATTTAACAGATATTTACAACATAAAGAAAGCTAGCGATGCTAGCTTTCTTTATAATCCAATATGTTCTTCCTTATTTACAGTAATCCCTTTATGGTCGATTTCAAGCTCACATACTTTCATAGCTGTAAATACTCTCGCTAATTGCTCCGCAATTTCTTGTCGTTTCTCATATGGAGTTAATATAAAAATGGACGGTCCCGCACCGCTAAGCGCTGTGCCATATGCTCCGAATTCTTTTGCACATTTACGAATTGACGGTAATAACGGTACAAGTTCTAAACGATATGGCTCGTGAAAATGATCTCTTTCCATCATTTCACCAACAACTTCCCACTTCTTTTGACATAACGCAGCTACTAATACGTTACTTATCGCGCTAGCCTTAACTGCTTCATGAAACGGAAACACCTCTGGTAATACAGATCGGCTTTCATCCGTATTTAGCTCTTCATTCGGAATGAGAGAAATTACGCCTAATTCCTTACTTTCAATCCTTACAACCGAAACATTTTTCCCGTCCAGTGCTCCGATTACTGTTCCGCCTAAAATAGAAGCAGCGACATTATCTGGATGCCCTTCAAAATTTGTGGAAATTTGAACTTTTTGATCAGTTGTTAAGTTCAAATTGCCAAGTTGATTCGCAAGCTCTATTCCTGCTACAATCGCTGATGCGCTACTTCCTAGACCTCTTGTAAGCGGAATATTACTAGTAACTTCTATTATATGGGGCGATAAAGAAGGACACACTTTACATGCCGTGCTAACGATTAAATTTTTTTCATCTGTTGGAATTGAATCTTCAAAGGAATGGATGACTTGCCATTTATCAGCTTGCTCTTTTACTACCACATCTAAATACAATGACAAAGCTATTCCCACCGAGTCAAATCCAGGTCCAACATTCGCTGTACTAGCAGGAACACGAACGCTTAATGGTATCACGACATAATCACCCCTTTTATATGATCTTTGATTTGTTCTATATCATTTGCAACACTTGCAATGTCAAATTTATTAGAAGAAATAGCGATATCAGGATCTTTCAAACCATTTCCAGTTAATACTGCAACAACTGTTTCTCCCTTTTTGATTTTTCCAGATTGAACATGTTTAATTACACCGGCCAATGAAGCATTTGATCCTGGCTCAGCGAAAACTCCTTCAGTTTTTGCTAACAATCTATACGCATGTAATATTTCCTCATCTGATACCATATCTATTTCACCATTTGACTGCTCAGCAGCCTCTACTGCATACGACCAACTTGCTGGATTACCAATACGAATCGCTGTTGCAATCGTTTCAGGCGCCTCAATTACATGTCCTTTAACAATCGCTGCTGCTCCCTCCGCTTCAAAACCGTGAATTCTTGGTTTCTTATACCCTTTTTCTTTCTCATATTCACAGAACCCTTTCCAGTATGCTGTAATATTTCCTGCATTCCCAACAGGGATAGCTAGAACATCTGGCGCTTTTTGCAACTGGTCACAAATTTCAAATGCTGCTGTTTTTTGTCCTTCAATTCGATAAGGATTCACTGAGTTTACTAATGTAATTGGCTCTTCTGCAGCAATATTTCTTACAGCTTTAAGTGCATCATCAAAGTTCCCTTCTATTGAAATGATCTCTGCCCCATAAGCGACTGCTTGCGCTAATTTCCCGTGCGCAATCTTCCCTTCTGGGATTACGATAATACACTTCATTCCGAGACGTGCCGCGTATGCTGCAGCCGATGCCGATGTATTACCTGTTGATGCACAAATGATTGCCTCTGAGCCTTCTTCTTTCGCCTTAGCAACCGCCATTACCATACCACGATCTTTAAAAGAACCTGTCGGGTTCGCTCCCTCGTACTTCCCATATAACTGAATTCCTAATTGCTTTGATATATTTAATAATGGAATAAGAGGTGTATTCCCTTCCATTAAACTAACATCTGGTGTATTTTCACTTACCGGTAAATATGAAGCATATTGTTTTAAAAGTCCTTTATACATATTGTTTTTCCTCCTCAATACTGTAGTAACTGTTTATTTCACTTGCGATATCTTCAATCGCTCTTAACACTTGTTCAAATTGATATTTTGAAGTGTGATGTGTCACGATAACAACTTCTGCAAGGTCCCTATTCAGCGGCAACTGAATTACCTCTTTTAAACTTACAGAACAATTAGCGAAACATTCTGTTATTTTTTGTAACATCCCAGGTTCATCACTTAATGAAATACGTAAAAAATATTTAGAAACTACTTCTTCATCATCTTGTAATTCATACGGCTCTGGTTCTTTTAATACACTTTTATGTTTCGGTATTTGATTCATATTTTTAACGACTGAAATAATGTCACTAACTACTGCAGATCCAGTTGGTAACTTCCCAGCGCCCGGTCCGTAAAACATCACTTCTCCTACCGCTTGACCATGAACATATACCGCATTAAATTCGTTATTCACATTCGATAATGGGTGGTGACTTGGCAATAAAGTCGGTTCTACACTTAAATGAATAGATGATCCTTGCTTCTCCGCTTTACCAATTAGTTTCATAGTAAACCCTAACTTTTTCGCCATTTCTAAATCTTCTTTTTCAACCTTTCGAATCCCTCTAACTTGAACATCATCTAAAGAAACATTCATCGAAAAACCTAGGTTAGCAAGAATCGCTACCTTTCTTGCTGCATCCAGACCATCTACATCTGCTGTTGGATCTGATTCTGCGAAACCTAATTTTTGTGCCTCCTGTAAAGCCTCTTCATACGACCATCCATTTTGACTCATCTTTGTTAACATATAATTAGTTGTTCCATTTACAATTCCCATTATTTTTTCAATTTGATCTGAGGCCAGTCCGTCTGCCAATCCTCTTAATATTGGAATTCCACCTGCTACACTTGCTTCATAAAACAAATCGCAATTATTTTCATTTGCTAATTGTAGAAGCTCAGCCCCGTATACAGCCATTAAATCTTTATTTGCTGTTACAACATGTTTTTTACTTTGTAATGCCTTAATAATATGCTGTTTTGCTTCTTCAATTCCGCCCATTACCTCTACTACAATATCTATATTTGAATCATTTAGAACTTCATCCACATTACGCGTAACTACGATTCCATCAATACAAACGTCACGTTCTTTTTCTAAATCACGCACAACGACTGTCTTTACCTTTACTTCACACCCTGTATCAAGTGCGATTTTTTGGTAATGCTCTTTCAAAATATGAACAACACCACTTCCGACAGTACCTAAACCGATTACCCCAACATTAATTACATTATTCATCTTCTAATCTCCTCCTAAAATTTTATTTTTCGGCTCTATCAATCACCTTACTCTGCCATTTCCCCATACAGGTGGTGGTTATTTCCGTACGTACAAATCGTTTCATATTACAGCACCTCCTTTCAAAGTAATAAAAAAACACACTCATCCCTAGGAAAGGGACGAATGTGTTTTCGTGGTTCCACCCTTGTTCCAACCTAGACTTATTTTCTTCTAGATTGCTCAAGTTCAGATAACGGCTGATACCGTCAATAATTACTAGATTACTCGTTCACTATTGAAGCTCAAAGGTGGTAAAACCATTTCTCGTGTTAGGAAGCTCACACCCTTGGCTTCCCTCTCTGTAAACCGTAAAAATGATTTCATGTCCTTATCGTTACTTTTTCGCTCATATATATTTGTTAACTCATTATACTCGCATAAAAGACAAAAACAATATATTTTTTAATTATTTTAAATTTTCAATCTTAAAAGCTATAAAAAACACACTCATCCCTAGGAAAGGGACGAATGTGTTTTCGTGGTTCCACCCTTGTTCCAACCTAGACTTATTTTCTTCTAGATTGCTCAAGTTCAGATAACGGCTGATACCGTCAATAATTACTAGATTACTCGTTCACTATTGAAGTTCAAAGGTGGTAAGATCATTTTTCGTGTTAGGAAGCTCACAGCCTTGTCTTCCCTCTCTGTAAACCGTAAAAATCATCTCATGTCCTTATCGTTACTTTTTCGTTCATGTCTATTTGTTAACTTATTATAGTTATGAAAATTTTAAAAAGCAAGCCTATTTTTACTCACTATTTTAAAGATAATTTTTCATTATATTTCACAATAACATTTTACAATGACTGCTCTTATTACTTTTTTTGCAATTTACTAGCTTGCAAATCAACAGTTCATATATAAATATTCCATTTTAAAACGAGAAGATCTCTACTTTCTAAAACTATATCAATAAAGAATTTTTTAATACAATCTTTTCGTATAACTTTCTTCTAAAGAACGTGCAACGTCCTCTTCTGAAGCATTCACTTTCGCATGCTCCAGTAACATCTTCGCTGCTGAAGGTAACTCTTTTTTATTTAACCACGATTCTGGATCCCACATTTTTGAACGTATAAAAGCTTTTGCACAATGGATATAGCACTCCTCTATCTCAACAACAATTCCAAGTAACGGATTACGTCCATTCGCCTGCATTTCTTTCAAAATTTCTTCATCGTTTGTAATATATGCTTTACCGTTTATTCGGAGTGTCTCCCCAAGACCAGGAATAACAAAGATTAGCCCTACGCGTGGATTTGAAATAATATTCAAAATGGAGTCTATCCGACGATTGCCCGGTCTTTCTGGAATGATAATTTTATTATTATTTAATATATATACAAATCCAGGTGCATCCCCTCTCGGCGAAGCATCACACTCTCCTAATTTATTTGCAGTAGATAATACTAGAAAAGGAGATTTAGACAGAAAATCTACACAATGATGATCAAGTGATGAAATAACTTTTTTCAAAGCCCGCTCACTTGGTTGCCCCAATATTTGTCTTAATTCTTCCTCAGTTGAAATTATTGATTTTATTTCCTTATTCTCTATCTCCACTTATAGCCACTCCTTCTTCTTTATTTTCCCAAAATTCAATACAATATTGTATAATAAAATTTGCAGAAAGGGGAATTAAAATGACAGAGTGGTTAACGATATTTGATTCTGAAAAAAATACACTTGGAAAGAAATTACGTGATGAAGTGCATCGTGACGGTGATTGGCACGAAACATTCCATTGCTGGTTTGTAGAAAAAGATGATGAAGATATGTTTTTATATTTCCAATTACGCTCTAAAAATAAAAAAGAAGCTCCAAATATATGGGATATTACTTCAGCTGGGCACATTATGCATGATGAAGAAGTAGAAATTGGCGGTCTTCGTGAAATTGAAGAAGAATTAGGGCTTTCTTTTCAAACTACTGATTTAGCATACAAAGGAATCTTTAAAATAGATTATGAAATTTCTAATCTTACTGATCGCGAATTTTGTCATATGTATTTTCACAATGTAATACAACCTCTACCTTTTACACCAGGTGAAGAAGTAGACGATGTGATGAAAATACACGCAACTTCTTTTCTACAACTATTAAAAAGAGAGATTTCATCTTTTACGGCTATTTCTGTTTTGAGCAATAAACTGATTACAATAACATTTGAAGATATTTACCCTTATGACCTTCAATACTACGAATTTGTTATAGAACAAGGAAAAGAATTACTAAAAAATAATAGTTTATAAATAAAATAGGACCCCTAGCTTATAATATCCGGGGAGTCCTATTTTATTTATCATCATTGTTCAAGGAGCTTCAACCTTTTCTCTACTTGTATAAATAAGCGAATAATTAACAACAGCATAACAATCATAACCGCTATCATTGTATGCGGATATCTAAACAGTATACTAATAACACTTCCAATTAACATCATGATGAAACCATTTTGTTTCATCACTTCCGCACTATACCTATTACCCGCATCCCATAGTTCCTTATTTTTCATAGATCGCTTCGTACGATAACCATATGCCGCGTTAATATCTGTCGGTGGACTTTTTTGAAGTATAAGTGCAGCAAGTATAAATATAACACCAATCAATATGCTCATTCCTATGTTTACTAGTGCATCAATCAATTATATCCCCTCCTAACCTACACTTTCATTATACGACATAACCCTAAATTTCCCAATTGATAACACATTCACTTTCTTTCTTTCGATGTCTGGAACATACTTGGAAGCGTTACAAACCGAGCCCCTTTCATTTTTAACTGCGGAATGATTTTGTCTAGTGCATCTACAGATCCTTGCAAATGTCCGCCTGGAGTTGAATGCTGAAGTATGACACTACCTGGAAATGAATTCCCTAACACATTATTTGTAATCGTATCAGCACTTACACCTTTCCAATCAACCGTATCAACACTCCACTGTACAATCATAAAATTTTTCTCCGTTGCCCATTTCAATTGATTTTCAAGTATTTCACCATACGGCGGACGTATAAATTTAGGTGCATAACCAGCTAAACGATTTAATATTTCTTCCGTTTTTATAATTTGATTACGGTACTCAGCCTCATTTACTTTCGCTAAATTCGGATGGTTATACGTATGATTACCAATTACATGCCCTTCATTAGCGATACGCTTTACTACATTCGGATACCTTTCTGCATTTTCACCAAGCAGAAAAAAAGTAGCTTTTACATTATGTTGTTTTAACTTATCTAAAATTTTTGGCGTAAATACTAAATCTGGTCCATCATCAAATGTAAGAGCTACTTCCGCTTTATTATATGGACCTGAAAATGCATACGCATATTTTTCGGCCCACGAAAACGGTGTCCATGACCCACGATCCTTTTCTTTCATATGGACTTCATAATTTTGAGAAACATGTAAAGCGTATGGCAATGAGCTTATATAGTCTCCATAATAAAATGAGTTATATGGCATATAAGCATACGAAACATTTCGCTCTAATCCCCATTGAAATGGAACGAACATCTCTGGTGAATAAAAATAATACATGATAAAAACCTCCCTAAAATTTCATATGTGATTCAGCTGCACTTTGTTAGAGAAATTCTTATTCATGAACAAAAATAAGACTGTCCATAATTAGGACAGTCTTACTACTTTATACAATTAATATATCGTTGTACTATCTTTCGGCAAAGCTTTCACATGTTTTAAATAGCTCGTCACTTTGTCATCATCATCTTGCGGATATTGATAACCATAAGTGCTAGCAATTTCATTCGCAGCTTCCCTAAATAAATCTCCCATTACAAAGAATGACTCCCATATGTTTTCATATTCAGCATTAGAAAAGGTCCTCTTAAATTGTTGCCATATATCTTTTTCAAAATATTGCTCGAAATGCTTACCAAACTTCCCTGCATTAACTGTAAAGTCTGTTTTCATACCAATATGCCATTCTAGCATTACGATTAACATATCTCGTACTGGCCCTTCAAGCATCCCTTTTGCATAAGAAAGTTCCTCTCTCCATAACCCTTTTGCGATATTCGTACTACACCACCAAAATTCATTACAGCAATCTAAAAACTCTTTTTCTGTAGGCTTTTTTATTAAGTAATCCTTATCACTTGCTATAGAAAATTCTCCAATACAATCATCTTTATCAAGAAGTAGTTTACTTAAACTATCTTGTCCAACGAATGTATGTATCAAATCAACCGGAACTAACGTTAAATCGATTCGGTTCCCATCCATAAACTGCATTAAGTACGGAAATTTCCCGTCTTCATCTGCTGGAATTAATGACATTTCTTCCGGCATTTGTACAATCATTATCTCTCCAAATCTTTGAATCCAATTATGATTAGACGTAAAAGATTGGATATCTTTTACAACATATATAATATCATAATCTTGAAAACAATCTCTTTTCACATTTGGATTTACACGTGATCCATTCATGATGACTGCTCGAATTCTTTCATCCTCATTTGCTGTATTAACAATTAAGTCTAACATTTCTTTTTCAGTTCTCATCTATTCCTAACCTCCAATTTTTATATAAACTTATATTTTTATGTATGTTGGAGGTCCACGAGCTAGCTGTGTTACACAAGATACATGTTATAATTTTTGAAATTTCTTTTTCATCCCTTTTACCTCCTCACATCACTCTTTTACGACTGCCATTATAAATCCATCATACCCTTTACTTCCGACAGTTTGAAGCGCTGTAGCACTTACACGCGGTTCTGCAGCTATCAATTCATAGAAACGACGTATCCCTTGTACACGAGGATCGCTGTTAGTATTGTCAATTACTTCACCTTCACGTACTACGTTATCCCCAATAATTACGGTACCAGGGCGTGATAGTTTCAGTGCCCATTCAAAATAAGCAGGGTTATTTTGTTTATCTGCATCTATGAAAATAAAATCAAATGGTTCATACTTCTCATTTTCTATTTGCTGTAAAGAATGTAGTGCTAATCCTGTTCGTATTTCAATTTTATCATTCAAATTGGCACGTTCAATATTGCTACGTGCAATTTCGGCATGCTTTTCACTTGCTTCCAATGTAACAACTCGACCTCCAGATGGCAATGCTCTTGCAAGCCATATCGTGCTATATCCACCTAAAGTACCAATCTCTAAAATGTTACGAGCTCCTTGAATTTGTACTAATAGTTGCAAAAACTTCCCTTGCGTTGGCGATACATCATGTGTTGGCAAATTAGCTGCAGCGTTTGCTTGAAGGACTTCTTCTAATGTAGAATCTTTCGGTATTAATACATCACTCATATATTGATCAACAGCCGTCCATTTCTCAATCGTACTCATGTAAATACCATCCCCTTAAAGTTTTTTTATCCTTTTCTACCATTCACACTTGATTATACCGAAAATTTCGTTTCACACACAAAAATAAAGAAGGGACATCCACTCCATTACAGAATAGATGTCCCTTCTTTGTTGATAAATGTAGCCCTTACGGATTAGTAGACCAAAGTCCTGCTGATTTAATAAATGTACGTTTATTTAATTTCAGCTGTGCTACGATAAATTCTGCAATATCTTCTGCTTGCATTACTTTATCAGGATTTCCATCAGTTAACCCTAAATCTACAGCCATATCAGTCGCTACTGTACTTGGAGTTAAAGCCGTTACACGAATGTTATGTTTACGAACTTCCATCGCTAACGATTCTGTTAAGCCAAGAACACCAAATTTAGAAGCACTATATGCACTTGTTACAGGCGCGCCTTTTTGTCCTGCTGTAGATGAAATGTTAATAATATCACCAGATTGTTGTTCAATCATGCTTGGTAAAGCGGCGCGAGTTGCATAGTATACACCCATTAAGTTTACTTGAATGATTTTTTCCCAATCAGCAACTTCTAGTTCTAAAAACTTACCGAATTTAGAAATACCAGCGTTATTAATTAAAATATCGATAGATCCTAAACCATTTTTTAAAGTTTCAATTGCAGTCGTTACTTCTTCATATGAAGATACGTCAGCAGTGGCAATAACAGCTTTTACGCCTTCTGCTTCCACTTCTTTCGCAACTGCTTTTAAGTTTTCTTCTGAACGAGCTAAAAGACCTACATTTACGCCCTCTTTCGCTAATGCGATTGCTACAGCGCGACCAATCCCTCTACCTGCTCCTGTAATTAAAGCATTTTTACCTTGTAATAATTCTGCCAAGTATAACACTCCTTAATCATCTCAGTTGTTTATTATATTAAAAGTGTATCTATGTTTATGAAAAAAGGCAATGATGCACTTTCATGTGCGTAGGTTACTTATAGGTAACCATAGTAGCTATATATACATTTTTAAAGAAAAATAGTGTTAGAAATCTTTCCTCCTAACACTACTTCTCTTCATATTTAGGAATACGCACAATAAATTTTGTACCATTCCCTTCCTCACTCTCGACTTTTATTTCTCCATTATGAAGGTCGAGTACTTTTTTTACAATTGCTAAACCTAAGCCACTTCCTCCATAAGCACGGTTTCGTGAAGAATCGGCTTTATAAAAACGCTCAAAAACATGTTGCTTCTGCTCTTCTGATATACCAATTCCCGTATCATGAATACTTACTTCTAGGAATTCCTTATGTTCTTTTAATTGGATTGTAATCGTACCACCACTTGGAGTAAATTTAATACTATTATGAATTAAATTGATCCATACTTGACTCACACTTTCTTGGTCGGCAGTAATTTGCACTTTTTCTAAATCAAGGTCTAACTCAATTTCTTTTTCAGCCCACAGCGGTTCACTATTTAATACAATTTGCTTTAACTGTTGATCTAATCGATAACTCACTCTTTCTGGTGTATACTCTTCTGATTCTAAAAGTGTTAGCTTTAATAGATTTTGACTCAGTTTAGATAATCTCGTTGTTTCAGTTTCAATAATGGTAAGATAGTGCTTTCTTTTTTCCTCAGAAAGATTATTATCTTGCAGCGCTCTAGCAAACCCTTTTATAGAAGTTAATGGTGACTGTATTTCATGAGAAACATTCGATACAAATTCCTGGCGCAGTTTCTCCATTGCGTTCAGTTCATCTGTCATATCATTGATACTCTTTACGAGTACACCAATTTCTCCATCATACTTTTCTTCATTTCGTATTTTTACAGAGAAATCTCCTTTTGCAATTTTTTGTATCGGTTCAATAATAGTCCAAATCATTGCCTCTCGCTTCGGTCTCATTAAAATCCCGATTAATGTCCAAATAAGAACAATAAAAACAAAGCCAACCATATCACTAATTAGAAAAGTAATAAAAGGCGATACGTTTATTTCCAGAGCTTTCATGACACTAGACGATACAAAAAAGGCTATAGACCAAATTATAGTAAGAAAAGTAAAGAGCGCTACTATCGCCCCCATTACTTTTAACATCTTCATCTTACTCATTCTTTCTCTTTTTCTCATTTACTTACCTCTAAGCGATACCCTAAGCCCCTTATCGTCCTTATACTAAACTTCGATAACTCTTCTTGAAACTTTTCACGCAATCGATTAATATGAACGTCTAGCGTGCGTTCATTCCCTTCAAAATCATATCCCCATACATCTTCTATTAATTGCTCTCTTGAACAAGTTCTTCCCGCTTTAGATCCTAATGTAAAGAGTAATTCAAATTCTTTTAACGGCAACGTCACCGTTTGTTCTCCGGCGTTAACTTCAAATGTTTTACGATTTAACAGTACATTCCCAACTTGAATAGATTGCGATACTGTAATTTGATAACGTTTCAACAATGCCTTCACTCTCACAACTAATTCTAAAGGATCAAATGGTTTTACAAGATAATCATCTGTTCCGAGGTGAAACCCTTTTATCTTTTGAGATGTTTCACCTTTAGCAGTTAACATAAGAATCGGTATATCATAGTATTTTCTTAATTCATAGCATAAATCAAACCCATCCATATTTGGCATCATAATATCAAGAATCGCCATATCAACTTTCACTTCTTCTATTCTTCGAAGAGCATCTAATCCATCAACAGCCTCATATGTTTGAAAACCTTCTCGTTCCAAAAATACAGAAACAAGTTCTCTAATGTGCGGATCATCATCTACAATTAATATTTTAGGTATCAAGGAATCATCCCCTTTCTGCTTAACATACTTTTTAGCACTCTAAAATTAACAATCAGTGAAGTGTCCCCCCACTGATTGTTTTCATTCTATAATGCTCCTTCTTTAATTTTCAATTGTTGCATTGCAAATTCACGGTACATGTCGTGTGTCCGTAATAACTCATCATGTGAGCCACTTCCTGTAAGATTCCCTTTTTCAATAAAGATAATTTTATCTGCATCTACAACAGTAGAAAGTCTATGCGCAATAACTAAAGTTGTTCTACCTTTCATTAAGTTATTTAACGCCTTCTGAACAACCGATTCGGATTTACTATCAAGACTTGAAGTCGCTTCATCTAACATAAGGATTTGCGGATTTCGTAGTAACGCTCGAGCGATCGCAATTCGTTGTCTTTGCCCTCCAGAAAGCTTCACACCACGCTCTCCAACTTCTGTTGCGTAGCCGCTCGGTAAATCATGAATAAACGCATCAACATATGCCATTGCTGCCACTTTTTCAATTTCTTCATCCGTCACTTCATTCTCAACACCGTAGCAAATATTATCACGAATCGTTCCATCAATTAACGGACTATCTTGTGAAACGTAACCAATTTGACGTCGCCATGACTGTAATGAATAGGCCGTAATTGGTTCTTCTCCTAATTTTATTACACCATTAGTCGGCTCATAAAAACGTTCTAATAGCGAGAATAAAGTTGTTTTCCCACTACCACTTGGTCCTACAATCGCTGTTACTTTTCCAGATTCAATCGTGAAATCGATATTTTTCAATACTTTCTCATCTTCGTTATACTCAAAATTCACATTTTCAATAACGATCGACTGCTTTGCATTTGTAACTTTCACACCAGTTTCATGGTCTTCTACTTCATATTCTAAAATCATATTAATTCTTTCAGTTGCACCAATTGCCTTTTGGAATTGTGTGAAAAACATAGATAATTGACTCATTGGCATTATAATTTGAACTAAATATAAAATAAACGCTACAAGTTCTCCTGTTGTTAATGCGCCACTAGAAACTCGCATTCCACCATACCCTACGATAATAACAAGCAACGCCATTAAAACAAACGACATAACTGGTGAAATTAACGCTTGCACTTTTCCTTCTTTCAAACCAAATTGCAATAACTTTTGGATACCTGTATTACCTGTTTCATATTCTCTTTTTTCCGTATTTGAAGATTTCACTAAACGAATTTCTGATAACACCTGTGTTAACACACTTGTAAAAGAAGCTGTTTCATCTTGAAGTGCTTTTGAAATCTTATACATTTTCCGTCCAAGTGGCACTAAAATTAGTACAGATAATGGAATAACCGTTAAAAGTAATGCTGTCATTTTCCAATCTAAAACAAATAATACAATTAACGATCCAATAATTGAGATACCGCCTGTTAATAAGTTTGACAAATGCTCAGAAATTAATGTTTTAACAACACCTGTATCATTTGTCATACGACTAATTGTATCTCCAGTTCTATTTTGATCATAATAAGACACTGGTAAAATAAGTACCTTTTTCCACAATCGTTCTCTAAGTCCAGCTACAATTTTTTGTCCAATATAATTCAGTAAATAAATTGACAATCCTGCAGCAATTGTTTGCATAATAAAGAATGCGACTAACCCAACAATTTGTCCTGTACTAATTGAAGAAAGCGAAAAATTATCAACTAATCCTTTTGTTAACATCGGAATAAACAAACTCGCTCCAGTAGAAAGTAAACTCATTAATAATGCAAAAATAAGAATACCTTTCGGTGGATTTGTATCTTGAATAAGACGTAAAAACTGCCTCCAATTTCCTTTTTTCTTTTCTGTATTCCCAACTTCCATTGTCGTTCATCTCCTCGTTTTCAACAAAACTATGATTTCTAAAAATAGAATACGATATAAATGTAAACTGAATGTAAACACACTTTTTCTATTTTTACAAAATATACATATAAACTCATCTTTACAACAGATATAAACATCTGATATTATTACCTGGTACTTAATATTATTCTATGCAAATGCTAGACTAGGCATAGAATATATATATATAACGGATTTTCTTAATTAGCCAATTTAAAATACTAAATAAATCTCCAGTTACTGAAAGGAGTATCCTTTTTGCAAACAAATAAACATTCTGAAAAGGAAACAATTATTTTTATTCATGGATTAGTTGGAAATCGCCGTGCCTTCAAAAAAGAGCATAAACGATTTTCTGCATACTACAACATTATAACTTATGACTTATTAGGCCACGGAGATGATAAAGGAGAAGCTATCGACTTTTCAATACAGCGCCTCGTAGATCAATTGTTGAACTTGTATGAAAAAGAGGGTATTAAAAAAGCTCATATTTGCGCTCTAAGCTACGGCTGTTATATCTCTACGACATTTGCGCAAATGCATCCTGAAAAAGTATTAAGCATTTGTCATATTGGTGGACATTATAATAATCCTTCCCGTTTATATAATGTTTTTCAGAGATTTTGGGAAAAACGCGGGGATGAATATTCAGCTTGGCTTTCTCAGTATGCAAATACTATTTTCCCAAGTGGGATATTAAAGGCTAATCCATTCGCTGTAATTTCAAGAAATATTTATTACCGTTTCGGATTACAATTACACTCTTCCATTATTGCTGAGTCATTACGACATCGCTTAGAATTCGACTTGAAATCTAAATTAAAAGCACTTCCCCATCCTATATTATGGGTGATGGGGGAACATGATCATCTCTATAAGTCTTGTCTCTTTGATTTAAAGTCCATTCTTCCGAACGTTTTATATAAAGAAATTCCATTAGCAGGACATGCAGCAAACCTATTCCGCCCAAACTATTTCCATGATTTATATGCTAAATTTTTACATGGGAAATTAAAATAAATGCTTCTATATTTGTAATCTATCCAAATATGAAAAAGGCTTCCCAAGTTTCCCTGGAAAGCCTTTTCTCTATACAAAAAGTATAAAAAATACTTTTTTTTAGTATGCTTTTGTGTAACCTGTTAGGTGTTTAGCCCAGTAAGAGTTATTAACTGAACTAATTCTTACACCAACACTTTCATTTTCCGCACTAATGAACTGACCGTTTCCTAAGTAAACACCCATGTGAGAAAGACCTGGTTTATAAGTGTCAGAGAAGTATACTAAATCACCTGGTTGTGGATTGCTAGTTTTTGTTTTAGAGCTCCAGTATCCAGCAACTGTTTGACGAGCGCCTGAATGACCAGTTTGATTTAATACGTAGTGAATGAATCCACTGCAGTCGAAACCAGCAGTAGTTTGACCACCAAATACATATTTTGAACCATTTAAAGATCTAGCGAATCCAGCGATTGAAGATGTATCTCCACCTGTTGGTTTTTGTACTTGGTTCGTGCCTTGGTTCGTGCCTTGGTTCGTGCCTTGGTTCGTGCCTTGGTTCGTGCCTTGGTTCGTGCCTTGGTTCGTACCTTCGTTACCACCAGTAACTACATTGTTCACTCCGCCTTTTACAAACTTAACAAAGTCTGCACTTACGTAACCAGTGCGGCCATTATGGTTAATTTTATACCAACCATTTTCAGCGCCAGTAACGTTTAATACTGTACCATTTGTTACCCCACCAATTACAGGGTTATATGTAGCTGGACCTGTACGTACTTTTAAAGCACCTGTGTTAACAACATATGATCCACCAGTTTGAACTGTAGTAGTATTGTTGTTTGTAGTTGGTTGCTGAGTTTGGTTAGATACAGCTGAACCACCTTTTGTTACGAAGTCTTTGCTTACGTATCCAGTTCCACCATTGAAGTTAATTTTAAACCAATCTTGAACTTCACCTACAACTTGAACTGTTTTTCCTTTATTTACAGAACCTAAAACAGTATGAGATGTACTTGGGCCTGTACGTACGTTTAATGAAGAAACGTTTACTGTGTAAGTACCTGTTCCTTGCTGAACAGTAGTAGTAGTTCCTTTATTGCCACCAGTTGTTACGAAGTCCCCACTTACATAACCTGTTTGACCGTTTACACTAACTTTGAACCAACCGTTTTCTTGTCCAATTACTTGAAGTACTTGACCTGATTTCACTTTAGAAATAACGTTATGTCCTGTACCAGCACCTGAACGTACATTTAATACATCAGCTGTTACTGTGTATTTTAATTCAGAAGTTGTTTCTACCGTTTTTGTTTCAGTTACAGTCGTTTGAGTTTGAGTTTGTCCATTAATTTCTTTTAGCGCATCATTTGAAACTTGTGCATGAGCAGAATCCATTCCAGGAACTGCTACGCCTGCTACAGACGCTGCTGCTAAACCTGCGATTACTTTTTTCATAAGTTGTCTTTACTTCCTTTCCCTACTATCCTCTTGAGAAAAAACTATAAACTTAATACTTTACAATATTATCAAAGTAAAATATTCATCCAGTTCCATTTTTTAGCAAGAGTTTTATTTTTCACACGTCGTTTATTTTAAACGATTGAAGTGAATTTCGTGTGAACTTCATGTGAACTTTACCATTAAACAGTGTGTTTTTGCAACGATTTTTTCAAATTTCTTATGTATTACATCAAAATTTAAAATTTCATACGTTATTTCAATATAGATTTTACACTTTCTATCTAATACTGAAATTCCATTAATCTAATACATAAACACAATATATTTTTCTAGAAAGTTCTTTTTCATGGGGCACACTCTTATCATGACAAAAAAACCCTTATTTATTAATAGTATAATATATTAGGAAAATGAATTCTCAATACTATGTATGATTTTAAACAAAGTGATGATTTGTAAGATTTCACACACGAAAATTTCATCCGACTTGAGAGCATTCCCCTTCCAAAAACACAATTGATTATTTTTCCTCTTCTAAATATGGAATTATTAGGGTTTTATTGATAGAATATATATAATCACATACAAAGAGGAGTTGCATTTGTGGAAAAAATAATAGACGATCACATAACTAATAATATCGAAATTTACTATATACTTACTCACTTATTATCATTTGCAACATTTAAAAAGGTACACACTATTGAAACAAAGAAAAATGAATTAAAAGAACAGATGAAAACAATTCAGCATACAAACTCCTACCATGTATAAAAAGGTGAACAGATTATATCTCTGTTCACCTTTTTATTTTATTTGTAAATTTTCACACGAGTTTCTAATGACTGATATTCTTTATCTCCTGCCGAAGCTACCGGTTTACCAAATGGCATTTGCGCAGTTAACTTCCAGTTTTCAGGTACATCCCATTCTTTTTTTACTTCTTCATCAATCAACGGATTATAATGCTGCAACGTAGCACCAAAACCTTCAATCTCTAACGCTGTCCAAATCGCAAATTGCACCATTCCAGAAGATTGCTGAGACCATGTAGGAAAATTATCTTTGTATAGTGCAAAGTTCTCTTGCAAACTTTCTACTACTCTACTATCTTCAAAATACAAAACTGTCCCATAGCCACTTTTAAATGCATTCATTTTCTCTTCCGTAGGTGCAAAATTATTTTCAGGTACAATTTTTCGTAACGTTTCTTTCGTAACATCCCATAATTTGTCGTGTTGTTCACCTAGTAATACAACAACTCTTGCACTTTGAGAATTAAAAGCCGAAGGTGTATGTTTCACAGCATGATAAATCACTTCTTGAATTCTTTCATCAGAAACTACTTGCTCTTTACTAATCGCGTAAATAGATCTTCTGTCTTCAATTGCTGAGTAAAAATCTTTTGCCATCACAATTCCCTCCAATTTTTATTTGAGGCAGTATCGTCTGTATGAAGCATATAACGCCTCCTAAACTTATTATTAATAAGTTCTTAACTTAATAATATCAACAAAAAAAATCAAATTCAAATGATATCACTTAAGTTTTTACTCCCAATACGTCAAAGAATAAAAAAACAGTCTATTGTCACCAACATCAAGGTTCAATAAACTGTCCGCTTTATTTTTATAACAATCTAATTCCCTTATTTCTTCACCTAATTAAGCAATTGAAATGCATAGGACATTAATTTATTTGTTTCTGTAAAACGTTTTGTTTTCCCCTTCGTCCCCATAACAACTGTAATGATGCGATTATCGCCTTGTTTTGCAGTACCTGTAAAACAATACCCTGCGCTATCTGTAAATCCTGTTTTTAATCCGTCTATTCCTTCTATATATAAAGCTTTATTATTTTTGTTTAACATTTCATTTGTGTTTGTAACATTAATATTATTAAATGCTAACTGACTTTGACGTAAGTGAGTCACTTCTAATATCTCTGGATAGTCTTTTATAAGATGATACGCTAATTTCGCTACGTCAGCTGCTGTCATTTTTGTTTCACTTCCGTCGGGCTCCTGTAATCCGGAAGCATTCGCGAATTTAGCTTTATCTGACATTTCTAACTGCTGGGCTTTTTCATTCATAAGTTCAACAAAGTTTTTCTCTGTCTGAGCTACATGTTCTGCTAAAGCGACAGCCGAATTATTAGCCGACTCAATCATTAACGCATGGTATAAGTCCTTAACAGTTAATGTATCATTTACTTGCATCGGGATTTTTGCACCCTCTGTTTGTGCCGATTTCGCACTTATTTTCACTGGATCTTCCCAGCGTACTTTCCCATTATGTATACTCTCTAAAACGAGATATGCTGTCATCATTTTTGACATACTAGCAGGGGCAACAGCTTCATTTTCATTATTTTGATAAATAACTTCTCCATTACTCGCATCGATAATAATAGCTGCTTTTGCATCAATTTCTGGTGGTATATATTTTGGTGGAACTACTTTTTCAGATAGCCCTGTTTTAGGTAGCTCTGCCACTTGTAAAGGCTGAGTATCTACATTTGTTTCACTCTTTTGAACTCCTTGGAAAAAGAACCAACATATACCTAGAGTTACTACTAATAGGATTGTTAATCCTCCCCATTTCAACCGCTTCATTCTAAAACTCCTTTAGCAAACCTTTTATACACTCATGTTTAACCATAACAACAATTACTTTATATCGTCAAGGTAAAAAGCATATTTATTCATCTACAGCAATTATAATTTCAACCTCTTTCTCTTTTTCATATGTGTTACACTAAAAACAACGAAATATAAGAATATTCAATAACATCTAAGCGCAAAAACACTATAAATAGAAAGGATTTATACAAATGATACTTCCAAAAGCATTAAAATATGGCGATACAATTGGCATCTACTCTCCCTCTTCACCAGTAGCCCATACTTCTCCAAAGAGATTTGAGCGAGCAAAATTATACTTACAAAAGAAAGGATTTCATATATTAGAAGGTTCACTAACAGGTCAATATGATTATTATCGTTCAGGGAGCATTAAAGATCGTGCTGAGGAACTAAATGAATTAATTAGAAACCCTAACGTTTCTTGTATCATGTCGACAATTGGGGGAATGAATTCAAATTCATTATTACCTTATATTGATTATGCTTCTTTTCAAAAAAACTCTAAAATAATGATTGGCTATTCAGACGCAACAGCATTATTACTAGGAATTTATGCAAAAACAGGAATTCCTACATTTTATGGTCCAGCACTCGTTCCTTCTTTTGGTGAATTTGAGCCTTTCGTAGATTGCACATACAAATATTTTGCGGATACTTTATTAACTGATCAACACCTTCCTTACAACATAAACCAGCCGTTATTTTGGTCAGATGAATTGATTAATTGGGAAGAAAAAACGAAAGAAAAAGATCTTCGACCGAACAATTGGATTTCAGTAATAGGTGGAAAAGCTACTGGACGTATTATTGGTGGGAATTTAAACACTTTACAAGGTATTTGGGGCAGCCCTTATATGCCACACATTCAAGAAGGTGATATTCTCTTTATTGAAGATAGCTCAAAAGATGCAGCTACTATCGAAAGAAGTTTTTCATTACTTAAAATTAACGGCGTTTTTGATAAAGTTTCAGGTATCATCCTTGGAAAACATGAGCAATTTGATGATTGTGGTACAAATAGAAAACCTTACGAAATATTATTAGAAGTATTACAAAATCAAAAGCTTCCTTTTCTAGCCGATTTTGACTGTTGTCATACTCATCCAATGATTACTTTGCCAATAGGTATTCAAGTAGAGATGGATGCAACAAATAAAACGATACAAATAATAGAACAGTGGAAAATCTAACTCCACTAACTCTATTATTTTCAGCTCTAAATCTACATATTGCCTTCTATTGTTTTACATTAGAAGACATGATACTATATATTTTGGAATATGAAGAAATAAACAAAAATCATTTCAATATGCCTTATATATAATAAGAAGCTATTGATTATATACATCGAGTTTACATACGTGTATATAAAGTAAAAGAGAGTGAATATATGAAACCAACTATTAAAAACTATGTATTTTTACATGTGGCCTTCTTGATATATTCTATCATTATGGTCTACATGAAATGGGCAGCTCAATTCCCTATTGCATCAATTTCATTTTTTATTGCTTACTTCGGACTTGTTGTACTTTTATTCGGATACGCAATTCTATGGCAACAAGTCATTAAGAATTTTGAAATTTCTAGAGCATATTCACACCGTGGAATTATAATACTATGGTCAATGCTTTGGTCAGTATTCCTATTTGGAGATACGATACAGTGGAATCACATACTTGGCGCAGCTATTATTATCGTCGGAATTGTGGTGGTGACAAAAGATGAATAGTTATATGCTATTATTGATATTCGGGATAATTTTAGCCAATTACTCACAAATATTATTAAAAAAGGCTACTTTACAACAATACGATTCTAAAATAAAAGAATATGTGAATCCTTATGTTATCATCGGCTACTTTTTATTTGTAATTAATGCCGGATTAAATGTGATCGCCTTAAAGGGCTTGGCATTAAAGCAAGCATCTGCATTAGAATCATTAAGTTATATTATCATTTTAATTTTTAGTTGGTACTTCCTAGGAGAGAAAATAACGAAACGAAAAATCATTGGCAACATTATTATTGTCATTGGTGTAATCATCTATTGTATACAATAATAAAAAGATCCGTTTATCATAAACGGATCTTTTTATTATTGCCCTAAATTTTGAACCTTATCTTTCAAATCCTGAACTTGTTCTATCGTCTGCATAAGCTCAGAGTTTTTAAACTGCTCTACATTCATTTTCCCTTCCTCTATCTTTTGCATAGAGGTATCAATTAATGTATTTAACTTTTCATTATACCCGACGATTTGCTGGTGAAGATCCTTCGCTACATCCGGTGGTGTTAATTCATTAAAAGCTGGTATATCTTGTTTAATTTCAGTAAGTTTCGTTTCTAGTTCTTTTCGAGCTTCTTTATCATTAACAGCCTTTTCAGCTAATGCTGGCGCTTCATTTGCAAATGCACTTATTTCATTTACATAGTCTGTCGCTTTTTGAGCATAGTCTATAGAGTTCTTCCCTTCCTCTACTAACGAACATCCCATCAAACCAATTGAAACTACAATTGAAAGTAACAGTATTTTTGTAAACTTCATTTTGACCTCCCAAATATTTTCCATACTTTTATTCATTTATAAACACTTTGTTTTCTTCTTATACACCTTATCACATCATATCTTATTTTTTAATCTTCCTTTTATACATTCTAGAAAAATCATTATTTTCCTGTTCAACATGCACCTCGAAACTATCTTCATATAAATATAAAAACAGACATACTTATTTTAAGTACGTCTGTTTTCAAGGTCAGTATGACTCCCACTAATTAAAGTTTCTCTTTATCCTCTCACATGCCCTATTACTGTTAGAATATCTATGTCTATATGTACACTAATAATATCTTCTATAATGTCCGTATATCCTTGGCCTAAAGGTGTTCCGTAATGTAATAAAATCTCTTTTTTTTCATAAACTGACTTCGGTACTGTAAAAATAAATTTCCTCATATTCCGCTCATCAGCAGGCTCCAGAATTAAAACAATGCCATCCTCTTCAAACATATTAATCACGCCTTCCAACAATCCATTCACTATGGCTCAAGTATTGCCTTGAAAGGATAGGTTTTAAACACCCTTTCTAACAATATATAACCAATTCATGATCAAGTAGCTTATACGACCTATATGATTTCACCACAAATACAAAAACACAAACCTTGAACTATCAAGAATTTGTGTTTTTTTGCATGTCATTCTTATATACCTTTATCAAGCTCGTATAACCTACGATATTTCTCATTTTCTTTCAGTAGCTGTTCATGGCTACCTTGCATAGCGATTTGACCACTATCAAGGAAAATAACTTCATCTACATGTTCAATTCCTACAAGATGATGTGTAATCCAAATAACAGTCTTTTCTTCTGTTGCAGAAAACATTGTTTCTATTAAGGCTAATTCCGTTTTAGGGTCTAAACCGATAGTCGGTTCATCAAGTACAATGATTGGTGTTTCTTGCATAAGGGTTCTCGCAAATGCTACCCTTTGCCTTTCTCCGCCAGAAAACCTCTTTCCCATTTCATGCATTTTTGTTTGTAATCCATCAGGAAGAGAAGCAATGTGTGGTGCTAGCTGCGCTTTCTCTAAAGCTTTCCATATCTCTTTATCATTAGCCTCTGGTTTACCGATCCGCACATTATTTCCAATTGTCGTATCGAATAAATGTGGTTTTTGGTTTAATACAGAAATATATTTTGACAAAAGATTCGTATGAGCTTGTTCACCATTCAATATAACTTGGCCACTCACCGGACGTAACGCCCCAGTTAACAGTTTTAGTAAAGTAGATTTCCCTGTTCCACTTCTACCTAAAATAGCAATTTTCTTTCCTGCTTTTATTTGTAACGAGACATCTTTTAATACAGTCTCGTTACTATCTGGGTAACTATACGATATATGATTCAGTTCAATATCTACATGTTTTGGTGCAACGTAATCTTTATCTCCATGCAAATCCATTTCATCATGTAAAACACTTTCACTTTCTACACGATTAAGACGATGAGCAGATTCTACATACGATGGGATTCGATCGATGGCATCTGAAATAGGAATAAGCGCATTCGTTACAGATAAAGTCATTAATACGAAAGCCGCGATAACTGTAGGTGCAATCTGTTCACTTGACGCTTCATTCCCAGTCCATATAATCATTAAAATAACTACAATCCCTACTACTAAATGAATGAGACTGTCTCGAATATGATACCAGCGTTTCACTCTCTTCTCCGTTTTTAACAATTGATCATTTTGCTCTACATACGCATTAATAAATTCATTTTTTCTACCACTCGCCTGCCAATCAGATAACCCAAATACTACATCTGTCAATTGTTGATACAAACGATTTCTTCCTTGCTTCAAAGCGATATGATGTCGTTTCATTAAAAGCAGTGATACAAACGGAAGAAGAAAAACGATAATAGCTAACATACAGCCTGCAATGAGTGCAAATACTAAATCAAATGCACCGATAACAAGTACGAAGATGCTATATACAACTAACGCTAATATACTAGGAAATATTGTTCGTAAATATAGATTCTGTAAATGTTCAATATCCTCAGACAATACACCTAGTACATCACCAGTTTGAAAGCGTGAGCGGAAAAATAACGCCTGTGGTTCTACAATTCTATATAGTTTCGTTCTCATTTTTTCTAATATACGTAGTACAACATCATGCCCAACTAAACGCTCTAAATAATGAAAGACCGCTTGTCCTATACTAAATGCACGCGTTGCGACAATAGGAACATATACAGCCATTACATTTTCTGGTCTGAGAGCAGATTTAGAAATTAAATAACCTGAAATAAAAAGTAACATCGCACCCGAACTAACCCCAAGAAGCCCCAGGAAAATAGTCAAAGTCATTCTACCTTTATTTTGCTGTATATAAGGCTTAATCCAATTACTCATCGCTCTCCCCTCTCTTCCCTATGAAAATGTAATGTCTCATTCTTTAAATGTTCTTCATATGTTCCACTTTCTTTAATTTCCCCTTTATTTAAAATAAGAATATGATCCATTTGCTTCATCCAATGCAGACGATGCGTTGCAAGAAATACTAACTTACCTTCAAACAGACGTAACATCGATTGCTTTATTTCAAATTCAGTTTCAATATCAAGATGTGCTGTAGGTTCATCTAATAAAATAATTGGCTTTTTACTTAAAAGTGCACGTGCCATAGCGACACGTTGTTCTTGTCCGCCACTAAGCATACGTCCACCTTCTCCAATTCTTTCGTACATCCCATGTGGTAATGATGCAACTAGCGAACGAAGGCCCACTTCATTTATAACTCTCTCAACTTCTTCATCAAGTGTATTCGCTTCATAGAAACAAATATTATCTTTTAACGAAAGTGGAAAAATATAAGGTTGTTGCGGAATATAAGCAATGTTTTTTTGCCAATCTTCTCGAGTAGATGCGTCAATTTCCACACCATTTACAATCATATTTCCACCAGACGGATTTAGAAATCCTGCTAACACATCGATTAGCGTTGATTTCCCTGCCCCACTTTCACCAATAATGCCTATAGCACCGTTACCTTGCCAAGTAAAATCAATTCCCTCTAATATAGCCTTTTCAGATTCATCATTATTTACTTTTACATCTTGTAATTTCAAGCTACTAGAAGAATTCCATACTATATCTACATTTGAATCCTTCTTTTCTATTTCTTTTTGTTTCTGTAGAATTTCTTCTATTTGCTCCATTGCAAGTTGTCCATCTAATGTAGCATGATAATTCGCTCCAACTTGCTTAATCGGCAGAAAATATTCCGGCGCTAAAATTAAAATCGTAAGAGCTGGTAACAGTATAATTGTCCCATCTATTAACCGTATCCCTAATCCAACTGCTACAAATGCAATTGATAAACTCGTAAAGAAATCTAATGCAAAAGAAGAAAGAAAAGCAACTCGCAAAGTACGCATCGTTGCTTTTCTATATCGTTTACTCACTTTTTCAATCTTTCCTTCGTGCTGTTTACTTTTCCCTAAATACTTTAATGTTTCTAACCCTTTTAACGTATCTACGAAATGATTAGAAAGTACACGATATGTTTCATATTGGCTATCCGCCATTTTCTGCGCTGCTAATCCTAGAAGGATCATAAATATAATCACAATCGGAATCGTTACAACTAAAATGATTCCAGACTTAATATCCAGTGTAAAAACATATAGAACAATTAGTCCTGGTACGATACTACTTCTAATCATTTTAGGAATTGTTAATTCAATATAAGTTTTGAATTTCTCAATACCTTCTATCGATAAAGTAACCAGATGACCAGTCCCATTCGTTTGGACAAATCTAGGTCCTAATGTAAAATATGCTTCTATTAACTGTTTACGTAATGCCAATCCTGTTTTTTCAGCGAAACGCTCAACCAATATTTGCGATGCGCGCACCAACATTTGGCGTGCTGCAAACATAACTCCAAAATAAACAGTTTCATTTAGCACAGCTTGCACTGTTTCTCCATGAAATAAAAATGTGATTGCTCGTGCTAAAAACACTGTCTGCGCAATGATACTACACGCCTCTAAAATGCTAATAAGACTTAAAGTCACATATAAAACTCGGCTACCAGGATACGACGGAAGTCCTCTTTTTCTTTTCATTAGTACTCCAAATCTTTGTCTGACTTAACAGGTTGTCTAAATACATAGAAACTCCATATTTGACTACCGATAACAAACGGTAAAATAGCAAGAGAAAAATAGCTCATCAGTTTTAATGCATAAGGTCCTGATGCCGCATTATAAATTGTCAAATCATTTACCGCTCCTAATGAGCTAATCATGACACGCGGGAACATACCGATGAACACACTTGCACTTAGCAAAATGATTGTTAAACTCGTCATAAAGAAAGCCCAACCATCTCTTCTTCTTTTATTTAATAAAGTAGAAACAAATAGCGCTACAAAAGCTCCAATTGGAACCATTAGCCACTCTGAACCATGTGTGGTGAAAATATCTGTTTTCCATAACCCTACAGCTGCAAAAACAAGAAGTGTTATTAATGCAAAAGGTGCAATCTTTGTCGCGGCAATACGTGCACGTTCTCGTAATTTTCCTGTTGTACGTATAGTAAGAAATTGCAAACCATGAACAATACATAGAAGAAGAAACATAACTCCTCCAAGTAACGCAAATGGGTGAAGTAATTTCATAAATCCGCCTACCATATTTTTACTTTCATCAATTGGTACACCTGTCATAAAGTTTGCGATCGCAACTCCCCAAAGTATAGGAGGTAGCATGCTTCCAATAAACATGCCCCAATCCCAGAAACTTTTCCACTTATGGTTTTCTATTTTCGCACGGAATTTAAAGGAAACGCCTCTTATAATTAAAGCAAGAAGCATAAACACAAACGGAATATAGAACCCACTAAATAAAGTTGCATACCAGTGCGGAAATGCCGCAAACATAGCACCACCAGCACAAACAAGCCATACTTCATTTGCGTGCCAAAACGGTCCAATTGTATTTAAATATATTCGCTTTTCCAAATCGTTCTTTCCTAAAAACCTTGAAACGATTCCTACACCAAAATCGAAACCTTCAAGTACAAAGAACCCAACGAATAAGGTTGAAATAATTAGAAACCATAACTCATTAAGAGATAACATACTCTTCCTCCTTATCAAATGGATCATGGCTTTGATAATCCTTTTTCGTTTTCTTATTCGCATGTCCTTTAATGATACGAACGAATAAGTAAACAGTAATGCCTCCAATAATTACATATAATGATGTGAATGAAACAAGAGAGAATAATACTTCTCCAAATGTAACGTTTGGAGATACTGCATCTTCTGTTTTCATAACACCGAAGACAACCCAAGGCTGACGTCCCATTTCAGTCATAATCCAACCTACTGTATTTCCGATAAACGGTAGTGCAATTGCATATACCATTAATTTTAAATACCAAGTTTTTTCAGCTAAACGATCTTTTCTTGATAAGAACCAGCCGTACACTCCTAAAAGAAGCATGAATGTTCCACTCATTACCATCGCTCTAAAACTCCAGAACATAATATGTACTGGCGGAATATAATCCCCAGGTCCATATTTTTCTTCATATTGTTTTTGAATTTGATTCATTCCTTCTACTTGACCGCTAAATTTATCGTATGACAATAGACTTAGCATATAAGGGATTTGAATTTCAAACGAATTTTCTTTCTTCTCTGTATCAATTTTTGCAAATACTGTAAATGGCGCAGGATCTTCACTCGTATTCCATAATGCTTCAGCTGCTGCCATTTTCATTGGATGTGTCTTAATTAAATTTTGTGCTTGTGCATGACCGAAAAATAATACCAATGCTGTTGAAATTGTTCCGACAACGATAGAAACTCTGAAAGACTTCTTAAACACCTCAGTCTCTTGTTGTTTTGCAATTTTCCATGCACTAACACCAGCAATAAAGAATGCGCCTGTTGCAAGTGCCGCTGTAATTGTATGCGGGAATTGCACCCATAGTTGTGGATTTTGAATAATTGCCAAGAAATCATTCATCTGCGCACGTCCATCTGCAGCCATTTCATATCCTACCGGGGACTGCATAAATGCACTTGCAGTTAAAATCCAAAATGCTGATAACATTGTTCCTATTGAAAGGAGCCAAATACATAAAAGGTGAACTCGCTTCGGAAGTTTATCCTCACCGAATACCCATAAACCTAGGAATGTAGACTCAATGAAAAATGCTAATAAACCTTCAATTGCCAGTGACGGTCCGAAAACATCACCAACAAAACGTGAATATGTTGACCAGTTCATACCAAACTGAAATTCTTGTAAAATACCCGTTACAACACCTACTGCAAAGTTAACAAGGAATATTTGTGTCCAAAACTTTGTCATTTTCTTATAAACTTCTTGTCCCTTTACCACATACAACGTTTGCATTAACGCAATGATAAAAGCTAAACCAATAGATAGCGGAACGAAAAAGTAATGAAAAATCGTTGTAGATGCAAATTGTATTCGTGCCAATTCGAGCGTTTCCATGCTAAATTCACTTCCTTCATAATTTTTTATATCGTAATATCGATTGAATTCACTTCATAACGAACAATTCAATCATTTGGAAATACAAAAAGATAAATTCGTTTATGTACTTTCTGAAAATATAGATTGTCAGTTTTTTAGATAATTACAAAAGAACTTTCTTCATACGATTTACCTTTTCACTATTTCAGTAGTGTTTTATTCGTTAATCGAATTGTATAATATACTTACATAATAAATTCAGGTGATTTTTGACGTATTATTGACAGGATTTTGTCTGAAATATGTCTTTTGTAATTTTTTTGAATTAGATTTCTCACATTTTAAAAACTTGTTTTTCAAACATACAACAGACTCTTATATCAATTATTATTACGTTTTTCTCTTCATGCGCTTGACTTTCCTCTTAAAAAATGTCCTCAAATCAAACCTGGAAACACGCTATATTTTTGTCAAGAGAAAAATGTATTTACAAAATTCAAATTAAGAATATTGTTATTCACAAATAGAAAAACCCTTTCCTTTTTTAGACTAAAAATTCATTTTTTCGTCATTTTTCAAAACTGAATTAACATAAAAAATACCGAGAGTCAGCTAGACTCCCGGTATTTTCCAATTATTTTGCTATGTGCTTTCTAACAGCCGGCATAATTTCAGTTGCAATTAATTCGATGTTTTTCTCAATCTTATCAAATGGTACACCGCCAAAATCAATTTGTGCCATAAAACGTTGTTGCCTAAATAACTCATGTTGATACAGCATTTTTTCAATAATTTGTTGCGGACTACCAATCATTAACGCGTCACGATAATCTACTGCATTAGTAAATTGTTGTTTTGGATACCCACCACCACGTAGTGCAAGCATACCAGCATGAATATGAGGATAATATTCACTAAGTGCATCTTGTGAATTTTCTGCTGTATAAAATAAACTTGTTGTAGCAATTGGTAATGTTGCTGGATCAAAACCACTTTGTTCAGCAGCTTCACGATATGCATCCACCGAAACTTTAAAATTAATGGCTGGGCCACCAAGTGTCGTAAGCATCATTGGTACACCTGCGTGACCTGCCTTAATTGCACTAGCAGGTGGCCCTCCAACAGCACGCCAAATTGGCATATTGTTATTTTTTGCTCTCGGTATAATTGTCGCATGTTCAAGCGGCGTTCTAAACTGCCCTTTCCATGTTACACTTTCTTCTTTACTTATTTTTAATAAAAGATCCATCTTCTCTTCAAATAGTTCTTCATAATAATTTACATCGTAACCCAGTAAACTATATCCCCCAATACGAGATCCACGACCAGCAACGATTTCCGCACGACCATTAGAAATTAAATCGATTGTAGCAAAATCCTCATATACACGAACCGGATCTGACGTGCTTAATACTGTTGCAGAACTCGCGATTTTAATGTTTTTCGTAGTTTGTGCAATAGCTCCTAAAATAACTGTATGAGCTTGCGTTGTAAAATGCGCTTGATGACTTTCACCGACAGCAAACACATCAAGTCCAGCTTTATCTGCTAACTTAGCTGTTTCAATTAGTTCATGAATTCTTTTTTCTGCACTTATTTTCGAACCATTATGCGGATTTAAAATGTGATCTCCAATTGAATATAATCCAAATTCAATTCCTTTACTTGTATCAATACGGTATTTTTCCATAGTTGTCCTCTCCCTTTTAATCAAGTGGTATTAATTTCTCTTCAATCTCTTTTCTTCTCTCTTCTAAAAATGGTGGTAAATCTAGCTCTTTTCCTAATTCAGCAACTGCTGAATCTACAGTAAATCCTGGTCCATCCGTCGCAATCTCAAATAAAATTCCATTTGACTCACGGAAATATAAACTTTTAAAATAAAAGCGATCGATAATCCCAGTTGATTGGAACCCTTTATCTTTCACAGCTTCATTCCAATAACTCAGTTCTTCATCATTTTTTACACGAATAGCTAAATGATGAATACTTCCTTTTCCAGGTCTTTCACTCTCTCCCTCTTGCTGTTTCACCAAAATTTCTCCAAAAGATTGACCGGCAATAGATTGATAAATCCCCTCATCATCTGAACGAGATACTTCTTTATAACCAAATAAACCTGTTAATGTTTTTGATAATTTATTTAAACTGCGCACTGTCATTTCAACTGTTCCCATACCTAAAATACGATGATTCTGCTCTACAGAAGAGTCATCCCATGCAGTCCAATATTCAGGTACCTCTTCACCGTTATTATTTAGTAGCACTAACCGTAGGCCATCTGGATCTTCAAAGTGCAGTGCGTCTCGGCTGGCGTAAGTTGTAATTTCTCCATGCGCCACTTGAAGCGACTCAAAACGTTTCTTCCAAAATGTAAGGCTTTCTATTGAAGGTACGAGCAAACCTATTTGCGTTATTGCATTTGTGCCACGGATTGTTCTTCCTACATTCGGCATTTCAAAAAATGATAATTCAGTTCCGGCACTCCCTGTTAAATCGCCATAAAACAAATGATACATAAATGGATTATCTTGATTGACTGTCTTTTTCACTCGGCGTAATCCTAAAATATCTCGATAAAAATCATTATTCGTTTTCGCATTTTTAGTCACCATAGAAATGTGGTGATGTCCTGGAATTGTATACATAAAACTTCCTCCTCTTTATCACTTGATTAGTCAATTGAATGAGTAAAAAAAATTACTCATTCGGTAATTCTTTTTTTTCACTATGCTTATGAACTTTTGTCATCAACTCGTATAGTATTTTCTGCTCTTCTTCATTTAATACATCATCAAAAAATGATGATTGAAATGCAAGTTGCTCTGGCAATGCTCTTTCTAAAGCCTCTTCCCCTTGCTCTGTAAGACTAATTGTTTTCGTTTTCCAATCTTGTTTTCGTATAATATATCCTTCTTTTTCAAGACGTGTTAACATTCGAGAAATACCGCCTTGTGTAACGGTAACCTTTTCTGCTAACTCCATTTGTGTTAATGGCTGATAAGTCCGTATTTGCAAAAGCACATCAAATTGAGCTGTCGTTAAATCAAAACGTTTTAAAAACTCATTTGACATTTGATTACTTTGGTTCGTAAATCGTATTAGGCGTAACCAAATTAATGATCCTATCGTATTCTCACGCATGTTTCATCACTTCCTAGCGTTGATCTTACTATCACTTTACCACTCAAGTGATAGTAATGCAAGTAGAAATACGTTAAAAATATCTCCCAAAATCATTATTCTTAATTTTCCATTTCATTCATTGCTATATTTAAAGCTGCCACAGCTTTTGGCCAACCAACGTAAAAAGCCATATGTGTTATTAATGTAACTAATTCATTCTCCATCATCCCATTTTGTTTAGCTAGCTTCAGATGAAATGGTAATTGTTCTATATTACCCAGACTGATTAATGCCGACAATGTACATAAGCTTCTTTCTCTTAATGTTAAAGCGGCATCCCCCCACACTTCCCCAAATAATATCTCTTCACTATAATGAGAAAATACAGGTGCTATTTCTCTCATTTTCTTTGGAATATAAAATTCAATTGGTTCATTCATCATTTTGCTCCCTTCATTTTTACCAATTGTGCCATCCCTTGACCAAATGACCAGTTTTCAGCAGCTGTCTCATGTAATGTAATAAAAATGTCAGTAACTTTTACGTTGGAATATTCTGAAATCCCAACGGATATAGATTGATACAAACCTTTTTTCTGTTGCACTGTTCTTCCAGGTCCACATGTAATAGAAACATGAATCATATTCTCAGTTCTCATTTCTCCTCTTTCCAACAAATAATATGGATTATACAAAAATTGTTTTCGTTGATAAGGTAAAAACATTTGAAAATAATCATTTTCAGGGATGTTAAAATGTTCAATTAATGAAAGATGGATACATTCACCTATCTTTTTCAACTCTTCTTTATTTAATATATTTTCATTATAATAAACGTTCACAAAAGGCATACATTTTCATTCCTTTTTCTTAATTTAGCATTCAACAACATATCATCGTGAAATATGTAAAATCTCATAAATAGTAACATCGTCCATTACATCTATTTCAGGCTTTTCCTTATAAAAACTGAATTGACTATATCCCCACTTATCCGGATTATAAACTATTACATTTCCTAAACATTTTTCTATGTTTTGCACATTTTCATTTACTTTATTTAATTGCGTCCCAATCAGCGATTTACTTGGAGAAATACTTCTTGCATATTCAACAGCATATCTACTTTTTCTAAAATCATTACTTAAATTAACAATTAATGGAACACCTATATTTATTTGTTGCCACCCAAACGATTGCAAAATATTATCGTAATACCCTTCAAAGATAAATTTGTTCATCCCTTCATGACCATTCCAAATATATAAAGGTGCATAACAATTATGGAAATCCCCATACTTACCTGCCTCAGCAATTAAATAAGCCTTAAAATTCAACCCTTGAAAACCATCCGTTTTATAACCATTCTTTTTCACCCTTTCTCTAATAGTCCCCATATCATAATCTTTTGGCAAAATGACCTTATATTGCATACCAATCATGTTTATCACTCACTTTCAATCTTATATACATAATGATAAACCGATGATCGGATGACGTAAAATAGGTATAAATTATGTTTGGTATCATTTATAATGATACCGTATAAGGGGCTGAAATGAATGGAAATAAATGATCTTATCATATTTAAAACTGTAGCTAACGAAGGATCTATTAGTAAAGCTGCTAAAGAGCTAGGCTATGTACAACCAAATGTAACTGAGCGAATCAAAAAATTAGAACAAGAATTAGAAACACCTTTACTACATAGAGATAACAAAGGTGTTTCCCTGTTACCTTCTGGTGACATTTTATTAGACTACACGAATAAAATATTAGCTCTTTTAGAAGAAGCGAAAGATGAAATTAAAACAAGTACTTCTTCTTATGTAATAGCGACGTCACAATCTATTTTGACTAATTATTTAAGTATGCGTATTAAAGAAAATTTCAGGAATTATCAAATATATATAGAAAGTAGTAGCCATTTACAAAAACTACTACAGCAACAAAAAGTTGATATGGTCATAACTTATGAGGATTATCCCGACGCAGCGTTTAAAAAAGTATTCACCACTTCAGTTTCTGTAGGCTTATTAAAAGCGAAAGAACAGTGTAACATTGACTTTTCAAAAGAACTTTTCTTTGTTAGTAACGATAAAAAGTGCCCTTTTAGAAATATGACAATACAATTTCTAAAAGAAAACAATCTATCCCAGCATCAACTTCAACAGTTAGATTCTTATTCGCTTATTGAAGAGTTTATTGTTGAGGGAAATGGGATAGCTTTTTTACCGATTAGAAATGATAAATTAGTTCCAGTTGAAAATGTCGCGGTTGAAAAACTACCTATTAACTTCTTCACAACTCGAGACTTAGAAAAAGCGATTCCTGGTGAACTATTTAATTAATAAAGAGGCTACACTTGTCGTATTTTACGGGTAAATAGATATCCTTTTTCGAATCGCTAATATAACCTTCATATACTATCGGCTTAATACAATAAAAAGGGATGTTACCTAGTTAATATGTTTAACTACTAGGACATCCCTTTTCATCTTGAAGACTTATTTTACACGTTCTGTTCCACCCCTGTACTCTTCTCCTTCTTACTTCTTTTAAAATTCTTCAACTTCTTAATCGTTCCAACTAATCCTTTTGGAAAAACTAATAACACGATAATGTATAATAAACCTAGAATAATCGTCCATCTTTCAAAAATCGGATATTCTGTTGCTAGTTCTGATAAATAATATTTAAGTGATTCAATAATTCCAGCTCCAGCAATGGCTCCTATTAACGTTCCAACTCCTCCAATCATTGTCATCAATAATGCGTTTAGCGTCATTTCAATTGAAAATACCGTCGTATTTACAAAACGCAATGTGATGACAAATAAACCACCGCTAATTGCCGCTACTACTCCTGCTACTACACTTGCGATAATTTTATAATGAAGAACTTTATATCCAAGTGCTTCAACGCGTTGTTCATTTTGTGAAATGGCCTTTAATACTTTTCCAATTGAAGACTTTGTGAAAAGACGTAACAAGATGAAAATGACGATTAGACATATAAATGTTATATAATAAAATGTAAAACGATCACGGAATATATTTGGTACACCAAATGTAAATCCATCTCCTCCGTGAGTCAGTGAACGCCATTTTTCAGCAAGTACAAAAAACAGCTGGGAAATAGCGAGCGTTAACATTGCATAAAAATGACTTTTCAAACGTAATGAAAGCATACCAATTATATAACTAACGATGGCTGATACAATAATTGCGGCTGCTATTCCTATAAAAAAGTTTGTGATAGACACCCCTTGCCGATCAAATAAGAGTGCCACACCATACGCTCCTATTCCAAAGAACATACAATGACCGAATGAGACAATGCCTGTATAGCCAAGTAGAACATCAAAGCTCATAGCGAAAATAGCGAAGATGAAGATTTGAGTGAACAAAATTAACAAGCTCCGTGAATCATTTACGAATGGAAATACACTTAAACAAATGAGCATAAAAACTCCGAAGTATACTTTAATTCGATCCGATGTGCTGTTCACCGTTTCACCCCTTTTCACCAACAAGTCCAGTTGGCTTCACTATTAAGAAAAATAGTAACATTAACATATTAATTGCAAGTGATAAATCCGGTATAAAATATGCTGTAAAAGCACCAGCTAATCCAACAATTAAAGAAGCGATTGCTGAACCTTGTACGCTTCCTAATCCTCCTATTATCACTACTATAAAAGCTAAAATCGCATACTGCATACCCATCTCGGCGAAAATAACACCAGAATACGGTGCTAATAAGAAGCCTCCCAAAGCCGCCATCCCTGCTCCTAGTAAAAAGACGAAAGAAAATATCGCTTTTACATTAATACCGAGCGCTTGAACCATCTCTTTATCCATTACACCTGCGCGAATCATAAGACCTATCTTTGTTTTTTTGAGCAATAATAGTAAGGCAATGTAAATGATGATCCCAATTAAAATAACGAATAGACGATATTTAATTAATATAACGCCTTCAAATGTATAACTACCTTGTAACCATAACGGTAATTTAGCACCAATTGGATTTGGCCCCCAAAATACTTTAATACATTCACTAAGTACAAGCATTCCTCCAAGCGTCACAAGAAGCTGGCGAACATGATTTCCATATACCGGTCTAATAAGGAACCTTTCTAAAATGAATCCAAGAAACATCCCCATAGCAATTGCTCCAATTAAAGCGAGTAAATAGCTTCCAGTTGTATTAAATATCCATACACCTGTAAAAGCTCCCCATGCAAATAACCCACCATGTGCGAAGTTTAGAACGCTCATTAAACCGAAAATAAGTGAAAGACCTGACGCTAATAAAAAAATGAGCATCCCTGTTGAAATCCCATTTACAAATAAATTGATTAACACATCCATCCTTCTCACCCCGGATTCATGTTAAGAGATTCCTAAATATTTGTGACACATTTCCTTATCCTCTTTTAATTCATGCATAAAACCGTTATGAACAATTCTTCCGTTATCCATAATATAAAAGTAATCACCAATTTGACTAGCCATCATAAAGTTTTGTTCAACGAGTAAAACTGTTGTTTTCTCTTTCATTTTCAAAATGGCTATCATTAATTTTTCTATCATAATGGGCGACAAGCCTTTACTCGGCTCATCAATAAGTAATAAACCATCACTATTAATAAATGCTCTTGAAATTGCTAGCATTTGCTTTTGCCCTCCGCTTAAGAGTCCACTTTTTTTGTGCCAAAATTGCTTTAAATCTGGAAATAATTCAAGCATCCAGTCTATTTTTTTTTCCGCTTCTTCTCCCTTCTCCCTAGCAAGAGCGAATGTTTCTTCTACTGTCAGGTCGTGAAAAATACCTTGATTTTCTGGTACATACCCTATTCCTTTCCTTGAAATTAAATGTGTAGATAATCCATTTACTTGTGTACTATCATAATAAATTTCACCATGTGCGATATGGTGAAATCCCATAACCGAACGTAATGTCGTAGTCTTCCCTGCCCCATTTCTTCCAAACAGTACAGTAATCGTTCCTTTCTCAACAGTAAGAGATACCCCTTGTAAAATATGAAACTGATCTAAATACGTCTCTATATTATTCACTTGTAATAGTGCCACTATATAATCCCCCTAAATAAGCACTTTGTACACGCTCATCTTTCATCATTTCTTCGGGCAAACCTTCAGCCAATAACTCTCCATGGAATAAAACGATAAGATGGTCTGACAAACCTAGTACCATATCCATTTTGTGTTCAATAAGTACAATTGTACTCTCTGGATGTTTCTTAATATTTTCAATCACTTGTAAAATAGCCGGTACCTCCTCAACTGATATACCTGCCGTCGGCTCATCAAGTAGTAACACATCCGTTTTTAAAGCTAATAACATCGCAAGCTCTAACTTTCGTTTTTCACCATGCGCTAGATCTTTCGCTAATACATGTTCTTTCTCGTGAAGTAATACTGTTTTTAAGAAACGTCTCGCCTCTCCAACTTGTTGCTTAAATTTTGCCGAACTCGGAAAAAAACTATAGTAATCTTGCACAAATGATTGAACACTTAAACGAACATTTTCAAGTACCGTTAACTCTGGGAATATATTTGTAAGTTGAAAAGAACGACCAATTCCTAATCGAGTACGATCCGAAATTGATAAATTTGTAATCTCTTGTCCTTTAAAATATACTTCACCCTTTGTTGGAGAAATTTGTCCACTTAGTAAATTGAATAGCGTTGTCTTTCCTGCACCATTTGGTCCAATAATTGAAATGAGCTTTCCTTTTTGTACTGTTAAATTCACATCCTTAATAACATGATGCTCGCCAAAAGATACGCAAAGATTTTTCGTTTCTAGCAAATGTGTCACGAAATCCCTCCCTTTAAAGCTTTAAGTATGAAAGAAATACGTATAAAGAGGGTGTACTCCCTCTTTATACAAAACAACAGAAAATTCAGTCTATTTATTTTGAACTTTGGGTTCTGTCTCTTTCATCGTTAATTCTCGCTCTAATACTGGCACCGGATAATCAACACCATCTTGCTTTTTCAATGTGATAGAATAAAGTGTCTGCATCGCTTGGTGATCTTTTTCTCTAAACTTCATCTTTCCTTTCGGTGTATCAAATTCCATTCCTTCCATTTTCTTAATCAATGTATCTACATCTGTATCACCTTTTGTTTTCTTTAAAGCTTCTACAATTGAAATTGCCGCTGACATTCCTCCTGCTGTAAATAAATCTGGCACCGCACCATTAAATCGTTTTTTATGTTCTTCAACTAACCAATCATTCACCTTATTTTTCGGAAGTGTGTGATAATAAACAGAAAAACCTTGCATTCCTACTAACGCATCCATCGTTTTTAATGCCGGTATATCTGGTGCACCGGTAGAAATTTTAATACCCTGCGCTTCCACATTCATATCTTTTAACTGTTTCCAAGGTGAATTTGCCCCTGCCCAAACGATAAATAAATAATCCGGCTTTGAGCTAATGATATTTTGAATATTTGCAGTGAAGTCAGTCGAATTTGTATCAGCATATTGTTCGTTTACAATATTCGCACCTAATTTCTTCGCTCCAGCTTTAAATGCCGCAATTCCCTCACGGCCGTAAGCATTATCTTGTGCTAACGTTGCTATTTTTACATCTTTTTTAGCAATTGCCGCAGCACCAGCGACTGCATCTTGAGATGAATTTCTACCTGTTCTAAAAATATATTTATTCCAGTTCTTCCCGGTAATACTATCAGCTACTGCTGGTTCTACAACCATTATTTTTTCATATTCTTGAGCTAGTGGTAAAACCGCTAATGTATCACTTGAACTAGACGATCCGACTAAAAAATCGACTTTCTCTTCTTCTAATAACTTCGTAGCTTTTTTAACCGCTACATCAGCTTTCGTTTCCGTATCTTCTACAACAAACTTAATCTTCTTCCCTTCCACTTTCCCAGTTCCACCAGTTGCATAGTCTAGCCCTAATTCAAATCCGTTCACTGTTTGTTTTCCATATGATTCTAATGGACCTGTTAATGAAGCAAGAACCCCTACCTTAATCGTCTTTTCATCCTCTGTACTTGTTTTCTTTCCTGAACAAGCCGCTGTTACTAATAACGAACCTAAAACACAACCAGTAACCACCGTTCTTAGCCATTTACGTTTTTTCATCGACATTGTGATCCTCCCCATACTTTACTTTCTGATAGAATCAAACACGCCAAAGTTACCCATCCGTAATTATGACTTTTCCTTTGAATAATATAAACGAGATTGTTAGTATACATGTATCTTCTCCGATTTCCATTAAACACCTTTACAATTTCATATAAATATTTTATTCCTACCTATACCGCATTCCCAAACTATTAAACTTCTATCCTTTGTAACAAGCATTTTGAGTCTCCAATATTAATTAGCTTTCTTAAAAAATTGAATTCTTTGGAGTAAACCATCTGTAATAATGATATTCCCTTGACTATCCACATCTATTCCTTGTGGTGAGAAAAACTGCCCTGACATACCATTAAAACCTCCAAAAGACTCTAAAAAATCCCCATTTTCATTGTAAATATTCACACGATTATTAGAAGTATCTGTGACATACACCGTATTATTTATATCGATTTCAATTCCTATTGGCAAAAAAAGATCTCCTGGACCCTCTCTCCAATTTTCTAGTGGATCTAAGTTTCCAGCTCCATGATTTGCACCCCACTTTGCAAGAAAATTACCCTCATTATCAAATTTCTGAACCCTATTATTAATCCGATCAATAACATAAACATTATCTTTTGAATCAATTGCTAATTGCATAGGTTGAAAAAACTCTCCCTCTCCACTTCCTTTTCTCCCCCATTCTTTCATATATACAAAGAATGGATTAAATTTTTGAATACGATGATTTTCTGAATCAGCTATAAATATGTTTCCTTTACTATCAATAGCTATTCCAGATGGAAATTGAAAAAAACCTGGTAATACTCCAAATGAACCATATGAAGCAAGCGCTATCCCTGAATTGGTGAATTTTTGGATACGATGATTTACAGAATCAGATACATACACATTATTGTAACGATCCGTTGCAATCTGTCTTGGAACAAAAAACTGTCCTGGAAGACTTCCGAACCCAAGTGGACCACCAGTACCAAATAAACTTCCCCACTTAGCAACAATCTTCCCAGATATATCATATTTCAAAATTCGATGATTAAAAGAATCAGATACAAAAACATTTCCATTCGTGTCTCTTTCGACATCATAAGGTCCTGCATATTGTGTATTTCCATTCCTTTCATTACCTATGGTTTTCTTCATTACCGCTGTTAGGCCTACCTCATTATATAAAAGTACACGATTATTTCCCGTATCCGTTATATAGATATTCCCTTTACCATCCGGAAGAACTTGATTAGGATAAACAAACTGGAAAAAGTTACCTGATGCATATAAAAATTGATCTTTATTTGTAAATTTCATTATCCGATTGTTATATGTATCTGCTACATATAGCAATCCAGATGTTGAGTCAAAATTTATTCCTCTTGGATGGTAGAATTGATATGGGCCTAAACCTGCAATTCCTGTTCCGATTACTCGCTGAAACTCCCCTTTTTTATCAAACACTTGAATACGATTGTTATATGTGTCTGCAATATAGACCTCGTCTTGTTTATTTACCGCGATTCCTTGTGGTAAAGCCATTTCTCCATTCGCCTTTCCATAACTCCCTATTGTTTGAATATACTGCCCATCCGGGCTATATTTTTGAATACGATGATTGTATTCATCCGTAATATAGTAATTATTATCGCTATCTACTGCAATTTCCCTAGGAAACGAGAACTGCTCACTTCCTTTACCTTTTGTGCCCCAACTTTTAATAAATTGAAACTCCTCATTAAATTTTTGAATACGATAATTCGCTGTATCCGCAACTAAAATATTACCTTCTTTATCAACAGCAATACCAAATGGCATATTAAACTGTCCCGGACCTTCACCTAAAGTTCCTATAGCATCAACAACTTCTCCATTCTTATCTATTTTCACAATCCTATTATTCCCCATATCAACAACATACAAAAATCCTTTTGTATCCCTTGCCATCGCCACTGGTGTCCTTAATAACTTAGAAGTATCTAACTCACTCCCCCATGATTTCACATATTTTACAGCAGAGGCACTTCCTACAGAAGCAAACATCCCTAGACTTACAGTTACAATGAAAAAACAACATATAATTTTTTTGATAAAATTCATGCTTACTACCATCTAATCACAGTAGCTGCCCAAGTATACCCAGTACCTGCACTAACAGCCACTGCAATATCTCCAGGCTGTAATTTTCCTTGTTCATTCGCAAAGTGTAAGCCAATACACGGATCAAGCGCTGACATATGTCCATAATGATCTAAATATACAACTTGTTCTTCTGCTAGCCCTAGCCCCTGTATCAATTCTATTAACATGGAACGTTTTGTATGCAGTGGTAACAATACTTTAATATCTTTAGGAGTAAATCCACTTTTTCTTAACGCCTCCCGAATAACCTTATCAAAATTAGGGGTTGAAACCCGGTCTAAACGTTCTTTCATACTAATAGGTTCTATTACATCAATATAATGTTGTCGATTCTCAACTGTATCATAGCTCGCAACCAGCTTCGATCCACCAGCTGGAATACGAACATCGTCATGAAATGAACCATCCGTTATAATCGCACTGCCTAATATTTCACCTTTGCTAGCTCCCTTTTTTACTAAAGCTGCACTTCCGCCATCAGCAAAATTAAACATAAAACGTGAGCGTGGATTATCATAATCTACAATTTGAGATTCTTTACATCCACCTACTAATAATATATTTTCAATTGAGTTATCGGAGTAGAGCATATCTTTTGCGACTTTAAGAGCAATGGGAAAGCAAGAACTAACATTCATAACTTCAAAGGCATAAGCATTTTTCAATCCAAGTTCATGCTGAATTTTTGGGGCACTAGACCATACGTGGTAATCTTTATGTGGACTGCCAAAATAAATGACTACATCAATAGATTGAGGATCTACTTGTAATAATATTGGCTTTGCAGCAGCAATAGCTAAATCTGATGCATGCATCGTTTCGTCTGCGACATGTTTTTCATATAACCCAAACTTTTCTATAATAATATTCTCAGGAATACCTGTTTTTTTAGATAAATCTGCGGCTGTCTCTACGTCTTTCGGGAAGAAAACACCAGTTGCTTCAATCCCAATTCTCATTAGACAATTCCTCCTTCTTTTGGCACCATCATCGTCGCTACACCTGTTAACACTAAATCTCCTTTTTGGTTATGACACTCAGTTAACAATTTCAAAACTCTCTTTTCTATCATAAATTTTTGTACTGTTGCCGTGGCTGTAATCGTATCTCCTATAAAAACTGGCGCTGTAAATTTAATAGTTTGTTCCATATAAACGGAACCCTTTCCTGGTAAATGAACGCCTAACAATTGTGATAATAAACTAGAAGTTAATAAACCATGTGCAATTCTTTGATTAAATCTAGTTTGTTTCGCATACTCATGATCAATATGAATTGGATTAAAATCCCCACTTAAACCTGCAAATAGTACAAAATCTGTTTCCGTTATTGTTTTACTACATGATGCCTGTTGACCGGAACTATACATCGTCATCTTTTCACCTACTTTTCAGTTGATTTGCTAACTGTGCTTTTTGAATTTTACCAGTTGCATTTTTAGGAAATTCCTCTAGAAACACAATTTCTTTTGGAACTTTATATTTGGCTAGAAATAAACGACAATGATCAATGACTTCCTTTTCAGTTAATACACTGCAACTCTTTTTCACAATAAAGGCGATTGGAATCTCTCCCCACTTTACATGTTGTGTACCAATTACTGCTACCTCACATACTTCTGACAGTTTATTAATAACTTGCTCTACTTCAAGTGGATAAATATTTTCACCACCGGAAATTATCATTTCTTTTTTTCTACCGACAATGTATACAAAACCATCTTCATCAACTCTAGCTAAATCTCCCGTATATAACCAACCATCTTGAATCGTTTCTTCTGTTGCATCTGGCCGATTCCAATACCCTTTCATTACATTTGGCCCTCTTATTAGTAACTCTCCAACTTCACCAATCTCAACTTTATTTTTGTTTTCATCAATAAGTACATAATCACAAAACAGAACAGGTTTTCCAATTGAGCCTACTTTACGTCTTGCATCTTCTTCTGAAAGCATAAATACGGTTGGTGATGTTTCAGTCATACCAAAGCCTTGACCAAATAAAAATCCTCTATCTATAAATTCTCTCATCAACTCTTCTGGACATGGTGCACCACCGTTATAAAACCAGCGAACTGATTGTAAATTTGTAGTTTCAAACTTTGCGCAATTAATTAATGCTTGGTGAATTGTAGGTACTCCCATTACAACAGTCACTTTATATTTTTCTATCATAGAAAGAGCTATGGTTGGCTCAAATTTTCTCGGAACAATGATTATTCCACCTGCAAATAAAGTTGGAAATGCGAATAAACCAATCCCACCAATATGAAATAAAGGCAATAACACAATGGAGCGGTCATGAACAGTTAGGTCAATCGCAAATGTATTATTAAGCGCATTCCAAAACATATTCTCTTGTGTAAGTACAGCTCCTTTCGGTTGTCCTGTTGTCCCCGAGGTATAACATATAATAAAGGATGCGCTTTCATTTATCTCTTCAAAGTTGTCAATTTTTCTATCTTCTATTTCTTTTAAACTTTTAATCGAAATAACTCTTTGTATATATGTTACATTCTGCATTGACAGTGCCATATTTTGAAATGTTTCCTCTACAAATAAAACTGTAGCTCCACTATCTTTCAACTGAAATATAAGTTCATTTTCTGTTAACCGTATATTCAGTGGAACAGCAATACATTCTACCTTTGCTATAGCAAATAAAAGTACAATATATTCCAAGCTATTTTGTGATAAAATAGCTATCCTCTCTCCTTTTTGCACATTTAAGTCGTAAATTAAATATGCTGCTACTTTACTTACATACTCATTTAACTGTTTATATGTCATTTCCTCCTCTTCTGTAATAATGGCAATGCGATCTGGATGCAAATAGGCCCGTTTTTCAATCCAATAAGCAATGCCTTGCATATTTTCCCCACTCCCTTATCTCTTTCTCAATCCTTCAAATATTAATGACATCGCTGCTTCAAATACATCTTCCGGAACATCTTTCTCTTCCCAATAGCCCCATCGCATTCCTAAAAATTGACCAATTGACATAAGACAATACGCAATTGTTTCTTTATCAAGTCGTTTAAATTCTCCCGCTTCCATGCCAGCCGATAAACTTTTTAAAAATCCATTTGCTAGCTTTGCATAATACCATCTATATAAATTATCATCAACAACTACCGCCTGTTGTACAATGTTATATAGATTAGGACGATCTTTCACCCATCGAAAAAAGGCCTGAAAACCTCTTCTTTGTGCCTCTTCATAACTTGATATCCCCTTCATTTCTTCTTTAATAATTAAGCGTAACTCACGGTTAAACTTAAGAATTAATTCATCAAATATATCTTTTTTAGTTGGAAAATAATTATAAAATGTTCCATGTGCCACATTTGCTTCTTGCGTAATATTCACAATAGAAGCCTCATAATATCCTTTACTACCAAATACTTTTTCTGCAGCACACAATAACTTTTCTCTCGTTTCAAGTCCTTTTGTTGTTAAGTTTTTTACATCCACTATTATTTTTTCTGACACCTGAATCACCTCTTAGATTTGATTATAAATTTATTTCTGAATTTTACAACTATTTTAATTAGGCAAAATCCGACAAGCACTTTTCCGTACACTAAAAAAAACTAACCTAAAATAGGTTAGTCTTTTACTTTCAGTTAGAATTAAGCTCGACCTTCTCTAACCCTTCAATCAATTGTTTCTTATCTAGCCCTTCCCCTATTACTACCAAGTTTGTCGGGAAACCAAAATCTTGCTCCAATAAAGTCGGTACCCCAAACGAATATTGGAATAGATGAGGGTATTTATCTCCATGGAATTTCACAAAACCTTTCACTCGATAAATACTATCTGGTAAATTCGAAAGCCATTCATATAATTTGTCTTGATCAATCGATTTCGTGAATTGATACGTCATCGTTTGTATATGTAAATGCTGTTTAACATGAAGTGTCTCGTGTTCCCCATCACTCACAAATTCAGCTTCTTCTATATCATTTAAAGATATATTACAATATTTTGTTTCAAACAATTTCGCATGACTATTTATTGCTTTCACTTCTTCAAATACTTTGTTCTTATCTTCTTCTGTTAGTAAATCTGATTTATTAATAAGAAGGTGACTACCAAATTTCATTTGCTCATGCAGTAACTGTTGCACATTTGCACTTAATATACTTCGATTTAGCCATCTTACTGCATCTAAAACGACTACAATTGATTTCACTTCTAAGAAAGGTGCTAAAATTGGTGATACACATGCATCTAACACTTCAATTGGATGTGCAACGCCTGTTGTTTCTATGTAAATTACATCTGGTCTTTCTTGCTGATATAATGAATGCAATTGTATTTCAAGTTCTTCCTTTAACGTACAACAAATACATCCTTTTAGTAATTCTCTTAATACATTCTCTTTACCAATAATATCTGTATCTACTGAGTATTCACCAATTTCATTCATTAAAACAGCAACTTTTCTATTCTTCTTTTTCTCCGCTAATAATAAATTTTGTAATAATGTTGATTTTCCACTACCTAAAAAACCACCTAATATATGAATTTCCACTTTATTCATTTGATCAACCATCCATTTCTTTATTTCAAACGTATTCAAAGCGTAATAATTACGATTTATATTTATCATTTTATTAAAAGAATAACAATTTGTAAATATATCTACTAGCTTCACTTTTCATTTACTTCATGAGCAACTCTAATTCCAGACTCAATCGCTCCCTGCATCCACCCATGTGTCAACGTTGTATGTTCTCCTGCAAAGTGTACGTTTCCAGCCGGCGACGCAATATAAGGAAATAATTCTAGCTCTTGCCCTGGTTCAAAAGCTGTAAATGCTCCGCAAGAATACGTATTCTTACTCCAGCTAAAAGATTCCCCTTTTATAAACTCACTATAGACCACATTCCCATAAATTTGCGCTAAATTTTTCAATGCGTAACGAATACGCTCTCTATGCGGGAGACTATCCCATGTTAATGCCTCATCCGCCCACGTATAACTTGCTATAACAATAGCTGCCCCTGGTGACTGAATGCCATAACTCGGATAATATGTAAAACGTATCGGTAAATCTGTAATAGATTTACCACCACACTGCCCCACTCTTTCCCAAAATCTACTTTTAAACTCTATCGCAATTTTAGTTGCAGCAATATAATTCAATTCACGAATTGCCCGTCTTTTATAATAAGAGAATAAATGATACGGCTGGACTTCTACAAATCGCAAAGCTGAAAATGGAATTGTGACAATAGCGATGTCACCAGTTACTATGAATGAATTTAACGTTTTTTCATGTGTTACTTGCATCATTACTTTATTATCTTCCTGTATAATTTTTTCTACTTTATAAGACATAAAAATATTATCCTTTAGCTCTGGTAAAAATGAATTTGGTAATGCATCCATCCCGCCCGTTATCTCATAATATTTCGCCGTTGAAGTGAAAAAGATCATTTCGCGTAATACTTCAATTAAAGACATTCCCATGTATGCTTCCATATCAAGAAGTACTCCGATCATATCTATTGCCCCATCTGAATAATACTCGGTTAAAAATGAACCGAGCGAATATGCTTTATACTTTTTTTCAACAATAATCCAGTTTTTATTAGGATCTTTCTTAATATAATTAAGTATCGGTTCCAATACCTCTAACATTAATCCTTCTGCCGTTTTCCCCCTTTCTTTATTTAAAACTGGATATCCAAGTACACTTGGGTCCTTTTCAAACACATCCAATCTCGTTCTTTTGTTATTCGTATAAATTATATCTGCAGAAGTTTTATTAATAAAAAAGTTTAACGGTAGTTTAAATTTACGAATGTAAGCTAAAGTTAAATCATGAGTATCCGGAATACGCATAGGGCCTGCGTTAAAATATAGCCCTGCACTAAATGGTTCACGAATCGTATACACCCTGCCACCTATTCTGTTATTTGCTTCTATAATCGTTATCTCGTGCCCAGCCTCTTTTAATAAAGATGCTGCAACTAATCCAGACATCCCTGCACCGGCAATTGTAATCCGTTTGGGGTTATTTGTTTTGGCAAGCCCTTCATGAATAATTTGAAGCATTTCTTCCATCGATAATGGATTCCCCATGCCAATTCCCCTTTTATGAAGGATTTTACTGAATTATATTCGTTTAACAGGATTCCTATGTTTCATTCAAGTAATTGAGCGGATACATTTTCAATTACTTGAATATCTTTTATAAAATGTAATAAAATAGATATGAAACTTTAGAAGTAAGACGTATTATCTTACATAATAAAATTAATGAAATTGCGAGGAATTTTGAAATGAAAAAAGGTATTAACCGCGTTGTATTAGTAGGAACAGGAGCAGTTGGGTGTAGTTATGCTTACTGCATGATTAACCAAGCTGTAGCTGAAGAATTTGTTTTAGTGGATGTAAATGAAGCAAAAGCAGAAGGAGAAGCAATGGACTTAAGCCATGCCGTACCTTTCGCACCAGCTCCAACAAAGGTTTGGAAAGGTAGTTATGAAGATTGTAAAGACGCAGATCTTGTTGTAATTACTGCTGGGTTACCACAAAAACCAGGTGAAACACGCTTAGACTTAGTTGAGAAAAACGCTAAAATTTTCAAGCAAATTGTTCGTAGCATTATGGATAGCGGATTTGATGGCATCTTCTTAATCGCAACTAACCCTGTAGATATTTTAACTTACGTAACTTGGAAAGAGTCTGGATTGCCAAAAGAACGCGTAATTGGTTCTGGTACAACTCTTGACTCAGCTCGTTTCCGCTATATGTTAGGTGAGTACTTCGATATTGGACCTCATAACATTCACGCTTATATTATCGGAGAGCACGGTGATACAGAACTTCCTGTTTGGAGTCACGTATCAATTGGCATTCAAAAACTAGAAACGCTTCTTGAAAAAGACAACACATATAATCAAAAAGATTTAGATGATATTTTCATAAACGTGCGTGATGCAGCTTACCACATTATTGAACGAAAAGGTGCTACATACTACGGCATCGGTATGTCACTGCTACGTGTTACGAAAGCAATCTTAAACAATGAAAACAGCGTATTAACTGTATCAGCATACCTTGAAGGTCAATACGGCCAACAAGATGTTTATATTGGCGTACCTGCTGTCTTAAACCGCGGAGGCGTTCGTGAAATTTTAGAAGTTGAATTAAGTGAAGAAGAAGAATTAAAATTCGATCACTCTGTTCAAGTATTGAAAGAAACAATGGCTCCTGTTCTTTAATCATATATTTTAATCAAAAAAGCAATCCAATTTATATTGGATTGCTTTTTTATATTTTTACAGTTCCCCCTCAATTTAAACGGTAATATTATCTATAATAGAAAGGAGTGATTTCATGAATGATTCTTTGACAATTGTAATCCTCTTACTAGCTGTAGCGGCATTAATACTTTTTCTCTTTTTAATCATCCGAACATTATTTCCAACCAAAAAATATGATAAGAATCTCGGATTGATTCTTATTATTTTAAGCTTGTTAGCAATACCGATAAGTATCTTCCTTATAGGAGGATGGGCAGGTATGGGGGTTGGCATAATCGCGGTGTTTATTTTTGCTGCTGTTATTATAGCTTTAATTGCAAATAAATTTATAAAACTACCTCCTCCAAAGAAAAAATAAGAAATAACCGATGTTTTCCCCAAAAGACAACATCGGTTATTTCTATCACTTATTACTTTTAATCGATTTATCATTATTTACGTCAAGTACATCTAATAAAAAGATAAAGATCGGTATCCCGATAATAAGCCCCCATATTCCGAGGAAATGCTCTGAAAAGATAAGAATCATAAATGTATAAAAAACAGGTAAATTCGTTTTTGCAGACATAAATTTTGGATTTAAAAAATAACTTTCAAGAGCATGGATTATTGTAATGAATACTAGTATGTATACAACATACATAACTCCACCGACGTTATAGGCAATTATACACAGTGGAAACAGGGAAATAATAACACCAGCAACTGGAATCAAACCGAGTAGAAAGACCATGACAGCTAATACAAGGAGCTGTGGAAATCCTAAAATGACAAGTGCGATTACAGTGAGCACACAATTGACAACCGCAATTAAAAACTGTGCTTCAATCACCTTGCCAAACGATCTTGCAAATCTTTCGCCGAAATATGCAATCTCCTCATAAAAAATCTTTAATTTACTATCTTTAAATTTAGACGTGAATGAAATAATCCGCTCTTTTTCTAATAAGAAAAATAAGCTTAGAATAAGAGACAATAGTATTTGCAAACTTACCTTTCCTATGTTTGCTATTGATTGATAAATGACATCCACACCTTGTTCAATATATTTTGATACTTCCATTTCATTAATTGCTGAAAGTACGTATCTAATCATCTCATTATCAGGTGGATGTTGAAAAAACAATTTAAATTGATAAATTAATTGTGAAATTTGTATCGTTAGTACCGGTAAATACTTATACAATGTTGTGACAATAAAGGTCACTAATATTATATATAAACAAGCAATAACTACCTTCCTATTCACTTTCAACTTCTTTGAAATAAAACGTTGAAACCGATCCATTAAAAATGTCAGTATAAACGTAATCAAAATTAAATTGATCATACTTTTTAATCCATATAATACAAGCGCTAATATTATTAAAACGAGAAATCGTTGAAACCCTCTACTTCGAAAAAAATTTTTCACGTCATTCATTAAGATTTAACCTCCCCCTTCAATGGATGGAAATTGGATATATTGCAACACACACTTATTCATTGTAATACTATTACATTTTATGAGCTTCTATAGACAATCTTTCTTATTAATTGGGAAGAATCCTTTTTTTCTTTTTTATTGTCGGATTTTTTTATCTAATACTTTTCTAAAAACTACTTTATCAACTCTATATTTTAGGAGATCGTCTATTTTTAAACTGTTGCTCCTTAGTAGATTTTTCATATTGAAAAAAGAGAGTTATCTATTACTTAACCCTCTCTAAAAAAATACTAAATGAAAAGCTTAATTATTTCAATCTAATCATTTCTTTTTTGCATTTGCTTCGCTAACAATTCCTTCACTTGGTTATACGTTAACCCTGAATTTTTGTTTAAACGCTTTACTTCCTCGACATCAGTACCTACCACTGTATATTTTTTCTCATCATTCATTTTTCTACTTCCTTTCTCACCGGATTATTTCTTATATTTCTTCCCTAAACTCTTATAAATTAACACAAATACAAATAAGGAAACTGTGCGTAATTCAATTACTAAAAGGGAATTCAGTTGTGTAAGAGAAGGAAAATATCAAAAAATGTCGAATTTATATACTTGTTGAATTTAAGAACTTGGAGGATACATTTTGAAAACATATGAGTTTAAACTTAACATTCCAACATTAGAAGAATATAAATATTTGTGTGATTCTGTTGGATGGACTAATTATATGAATTTTGAAGTAGCGGATACTTCACTGCAGCATTCTATTCACTGCATCACAGTCAAAGATAATGATCAAATTATCGGCATGGGGAGAATTGTTGGCGATGGATCTATCTATTTCTATATTCAAGATATAGTGGTTCATCCAGATTATCAGAAACATGGTATTGGGAAAGAAATCATGCATCGTTTAGTTGCATACTTAAATGAGAACGCCCCTGATAAGGCGTTTGTCGGTTTGTTTGCATCACAAGGTAAAGAATCGTTCTATGAGAAATTTGATTTTAAAGATTACTCACCAAACATGACAGGGATGTTTACTGTCATTTCAAAATAATAAACATAATAGATTTTTAATTGTAAGGAAAAACATCGATGCATATGAAGGAAATTGTTCTTACAATAAGAGTTTAAACATTACATACAAAAGGAGCGTACATATATGGCTAATATGTACTCTCCTTTTGTTTATCTAACTCTTTATATATCAAATTTCTTAATAAAATTTCACTACATCTTCAGTAGGTAAGAATGTTCTTTCCCCTGGTTCTTCATTTGGCTCACCAAATGGCATTTGTCCTACTAAACTCCACTCTGCTGGAATGTTCCAAGTTTCTTTTACCTCAGCATCTACGATTGGGTTGTAATGTTGCAGTGATGCGCCAATTCCTTCAGCAGACAATAGCATCCACACAGTATGTTGTAACATGGCATTACCTTGATGAGACCAGAATGGGAATTGATCTTTATATAACGGTGCATTTTCTTGCATTTTTTCTACAGTTGCTTGATCTTCAAAGAATAAAACTGTACCTACACCTGTATGGAAACCTTTTAGTCTTTCTACAGTCGCTTCAAAGTTTTCTGCTGGTACGCGTGATCTAAGCGTTTCTTTTACGATATCCCAAAACTTTTCATGCTCTCCATCCATTAATACAACCATACGGCCACTTTGCATATTGAAAGATGTTGGTGCGTGTAAAGCTGTTTTTAAAACCTCTTCAATTCTTTCTTTTGTAATTGCATCATTTTTTGTTACTTTACGAATTGAACGACGGTTCACGATTGCTTCTTTTAAGTTTGTTGTAGTTGCTGACATTTTAATTCCTCCAAATATTTGTTTTATAATTTATTTTGTTATTTCATAACAAGCGAATTAGCAATATCCATCTGTATTACATTGCATTCCTTCAAAAGAATTTGTTTTATTCTTTTCAATTTCTTTATCAATTACTCTCTCTAGCGTTTCTTTACTAGCAAGCCCTTGAATGACTTCATCGCCAATCATGACAGTTGGAACAGCCATAATATTCGCTTCATCATATGCACGCTGAATTGCTTCTTGATGTTTTTCTTTATATTTTCGATTTACTAATGCATCTTTAAATTCAGCTTCTGGAAGCCCTACTTCTACCGCTAGTTTTGTTAACACATCAATATCTTCAATGTTTTGTTCTTCTTGGAAAAATGCGGTGAATACGCGGTGATGATACTCATTCCCTAGCCCACGTTCTTTCGCAAATTCACATCCTTCAAAAGCTAGATGTGTATATGGATGCGGTGAAACACGTGGCAAGCGCATATCGATTCCTAATTTCTTCGCTGTAGGAAGAATGAAAGCATCCCATGAACCTAACTTTTCTGGTTCATTCCATGGATCTATTTTTGAATATGGACTTGGACGTAATTCAAATGGCATCCATTCAATTTCTACGTCTTTCTCTTTCGCTACTTCATCTAATGGACCTTTTGCTAAAAAACAAAACGGACATATAAAGTCTGAGTATACTTTCATTTTTACAGTCATAATTTTTACACCTTACCTTTATAGTTGTAATCAAAACAGTTACATTAATAATAAAAAAATATAGATAATATTTTAAGCATTCATTTTCTCTTGTAAAGATTCAAACAACTGCCCCATCGTAATATTTTTCAAAACTTCTTCCATCGCGGATTGCGCTTGAATTAATATAACTTCTAACACCACTTGAATATTCGCGCCAATTGGACAATCTGGATTTGGTTGCTCATGAATATGAAATAGTTTATCCTCTTCCACTACATTTACTGCATGATACACATCTAACAACGTGATTTCATGTAAATCCTTTAATAACCCCGCGCCACCTGGTCCGCGATTTACGTAAACAAATCCAGCTTGTTTCAAGTACGACATTATTTTACGAATGACTACCGGATTTGTATTTACACTTTTGGCCATATAGTCTGAAGTGCAAAGTGAAGATGGATTGTTTTTTAAAATAGATAAAATATGAACAGCTATAGAAAAGCGGCTACTAATTTTCATCGTAATCACCACCTCGATGTAATCATTATAGTTACAACTAAAAGATAAGTCAATCCTTTTGATAGATTTTTTATAAGCAAATTAAAAAGTGTCCCATTATGATATATGAGACACTTCTTTTTATTCTGTAAATAGCGCTTGAAATTCTTCAATAAATAGCTGCACAGCGATTGAAGAATCCTTTAATGATGGAACAGCTAAAGCAATTTCTCTCCATACTTGCGGTTCCAACTCTCTCGTTTGCACATTTTTTGGTAAATTCGTTAAAGATAATTCAGCTAATATTGCAATACCTAATCCTTCTTGAATCATATTTAAAGCTGTAGTAACGGTCGAAATTACATACTCAGCCCGAAGTGGTACGTTGGCTTGTTTAAACATATCAATAATGGGTGGTTCGTATCCGCCCTTACATAATATGATCGGTTCATTCTCTAAATCACTAATTGTAATAGAGTCCTTCTTACAAAGAGGATGATCCTCTCTTAAGATAACAACCATTTTCCCCTTCGTTAATGGGACAATCTCCATATCTTTATTAGGCAAAATAACAATTCCTATATCAACAACCCTCGATACTAACCAATCTTCAACTTCTTTAATCGTCCCTTCACAAAGAACGACTTCTAAGTTCGGATACTTCTCCTTAAAAAGATTTATCATTTTGGGTAAGAAATGCGCAGAAGCACTCGGAAAACTACCAATTCGAATCGTCCCAACTTCGTGCCCTTTCTCCATCGCAACTTCTTGTTCAATCTTCTCTACACCGTTCAAAATCTCTCTAATATGTACAAGAATTCTGTTTCCTACATCCGTAACGAGTAATCCTTTTCGTTTATCACGTATAAGAATAGTAACTCCTAATTCTGACTCAATACTTGAAATCGCATGACTTACAGCTGGTTGCGTCATATTTAACACCCGAGCAGCCTTCGTAAAACTACCTAACTCAACAGTTTTTATTAATACTTGCAGTTGTGTAATGGTCATAACTAATCACTTATACTCCTTATAAAAAAGATTCATTTTATTTATCACAGTCGATATCATATCATAGTGAGATGAATAACACCAAGGAGGTTTTACAGTGACACAGCTTTCTCGAACTAAGACAGCCATAATCCTTACGTTTCTCGTTTTCATGTGGGGAATCAATTGGCCTTTATCTAAGTTTGCCCTACATTATACACCACCCGTTTTATTTGCAGGCGTTCGAACTTTAATTGGAGGATTCATTTTACTCCTTTTCGCTTTACCGAAATACAAAGAGTTACATTTAAAAGAAACTTGGCATTTATACGTTATTTCTTCTTTACTTAACATCATTATATTTTACGGACTACAAACTGTCGGACTTCAATACATGCCCGCCGGACTATTCTCCGCAATCGTATTTCTCCAACCTGTCTTACTCGGCATTTTCTCATGGATTTGGCTTGAAGAGGCAATGTATGGCTTGAAAATTTTCGGACTTATTCTTGGATTTATTGGTGTAGGGGTTATTAGCTCTAGTAGTTTAACTGGACATATTTCTATTATCGGTGTTCTACTTGCTTTAGGCTGTGCTATCGGCTGGGCACTCGGCACAGTATTTATTAAGAAAACTGGACACCGCGTTAATGCCATTTGGATGGTAACACTTCAGCTTATTATTGGCGGACTTTGCTTAATCGGATTTGGTTCAGAATTTGAAAGCTGGTCTAACATCGCTTGGAGTATACCATTTGTAAGTGTACTACTATTCATCTCATTCTTTGTTATTGCAATGGGGTGGCTCGCTTACTTCACACTTGTTGGAGCCGGTGAAGCAAGCAAAGTTGGAGCTTATACATTCCTTATCCCTCTTATCGCTATTATTGTAAGTTCAATTTTCTTACATGAGGCAATTACGATTAGCTTATTTATCGGACTTTTATTTATTGTGGTAAGTATTTGTTTTGTAAATATAAAGCCGAAAACACTTGCTGTAGGGCAGCAAGTTGAAATGAAATAAATAGACATAAGAAAGAGCCTACTTTTTGTAGGCTCTTTCTTATGTCTATTTTGTGCACCATCACTTTAAGTACCAACAAAAAGGGAAATCTCTCTTTTTGTTATAACTATCCATATCAATAATCTTTCAGCTCTATCCCGTTAGCAGCTTTCGCTATCATTTTCGAAACCATCTTAAATCGTACAACCATAATAGTTGGTATACGCAACATTAAGTTGCGAAGAAAGATTTTGAATTTCGATTTTTCAACCATACTCCCTGCAGCCATTAATCCTATTTTTTGATTTTTCTCAACAAACTTTCTCATTTTTTGTTCATAGGCAATAAATGCACGGGCGAAGTCGCCATCTGCAGCTTTGAGTTCACCAGCTAATACAAAAGCCCCGACAAGCGCCAGGCTAGAGCCTTGACCCGATAAAGGTGATGGTCCATACGCTGCATCACCTACCAATGTAACCCGCCCCTTTGACCATGTCGGCATGTGAATCTGGCATATCTCGTCAAAATAAAAGTCTGTCGCATCTCTCATGGTCTTGAGTAGATGCGAGGTTTCCCAACCTGTATGGTCTAAGAAGGCATTTTCTACAAGTTTCTTTTCAGCCTTCTTCCCGTAATAAACAAACAAGGCTCCTCATCATCTCTTTCATCTAGATACCTTTTTAACCAAATAGTGCAACGAGTATTAAAGTATACTTCCCTTTCTTTATCACCTTTCCCATGCAAAATGATTCGTTGAGAAGTTAATATCATCACGATTCAGTTTTACGTCTTCTCCAATACGGCAGCCCGTAGAATACAAAAATTCAAATAATGATATGATTTCTCTCGTTGTATTGGGATGTTTATAAACCATCAATTTTTTGTTCCTCTCCTATTCTTCATACTTCTGTTCATTAGCCAAAGTATGAAGAATAAGAGCTTTTTTATATACAAATAATAAAGCTCAAGGAGTTGTTGACATGAATTTCATATTAAATATTTTAGGGATTTTCATTGTAATATTATTCGTTTTCCTATGTTCGCCTAATAAAAGAAAAATAAAATGGAGACCAATCAGTATTCTAATAATATTGGAGCTTTTTATTACATGGTTTATGTTAGGTACCAAATTGGGTAGTATCATAATTAATAAAATTGCGTCATTTTTCAGTTGGCTACTTTCATGTGCGAATGAAGGTATTCGATTTGCATTTCCTTCAGCTATGGAAAATCAAACAATTGATTTCTTCTTTAGCGCATTACTTCCTATCATTTTTGTTATCACTTTTTTTGATATTCTTTCTTATTTTGGAATCTTAACTTGGATTATCGATAAAGTAGGTGCAATCATTTCAAAGATTTCTCGTTTACCAAAGTTAGAAAGCTTCTTTTCCATTCAAATGATGTTTTTAGGAAACACGGAAGCACTTGCAGTTGTTCGTGATCAATTATCTGTTTTAAAAGAAAATCGTTTGTTGACTTTTGGAATTATGAGTATGAGTAGCGTCAGCGGTTCCATTCTTGGTGCTTATCTATCAATGGTTCCAGCAACATATATTTTCAGCGCCATTCCTTTAAACTGTATTAACGCATTAATTTTAGCCAATGTTTTAAATCCTATAGAAGTCACTAAAGAAGAAGATATTATTTATTCACCTTCAAAAAATGAAAAAAAAGATTTCTTTTCTACCATTTCAAATAGTATGTTAGTTGGGATGAATATGGTTATTGTTATTTTAGCTATGGTAATTGGATATGTAGCATTAACAGCATGTTTAAATGGGATTTTAAGTTTTTTTGTAACAGGTTTAACAATTCAAAAAATCTTCTCTATTATCTTTAGTCCTTTTGCATTTTTACTTGGTGTATCAGGCAGTGATGCTATGTATGTAGCTGAATTAATGGGGATAAAAATAACAACGAACGAATTTGTTGCAATGATGGATTTAAAATCAAACTTAAAGTCTTTACAACCGCATACGATTGCAGTTGCAACAACATTTCTAGCCTCTTTTGCTAACTTTAGTACAGTAGGTATGATTTATGGAACTTACAATTCATTATTTGGCGGAGAAAAATCTTCAATCATCGGTAAGAATGTTTGGAAGCTTCTTGTTAGCGGAATGGCTGTTTCCTTATTAAGCGCTATGCTTGTGGGGCTTTTTGTATGGTAAATGAATAATACGAATGTCAATTTTTTATTTCCCAATATTTCTCCTCCAATTTCTTGTCACGCCACCCTGAAACAATGCTGGTTCGCTTATGACCATCTCTAAAAAGTAAAGAGCAGAAGATACAAAAAATTATTTAATTTTAACACTTCAAACACGCATCCCTCCTCGAGGCTGCTTAATCTCTAATATTAATTAACAAAGGTCTCATTACTTTCAATGAGACCTTTCAATGTTGCCTATTTTTTACGACGTACTACAAAAATACAAGTACCCACTGACGATACAATTGCCAAAATGGATAAGATAATTGCTATTGTTTGCATATTAATGATACCTGCATTCTCTTTCACATTAGATACTTCACCATGTTCTCCTGTTAATGATGTACCTTTTGCAATCGTAGTAAGAGAATGTGGTTTCTCAGCTTTCTCATCACCTGTCCATTCAACAATTTCTCCGTCCTTATATTGCTGATATGCATCCCAAGCTATTTTTTGTTCTTTATCTGGATTTTTAGCTACGAAAGTAAATCGCTGGAACTGACCAGGTAAAATCCCATCTCCTGTTGCTTCCCATATTACAGTTTTAACTTTTCCAGCTGCATCTTTTTGTTCTTCCACTTTCCATCCTGGCACTGGCTCATACTGTTGAAACTCGACTCCAGATGGTATTTTCAGTGTAACTTTTGTTGTTGCCATATTCTTTTCAACAGGTACCTTTATTGTATAAGTTTCCCAAGAGCTAACGTCAGAAGTTGCTGGTTTTACAGTCACATGAGCACTAACAGGTAACGAAAAAATTCCCATTGCAATTATTGTTGCGATCATTGTTGTTCCTAATTTTTTTATACGTTTCATTTTCTATTTACTCCCTTTCATCTATAACGCCTCTTTACCCCGCTATTCGCCGCGCAGTATGACCCCCTACCTCAAAATTCAGCGAAAGCAAAGAAGTTAGGCTGGGGATCAACTGCCCGTAAAAGCCCAATTGGGGCGGGCTAATAATCAGTGTGGGATGCGTCCCCCACTGATTAAAGTTTCACTTTACCTGCCGCCTACTATAAATTTATAATCCGTATCAAAGCTATCAAGAGATTTTGTTAATCCGTGAACTTGTATATTCCAGTTTCCTGTCATGTTAATATACATACCTTCCGCTTCATATTCTCCCGGTGAAACTGCCGAAACTTTAAATGAACCTTTGCCCATATTCATATCTAACGATTGAGTCGTTAGTATAATTTGCTCCATATCAGTAACAGGTTGTCCATTTTCATCCTTCAAAGTAATATGAAATGTATTCTGTCCTACTTTATTAGGACTTACATTTAGCGTAAGTTCATATCCATTATCTAATTGTTTACTCTCTGTAAAAGGTCCAGTAGGAGGCATCGGTGGTGTTTGTACGTTTGTCATAAAGGCCACGATTATGAAAACGATAACTCCAATGATAAACTCTACTTTCACCGTAGCTCCTAACCTTTGCTGCGCTCGCATTCTCCCTTTCACATAATGAATAATTCCCAATATACCCATACAAACGAATAAAAGTATCTTTGCTAATAAGGCTAATCCATACTTCGTATCAAATAGTGAATGGATCGTTGGAATAAAAAATGTACTGTTAAAAAGACCTGTTAATAAAATCACTATGACAGTACCTGTTGCCCATGGTGAAAAACGCTTAATCGCATCCCAATACATAGCCCACTTACCATCCTCTTTACGTAAAAGAAGAATAATCGATGATAGACCACCAACCCATAATGAAGCTGCAAATAAATGTAGAAAGTCCATAACGACAGCAATTTCTTTAAACTTTAATCCATATGCATGACTATTGAAGGCTTTCATAACAAGTAACCCAATAAATAATAGTATTGGAATGCTCCATACTTTAAAAGACGAAAGCTTTTCACGCTTCATCGCAAAATATGTAACAATTATAAGCATACTAATAAGAGCCATTTGAGTGATCCATACATAACCAAAAACAGATAGCTGTAATGTTTCTTTTAATAATAAAGGATCGAATGCTTCTAGCCATGAAACATCAGCATTTATTTTCGCTTGCAATGGTAAATTGAAAAGTAAACTAATGAATATACCAAATAATGATATCCATATTATTTTCTTACTCCTCGACTGAACTTGACTTTCACTTCCTTTATAAAGGATAAGATTAAATAATAGAACACCGATAAATAGAGAAAAACTTGTATATAAAATTCCGCGTTCCACAATCATATCGATTTTCGGAACATAGCCCATCTCTTCTACTTTTATATCATCTGTTCCCGCTTCTGCTGACCCAATACGGAACGGAATAACTCCTTGAATTGGATGTCCATCAGCTGAAATAGCTTTCCACTGAATAGAATAGAGACCATTTTTGAGATTCTCTTTTAAGCCAGCTTCTAATAATTTTTTATTACTTTTATCTATATGAGCATCTTTTAAATCTACTCTTTTACCTGAGGAATCTCTTACAAACAATGTATTAAAATGTGAAACTTGTATATCCTCATCAAATTCAATTTTCACAACAGGTGGTGCTTTCTTTAATGTTTCATTTTCCGTAGGGTTTGATTTTACAACATACGCATGAGCAGATGCACTTTTTGGTATTAATATGATAAAAACGCATGCAATTAATAGCCATGCCCCTAACCTTCTTATTACTTTCACACTCATTTCACTTCTTTCTTTTTCGTCACTACACTTTCATTACTTTACTTCTTGAATTTTATTCTCCGCTAAACTATTAACCTGATTAAGTATAAGGATCTATATAGTATCACTCTCTATTAATTCCTCACCTCTATACTTCTAATATAATAGTAACTATCCTCACAGACATTACTTATATTTTTAAAGTCGATTATTATTATAGCACAAAATATATTTTTGTAAGTTTCTAAAAAAGAAAAGTTATCGTGAATCATTTGTGAAGAAAATGTGAAATACATAAAGTAAAACTTTAATCAGTGGTTTTTTTGCCCTTCCCCCACCTAACTCCCTCACATTCGCCAGCTTTTGAGGTGGGAGTCTTACTGCCCACAAATAGCGGGATAAATAAAAAGGTGATACGTTAGTACGTAACACCTTTTAAAAAAATATCCTTCTTTTATTTCTCTTCTGGATAATCACAGTACTCAATGATTGTTCCTTCTGTATCTGCCGGGTTAAGATATATTAACCTTCTGCTATGTTTATTCATTCGAAGTATATGCTCTAACGCTCGAATACCTTGTTCTTTAAATATGTTGTGTTTCAACATATCCTTTCCCTATTTTTAAATTTCATTTTCTTTTTTAGGGTTACTTTCAATTATTTTTAACAACTGTTTTACCCTTTTATCATATGTATGTTCGATTAGCGTTCTCTTAAGTCCTTCCATCGCAATTTTCTTTCTTTGTGCCGGATTCACTAAATATCTTTCTGCTTTCTCTATAAAATCAACCGATGAAGTAAATGTCTCAATTTGTGCCCCTGGAATATAGCACTTTTCCAAGTCTGAACGAATATCCGTCATTTGAAAAGCACCTGTACTAGCTATTTCGAATGTACGATTATTAATGGAACAAGCATTTATTTTTACTTTATTTATATTAAATGTTAAATCCTCTATCGAACGATGTATATTAATGTTAATTTTACTTTTTTTGTAATATCCCATACTATTTTTATAAACCAAAAATGGTAAAAGTAAAATTTTATCCTTCAATAACTCATAACTTTTTAGTCTATCCCAATTACATCCTATAATTAGAGTGTTTTTAGTCACTAAGTACTCTGCAATTGAATCAATAAACGCGAGCCGATTATCAAAAGCAGTCCCTATGAAACTAATATCAAATGCGTATTCCTCTTCCGTAAGTATCGGCGTATATAAAGGAGGTTCGGCCGCTAAAGGCAAGTAATATACATTATCACAGCCTAAATCTTTATAAAAATCAATACATCCTGTATCTTGTGTAAAAACATAATCATAATCAAGCACTAAGTTTTTCGTCACATCTGTAAAGTAAGGATCATCTGTAAGCCAGAGTGCAGTCTTAAATTTATATTGCTTTAATTCTTGTATCCCCTTAGTTATCCCTTCTTCAAAACCATGGAATACAATAATGAGAGACGGTTGTATCTTTAAAGCTGTTTTCACCAAATTTTCGTATGTTACCATCGTTACATTACCAATTGCTTTTGTCAAACTATTAAATATAGATTCCTCTAGCACCGGAAAATATACAGAAGCACCAGATTTAACAAATAATACGTTATAATTTTCAGCACTATTTGAAATCTCCACAGATAACCACTCTCCAATACATGAAATTAACTATTTATATTAATTGCCTAAAAATATATAGTTGGTTACAAACTACTATTCCCCTTTAACATGTTGCTATGGAAAAAGAGAATAATCAGCTAATTTTCATCTTAGTATAAGATATGACTTTCTTATAAAATGTATAACTTTTTTGTCACTCCACACAAATACATATATTTAAAGGTGCTACGTTAGTACGTAACACCTTTCTCAAAAATATACTTCTTTTATTTCTCTTCCGGATAATCACAATACTCAATAATTGTCCCTTCAGTATCTGCTGGGTTAAGGTAAATTAATCGCCTACCATGTTTATTCATTCGAAGTGTATGTTCTAACGTTCGAATACCTTGTTCTTTTAACTCTTCTAAAGCTACATCTAAATCATCTACACGATACGCAACGTGATGAACGCCTTTACCTTTTTGTTTAATAAATCGGGCTATTGGAGATGTCGTATTATTCGTAGGCGCAAGTAATTCAATTCTATCGCCATCTACTTCAAGAATAGCCACTTCACTTTCAACGCCTGGTGCCTCACTTACGTAACGATCTATTAAAGTTCCTAACAATACCTTTTCATAAAAACGTATCGTACTATCTATATCTCGAACTGCGATGCCGATATGATCAATTGTTTTTTTCATTCTATTTCCCCTACTACTTTATTTTTTCTATCCTTATTAATAGTAACAAAAAAAGTTATAGAAACAAGTCTATAACTTTTTATATTTAACCTATTTTCTTATTCGCTCTAGCTGCTGGTTGAACTTGATTTTTCACTTTTAGAACACTAATACCGTACCCGATAAATCCACCGATAATCGCTGGGAAGATCCAGCCTAATCCTACTTCCTGCATCGGAAGGAATTTAGTGAACACTTGGCTTACTACTTCAATGTTAACTCCAGCTGCACTTAATCCATCGAATAAGCTGATAATAAATGTTACAGTTAAGCTCACTTGATAAACTTCAGCTCTTCCTTTGAATAATGAATGGAAGAATGTTAAGAAAATCAATACGATTGCTAGTGGATAAATTGCTGTTAATACTGGAACAGAAACTGCGATTAATTGTGTTAATCCTACGTTTGCAACAATTGCACTAAATACACATAGCGTGACTGCAATTGCTTTGTAAGAAACATTTGGGAATAACTTATGGAAGAATGAAGAACATGCTGATACAAGTCCTACACTAGTTGTTAAACAAGCTACTGTAATCATTAATCCTAATAATACTCCACCATATGATCCAAAATAGTAGTTAGAAACTTTCGCTAATACTTCTCCGCCGTTCTCTAAATGTCCAAGCTTTGCAACACTTGAAGCACCCATATAAGAAAGAGCTGTATAGATAATTGCTAAAATAGATGCTGCAATGATTGTCGCTTTTGCACAAACGACCATAATTTGCGTTTTCGTTTTCGCACCTTTTTCTTTAATTGCATTAATGATGATGATTCCGAATACGAATGATGCAAGCGTGTCCATCGTTAAGTATCCTTCTTGGAATCCTTTAAAGAATGCGTGTGATGTATAAGCTTCAACTGGTGCTTGCATTTCTCCAATCGGGTGAATAAAAGCAACGATTACTAAAATACCGATGAATGTTAATTTAATTGGCGTTAAGATTTTTCCAACAATATCGACAATTTTCGCGGGATTTAGCGAAAAAAAACAAGTGATGCTAAAGAATACAATTGTGAAAAGAATTAAAGGTGTAGAACCTAATCCCTCTGGCATAAACGGCTTAAGACCAATTTCATAAGATACATTTCCTGTTCTCGGTATTGCAAATAACGGACCGATCGCTAAGTATAAAACTGTTGTAAACACAATCCCGAACACTGGGTGAGCACGACTTGCTAATGACTGTAAATCATCTTTACCTGAAAAACCAAATGCTAGTACACCTAGTAATGGTAATCCAACACCAGTTACTAAAAATCCAGCGTTAGCAATCCATACATTTTCTCCTGCCGATTGACCAAGCATTGCCGGGAAAATTAAATTTCCTGCTCCAAAAAATAGTGCAAATAACATTAATCCAATAACTACTATGAACGAAAACGGTACTTTATTCGCCATAATATAACCCCCATTCAAATTTCCTTATCTCATTTTCCAATTTTAACTAATTGAATTTTCTGAATATTTAATTTAAGTATCAACTATTCTTGAACTCATTATAGTTTGATATATAATATTTTGCAATACTATTTTCAAACTTTTCATTTATTTTATAAATATACATTTTTTAACATAGAAATAGACTAAAAAACCAACATGGTCATCCATGTTGGTTTTTACATTTACTATTAATTAAAATTTCGCCGCTACTTTCTTGACGTTCTCTAAACCTTCTTCAACAATTTGTTGTGATCGATCTGGATATTGATTGTGTCCTTCAATTACAACTGTCTCTGGATTTGTAATTCCCCAGAATCCAAGTACAGTTGTTACGTAATTAACTGCCATTTCCATAGGAGCCATTTGTTCTGAAGAGTAATCTGAACCACGAGCACCTAATACAACTACTTTCTTACCACCAGCTAAACCTTCTGGACCATTTGCTGTATATTTAAACGTTTTTCCAGCTTGAGATAAGTATGAAATATATGTGATTAACGGTGCTGGTACTGTAAAGTTCCATAGTGGGAACGCGAATACAACTTTATCGGCTTCTAAAAACTGATTTAAATATTGATCTACTGTAGCAACAGCCTTCTCTTCTTCAGCTGTTAACTCCATACCTTGACTACGTTTGTATCCACCTGAAATAGCGATATTTCCGTAATAAGGAAGATCTAATGCAAATAAATCTAACTCTGTAATTTCTGTATTTGGATTAGCTTCTTTATAAGTACTTACAAATGTTTCATACATTTTTGAACTAATTGCTTGCTCCACTGGACGATCGTTTGCTTTTACGAATAATACTTTTGACATTTTTTTATTCCCCTCTACTTTTGTATTTTCTTCTTTTTTACCAAATAATGAGCTAAATAGTCCCATTCTCTTCACCTAAACTTTCTTATCATATTCATTATTCATCATCATAAAAATTCTTATTCTAATAAAAAGTTCCAGTTGATACCTTAAATAAAGCTGACTAAAACTTTTTGTTATTTAATTACCTTATGTAAGTGATTGTAATATAGTCACTTACTTTAGTCAAGTAACTTTTAATAAAAAAATAAATCTCGAATTAAAAACATTAACTAAAATACAATTGAACACCAAATACGACTTTATTACTTGTATAATAAACTTAGAGAGGAAAATTCATATTTAGAAAGGATTTATTCATGAGCACTATAGAAAAGATTCAAACTTTTATTATTCTTTTTGCTGTTATATGCGGCATCATACTTGGACAATTTAACGTCATACATATGTATTCAGACAAATTTATTGTCCCCTTCTTATTTTTCATGCTATATGGATTATTCCTCAGCATCCCGTTGAAAGAAATAAAAAATGGATTCCGCAACTTAAAATTCGCTGGAACAAGCCTAGGTATTAACTTTATATGGACACCTTTCCTTGCTTGGGGATTAGGAGCATTATTTCTTTCAGATCACCCAGCACTTTGGGTTGGATTTATAATGTTGATGGTTACTCCATGTACAGATTGGTACTTAATATTTACTGAAATAGCGAAAGGAAATGTAGCACTTTCTACAGCAATTTTACCCGTAAATTTAATTTTACAAGTATTACTGCTTCCAATTTATTTATTTTTATTTGCTGGTGTAATGAAGACTGTAGCGGTTTCTGTTTTAGTAGAAAGTATTGTTATCGTAATCGTCTTACCATTTTTACTTGCGCACGCTACAAAATTCATTATGCATAAAGTGAAAAAAGCTGAAACACTTGAGAATAAACTCATTCCGTTTTTCAGCTCTGCTCAAATTGTATTTTTAAGTTTAGCAATAGTAGCGATGTTTGCCTCACAAGGTAAGTACTTATTACAAAATATGAATGTTGTTTTATTGTTACTTATACCAGTATTACTGTTCTTCATGATTAACTTTATACTAGGACAGTTTGTAGGACGTATGATGCATTTATCCTATGAAGACACTGTCAGCCTAAGCTTAACAACGTTAGCGAGAAACTCACCTGTTGCACTTGCTATTGCTGTGACTGCTTTTCCAGATGAGCCTCTTATTGCACTTGCATTAGTTATTGGGCCATTAATAGAACTACCAGTACTAGCTTGTGTGTCACAAGTATTATTACTTATTAAGAAGAAGCAGCAATATACATAATAAAAAACGTCCTAATTCAGGACGTTTTTTTGTCGAGAAATTATAGAAAATGAAATAACTGATACTACAGACGTAATGAAAATAAGTCGCTATTATACACCCATGTATAATAGCGACTTTAAGGATTTTATTGATTATAGAAGATTAACTTGTCGTTACGTTAACAAAACCTTTCTAATTAAAAATTATAGGAAAAGTAAATATAACGAAAGCAGCCCAAAGTCCGTAGATTGGCAAATACTTCGTAACGGCATCTTGGATAGTTGTCGGTCCTGATTTGTTTTGTAGAAAACGCATATAGGAAAACATAATCCAAATTAGATTTGCCCAAATCAGTATGTTTACCCCTAAAACAGCAAGTCTATTAGGTGTAATCCCGTAAGAAGAAAGTCTGAATACGATGGCTGACAGAGCTACAGTATCAATAATAAGCGCAAGAACAATTAAGGCAAAATTGATATAATCTGAAATGTTCTTTTTCTCGTCTGAGTCACTCTCAACAATGGAAAATATGGTGACAGCCAATACACCAAGGAGTATTCCGTTGAACGCCATTAGGAAATTGCGGTCCAAGAACGGGTTTTTCCCGACCCATATAACCGTTATAAGATAGATCAACAATGTGATCAGGACGAGAGGACTAAAAATTTTAGATATGTATGGTGTAATATTTTTAGCAAGTTTAAGATTCGTCGATACCAAGTATGCAGCCACAATAGCGAGAGCAGCAGCACCAAATAAAACAACATTACTAAAATAGAATTCTCCTATATCCAAGTCAACAAAGATAAATAACCGCATAGTCAATACAGCTAATACCATTCCGCTCACTGCCATGCTGGCGTAGAGAAGACAATATTCCAAATTAAACTTAATATAGGCTAATCTTGTACTACCCTTTGAATATTCATTTCCCGTAAATGCAAGCCCTACTAAGACCCATAACAATATAGGAAGATGTAAATAAACAAGGATAATACTGTCTTTATCATTTAATGGCAACATATTAAGATACAACCCGGAAATTAAGAACAACGCTACAAGGGAATAAATAATACTTTTTTTCGGAGTATTATTGTAAACAAAATAAGTGACAATAAAGGGAATTACACCAAAAGCCAAGTTAATTGGAGCAATTGCACCCTGTTCGACAAAGTGGAAAATGATTCTGGTGCTTATCCCGGCCAGAATAGCTAAAAGGCCCATGAATAAGAAACCCTTTTGAAATAAAGATGTTTTTTCTGTATTTGCCTTCTCCTTAAAATGCAACCTTTCATACCAAGCACCAAGAATCTGAGAACCAGGATTTTGTTCCCATACTTGTGAGAATGACTTTTTAAAAGCTTTCGGGTCTTTTCTATACATTTTTTCCAACTCATGAGGGTTATCCATATTTTCAATGATTAAATTGTTAATGTCCATATTCATACCTCCTCTAGTTTTAAAAATAACGTTGTTACCTTTTCTATGAAAAGCAGCATACTTATTTATTCTGATTTTGATTTTATTATATATTTTATTGTTTTACAATAAATTTTTATTATTTTATATAATATTTTTGTTGTATATTTTGTTTAAGTAAAAATAAAAAAGCATAACATACAATTGTCATGCTTTTTCTTTTCTATCATTATTTTTTCAAACTTAATCTGTTATAGCACCTTTCACTCGGGCAGGAGCTTTTTTATTTGTTGAAACCACTTGTCTTTGTATAAAAAAGTTCTTTACTAATAAGTAGTGTAATTACTGCGTTTTTCAAATTAGTAAAGAACTTTTTTATCTTTTATTTATATAGCTACAGTCAGTTTGAAACTTCCTCAAGTAAAGAACTTTTTTATTCCAACTCAATTCTTCGGACGATGTCTATATTACTTGATTAAAGACTATTTTTGCTTTGTTCACATCTCCTAATCAACCATTTCCCAAAATTGAGATGCTACTTTTGAAATTCTTTGGTCTTTTAATTTTACTATTACAGGCTCTAGGTGAAAATCAAATTGTTTCAATTCAAAAAGCGTTGTATGTTCTAAAAATGTTGATGTGTAATCCATTCTTGGAATAACGGATAATCCTAGCCCTCTACTAACAAGTGCTATAACCATCCTTATATCTTTACACTCGATAATGATATTTGGCTTGACTTGATGTTCATCAAACACTTTGAAGAGATCTTCATTGAAAGAGAGTCCTTCCATTGCTCCTAGCATAATGAATGGGAACTGGGCTATCTGTTCAATCGTCACATGCTGTGATGAAAACGATGTTGCCCAGCTTGTTGGTATAATCACAGCGGTTGGTTGTTTTTTTAATATTTTCATCTCATATTGTTCACTATCGCCCAATCTTAAAAGTAAGGCAACATCAATTTCTCTTTGTTCTAGTCTTTTTAATAATTCTTCTGAATTTCCAGTTACTATATTTATTTTAACATTAGGGTATTGTGTTCTAAACATACTAACATAGTCAATGAGCATATTAGAACATGTAGACGATACACCGATACTTACTGTTCCTCCTATACCTTGTTCAATTTCTTGAATTTGCTGCTTTACATCTTGAATTTGCATTAGCATTTGATTGGCATATTGGTATAGTATTTCACCTGTTTCTGTAAGCTCCCATTTTTGACGATATCGATGAATTAAAGTTGTGCCAAGATCAGTTTCAAGCTTTTTTAATAATTGACTAAGTGGTGGTTGCGCGATATGGAGCACTTCTGCTGCTTTAGAAATGCTTCCTTGTTTCACAATTTCTTTAAAGTAATATAATTGCCTGAAATCCATTGTATCTCTCCGTCATATGTTTTTTGATATGATTAGTTTATCATATATATATTTTTCATATGTCGAGTTTGGCGTTATATTTAATTCTATAGCTATAGTCTTTATATTGATAATATTAACTAGAAAGTGAGAGATACTATGAATCATCGGAACAGAACCTTGAAGCGCCTCGTCTTATACGTGCTCGGGTTATTTTTTATGTCGATCGGCATTAGCATGTCGATTCAAGCAGGGTTTGGTGTATCGCCTGTGTCATCATTAGCATATGCAAGTACGCTAACGGTTGGTTTATCGGTTGGTGTGACAATGGCGCTTGCAAATGTTTTATACATTATTATTCAAGTAATATTAAGTAAACGAATGGAGTTCAATGAATTTGTGAGTCAATTCATTATTTCGTTTTTATTTGGGTTCTTCATGGATGCAACGCTCTTCCTTGTACAACTTTTCCCCACACCTGAAACTATCTTTGCCCGAAGTGTCTATTTGATTGTTAGCCTATTTGTTATAGCAGTCGGTTTAATGGGCTATACAACAGCGAAACTGCCATTAATGCCGTATGATGCGTTAACTTATGCAATTAGTGAAAAATTTAATTTGAAATTCGGTAACGCAAAAATTTTGAGCGATTTAATCAACATTTGTGTGGCTGGTGCAATCTGTATAGTTTTCATTCAATCATTAGGATCAATAGGAATCGGTACACTAATCGCCGCCTATTTTATCGGCAAAATTTTAGGGTGGATGATACCGTATTATCAACCAACTCTTCAACAATGGATATTTAAAACAGAGAAGGCTGCCTAAGGAATCATAATAAAGTACAGGAAAAATAGATAAATCGAATTCCTCAGTCGAAATCAAACAATGAATTTTGCACCTTACAAAGTGCCAGTCCACATTAGGAATGGCACTTCTTTATTACTGCCTTTTCTTCGACCTTCTATTACTTTGGTTAAATGATAAAACAAACATCGTATTAAAACTAACCTGCCGTTTAGTTAAAGAAGGATTTTTAAACAACTTTTTTATTTGTTAAAGGACTTTATTGTAAATTAAATAACTTTATTGCTACTTAACACTATTTCATACCATCTTTTCAAACAATTATTTTAAATAATTTTTAGTATTAGTACACAAAAGTCTGTAATTATAAAATAGAAAAAGCATGACATTAAATCGTCATGCTTTTTCTATTTTATCAATATTTTTTTCAAACCTAACCTTTTACTTTGGAAAGGACTTTTTTATTCAGTAAAGCACTTTTTTATTTGTTGACACTATTAATTCTCAAACACAAAATTAATCTTATTATCTTTCCACTCTAACTTCGCATCAAACGTTTTCTCACCTTTTTTAAAGCCTTTAATTAAATCGGTCTTCTCACCTTTTAAAAGCTTTGTCATGTTTTTTTGCGAAATTGTTTTACTTAATATCTTCTTCGAGATGGTAAAGTCACATTGTGTTGTATTGTAGTTTGAACAACCGTAAAACGTCGACTTATCAATAACATCGCCATCACATTTTTTACAGTTCCCCACCTTTTTACCTGTTGTAAATTTCGATCCTTTTCGTTCAATCGATTCAACATGTAATCCAGTGAAATCCCATTTCTCCGACATTTCCACCGCATCTTCAATAATTTTAGCTGATAGCTTTTTCGTTTGTTCCATAAATGTAGCTGGTGAAGCTGTACCTTCTCCAATTTCCGCAAGGCGTTGCTCCCATTTTGCTGTCATTTCTGGTGAAGCCAGTATTTTATCACCGATTGCTGTAATTAATACTTTTCCTTTATCGGTTGCGTACACTTGGTTTTTCTGCACATCTATATATTTACGGTCTTTCAGCATTGTAATAATACCAGCACGAGTAGCCTCAGTACCTAAACCTTCTGTTTTCTTTAATACTTTCTCAAGCTCTTCATTCTCTAAATACTTACCCGCCGTTTTCATTAACGTAATAAGTTGTCCTTCTGTATAACGCTTCGGTGGCTGTGTTTTTCCTTCTTTCACTTTCACCTTTACAACTTTTCCTTGTTCACCTTCAGCTACAATTGGAAGAATCGTTTCGTCATCTTTATCGTCTTGGAAAATAACTTTACGCCAACCTTCTTGAATTTGCTGTTTTCCTTTCGAAATGAACGCAGCACGTTCGTCTACAAGAGTTGTAATCGTTGTGTAGTCAAAGATTGCTACTTCATAATGCGCCGCAATCAGTCTTCTTACGACCATATCGTAAATTTTCTTTTCATCACCTGATAATTTGCTTGGATTTGTAACTTGCTCTGTCGGTATAATTGCGTAGTGATCTGTAACTTTCTTTTCATTCACATAACGCTTGTTATTCATAATTGATTCAATTGGTGCTGGCAATAAGCCTTTATATTCATCAAACTGACTTAACTTCTGTAAAATATCAGGAAACGTCGCTGCTTCTCCTTGTGTAACATAGTTAGAATCCGAACGTGGGTAAGAAACTATCCCTTTTTGATATAGTGCTTGTGTTATATCAAGCGTCTTTTTCGGTGAAAATTTAAAAGCTTTATTCGCTGTCGCTTGCAGTGCTGATAAATTAAATAAAAACGGCGGCTGAAACTCTTTACGCTCCGTTTTCATTTCTTTTACTACAGCCGGTTTACCTTGGCAAAATGCCGCAATTTTATTTGCCATATCAGGGTCTTTTAGGCGAGATTCATTGTCTTTCTCCCATTTTCCCTCATATTTTTTTCCTTCTATATTAAAAGTTGCAAACACTTCCCAAAATGGCTCTGACTTAAAGTTCTCTATTTCTTTTTCACGCTTTACTATTAACGCCAATGTTGGAGTCTGTACACGTCCAGCTGAAAAAACATCATTCATTCCCTTTTTCTTTAGCAAAATACTAAAGACACGCGATGCATTCATACCAACAACCCAGTCAGCGCAGGATCTTGTATATGCTTCGTAATACGTATTAATCGTATCTGCTTCATCTAGTAAGTTTTTAAACCCTTGATAAATAGCTTGCTTCGTTAAAGATGAAATCCACAAGCGCTTCATTGGTTTTTGCACGTTACAAAGGTTAATAATGTTTCGTACGATTAATTCCCCTTCACGCCCAGCATCGCCCGCGTGAATAATTTCTGTTACTTGAGGGTTATGTAACAGCTGTTTCACAACGTTAAATTGCTTATACTTTGACTTTGTTACCTCAAACTGAAAACGCTCTGGAATCATCGGTAACGTATTAAGTGACCATTTTTTCCACTCTGCGTGATAATGTTCTGGATTACATAACTGCGTCAAATGACCAATTGCCCATGTACAGTACGCTCCATTTGGAAATAACTCATTTGCTTCTACTTCTAAATACCCATCTTTCCGGCGATATTTAAATTGTGAAACAAGAGCCAAACCTTGATCTGGTTTCTCGGCAATAATTAATTTCATCTTCTAACTCCCTATCTGTATTCCAGTGTTACTTTCATTGTATATATGTTTAGAGACGATGATAAAACAACAATCTTATTTATCATTCGCGGTTTGTCTCAAAAATGTGAGACCTATAATATTATACGCTGATTCTTTATGGCTTCACAATAGAAACTCATTATATAACAATTTCTTTCACATGCTCATAGACAAAAAAGACGCCAAAAAATCGAGCGTCCTTCCCTTCATTACTGCATACCGTTTTTAAATTGTGCAGATAATTTGCAGATATATATTAGCATAAGTATTCTCCATTTGAACATATGATGAAGTGAACGATAGGACAGGGAGGTATCATGATGTTTGCTTATACGCTAACTACTTTAACACTTTGTTGTATCTCGATTATTATTACATCATATATTTCTAAACGTAAGGGTACCCTAATGGAGTATATGGTATTTATTATGTCTTTTAGTATGTGTATTGGTTTAAGTATAGGTTTTTATTTAGGCATTCTCTTTAAAGGAGAATTACTACATTCTACTTTGCTTGCTATTTTGATTAGTGGGTTTATCGGTCTTTTAGTCGGTCTACGCTTTCACCTTTATACTGCCTTAGAAGGTATGTTCTCTGGATTAATGGCAAGTATGATGGGCGCTATGATTACAGAGATGTTAAACGCTCAACAAGCCCATATTATACTGTTCATTAGCCTCTTACTTACCATAACGATAACTATGTCATGTATGATTCACCTTTTATCAGAAACCTTTTCTACTTATATCCATCGCCAGTTTCTATTATCGCTCTCAATTGGCGTAGTAATTGTTCTCACTGTATTCGTAACATTCCCAGATCATACACCTCCACCTGCATCCGAGCATGATCAACATATGCATAACGCTAAAGACTAAAATACATAAAGCAGTTATCCTATGGATAACTGCTTTATGTTATTCTGGCTTATTAGGAATATTAGGGTTTGGAACATACTCAGATTTATAATCTGTATATTTCACTTCTGTTACCATCCCCGCTGAAGCATGGTGTAAATCATGACAGTGGAACATCCATTCACCCGGATTGTCTGCTACAAAGGCTACTTCATATTCTTCTCCTGATTTTAAGTTCAAAGTGTCTTTAACAATTGGAGAACCTTCTACCGGTTTTCCATCTTTACTTAACACCTGGAAGAAATGACCGTGTAAATGCATCGGATGATCGTCCGCTTTAGAGCGATTTACTAATTTTACTTTTACTAAGTCACCCTTTTTCACTGAAATTGGGTCAATATCTGGGAATACCTTTCCGTTAATTGTATATACCATTTCATTTCCATTCATTTGCGTATTCAAGTCCATATTATATGTGGCAGTATACTGCTGGCCTAACGTGAAACTACCTAATCTTTTAGCACCATATTTCGTCATATCTAATTTCGGTAATTTTTCTTTTTCATCTGCTTTGTCTTTCATCTCTTTGCTTCCATCATATTCAATAACAGCTTTCATTCCTTTTGCATCCTTATTTTCTGAATGGTCTTCAACGTACCATTTCCCAGGATTGTTAGCTGTAAATTCAACATCATAACGTTCACCCGGTGCAATTGAAATTACTTTTTCTTTTATAACTTTTGGATCATTAATTGGTTGACCATCTGTTGCAATTACTTTTAAATCATGACCGTGAACGTGTATATCATGTGATAAATAACCCGCATTAACGAGTCGAAGACGAACTTTATCACCCTCATTCACTTTTAAGGGCTCTACTAAATCACCGCTTTTACCATTGATTGTGAATAAGTCATACATACTCATATCATGACCTTCCATCTTCATATTTCCATGATCCATGCCTGCCATATTGCCAGAGTCTTTTTTATCACTCTTCATGTCCATACCGGAATGATCCATGCCTTTCATATCATCATTCTTTTTCGTATTTTCATTACCCTTAGATTTATTACCTGTTGGCCCTTTTGTCATTTCTTTTAACTGCTTATTAATTTTTTCTTTATCAGTTACCCATTCATCTAACATTAATGTGTAATCTTTATCATAATTTTCATTTGTATCCTCTACAATAAGAGCGCCATACAAGCCTCTATCTAGTTGATTTACAGAATCTTGATGTGAATGATACCAATATGTTCCTGGTACGTTCGCTTCAAATTCATAGGTGAAACTTTTTCCTGATTCAACCGCATCTTGTGTCACGCCTGGAATTCCATCCATGTTATTTGGGACAGGATACCCATGCCAATGAATAGATACTGGCGCAGGTAATTCATTTTTTAATGTCACTTTAACCTTTTCACCTTTTTTCACCCTGATTTCTGGACCTGGGGATGAACCATTAAATGTCCAGACTGGAACAATAACACCGCTACTTAGCTTTTGTTTTTCTTCTTTCGCTACTAAAGTAACTTCTGTCCCTTTTATAACTTTCAATGGCTTTGTAGCCGTTTCAGTCTGTTTTGTTTTTTTATCATTCATATTTTTATGAGCATTTGTTGTATTTGTAGTCGCAGAACACGCAGCAATTAAAGATATTACGGAGACTGTAACTGCTGTTAATACAAATCTCTTCATGGAAAATTCCCCCTTTTTCTTTTCACGATTATTATAGAAGGCAATTTTCAAGAAAATATGGAGATATAAAATAAGCAAAATAAAAAGGCGCCCAAAATTGAGCGCCTCTTCCAATCATTATTTCGTAACAACTTCATCTTCTTTTACATTTACATTATTCTCTCTCATAAACTCTTCAATCTCTTCAACTTCTCTAATGATATCTTTTGACAAGTTTTCATATCCGTCCTTCGTGACAAGAATATCATCTTCAATACGAATTCCAATTGATTCTTCTTCAATATATATACCTGGTTCAATCGTAATAACCATACCTTCTTCTAATACTCTATCTTTGTACGTTCCTACATCATGTGTATCTAAACCAAGGAAGTGGCTGACACCGTGATAATAATATTTCGTTAATTCCTCGTCTTCTTGAATTAAACCAATTGCTTTACATTCTTCTGCTAGCACCTTTTTTGTATGCTCATTTAATGCAGCGAATTTTAAACCTGGCTTAATAAGTTCCGTTGTTTCTTTTAATGCTTTTAACACGATATTATATATTTGCTTTTGGCGACTAGAGAATGTTCCACTAGCTGGGAATGTGTAACTAATATCAGCATTATAATAGTCTTTTTGAGCACCTAAATCGAGCAGTACTAGATCACCTTGTCCCACTTTTGCATCATTATCTTCATAATGCAGCACAGTAGCGTTTTTACCACTCGCCAAAATTGTATTAAATGCATGATGTTTAATGCCAGATGATTTCAACGTAAAATCAAAATGAGCTTCTAATTCATATTCCATCATGTCTGCTTTTGCATGCTTCAGTACATTATAAATACCCTCTTTAGTAACAGCAATAGCGTCTTTTATGATTTCAATTTCTTCTTCTGTTTTAAACACTCGTAATTCACAAATGTTTGGGTATACATTACCGATTGTAACGTGTGGATATTGTTCTCTTACATGTTTAGCAAACGCTAACGTTTTCGGCTCTGTACCTTTCCACTCACGAAGTTCCAAATCTAAATTCACATGTTTCACATTTTCTGTGAAAAGTGTATTTGCCATTGTCTTTTCAAAGCTTTCTATATATACAACTTTTTTTATACATGAAATTTGTTCTGCATCTTCTTTAGAAACTGTTTTTCCAACCCACTTTTCAAGCACCGGATCTGATTTTTCAATGAAGAGAGTCTCTTCTACACTATTCCCAAACTTTTTTAACATGAAAATAACATTCGGCTCATCGATCCCCGTTAAATAATAAAAATTTCGATTCGGTATAAATTTATAATGTGCATCAGCTGACATATGAGGTGCCTGTCCAGCAAATAAAATAGTAATAGATTCATCATGTAATGTTTTCGCTAATCGTTCTCTATTTCGAGCAAAAAATGTTGACTTCATAATAATCCCCCTAGTGTTCTATGTATGTTTTTAAAGATAATTATCCTCTGTTATTCATTTTATTATTGTTATAATTTTTCGTCAATTAATAGTATTCATATAAAAAGTTAAACCTCCATTATCATATGTATAAACTATTCCTTTACCTATGTTGTTCAGTTATTTTTTAGGAGCATTGACATCTTCTAAAAGATAGGATAAAATAACTATAAATTAGTAAGTAACTAATTTAAATTAAAATAAGAGGTGAACAAAATGCAAAACATTTTATTCCGTATTAACGAATTATCAAAAAAAGAAAAAGCATCTGGATTAACAGTTGATGAAAAACAAGAACAACAAATGTTGCGTCAAAACTATACAAAAACATTTCGTGGAAGCTTAGATTCCATTTTATTAAACACAAAAATCGTTGATCAAAATGGTCTTAACGTTACACCAGTCGCATTACAAGATGCTCAAATACGTTTAAAATTAAGCAAATGAAATCAAGGCTAAAAAAACAATCGTATAAAACATAAAAAGAGCTGAAATTCCTATATAGAAATTCCAGCTCTTTTTATTGTCTTTTCTAATTTAGTATACGAGCGATACATAGCAATTCTCCACGATACGATCATCGCAAAAGCAAGTAAGAAAAACATCCCGCTTAATTGCGCCAAATCAATCGATTGACTTAAATATGATTTTAATGCTACCCGTACAGCTAATAAGCCTACTAAAATAAATATGAACGCTTTTGACGGTTTCATATATATATCTTCGCCCTTTATTTCGAACTTAGATGTTTTAATAAGAAATATAGAGAAAATAAGTCCTACGCTAATTGCCTCTACTATTTCTAACGATGTTAACCGAAACTCTGGTAAGAAGTACATCGATGCGCCAGTACTCATAAAGATTGGCGGTAATATAATTTTCTTTTTCGTTACCGGTTTTTTCGCTGACTTAAAGCGAAGAAACATCACTCCAACAGCCATACAAACTGCTACGATACTTGATAAAAGTGCTAAACTCATATTCTCCACTCCTATCTATTTAAAAGACTTTTTTAGCAAAATCATAAACCAAACAAGCCCGACACTAATAATGACATGAGCTAATCCAGCCATATGGCTTAAACCGTTAAAGTCTGTTCCGTTTACTTGTAGAAGACCTCTAAATACCATTGTAGCGATAGTAAAAATTAATCCTGCATTATAAACAATAAACCATACGTGAAAGCTTTTTGTTTCTTGTACATGAAACACTTTAAACAAAGCTAATGCAACCAAAAAGAATATGAACCCTAATACTAATACATGCGTATGCACTAGCTGTAACATAGTAGATCCTTTAATTCCTTGTGCTTTTGTATACTCTCTTGCAAATACACCTGATAATAAACCAATAATTAAGTACATGAATGCTGCATTATATAATTTCTTCATTATATTCCTCCTGCTGTAGAACGACAATTCATATCGTCGTTTTCCATATCCGCTGCAATTATTTTACGGAATGTTTATGAACGGAATATGAACAGAATGTTACATTCTATTTTTTAAAAACAAAAAAGCCATTCCACAACTTTTCCTTGTGGAATGGCTTTTACTTATTTTAAATCTTCAATTGTGAAAGCACCCGGCAATAACTGTTCAACCGTCACTTCTTTTTCATCACCTTTTACATTCGTTAGTAAAACAGGCATTTTCGGATCACAAAATTCAGCAATAACTTGTCTACATGCACCACATGGTGAAATTGGTCCATCAGTTTCGCCTGTAATGACTAGGTAACTATAGTCACGCTCACCTTCTGATACTGCTTTAAAGATTGCTGTTCTTTCTGCACAGTTACATAAGCCGTAAGAAGCATTTTCTATATTACAGCCAGTATAGATTTTACCTTCTTTCGTAACTAATGCTGCACCAACGGGAAATTTCGAATACGGAATATATGCTTTTGATAACATCTTATTTGCTTCTTCAATATATTTTTTCTTATCCATATTATTTCCTCCTCAAAGTAAATGTAATGATGATTAGTCAGTAATAACTGTATGAACTAATTTAGGAGCCACTGCTGTTTCAGCGATAGAAATGTTCTCATAAATTTTTACTTTTACATCTTCTACATTTTCGCGATTTGCATAAATCGTTACGAATGGCTCGCCTTCTTTTACTGTATCGCCAACTTTTTTACGTAACATTAAACCTACAGCTAAATCGATTTCATCTTCCTTCGTTGCACGGCCTGCACCAAGTAACATCGCAGCGATACCGATTTCATCTGCAACAATGTTTGAAATAACACCTGAAGTTTTAGCAGGTACATCAATTACATACTTCGCTTGTGGCATTTTTTCTGGATTATCTACAATTGAGCTGTCTCCACCTTGATTGCTTAAGAACTCTTTAAATTTCTCAGTTGCTTTCCCATTTTTCATAACTTCAATTAACATTTTACGAGCTTCTTCTAATGTATTTGCTTTTTTCGCAAGTACAACCATTTGACTTCCTAATACAAGTACTAATTCTGTTAAATCTTCTGGACCTTCACCTTTTAACGTATCAATCGCTTCTTTCACTTCTAAAGCATTACCAATTGCAAAACCAAGTGGTTGTGACATATCTGAAATAACAGCCATAGTTTGACGTCCTACATTATTTCCGATACGTACCATTGCATGCGCTAATTCTTTTGCATCTTCTTCTGTTTTCATAAATGCGCCAGCACCTGTTTTTACATCAAGTACGATTGCATCAGCACCAGCTGCGATTTTTTTACTCATAATTGAACTTGCGATTAAAGGAATTGAGTTAACCGTTCCTGTTACATCGCGTAATGCATAAATCTTTTTATCTGCAGGTGTTAAGTTTCCTGTTTGTCCAATAACAGCTACTTTGTCACGGTTTACAATATCAATGAACTGCTCTTTCGTGATTTCAACGTGGAATCCTTCTACCGCTTCTAATTTATCAATTGTTCCGCCCGTATGTCCTAAACCACGACCAGACATTTTTGCTACTGGTACGTCTAAAGCAGCTACTAATGGTCCTAATACTAATGTAGTTGTATCACCAACACCGCCAGTTGAATGTTTGTCTACTTTAATTCCTTCAATTGCTGATAAGTCGATCGTTTCTCCAGACTCCACCATTGCCATCGTTAAATCTGCACGCTCACGATCTGTCATATCTTTAAAAAAGATTGCCATTGCAAGTGCACTCACTTGATAATCAGGAATACTTCCGTCTGTATATCCATTAATAAAGAATTTAATTTCTTCAGTCGTTAATTCTTTGCCGTCACGTTTTTTCGCAATAATATCTACCATTCTCATTACAATCACCATTCCTTTTTATATTATATGAATCTATTAAAATAATAAGCCCACGATTGTTGCTGATAAGAAACTTACTAACGTTGCACCGAAAAGTAATTTCAAACCAAATCTTGCGACTACATTCCCTTGTTTTTCATTTAAGCTCTTAACTGCTCCAGCAATAATTCCAATTGAAGAGAAATTTGCAAATGATACTAAGAATACAGATATAATCGCTGTCGTTCTATCTGAGAAATTAAAGTTTCCTTGTGCTAAATCTGTCATCGCAACAAATTCATTTGATACTAATTTTGTCGCCATAATATTACCTGCGTTAACTGCTTCATGCCAAGGCACACCCATAATAAATGCAAATGGTGCAAATACATAACCGAGAATTTCTTGGAATGAAATACCGATTACACCCTTAAATACTGCATTAATGAATGCGATAAGAGCAACGAAACCAATTAACATAGCTGCTACTGTAATCGCAACTTTAAATCCATCTATAATGTATTCCCCTAATACTTCAAAGAATGTCTTTTTTTCTTCTTCTTGTACTTCTAACATATCCTCTTCTTCTGTAACTTCATACGGATTAATGATAGAAGCAATGATGAATCCGCCGAATAAGTTCAGAACTAAAGCGGTTACAACATATTGAGGTTTTAACAACACCATGTATGATCCAACGATAGACATAGAAACTGTAGACATTGCAGATGCACATAATGTATACATTCTTTTCTCTGGCAATAATCCTAGTTGTTTCTTAACTGAAATAAACACTTCAGATTGTCCTAAAATCGCAGAAGCTACCGCGTTATATGATTCTAGTTTCCCCATTCCATTTACTTTACTTAATGCTAGACCGATAGATTTCACAATAATAGGTAATACTTTAATATGTTGCAAAATACCTATTAAAGCTGATATAAATACGATTGGCATTAATACACTTAAAAAGAATGAAAACTCTTTTTGATTTACTAATCCACCAAATACGAAATTCACACCATCAGCGGCATATTTTAATAATTCTCCAAAACCATCTGCTATTCCGCTAATTAATATATTCCCTACGCTTGTATTTAATAATAAAAATCCCAAAATGAATTGTAATATAACCATCGTTATGATTGGGCGATATTTGACTTTTTTTCTATTATTACTAGCAAGCCATGCGATACCTAAAATCAATACGAGGCCAAAAACACCTATTAAGTATTTCATAAGCCGTCTCCTCCCATTCGTATCCGCTTACATTATTTTCAATTGTTAAAGCAATAGATACACTATACTTTGTGTATCTATTGCTTTTCACACTTTATTAATTAGTAGTTATCTGTAGCACCTTTTGCATCGTTTAATACGATTGCAACACTAGCACTTGCTCCAACGCGAGAAGCTCCAGCCGCTACCATTTTGTCTGCATCTTCACGTGTACGAACGCCGCCAGATGCTTTTACACCAACGTTTGGTCCTACTGTTTTACGCATTAATGCGATGTCTTCAGCAGTTGCTCCGCCAGTTGAGAATCCAGTTGAAGTTTTTACGAAATCAGCGCCAGCTTTTACTGATAATTCACAAGCACGTACTTTTTCTTCGTCTGTTAATAGGCAAGTTTCAATAATAACTTTTACAAGAGCTTTTCCTTTTGCTGCTTGTACTACTTCATAAATGTCTTTTTCAACGAACTCATTGTCGCCATCTTTTAAAGCACCTACGTTGATTACCATATCAACTTCAGTTGCACCTTTTGCGATAGCATCTTTTGTTTCGAATGCTTTTGTTTCAGTAGTGCTTGCTCCTAATGGGAAACCGATTACAGTACAAACGTCTACATCATGTCCAGCTAATTCTTCAGCAGCTAGCTTCACCCATGTAGGATTAATACAAACAGAAGCGAATTTATATTCCTTTGCTTCTTCGATTACTTTCATAACATCTTCTTTTGTAGTATTAGCTTTTAAAATTGTATGGTCAATTAACTTTGCAATATTCATTATCTTCACTCCTCATATCTTTTAACAACTTCATTCTAACTCTTAGTTGAACAAATGTAAATACACTTTTGAAATTCTGTTCATTCTTTTTCAGAAGGGAATTTCTTGTAATACATTGAAAGTAGTATAAGCTTGTAAATAAAGGATGTGAACCAATTGTTTAAGTCAAAATTCTTTATATTCACATTGCTAGTATGCACCTCACTATCCATATTTATTTTTTATAAAAGGGATGTTATTTTCCAAGAAGGAAACCCCATTCCATTTGCTTTGGCTATGTCTAAGATGGTTATTCAAGACAAAGAAATGGTGGAAGTAGAACCGATAGATAATCAATACCCCTACTTAGTAAAGCGTGGAAAAATGGAACCTTTTATCGATATGATGGAGCAAGATGGATGGACTTTTGTAGATAGAGATATTATGGCTAATTCACTAATTTTTGAAAAAGGAGATCAATCAAAGAGCGTTCCTTACAAATACTTTACAAGGTACTACACATTGATTTATTCATACTAAAAATAAAAGGCTTTCTCAAAATTAATATTTTGAGAAAACCTTTTATTTCTAACCTTTTTGATAATGTAACAATTCTTTTGCTGTATGCTGATCGATAATTAATACATTTGCATACCCACCGCGTAACGCACCATCAATTGCTTTTATTTTTCTATTGCCACCTGCAACTAAAATAGAACGTTTCTTTAATTTAAGTTCCTCTAACTCAATTCCAATTGTACGCTTATTAATTTCTTCGCTACTAATATTTCCGTCTCCATCAAAGAAACGTGAACAAATGTCACCGACAGCTTGTTTTTTCAAAATGTTCGTTTCATCCTTATCTAAATATCCTAATCGGAATAATAACGCTTCATCACGCACTGTACCAACAGTGAAAATCGCAACATTTGCTTGTTTCCCCATTTCAATAATGTGATGAATATGTCGATCTTGCTCTACTAATTCTTTTGTCACCGCATTATCAAATATAACTGGAAGTGGTAGATTTCTTGGTGTCGTTTGAAAAGCCTCTGCAAATAAAGCGATGGTCTCATTTGCATATGTATTTACACTTGAGTGACTAATGCCACCTTTTAATTGGACAACCTCTACCCCTTTTACATGTTGAGGTACGATTTTTCTGGCGATTTCATACATCGTCATTCCCCAGCTTACACCAACGATATCACCGTTTTTCACTGTCTTTTCCATATACTCAGCAGCATACTTACTAATATACTCCGTAATCGTTGCATATTCTGGTACTGGAGAAAACACAACATGTGCCTCTAACAAGTTGTACTTTTCTTTAAGTAAATTCCCAACGTTATCTAAATCAGCAAATGGATCAGCTATACTAATTTGAACAAATCCTTTTTCTTTTGCGTACTTTAATAATCTAGAGATCGTCGGTCTTGAGATATTTAATTTGTTAGCAATTTCTTGCTGACTATAATCTGATTGATAATATAATCTTGCAACTTCAACGCTTAATTGTTGTTTATCCTTATCCATAGTAACTTATTACAAATCCTTTCCTGTATTTCCCTTTCGTTACAAGCATTATACAGCTTTATGCAAGAAATTTCGACTATCGAATTTTATCTACCTGAACTGCTATTCCATTTAGTCTTTACAATGAAACTTTATTTTTCAGCTTCATACACTCGATACAGATGATCTTGAAACAGTTAAATGGATTTATATTTATTCTTTTTATAGTAACGATAACAAAACCCTTCAATAACAAATATTAAATATCGTTTATGGAACTTCCTTAATGTACGTTTAACAAAGAAATTCCTTAAGCGTATGAAATTCACATTTTGATTGCGAAATCCACGGCCATCAAGCTAAAGTTTTAATGTAACCCCGAAATGAAAATTTTCTTTCACTGCAGTTAATTACTTTGAGAAATTCGCGGATTTTTTCATTTTAGTGGGGTGTTTTACTTTGTTTTGTTAGCTTGATAGTGATGGGATACAGCCAACATTTTGGAAGTTTTATATGCTAAGCGAAATTTAACCTAATAAAGTCGAATTCCTGTACGTTAAGTGAAGTGGCATTACATTCACATAATCCGTATTATCTGAAATTAATAAAGTCTGTTACACACTCTTCTTTAAAAACGTTTCCATAATATCCTTCTTGAATTTTTCATAATCAAACTGAAAAGCTACATTATGCGTTTTATAGCCTGGATTAGTAGTAAAACGAAAATCTGCAATACTTTGACCAAATCCTTCTCCTTGGTCAGGAATTACTTTAATAGGTACTCTTGAAAGGCCCACAGCCTCTTGATTCAGCAAATACCACACTGTCACAAAATCATGCATAGGACTTCCACTTATACCTGGATTAGACTTGGAGTAGAATTTATAATAATAGTCTAACATAGGTTTGATGATGAGTCCTGCAAGATCCTGTGTATTCCGGTGAAATGCATCGATTTGCTGGACCATTTCGGGTGTAACAATCGCATGTTGAGTCACATTTAAAGGAATAATTGTCAAGTTCTTTGCATGCTGCAGAATTAAGTTTGCTGCATAAGGGTCTGAGTAAAAGTTAGCTTCAGCCACAGCAGTTACGTTACCTGGATAGAAAAAAGCTCCCCCCATGCAAACGCATTCTCTTACGTTTCGCATTGTTTCTAAATTCAATACAAAAGTCGTAGCTAACGAAGAAAGTCTTCCTAAATTGATAATTGTAAGATTTTCTAAATTTGATTCTATAATTTGATAAATATCATTTAAAGGATAAACTGGATATGAAATTTCAGGGGGAATAATAGGCCCTAATCCGACTTTTCCATGTACCTCAGGGAAATACTGAATCACTATACCTGTCAACGGTACAGAAGCACCAAGGAATACAGGTATCTCTTCCCTTCCCGCAATGTACTTCAAATAGTTAATATTTCTTAATACATTTTCTCTTGATACATTTCCATAATCGGCTACAATTCCTACAAGTTGAATGTCTTTACGAAAAAAGGTGTACAGTATAGCAAACGCATCATCAATCCCCAAATCTGTAAACAGGAGAACCTTTTTTTGCATATTTCTTCCTCCAAAATCTATAGAATCCTACTTTCACTAATGATGTAGTAATCAGACTAAGCTTGTATGTATATATTTTATGTATTCTTAAAGAGTGGATTCTATTCACTTGAAATAGAGCTTTGCTCATTTAAATTTGATATTATGTTCAAGCGTAAGTTCCTGTTCTTAAGTTGATGGCATGTGGTGCTATCCCATGCCCATCAACTTAAGAATTTTTTACCACCCCAAAATGAAAAAACAAGTCAAATTCTCATAGAAAGCCACATTGATAAAACGCACAGCAAACTTATGGATAAAATTACATGCTCGGCTCTCCACAAAAAACGGGATAAAAAAATAAACAGCGGAACTAGTCCACTGTTTACTTCGCCACACCTTCATGCAATTTTTCTGTATAATCCTTTACATCTTTCCAGCTATCTTTCGCTGTATTTAAATCTTCTTTTATAAATGTAAATTCTTCTGGACTCATTCCTTTTACGTTTTGTAGTAAGTTATTATATTTCGCACCTACTGTATACCATTGATTTGATATGTTTTGCAGTGCTGTAATTGCTGCATCAATTGTTTCTGTCATATTTGTTGTTTTATTTTTCACATCAGTCAAAATTGCTACTTCTGCTTGTGCTCCAGAAATTCTATCTTTTAAATTGGCTATTTCTCTTTCTGCATTTGCGATATCTTTTTTCGCAATTGCAATCATCGGTCCGCCAGCAAGACATGTTATTAGCGCTACGCAAAGTACACCACCAGCGATAACCATATCATTACTCTTTTTGATTGAATCATTATATGTATTTATTTGTTGCTCTAATGCTGGAATACCTGCATTCGTACTAGCCAAAATTGCTGTTAATTGATTTGTATCCTCTTTAAAACTATTTGTGTCTTTCGCCATTCTATCGCGAAAAGCTTTCAAATTCCCTAATAATACATCTACCTCATTTTGATTCTTTACAATATCCGCATATAACTTTTCCAAATCCGCTTTTAATTTACCGCTATCCTTTTGATCAATCGCTACTAGCATGCTATTATAGTACGCTTGAAAAGTATTATTGTAATTAATAATATTTTGGTCCGTTTTCATAATTTGAGGCTTCATATTATTTAACCAATACGCCGCATTAATTTTTGCATCTCTTTGATGCTGAACCATATTTCCTTTAAACTCACTATTAATGGAACTTATTTTACTCAAATCAGTCTCTTGCTGATTTTGAATTAATTTTGCATATGAATCCATTGCAAACATACTTGATGTCGTTTGTGCCATTACATCTTGGAATCCTGCTGGTCCGAGAGAATAATTTTTCGCATTTTCTTGTAGTGTCTTTACGTTTTGTTCTGCTGCAAAAGGATGTAAAGGAAACGCATTACTCGTTGCGACTCCAGCAATCATTATCGTTAAAAGACATTTTTTATAGAAATTATTACGCATACTTATCACCTATTCTTTTTATGAGGATATGAAACGTTAGAGGTAAAAAGAGCTCCTGCTCACTACTGAACAGGAGCTCTCTATTATTTGAAAATCATTTATCTATACATAATGCTGAAACAGTTTAATTACTATTATGCTTTTTTCGTATCCACTACTTTAATATCTTCAGCATAAATTTTTTCTGCATAGTCTTTAATGTTTTTCCAGCTATCTTTCGCAATGTTTAAATCTTCTTTAATGAAAACAAGGTCGTTTGGACTAATAGAATCTACATTTTGAAGTAAAGAATTGTATTTTGATCCCATTGTATACCATTGATTTGATATGTTTTGCAACGCTGTAATTGCAGTATCAATTGTATTTGTTAAATACTCCGTTTGTGTTTTAATGTTTGTTAATCCAGCTACTTCTAATTGAGCGGTTGTAACTTGTCCTGTTATTTTTTGAATTTCAGCTTGTGCATTATCAAGCTCTTTCTTCGCTAATACGATACCAGCTGTACCACCACCTACAGCTGCTGCACCACCTGCAATTAATGCGACCCCTAGCGGCGTTCCTGCACCTGTCGCAATAACTACTGCACCACCGATAATTGCAATTGGGCCTAGTGCTGTCGCCACTGATGAACCGATAATAATTGCATTATATTTACTAATTGCTTCATTGTACGTTGTAATTTGATTTTGCAGAAGCGGGATTCCTGCATCTTGACTTGCTAAAATAGATGTAATTTGATTTGCATCACCCTTAAAGTTTTGCGTATCCGACGTCATTTTATTTCGGAATTTCTTCAAGTCTTCTACTAACTGATCTACTTGCGCTTTATTTTCATTAATACTACTTGATAATCTAGTTAACCCTTTTGTAAGAGTCGCTTTATCTTTTGCATCTACCGCAGCAACTAAAGTATCATAATAGTTTTGGAATTTCGTATTGTAATTGATAATATTTTGATTCGTTGAAATAAGCTGTGGCTTTAATACATCTAACCATTGCTTCGCATTTCCTCTCGCTGTATCTTGATGCTGAATGACTTTTCCTTTTAAAGCCGCATCAACAGATGATACATTACCAAAGTTAACATTACCTTGTTTAATAATTGTTAAAGCGTACAGATCCATTACTAAAGCATTTGAACCTGTTCTTTCCATTGCATCTTTTAAGCCTTCTGGTCCTAATGAGTATTCTTCATAGTCATTATAAGCTTTTGCAACCGCATGAACTGGAGCTTGTTTCACGGTGCTTTCAGCTGCATACGTATGGGCTGGCATGATGTTTCCTGCTGCAAATACTGCCATAAGTGCTGATAGAGCCATTACTTTATATGGTTTTTTTGTCATTTTTCTTCTCTCCCTATATCGCTAATTATTTTTTTGCTTAATGTACTTCAACGTTTGTAATGTAATCTTCAAATTGATTTGTTTGTTTATTCATTTCATCACTTACTTTTTTAATTTGATTGAAATGTTTTTGAAGTAAACTACTGTCTGTATATGTGCCTTCTTCAACATTCTTTTGAATTTGGATCATATTATTGTTTAAAACTTTCCAATCCGTTAATAACGTTTCTAAAGTTGTAATTTGACGATTGATTAGTTCTGTAAAGCTACTTACTTGATCTTCAACAAATGTAATTTGTGTCGCCTCTGCTTCAGTTTGTGATAACTTTTGAATAAGTGGTAGTAGCTCTTTTTGCTTTTGCTGAATGCGAAGAGCTGCTTCTCTCGTTTGACTATCGGCAGCATTTACAATTTCATTACTTAAAGTACCGATAGAAACGAAATCAATTGTTTTCGTCTGCGCAGTTTGATTTGTAATTGTAAATACTTGTTTACCGATATTAATAGAACCTTTAATAATTTCTTGAGGCCTGTTCAAAATAGTCGTTAATTCAGCTTGAATTTCCCCTTGAATTCTTTTAATATCTTCTCTTAATTTCACAATATCTCCACTTGATCCTTGTAGTGTTTTTATTGCTTCATCAGCTTTAATTGATAAGTTGCTACTATCTTTGTCTAATACCGTTTTAAATCGATTTAACTCTAATAAATCTTGCTCCATACTCTCTTGAATGCTTTGTACTTGTAATTGTAATTTTCCATATGCGCCTGTAAAATCTGCTTTTGCTTGTTCATCTTCATTTATGTTTCCTGCTAGTTCATAGAGCTTACTATAATAGCTATTAAATCGAGTGCTATATCTCATCATCTCTTGATTTAAATCGATTAGCTTCGGATTATATTCATCAATCCACTCTCGTACATTTGCCTTTGCAAACTTTTGATGATTCGTTAAGCTGCTCATCGCATTCACCTTAATGTCTGGCTGTTGTAAAATAACCAATCCGTATGCTTGTATAAGCGGTGACTGTGATCCTAACATTCTAATTGAATTGGATAATGTATTTGGAGCAATTACATTTTGTGCATATACTGTTTTCACTTCTGGTTGCGCCTCCTTAGCGTAAGCGCTTACAGGAATGAAGCAACTCGTAGATACTGCTGTAACCAATAACCCTGTAATTAAAGTTTTTTTCACTTTAACTCCTCCTATGTATTAGTAACTATTACTATCCCATTTTATTATTCTATTTTCTTGCAAATGATTTGAGATGGTTAAAAATAGAGAACGTTCTCACCGTGAGTCATGTACGAACCACCTCTCTCAAACTTTATTTCCACAGTACTTACTTATTGTTATAAAACACTTCATAACTTTTCATATGTGCTTAGTATGAATAATATTGTATAAAATTTCTGTTTCATCGCAATTTCTACATTCACACAGTGAATATATTACATGAAAATATTATTCATTTTAAGCTAAATAACGCACGTAAATATGAAATTCCGTTTTGTTTTTATTTAAGTTTTGTACTGTAAGGTCATTTAAACACAGCTATTTATCTACCGTAAAGAAGTATTTTAATTCCCTTTATTTTCAAGCCCTCATGTCTTTATTCCAAAATAAAATCCGATTAACTTTCTCAATTAAAATATCCATATATCACAACAAAAAACACTGTTTACTCATAAGTGATAATATTATTGTAATATAATTTTAAGACCTATATGCAATTATGCATAGCATATACACAAAAAGGATAGCTTCAGTTTCGTGAAGCTATCCTTAAAAAATCTTATTACTTTTTCAAATGATATGGAACTGTCGTAATAACAACATTTCTTTTATAGAGTAAATACGCACGAATGAGTAAACTAGATTGATTATGAAGAATGTTATGCCAGCCTTTTTTCGGAATAAACTGTGGTATAACGACTGTAACCCGATAATTTGATTCACTCGCTTTATATTGCACTGTATCAATGAACTTTGTTAACGGCTGAATGATACTTCTATAATGAGAATGTAATGTAACAAGTCTTACTTCTGGCTGCCACTTCTGCCATTTCTCTTCAAATTTCTTTTCCTCTTCTCTGTCAAAGGCAACATATACAGCGATAACTTGATCCGCGGAAAGTGCCTTCGCATAGTTCAGTGAATTTTCTACTACATGAGTCATACCTGCTACAGGAACGACAATTACATTCCCTTCAATCGGAACAAGTGGTTCACAAGTTTTTAAACTTAATTGATCCCCCACTGCATCATAATGCTTCTTAATTCGATGGAACAAGAAGATAATGGCAGGTAAGAAAATAAGGATCGACCAAACTTGTGCGAATTTAGTTAAAAAGAACATACTCATTACGATAAAACTAATGACTGCACCAATTAAATTGACCGTTAATCTCAAAGCCCATCCTTCAGGTTTTTCACGAAGCCATTTTAATACCATCCCAGTTTGAGAAAGTGTAAATGGAATAAATACACCTACTGCATATAACGGGATTAAATGTTCTGTTTGCCCTTGGAAAGCTACAATTAAAATAATTGAAGCGATTCCAAGTATAATAATACCGTTTGAGTAACCTAGGCGGTCTCCTCTAATCGTAAACATTCTCGGTATAAACTTATCTTTCGCAAGATTAACTGCTAATAGCGGAAATGCAGAATAACCTGTATTAGCAGCAAGAATTAATATTAAAGCTGTTGTACCTTGTATGAAATAGTACATGAAATTACGTCCAAAAGTTTGTTCAGCAATTTGTGAAACGACTGTTACTTCCTTACTTGGATTAATTCCGTAATAATAAGCTAAAAAGACAATTCCTGAAAATAAAACTGCAAGTAATGCACCCATTGCAAGCAATGTTTTCGCTGCATTGTTAGGTGCAGGATCTTTAAAGTTTGGAATTGCGTTAGATATCGCCTCAACACCCGTTAAAGCAGAGCTTCCTGAAGCAAATGCTCGTAACAGTAAGAACAAACTAATTCCTGCAACTGGTGTTCCAATCGGCGTGTGTAAAGTCGGTGACACGTGACCAGTTAAAATATTATATATCCCTACACCAATTAATATAAATAGTGCTAAAACGAATAAATAAACTGGATATGCTAAAATGGAAGCTGATTCCGTTACCCCTCTTAAATTTAATATCGTAATTAATATAACAAATACAACTGCAATAATTACACTATGTGCATGTAAGCTAGGAAAAGCAGACGTGAGCGCATCGGTACCTGCAGATACACTTACTGCAACAGTTAAAATATAATCGACTAATAAAGACCCTCCAGCTATTAATCCTGGATTCATACCTAAATTTTCTTTTGATACTACGTATGCGCCTCCGCCATGAGGGTAAGCGAAAATAATTTGGCGATAAGATAAAATAAGAGCAGTTAATAACACTAATACCCCAACAGCTATCGGAATGGAATACCAATAAGCTATTGCTCCAAGACCTGCTAATGCGATTAATATTTGCTCTGGCCCGTATGCAACCGATGACAATGCGTCAGAAGATAAAATGGCTAGCGCCTTTGTTTTATTAAGCTTTTGCTCTCCTAACTCAGTTGATTTTAACGGCCTTCCAATTAAAAACCTTTTGATAGATGAAACCACTGCTGTCCACTCTCCAATAATTTTGTACGAACTTTTCTGCTAGTTACAGCCAGCAAACTATTTCTTCAGAAAACAAAAAATGTCTACAAGCCATAGCGAAATAGACTTGTAGACATTATTTTTTTTGTCGCACAAGCTCCACCTTCCTTCTCAATATAACGCTTACGAGGTTAGCTGTCGGATTCGGGCCTATGAGTAGCCCTACCTTTTTTCAAGGATTCACCCCATCGGATTATGTACTAATCCGTAAGAACGGGTCCCCCGCACCATGCGGTTTCAGCGATTTAGAAAATTGAAACTGTGGATTATAATACTCCTTTATTTTCAAAATGTAAACAAAAATTTTAAAAAATAAAAATTTAAAATGATTGCGCATAATCCGCCCGTAAATATACATAATGAATACTAAAAAATTGATAAAGGAGACCCATATGTCTAAAGAAAAGAAGCCTATTTTTTCTGATTCATATTTAGATGCATTAGCAAATGAAATTAATCAGTTTTATGGTAACCGTGAAAAAGAAAGAAATACGACAGAAAGAACGAAAAGAAACGAATAAGTTGTCAAAAATAAAAACAAAAAAGATAGCAACATTTATATGTTGCTATCCTTTGCTCTTTTTCATACTATTTCTTTAGTTAAAATCACTTTTTCATATACATTTAAATTTTGATATACAGCGCCTAATAAAGGTGCTTCTATAGAAAATTGCTCTGCTAAATCCAGTAAATATCCTTGTAAATGTTCTCCTTCAATGAGCGAGCCTTTTTCCATATCGCGCTGCATAGATGACTTCATATCATAAGAAATTTTATCAATCGTTTTCATATGTTCCTCAACAATATTATCTTTAACTGGAGCCTCTATGGATTTCATGATTTGCACTGATTCTTCAAATAAGTTTCGAATAAAATCACGTCCACCTTCACTTTCACGAATCGGGCCTATTGGTGCACGCATTAATGTTGTCACACCTGACATTACAGTAATAAATAAATATTTGTGCCACATATCTTGTGTAATATTTTCACTTAATACAAAACTAGCTTTCGTACCCGCAAATACTTCCGAAATACGCTGCATCCTCTCTGCATCTTGAGGCTTAATTTCCCCAAATACAAGTCTGTTGGCAGCACTAGTTTGCACGACATCCCCTTCGTTATTTAATGTCGTTTCAATAAAGCATAAACCACCCATCACCTTTTCTTCACCGAATTCCTTTTGTAATAGTGCTAAATGAGCGATACCATTTAACAATGGGATTATTACTGTATCCTCTCCTACAAATGGTTTCAAATCTGTTATCGCTTCATTTAGGTGATACGCTTTTGTTGAGAATACAATTACATCAAATGGAGACGTTCTATCTTCTTTCGTTATCAATTTCGGTTGAAATGAAAAATCGCCGTTAATACTTCTGATAACAAGACCTTTTTCCTCTAATTGTTGTTTCCGTTTATTACGCACGAGAAAAGTTACATCTTCTCCCTTTTCTACTAGTCGTCCACCAAAAAAACCTCCAACGCCTCCAGCTCCTAGCACTAAAATACGCATATTACATCCCCCTTTAAAAGACAAATTCACTACTTTTAGTATACATAATATTATACATGTCTCCTAATAAATCAGCTGAATTTTCATTCTTAATTGAATGAAAAAACGGCGGTTATTTTTAATAAGATTTGGGCATGTTGTTTCTATAGCCTATATTGAAAGGAAACTATGTAAATGGAGGCAATACAAACAATCGAAGAAAAAGATGTAACAACAGCTATATTTCAATTTATATTCCCGTTTTCGTTTAAAACTGGATATGAACAAAATATGTTCCCTTTCTTACAAAAAAATAATTTCCGTCCTTTTCGACTTGATCATCTTGAAGATGAAAATACATATTACGGGCAGTTTCAAGTTTCACATCAAAAGATGGAAGCATACTATCTTTCATTTACGAATAAAATTCTTTTTCCTCATTCAGAACATCAAAAGGGACTACAGCGCTTTTCTAAAGATCTTAATTTAAATGGACATTTAACAACAAATCTTATTTCCGTTCCATTCAAGATACATTCTATTGATGTAACACTTTGTCCTTATGAGCTTGGCTTCTTAACAATTCGAACAGAAGTCAAAACCGCTCCAAACATGACATTATCAGAAGCCATCGAATTCGCTTCTCGCTTCCGTGTGCTTGAAACTAGAAATGATACAACTGAGACCATTTGTATTGAATGTGATGGAAAAAAATATTCACAAGTAGAAAAACTTATATTCGGCGATTTATTTCATGGCTTAACAGACTTCTTTGAGAATAAGAGGTTGCGGAGTTCATACTTTCAAACATTCCCCTTCTTTGAAGACCAACGAATGTATGTACAAACCTTATTATCTATTAACAAAAAGTCAGACCTTCATGTAGTTGATGTATATCGAGCTTCCAGTCTTTCCGGATTAACAGACGATGGTAAGCCGTATATTAGCGCAAATAATGTTCCTTATATTCACGATTATTTAACAAAGCATTCTTATCAAAGATGGGCTCCTAACCGTTATTTTATTATGGAAGAACATATTTTCACATGTATAACAAATGAAGGTGAACGAGAAGTCACTAAACTTGCTAGTCAAATGTACGGAGAATTTTATTACGCTTTATTATTAAACCTATTCCATAAAGTTGTTTTATTAAAGATGGCGAACGCTTATGCTGAACTAAATATTGAACAAGATACAAATGAAATAGAGAAATTAATTTACTCTATCAATTCGTTTACAGCGAATTATTTTTCTTTAGAATTAGTATCTCAATCACAAAGTGAAGATATTTTCTTCCGCTTAAGAAAACTTTTTAACATTGAAATTTTATACTCGAACGCGAAACAAAATCTTGATGGTTTGTTTAAATATCAAGAAAATGTCGCCGCTAAAAAAGATAGCCTTTTATTATTAATTTTAACTCTCTACTCTGTGGTGGGCCAAATGTTAGGGTTTACTATGATTGACCTTTTAAGAAACACAGATTCAAACAAAATATCATCGCCTCTTGAACTTTTCGCACTGTTAATAGCAATTAGCGGTATAGTCATTTCCTTTATTTTAGGTGCACAAAGTTTATACCAATGGGGTATACAGCATCGAAGAAGACAAGCATGGGTAAAACAAACTGTACTATCTGCTGTGAAAGAGAAAGATGATAAGAAGTAATGAAGTTTATTTTCAAATTTTCCATATGTGGCGCACTTCAGTAAATGAAATTTTCATCAGCGATTTTTCGAATATATCGGCGCAACTCGAAATATATCAGCGATTTTTTAAATATATCAGCGCAACTCAAAATATATCGGCGATTTTCCAGATATATCGACTTACCGACAAAAAAACAGAACCGGACAATATAAAAAAGGTACTCCACCATAAAGTTTGGAGTACCCTTTTTTATTACACGAATTTCACTTACTTCCCTGCTTCGATTTTCTCTAATGCAGCAGCTACTTGTTCTTCAGTTAATTCATGTTGTATTACGTAGCGGTTACGTGGGCTTACACGACATTCATGAGAACATGCGCGTAAGTGTTTCGCTTCGTTTTCTTCAGAACATAAAATTTTCTTGTTACATTCTGGATTTGAACAGTTTACATAGCGCTCACAAGGTTCACCAGTAAAGTGGTCTTTACCAACAATAACATGTTCTTTTTGGTTTACTGGTACAGCGATACGCTCATCGAACACGTAACATTGTCCATCCCATAGCTCACCTTGTACTTCTGGATCTTTTCCGTACGTTACAATTCCGCCGTGAAGCTGACTTACATCTTCATAGCCTTCACGAACTAACCAACCAGAGAATTTCTCACAGCGAATTCCGCCTGTACAGTACGTTAAAATCTTTTTGCCTTCAAGTGTTTCTTTATTTTCTCTAATCCAGTCTGGTAATTCACGGAATGATTCAATATCCGGTTTAATCGCACCTTTAAAGTGTCCTAAATCAAACTCATAATCATTTCGTGCATCAATGATAACTGTATCTTCTTGTTTCATTGCTTCATAAAAATCTTTTGGCTCTAAATACTTACCAGTTATTTCGTGTGGGTTAATGTCATCTTCTAGACGAAGTGTAACTAACTCTGGACGAGGACGTACGTGCATTTTCTTGAATGCGTGCCCTTCTTCTTCATCTATTTTAAATACGATACCGTCAAAGCGTGGATCGTTGTTCATTGCTTCCATGTATTTCTCTGTTTGTTCTACAGTTCCAGAACAAGTTCCATTAATTCCTTCTTTAGCTACAAGAATTCTTCCTTTTAATTCAAGTGAATTACAAAATACTAAATGCTGTTCAGCAAATTCTTCTGGGTTTTCAATTGTTGTGTACATGTAATATAGTAATACTCTATATGGTTTTGTAGTTGCCAATGTATTTCTACCACCTATCTAATTTTTAAAATCATGTATAAGTTAACGTTCATATCAAAACATATATAATAAGAAAATACACACTAAATTGTACTTAGCCTATTTTCTTCTATTTACAATTTTTTCTATAAGTTAACAAAAATAAAAAACAAGATTACACACCAAAACACTATGGTTATGTTGTAATCCCAATATATTATATATCATACAAATCCATTTCCATCAATTAATATGCTGTATTATAGGCTTTATGTTCACATAAATTTCAAAAATAGCCCTTTAATTTATTATGTTTCCCCACGTCACCACACCATAAACTCCCAATTTTTTATAACACCACACCATCCATTGCATAAAGGCATATAATTTGCACTAAGGAAACATTTATGTTCAAATAAAAATATCATCTCATACATTTAAATGTATTGAAATAATGGGTAAAAATAAATACAATAATTTCATCAAGTTAACATTTCAAAGGGGAAAACTACTATGAATAAAGATATAACAAAAGATGAACAAGTCCCTTCTCAAAGTACAACTGTTCAATCAGCACACTTAGCTTTAAGTGGCGAAACGAAAGGTTGGAAAAGACTGTTACCGTTTTTAGGACCCGCTTTTATCGCGTCAGTTGCTTATATTGACCCTGGTAACTTTGCTACAAATATCGCAGCTGGTTCACAATATGGATATTTACTATTATGGGTTATATTCGCTTCTAACTTAATGGCAGTATTAATCCAAACTTTATCCGCTAAATTAGGAATTGCTACGGGAAATAATTTACCTGAAATCGCTCGCGAACACTTTCCAAAACCTGTGTCTATTGGCTTATGGATTCAAGGTGAACTCGTTATTATGGCTACAGATTTAGCTGAATTTATCGGGGCAGCACTCGGATTGTATTTATTATTTGGAATTCCGATGTTACCAGCTGCTTTAATTACAGCAGTCGGATCATTTATTATTCTTGAGTTTCAACGCAGAGGATTTCGTCCACTAGAAGCTATTATTACAGGGATGATTTTTATTGTAGTAATAGCATTTGGGATTCAAGTTTTTTATGCAAAGCCAGAATTAAGCCCTCTACTTTCAGGACTTTTCATTCCAAAATTCCAAGGTGTAGACAGTATATTACTTGCAGCAGGGATATTAGGCGCAACAGTTATGCCACATGCAATCTATTTACATTCTGCATTGACACAACGCCGTGTGGTCGGAACAACTGACGAACAAAAGAAAAAGATTTTCCGTTTCGAATTTATCGATATTATTATTGCAATGGTTATCGCTGGAGCAATTAATGCGAGTATGTTAATTGTAGCAGCTGCACTATTCTTTAAAAACGGTATGCACGTTGAAGATTTAGATGTGGCATACACTCAGTTTAGCAACTTAGTCGGTCCTGTATCAGCTGCGTTATTTGGGATTGGGCTCTTATCAGCAGGACTATCTAGCTCTTCTGTCGGTACAATGTCAGGTGACATTATTATGCAAGGATTCATTCGAATGCATATTCCGTTATATTTACGCCGCTTTATTACAATGATTCCACCATTAGTTATTATCGCTTTAGGTGTAAATCCAACTTACGCTTTAGTCATGAGCCAAGTCGTCTTATCATTCGGTATTGCTTTTGCATTAGTACCACTTATCATGTTTACAAGCAGTAAAAAAATTATGGGTGCACTCGTTAATCACCGCATAACAACCTTTATCGCTTGGATCATTGCTGCACTTGTTATCATTTTAAATATTTTCTTACTGTATCAAACATTTATAGGGTAATGAAAAAAGGTATTCCAATAAAACTGGAATACCTTTTTTAGTGAAGTAATTCTCTTTTACTTATCACTTATGTATGTACCTCTTTTTGAAATATATTCCACAATCAATTTTATCACAAATCCAAACCTTACTTCCCTCTTGAATAATCTTTATTTTCAGATTAAATTATATAATAACAACACATTCGAGTTTCAAAAGAAATGGAGTGAAGGCATGTTTCCTATATTAAAAACCGATCGACTCATTTTGCGAGAACTTACTGAAGAAGATGCACCAGGTATACTACAATGTTTTTCTAATACTGATGTACTGCGCTATTATGGTCAAAAACCATTACAGGATGTTGATCAAGTAAAACAAATCATTAATAATTTTAAACTGAGTTACAATGCAAGAAACGGTATAAAATGGGGAATCGAATTAAAAGATAAGAAAGAACTCATTGGGACAATTGGTTTTCACGATTGGTCTTCTGAGCACAAACGAGCAAATATAAGTTATGCCTTTCTCCCTGAACACTGGGGAAATGGGTATGCCACTGAAGCGGTTTCTGACGTTTTATCATATGGTTTCCACACGCTACATTTAAAACGGATCGGTGCAATTGTCTTTCTTGAAAACGAGGCTTCAAATAAAGTGCTATTAAAATTAGGTTTTGAAAAAGAAGGTGTTCTAAAAAACTATATGTATCAAGATGATATCCCCTATGATACGAATTTTTATTCTTTATTAAAATCTGTTTAATAGAATTTATGTGTAAAAAAACCTTACTTTTAAAAGTAAGGTTTTTTCAGGTATAGCCGTAGCGGTTTTATCTTTTAAAACCAGCTTTCCCTCTTGCTTTGTAAAAGTAAGGTCAATACGTGAGATATGCGTTCCATATTTATATGGTTCTGTAATAATAACACCATTTACAAATTCTTTTTTAACAAGTTTATACATATGAGCCGCAAAAATAGCGCTGGTAGAACCCTTATTAACGGACAGGAAATCAGCTTTTCTCTTGTCGAAATTTACTTAGCATACAGTGGTCATATATTTTTAAGAATAACGGAAGAATATATAGAAAATGCTACATAAATGTGAAATTTAATCAACTTAGGGGGGACAACCTTGTTCAATCAGACTGTAAAAGCTATACCGAATTTATTTACGATTGGAAATTTATTGTGCGGTGTTTTTTCAATTACTATGAATATGAATGACTATTTGGAAGTAGCCTCCATTTTCATTTTCTTTTCAGCTGTTTTTGATTTTCTTGATGGAAGGATTGCGAGAAAATTAAAAGTGAACAGTGAGTTTGGTGTAGAATTAGATTCCTTAGCTGATATTGTTAGTTTCGGGGTTGCTCCTGCACTTTTATTTCATTCGATAGCAACACCCTCTGTTTTAACTTCTTTGGCATTTATCCTTTTCCCAACGATGGGTGCTTTAAGATTAGCTAAATTTAGTGTTAAACCAACCATTGGATATTTTAAGGGATTACCGATTCCAGCTGCTGGATTACCATTGGCTGGCATGGCATTGTTTTCATATAGCAATGCATGGATTACATTAATCCTCGCTCTCTTAATGGTAAGTCCAATTAAGTTTAAGAAATTTTAATTGGGGTCCCGTCCATCACTATCAAGACTTTACGGAATATCGTTTATTTAAGTACGACTATAGAAATAGTAAAGGGTATGTGCTGTTGGTTCATCAGCAATAAGTAAATCAACATTGTAAGATAGTGCCCTAGCAATTGCTACTCGTTGTTGTTCGCCACTTAGCTGAATTAAATAAAATGACAGTTGCTGAATATAAAGAATATGTTTACTTTTGTTTTGAAAATCCTCTTCTTTAACGAGTTTCATGTAAAATACCGAGGTAATAAATAAAAGAATAGTCATTGACTATTCTTTTAAAAATAAGGTTTTTTTATTTACTTCTTATCAATATAAGCATTTTTATACGTATACACGCCACCAAATTGATGCTTCTCAATTCCTTTTACATAGTCCTTTTGTACATAAGCTGAGCCAATGTGATAAAGCGGTGCTATCGCAGCGTCCTCTAATAGAATACGTTCAGCCTCTTGCAGAGCTTCCCAGCGTTTCTCTTGATCTAGTACTAGCTCATTTTTCGCTTTCTTTATTAATTCATCGTAACGAGAATTAGAGTAACTCATTTTATTATTCGGATTACTCGTCGTAAATAACTCTAAATAACTAATTGGATCTTTATAATCAGGTCCCCAATTTACCATAGATATATCGTAATCGCCTGTTTGTTCTAGTTGTAACTTTTGTTTAAACGGCTGTTGTTTAATTTGTATCGTTAATCCTTGCAAATTCTTTTCTAAGTCACCTTTTATATATTCCGTCATACGTTTTGCGTTATCTTGTTCAAACGTTAAAAACTCGAGGTTTACTTGCTCTACTCCAAGTTCTTTTTTCGCTTCTTCCCAAACCTTTTTCGCATTTTGTAAATCATATGAAGAAATATCTCCGTTCTCTTTTCTAAAATCTTTTCCAATCTCTTCATTCACGTGACCAACTGGTACAAGTCCACTTGCAGGTTTTGCCCCGTTATTAATAAAGTGAGTAACAAAATCTTCTTTATTTAACGCTAATGAGATAGACTGACGCACTTTTTTATTTGCTAACGCCTTATTTTTTTCATTAAAACGTAGCATAGCAATTCCAGGATCACTCGACATGTGTAATTCCTTATTCCCTTTATACTTATCTACAATTTGCGAATTAATAGGCACCCGGTCCAAATTACCAGCTTCATATAAATTTACAGCCGTCATTGTATCCTTTACGATATGAAAGTTTATTTCGTCTAACTTCACTTTCTTTTGATCCCAATATGTATCATTTTTCTTCAATTGAAATTCTTGTTCATGCTTCCATGTTTCTAACACGAATGGGCCATTATATATGAGATTACTAGGTTCAAGCCCGTAATTGCCCCCTTGTTCTTTCAAAAATGATTCATGCTGTGGTAAGTATATAGGTAAAGCTAATAACTGTAAGAAATATGGAATCGGCTGTTCGAGTTCAACTTCTAACTTATAATCATTTATGACTTTAATCCCAAGTTCATCAAGTGGCATTGTTCCCTTATTTATTTCTTTCGCATTTTTCACCTGAAAGAGCATGTATGCATATTGAGATGCTGTTTCAGGATTAATCGCACGTTTCCACGCAAACATAAAATCATTTGCTGTTACATTATCACCATTTGACCATTTTGCATCTTTACGCAATTCAAATGTATATTTTTTACCATCTTCACTTCTTTCAAATGATTTTGCTACTGCTGGAATAGGCTGATCTTGATCATCTAGCACATACAATCCTTCAAATATGTTTTGCATAACGTGTGCTGACGTACCATCCATTGTTTTCGCAGTATCAAGAGAAGGAATTTCTTCTGATACCGTTACATTTAGCACTTGTTTTTTAGCCTCTGTATCACTTTTATTCGCTTTATTATTACAAGCTGTTAATAATAAAGATGTAACAAGTGCCATTACCATTAAATGGCTCTTTTTTAGCTTCATGAATTGTTCTCCTTAAATATAAAATATTATAAAGCGTAATATATTATAGCAGAAATACTAATAGAAAGATGCGACATTCTTTTGAATATTTATTCGTTCAAAAAAAGCTATCCTTTTTTTAAAAAGGATAGCTTTTTCAACTGACATGTAAATACTTATCTTTGTAAACCACGTTTATAACGACTCGCTTCAAATATAATACGCTCTTCATCTAATGTTTTACATTCACCATTCCAAACAACACGTTTACCGTTAATAATTACATCACTTATATCTTTTCCACTAGCAGCATATACAAGGTGCGATGACACTTCATCTGCTGGTTGTAAATGCGGTTTATTAGACGGATCAATCGTAATAAAATCAGCACACTTTCCAACCTCAAGTGATCCCGTTTGTTTCATGCCAATTACTTCCGCAGCTCCTTTTGTCGCAAGAGAAAGAGCTGTTTCAACTGGTAATGCTGTTGCGTCTTGATGAATACCTTTTTGTAATAAAGTTGCTATGCGCATTTCTTCAAACATATCTAAATTGTTGTTAGATGCAACACTATCTGTTGCAATTCCAACTTTCATTCCTGCTTCTAGCATCGCTTTTACATTCGCTATACCCGATCCTAGTTTTAAATTACTATTCGGATTATGAGCTACTCGAACGTCATGTTCTGCTAAAAATGCACGCTCATTTTCATTTAATACTACACCGTGTGCAATAACTGTTGGGCGTTTAAACAACCCACAACTTGCTGCATATTCTACTGGACGTTTTCCGTACTGTGCTTCAATATCACGTACTTCACGCTCTGTTTCCGAAAGATGAATATGAACCATCGTTTGATTTTCTACTGCAATACGTGCGCATTCTTCTAACAGTTCTGTAGAACATGTATATGGACTATGTGGTGCAACCATCGTAGTTAACATACCACTTTCGTTATAATAACGCTTCACATATTTCTCAGCTTCTTCAATTGCTTTCTTTTCATCGTCTTTCGTTCCGAAGCTAAATAAAGTTCTTGAAACAGCAGCTCGCATTCCACTCCTTGATACCGTTTCCATAATTGCATCTTGATCTACTCCAATTGGATTGAACATGTCAGAGAATGATGTTGTACCACTTTTCACCATTTCAAGTAATCCTAATTCCGTGCTAGCGACCGCAAGCTCTGGAGTAAACTGACTTTCAAGTGGCCAAATTCTCGTCTCAAGCCATGGTTGTAATAACATATCATCGCCAATACCTCTTAAGAGACTCATTACAACGTGTGTATGTGTATTTACAAGCCCTGGTAAAACCCACTTTCCTTTCATATCAATTACTTCATCTACTTCAAAATCATTAGCGAATTCTCCGCTCTTTACATCTATAATTTGATCATTTTCTACAATGATATATCCATTTTCTATCACTTCGTTTTGTTCATTCATCGTTACGATTGTAGCGTTTACATAAGTTGTTTTCAAAAGTATTTCCCCTTTCAACTCTATGAAGTTCCCTTTAATAAGTTACCACCATTATAGTAACTTATTAAAGATTAAGAGTCAAAAGATAATTTTAATTCTTTCGTTATCTTTTCCTTCAAAATGCTATATTGTTTTTCATTTGTATCCGTAAATGCTTCTTCCCGATTTGATTTCTCATCCATATAATTCAATTTTCCATTGAATTGAGTCTCTGTAAAATCAAACATCTTTCCATCTATAAGGTTATAAAAGTGCCATACTTCTCCTACTTTCGTTTTTTTAATCTCTCCCTCGTATAAGTCTTGAACAACTAGAGCCGTTACACCACATTGTCCCTTTGCCGGATTTTCGCTCGTCCATTTTGAACTTGTTTCAATCGACCACGATTTTGTTAACATGTCATATATTTGTTTTTTCTTCACATTATCCACTCTCATCTTCCCCCGACATTAATAGTTTTACACATCATATTGCAAAAGCGGTAATAGTCGATCCTTAAAAACCGTTGACGGCGTCTCTCCGATTAACTTTGCTCCCATCTTCAAGTAATATCCTTTCGCATTCGGATCACTATCAATTGTAAAACTTTTTATTCCTAGTTCATTTGCTTTTTCTATTACATACTCCCAAAGTATTTTCCCGTACCCTTTCCCTTTGCAACGAGGATGAATGTATAAAAAATCGAGAGCTTTATCATTACGTAAAAATGAGAAAAATCCAATCTTCGTATTATCGTTTTCTAAAACATATACAAAATTATTTTTTATGTACTCTTCTGTAATTGTTAAATCTTCCTTACAAGCAAGTATGAATTCTTCACTATAGTTCCACATTGCTTTTGAATGTAGTGCGAGTTCACTTAATTCATTTGCTTCTCTTAATTCCGCTTTTCTTATCTTCATGATTCTTTCTCCCCATCTTCAATATGTAAGCTATTAATATGATTCGAAAAGTAATTAAAAAAACCTCTTATTTCCGTAGATAAGAGATTACTTTTATAAATCCTTATCATAAAACTAAAAAGTTTCACCGTATTATGGATAACAATTTTTCAAAAGAAAAAGAGAACGCCATTTCCAAAAATTGGCGTTCTCTTTTTCTTTTAACCTTCAAACTCAACCATTCATTTTACTATTTCTTACGATACTCATTTATATAGTTTCTACTACTGCTTCAAGCATTGTTCCATTTTCAGCATAATTCGTATGCCAAGAAAAAGCTTTTTCTAAAACATGAGGGGTTTGTCCACCTCTTGCTTGTGCTTCTTCGTAATAAGCTCTTAGCTGATCACGATACATTGGATGTGCGCAATTCTCAATAATCAGTTCCACTCTTTCTCTTGGCGCCAACCCTCTTAAGTCAGCATACCCCTGTTCAGTAACGATAACATCTACATCGTGTTCAGTATGGTCCACATGAGAGACGAAAGGAACGATACTTGAAATGTTACCACCTTTTGCAATCGATTTCGTAACAAAGATAGCTAGGCGTGCATTTCTTGCAAAATCACCAGAACCACCAATACCATTCATCATTTTTGTACCTAAAACGTGAGTAGAGTTGACATTTCCGTACATATCTAATTCTAAAGCAGTATTAATCGAGATTAATCCAAGGCGGCGAATGATTTCAGGATGATTAGAAATCTCTTGCGGGCGCATCATTAATTTGTCACGATATTTTTCAAAGTTGGAAAATACTTGTTGCATTTTCTCTTCAGAAAGCGTGATAGAACAACAAGAAGCAAAATTGACTTTTCCAGCATCCATAAGATCAAAAACCGCATCTTGTAAAACCTCGGAATATACTTCTAAATCTTCAAACTCTGAATCTAACATTCCGTGCAATACTGCGTTAGCAACTGAACCAATTCCTGATTGTAACGGCGCTAAATGATTTGTTAATCGGCCTACTTTTACTTCTTTTCGAAGGAACTCTATTAAATGCTGTGCCATAATAACAGTTTCTTCATCCGGAGGAACAATTGTCGATGGCGAATCTAGTTGATTCGTAAACACAATCCCCTTCACTTTTTCAACATCAATCGGAATACCGATCGTTCCAATTCGATCATCCGTTTTCACTAGCGGAATTGGAAGCCTTTCCCCTTGTTTTCCTGGTTCATATAAATCATGCAGCCCCTCTAGTTGCGCGGATTGGGCCATATTCATTTCAATAATAATAGACTTAGCATTTAAGGAAAATGCTAAGGAATTTCCAATTGAAGTGGTTGGAATAATCATTCCGTCCTCGGTAATCGCAACCGCTTCCAAAATAGCGAAATCTATATCCATAACGTCAGCACGGAGTAACTCTGCTGTATGAGATAAGTGCTGATCCACAAATAAAAAGTCTCCGTTATTAATTCCTTTTCGCATAGTTGCATCGGCTTGGAATGGCAATCTCTTCCCTAAAATTCCTGCCTCAGCAAATAATTTATCTACATCCGAACCTAAGGAAGCTCCAGTATAAACATTTACTTTAAAAGATTTATCATTCTTAACTTGGTTCACTAGCGCAAATGGGACTGCTTTTACATCCCCAGCACGTGTAAATCCACTTAGGCCTAAAGTCATTCCGCTTTCAATCCATGAAGCTGCTTCTTCAGGTGTAACTACCCGATCTTTTAAACGTTGATCCCTGATTCTATCCAAATTATTCTCCATATGTAATCCCTCTCTCAATGAATATTCATAATTATTTTACACATTAACACCATCAAAATAGGAATTTTAGTATACAATGCCGAAAATTCAGACAAAACAGCAAATCTAGGCTCTAAAGCAGAAAAATCTAGAATCCTAGAAGCTTACGGAAATAACTGGCGTATGATTGACTAACTGGTACTCTCTCCCCATTATCCATCGAAAGTAAAAAAGTAGAATGAGTATCAGGATAAATCGCTTTAATATGATTAACATTTACAATAAATGAACGGTGACATCTAATAAATGAATCTTTCGGAAGCAAGTATTCGAATTCTTGTAGCGAGTATTTATGTGTTCCTGATAACTCTTCTGAATTCACATACGTCTTTTTATCTTTAGCCTCTAAATACATGACCTTTGAAAAAGGAACCGGAACCCAGCCGTCTGTTGTTTTTAAAGTAACGACTGACTTGCCATCCGTTAAAGCTGGATAAATTGCCGTCACGCACCCTTCAATCTTGCTATTATTTGAAAATGGTACGGCCATTCCATGATAAGGAATACCAAAAACATCCCGGTTAATAAACTCAGAGGCTTTTTGCTTCGTTATCATTGCTTTATGAGCAATCGTCCCTTCCTTTATAGGATCCCCGACGCTAATCTTTAAATCAATTCGTTTACTTGGCCGATAGTAAATATATTCTTTCGTATTCGAAACTGCAATGGAAATTTCATCTGAAAATAATTCCCCAACAACATCTAGTAGTAAACCTAATGTTTTATCTTCCATACTATAAACACCTCATTCACTATTATACTACTATTATAATTTGTAAAACCGTTCAGCAATTTGAACGGTTTTACAAACAATTCAGTTCACCTTAGCTCCATAACATCTTGCTACTGCAACTGCCTGCGCTATGTCTAATTTCACATTTTTCAAATCAAAACTTTTAAAATCAACTCTATCAACTATCGCTCCTTTTAAATCTGCACCGCTAAGTTTTGCCTTACCTAATTGTGCACCTGTTAAATCTGCTTCACGTAAATCTGCTTTTTCTAAATTACATTCATATAAGTCAGCTTCAATTAAACGTATACCTTTTAGCATTTGTTTACTTAAGTTCGCGAACCTTAAATTTGTATATGACCAATCACCGGATATTATTGTTATTCCATCTAAATTCGCTTCTTCAAAATCGGATCCAGTCATTTTACATTCTTCAAACTTAGATACGAATAAATTCGCACCAACAAACTTACAATTTGCGAATGTAGTTCCTTGGTGGATAGAAGCATTAAAAAGAGAACCAGTAAAATCACATTCTATGAAATTACAATTTTTAGTAAAAACTTCTGATGCATCTACCCCTCTAAAACGGCATTTTATGAAGGTACAATTTTTTAATTCCTCTTCTTTAATCAATTCATATTGAAAATCTATTTCTATATATTCTTTATTTACAAATCCGCTCATAATCTTTCCTCCATTTCCTCAAAGAAACCTCACTTCAAAAAAGTGAGGTTTCTTCTCATACAATATGTCTATCTAACCAAGAAATCAAATCTTTAAACACTTCATCTCTATTCACTTCATGGAACATTTCATGTCTTCCATTTTCATATAAACGTAGTGTCAGGTCTTTCACACCACATTTTTTATAGTTTTCATAAACTTCTGTTACACCTTTTCCCATATCTCCAACAGGATCACGATCTCCAGAGAATATATGTATCGGAAGATTTTTTGGTGTTTTCTTGAATTCTTCTATTTTATTTACTTCTAGTACACCATGAAATAATTCTCGATAAAAACTTGTTGTGCAAATAAAGCCACATAAAGGATCTTTTATATATCTATCTACCTGGCTATTATCTGAAGATAACCAATCAAATTTTGTACGATTTGGCTTAAAGTGCGAGTTAAAGTTTCCGAAAGATAAAAAGTTTAGCATCGGGCTTTTCGTTTTGGGCCCGCGTAATTTCATCTCAATTGTCGCTACTTTATGACCGATACTTCCTAAAAGCCCTGGATTTCCACCAGTTCCTGAAATAAGAAATCCATCATATAGTTCACCTTTAAGTTGTACAGCACGTCTTGATAAAAAAGAACCCATACTATGTCCAAGTAAAAACAATGGACCTGTCTGCTCTTCTTTTATCATTTCCGAAACAAAAATCACATCAGACACAGCCTCACTCCAACCTACATTTGGTTCGAAATGACCATAGTCTTCTTCTCTTTTCACTGTTTTTCCATGCCCTTTATGATCATGAGCATAAACACCATATCCTGCTTCTAATAAAGCATCAATAAAGTCTGTATAAACACCTGCATGTTCTGTCATACCATGTGCAATTTGAATAATCCCTCGCGGATCTCCTTCTGGTAACCACTTACGCAAATAAATTTCCGATCCATCCAATGCCGTAACGAAACTTTTCTGTACGTTCATTTCGTCAGCCCCCAAATCTATTATGTATCTCAAAAAATGAATATCCATTCATTATTCTTATTATGTATTATATGCAATTGCTTCTATTATGACAAATGCATTCATTGTTTATCTTTCAAACTATTCTCTTGACGGACTTAAAATAAAATTATATAGTTACTTACATAAAGTAACTATATAATTTTTAGGAGGTTTCTACTATGATGCCATCACTATTTTTAGCACACGGTTCACCAATGCTTGCCATTCAAGATACAGACTATACACGCTTTTTAAAGACACTTGGAGAAACATATAAACCGAAAGCTATTGTTATTTTTACCGCTCACTGGGAAAGTGAAGTATTAACGATTTCCTCTTCAGATGAAGAATATGAAACAATTTATGACTTTGGAGGTTTTCCTCCTGAGTTATACGAAATCAAATATCGTGCGAAAGGCTCTTCTAGCATTGCATCTATGCTAGCAACAAAATTTAAAAATAAAGACATTCCAGTCCGACATAATATGACGAGAGGGTTAGATCATGGTTCATGGACACTCCTGCATCGTATGTATCCAGAAGCAAATATTCCTGTCATACAAATATCAGTAAATCCATTCCTCCCTGCAAAAGAACAATTTGAAATTGGAGAAGCACTAAAAGGACTTGGACAAGAAGATATTTTAGTAATCGGTAGCGGTGTTACTGTTCATAATTTACGAGTATTGAAATGGAATCAAACAACACCTGAAAATTGGGCAATTGAATTTGATGATTGGATTATTAAACATATGCAGACCAATGATAAAGATGCATTGTTTAATTGGGAGAAGAATGCGCCTCATGCACAATTAGCAGTACCACGAGCAGAGCATTTTGTTCCTTTATTTATCGCAATGGGTAGTGGTGAACAGACAGGAAAAGTCATTCACCGTAGCTACGAGCTAGGTACATTAAGTTATCTTTGCCTTCAGTTTTAATAAAAAAGGATGAAGCAAATATCGCTTCATCCTTTTTACTGTTCATTCACCTAATTAACTAACTTCCAAATGTTGTTTCTCTGATACCTCTGCATTCTTACTATGAAAATAAACCCAAATACATGCAATAAATAATAATGATGATGTAGAGAAGAAAACATATTGGAAGCCTGCGTGAGCTGCAATTTGCCCACCAAGTACTGGCCCAATCATATTTCCTAAAAACTGAAACGATTGATTATATCCAAATATTCGTCCCGTTACATGGGTTGGCGTATGTTGTTTTAGTAGAGTTTGTACGGAAGGTAATAGTCCTGCTTGTGCAATACCTAATAAAAAGCGAAGAATTAATAGTTGCCAAGCTGAGGTTACAAATGCTTGCGGAATAAAAATAATTCCGGCAGCAAACAACGCTACAACTAACGTTTTTTGAGGACCTATATGATCTGATAATCGTCCTAGCTTCGGAGCTGCTAAAATAACTGCTAATCCTGTCGCAGACATAACTGCACCTGCAATCATTTCAATATGATCTGTTCCTGGTCCTGCCAAATGTTTTACGTACAGCGTAATAATAGGTTGAATTGACATATTTGCAAGCTGAATAATAAACGTTGCTACAAATAAACTTATTATTAAATGTTTTGCCGGGACCATCGTCCATACTTTTTTCGGCTGTGCCTTTTTTGCTTTAGCAGAATGATTCTCTTCATGTAAGAAGAAAAAGACGATGAGAAAGGAAAGGAATAAGAAAGCTCCTGTAACTAGAAAAACATGGCGCATTCCGATTAACTCTGACAAATAACCTCCGAGTATCGGCCCAAGTAATGAACCGCTCACGCCTCCTGTTGAGATTGTAGAAATCGCCCAACCTGAATGTTCTTGCGGAGTTTCTGCAGCAATAAATGTCATCGCTGTAGAAAGGAAACCTGATACCGCTCCCATTAAAAACCGAAGTGCGACTAGTTGATACACGTCCGTCACAAACCCCATAAGCGTCATAATTATCGCCATACCAAGGCTCGCACGTATAAGCATCAATTTCCGTCCATGTATATCACCAAGCTTGCCCCATATTGGTGATACGATCGCACCCATTAAAAATGTCACACCAAATGCAAGTCCCGACCACTGTGCAATACTAGAAGTGCCGGTCACCCCTAATTCCTCAATATAAAAAGATAAAAAAGGAATTACTAAACTCATACCGGCGGCAGTGGTAAAACAACCTAGCCAACAAATCATTAAATTTCGTTTCCAGCTGGCCATTTTCACACCTTCTTTCTTTCGCTCCCCATTCTACACCGTTTTCTAAAAAAAGTTTAGTAATTTGCTTTATACATAATAAAACTCTATCCCCTTGCATTCTTAGCAAAGGGATAGAGTTAATTATCTCCTATGGGTATTAAACGTGCATTACAGCATCGCTCGTAAAACTCAATCGGACCTGCTTGTCCTATAATTGCATACTCATATCCGCTTTTCTTCATGTCATATAAACAATGATTCAATAACGTCTTCCCAACACCGTTCACACGATTATGTTTCACTGTACCCATCGGTCCAAACAGCCCTTTCTTTCCTCTCACAACATCATAACAAGCGAAACCAATGATTTCTCCTCCTTGTTCAGCAATAAAAATAGGTAACTCTTCTTTATATGTCCGAAATCCATAATCTAAAGATTTTAACCAACGCTCACCAAATTCATTCTTAACAAAACGTGCCAACTTTTCAAAATCAGAAGAGATCGCTTTTCTAATATTATGACTTAAACTATTACAAATAGGATCAAATCTTTTTAATGCAACCGTCAAATCTCTTGGTTCAGATGTAATTTGCAATACATCTTTTTTCATCTTTTTACTTATAACCTTATCAATAACTGTATCCCCTTGAAAAATTGCATATAAAACATGCCCTTCATTTATTAATATTTGCTGAAAACGTTCCATCCGTTTCTTCGCTACTTTTAAAACTTCTATCGTCTTATTTGAAACTTTAAACTCCCCAACATTTATGTATTCTATTTCATTTACATAATATTGTTGGAGTAACGATATCTTTGCTAAAAAATCCATGCCCACCGTGTGAAATAAATACATATGTAACTCCGCGCAAACTCCAGTACCTTCCTTACAAGCTCCTATAAATAGATGAACCGGATGGATAATACCTTTACTACACTCAGTCTCTTCTGCTGCGATCTCCAATATTTTATATGCACGTTTTGTAAATTGGAATTCCACCATCTATATCCCTTCCCCTAATGACTTATTATCAAACCATAACCATATATAATAGAAACAATTACTCCAACCATTAATATGCCTGGAAGTAAATTTGCCACTTTAATTTTAATAAATCCAAGTAAATTTAATCCGATTGCGAATATCATAATACCGCCAGTAGCAGTCATTTCCACTATAAATTGATTCATTAATTCTTTTGGAACAAAACTATTAATTTGTGTTGCAAAAACTGCAATACCTCCCTCATATAAAATCACTGGAATCGCTGAAAATACTACGCCAATTCCTAGAGTTGTCGTTAATATAATAGAAATGAATCCATCGATAATCGCCTTTGTAAATAAAATATCATGATTTCCGCGAATCCCACTGTCCAATGCACCAAGTATCCCCATCGCACCAATTGCAAAAATAAGTGTGGCTGTTACAAAGCCTTCTGATATGCTCCCTTTCCCTTTCGATCCAACTTTATTTTCTAACCAATCCCCTAACAGTTTTAACCTTTCTTCTAATTGTAGCCATTCCCCGATTACCGTACCAATAACTAAACTTAGTATGACAACAAGAAAATTTTCACTTTTTAATGCCATTTGAAGTCCAAGTACAGTAACCGCTAAACCGATTGCATGCATAATTGTTCCCTTCATACTTTCTGGAATCGCACTAAATAATTTACCAAGTAAAGTACCAAATATAATACAAATCCCATTTACAATTGCTCCTAATATAACCATTTCTCATTCTTCACCCTTCGAATTCTTTATTTCTATATTTTGGTTTATACATTGATTTACAGGTTATCTATATGTTAACTTAATATTGTGAATATTAACAAACAATTTCTACTATATAACCCGCTATTTTTTTGTTACTATACAAAGACCGATTTCTTTTAGTAGATTCATTGTTAATCTACTTGCGGGATAAATTCAAAAGGGAAGGTATTTATGAAAATTTTACTAAAACGATTTCTGTTAATAGCCTTTTTCATTACACCAATTGTTTTATTAATCAACTACTCTTTTATTTCAAAAGCGAAAGACAAACCTGATATGCAAAACAAATCTAGTAAAACAGCTTCAAAAAGCGAAAAGAAAATAGAAGAGCCTGAAATCACACTCACCTTCTCTGGTGATACAATGTTCGATTGGCAATTACGTCCCGTAATCGAAAAAAATGGGGCTGATTATCCATTCCAACATGTAAAAGAAGAAATAACAAAAGCTGATATTTCTTTTATTAATTTAGAGTCAGCATTTACAACGAGAGAAAAAAAAGTACCTGGACAACAATTTTGGATTAAAAGTGACCCATCCACACTACAAGCAATAAAAAATACTGGATACGATATTGTCAATATTGGCAATAACCATACGCTTGATTATGGACAAGATGGACTACTAGACACCATTTCTCACGTCGAAAAATTAAAACTACCTTACACTGGAGCCGGAAAAAATGCTGAGGATGCTTATACCTCTCGTGAACTAACTGTAAAAGGAAAAAAGTTTAAGTTTCTTTCCTTCGTTCGATTTATGCCTAACTTTAATTGGGTAGCTGGTGAAAATAAGCCTGGCGTTACGAACGGATATGATTTAGATCTTGTAACAAAAACGATTCAAGAGCAAAAGAAAGATGCTGATTATGTAATCGTTTATATGCATTGGGGCGTTGAAAAATCAAATCGTCCAATAGAATATCAAAAACAATATGTACCTAAAATGGTTGAAGCAGGAGCTGACGCAATTGTCGGCAGTCATCCACATTGGTTACAAGGGTTTGAGTATTATAATAAAGTTCCTATCGCTTACTCATTAGGAAACTTTTTATTCCCAAGTTATGTGAATGGAAAAAGCGCCGAAACTGGCGTATTAACTTTAACCTTTAAAGGAAATGATGTCCAAATGTCATTTAACCCGTACATCATTCGCAACAACCAAGTTTCTCCTGTAAATGAAGAAGAAAAGAAAAAAGCACTACAATATTTACAAACGGTTTCAACCGATGTAGAAATTGATGATACTGGGAAAATAATAAATAAACGTAAATAGAAAGAGAGCTAATAATAGCTCTCTTTCTATTTCTTTTAAATAAGTAAATCAAACAAAATAGGATTTTTATTGAGCTCCACAAATTGAATATTATTTTCTTTAAAACGAGTAATTAATTGCTCGTAATCTTCTTTATGTTTTAATTCTACACCGACTAGTGCTGGACCATTTTCTTTATTATGTTTCTTAATGTACTCAAATCGTGTAATATCATCTTCTGGGCCTAATCCCTTATCAAGAAACTCTCTTAGTGCTCCTGAACGCTGCGGGAATTCAATGATGAAGTAATGCTTTAATCCTTCATAAATGAGGGAACGTTCTTTCATTTCTTGCATTCTATCAATATCATTATTTCCACCACTTAGCGTACATACAACTGTTTTCCCTTTTATTTCATCCCTGTAAAGATCAAGCGCCGCAATAGAAAGTGCTCCAGCGGGTTCAGCTACAATTGCATTTTTCTTATACAGTTCTAAAATCGTCGTACAAACCTTTCCCTCTGGTACTAAAACAATATCATCAATTACCTCTTTACAAGTTTCAAATGTTAACTTTCCTACCTTTTTAACCGCTGCCCCATCAACAAAACTATCTATTTTCTCCAATGCCACATTTTCATTTTGAAGAAAAGCCTCTTTCATAGATGCAGCCCCCATCGGTTCTACACCAATGACCTTTGTAGCAGGACTAACACCTTTCACATATGTACCAACACCTGATGCTAACCCGCCACCGCCGATTGCTGTAAAGATATAATCAACTGGTTTCTCCATATCATGCATAATTTCAACCGCCACTGTTCCTTGACCAGCAACGACATACGGGTCATCGAACGGATGAACGAATGTCATCTTATTTTCATCACAATAGCGCTGTGCTTCTTGGAAAGAGCTATCAAATGTATCACCAACTAATACAATCTCTGCGAAATCACCACCGAAAAATTGGACTTGTGATACTTTTTGCTTAGGTGTCGTTGTGGGCATAAAAATCTTTGACGGAATCTTCAATAAATTACACGTATAAGCTACCCCTTGCGCATGATTACCAGCACTTGCACAAACAACACCATTTTGTAACTTTTCTTTCGGTAAACTTTGAATCAAATTATACGCACCACGAATTTTGAAAGATCGAATCAATTGTAAGTCTTCTCGTTTCACATAAACGTCACAATCATATTTCTCAGATAAAACTGTATCTCGTTGTAACGGTGTTTTAATAACGATATCTTTCATGCAATTATGAGCCATTAAGATATCTTCAATTTTCACTCTCTCCTTTACTTTCTGCACCATTTCATATCATCCTTATCTCTTTTAGATTGGCTCAATCGAAATTCGGGATTTTTAGGACTGCACCTGTATTCGCCGATGTTACCATTTGTGCATAACGCCCAAGCCAGCCAGTTTTCACTTTCGGTTCTGGTCGTTTCCATTCTTTTTTACGCTTATCTAATTCTTCATCACTAACTCTTACTTCTAATAATCTCTCCTCAACATCGATACAAACGATATCCCCTTGTTTAAGAAGTGCAATCGTTCCGCCCGCAGCTGCTTCTGGTGAAATATGCCCTACTGAAATACCACGTGAAGCACCCGAGAAACGTCCATCCGTTAATAGCGCAACATCTGCTCCTAACCCCATACCAGCAATTGCTGATGTTGGTGCTAACATTTCTGGCATACCTGGTCCGCCTCTTGGCCCTTCATAACGAATGACAACTACATCTCCTTTTTTCACCTTTCCAAGCATAATGCCCGCAAGCGCCTCATCTTGTGAATTAAAAATAACGCAAGGTCCTTCAAATCGTTTTACCTCTGTTGCTCCGCTTTTAATAACTGCCCCATCTTTCGCAAGGTTTCCTTTTAATATACGTAATCCCCCTTCCTCACTATGAGGGTTTTCAAGAGTATGAATAACTTCTTTATCTTGAATCTCAGATTCAGCAATGTTTTCTCTTAATGTTTGCCCAGTAGCAGTTATTCGATCTAGATGAAGTACCCCTTCCTTTCTGCTCATCTCTTTCAAAATTGCACTAATCCCGCCTGCTCGATCAATATCTTCCATATGCCAATTAGAAGCAGGGCTTACTTTACATAAATGCGGTACACGTCTTGAAACAGCATCAATACGGTTCATATCGTAATCTAATCCTGCCTCTTGTGCGAGCGCTAGCGTGTGTAATACTGTATTCGTAGATCCTCCCATCGCCATATCAAGTGCAAATGCATCATCAATTGCCTCTTCTGTCACAATATCGCGTGGCTTAATATCTCTCTCAATTAAAATTTTTAATTTCTCTGCTGCTTGTTTAATTAACTCCTCACGTCTTGGATCAATTGCTAAAATACTACCGTTTCCTGGAAGAGCTAAACCTAACACTTCACATAAACAATTCATAGAATTCGCGGTAAACATACCCGAACAAGAGCCACAAGATGGACAGCCATGATCTTCGATATCCTTTAATTCTTCTTCTGAAATTTTCCCGGATTGATAAGCTCCTACCCCTTCAAAAACGGAACTTAAATCAACAACTTCTCCTTTAGATGTTTTTCCCGCAGCCATCGGACCACCTGAAACAAATACAGTTGGAATGTTAATACGAAGAGCCGCCATCATCATACCAGGTGTAATTTTGTCACAGTTTGGAATGCAAATCATGCCATCAAACCAATGTGCATTTACAACTGTTTCTACTGAATCTGCAATAATTTCACGACTCGGAAGCGAATAACGCATACCGATATGTCCCATCGCAATACCATCGTCTACTCCAATTGTATTGAATTCGAATGGTACCATGCCCGCTGCACGAACGGCTTCTTTTACAAGTTTTCCAAATTCGTTCAAGTGCTTATGCCCTGGAATAATTTCAATAAAAGAATTACAGATCGCTATAAACGGTTTATCAAAATCTTCATCTTTCAAACCGGTTGCTTTTAATAAACTACGATGCGGAGCTTTATCAAAACCTTTTTTAATCATGTCACTTCTCATCTTGTCAAATCCCCTCTTACATATTTTTCACTTATACTCTCTTAATCTATTTCTTTACTAATTCTTTCGGTGCATGAATCCAGCTCATCATTTCACGAAGTTCTGCCCCCACCTTTTCAAGCTGATGATTTTGTTCTGCTTTTTTCATCGCATTATACGTTGGGCGCCCCGCCTGATTTTCTAAAATCCATTTTTTCGCGAATTCACCTTGCTGAATTTCTGTAAGAACACGTTTCATTTCCTTCTTCGTTTCATCTGTAACAATTCTCGATCCTGTTACATAATCTCCAAACTCTGCCGTATCTGAAATAGAATGACGCATATTCGTTAATCCGCCTTCGTACATTAAATCAACAATTAACTTTAATTCATGCAAGCATTCAAAGTATGCAATTTCAGGACGATATCCACCTTCCGTTAACGTTTCAAAACCAGCTTTCACAAGTGCTGTTACCCCTCCGCAAAGCACTGCTTGCTCACCGAATAAGTCTGTTTCTGTTTCTTCTTGGAATGTCGTTTCAATTACACCTGCACGTGTACAACCTACACCTTTTGCATATGCCAGTGCTACATGTAGCGCTGTTCCCGTTGCATCTTGATGCACTGCGACTAATGCCGGAACACCATTTCCTTCTTGATATACACGGCGAACGAGATGTCCTGGACTTTTTGGCGCAACCATTGCTACATCTACGTAACTTGGCGGATTAATTTGGCCGAAATGAATATTAAATCCATGTGAGAAAAGTAACATTTGTCCTTCACGGAGATTTCCTTCTACTTCTGCTTTATACACATATGCTTGCTGTTCATCCGGCAATAACATTTGTACAACTTGTGCGGTTCGAACCGCTTCTGAAACAGACATTACTTCAAATCCATCAGCTTTTGCTACTTCATATGACTTACCAGGGCGAACACCAACTACAACTTCCACACCAGAATCGCGTAAATTTTGTGCTTGGGCATGACCTTGAGATCCATATCCGACTACCGCAACTGTTTTCCCTTTTAATAGCTCTAAATTTGCATCTTTCTCATAATAAGTTTTCATATTCCATACACTCCTTATAATTTATTTACTTGCAGTACATTGATTAATTTTTTCAACTGACTGACAAGTAACGTTGCTTCATTTTCAGTACAAACTGCTGTTAGTTTCATTTCAGAAACACCACTTGTATCTCTTTCGTTTAAATTTAAAGAAGAAATATAATAACCACGCCGAGCAAAAATTCCACTTATGCGTAATAAGACGCTCGGATCGTTATGAATAACTAATGAAAAAGTATGACTCATTCTTCCCACCTCTTCATAATCATTTCGTTATTCCCTTTGTTTGGCGGAACCATCGGAAAGACGTTCTCACCTTCTTCTACACAAAAGTCAACTACGACAGGACCTTCATGAGAAAATGCTTCTAACATTACCTTTTTCGCCTCAAACGAATTTGTTGCTCTTAGCCCTTTTACACCATAAGCTTCTGCTACTTTCACAAAATCTGGTGACCCAATTCTCGATTCCGACAAACGGTTTTCATAAAACATTTCTTGCCATTGCCTTACCATCCCTAAAAATTTGTTGTTTATGATGAATACTTTGACAGGAATATTATTTTCAGCAATTGTTTGCAGCTCTTGAATGTTCATTTGGAAAGAAGCATCACCAGCAATACAGATGACAAGTTCTTCTTCTTTTGCAAGCTGAGCACCAATTGCTGCTGGAAAACCAAATCCCATCGTCCCTAATCCCCCTGATGTTAGAAAAGTCCGTGGTTTTCTCGCTTTATAAAAGTGAGCAGCCCACATTTGATGCTGTCCTACCTCTGTCGTGACAATCGCTTCACCATTCGTTAATTCACTTACTAAGTTGATAACATGCTGTGGTTTTAACTCAAATTCTTTTTGCTTATATGAAAGTGGATATTCTTCTTGCCATTTCTTCAGTTTTTGAAGCCATTCATCTGTTTGTGTATAAATAGACATATGTAACAGCATATGTAGCGCCTTTTTCACATCACCAACAATCGGATGCTCTACAGTTACATTTTTATGGAACTCAGAAGGATCAATATCAATATGTACTTTTTTCGAATGCGGAGAAAAAAGTTCTAATTTTCCTGTTACACGATCATCAAAACGAACACCTAACGCCAGTAATAAGTCACATTCTGTTACTGCCATATTTGCAGCGTACGTTCCATGCATACCGAGCATTCCTAAAAACAACGGATCTCCCGGCGGATATGCACCCAGCCCCATTAAAGTTGAAACGACTGGAATACGATTCTCCTTCGCAAACTTGATGAGTTCTTCAGATCCGCCTGAATGAATGACGCCTCCCCCGATATAAAGGAGTGGGCGTTTTGCTTTTGAAATTGATTTTGCTACCTCTCTCAGTTTCAAACTGTCTGGCAAAGGTTCTGGTTTATATCCTGGAATCTCCACTTCTTCATTAAAGAAACTTGTTACATTTGCATTTTGAACATCTTTTGGAATATCAATTAATACCGGTCCCGGTCGCCCGCTTTCGGCGATGTAAAAAGCTTCTTGCACAGTTCTTGATAAATGATTTACATCACGAACTTGGTAATTATGCTTCGTAACAGGTACTGTAATTCCGACAACATCCGCTTCTTGAAATCCGTCTTTACCAATTAAAGGCGTTGCAACTTGCCCTGTAATGACTACTAAAGGAATCGAATCCATATAAGCATCTGCTAAACCCGTAACTAAATTCGTCGCCCCTGGACCAGAGGTAGCAAAGACTACTCCAACCTTTCCAGAAGCTCTCGCATATCCTTCAGCTGCATGAATTGCAGCTTGTTCATGACGAGTTAACACGTGCTTTAAACCACTTTCGTATAACGCATCGTATATTGGTAAAATCGCTCCGCCCGGATAACCGAAAACGGTCGTTACACCTAATTTCTTCAAACATTGAATAACGTGTCCAGCACCTGTAGCTTCTTCACTCTGCAGTTCATCGCATGCTGTATACTGTTCCTCCATTTCAATTAACTCCTCTCCCTATTTACGCTAAACTTTCCGCCAACCCTGGAACACGTACTCCTCTTTCTCTCGTTAATTTTTTAAATTCTTCGGTTAATCTTTTTGTTACATCTCCTGGTTTTCCATCTCCAATTTCTCTTGAATCTACTTTCACTACAGGAATTAGTTCCGCTGCAGTTCCTGTTAAAAACACTTCATCTGCTACATATACATCATGGCGAGTAAATGGCCTTTCCTCACACGGAATACTTAGACGCTCACATAACTCAATCACACTATTTCTCGTAATACCTTCTAGCGCCCCTAAGTACGAAGGAGGTGTTAACACTTTTCCATCTTTCACAATGAAAACATTATCTCCAGAGCCTTCACAAACATATCCTTGTTGATTTAACATAAGAGCCTCTAGCACTCCCGCTTGTGCCGCTTCAATTTTTACAAGCACGTTATTTAAGTAGTTCATTGACTTAATGCGTGGGTCTAATGCGTCTGGCGTATTACGTCTTGATGCAACAGACACAACGCTTAGTCCATTATCATAAAATTCCTGAGGGAATAACTTTAATTGTTCTGCAATGATAATTACGCTCGGTTTCACACAGCTTCTCGGATCAAGCCCTAAGTCACCTTTTCCTCTTGAAACAATTAATCGAATGTAGGCATCCGCGTATTCATTTTTTTGCAATGTTTGTAAAACTGCTTCTTCCATTTCATCTACCGTCATTGGAATTGTAAGTAAAATAGATTTCGCCGATTCATATAGTCGTTTCACATGTTCTTTTAAACAAAATACATTTCCTCCGTAACTACGAATCCCTTCAAATACACCGTCCCCGTATAAAAAGCCGTGATCATATACTGAAACAACTGCCTTTTCTTTTTCTACAAATTCCCCATTCATGTAAATGTACTGGTTTCCCATCTCACATCGCTCCTCTTTTTTCTCTCTATTTTTGCAATCTATTTCTATATCGATTGCTGAGATGAGTATTTTTAACAGAATATTCAGTATAATAATCTTAAAAATATACTCGTCTCAACAATCGATTACTTACATACTTGTAGCAATCCATTGCTGAGACGAGGGAATCGTGGTACCACTCAGCTTCCTTACACTTCTCACGAAATATAAGCTCTGCAAGTCCAATTAGACTTTTGTTTTTCTATCGGAAAACAACTCCGCTACTTTTTACTAACTTCAAAAGCAGTGCTCCGAGGTGATTTTCAATGATTCAATTGTTACCACCCTCACAGCCTTTGGGCAGCTCTCTGAAACAATCTTTATCATTTACTCTCCTCTTCCTCGCATTCTTTTATTCTATTTTTTAAAATAAAAACTCTCGCCTCAGCAATCAACTACTACAAATTAGTAGCTTTGATTGCTGAGGCGAGAGTTTCGCGTTACCACTCAGCTTCCTTATACTTCTCACGAAATATAAGCTTCATAGGTCCAATCAGACCTCCGTCCTTTTACCGGAGACGATGCCGCCGCCCTCTACTCAGTTTCCCTTTCGCAAGCGATGCTCCGAGGTGATCTTCAATGATTCGATTGCTACTACTCTCACAGCCTAGGAGTAGCTCTCTGAAACGACCATAATCATCTACTTTCCTCTTCTTTGCATATACAATATATAAAGTTAGAAAATTCTTAATTCACTTTTATTTGTTACACGTATTATAGGACGCGGTTCTTTTCATTGTCAACATGTTTTTAGAAAAAAATTAAAATTCATTCTATTTACTAGAAATCTATTTATTTTTTCTCAAAACAAAATCGGAATGAACTTCTTACACATACTCATACATTACTTAAGTATGTTCGCGTTACTACATAAAGAAAAACAACTTAAAAACATATACAATTTATGAGGAGATGAGAAAACTATGTTAAAAGGTAAAATAGCATTAGTTACAGGAGCAAGCCGAGGAATTGGACGTGCTATCGCAAAACGGTTAGCAAACGACGGTGCATTAGTTGCTGTTCATTATGGAAATCGAAAAGAAGATGCTGAAGAAACTGTTCATGAAATTCAATCAAATGGCGGATCAGCTTTTTCTATCGGTGCAAATCTTGAATCTTTACACGGTGTAGACAACCTTTATATTTCTTTAGATAACGAATTACAAAAAAGAACTGGTGGAACACAATTTGATATTTTAATAAACAACGCTGGAATCGGTCCTGGTGCCTTTATTGAAGAAACGACTGAACAATTTTTTGATAGAATGGTTTCAGTAAATGCAAAAGCACCATTCTTTATCATTCAACAAGCACTACCACGTTTACGTGATAATAGCCGAATTATTAATATTTCATCAGCTGCCACCCGCATTTCTTTGCCTGATTTCGTTGCATATAGTATGACGAAAGGTGCAATTAACACGATGACTTTCACGCTTGCAAAACAACTCGGAGCACAAGGAATAACAGTGAATGCAATACTTCCAGGATTTATTAAAACAGATATGAACGCAGAACTCTTGAGCGATCCAATGATGAAACAGTATGCTACTACTATTTCCGCCTTCAATCGCTTAGGTGAAGTTGAAGACATTGCCGATACTGCTGCATTTCTTGCTTCCCCAGACAGCCGCTGGGTTACTGGTCAATTGATTGATGTGAGCGGAGGATCTTGTTTATAAAAAACATATATTTTCAAATCTTTTTTATTGCGCAATAAAACAATTTATATAATACTATATAAAACATATATATTTAGGAGGATTACAGCAATGTCCGAAAAAACATACGAACTCGCAACCTTCGCTGGTGGCTGCTTTTGGTGCATGGTAAAACCATTTGATGAGCTTCCTGGTATTCAAAAAGTCATTTCTGGTTATGCAGGAGGTCATATAGAAAATCCAACATATGAACAAGTAAAATCAGGGACATCTGGACATTTAGAAGTCGTCCAAATTACATTTGATCCTTCTATTTTCCCGTATCAAAAATTACTAGATTTATATTGGCCACAAATCGATCCGACTGATGATGGCGGACAATTTTTTGACCGTGGTCCCTCTTACCGCACAGCAATTTTTTATCATAATGAAACACAAAAAGAGCTTGCTGAAAAATCGAAGCAAACGCTAGCAGAAAGCGGTATGTTTAAAGATCCTATTGTGACTGAAATTCTTCCTGCTGCACCTTTTTATGAAGCAGAAGAGTACCACCAACATTTCTATAAAAAGAATCCAGAGAAATATGCTTTAGAGCGTAAAGAATCTGGCCGTGAAGACTTTATTCAAGAAAATTGGCAGAAAAAATAATAAAAACGCATCGTGCTCTTTTAAGTACGATGCGTTTTTATCTTTGAAAAAAGTACCATACAATTAAAAGAACAACTGCTGTTAATGTCCAAAGTGCTATTTCGTTTTTCACTCTATTCTTTTTATTAGTCATTTCCGCTCCTCCTAATAGGTGTTAAACATATTCAAGATTTCCTCTGTTTAATTGTCCACCTTATATACGTGAATACATCCTTACAAATTCTTATAACAAGACCACCAATAATTCCGATTGCAATTGAAATTACTAACGTCTGTCCAAAACTAAAAGTTTTTGTATATGTTATGTAGAAAACAATACACACAAGTAAAATATCTGGTAAAGAAAATAAAAGCTTTTTAAACAATCCTTCACCTCTCATGCTTTATTTATAAATTATATCTTCTACTTTAGCTTTAAAAAGTTCCATTTTGACACTCATTTTACGGAAAAAAATAAGAACCTCTTTTAAAAAGGGATTCTTATCTACATATCCTATTCCATAATTACTCCTAAAATAGAATAATATTACTAGTGATTTATTGTAAATTAACTATTTGCCAGGCAATCGGATGTTACACCAGCTACTTACGTCGCATTGACCGTATGTATTATCACCTACTGCTACCACCGTGCCGTCAGATGTAAGGCCGACGGTATGTGCACACCCCGCCGCTATCGCTACAATATCACTCCAATTGCTTACATTACATTGACCATACTCATTCGAACCCATTGCCACTACAGTACCATCTGATTTAAGAGCGACTGTATGCTTACTCCCTGCCGCTATTTCCACAATATCACGCCAGCTGCTTACATCACATTGACCATGTTTATTATTACCGACAGCCATCACCGTGCCATCCGATTTCAGACCCACAGTATGAAGATAACCTGCCGCCAACGCCACCATACCACGCCAGCCACTTACATTGCATTGGCCATATCGATTATTACCCACAGTCGTCACCGTTCCGTCCAATTTAAGACCGACTGTATGCCAGTCACCCACCGCGACCGCCACAATATCACACCAGCCACTTACATTACATTCTCCTTCTTTATTTCGGCCCACTGCTATCACCGTGCCATCCGCTTTAAGACCAATGGTACGGCGCCATCCCGCCGCAACCGATACAATATTATGCCAATCGTTTACATCACATTGGTCATGCTTATTCCAACCCACTGCTACCACAGTACTGTCACATTTAAGACCGATTGTATGAGCATTACCCGTGTTCGTCGCCATATGGACATTGCCCGCTGCGACCGATACAATATCACGCCAGCCACTTACATTACATTCTCCTTCTTTATTTCGGCCCACTGCTATCATCGTGCCATCCGATTTTAGGCCAACAGTATGACAACGCCCCGCTGCAATCGTATCTTTAGGCCACCGTTTCACTTTTAATACCACTTCTTTCGCTAAAATGGAATCCATGTTTTACCTCCTTGCATATAAGCGACTGTATCCAAATAGATATTTTTATCACATTTTATTATAAATGACCTAACTTTTTTTATAAATCTACATCTACAAAGGAGCCTATTACTTCTTCTTCAAAAAATAAAAACCTCCAGTTTAAATACTAGAGGTCTTCTATTTTATTTCTTTAGTCTCTCAATAAAATCCTGTAATTTATCAAGCGATTTCATATTATGATTGCAAGCTACACCATCTTTGCAAATATAGTTTCCCTTTTTAACAAAAGTTCCTTGTACATCACCTTTAATTTCAACTAAAAACATTCCTACTTCTTCATGCCCATGACATAATGAACAAATGCTTTTTTTATTTAAACTTTGAAATGTTCCTTGCAGACCAACAAACTTATTTTTATCATTTTTCGCTATAATAAATTTCCTGCTTGATCCCTTGTCAATCCAGCTTAAATAAGATAATTCTTTCATATCCAGTTCTTCCATATCAGGCAGTTTTAATTTTTTTGCTTTAGGGAATAGTTTTTTTAACGTTTGTGCTGTAACTTCCTGAAACGGAATTACATACGGATTTATTTTCATTAAAAATGATTCTGCATCTTCTCTATTTTTAACTGTTAATACCGTATCAATTAACTCTTTTTGTTCATCCGTTAAATTCTCAAATACATGTAGTATCTTTTCAATTGCAAGTGATTTTAACGCTTGAATTACTCCTCTATCATTTGCCGTCGCATGTCCATTTGCTAAAATATAAGCTTGTGACTTTATAAAATTATATTGATCACTTCTAATAAAAGCTTCCATCTTTATCACTCCATACAAATTGTTGATCTAATTTTATTGTATACAATGATTACGTTTTTTGATATGTAAAAGATAACTTAGAAAAGAATATTACATACATCGATTATTCTCTACCGCTGCATTTCCTGACAAAAGAAACCATCATCTGTTTTCCATTCTGCATATAATACATCCTCAAATTTAGTAATCCCTTTTTGTTTTATTTGTTTATAAAGCCATCCTTCATCAAAACCTGCTTCCCTCAAATTATCTTTCACTACTTTTCCATCACTAATTAATGAAATCGGTAAGTATACAGGCTTATTTTTTAAACTTAAATCATTTATAGTGGGAGATTCATATTTACTTTTTTTCAGAACACTTACGTTTCCGTTAGGTTCCAAAATCATAAACTCAACTTCCCGGATTGAAAAAATATCTTTTTGCTGCCGTAGCATTTGCTGTAATTGGTTTATGTCCAAATGATTTGAACTTAGTTGTTCCCGGTCAATATATCCATTACGGATAATGATTGACGGAGAGCCTTCAAAAAAACTTCTCGTCCCTCTAAATTTTTGCGTTATTACTTCTATAATATAAATTAACACTACCCATACAAGTACTGCATATAAAATAGACCATACTTTTATTTTCGGGTCATATATAGTATTTCCGACCAATTCTCCGAGAACAATAGCAGAAATAAAATCAAAAGGCGTTAACTGCGATATTTGTGTTTTCCCTAATATTTTTGTAGCAACCAATAGAACAAAAAAACCAAAAAATAGTTCTATCGTTATTTGTCCTAAATGATTCATATATGCTCACCTTTCTGCTTTCCACTCAAATGCTCTATATTCTAGTAAAAAAACGGCACATTTTTTCTATTATCTTGCCCATTCATACACAATATATCCGATACATACAAAGCAAAAAGAGTCTAGTTCAAAATAATATTTGAACTAGACTCTTTTATCTTCATTTAGAATACACTATCTTTTTAATCGTTTCTCCGGAAAGAAAATACTCTTCTGCAAGTTGATGAATAGCACTTCCGCTTTTAAATGCTTCTTTAATTGCTTTATTTCTTTCATCCAGCTGTTTTCTTCCTCCAGATCGTGTACCCCATTTATAATGTTTTGTTTCTTGTTTTGGAATGTAAATTGTTTCACCTTGTATATACTTTTGAATTTCCATAATTAAACTTTCTGGTAAAACCGTCGCAGCTTTAACGTATTTCATTTCTGCTCGCCCCTTATTTTTTATGGTTCATTTCAATAAGGTGCAAAGCCAAATATAAAAAATGATACGAGCTCATTTAGGCGATTGTATATTACTTGTCTACCTCACGCAAAGTATCGCCATTTCCATACTTGGCTTTGCATGAGACGCTGCAGTGTCCGGCAATTGAATTATAATCGCCATTTAAACACCTCCTAATGTACCTTTTTCAATTTATTATATGATAAATCTCTTCTCCTTGCATCTTCATACTTTTTAAAGATATTTTAGACTCATTATCTAAGAAGGGCTATTAGTTCGTAACGGTAAACGAACTGCAATAAAAAGGTAGCGTAATCATAGAGCGATGCGCTACCTCTCTTTTTATATAATTCCAAGTACATTTAGGAATACGATAATAATCGCAATTGGTGCAATATAGCGAAGTAAGAATAACCATAATACGAATAATTTATAGCCTTTATTTTTACTTACACCAAGCTCTTTCATTAATACATCTTTCTTCATTTTTAAAGGAACAAAGATGGAAACTAATAAAACACCAAGTGGCATTAGTATGTTACTAACCGCATAATCTGCTAAATCAAAAATTGTTTTTCCAAATGGTTTCACATCGCTTAACAAACCGAATGATAATGCTGATGGTACCCCAACAACGAAGATTAATAATCCAACGATTAAAGCCATTTTTTCACGTTTTCCTTTACCTTTTGCAGTTAAAGATGCAACGCTAATTTCTAACATCGAAATTGCTGATGTAATAGTAGCAAAGAAGAATAGTAATAAGAAAACAATGAAGAATAATTTTCCGAACGCCATTTTACTGAAAATAGCTGGTAATACAATAAATAATAGTCCAGGTCCTTGAGATGGTTCCATTCCAAATGCGAATACAACTGGGAAAATTGCTAGTCCTGCAAGTAATGTAATCACAAGCGTTAAAGCTACGATAGAAAATGCTGAACGCGGTAAACTTTCTTCTTTCGGTAAGTACGAGCTATACGTTACCATAACGGCTACACCGACAGATAGTGAGAAGAACGATTGCCCCATTGCATATAAAATGATTTCTGATGTTACGTTTGAGAAGTCAGGTTGTAAGAAGAAGCGAACGCCTTCTCCAGCACCGTCTAATGTAAGTGCACGAACGATTAATACAAAGAATAAAACGAATAGTGCTGGCATGAAATATTTATTTACTTTTTCAACACCATTTTGTACGCCTTTACTTACGATGAAAATAGTAATAAGGATGAATAATAGCTGTGATCCAACTGCTAAATATGGATTGGAAATGATTTCACCAAACGTAGCTTCGTATGCCCCATTTCCTTCCCATAGTCTACCTGTAATTGCATTCCATAAATATAGTAAAATCCATCCCCCTACAACACTGTAGAAAGAAAGTAATATGAAACAAGTTACAATCCCTAATTTACCTAACCAAGGCCATAGTGTTTTTGGTGCGATTTCGCTATACGCATCAACAGCCTCTTTTTGTGTACTTCTTCCGATAACGAATTCAGCTAATAATAGCGGTAAACCAATTAATAATGTGAAACCGATGAAAATAAGGAAGAACGCGCCGCCCCCTCCAATTCCGGCCATATACGGGAACTTCCAAATCGCTCCAAGACCAATCGCTGAACCTGCTGCAGCTAATACGAAACCTAATTTCGACGTCCATTGCTGTGAATTCATTTGTTAATCTCCTCTCTTTATCTTTTTCTGTTTTACAATCCGGTATTTATATTGTTCTATCCATACTCTTTTCTAATACGTTCACTTCCTCCCTAACAATAAAAAACGCCCCTACGTAAATACGTAGGGACGACAAAAATATCGCGGTACCACCCTAGTTATGAAGATACAACAAAAGTAAGACCTAAATAAAAAACGTCCCTACGCAAATACGTAGGGACGATAAAATATCGCGGTACCACCCTAGTTATGAAGCCACACCAAAGTTAGGACCTAAATAAAAAACGTCCCTACGTAAATACGTAGGGACGATAAATATCGCGGTACCACCCTAGTTGTGAAACAATCTTCACCACTTTATTTGATAACGGTATAAACTACCGTCTTTCATTTCCTCAAAATATGAGATTTATGAAAGATGCTCCAGGACGAACTTCATGAATAATCTATATACTGATTCACACCAACCATCAGCTCTCTGAAATAGGGAGATTTTCACTACTATACCCTTTCATTGCCCAAATATTATTTTCCGAATTGATTACTATCATTTTTATCACACATTAAAAATAGTGTCAACTTATATTTTGAATTTTTATGTATTACATTCTATTCAAAAATTCAAAATATGACTTTTGTATGAATAGTATTAGAACATTTATGGTTTATACTGTATTAACTTCTCTAGCAGGTTTATAGTAGTATACGATGAATGCAAGACAGCACGAGTAGGAGGAAAGAATTTTGTCTACTTCAAAAGTTTTAAAAGGCACTGCTTTATTAAGTGGTGCAACAATGATTTCACGAATTTTAGGTTTTATATACTTCTTCCCCTTTCAATTATTAGTTGGAACGCAAGGGGTCGCTTTATACGGATATGCATACTCTTGGTACGGTATTTTATTAAGCTTTTCAACAGCTGGTATTCCTATTGCCGTCTCCAAATTTGTTGCAAAACATAATGCACTTGGTGATTATAGTACAAGTAAAAAATTATACAACTCTAGCGTAAAATTGATGTTGTTTATGGGCTTTTTAGGATTTTTAATTTTATTTATTGGAGCACCGTACATATCACAATTTATTATTCGCTCGAAAACGCCCGATCCACAATTTATCGCCGACGTAACACTTACAATGCGAGCATTAAGTTTCGCGCTTATTATCGTACCAGCTATGAGTGTTACACGCGGTTATTTCCAAGGTTTTCAACATATGAAACCAAGTGCTGTTTCTCAGGTTGTGGAACAAATCGCACGCGTTGTCTTCATTTTAGTTGGTAGTTTTATCGTCTCAAAACTATTAGGGGGTTCAGTAGCTTCTTCTGTTGCAGTTGCTACGTTTGGTGCTGTTATCGGGGCACTTGCCAGCGTCTCTATTTTAATGCTGTACTGGAAAAAATATAACGGATTAAAGCCTCCCGAAGGTGAATTAAAGTCAAGGGCATCCGATATTCCATTAAAAAATATTTATATGGAATTACTTAGATATGCAATCCCAATTGTATTTGTCGGTATTGCAATTCCGCTCTATACGTTAGTAGATCAATATACTGTAGCTGATGTCCTTAGAGCAATGGGAGAGCCTTTAGAAACCGCTAATGCAGTCTTCGCTTATATAACGAACTATGCCCAAAAGTTAATTATGATTCCAGCTTCACTTGCAACTGGATTCTCATTAACAATTATTCCAGCTATAACGAAATCATTTACAAGTGGGAAACTAGAAGAATTACAAGAACAAATTTCAAAGATATTCCAAGTGTTGTTATTCTTCACTATCCCAGCCGCATTCGGTTTAGCTAGTATCGCTTACGATGCATTCCGCATGGTTTATGTAAATCCTGAAATTGCACTTGGTGGATCACAATATTTAATTTCATTTGCACCTTCTGCTGTATTAAGTGCGATTTTCACAGTTTCAGCTGCTATATTACAAGGAATTGATTATCAAAGAAAAACAATGATTGCATTCTCAGTCGGTATTCTCGTTAAAATTGTGGTGAACACACCGCTCTTACATTTATTCGGTGGGCATGGTGCTGTAATTGGAACAATTCTTGGATATCTCGTTTCAAATATTATTATGCTGTACTGCATCGTTAAGTTTGCGAAATTCAAAATTGGTGAAACAGCAAAAACAGTATTTCTAATTACGATTTACTCCGCAGCAATGTCTGCTGTTGTAATTGCATTAAGATCAATTATAAGCTGGATTATTCCTGGACAATCTTATATAGAATCACTGATCATTGTGTTTATATGCGCCGCAGCAGGAGGACTTGTTTATCTTTTATTCGTACTAACGAGTGGACTTGCTTCGCATATTCTCGGTGATAGGGTTCAACGATTACCCGTACTAGGAAAATTAGTAAAATAAAAAAAGAAGAGATGTAACTCGTTGTTACATCTCTTCTTTTTCACTTTGCATATTGAATACGCTTTTGTTGTTCAGCAACATTTAATTCTGGAACATATTGTTCTACTAAATGTAATACCTCTTCAATTAACACTTCTAACTCCTGTACACTATACTCCGGTTCCCCTATTAACGTATTCGCCATACGCTCATATAGATTTTCAGGTTTAATACTCATTCGTTCCACATTATATGGCATCCATTTAAATGCAGGATGATGCACGTACATTCTATTCAAACCGAATAAAACACCGAATAAATCCCTTTGCGCTTCACAAATGACATCATATAGCATAAGCCAATCTTTCCGTTTCAAAAGTGCCTCTCGATTATGCCAACGATTGCTTAACCAAAGGTTTTCTGAAATCATCCTTTTCGCCAGTTCTTCTGGAAATGCTTCAACTTTATCTTTTAGAGCATGTACTTTTACTTCTCCATACAAACTCACACCATCATGAACCGATGATACAATACATTGTTTCTCATAATTTATATCATACTGCTCTATAACTTCTGAAATAATTTTTTCTACTGTCAATGTTAAAAAGTTACTAATCTCTAGCTTAATTCCGTCTTTCGTCAAATACGTTTCCGACCATTCTTCATCCTCATAGGGATGATATGACAAAATCGTTCCACCAATATTATTAATTGGACCTAGACGCTCTTCATCCTCTGGTGGTTCTGACCATAAAATATGTAATTCAATATCTGAATGTTCATCTTCTAACTTTCTCGCTACAGATCCTGCTAAAATAATAGCTTCAACTTTCTGGTTTTGCCTATAAATCTCCGACATCTCTATCGCTTTCTCTTTTAATCCCATTGCATTTCCCCCTAAAACCGCAGTACTCCCCTTACTTTTCATTTATCTATTTCGATATTAAACATTATATTACCTTTTCAAATTTCCACTAAATCATATTTCTACCCAATAACGCTGAACAATTTCGCCAGAATTAGAAGAAACTACTTCATTTTCTAGCACACCGCCAACCTTTTGAATCGTTTTAGCCGAAGCAATATTAGCTTTATCACAAGTTATTAACACTTTCTTCAACCCTAACTTTTGCGCTTCACTTAATGCAAGTTTCAATTGTTTTGTCGCGTAACCTAGGCGACGTTTATTCGGATCGATACTATAACCGATATGACCGCTTTCCAGTAATAATTCTGGATTTAATCGATGTCTAATATTCACAAAACCAATAAGTTCTCCTTTCTCAATACTTAAAAACTGACTAGACGGCACTCGGTTAGATGGTAAGCTTTCTCCTACTTCTTGTATACTCACTTTTGCAAACCATTTATCAAGAGAAGCAAAATTTTGTAGAGAACTACTACCGTGTGGTTGTTCACCGGCATGTAAAAATGCCTCCCGATATTCCATAATTTGTTCACTATATTCATTTGTTGGTTTTAATAGTTTCATTGTGCTTCCCCTCTCTTAATAACCTACAACAAACCCCTTAATAGCTCTATTTCACCATTAAGGGGTTTCTATCATTTTTATTCAAATAATCCCATACTCAAATAACGCTCACCTGTATCAGGTGCAATACATAAAACTTTTTTACCAGCGCCTAAGCGTTTTGCAATCATAATTGCTGCGTAAACAGAAGCTCCTGAAGACGGCCCTACTAATAAACCTTCTTGTCTTGCTAAGTTTCTCATTGTCGTTAATGCCTCTTCATCTGCAATTTGAATAATTTCGTTATACACTTCTGTATTTAAGTTTTTCGGAATAAAACCAGGACTTGTTCCTACTAGTTTATGAGGGCCTGGAACACCGCCAGATAACACTGGGGATCCTTTCGGTTCTACTACTGCAATGTATAAGTTTGGTAGTTTCTCTTTTAACGTTTCACCGATCCCTGTAATTGTTCCACCCGTTCCCGCCGTTGCTACAAATGCATCAAGCTCTCCATCCATTTGTTCATAAATTTCAAGTGCAGTCGTATAACGATGTATATTCGGATTTGCTGGATTTTCAAATTGCTGCGGAATAAAACTATTTGGAATTTCTTTTTGTAACTCTACCGCCTTCGCAATTGCTCCTGGCATTCTTTGTTCAGCTGGTGTTAAAACTACTTCTGCTCCGTATGCTTTCAATAAATTAATACGCTCTTTGGACATATTATTTGGCATAATTAAAATCGCTTTATATCCTTTAGCAGCTGCATTCATCGCTAAGCCAATTCCCGTATTTCCACTTGTCGGTTCAATAATTGTATCACCTGGCTTAATGAGACCGTGTTCCTCGGCAATATGAATTAAGTTATAGGCAGCACGATCTTTCACACTGCGTGACGGATTAAACATTTCCAGTTTTACATACACATCCGCTGCGTCCTCTGGAATAAATTTAGATAATCGGACGACAGGTGTATCTCCTATTAATTCTGTAACGTTTTCACATAATTTCATAGTGCATCCCCTATTCTATCGTTTTCTTATCATTTGGCAGTAACCATGAAGTAAGTCCAATTAATGGTAAACCACTACATAATAGCATAATAAATTGAAGGCTATACATATCAGCTAATTTTCCAAGGACTACAGCACCTAATGCTCCAAGACCAAACGCAAGGCCAACAATCAATCCTGATACCATCCCTACTTTTCCAGGAACAAGCTCTTGTGCATATACAACAATTACACTAAAACTACTTGAACTAATAAAACCAATACATAAAAATAATGGTACAACCCACACGAGTGAAACGTGAGGTAGTAAAAGTGCAAGCGGCGCTGAACCGAGCATTGAAAATACAATTATCTTTTTCTTACCGAATTTATCTGCTAACGGGCCACCAAAGAAAGTACCTAATACACCAGCAATCATAAATGCGAATACGAAATACTGGGCATTTTTTATAGATAAACCGTAATGCTCAATTAAGTAAAATTGATAAAAATTCCCGATACCAGCACCGTACCAAGAACGTACAAATGTTAGAAAAACAAGAAGTATAATAACAAATTTAATATGTGTACTTACAATTGCATTTTCCGCCTCAAGTGCAGCCCTCTTTTTCCTTCTAACAGCACCAGTGGCTAATTCATTTCTATACCAATTTGATACAAAAATTAGTAATACAATTCCTACTGCTGCAAAGGCTGTAAAACCTAAAGAGCCTATTTGACCGAGCGGAACGAAAATTAATGCTGTAAAAATAGGGGCTAGAGAATTCCCTGTGTTTCCTCCCACTTGATAAATCGCTTGTGCTAAACCACGTTTGGCACCTGCCGCCATATAAGCAACGCGGGCACCTTCAGGATGAAAGACCGCGGAACCTAATCCAATAAATAAAACAGAAATAATAACAATAATAAAGTTCGGAGCAAACGCCAGCCCAATCATCCCAAGCATGCTCGAAAACATACCGAGCGGTAATAAAAATGGTGACGGCTTCTTATCTGAATACATACCAAAAACCGGCTGCATAATCGATGACGTCATATTTAACGCGAACGCAATCCACCCTACTTGCATATAAGATAAATTCATCGTTTTTTCCAAAATAGGAAACAACGCTGGTACAACCGCTTGCATCGAATCATTCAAAAAATGTCCGAAACTAATCGCAAATAATATTCGATATATCGTCGGTGTTTCCACTGTACTTTTTTGTGAAACTGCCTGCATATATGAATCTCCCCTTTCTGTACAAAATATATATTTATTACAGTAGGTGTAATAAATTCTGATTTTTGAAACATTTCTATTCTATACTGGTTTCGTTTCTTTTTCCAGAAATTCAACTTCTAAAAAAATATATTTTTTCTATATGCTTTGTCGGATTTATTTATATGAACTCTCTGTATTTTCTTTTATACTGGGACAGGACGAAGGAAAGGGGTCCAACTATGAAGAACAAGGCGATCCTAAAAAAATATTAGGATCGCCTTTTCTATTAAATAGCAAAGCGCTTATACTTCTCGTAATCACTCGTCTTACATTCTAGTTCCATTTTCGTACCTTCGTTTTCATAACTCGTAGATAAAACGTGTGCATGATTGTTGAAATAAGAAACTACCTGTCCTTGATCATATGGAATTAACATTTCACACTTCGTATACTCTTTATAAATGTGTGAGCGAACCATTTCTACAAGCTCTTCAATTCCAACATGTTTCTTCGCAGATAAATAAACGCGATCTTCTTGCACTTTCGGAATTTCAACATCTACTATATCTGATTTGTTGTATGCATAAATCGTCGGGATATTTTCCACGCCAATTTTCTTTAACGTTTCATTTGTAATATCAATTAATTGCTCATAATTAGGATTTGAGTAATCTACGACGTGAATGAGTAAATCTGCTTCCGCCACTTCCTCTAGCGTTGAACGGAATGCTTTCACAAGATGATGCGGTAATTTACTTACAAATCCAACAGTATCCGTTAATAAAAATGATTTATTATCCGGCAAATCAATATTTCGTACAGATGTCTCTAATGTCGCAAATAACATATCTTTTTCAAATACTTGTTTTTCTACAGTACCATTAAAAATTTCAAGCATTGTATTCATTATTGTTGATTTACCTGCATTCGTATATCCTACTAATGACACAACTGGAATTTCATTTTTCTTACGTTGTTTACGCTGCGTTTGACGCTGTGCAACAAGTGCCTCTAATTCTTTATTTAGAGCTGCAATCTGTTCTTCAATTTTACGACGGTCTAATTCCAACTTCTTCTCACCGACACCTTTATTTTTCGTGCCAACTCCCCCGCTCTGTCTTCCTAACGATTCACGAAGACCGATTAAACGAGGCATCATGTACTGAAGATGGGCCACTTCTACTTGCAACTGTGCTTCTTTCGTTTTCGCACGCTGCGCAAAAATATCTAAAATTAAAATGGTACGATCAATTACTTTACAATCTAAATCCTCTTCTAAGTTTCGAATTTGAGAAGGAGATAATTCATCATTAAAGATAACCATATTCGCATCGGCTTCTTTCACATACGCTGCTACCTCTTCAATCTTTCCTTTTCCAATATAATGCGACGGATTTACTCGTTGTAAATTTTGCGTCACTTGACCGATTACTTCCACATCACAAGCTTCCGTAAGATTCGCTAACTCTTCCATCGAATACGCAAAATCAGCTTCATTACCTAAATTTACTCCAACTAATATTGCTCTTTGTAATAATTCTTCCATATATTTATTCCTCCATTTCGATTACGCAAAATAAAAAACACAGGTCACTGCCTGTGTTTTCGTAAACGGATAAGGGTTCACCAAAGAAATAGAAGAAAGCAGTGCTTTCGTCCTATAACATGGTCAAAAAGTCCCAAGATAGTATACGTATCCAACAAGTGTTCACCTATACTATCCCATTCTATTTATAAAGGCAAAACAAAAAGAGGGCGTATTCGTCCCTCCCTCTTTTTCACATATAAGCTTAATAAAGGGTTCCTTTAAAATAGGCAGACCAATCCCGTTCACTCTGTACACAGACAGAGCCTTTGAGCGCTATTCAATTATCGGCACAAAGTATTGAGACGTAATCTGATTAAGATCAAAGGAAGCCCCTCCGTTCATTTTAAGTTACATAAAGTGTAGCATAAGTAATTCACTTTCACAAGATTAAACCACCTATAAAAATAGAAAGAAAATCTTTGTATTTTTACTTTAATCGTCATTTTTTGCGCATTCTTCTCACAATAAAAATAACAACAGCAATTATCAATAACAGACCTATAGAAATGATAGCCACTTGCCACCAACTTAAACTGCTTATCATTTCACCTTTTAAATCCACTTTCTTCGTCGGAACAGACTCTTTTGCAATATGACTTAAAGTATTTTTCTCAATCTCTGCCTCATCTAATCTCTTCGTTCCACTGCAAATAGATGTCTCTAACTTTTCCTCTCCTCTATAAGAAGAAAAGACTAGATACTCTCCTCCCTCTGCAAAATGAAATGCACAGCTACTAAAACTTGTATATATAATAGCTTGCGAAGAGCTTGTCCCTTTCCAAATTTTCTTCACTTCAAATAATGTTTTCATTTCTCCATCTTTCTCTTGAACTTCTAACACCTTACCTTCAAACACTACATCATTTTTTTGTAACCTCTCTTCTGGTGATGCTTTAGTACAATCACAAGCATAAGACTTCTCTGGTAAAATAAAATAAGTAAAGCTACAAATTAAAACAAGAGACAATACATATACGATTCTTTTCAAGAATCTCAAACCCCTTCACATTATCAATTTTAGAAGCTTTCCGTATATTATTTTTACGTCATTCGCCAAATTCCTCCATAGTGAATTAAACATTATCGTTTCAATACAATAAAAGTCTTTATTGACATTTTTATAACCTGATATTAGTATCAGGTTATAAAAATAAGTTAGGAGATGTTCCTATGAATTCTAAATCTCGTATTACTGCAATCGGTACTTATGTTCCAAAGCAAATATTGTCTAATAACGATTTAGAAAAGATGGTCCATACGAATGATGAATGGATTGTGCAAAGAACAGGAATGAAGGAAAGAAGAATCGCTAGTGAAGAAGAATACTCTTCTCACTTAGCCATTAAAGCAATTGAAAATTTATGTAAAACATATAAGAAAAGCTTAGAAGATGTCGACTGTATCATTGTCGCTACCACTACTGCTGACTTTGTTTTCCCTAGTGTTGCTTGCCAAATACAACAATACTTCGACATACCTCATACACTAGCTTTTGATTTAAATGCGACTTGCGCTGGTTTCACATACGGACTGCACGTCGGTAATGGCTTAATCACTTCTGGTTCACATCAAAAAGTACTTGTCATAGCGACAGAGACATTATCTAAAGTTACTGATTACACCGATAGAACGACCTGTATTTTGTTCGGTGATGGTGCTGGAGCTATTTTATTAGAAAGAGATGAAAACAAACCAAGCTTTATCGCTACTCACATGGGAACAAACGGTGACGGCGGCATTAATCTATACAGAACAAACTTATCTACTACTATGAATGGCACACCACTGCAAACAAATGAAAAAATTGTTCAAAACGGAAGAGAAGTATATAAATGGGCAACACGCACAGTGCCAGCAGGTATAAAAAATTTATTACATACCGCAAATATGCAAATAGATGATATAGACTGGTTCATCCCACATAGTGTTAACTTACGAATGATTGAATCTATTTGTGAGAAAACCGAAATTCCAATTCAAAAAACTTTAACAAGTGTAAAATACATGGGGAATACATCATCAGCCTCCATTCCACTCGCTCTAGATTTAGCTAGAAAAGAAGGAAAATTAACTAATGGAGACACACTTTTGCTGTATGGATTTGGTGGTGGTCTTACGCATTTAGGGCTTATTGTGGAGTGGGATTTAAGTTAAGTATATAAAGAGAGGTTCTAGTCAGTAACTAGAACCTCTCTTTACTTTAATTTCTTGCCCCTTTTCGAGACCATATCACAACAGGGATTAGCGATAATGCTAACACTCCTCCCGCTAATGATAATGCGGCATAACTGGAGTTAGCTACTACCATTCCTGACATCGCTCCACCTGAAGCTCCGGCTAACGCAATAAAAACATCTATTTTCCCTTGTGTTTTAGCACGTGTAGAAGGAGTTGTGGAGTCAACGATTTGTGCTGTACCACTAATCAATCCGAGGTTCCATCCTAATCCAAGTAAAGAAAGAGCAACAATTAATAATAGTAAAGAATCACTCGGTGCTATCGCAGCTATGACACCCGCTGCAAGTAAAATCATCCCACCAGCTATACTCATCGTAGTACGGCCAATTTTATCAATTAACATTCCTGTAACAAGTGATGGAAGGTACATTGCACCTACATGAAAACCAATTACAAGCCCTACTGCACTTAATCCATGACCGTGGTGTCCCATATGAACTGGCGTCATCGTCATAATCGCAACCATCACTATTTGAGTAAGTATCATAACAATTGCTCCAACAGTAACACCACGCTTATTTTCTATCATTTCTTCTGTTACTGGTCGCCCTTTATATGTATGTTCTTGTTTATATGTTTCTATTATGTTAGCAATAATTAACGGATCTGGACGAAGCATAACAAATAGGACAAGACCCGCTAGTATAAATGCAGCTGCCGATAATATGAACGGACCAGCAAGTTCAGGAATTCCAATTGAATGAGCAAACCTTCCCATTACACCTACTAAATTTGGACCTGCAACTGCACCAAAAGTCGTCATTACCATCGTAATACTAATAGCAGTTGCTCGCTGCTTCTTATTCGCTAAATCCGTTCCAGCATAACGCGCTTGTAAATTTGTAGCTGTACCTGAACCATATATGAGTAAAGAGACTAGTAATAGAATAATATTATTTGTTAAAGCAGCTAATACAACTCCAATAGCCCCTAGTCCCCCTACTATAAACCCTGTTGCAAGTCCTATTCGGCGACCATATTTTTGCGATAACTTCCCAACGAAGAAAGCCGCTACTGCAGATCCCATTGTAAACATAGCAGCCGGTAATCCTGCATATGCATCTGTTCCAAGCATTTGCTGCGCAAGAAGTGCACCTACTGTAATTCCAGCAGCTAATCCCGCTCCGCCGAACATTTGTGAAATACTTACGATTAGTAACGTTCGTTTATATAATTTTTGTTGCTCTTCTTCTGTATACATATGGTTATTTACTGAAGTTTCCGCCTTACCTAGCATTTTCTCACCCTCCTTTTAAAATTAATTCCTTTTGTTAATGTACTATAATTATTGTTTCATATTCAATGACAATTGTATTCGTTATTTGAACGACACTCTCATTGATTCATCTAATATAAATACATTCTAACTAAAAAAAGCTGTCCCATAGTTTAGTTTCACCTACTTACGGGACAGCTCCTTCTCATGTTTCATACCTACCTCTAATAATGACAAAATCTCTCTATGCTATTTACCCCCTACATCTTGCACAGATTTAATTTCCTTTTTCTCACCTTCTTTTATTTCATAGTAATAAGAAGGTAATTCTATACCATGCTCTACGAAATAATCCTCAATTAACGAAATAATTACTTTCAATGTTTTTAAACGAGCGTATAATTTATCATTACTCGCAATAATATTCCATTTAGCATTCGGCTTATCTGTTTCTTCAAACATGTCTTCCACTGCTTCGACATATTCATCCCATTTTTCACGATTACGCCAGTCTTCATCTGTAATTTTCCATCTTTTAAGAGGGTTGTTCTCTCTCTCTTTAAATCGTTTCAACTGTTCGTCTTTACTAATGTGATAGAAAAACTTTCCTATTATGTAATGATCATCTGTTAATAACTTCTCAAAATCATTAATTTCACCATACGCCCTCGTCCACTCTTCCTTTGTGGCGAACTCTTCAACACGTTCAACTAATACACGACCATACCATGAACGGTCGAATATAGTAATTTGCCCATATTGAGGAAGTTTCCGCCAAAAACGTTGCAAATAATGATACCGTTTTTCATGGGGAGCAGGCGCTCCGATTGGATTTACTTGGAATCCGCGTGGATCAAGATGTTCAGTCACTCGCTTAATCGCTCCGCCTTTACCTGCCGCATCCCAACCTTCCATAACGAGCATAACGGCTATTTTCTCTTCTTTTAAAATTTGCTGTAGTGCTAATAAACGCATTTGATATTTTTCGAGTTTCTTATTGTACTTAGATTTCGAATCAATTCTTTTCGTTAAATCTACTTTAGCAAGATGTCCATTTTCCATAAAACAAATCCCCCTTGTTGTATGACAATATTATTTTAACATATACTTGGTAATTTTTTCATATTACAAAAAACTGTGTAGAAAATCTCTACACAGCTTCCTTCTCTAATTGCACGTCTACTTCAATATTCTCTTTTTTATTTTTCACAGCTTTTATAAAGAATATAGCAGTTAAAATAACTGTAATAACCGCACCTACTATATACGCTGTATTTAGTGGAATATTAAAACCAATCTTCGCATTTAAAATATAAACGACTGTCATGAGCGTCATAAATATTGCCGGAATCAAAGCTACAATATACGGTTTTCCTTTAATAAATAAATACATCGTTCCAATCCATAGTGCAATTGCCGCAGTTGATTGGTTAGCCCAAGAGAAATATCTCCATAATAGTGAAAAATCAATCTTCGTCAAGCCATATGCAATAACAAACAATGGAATCGCAATGATTAAACGGTTTTTTAATTTTGTTTGATTGAAATTGAAATAGTCCGCAATTATAGAACGTGCCGCACGGAATGCTGTATCTCCAGATGTAATTGGCAATACAATGACCCCAATAACAGCTATTGTGCCACCAACAGCACCTAACATCGTCTTCGAAATCTCACTTACAACCGCAGCTGGTGTACCCGATTTAATTAACTCATTTAATTCACCGTAAGAGAAAATACTCATCGCCGCAGCTGCCCAGATCATCGCAATTATCGCTTCTGCAATCATCATACCGAAAAATACATAACGGCCATGTTTCTCCGTTTGAAGTGTACGTGAGATAATTGGTGATTGTGTTGCGTGGAATCCTGATAAGGCACCACACGTAATCGTCAACATTAATAATGGGAAAATAGGTGCATTGTCTGGATGCATATTTTCAAACGTTAACTCTGGAATCGGAGAGCCTTTTATTATCATCATTCCACCTATACCAATAGCACTTATTAACAATAAGGCACCTAATAGTGGATAAATTTTTCCGATAATTTTATCAATCGGTAAGATTGTAGATAAAATATAATATATGAAAATTACAGATAAGATAATAGTTATTGACACTTTTCCTTGCAATACGATATCAAGTAATGATGCTGGCGTTGTTATAAATACAGTTCCTACTAATACTAAAAGTAATAGTGAAAAAATATTTACAATATGTCTCATTGCATTCCCTAAAAATTTCCCTGCTAATTCAGGAATATGCGCCCCTTTATTTCGTATAGAAATCATCCCTGTAAGATAATCGTGAACGGCTCCTGCAAAAATCGCCCCTATCACAATCCAAACAAATGCAACTGGACCATATAAAGCACCTAAGATTGGCCCGAATATAGGACCAGTACCTGCAATATTAAGTAATTGAATCATAGAATTCTTTCGCCTATCCATAGGTACATAGTCTACTCCATCTCGATTCACATATGCCGGTGTTTTTCTTGTATAATTTACTCCAAATATCTTTTCAATAAACTTTCCGTATGTAAAATAACCGATTATCAATACGACGATTGACACTAAAAATGTAATCACTTCTATCCCCTCCCCTTCAAAAAGCATTTTCTTAGACCTATATAAGGAAACGCTTTCAAATTATTCTAGCATATTTCACTATATTAAATAAACAATTTATACAGAATTTTTAGTATATTCTTTTTATAAGACAAAAAACAGCCTCTCTTATTTACAATATCGCCTTACATTATATGGTATATTTTTTCACAAAGAGAAGATAATAACAAATAAATCCATTAAAGAATGGGAGCTCTCTAAAATGAAACGCAAAATAATAACTCTCTTTACGCTTATATGTTTAGCACTACCAATGCAAGCTAGCGCATACACATTTCAATCACTACCAATTGCGTCAAAGTCTACACAGTGGTATATCGAAATTGACAAATCTCATAACTCAAACAAGCAAGCGGCGCAACCAAAACACGGTGTATATGATACGTATAGTTTATTCGTAAAAAACATCGGTAATGATGCCTCAAATGTATCAGTGGAAATACTTGATAACACACCTACATCTAAAGCTACTTTTAATCCTACTACAATAAATAACAACGTTTCAAAAAGTCATACAAGCTTTGACTACATGGTATTCCCATTAGACTTTAATAGCCATAATTTCAAAGTCGTTATTACTTGGGAAGAAAAGAATTTCTCTTACAACGGTCATCCAGTTAATGAGGGTAAAAAAATGAAACAAACATTTGTGTTTAATGAAGAATAAGCCCTAATTGGATTAGGGCTTACTCTTTATTTACAAAACCAGATTGAATTGCTTCTGTCACTTCTTTTGCAATTTCCACTGTCGTTGCTTCCATACAAAGTTTTTTATACCAAATATGTACGGATGATTTTTTATTAGAAAGGTGCTTCATTAAAATCAATCGACTATATGCCATTTCACTTCCTATAGGCGTAGCAATATACACAGTAAAATTCCTTACTTCAAATACCTTTTCTCCCAAAACGTATTTACATCCCGACTTATCTACTACTAAATCATTTAGGCTTTCTATTGTCATATACCATATCCCCCTTTTAGCCTACATAATCAATCGAACCGCCGAATACTTGGTACAGACAATGCCATCCCAATTGTTATGAGTACTAAAATAGCTAGCATTATAATTGTTATCTTGCCACCTATTACAGTAGCTAACCAACCTACAATCACATATCCTAATGGCAATAAAGCAAATGAACCTAACATATCAAGACTTGCCACTCTTCCAAATGCTTCTTCTGGTACAAGCTCTTGTAAACTTGTTTCCCAAATGAGCCCAAATATCATAATACCGAATCCTTCCATTGCCATTAAAGCTATTAAAGCAGGTGCCCCAGAAACGAAAGGCATAATTAATAGTGCTATTCCACTTATTAACACACCACCATATGCAAGTAATCCCCTCTTACGCCACTGCTGCCTCCCACCGAAAATTAGTGCTGCAATTACAGCTCCAGCACCAGAAGAAGCCATACCCAATCCATATACGTAAGCATCAAAATGGTGATGAACATTAAACAACCATGGAATTAACACAACGATAATTCCTGCATAACAAATATTTATGAAAGAAAAGACTAAAATTGTAATCCATAGCCACGGGTGGCTTTTTAAAACTAAAACACCTTCCATAAACTCTTGTTTGTAATCGATCTTACTCTTTTCAATGGTTTTTACCTTTTTGAACTTTATTTCTCTTAAAAATAATAAACATAAAAATGATAGCAAATACGTTACTGCATCCAGTCCAAATCCTATTCCGGCAGATGCAACTGAAACGATCAATCCTCCAAGAGCCGGTCCAATTAGTCGTATACCTTGATTACTCATTTGCGTTAATGCATTAGCTGCATTTCGAATTTCCGGTACAAATACTTTCGCTCTTACAGCCGCATACGCCGGCTGAAATATCCCTTCCATAAGTCCATATAATGCTACGAGTACATATAGAAGTGGAATTGTTAAAACGCCCATAAATATCAGTGTTGCAAGTAATAGCATTAATATGCAGCGAATTATATCTGTAAATAACATTAATTTCACCCGATCAATTCGATCCACGACTAATCCAGCAAACGGTAACGCAAGAATATTAGGAAGCATGTACATTGCCATAGTTATTCCCATTACAACTGTTGAACCAGTTAATGAATACACAACGACTGGCAAAATAACCATCGTTATCGAACTACCTAAAGTCGAAAGTAATTGCCCAATCCATAAAAACTTAAAGTGTGGTGACACTTTAATTGGCAATAACAATTTACCGACATAACTTAAATTTTTCTCTGTTGGTATTTCTCCTTGCATATCTCTCTCCTCTTTTCAAATTAAGTTAATATCTGAGATTGAACACAGAAAATTCAATCTTTAACACCTTTAATTATATATGAAACTGTTAAATTATTGGTAAAAATACAAAAAAGAAAATCATAATGAATCTACAAATATCACGTGTTGAATATAAATAAAAAAGGTGTTTTCATATATGAAAACACCTTTTTTATTTATAATTTTAAATTCTTCTTCAATGTCCAATATTTTTCTGGCGCATTTTCAAGTGAGAATTCTACCCAGCCATTTGGATCTTCACGATATACATTTACTTTTGTACCATTTTCTAATTTTCCAACTTCATTTTGTGTAACGTTTGGTACACTCTTTATTGGATTGTTAAACGGGAATGGAACTTGATAGTAAGATCCTACTGATTGAACAGTAGCTTTCGCATCTTTTGCGTAATCTTTATATGGAATTGTTTCGCCTAATGCATCTACATTTAATGTATTAGGGTTTTTCGGTAATCGTTTTACATTTTGATAATCTTTGTTATTGAAAGGCTTAATACGTTCCATAATATTAGCAATTTTGCCAGCCCATTCTTTATCAGTTGAATACATTACATTCATCGCAGGTAATGTGTAACCTTTGAAATACTTAGCACCTTGTTCTAAGTAATTCTTCCTCACATAATCAGCATTGTATGAAATACTTAATCCATAAGATGGTAAATATTTTGCATGTGCGAATGGGTCCCAATCATACGCTCGTAGTCCAAATAAATTATGTTTACGATATGCAATTTCTGATTTCCCGTATCCAGACTCTAAGATTGCATGTGCTGCTAAATATAAAGAGTTCACGCCATACTCGTTTTGCGCTTTAATAAAGTCTTGTCCAACTCCAACAAGCGGACTATCGGGATGATATCTTTTAATATAATTATCAATCTCTTGAGCTGTTACATTAGAAGGTAATGTTACATCTAAATCGATATATGAGGCCATGGCATTAAATAAAAATTGCGCATATTCTTCACGTGTTAAAACACTAGTTGGATTAAATGCACCTGAGCCATTACCTGCAGCAACGCCGTTAGACTCTAATGCACTAATCGCATCATTTGCCCAATGATTTTTAGGAACATCATTAAATGTATGATTAGCTATTACTTTTAGTTTAAAGGCTCTCTGTAAAATTACAGCCATTTCCGCACGAGTTAAAGATTCTTTCGGTCTAAATGTTCCTTTACCATCACCTACGAAAATCCCCATATCTGTTAAAGCTAAAATTTCTTTTTGGAACATTGTTGTCCCTTCGCTAATATCAGAGTATGGATTTTTATATTCGCTTTTCGCTTCTGGTTTTAATGTACGATATATTAATGCGGCTACTTGCTCACGATTTACAACATCCCCGAATCCAAACTTACCATTATCATATCCTGCAATAATTTCTTTTGACGTTAAATTAGTAATTGCTTTATATGACCAATGATCTTTCGGAACGTCTGGAAATTCCTTTTCAGCTGCAAATGAAGTTGCTGGAGCCATCACTACTTGAAGTGCGACTGTCACTGCTAACACATTAGAAATACTTTTTTTCATATTTTTTAACACGTTATGTATATGCTTGTCCCGTGTTAACTTGCCTCCCTTTTTAATAAAATTTTCCCTATTAAACTAACAAACTTTTAATTCAATTAATTAGTCAACAGTAAAAGTATACGTGATAAAAATAAACTAATCTACCATTATTTTATTTATAATCAGCATAATACGATATATCTTTTTATCTCGATACAAAATTATATAAGTCCATATAAAAAGCCCATCTCTATATAGACGATGGGCTTAGCAAACGATGTTTTTTTATTTAGCTAAACGATATTTGGCAACATCGAAACTTTCATAGAATATATTCCCCTCTCAAATACAATGTTTTTATGTAACAGACTAATTATAGTTTTGAAAATTATTAATACTCAATTATATTTTGTATTATTATTGTATTTTTTGGAACAAATAACTATAGTTAGAAACTATAAGATTCTTATTTTTTAAGAGGAGAGATTCGTATGAGCAAGAATTGGAAAGATATAGAACACCGTATTTATACAATGTGTATGATTCAGCGGAATAACGAAGTATTGCTAATACAGCGCCCCGATCATCTAGGCTCCCCTGGTTTCATAGGTAGATTTTCCAGAAAGTATCGTTCAGGCTGCTAAGCGAGAAGTAGAAGAAGAAACTGGATTACTTGTTTCAAATTTAACTTTTAAGGGATTAGATGAATACGTAAATCCGAAAGAAAATGTTCGATATATGGTATTTAACTAATGCACAGATTCATTTGAAGGTGAACTCCTTTTGAATCCTCCTGAAGGCGAATTATTATGGGTACCAATCGGCACAGCACTAAATCTTCCTATGCAAGATTGGTTTAAAGAGAAATTCCCATTATTTTTTGAAAAAGGTACGTTTGAAATTCAACGTGTTTGGGACCGAGACTTAAATAAACAAGTTGCTATGACAATTACCCATACATAAAAAGCTTGGAATCTCCCCAAGCTTTTCTTACTTCTCCTCTAATCTCTTAATCTCTTAATCTCATAATCAATTTCTAAAAACTTGATTCCGAATATCCACATTTTATGGTTAGCTTCTAACCTTTGATTTGCACCCTCTTTAATAATAAATGTCTCTGCTAACGGTAAACGTATTGTAAAGAAACGAGTATGTAAATAAATCCCCTCATCCCCCTTACCATTTCTTCTCAGCTTACTAGTAATAATTAAATCATTACTCCTATTACATAATTTCAAAACCCCCATCATATTCGAATATGGTAAAGGTAATCCAATATTCATGTATGTCTCATTCTTATATGTATGTTTTGAGTAAAGAGCTACAAAAATAGATTCTCCTGCTTCATTTTTTCTTAGCCAAGCCCTTACATTCTCTCTTCCATCCTTCTCATCTATTACCCCTATGATAGAGCCATGCATCGTTTCCCACTTGTCGCCCATTCCTAAATGTATTTGTCCTACACGCTTACTCATTTTCTCATAGCAAAATGCAAACGGGCGGAACCAACGAGTCCATTTAATATGCGATTGTAACTCATACTCTTTTGTATTTTCATAAAAACGAATAATACTTAAAGGAATCTTCGCCATGTCAAATGCCTCACTATGAAAATCCTTCATTTTATCAACTAAACCGTTGTATTCCTTGCTATCTATTAAATTTCTGTTATGTAAAAATGCTTCACCAACTGTCGCATTTCCTCTTAATCTGCTCATTGGTTTCCTGTAATATTTATAATTCGGAGTACTCTTTTCAATGATCCAGCCGACAAATGCTAGTAACGCTACTCCAATTCCATTTACAACACCGTGAATCCAAACCATTTGTGCAATTGTAATCGTCATTACATATTTCAAATTCCCATATGAGTATATAAGCGAAAACATAATTGTTACCATTAGTATGCTAGACGATATGATCAGGAGAACCTTTGCACTGATAGCATTAAATTTCGTGCGCAAAACATAAATCCCATAACCATAAATAGCACATAAATATAGGAACACTGCAAAAAATTCAAATACCCTTGAGTACGTAATTCCTACTGCAACTGTCATAGGTGAAATGACGATGATAAACATAATAGCATCATATACTTTACTTCTCTTTTCTCTTTTTCTCCCAATTAAACCAGCTGATAACGGCAATAGAAATGCCGAATAATGAAAGTGTGCAGCTGTGAGTAAAACAATGTCAGAACTAAAATGCATAATGGAAAGTTTTGCTACTGAAGCAAAAAACCAGAAACCACCTAAAAACAAATATATAAACGCACTATCAATAGCTGTCTCTTCTAACGGTTTCCATCCTCTTTCTAGTAATCTACTTACACCAAATAATGCAATAATCCCAGTATACATAAGCCAAAGAAGAGCAAAAATGAAATGATTTGTTACGAAAGCTAGCATCGCACTAACTGCTGCTATTGGATATAAAAATTCTCCAAATTTATAAAATAATAAATATGATCCATTTCTTGTTTCTTTGTCAATAATACAAAATGACATCGGTATAAATAATAAAATAGATAACAATATAATTGCTTCAACAGGGTTTACATTCGACCACTCGTATATTAGAAATATAATATAACAAGCAAGCCCAACTATTATATTTTTCATATTTTTTATTTCCTCTCCACAAATGTTCCCTTATATGAAAATAATGAACCAATTAACGGATTGCGTACTTGTACATGAATTCGAAAACATTGTAGTGTTTCATCATAACTTTCTACAATTTTTGCATCTCCGTATAAAAATCTAGGTAACGGTATTTTTCTTCCGAACATGTAAAACCATTGTTTCTTTGAAGAAATATGTATTGCCCCCACCTCATCAATATAAAAATTCAATGTAGAAACGAGCATATGCGGTTTGCCAAAATAATCTAAAATTTCATTATTCTCTTCATCCAACTGCATAACAGCGTTAAAATACCTTTTCTTATTATGAAAATAAAAAGTACGATTCCACCGCACAAATTCCTTTCCATGTTCATCTCGTTCAACGGTATTATGTATTGTAAATGGCACTTCCTTCCCCCGCTCAGAGAAAAACATTCGAAACTTCGATGCAATTTTTAATATCAATTTTACGAAAAAAGAACCTCCGTAAATTTCATCCATCTTCCCTTCTCCAGTAAAGCTATTTTTTTCTGTAATCTCATAGCGTTTCTGTAATTTTGGATGAAGATTTTTATAGGTATCTCCTAATAATCTCTCATAAATATTAGCCATACATTTATCCCTTTCTCTTCCTCTTACAATTTTTTGCGCTCGGCAAATTAGTGCTATTTATATAACCGACAATCGATAACCCTATTAGAAGAAAATTTAATGTAAGCGGATTAAACGGTTGCGTAAAACTTGTGATATTCGTAACTCCTGCCACTATAGTTAAGCCTATTAACATAACAATATGTAATATAAACAACTTTCGTTTTTGAAATGGCAATAGCCACATAACACCCCATATTATTTCTAAAAATCCAACTATTTTAAGTATAGAAATACTACTTTCATTCGATCCGATTAACTCAGAAAGCATCTTCACTTCCTCTGGATGACTAAAAATCACTTTCGGTACGCCCCCTTGATATAACCATACGAAAGCAAATAAAAAGCAAACGAGCCAATACGTCATCGTTCTTCTAATTAACATACTAGGATGGAGGTCTTTTTCTAACCATAATTTGAGAGCATCAAAACTCCATGCAGTTGCCCAACCTAATAAAGGTCGAAAAACATATGAATCTATCACATTTCCTATACGACCAAGCCTTGTATCATAATCATATTGCGTCTCAAAATAAATATGTTCTTCATTCGGTGTATATTTCCAATAACCACGCCCGATTTGTATAAGTGATAATTGATTGTCTGTCCAAAATTTTAAAGAAGACATGCGCTCTCCAGTTTCTTTTCTTACTTCACCTATCGATTCTCCTTCTCCAGCTATTTCAAGTCCGAAACCAATATTCGTTTTATATAAAAACTTCTGCGGCTCCCCCTCCTTTTTCTCCAAATACGAGATTTCTGTAAAACGTGCATCCCACTCTGTATGTAGGTCCGGTTCTTGCGTATATTCCCATAATTTCTCCATTGTTGTTTTCATTTCTGTCGCTACATAAATAGGCTTTTTCTTGCCCATCCTTCCACCTCCCATGCTCTATATTTTTAATGTACATGCACCGAATTTATTTTGCTACATTTTTCACAAAATAACCCTCAAAAAAGATAGAATTTTTAAAATATATATAAAACACTTGATTCCCTGAAAAATTTAAATTATTATAAAACAAATGTTACCAACAACTTCATAAATCAAACACTCTCGCCTAAAACGTGAGATAGAGGTTGCAACGCTTATAAGTATTCTAAAGGAGACACAGAGATGTCTATGAATTTAGAAGAAAGGAAGTGTTGCCGAAATTGATAAATTTCTCTGCATTTATCGATTGGGGCTGTTTTCGAATAGAAACAGAACTGTCATATGTACAGACATGTACGTGTGAAGAGCTATCTACAAAAAAGAGATATCATTTTTTATGATATTCCTTTTTTGGCGGTTTTTTTATTAGCTCCGTTTTCTGTTTCCCTTTTCCTGTAACAGCACCATCCTCACTTATTTGAGATGGTGTTTTTTGTTTTTCTCTCTGGTAACTACAGGAATATTGGGATTTGTATATGTCCTAACCTATTCTTAAAAATGGACGAAAGAAGGAATTCGTAATGGAAACGATTGTACAAAAGTTTGGCGGTACTTCTGTTGGAAGCGTCGAACGCATTCAACATGTAGCAAATTTAATTATTGAAGAATATGAACGAGGACATAGCATTGTCTCTGTCGTTTCAGCAATGGGGAAAAGTACAGATGAACTTGTAGCACTTGCTAACGCTATTACAGAGAATCCGAGTAAACGCGAAATGGATATGCTTCTATCAACAGGAGAACAAGTAACCATTTCATTGTTAACGATGGCACTACAAGCAAAAGGCTATAACGCCATTTCCTTAACCGGATGGCAAGCTGGTATTACGACAGAATCTGTACATAGTAGTGCACGGATTACTGACATTCATACAGATCGTATACAGTCCTATCTTGCTGAAGGCACGATTGTGATCGTAGCTGGCTTCCAAGGAGCCAGTGAAGACCATGAAATTACAACACTTGGACGCGGTGGTTCTGATACGACTGCTGTTGCATTAGCTGCTGCACTGAAAGCAAAAAAATGTGATATTTACACGGATGTGACCGGCGTATATACGACGGACCCACGAGTTGTAAAAGATGCTTATAAATTAGATGAAATTTCTTATGACGAGATGTTAGAACTTGCCAACCTCGGTGCTGGTGTATTACACCCCCGTGCTGTTGAGTTTGCGAAAAACCATAATGTCGTTTTAGAAGTTCGCTCAAGTATGGCACAAGAAAACGGAACAATTGTAAAAGGAGAATGTAACATGGAACAACAATCAATCGTTAAAGGTATTGCATTTGAGGATAATATTACGCGTGTCACAATGAAAGGATTAGAACATGGTTCACTTTCAACCGTTTTCTCTACATTAGCAGCGGCACATATTAATGTAGATATCATCATTCAAAGTATTACAAATGAAGGAACTGTTCATCTCTCCTTCTCCATTCACTCTAATGATTTAAGAGAGACTTTAGAAGTATTGGAACAAAACCAAGAAGCACTTCACTATGAATCAGTAGAATATGAAAATCATTTAGCAAAAGTATCAATTGTAGGATCTGGTATGGTCTCTAATCCAGGTGTTGCTGCGAATATGTTCACTACTTTAAAAGAAGAAGATATTCATATTAAAATGGTAAGTACATCAGAAATTAAAGTGTCTGTCGTTATTGACCGCCTTCATTTAGTAACAGGTGTCGAGGCGCTGCATCAATCATTTATGGCGAAAATTGAGCCTTTAGTGCAGATGAGTTAATTTCCACTCGTAAAACTTAAAATAAATTATATGAATCTAGTTCCTTCCTATTATAAATAGAAAGCTGTTTACATTGTATAGAGTGACAAGAAATTTATTTGTCATTCAAATAATACAATTAATTCTATACAACAATCGGACCATTTAATGGCGTATAGGGTAGAAATATTTTGCAGGGAAGTCGCGGTATTGTTTGTTAACAAGATACTATATGACATACTTAAAAACACCTTGTCACATTCTCCTACACTGTGACAAGGTGTTTTTGTTTGGAAGGAATTTGTAACTTTTTAATAGTATAATTATGGAGATGATTAGATAACACACTTTTACATATAAGGAGATAAAGACAATGACAAAAAACAAATTACTAAGAATGGACAATGTCAGCATCGTTGTAGAATCCCTTGATAACGCAATCTCTTTCTTCGAGGAGATTGGTTTGAAACTCGAAGGGAGAGCAACTGTCGAAGGTGAATGGGCTGGTCGCGTAACCGGACTCGGTTCTCAGTGCGTAGAGATTGCTATGATGGTTACCCCAGATGGCCACAGCCGAATTGAACTTTCGCGATTTCTCGCCCCAGCTACTATAGCAGATCACCGAGCAGCTCCTGTAAACGCCCTCGGTTATTTGCGCGTCATGTTTACCGTTGAAGACATTGACGAAATGGTATCCAGACTTACTAAGCATGGTGCTCAGCTCGTTGGCGAAGTAGTTCAGTACGAGGACTCGTATCGACTTTGCTACATTCGTGGAACCGAAGGCATTTTAGTCGGTTTAGCGGAAGAACTCGGTAACAAGTAAGTAATGTTTTATAAAAAGTCTTTACTGAAATATACATTACTGAAGTAAAAATATTTGAAGAAAATTCTTATTCAATAAAACTTAGATTTTCAGCCCCGTCCTAACTTTAGAACGGGGTTATGATCGTTTGAGCTTTTAAAATTAAATAACTTTATTATCATTTTACACATAGATTTCAAGACTCTATACAAACAGCTTTTTAACATATTATCGATATCCAAAAATCATCATAAAACAATTAAATTATTCGTAATATCCTTTCCTAGGAAATATAACGGACTCTTCTCACTTTTCATTACATATCTTATCGCTCTTTCCCTTGAAAAAACGATCTATATTCATTCAAAATAACTTTCTTCACATCCCAGTAAAAAACCATCATGAATAACACAACTCCTAATACAACAACCTGCATTCTTTCATAATCAATGAAAGCACTCATAATTAGCAATCCAAACCCCATATAAAAACCAAATTCATTCTCTTTCTCAAAATCCTCATCTTCTTCATCAATATGTATTTTCTTTTTTGAATCTTGATTCCCTTTTATTAATTCATCGAGTGTAACATTATACATTTCACTCAGCAAAATCAAATTTTCAATGTCCGGACAGCTTTTATCATTTTCCCATTTACCCCGCTTTAACAGGCACTAAATCCCATCGTAGCTTTTAAATACATCAAGGAAGCCAGATGGGATTAACTGCCTATAAAAGCCCGATTGGTTCAACTAATAATCAGTGGGATAAATCGCTCCACTGATTAAAGTTTCACTTTATACACCGCTTGCCTTGTCAAACCAATCTTTTTAGCGACACCTTCCTGCGAAAACCCTTTTGACTCTCGTAATCTTTTAAGTTGTTCTCCTAAACTCATAACGCCCCCTTCTTTAACAAATTATTACATAAAAGGATATCAAAAAGAAAGAAACTATTAGTAAAACTCACTGTAAACCACTCGTTTACACAATAAAAAAGGGAGGATAGCTCTATGCCTGAGCTACTCTCCCTCATATTTCTATTAAAACAGATGAATGTTTTCTTTCTTACAGGCTTCACGTAAATCGTCAGGCCATACAGAAGATTGAACTTCACCGATATGTGCTTTACGTAAGAAGTACATGCACATTCTTGATTGTCCAATACCGCCACCAATTGTTAATGGTAGTACATCTTCTAATATACCTTTATGGAAATCGTACTCACGTTTGAAATCTTCACCAGTTTTCGTTAACTGCTCATCAAGCGCTTTACTATCAACACGAATTCCCATTGATGATAATTCGAATGAAGCTTGTAGTACTGGGTGCCAGAATAAAATGTCACCGTTTAATTTCCAATCATCATAATCGGATGCGCGTCCATCGTGCTTTTCACCTGAACGGAGTGCATCACCAATTCCAATAATAAAGACTGCACCATGTTCTTTCGCAATTGCATGTTCACGATCTTTCGGTGTTAACTCTGGATATTTGTCTTCTAGCTCTTGGGAAGTAATGAAAACAACCTCTTCTGGTAAATACTTTCCAAGGAACGGATATTTTTCAAATAAGTGATCTTCTAAATCTTTGAATATTCCATAAATTGTTCGTACTGTTTCTTGTAAGTAATCTACAGTACGCCATTCTTTTTGAACGATTTTTTCCCAATCCCATTGGTCAACGTAAATGGAATGTGTTGCATCAAGTTCTTCATCACGACGAATCGCGTTCATGTTAGTATATAAACCTTCACCAGCTTCATATCCATATTCATGTAGTGCAAATCGTTTCCACTTCGCTAGTGAATGAACAATTTCTAATTCTTCTCCTGAATGTAACATATCAAATTCAATCGGACGTTCTACACCGTTTAAGTGATCGTTTAATCCTGATTTTTTCGTTACGAATAGTGGTGCAGATACGCGGAATAGTTCAAGGCGTTTTGCTAATTGATCCTCGAAAAATGTTTTAACTTCCTTAATTGCGATTTGAGTCTCTCTTACTGTCATTAATGATTGATACATGGTGGTTTCCTCCTAAAATGTTTGGATGTTGTGGAAAAAAGCCAACAAAAAAAGCCCTTCTTTCCCAAAAACTGGGACGAAAGACTTTGGTTCCGCGGTACCACCCAAATTAGCAACAGAGGTTGCTCACTTATACAGTACGGAGATTAAAAAATCTCGATACTGTTCTTCTTGTAACGGCGAAGTTCCCGGCTAAGTCTACTTTCCTATAAAGGATTTCGGTTAGCGACTCCAGGAGGTTCTTCATAATAGGCTTCGTATCAGGCTCACACCGCCCCTGACTCGCTTAAACTACATCCTACTACTACTCGTCCTTTCATAGTCGTTTTATTGTCACATCTCTGAAACATTTTATTAATGATTATTCTATACAAAAAATAGATAAAGTCAACAAAAAGTTTTAAAATATTTTTCAATTCTTTATTTTATGCCTTTACCGACTGTTCTTAATATAACATTTTTATTTCCTTTGTCTCTTCAATCCAAAAAACATTTCACTAACTGAAACTAACATATACACAACCAGTAATGTGATCGTTCGAAAAATAGAATCCGCAGTATTTCTTATTATTTTCATTTTATTTGTAATTCCTTTCAGTTTACTCGCAATTTCATGATATACTATAGCATTCAAGCAGTTTGTTTTTACTTAGAGCAAACATAGTCATTTATCAAGAGTATTTTCTAATTCATTGACTATTATTAAATAAGATTTTTATATAACGGAGTGATTATATGAGCAAAACGAAAGCAAAACCGAAAAAAGGTGTAGGACAAGGTACAGGAAGTAAAGGATGGAATCGTTGGCAATCAAGTGCAAAGAAAAAGGCAGCTGCAAAGCCATACAAAAGTAAAGGTACAAAGAAATAAAATAAATAGTGGGTGATGCCCCCACTGATTAAAGTTTCACTTTATCTCTTTACTTTGTACAAAACAAAATATAATTATTACAACCAAAAAAGCTATGCTCTCATCTCTATGAAAGCATAGCTTTTTTTCCATATTAAATCATAAGAATATCGCGAATTTCTTCCTCCGTAATAGAAGATAGCTTTTCTTCCCCTGGCTCGATAATTTCAGCGATTAAATTTTTCTTACTCTCTTGTAACTCGTGCATTTTTTCTTCAATTGTTCCATGTGCTACTAACTTAATCACTTGCACAGTATTTTTTTGTCCCATTCGATACGCTCTATCCGCTGCTTGTTGTTCCACAGCTGGATTCCACCATAAGTCGTACAATATAACTGTATCTGCACCTGTTAAATTTAGTCCTGTACCACCAGCCTTTAAAGAAATCAGGAATAAATCTCCTTCCCCCTCGTTAAACCGATTGCATAGCTCTACACGCTCTTCCGAAGGTGTACTCCCGTCTAAATAAAAGTATGGAATGGCTTGACGGTTTAATTCCCGCCCGATTATCGAAAGCATCTTCGTAAATTGAGAAAATATAAGAATTCTCTTCCCTGTACTTCTGCATTCCTCCAAAATTTCTAACAGCTGCTCAAATTTAGCTGAACTCCCTTTATAATCATCAACAAACAATGCAGGATGATTACAAATTTGCCTTAACCTCGTTAAACCAGCTAATATTCTAATTTTATTTTTACGTAACGTATCTTTATCCAAATGTTTTAACGTTTCTTCTCTTAACTTCGCTAAATAAGCTGCGTAAAGCCTCTTTTGATCTGATAAAAGTTCTGATGATTGTATGTGCTCAATTTTTTCTGGTAGCTCCTGTAATACATCTTCCTTTAACCTTCTCAACACGAATGGTTTTACTCGCTTCGCAATATCTTCACGTCTTAAATCACCGAACTCTTTTCTTCCTGGTAATAATTCTGGGAAGACGACACGGAAAATAGACCATAGCTCTTCCAACGAATTTTCTACAGGTGTTCCCGTTAATCCAAAACGATATTCTGCCTGAATTGTTTTCACTGCTCTTGCAGTTTGCGTCGTATGATTTTTAAACGCCTGTGCTTCATCAAGAAATAACGTATGGAATGGCATTGCATATAACCTTATATCTCTTCTAAGTAAAGGATATGACGTAATGATAACATCAAATTTCGTTATATCCTTTAAAATTTTCCGGCGCTCCACTTGATTTCCATCAGCAATAACCGCTCTAATATGTGGAGCGAATTTTTTCAACTCGCTAAGCCAGTTGTAAACAAGGGAAGATGGAGAGACAACTAATATAGGCAGTTTCTTCTCTCGAATTTCCGGCAAAACAGAGTCTATAAAAGCAATGCTTTGCAACGTTTTACCTAGTCCCATATCGTCTGCTAAAATACCCCCAAAACGGTAATGTGCGAGTGTTTTCATCCACTGAAATCCGTATACTTGATACTCTCTCATTTCTGCATTTAACGTATTTGGCACAGCAAACTTTAATTTTTTCGGGTTTTGAATATTTTCTACTAACTTTTGAACAGACTCATCTAAACTTAAAACATTTCCTTCTTGTAGTGAATTCATCCATTTCACACTACGAATAAGAGGGACGTCTATTTCTTCTCCCTTTAAAAACTCTTTTCGAATATTAGATTCTTTTATAAACTGATTAATGTCATTAAACTCTTTACTCTCAAGTGATAGTAGAGAACCACTTGCTAAACGATAATATTTCCGTTTCTCCTCAAGAGCAACTAATACACCTTTAATTTCTGCCTCTGGAATACCTTTTATATCAAAGCGGAATGATAACCAATCGATTCTCTCTTTCCTTCTAATCCTTATAAGAGGAGCAGTATCTCCTTTATGAATGCGTAATTTGATTGCTGTCGTCGCATAAATATCAACTAAACCTTTTAACGTTGGAACAACATGATATAAAAAGTTATATTCAGCTTCTTCATTATGCATAAAATAACCGCCTTCTGTCTTTGCAAAGGCACTTTCATTCATAATTTCCATTATTTCATTTTCCTTTTTCTCATCACGATTAAAAACAGATGGCTGCCCATCCTCTTCTAACGGATTAATCGAGACGTTTCCATAATGAAATTCGAGACCTGCTAACAAGCGATTTTTCACTCGATCTAAATACAGTTTTGCTTTTAGCGAAGGCATTTCGACACGATCTGATATTACTTCATCAATTCGCACAGTACCAAGCTTCATTAATCCTGGTACAACTTTTGCTACAAAGTGTTCCATCTTATCTGCTGGAATATACAATTGTTTACTACTAGAGCGATTCATCATTTTTTGTAATTCGATAAGCCGCTTACAATCCTCAGCATTCAACTGATACAGTTTTCCTCCAAATAGAGCATAACTATACGTATCCATTACGTCTACTTGTTGTAACCCATCAATATAAAGTGTAAATCCACCGTTACTACCTTTATTAAACTCAAAATGCAAGGGAAGTAGTCCTTTTGAAATATGCAAACGACGGAACGATTGTCCACCTTGATTAAGTCTCACTAACTCTACTCTAGAAAGTAAAGAAAGCATATCCGTCCATGAAGCTGGCGGTATTAAAATCATACTATCATCTTGTTTTGTGTGTACTTCCAGCGTATCCTCATACATTTTTTCGTTATGATGAATTTTAATTAGTTGCTGAATAATCGCATCCGTTTCTTGCCTGAAGCTATGTACATCCGGTGTATATGTAAATTCATTCGAACAATGAAAAGACTCTCTTTTCTCCACTTTAGAAAGAAATTCTCTAATATGATTTACGAAATACGTTTTGGCAAGTTTCAGCTGAATTCCTAGAAGTGCCCCACCACTTTTCGTAGCTACTGGTGTACATATAAACTCAACATCTAATATTTCACGTGTATCAAAACGGTGTTGTTTACTTTTTGGTCTTAATGGTTTCTCTGCAAACAACTGAAACATCCCGCTTGTCAATTGATCATTTCCGCTCATATTTTCACTACTAGCGGGGAGCATACCACCCATTTGCTGATTATAATTTATTTGTATCAGTACTGCCGCAACATGCTGACAATACGTTTGAAAAGATGCTAATGAAGGACAACTACATTTCGCAACAACATCACCTTTTTTAGCTTTTTCTACTGTAACATGAAAATCTTCGTTCCCTTTTACTGTCGCCTCGCAAATTTCTTTATTTTCATCATAATGATTTACTATCACTTTATTTGATTTATAATAAGCTTCGCCTCTTTTATATGAGGTCTCTCCGCATACTTCTTTAATAATCGATTTGTTTAATGTAAAACTCATTTTTTACACCTCTTTAATTTAAAACCAGTTTCTCTTAACTAACATTTTACATGCTCCAAGAGAAAATATAAAATGTAGATTTAACAAAAAAAGATGCTTATTTATAAGCATCTTTTTACTCTATCTCCATCAACCGTTTCGCCTCAAAATACAACACTTGAATAAATTTCTTCGTATTAATACGTATATGCCCAGAAGTTGCTACTTCATCTTTCGTCATTTCAGTCATACGTTTTCTAACTACAGTGAAATCAAAAAATTTCGGAGCATAGCTTTCAAATTTCGGATTTGAAAAATCTGTTAATCCTAGAGAGGCCAAATGATTTAACGACTGATAAATCGCTCTGCGCACTCTTTGTTCAGATGCTTTTTTCTCTTTATCAATATCCGTATCTAAAGCTCCATCTCCTAATTTCCTCATCGTAATATAGTGGAAAATATCTTTTAATGCAGGAAATCCAAAGTCAAACGTTTGTGCTTTTTCTTGTCCATATAAATATTCCAGCATACTAAGTAAATCTTTACTTCCATTCTCTCCCGCAATACCAAGTTCTGATAATAAATAGCGTCCTGAATCCGCTATTTTTTTCCCTTCTTGCATTGGCTCATTTCGAACTTGCGGCTGTTCCCACTTGAAAACGTTATTCAATGATTTTTGAATATCATGTATAGAGCGCTCTAAACGAATACGTTCCATTACTTTTCTTACAACAGATACAACCTCAATTTTATTTAATGGCTTTGTAATATAATATTCCACTCCAAGTGTATACGCCTCACCAATAAGCTGTTTCGATTCAACTTGAGAAATCATAATAATTTTCCCTGTAAAAGAGGACGCAATATGGCGAACTGTTTCAATCCCGTCTCGCATCGGCATTAATAAATCAATAAATAAAATATCTACTTTTTTAAAATTTAGTTGATCTGCTTCAATAAAAGCACCATCTTCCGATTCTCCAATTACTTCCCCAAGATCACCATCTTCAATAATTTGCGAAAGCATAGAGCGGAAAACTTCATCATCATCTACGATATAATAAAACAACTTTATTCCCCTTCCCGCTTTAAACTGCACTCCGGTAAACAAACTACAAACTTACACCCTCTGCCAGCTTTTCGGTCTTCTAATCTTACTTCTCCTCCGAGTTCTGTTACCATTTCGTTTATGTAAGAAAGTCCAATTCCTGTTGATGGTGTTCCCGTTTGATCATACTTCGAAGTAAATCCAGGTTTAAATACTAATTTCTTATATTTTTGTACAATACCAGGTCCATCATCAATTACTTCAAAGAATATATGTTTTTCAATTTTATATAGCTTAATAATAATAACACCATTATCCTCGATTGCTTCAACTGCATTTGCAACTAAGTTGTTGAAAATTGATAAGACTGTATACACATGATATTCTGCATGTTCACCTTCTATATGCTTTGAAAAACGTATCTCTTTTTCCAACATGTCAGCGTACTTCTCATTTATTCTCACAATCATTTCCGCAAGCTCATGACCTTCTACATACTCAGCCACATTTTTATCTAATAACAATTTAGATAATCCTGCAAAAATTCTTTGATTATCCTTTTTTATTTCATGCACTTCTCCCGCTATTTTCAATGCTGTTTTACTATAATTTTCTATACTACTCAAATCATCGTTCGCTTGTAAATTACGATATAATTGATACGCTTCTTGTGTAATTAACTCCGCATTTTGCAGCGTTTTTTTCAAATGAACTGATTCCACATATAAATTAGAAAGGTGCATCAACATTTTTTCATTTTCTTTTCGCACTTGCGATTCTTTTAATTTCGTTTCATACAAATTCATCATATTTAAAAAACCAAGCGCAAAGAAACTACGAAAAATAGCAATAATGATGAGTTTATTAACTTCAGAAACGGTTATTGTTGTACCGAGCACTAACATATGATAAAACGCAAGTTCTGACATACTTGCGATAATTTCAATTGTAATCCCAAGGCAACCAATAACGATTGGCTTCTGATGAAACTTATTCACCCTACAAAGCGAAAAAAGACTTCCATAAATAAAATAATAAAAGAACACAGGGTAGCGCAAATAAAATGATTCTGTCATATGAAATGAACCTTGCATGATCCAATCAAGACATACACGGAATAAAACTACAGATATACCGACAAGAATACCTGCAGCAGCTGCTGGCATTTTTCTTAAAAATAATAATAAAAAGAAGAAAAGCGGTGTCCCGAAGCTAACACGAAACGTATCATTAAAAGGATGAAAATTCAGCTCTCCAGCAATCGGAACAACAACCATTAAAATAATTAAAAGAGACATATCTTTCTTCCATAATTGATTCCAATTCAAAGCTGCCACTTCCTATGTATTTTTTCAAAAATGAACAAGGAAAGCCCGCTTATTATTATAAACGGGCTTTTTTTCTATATTCTATCCTTTTCTACCGCTTTTATTTGGCGATACTCCGGTTCCCATATTGCTTCTTTCACTGCAATCTTAATATCGTTATCACTTAAGTTCTCTCTAGCAACACCTTCTGCAACTGCAACTTTCGCTACTTCAATTGCAACCATTTCAGAAATATTACGTAACTCTTCAACTTCTGGCAAAATAGGTGCTCCTGGCTGACTTGTATCTACCATACTTGCAACAGCTTCAGCTGCTGCCGCAAACATACCGTCTGTCATTACGCTTGCACGAACAACAATTGTACCAAGACCTAGTCCTGGGAAGATAAGTGCGTTATTTGACTGTCCAATCACATAAGTTACACCGTTATATGTAACCGGTTCAAACGGACTTCCTGTTGCAACTAACGCTCTTCCTTCTGTCCACTCGATTAAATCTGCTGGTTTCGCTTCAGCAAGTGGCGTTGGATTCGACATCGGTAATATGATTGGTCTTTCTACGTGAGAAGCCATTTCTTTAATAATTTCCTCTTTAAATGCACCCGCAACAGTAGATGTACCAATTAAAATTGTCGGTTTTACATGTTTCACAACTTCAGCAAGTCCGATTACATCATTTTGTTCCCACTCACTTACTTCAGCTTCTTTTCTTGCATATGGAATTTGGAAATCAAGAAGATCTTCCATATTATCTGTAACTAATCCATTACGGTCAATACACCAGAAACGATTATGAGATTCTTCGTCTGATAATCCGACGCGAACCATTGCATCTCTTACTTGATCTGCGATACCGATTCCAGCCGTACCAGCACCAAACACAACGACACGGTGTTCACTTAACGGCACACCAGAAACTTTTACTGCCGATAATACTGCAGCAAGCGAAACTGCACCTGTACCTTGAATATCATCATTAAATGTACAAACGTCATGACGATATTTATCTAAAATTTTTCGTGCATTTCGAGAACTGAAGTCTTCCCAATGTAAAAGTGCTTTCGGGAATTGTTTATTTACCGCTTGTACAAATGTATCAATAAATTCATCGTAAGCTTCACCTGTTATACGAGGGTGACGATTTCCAATATAAAATGGATTGTTTAATAGTTCCTCACGATTTGTACCTACATCTAAAATTACTGGTAATACACGACTAGGATCGATTCCAACTGCGGCCGTATATACAGCTAATTTCCCGATCGCGATGTTAATTCCACCAACACCCCAGTCACCAATTCCTAATATACCTTCTCCATCTGTTACAACGACTAAATCAATGTTTTCAGCTGTTGCACCGATATTTGCAAATGCTTCTTCAATACCTGAAGGATCATTAACTGATAAATAAACACCGCGTGGTTTACGATATTCATGACTATATCTTTGAATTGCTACACCAACAGTAGGTGTATATACGATTGGTAACATTTCACGTAAATGATTTGTTAAAATACGATAGAATAACACTTCATTTCGATCATGTAACGCTGTTAAGTATACATTCTTTAATAAATCATCCGGTTGAGAACAAAATTGCTCATACGCTCTGCGCGCTTGTTCATCTAATGTTAAAACTGCAGGCGGTAATAGCCCTTTTAAACCTAATTCTTCTCTTTCTTCTTGTGTGAAAGCTACCCCTTTATTTAAAAGTGGTGTTGATAATACTTCTACTCCTCTTAATGTCGTTTCTAATGAACCATTAGAAGCCACTGTAAACTTACTCATAACATCCCTACCTCTATTCATATATAACATTTCTATATTGTAAACAAAAAAGAGGGGATTGTCCCCCTCTTCTTTTAATTTTTCTTTAAAAGAGTTGCTCCTGCAATCCCTGGGTGTGTCATTTCGAATGGATCTAGAATTAACTCTAATTCTTCTTGTGACAATACACCATTTTTCACACAAAGTTCTCGAACGGATTGACCTGTTGCAATTGCTTCTTTCGCAACGCGAGCTGCTGCTTCATAACCGATATGAGGGTTCACGGCTGTAATAATTCCTACACTCTTCTCAACATACTCTTTTAAGCGATCTTCATTCGCTTCAATTCCTTGTAAGCAATTATCTGTAAAGGCACGGAAACCGTTATTCATAATGCTAATAGATTGAAGTAAGTTGAAAACAAGTACTGGTTCCATAACGTTTAATTCTAATTGTCCTGCTTCTGAAGCAAGGCAAATTGTATGGTCGTTACCAATTACTTGGAACGCAATTTGATTAATTACTTCTGGCATAACAGGGTTTACTTTACCTGGCATAATAGATGAACCTGGTTGACGAGCTGGTAGCATAATTTCTGCTAATCCAACACGTGGACCTGATGCCATTAATCGAAGGTCGTTCGCAATTTTAGACATGTTCATCATACATACTTTTAACGCTGCAGATACTTCAGTGTACGCATCAGTATTTTGCGTTGCATCTACTAAATCTTCAGCACCAACAAGTGGTAATTCACTAATTGTAGCTAAATGTTTTACAACTGCTTCAATATACTCCGGATCTGCATTTAAGCCTGTACCAACTGCAGTTGCTCCCATGTTTACTTCATATAAATGTTGACGAGATTGCTGAATTCGTTTCATATCACGCTCAAGTACGCGAGAGTATGCTTTAAATTCTTGTCCAAGACGAATTGGCACAGCATCTTGTAAATGCGTACGACCCATTTTAATAACATGATCGAACTGTTCTGCTTTTAATTCAAATACATCATGCATATAACCCATCGTTTGTAATAAACCTTCTAATGCATTTAATGTTGCAATATGAATAGCTGTTGGGAATGCATCGTTTGTTGATTGCGCCATATTTACATGACTGTTTGGACTAATATAATGATAGTCTCCCTTACCCATTCCTAATAATTCAAGGGCACGATTGGCAATGACTTCATTTGCATTCATATTCATTGAAGTTCCTGCACCGCCTTGGATTGGATCAACGATGAAATGATCATGCCATTTCCCATCAAGGATTTCTTGTGATGCTTCTGCGATAGCGCCACCCTTTTTCAATTCCAATCTTCCCACATCTGTATTAGCAAGTGCTGCTGCTTTTTTTACAATTGCGAACGCTTTAATTAAGCCCTCATGAATTTTGTATCCTGTAATTGGGAAGTTTTCTACTGCACGCATTGTTTGCACACCATAGTACGCATAATTTGGCACTTCTTTTTCACCTAAAAAATCTTTTTCAATCCGTACTCCATTTTTAACCTCGGTTAATGTTGCCATGATTCTTCACTCCTTAACGATTTCTTATGCTGCTTTTGTTTGTTTGACTGTTTCTACATATTGTTTTGCTTTCTCATCATCGAATTCGCCTTCCCACTTCGACATAACAATGGCAGCTAATGCATTTCCTAATACATTGACAGCTGAGCGAATCATATCTAAAATGCGGTCAATTCCCGCAATTAATGCGATGCCTTCTAGAGGTAATCCCATTGATCCTAACGTTGCTAATACAACAACGAATGATGCACCTGGAACTCCCGCCATACCTTTGGATGTTAACATGAGAACGAATAATAACGTTATTTGCTCCATCAGTGACATGTGTACACCGTACATTTGTGCAACAAACAATGCCGCCAACGCTTGATAAATAGCTGATCCAGTCAAGTTAAATGTATAACCTGTCGGAATTACGAAAGAGGCAACTGCCTTTGGACAACCGAACTCTTCCATCTTTCTCATTATATTAGGTAAAACAGCCTCTGAACTTGCTGTCGTAAATGAAAGAATAAGTTCTTCTTTTAAAATTTTCATTAATGTAAAAATATTTACTCCAACCATTCGTGCATTAATACCTAATACAATCACAACGAATAGTATAACAGTTACGTATACAGCTAGCACTAGTTTTCCTAAAGGAAGTAGTGTACCTACACCAAATTTTGCAACCGTAACCGCAATTAATGCGAATACACCAAATGGTGCAAATTTCATAACTTGATTTGTAACCCAAAACATTGCTTCGAGTACACCTTCAAAAAAGTTAAAGACAGGCTTTCCTTTTTCTCCAATTGCCGCAACTCCTAAACCGAATAGTACTGAGAAGAATATAATCGGTAATAAGTCACCTTGTGTAATAGACTCAAATATATTTTTCGGTACAATGTGAACAATCGTTTCAGCAAAACCTTTCTTCTCTGTTGCATCTGCTGTTTGTTTATAAGAAGAAATATCACTTTGCTGCAAATTATTCATATCAACGCCAGTACCTGGCTGGAATATATTCGCTGCAATTAATCCCATTAAAATAGCAATCGTCGTAATAATTTCGAAATAAAGAATTGTTTTCCCGCCTAGTTTCCCAAGCTTTTTCATATCTCCTACACCAGCTACCGCAACAATTAATGCTGAAATAACAATTGGTACTACAATCATCTTAATTAAATGAATAAATATATCCCCAACTGGTGTGATATAAGAAATCGCCGTTTTATTGCCATAAAAGATTGCCCCTACTACAATCCCTAAAACAAGTGCGACAAAAATTTGTGTTGCCAATCCGAATTTTTTCATATATGTTCATCCCCTTCATGCGAACGCTTTCAATTTGAATTTATAAAAGCTACTCACACATCATATAAGCGAACCTACAAAATCATACAAAAACCTACAAGTATGTCACAAAAAATTCAAATATTTTTCTTCTATTTTTCATTGACACCATTTTGTTAAAAAACGATAAAATAAACTTGATAAGTAATCAGATTGTTTCGTATAATCAAAAAGATATATACTTAAAACAAATCGAAATGAAAAGGAGTGGATGGTATGAAAAACTATACAAAGCAATTCGTCCTATCTTCTTCTTTTCTTTTTCATTTTCTTAAAAAGGAACAAAGGCATTCGCCTTTGTTCCTTTTTTTATTGCGATCTATATAGGGGGAATTGTTATGAGGCCATATAAAAGAGTCTTAATAAAACTAAGCGGCGGCGCTCTTGCCGATCAATCCGGAAATAGCTTTAACTCCAAACGATTAGAACATATCGCAAACGAAATAATATCCATTATCGACCTAGATATTGAAGTATCCATTGTCATCGGCGGCGGTAACATTTTCAGAGGTCATCTAGCTGAAGAATGGGGAATTGATCGTGTAGAAGCTGATAATATCGGTACGCTAGGTACGATTATTAACAGCTTAATGCTTCGCGGCGTTTTAACAAGTAAAACAGATAGAGAAGTACGCGTTATGACTTCCATCCCTTTTAATGCAGTAGCTGAACCATATATTCGCTTACGTGCAGTACATCATTTAAATAACGGTTATGTTGTCATATTCGGTGGTGGTAACGGGCAACCATTCGTTACAACAGATTACCCAAGTGTACAAAGAGCCATTGAAATGAATAGCGACGCCATTTTAGTCGCAAAACAAGGAGTAGACGGTGTCTTTACAAGTGATCCAAAACATAATAAATCAGCGAAAATGTATCGAAAACTGAACTATAACGATGTTGTTAGGCAAAACATACAAGTCATGGATCAAGCCGCTTTACTGCTTGCTCGAGATTATAATTTACCGGCACATGTCTTTAACTTTGATGAGCCTGGCGTTATGAAAAGAATTTGTTTAGGTGAACATGTTGGGACGTTGATTAATGATGATGTTTCGATGCTTGTGCATGAAAAATAGTATTTTCCATTAACAAAGGGTGCCTTTTATAGACACCCTTTGTTAATCATCACAAATAAAAATCAACCCATCCAACTACTTTCTCCTTACAACGCTCCCAGAAAGATAAGTTGTCAAAAAATGTTTCTGTCATCTCTTTCGAATCACCAATGTCTTGCGTTAACGCCTCATTCACTTGCGCTATGATAGGTCCACCGTGAATATACAAATTCATCTCATCATTTATATAGAAGCTACGTGCAGTTATGTTCGTTGTACCGATAACAGTTAATTCATTATCAATCAGCATTAACTTTCCATGAAACATCCCTTTTTTATAACCATACACAGTAATCCCGTTTTTAACAGCTTGATGGATGTAAGGATATGCCGCCTCTTTAATAAGAGGTATATCCGGTTTATATGACCAAAGTATTTTCACTGTAACACCACGCTTTTGCGCTCCAATTAAAGCATTCATTAATTCTTTATTTTTCGCTATAAAATATGGTGTTGTAATGACAATTGAATGCTTCGCTTCTTTTATTAATTCGATATATTTTTCAGCGACGTGATGTCCATTGTAGCTAGCCATCGTATGTAATGTATTCCCTTTACTAGCTTTGTTCGTACTTCTTTTTATATTTTCTTTCGTATCTCGTTTCCAATCTAAAGCGAATTGCTCTTCTAAATCTTTTGCTCCTTCTCCTCTTATCCGTACATGATAGTCACGCCAATATCCAAAACGCTTATCTTTCCCTAAATATTCATCTCCCATATTAAATCCACCCGTATAACCAATTTCCCCATCAATCGTCGTAATACGGCGATGATTCCGATGATGTAGAGAATAAAATCCAAATGGCAACTCAGGTTTTCTACTATATGTAAAGTGAACACCGTTCTCTTTTAATTCATTTTTCACCTTTCTGTCAAAAGATAGATCATTAATTAAGTCGACCGACAAATATACGGTCACCCCTTCTCTCGCCTTCTGCATTAATAAATTTAAAAAAGTGTAACTACTTTTATCATCTGACAAAATGTAAAAATAAGTGTAAATGGAGCTTTTCGCTTTTTTAATATCTTCAAATAACTGCTCATATAATGATTTCCCTTCTACATATAATTGAAAGTCACTATAATGAGGAGCATACTCTGTCGGCATATTTTTCCCGGCTTCCATTTTCCGTCCGAGCGTAACGTCAATATGCATCCCAATTAAAACAAAAACGAATATACCAATAATAATAGAAGCAACTCGCAATATCTTTTTTATCATTTTAATTTCCTTCCGCTCAAATTACTTTCTAACCCGTAGTGTTTCATTAAAATAAATTTTCATTCAAAATGTATTTCCCACTTTTTTGGGATGTTACAAAGTTAAAGGAGAGCAGAATATGAAAATAAGAAAAACTCCTATTATTTTTATTCCAGGTCTTTTCGGTTCAATGAGTAATATTATTATCCCTGGTACTGGTAATTGGAGCTTTGGACTTTCTGCGTTTGTTTATGAACCATTCATCATGATGTTAGAAAGTATCGGCTATGAACGAAATAAAAACTTGTTTATCTGTTTTTATGACTGGCGTCAGCGTATTACTGTTTCTACTCAAAAATATTTATTAAAAACAATTGCCTATGTTAAAAAATTTACAGGGTGTGATAAACTAAATTTAGTTTGTCATAGTATGGGTGGACTTCTTGCACGTTCTTACGTTCAAAGTGAAGAATATGAAAATGATGTGGAGCAACTTATTATACTCTGTACACCAAACGCTGGATCTCCTCCCAATTATAGTTATTGGACTGGGGGTAGTCTCCCTGTTCATGCCTCTTCTAAAATAAATATTGTTCATTTTTATATGGAACAATATATTCATTACTTAAGCACCTTTCATAATATGGATAAAGTTAAAGCGATACACCTTTACTTTCCAGGTTTACAAGATGTTATTCCTTGTAAAGATTACGGAAATTATTTATTTATAAAATCCGGCTCTTCTATTACATTTCTTCCTTATAACAAGATGAAAATGAAAAATCCTTTCCTCGATACATTAAATGCAAATAGATTTATTATAGAGAAAAGAAATATTGAAACTACACTCATTGCAGGAGATGGAGTGGAAACGATTCAATATTTACAAGTCGTCCCTTCACATTCAAAACTGGAATGGACAGACGGAAAAGTCGTCGGTGATATACTTACAAAACATGGTGATGGTAACACTGTTCTACATAGCGTTTTTCTTCTAGAGGGAAATAAATATGTTGTGCATGCTTCGCATAACGAAGCGCTCTACAAAAGCATTCCTATATTACAAAAGATACTGTAAATTACGAATACAAAAAAGGTGTGGCATTGCGCCACACCTTTTCATTAAACAAAGTTCCTTGCATCATTATTTCTTCCAAACTTATAAATCGCAATTAAGAAGAACGCTATTGCAAAGGCGAATAAGATTAAAATATTTAAATACAACTCTGAAAACGGAATTCCTTGCTGTAATTTCGAAATCGTGTCCATTAGCCAGCGTTGCGGTAAAAAATCAGCTATTTTTTGTACTGTTTTCGGCATAATATCATATGGGAAATAGCATCCCGCTAATAAACATGTCGGTACAATAACGACATTTTGCATCGCATTTGAAGCAGTTGAATTTTTCGCAAAAGACACAATGACTAAAGACAAACCAATCGCGATTAAAGCAAATATCATGAGTACACCAATCATCACTGTGAAAGGCATATTTATATTTGTATGAAAAACATACTTCATAAATAATACGGCAATTACAATCTGCACTGTTAGTATAATCATATTCACCGCGACATTAGATAATATAAATTTCTTTCCATCTATCGGTGTCGATAATAATCTAAAATACGTTCTGTTCTCTTTTTCTTTTAAAATAATTCCAGATAAATTCGCTGCCGAAAATAGCATAAACATGATAAGATAACCAATCGTTTGATTTGTCATATCCTTATTTTTCGAAGTATCTTCAAGTGTCTCTGCTTTTACTTTAAATGAACTTTTTTGATAACCAGCGTACATACTATCAAACGTACTTTGATCCGCCCCCGCCACTTTACTAATCGCAGCGATATTATCAACATAATTATATAAATATGATTTTATAAATACTGTTACTTGATCACCTTTAATCGATGAAACTTCAATATGACTCGGTTTCCCTACTCGAACACTTTCGGAAAAACCAGACTGTAATGTAATAACACCATCAAGTTTTTTTGAAGTGAGTTTATCTTCCACTTCAGATTCCTTAATTTTACTAACATTTACATGATTGAGTCCTTCTAAAAATTTCACTGTATCATTTGCGATAGGCTGATTTTCTTTATTTATAACCCCAATATTTAACGTTCCTTGCCCTACATTACCATATATTGAAAAAGAAATGAGTGTTCCTATTATCGGCAAACTTACAATAAGCAATAATCCTTTTTTATTTTTAAAAAGCGCAACTAATGTTTTTCGTATGAGCCATAAAATATCTTTCATATTACAGCCCCTCCCGTCTACTTAATGCGATAATCGCAATTAATAAAAAGATTGCTGAAATTCCAAGATTTAAAGAAATAACCGGCAGTGCTGCTCCTATGTCATTTGCATAAATAATTTTCATAATGGCTGTGTTGGCCCACGTTAATGGCGATAAATTCGTAACGACATTTTCTTCCACTACAAAATAAGCACCACCAAAAATAGAAGCTAATTGCACAACAACCATAATAATTGCTCTAGATGCCTCACCTGTTTTTGTAATAAATCCGATTCCTAAACCGAAACTAATTGCCAGAAAAACTTCTGTTAGTAAAATAATAAATATGATTCCAAGATGGTCGCCCCAATTCGCTTGAAAAACAAATTTACTAAATATAACGACGAGTAATAGACAAAGTGCATTTGCTACAAGACTACCGAGCACTTTCCCAATGAAAATTTCAGCCTTACTTATAGGTGCTGCAATTAAACGATCTCCTGTTTTACGTACTCGTTCTCCTCGAATTAAAAAACTCGCCCCCATTGCCGCATACAGTGCAATCATTGTCGTCATTACAACCGCGTAGTAATCCATAGAACCTGGTTTTTTAGCAGCTTGTAAAGATGTTTCTTTAATATAATCATTATGATTTCCATTTGAAATAACTGTGCTAACCTTACTTGGATCTACTTTTGCAACTTCTGCCGCTACATTGTACTTATCAACAAATGTCGTAAGTATTCCTTCAACAATACTTCCTTCAATACTACTTCTGTCGCTTCCGTAAAATTTCGCACCATCTTTATTCAATTCTACATATGCAGCATATTTATTTTGCTGCACTTCTTCTTTCCCATCTATACCTTCGGAAGCTTTTTTAAAATGAATACCCGATTTATCGACCTCTTTCGTAAATGCTTCAAATGATTGAGAAAAAGTGCTTCCCGCTTTATCTTTATAAAGCACTTGTATGTCTTTAATCGAATGACTATCGCTATTAAATGCGTTACTTAACGCTGTTCCTAATACAAGCATAAGCACAATCGGAAATGCTAACATAAAAACTAACGTTCTTACGTCCCTGAAATCTCTTTTAATGTGCATAACTGCAATATTGAAGATGTTCAATCGATGAACCTCCCTTTTCCTATTCTTACAATCACTTTATTTATCTCGTAAGTTTCTTCCGGTCAATGTAAGGAATACTGTTTCTAAATTCGGAGCCTGCTCTTCTAATGAACGAATTTCAATATCATGATTAATAAAGTGTTGAATAATTTTATTTAAATTATTTAATCCTGCATCAGAATTTACTTTGATTACGTTCTCTTCAATTTGAACAGCTTTCACACCGTTTATCTCTTTTAATTTTTCAACGTCTAGATTTTCTACTGACTTCACTTCAATCCAAATGTCTTTCGTATCGGTAATAATCGCTTTTAACTGTTCTTTCGTTCCTTCCGCAATTACCTTACCGTGATCTACAATTGCTATTTTCGTACAAATCTCTTCGACTTCTTCCATGTAGTGACTCGTATAAATAATCGTACTTCCCATTTCATTTAATTTTCGGACAGACTGAAGAATGTAGTTCCTTGACTGCGGATCAATTCCAACTGTCGGTTCATCCATAATAATTAACTTCGGTCTATGAGCGATTGCACAAGCGATATTCAGCCTTCTTTTCATCCCGCCAGAAAAGTTTTTCGGATAGCTTTTATGTTTATCACTAAGCCCCACAAATTGAAGTGCTTCCTCTACTCTCGCTTTTAGTTCAGCTCCTCTTAGTCCGTACAATCCGGCAAAGAATTTCACATTTTCATAGGCGGTTAGCTCTTCATATATTGCTATATCTTGTGGAACGATACCGATGTTCATTTTCGCAAATCGATTATTTTTCTTTATATTTTTTCCTAGTATGCTAATTTCACCTTCATTACTTCTTAACAAGCCAGCAATCATATTTATCGTTGTACTCTTACCAGCACCATTCGATCCTAAAAATCCAAATATTTCTCCTTCTTTAATAGATAAAGACATATTATCTACCGCGATGAAATCACCAAATTTTTTCGTTAAATTTTTAATTTCCAATGTATTCATCATTTCACCCCTATTTCGGTTTCTCTGCTTTTAGTATAAACAAAAAGAATGAACCTGCTCAGTGCAGAAGTTCATTCTTTTCACATGAGATTATTCACTTTTTTCATATGAGATGATTCATCCTCGTCCTATTCCCTTATATCGGCAACAACATTGTTACTGAAAAACCACTTGTCCCATCTACAATAATTTTACCGTTTACAGACGCTGTTCGCTCCTCCATCCCCATAATACCAAGGCCTTTTTTAACAAGAGTTGCCCCCTTACCATTATCCTTCACTTGTACTTTAACCACCTTGTTAAGTACATGAATATCTATTGAAATGACTGTCGCGTCAGCATATTTCATCGTATTTGTTAATGCCTCCGTAACATTTTCACCGATAATCTTCCACTGAATTGGAGAAATCATATCTAAGTTTCCTTTATATACGAAAGGAATGTTTACATCATGCTTACCGGCAAATTCCTCTATGAATAATTTCATACGATGAATTCCAATTTGTTCAATTGGCGGCTTCATATTTTTCAATGTAATCCGAATGCTTTCAATGCCGTCTTTCGAAATATGAATTGCATTTTGTAATAACTCAGCAGATTTCACTTTATCTATTTCCATTAATCTCTTCGCTGCTTCCATTTGAATGAGTGCACCCGTCATCGAGTGACCAATTTTATCATGAATTTCTTGAGATAATCGATTTCTCTCCTCTAACTTAAATGTGTATTCTGATTGCCTTATGTAATCTTTATTTTCATTTAAGTTTTTCGTAAGTCTTTGTATGTCTTTTCTCATTTTATCATTTTGCATTTCGAGTTTTAATAATCGTACTATATAGCGGTGGGCTATCGTTAAGGAAAAAAAACAAAATACACTAATAAGTCCATACGTCATTTGAATACCTTCACCTATAAAAATAATAGGAAGGATCATAATGAAAAAGATTAACCATTTCTTTTCTATACAATAATTTGCAATTTCATATAAGTTCAAAGGTAAAAACAAAATAAAAAACGGATGAACCCTCCACGTAAATAACATAACTACGCCAACTGATACGCAAATTAAAATCTTATTGTACGTATCTTTTTTCAATATGGAAATCATCACATTTATAGAAAGATATATAAGCAAAGTAAGTATAATCCACGGTAGGTTCGTAACATTTAAATGAATGTAGCTAAACACTATATATAAAAAGACAATAAGTTTACTTACAGTTAGCCAAAATTCCATATCATTAATCTACTTTCCCTGTTAAGTAATAAATCGCAATTTGTGTGCGATGTTCAAGTCCAGTTTTCCCTAAAACTGATGTAATATAATTCGCAATTGTTCCCTCAGATATAAAAAGTTGCTTCGAAATCTCTTTATTAGAGAAGCCTTTTGCAATTAATGCGATAATACTAAGCTCCCTTTCTGTAAAAAGGCTCTTATCTATTTTAGATTCCGCTTCTTTATTTTCTAGTAAATTACTCTTAATTTTATCAAGAACAACATCTTGCATAACAGTTTGTCCGTTATATACTCCTTTTATCGCATCACGAATACGCTCCGGATCGTTATTTTTTAATAAATAACCTTTCGCTCCGTTTTTCACTGCATCCAAAATATATTCATCATCATCAAACGTCGTTAAAATAAGCGGTTTCGTTTTTGTCTCTTCACAGATTAACTTCGTCGCCTCTACCCCGTTCATATTTGGCATACGAACATCTAAAAGTGCAATATCCACTTCATGTTTTTTACAATACGCTACAGCTTCTTTTCCATCATTTACAGTTTCTAATACTTCGAATTCTTCGTATGTATTTAAAATAATTTTCATGCCTTCTCTAATAAAAGAATTATCATCTGCTATTAATATTTTAATTTTCATGTTTGTTAGTATGGACCTTCCCCTACTAACATTCACATCCTTTCTCCGTGTAACATTTCCCACTTGCTCATTATATACTTCGCCTTACCATTTTTTCACACCTTTTTCATATAGCCCTCCTGCTAAAAATATATTATTCTTTTTTTACAACATGTGTAGGGTGACTTATCATTCTTTACGTCTATATAATAGAATGCGTCAAAAAGGAGGGAGAGACCGATTGAGGAAAAACAATTAATTGAAAAAGCACAGCAAGGAAGCGAGCATGCTTTTCGTATCCTTGTACAAACATATCGTCATTATATTTTTCAAGTTATCTTTTCTATTTTAAGACATGAAGAAGATGCTAAAGATGTTACACAAGAAGTATTCGTAAAAATTCACACCTCTCTCCCAAATTATCAATTTCGCGGATTAAAAACGTGGATGGCACGTATTGCCACCAATCACGCTATTGATTATAAGAGAAAGAAAGCTAGAGAAAACGAAGAACTCTCCTTATGTAAAGAAACAGAGGAAAATATAAAATCCTCTCATAACATTGAAGCTTTACTATTGACGAAAGAGCAAAAATTACTCATTGCTCAAAAACTAAGAGAACTTCCCGACAATTACCGTGACGTCGTTCTCGCGCATTACTTAGAGGAAAAAAGTTATCAAGAAATTGCTTTCCAAGAAAACATCGAAGTGAAAACGGTCGAAATGAAACTGTATCGGGCAAGAAAATGGATTAAAAAACATTGGAAGGAGGAAGAGTTTCTATGATGCATTATTCAAAAGAAGATTGGCACAAGTATACATTAGATGTTATAGCAAGCAATGAACGTGAATCTATGGAAGAGCACCTTTATGAATGTGATCATTGTTTAGCACTTTATATGGAAAATATTGATGAACAACTTGAAAACCTTCCAATGATAAATGATTATTCATTTACGAACGAAGTTATATCGCAAATTAATTTCGAAACGTTACAGCCTAATGAAAATATGAAATCAAACCAGCTAAAGCGTACGATTATTCACTACATAATTGCGACGGCGGCTACAATTATTTTTATGGTAAGTGGTTTATTCCATTATATTTTCACAGCGACATCAAATTTCGAAAAATCTTCGAAACACAATGAGACTTCTATCTCACAGCAAATTGTAAACAAATCGGTAGACACACCAAAAAAGAACGGAGGTTCAAAGCATGAATAAAAATCCCTTTTTAGCACTTGTATTAGGGCTAATTCCTGGGCTTGGACATTTATATTTAAAGAAATTTGGACGTTTTATTCTATATAGCGGAGGAGCTTTATTTCTATTTATCGCTACAGCAGGTATTACAGTTCTCTACGGAGATCATAGAATTATTTTTCTCCTTCTATTTTTATTTACAGCTTTATGGACAATCAATTTAATTGACTTAGTCATTACTCTTATAAATCAATCACGAAAGCAAGATGCAGAACAAAATCCAGAAACCACTAAAGAAAGCGAACGATTTTACATCATTCTTTTATCAATTATTCCTGGACTTGGACATTTTCAATTAGGACTTATGCAGCGTGGTCTTACATTTTTAGTTGCATGCACAGGCTTAGGTAGCATGATTGTATTTGTTACATTACTAACTCATCAAGGAAGTTTCCTTATCTTTCTTATTACGCTACCTGTTTTATGGATTTATAATTTCTTCGATGTCGTTCAGCAACTACAGAAAAAAGAACGTGGCGAGCAACTAGATGATCGCACTATTTTCGAAGATTTTGAAGAACATCGAGAACAAGGAAAGAAAAGTAAAACATTTGCTTCTATTTTAGCAATGTTCCCTGGAGCAGGACATATGTATTTAGGTTTACAACGTCGTGGTCTTCAGCTTATGGCAGCCTTTTTACTATCTATTTATTTACTCGATTTATTACGACTCTCTGCATTTTTATTTTTAGTACCAATCATTTGGTTCTATAGCTTTTTTGATGCGTTACAGCAAACAGCAAAATACGGAAAAGAACGAGTACAAGACGAACCAATTATCGATTATTTTATAAATCATCAAAGATGGATTGGTATCGGATTAATCGCATTAGGTGTTTATTATTTATTAGATCAAACAGTCCTTCCTATTTTGAATGATTATTTTGTAACTATATTTAATATTCATCTTAGTGAACTATATTATCGCTATTTCCAAACATCTATCGTTGCGCTCCTTTTAATTGGCGGCGGCTTTAAATTGTTACTTGGAAATAAAGAAAACAAAGGTGGGACAAGCGAATGAGGACTTGGCGTGTTGGAACATTCTCAATGGGGCTTTCTATTATATCGTTAGGATGCTTTTTACTATTTTCAGTCGTAAAAGGAATTCAAGTATTAGATACACTAACTGCATGGTGGCCAGTTTTACTTATCATACTTGGAGCTGAAGTTTTACTATACCTTTTATTTTCTAAGAAGGAACAATCATTTATTAAATATGATATTTTTAGCATTTTCTTTATCGGCGTTTTAGGAAGCGTCGGAATTGCTTTTTACTGTTTATTATCAACTGGAGTACTAGAAGAAGTTCGTCACTCTATTAACACAACGAGACAAACGAGTAATATTCCAGACGGACAATTTGATATACCTGAATCTATCAAAAAAATCGTAGTAGATGCAGGACATCAACCTCTAACGATAGAGGGAAATAATACAAATCAAATTCATCTTTTGGGAACTTATGAAATAACGACGAAAGCAAATGAAAAACTCAATTTAAAACGAGATGATTTCCTTTCAGTTCAAACGGCTGGAGAAACGATGTATATCACTTTAAAATCATTACCTGTTCAGCATACGTTATTTAATTCAGCACCACAGGTGAAACCAACGCTTGTTCTTCCGCAAAATAAAAATGTGGAAATCCGTGCTTCAAATAACGAACTATCTCTTTATCCAGGTCAATTACAAAATAATTGGTTTGTACAGGAAAGCTCAAGAGTGTCTATCCATCTTGCAAAAGAGAGTGATGTATCTTTAACAGCAGTAACGAATCAAAAAGAAACACATGGAAGTACACCTTGGGAACAAGTAGAAGATTTAACGAAAAAAGAAAATAATTCTTCAGAAGAACATCCAGAATTAAACAACCAAGAACATTGGTATAAAAATTCAATTAAAACTGGAAATGGCACGTACAAGTTAAATATTGAGAAAGCTTATAATTTAAATATGAGCGTTATTGAAAAATAAGAAAAACCTTCCGCAATTGCGGAAGGTTTTTCTCATATAATCGCTTTAATTCCTTCTAACACTAATCCAATCATAAATCCGCAAACCGCCCCGTTCACTCGGATCCACTGCAAATCTTTACCGACATTATTTTCAATCATTTCGATTAATGTTTTATCATCTAACTTATCAAGGTTTTCTTGCACAAGCTTTCCAATTTTCGAATGATTTTTTTCAACAATATTAACCACTTGTTTTTGTAACCAATCTTCTATTTTTTGAACAGTCAGTTCATCTTCTTTTATTTTATTCATTTGTGTTTGTAAGAATGGAACAACATATTTATCGGCAAATTCTTCATTTTTCACAAAGGTAACTGCCCTACTCTGTACTTGCTCTAGCATCTCTTTTATTTTGTCAGTAGCATCCCAATTTGCAATCCATTTTTCTTTCCAATTCTCTAATTCCTGCAGTAAAGATTCATTTTCTTTTACATTTATAATTTCTTGACGAATTTTCGCTAATATAAGTTGTCTTGTGCTATTATCCGCATCTTGTAAGCTGTTAATATTGCTAATAATAAACTTCTGCAAAATGCCGCCAATTTTATCTTCATCTACAATATTCATAAACGATTTCAAAGTAAACTGTAAGAATCCATCTACTTTTATGTTTTCCATCGCCTTCATGCCTAAGCTTCCGAGCTGGTAACGCGCTTCATCTTGCGCCGTCCAATCTTTCACTTTTACTAATATGTAATCAAGTGTCTTTTCATCATATTCTTGCACAACTAATTGATCCACAAGAACTTGTAATATGTTACTTGTGTTAATTGTATGCAAATATGTTTTTAATTCTTTTTCAATAATAACTGCTAATTTTTCCGTATCTATTTGAAGAATCGCTTTCTCAGCAATTGTTACAATCCCTTTTTTCACAGCATCAGACTGTAACTCTTTCTCAGCAATTTGCAGTACCATTTGCGCTAGCTGCATTTCTTTTACTTTACTTGTAATACTTTCTTTCGTCAGCCATTCATTTTCTAACGTAGAAACGAGTCCCTTTGTTACCCGCTTCCGATTTTTAGGTAATAATGCTGTATGTGGAATTGGAATTCCCAACGGATGACGGAATAAAGCTGTAACCGCAAACCAATCCGCAAGTCCACCAACTAACCCAGCTTCAAATCCACCTTGAATAATCTCCCCAGCTATCGTTCCTTGAAAAGGGATAGAAGCGGCAAAGCCTACTCCCATAACCCCAAGCGAAATACCCGCTATATATTTTGTCTGTAATGACATCGTATACACACATCCTCTTATTATGTAAAATAAAGCTCTTTTGTTATATTTATTCGATATTAGTTATCCTTTATATCTATACTATAAAGAACTAATGTGAAAATAACAAAGATTTTTATGTACATGAAAAAATGAGGCTTTAGATCGCCTCATTTTTCGTTACTCTGCTATTGTTAATTCCGAACCTTTCTTATAATACCCATTCATCACATCTTTCGGAACCATGCTCCCACCAGTTCCCCACACAATATGAGTACCTTTCTTCACCTTCTCTGTTAACTGTTGCTTTTGTAAATACTCATTTTCAGCTTTACATACATTCAACGGACCTACCATACCCGCTAATGCAGAAGGTTCTAAATAAACGTTTTCCGTATCAGCCAGTTCTTTTAATAATCTATATAACTCTTCGTCACTTACTGTATAATTTCCACTTAAAAATGGTTCCATCGTTTTCCCAACAAATCCAGACGGTCTTCCTACTGCCAGTCCGTCCGCGTCTGTTACATTATCAATTCCGATATCTTGAACAGCAATTTTATCATGAAGTCCTGTCATTAACCCGAGTAACATACATGGAGAATGTGTCGGCTCTGCAAAGAAACAATGGACGTTGTCTTTATACAACAACTTTAAACCAAATGCTACTCCGCCCGGTCCGCCGCCGACACCACAAGGTAAGTAAACGAATAAAGGATGTTCTTCGTCTACTACAATCTTTAACTCTTCTAATTGATTTTGTAAACGTGATGCCGCTACTGCGTATCCTAAAAATAAATCATGTGAGTTTTCATCATCTACAAAATAACAGCTAGGGTCAGCATCAGCTTGTCTTCGTCCTTCTTCTACTGCTTTACTATAATCAGCCTCATATTCAATAACGTTCACACCTTTACTTCTTAATAAATCTTTTTTCCATTGTTTCGCGTCTGCTGACATATGAACAGTCACATTAAAACCTAGTTTCGCACTCATAATCCCGATGCTTAGTCCTAAGTTCCCTGTCGAACCTACCGCAATAGAATATGTTGCAAAAAACTCTCTACATGTATCGCTATCTAAAATGGAGTAATCGTCTTCCTCCGTTAACATTCCATGCTGAAGTGCCAATTGTTCAGCATGTTTCAACACTTCATAAATGCCTCCCCTAGCTTTTATTGAACCTGATATCGGAAGTTGACTATCACACTTTAATAATAGTTCTCCCAATATTGGCTGCCCGTAATTTTTCTCTAAAGACTGTTTCATAGAAGGTATTTTCACTAAAGGTGATTCTATAATGCCGCCCGTTTCTTGTGTTTCCGGAAAAACTTTCGCAATATATGGTGCGAAGCGCTTTAATCTCTCTTCCGCATCTTTTACATTTTCTTCATTAAGCGGCGAACCTTTTATTGCCGTTTCATACTTTTCTGTATTCGGATTTATCCAAAATACTTCTTCCGTTGCAATAAGGTTATTTAATAGTGGGTATCGCTCTTTTAATGCCTCTATCCCCTTCATTTCTCTTCCTCCTCATATTCTTGTAGCTAGCCATATAATAAATTATAATTAAATTAATTTTAATACAGTTTAACATACATTTTAGTTTAAGTTAATTATAATTTAATTTATTTAAATATAATTTAATAATCATTAAGGAGAATGCTCTATGGAAAATATAGATATTGGTAAAAAAATTGAAAAACAAAGAAAAGAAAAGGGTTTAACTAGTAAAGAACTAGCAAAGATGGCTGAAATTACACCATCTATGTTAAGTCAAATTGAACGTGGTTCTGCTAACCCTTCCATTCAAACATTAAAAGTACTCGCAAAAGCACTTGATGTTCCAACGTTTAGCTTTTTACTTGAAGAAACTAATACAGATGATTTAATCGTACGCTCTCATAAACGTAAGAAAATGATTATCGATAATTTATCATATGAAATGCTATCACCTGATTTCACAGGAAATTTAGCAACAGCAATTATGACCGTTCCGCCGAATACTGCTTCATCAGAAAATGTGCTAGAACATAAAGGTGAAGAATTAGCATTTGTATTAGACGGGAAGATTACATTATATTTAAACGAAGAAGATTACATATTAGAAACTGGCGATAGCGTAAAAATACCCGCTTATTTAAAACATAAATGGGTGAATCAATTCGAGAAAAATGCGATTGTTTTATTTTCTGTTACTCCGCCGATTTTTTAATTCATATGATGATACAAAAATATCCATGCATGGATGCTCTCCGCACATGGATATTTTTTATTTTTTTGGTACGAACAAAATCCCTAAACTAATAACACAAAAACTGAGTATTTGCTGTATTGAAAGACCAAATAGAACTAAATTTTGTTCACTAATAAGTGAAATAATGATATGAGCAATTCCCTCACAAATTAGAAAAAAGCTTATATTTTTTCCATTCCCTAATCTTTCATTTTTAATCCATAACGAGCAAATTATACCGAGTGCTAGTATAATCTCATACATGAAAATAGGATGATACAAAAATTTAGATTCATATACTTTCATCCCCCACGGCAGTGTCGTTTGTCCACCTATTTCTTGATGGAATAGAAAATAAAAGATAATACTCACGCACAATCCAAAAGGTAATGTATCAAGTAAAATCCGAAGGGAAAATTGCTCTTTTTTACTTTTCCAAACAATATATATACTCGCAATTACGCATCCTACTATAATATGTTTCATACTTCCTACAGCTAATAATGCTTGCAACGGCGATCCAAAAGCCCATACTGGATTTAATATTGCCGGTGCAAATTTCCATATGAATACAATGATGAGAAAGCCATTCGTTACTGCATCCATCATTTTTTCATATTGAATATTTTGCTTTTTCATCCTTAGTTTCATTAGAGTAAATCCAAATAGACTTCCTATTATAAGAGAAACGGGTTGTAACCTCACCATCCACTCCATCACTATGAAATCCCCTCTTAATTCTCAATTATTTTCTTAAACTTCTCTTCTAATTGATCTGGAGGTAATACACCTCGTGCATGATCTACAATAATTCCATCTTTATTAACGAAAAATGTCGTTGGTAAAGAAAATACTTTATAATCTATTCCAGCTACTCCATCCATATCTAATAGAACAGGAAATTTAAATCCATGGCGATCTGCAAATGCACTCGCTTCTTGTACTGGATCCCCGATTGTTGCATTTACCGCAAAGATTTCAACATCCCTTTTATATTTATCATACAAACGAACTAAGTCAGGAGCCTCTATTTCACATGGTCCACACCATGATGCCCAAAAATTAATAACATATGGTTTTCCCTTTGCATCATTTAACGAATACAGCTTCCCATCTAATCCTTTTAATGTTATGTTTGGGGCTTTGAACCCTACTTGTGGTAATACTTCTTTCTCTTGTAACTCCGCTTGTTTCGCTTTTCTTTCTTTTTCTTCTTTCTTTGTATTATAAAAGTTAACCCCTGCCCAAATTAGTGCCCCGGCCAGTATAATAGCAATTAGTTTCTTCACTTTTTTTCCTCCTCATTTCTAAAATCCGGTAAATCCACCAAATATACGAATAAAAAATGCTGTAATTTTCGTCATTTGATTTGTATATAATAAAACTCCTGTTACAATCATAATTCCACCGCCCATTTTCATCATGACATTGGCATATGTAACAATCCATTTTACCTTTCCAATAAAAAATGCCATCACGAAAAACGGAACCGCAAATCCAAGGGTGTAAGCTGTAATATACAGAAGCGCACTTTCAGGATTGGTCGCACCGAGCATAAGCACTGCAGAAAATATTGGTCCAACACACGGTGTCCATCCTGCTGCGTATGTCATGCCGACCAAAACTGAGCGAATATAGCCTGTCGATTTTCTTCTATATTGTACTTTTTTCTCTGCCATAAGCCACTTAGGCTGAATCAATCCAATCATAAATAGCCCCATCAAAATAATAAATATCCCACCAATTTGCTGAATCAACCTTTGATTAGATGAAAAAGTGATCCCAATCCAGCTTACCGATAAACCTAACGCATAAAAAATAACCGAGAAACCGATCATAAAAAATACTGTATGTATAATCGCTGACTTTTGCATAATTCCACGATTTTCTTTTAAATCTTGAATAGAAACACCTGTAATATATGATAAATAAGATGGATATAGCGGTAAAGAACATGGTGATATAAATGAAAGTATCCCCGCCCCTACTACTAGCCAAATTGTTAAATCCGCCGCATTCATTTTATCCCTCCTAAACGCACTACAATATGTAGTGTTAATTATTAAAAAAAGAGGCTATATGCACTCTCCGACAATAAGTACAATCGACATACAAAATAGCCCTAACGTTACATATACTGAATTTGTATGTAATGGCATATTCAGCTTAACAACTTTCTCATTCAACACTTGCTCAATTCGTAAATTAATTGCGGTTTTCGCAAACGACGCTGTAATACATTGATTTTCTATCGTCTTTATTTTAATTAACTTTAATAATGCACTACCTAGCTCAAATGAAGATTTCATTTTTTGCATCGCATATTTATCTGCTGATAGCTCTTGATATACATGATAACGCTGCAGCATCCCTTTTAATATAGGAATATACATCATCCCCTCAGCTAACAAGGTAAAGAAAAATAACTTTAATGGATCTCGACTTTTTTGATGATATTCCTCATGTAATACAATCGCATCAATTTCTTCCTCAGAAAATGCCTGAAACATTCCTTTTGAAATGACAATTTTCGGTCGAAATAATCCAATTGTAAATGCCGTAATCTGTAACGTTGATAATACGTACACTTGCTTTCCTTTTCTAGTAATAGATACGAGATTTCTTTTCAATCTTTTACTATAAAAAAATTGCTTCCAAATTCTTTTACTCATAATGATTACAGTAAATAACAGTAATCCGGCTATCATTATACGAAGTATTGATAGCTCCCTCATATGTTTTTGTAATTCAAATAAACAAAGTTGCGACAGGAAAAATGCTTTATTTTGAAAAAGAAATGGGTATGTAACGTAGTATACTAACATGCTTAAAAAAAGCACACTAATAGTCACTGCTAACAAAACGATTTTACGCATTTGCCACTTCATTTTATCAGTCCTCTTTTTTTAGCTGACTTAATTTCTCTTCTAATTTTTTTATTAAAGATGGATCAGCTTGTTCTAACTCATCTATCATGTGGTTCACAACAAGATCTCCAAATTCACCCATTAATTCCTGTGTCATTTTCTTCGTTTGATTAGATAAAAATTCTTCCTTCGTTTGTGTAGTACGATACATACCACTTCTTTTCACAATATGCTTTTCTAAATGTGCTTTCTCTACTAATCTGTTCATAACTGTCATTACAGTATTAAAATTCACTGGGGATTCTTCACTTAATTTCTGTTGCACATCTTTAATGGTAATACCTTGAGTAGCCCAAACAATTTCCATTATTTTCGCTTCAAGCGGTCCGAAAAAGTGATTTAACCCTTGCTCATTTAACTTGTAGTTTTGAGTAAACATCGTATGGCCCCTTTCACACTACAGATTGTAGTATAAAATATATAGAAGGTCAAACATAAATGATATTAACTGATACTTAAATGAATCCTAATCTCCACTAATTAGTTAGCTGTACCACGTTCGATTCATTGTAAACCTAACTTCTCTCCAAATGTATCATAGAGATAATATTCTAATATTTGAACACTAAATTTCTCATTACGCCCGAGTGCAAATAATTCCCGATCTTTAGCTACGATAGTATCTAATGGAATCGCCACATTATCCACTATTTTTGTAATTTCAATTATATTACTTTCTACGTTTACTTCTGTTTTAAATTCAATATTTTCTAATACTATATGTGAACGTCGTCCTGATGCAAAAAAAGTAAAGTGAGGATTTTTAAAAATTCCAATTTCACTCTCTAACGGATATAAATATTTATAAATTATATCTCTGTGTCCATCTTTTATTATTTTTTCATTTTTTTCATCATCTAAATATTCTTTCACCTTCGCTGCGAACTCAAATCGAAAATCCACTCTTTCACGCTCCCTCTTTTCAGTCTACGCTAATAAATATATCAATATAATTTTACCATATTATAAAATAAGTTCCTATAAAAGTAAAAAACACTTTTGTAAAACTTCTGGTATTCCCCGTACTTTTTAAATATAAATACCCTTTCAATATTCATTAGTACGTCGTTATATTCATTTAAACATATTGTTTCCATACTTTAAAACAATATTATCCAGTATTATATATCAATAAAGTGAAACTTTAATCAGTGGGGGGTTTTGTTCATCCCCCACTGATTATTAGCCCTCACCAATCAGGCGTTTACGGGCAGTTGATTTCCCACCTAACTGCTTTGCTCCAGCCGAATTTTGAGGTGGGAATCTTACTTCCTGCAAATAGCGGGATAAACTGCTTCTAATTCCTTTCTATCTACAGCTATCGATACCTCATGTTATTTCAATATATTGTTTACTTTATTTCCCCTTATTCATTAAATCACAGAAGGAATGTAACTCCCCACTATCGAATTTTTACATAACAAATATTATTAGGTGGTGCTTTACTATGAAATTAGCTGTCATTGGTGGCGGTGATTTACAAGATTCAAATCACTTGCATATTAATGAACGACTTATAGAATTAACAAATAAACAATACCCAAAAGTATTATTCATTCCAACAGCTAGTCGTGATGATGAAGGATATATAAAGTTATTTTTAGAAACATTTGAAAAGCAATTACATTGTGAGGTTCAAATTTTACGCATTTCAACCGAAACACCTACTAAATATGAAATAGATGAGATGATCCATTCTGCCGATTTAATTTATCTTGGCGGTGGAAATTACGTTCACATGCTTGAACAATGGAAAGAACATAAACTAGATGAAAAGTTACTGTTTGCTTTACAGCGCGGGACGCTTATTGCGGGATGTAGTGCCGGCGCTATGTGCTGGTTCACATCTAGCATACGTTCAGATTATGAAGGTTCTGGTTATATAGAAAGTAGTGGCTGGAGTATTGTTAACAAAAGATTTTGCCCTCATTACAATCAATTAAATAGAATGAATGCCTTCCATACGTTTCTACAAACTCACCAAGGTAATATAGAGGGCATTGCATTAGAAGATAATTGCGCTTTATATATTACAGAAGGTTCATTTGAAATTATAGGTGCGCCAGATACAGCTTGGGAGTTTTATATGAATAATGGAAAACTCATTAGACAACATTTTGACATAACTTTAAAAAGTTATTTATAAGCATTCATCAAAAAAATGTCCCTAAGTATAATGACCTAGGGACATTTTCACATTTTCACCTTTTAACTCACTAATCGTGTAATTCGTTTCTTCTGCCATGAAAGCTTATAATACGCATACTGTAATATTAAGCTGACGATGAATGCAGCTGGATACCCAATCCATATCCCTTCTATACCAAGGCTCGTATGGTAAGAAAGATAATACGCCACAGGTACTTCAACAAGCCAAATTGATACAACACTGATTACAGTTGGCCATAGTACTGTACCACTTGCTCGCATTGTCGCACTAATAATTTGTGCATGACCGAAAATTAAGTAACTCCATAATGTAATCATGATTAGGCTATGAGCAATTTCAATTGTATTTTGACTTGTTAAAAATAGCGCTAGAATATCTCTTGAGAACAAGTAAATAAGAGATATCAATACACCGCCAATGATGTAATTCATAATAATTCCAGCCCTAACAACTTTCTGCAATCGATCAAATTGGTTCGCACCAATTGATTGTGCTGCAAAAATTGATACTGTAATACCAAGGCTAACCGCTGGCATTTGTACATAACTTGCAACTTGGTTCACAACGCCATACGCCGCTGTTGCATCTGAACCGTACCGATTTACAAATGCGATTACCGCGATTTCTGATAATGAAACTAATATCATATTAATACTCGCTGGAATACCGAGGCGTAACAATAACTTTAATAACTCCCAGTCCATGCGAAGATATTTTCTTACTGTCCCATCTAATTGTAGTGGATGGTTTTTCTTCTTTAAATACACTAGCATGACAATAAACGTAATAACTGTAGATATAACTGAAGCATAGGCTGCTCCGTAAACATCTAATTTCGGAGCTCCTAACCAACCAAAAATAAGAATTGGTAATAAGATCATATTTAGCACTGTACTTACGATTAAAAAGTAAAATGGCGTTTTAGAATCTCCTGTACCTCTCATAAATGTTGTGTATGCAAAATATAAAAATAATACTGGCATAGATATAAATAAAATTCTTGCGTAATGCACACTCATTCCAATAATGTTTTCTGGCGTTCCCATAAGGCGCATAATATCCATCGCAAAAATACTACCTATTATCGCCAACACGACTCCGATAATAAAAGTAAACGTAAGCGTCGTACCAACGATAGCTTTTAAACGTTCTTCATTTTTAGCACCAAATGCCTGACCAATTAAAATTGAACTACCAGAACCAATTCCAATTACAAATGAAACGAGTAGGAAAAATAACGGGAAGAATGCCGATATAGCTGCTAGATCATTTACGCCAAGCCATCTTCCTACTACTACCATTCCAAATAACTGTCCAACTGATTGTAATACATTACTTAAAAGTAACGGTACTAAAAACATGGACATCGATTTCCATATCGGTTTATGTTCCGTTTCTGACTTCTGTGACTCTACACCTTCTTTATTGTTATCTGTAGGTGGTTTCAAATTTCATTTCTCCTTTTATTAAAAGTTTGCACGGTTACACCCGTGTGCTCCGTACTGTTGCATTTTTTTCAATTCTACTTTCGATATTGAAATGCCCATTCCCTTTCTTTTTGAGACCTCTCATGCTTCAAGCTCATCATACTTTCAACATACATTTTTTTGTCTTTATAATGTGCTACATATTTCAATCCCTATCTCTTTGTATAGTTGTTTTTATGATGTGCTTCTATTCACTTTCTTTGCTTTGCTTCATTCTTATAATTTCACCCAATATTGGCTTCCATCGGCTGTTCTATCTAAAAAACCATACTCGATTAAATATCTTCTTAAAGTTACAAAATCCGGATATACATTTTCTAAAACTGCGTTTACTTCTTTTTCAGTATACTTTTTATTACTATCGAATTTCTTCACTAAATGACGTAATATAATTAATTTACGCTTTTGCTTTTTCGGAAATTTAGAAAGCGGCCCATCCAAACCTTCTGTAAAATGCGCTGTTAAAACTTCAGTATTTTCTTCTTCTGTAATATTGTATCGATCATCCACCATCGTAGCTGTTCTATGAATCGGTACAAATTTAGTTGGAGTTTTTGATTTTTCTTCTGACAATTCCATTAACGCTAAAAATACCTTCGCTTGCTTCATTTTCTCTCGCAATGTAAATCGATGATTGCGAATCGTCGATGTGCTTCCCCCATCCATCTCTTTCACAATCTCTTTATCATTCAGTCCCATATAAAAAAACTGAACCATTTTCTTTTGCAAATCCGTTAAGCCCGTTAACTTCTTATCAAGATTTAATAAATATTCAAACATAGACGTATGCTCATTTTGAATATGCAACTGTATATACTTCTCTGCTTCATACAAAACTTGATTTTCTTGATAAATAACCCCTTTAATAAACGTTTCTCCGCAAGCTAAACAAATATACTCCTCTGCTACCTCATCGAATACATATCCTTTCTTCAATTCATCTATTGACGCATCCCAAAACTTCTCTGAAATATCACTCACACTAAACACTCCTTTAAAAGGTTTATTTAAAAACAAACAAATTACAATAACGTTTATTATCACTACATCATCTTAACATATAAAAAACAAACATTTCAATGTTTCGTTTACCTATTTTATAAACTTTAATTAAAACATCTATTAATAAATCTTAAAAAGTATTTAAAACAACGAAAAGCGAATGTATTTATATAAATTAATTACTATAGGATGTGAAATTGAAAGAAGTAAAATATGCTATTCAATATTTAAGTGATAACAACCTCGTTCAACATGGAACCGGCATTCACTCATTCCAAAACTTCAGCATTCAATTTTAACTACAAAAAAGGTGTTTCCACATATAGAAACACCTTTTTACCTTTTATGTATTTTATAAACAACTTCCACTAAAACTTTACTCGCTTGTACAAATACATGTTTTCGCTTTCCATCCTCAACGAATCTATTTGAGCAGCCACTCATAATCATCATACAACTAATTATGACTAGCACTACATTTCTATTCTTGTTAGTCACTTTATGCCACTCCACTACTAAAAACTTCATTTAAATTTATCCTATCAAAAAATTTTACACGAATAATAAACCGAAAGAATATGCAATTCTGCATATTCTCACGTTTTATTACGATGTTGTGATTTAATTTATTTAAAGAACACGTATACCGAGGTGACTAACTTGAAATTTAAAGCGAAAAAAAATCCATTTCACGTCATTTTCATTACATTATTTATAATTATTTTTTTCATTTCACTATTCTTGCAAAATGAGAATTCTATTTTTTTCACTCTCATGATGCTGTTAAATATCGTGAATCTCTCTTCATTCTATTTCTCTCACTACAACATAACGGAATCTTCTCTTATTGTAAAACACGGTTTCATATTACGTACTGAAATTCCATTTGAAGATATTCGTCACATTAAATACTCTGGCAAAACACTCCGTTCAGAAAAATGGACTAGGCAGCAATTAGAAATTGATTATAATTTATTTGACTCAGTGACAACTTTCGTACCACAAGAAGAAGAAAAATTCATTTCACTCTTAAAAGAGAACTGCCCACATATGAAAGTAATGAATACGTCTGCTAACAAATAATATCTTTTGGAGCTTGCAGTAGTACAAGTGAAGGAGACATAAAAAGAAATTAAAGGTGAATATCAAAAAAGCCAAGATTCTATACTAAGAACCTTGGCTTCCTCTATTACTCTTTCGGAGCAATCATTTTTTTCGGATCTACAATTTCATCAAATTGCTCTTCTGTTAGTAATCCAGATTGCAGCGCTGCCTCTTTTAAAGTTAACCCATCTTTATGAGCATGCTTCGCAATTTTCGCTGCGTTTTCATATCCAATATGCGGGTTTAATGCTGTTACAAGCATTAATGAACGATTCACATTTTCATTAATTACTTCTTCATCTGCTTCAATACCAACTGCACAATTATCATTAAATGAAACAATTGCATCCGCTAATAAGTGAGCTGATTGTAAGAAGTTATAGGCAATAACAGGTTTAAATACGTTTAACTCAAAATTCCCTTGGCTCGCAGCAAATCCGATTGTTGCATCATTCCCCATAACTTGTGCTACAACCATTGTTAGCGCTTCGCTTTGCGTTGGATTTACTTTCCCTGGCATAATAGAGCTTCCTGGTTCATTTGCAGGAATAATAATTTCCCCAAGACCACTACGTGGACCACTTGCAAGCCAACGCACATCGTTAGCAATCTTCATTAAATCAGCAGCTAATGCTTTTAATGCTCCGTGTGTAAATACAACTTCATCATGGCTCGTTAACGCATGGAATTTATTTGGTGCAGAAACAAATTGTTTACCTGTAAACAGACTAATTTCTTCTGCTACCATCTCACCAAATTTAGGGTGGGCATTAATTCCAGTTCCAACCGCAGTACCACCAATTGCTAATTCTTTCATATATGTATTGCTATCTGCAATCATACGCTCTGTTTTTTCAAGCATACGGTGCCATCCGCTAATTTCTTGTCCTAACGTTAAAGGTGTTGCATCTTGTAAATGCGTACGACCGATTTTAATAATATGTTCAAATGCAGTTACTTTTTCTGCTAATGTTTCTTTTAATTTCGTAATAGCTGGCAATACATGATTTTCTACCGCAATTACACACGCTACATGAAGTGCTGTTGGGAACGTATCATTTGAACTTTGAGACATGTTCACATCATCATTCGGATGAATATGTACCTCAGATCCCTTTTCTTTCAAAATTTGATTACCGCGGTTTGCAATTACTTCATTTACATTCATATTCGATTGTGTACCACTACCTGTTTGCCACACGACAAGCGGAAAATGTTCATTCCATTTTTCTGCGATAACTTCATCAGCAGCTTCCACAATTGCTTGTGCTTTTTCTTCTGATAACTTTCCTAATTTCTGATTGCTAATCGCTGCACTCTTCTTTAGAATCGCAAATGCTTTTACAATTTCAAGCGGCATATGCTCTGTTCCAATCGGAAAGTTTTCCTTACTACGCTGTGTTTGTGCTGCCCATAATTTATCAGCTGGAACTTTTATTTCTCCTAATGTATCTCTTTCAATTCTGTACTCCATTTTTTCATCCCCTTGAAAATAAAATACCTACATTTTTCATTTTAACAGACTTCCATCCAAATGATAAGAATTCTCACTCTTATATATAAAAAAAAATACCTTCCGCCATCGCAGAAGGTATTTTTTTATGATGCTTGCTTTCCTTTTTCAGCGTCATCTACATACCAAATGAATTTGCCTGTATATCCGTAAATAACTGCCAAAATTAATGAAACAAAGCTTAACCACATAAACGGAACGTATGAGAACGTTGCTACACCTAAAATACCAGCCATAAAAATACCATTATCCGACCACGGAACCATACCAGATGTTAACGTTCCACCTACTTCTGAGTTACGCGCTAATACACGGCGGTCTATTTTTAATTTATCATAGCTATCTTCCATAATTTTCGGTGTTAAAATAAGTGAAACATACATAGCACAACCAAATATATTAGCTAAGAATGCCACGATTAATGTAGACAATGTTACATTACCTGCAGAATTTAATTTCTTCTCAAATTTTGATACGATTACTTTTAAAACACCTAGCTTTTCAAGTAGTCCACCAAAACCTAACCCGAAAATAATAACGGCTACTGAACCAAGCATACCGTTAATTCCACCACGGTTTAATAACTTATCGACAAACTCGACACCAGATTGAATTGAGAATCCGTTATACGCTGTTCCAATCGCCTCTCCTAAGTTCATTCCTTGGAAAAGAGTTGCCCAAATTGCACCAATTAAAGCTCCCATTGCAATTGTTGGCATAGAAGGTTTCTTCATCGCTAATAGTGCGATAACAATGACCGCCGGAACAAGCATCCATATTTTAATATCAAATTCCTTTAATAAAGCTTCTTTTAAAAACTCTACTCGATTCAAATCTACATTATCGCCGCCATACATCCAACCAGCTACAGTAAACATAATGCTAGTAATAATGTAAGCCGGAACATCTAATACGAGCATAGCTCGAACGTGAGCAATAACATCTACTTTCGCCATAGAAGCTGCAAGAACTGTACTATCAGAAAGTGGTGATAATTTGTCGCCGAAATAAGCTCCTGAAAGAACTGCACCAGCAACAAGTGGAAGTGGTAAGCCAAGTCCTTCACCAATCGCCATCATAGCAATACCTGCTGTTCCTACTGTTCCCCATGATGTTCCTGTCGCGATAGAAGTTATCGAACAAATAATTAATGTTGCTAATAAGAATATGCTAGGGTGAATAAACTCTAATCCATAATAGATTAATGTTGGTACAACGCCACCAGCAATCCAAGTTCCAATTAAAGCACCTACTGCAACTAAAATCAGTATTGCTTCTAATCCGTTAGAAATCCCTTTCGTAATTGCATCTTGCAATTCTTGATAACGAAATCCTAATCTTAATCCAAGCGCAATTACTAAAAACCATGAAATAAATAGCGCTAATTGAATTGGGAGATCAAAAATCGTTTGGAAGGAAAAGACAACAGCAAGAAATAGTAATAAAAGAACTATGATTTCTAGCATCGATGGTAATCTTACACTTTTCATTTTTTTCTCTCCTTACAAGTCGATAACATGACGTATGTCGTCTTACATGTATGTAATATACAATTAGCGAAGACAAAACAAAATTTTCATATTATTTCGATTTATTTTTCCAGTATAATATATTGGACACCTTTTCTATTGTAAAAGTAGATGTTACTTTTCGCAATGGAAAATATAAAAAATGTTACATTTTTATTTAGATAGAACAATTCAAGAATAACTTTTTTAATATTTGCCACAATAAGATTTTTTACTATTATCCTCACCTTTCAAGGACTACCATTTTTCTCCACAAAAAAAGCACACATCATTAAAATGATGCATGCTCCACTTTTATTTATACATATTTTGTATTTCGTCTTTATTTTTAAGTATTTCAGCAAACTTATCGCTACAACCTTTCGGAAATAACACTCCGAGTCCATATGAATGCTCAAACTGAAAATGAGGGTGCTTCGCTTTAACTTCTTCCCAAAATTTATACACGCCGAAGTCTCGAGTTTTAACTTCAATATCATGAAATAAAACAATACCGTTATCCGCAAGTTTCGGTAACCATGTTTTATAATCATGAGAAACTGCTTCGTACGTATGATAGCCATCAATATGCAACAAATTTATCATTCCATCTTGAAATCGATCCACAGCCTCGTCAAAAGTAGAGCGAATTAAATTACCTATATTAGGATAACTCATATTTACTACTTTACTTACTATTTGAAAAACACCTTCCCCATATGGACCTGTATGCTCATCTCCTGTCCAAGTATCTACAGCAAAACATTTTGTATCTAATCCTTCATCTTTTGCCCCTTGACAAAAACTGAAAAAGGAAGCCCCTAAATGTGTACCTAACTCAACTAATACTTCTGGCTTTTCAAACCTTACTAAATCATATGCGAAATCTAAATGCCCAACCCACGCCGTATTCGCCCGAATAAAATGACTATAATTATCAAATTCAAATGTTGGTTTATGGGTAACCCAGCTCATCACATATCTCCTTCTACATATATTTTTAGCAAATCAAATTACTCTTATCTTTATTTTTTTATCCTCTTGATTATGATTTAATTTTATAATTTTACCTTGCTTTATTTAACGTACTTCCTTGTATTGTAGACCTAACTACACCTCATACAATTTCCACTTAAGAAAATCAGAAATTTCAATTTATACTCCCCCATTCTGTGATATATTGCATATTGTATCCAATATATACTTTGGGGAGGAGGACTATATACCTTATGGATCCAAATCGATTAAAAGGAATTATAATGGTCATAATCGGCGCTTGTTTATGGGGGTTGTCAGGAACAGCAGCACAACAACTTTTTCAATCCGAAAACGTTTCTGCTGAATGGTTAGTTACCATTCGTCTGCTTATATCCGGAGTCATCTTGCTCATTATTTCATCATTCGGAACGAGTAGAAAAGAGATATTCGGCATCTGGAAACAAAAATCTGATGCTAATAAAATGATTTTGTTTGGCCTATTCGGTATGCTTGCTGTACAGTACACGTATTTTGCTTCTATTAAAGAAGGAAATGCCGCCGTTGCAACATTATTGCAATATTTAGCTCCTATATTTATTACTGTATACTTACTTTTCAAATGGAGCGTTCGTCCATCAAAAATTGATTTTATTTCAATTACACTTTCATTAGTAGGGACTTTTCTATTACTAACAAACGGGTCTGTTCATAATTTGGCTGTTTCTACACCAGCTATCGTTTGGGGCATTTTATCTGGATTATCTCTCGCATTTTATAGCTTATATTCAAAGGAATTGTTAGAAAGATGGTCTTCATCCGTTATCGTTGGATGGGGCATGATTATTGGGGGTATTGGTGTAACGATTCTACACTTTATTTCTACAAACGAATTCATTTTATTATCGACTATGAAATATGTAAAACTAAGTACCCTACCGCTCATCACATTTGTCGTCATTTTCGGGACACTCATTGCATTTTATTTATACTTAGACAGCATACGATACCTTACTCCGAAAGAAACGACATTATTCGGTTGTACTGAACCACTCGCAGCTATTATTTCTTCTGTACTTATATTGCACGTACCGTTTCAATCTTTTCAGCTATTAGGGGCTTTTTGTGTCATTGTAATGGTGCTCATATTAAGCCCAAAACCGGATGAAGGGAAACCGAAATTAAAGCTTGTGAATGCGAAAAAGAAAAATATACAGTGAAAGGATTGAATTCACTATGCCTGTCCCTCAAAATTATAAAAAACCAGGAAGAGTTTCAGCAAAATCAATCGTTTTAAATCAACTACAAGATTGGATTATTGAAGGTGTACTGCAACCTGATGAAAAAATAAATGATGGGGAATTGGCGGAAGCACTAGGGGTTAGCAGAACACCTGTTAGAGAAGCTTTGCAAATATTAGAGCTTTCTGGGTTAGTCGAAATGATTCCCGGTCAAAAAACGAAAATTACTCCTATTAAATTTGAAGATGTATCTATCATTTATGAGACGATGGCTGGTCTTCACTCACTTATAGGAAAACAAGCACTACAAAAAATTACTGACGCTGATATTACACTACTTTCCGGGATAAATGATGCTTTTCAAAAATCTATCAATGAAAAAGATTCAAAACAAGCTTTAGATCTAGATATTCAATTTCACAATACCATCACCTTTATTGCTAAAAATCGATATATTGAACCTTTTCTAGAAAATATGCAGCTGCACGTTTTACGCCTTGAATATTTATTTTTCCAAAACTTTGTTCCTGCGAGTCAGTCTATTGCAGAACATCACTCCATAATTCAAGCCCTACAAAAGCAAGATGAAAAACAAATGGAACAAATGATGTCTCAAAACTGGCTCCGTCCAATGAAAGAAATACAAAAAATGATTTCTATGAAATAATAATAGAGCTGGTTACACAAAAACGTAACCAGCTCATCTTTTATTAATCTATATAGCTATGCCTGAATATCTGCATAATCTTCCATGTCTTCGTACTCTTTTTCCAGTTCCTCTAAAGACAGCTCGTATAATTGTCGGTCACGAATCTTAAACACACCTGCTCCAATTAACTCATCAATTAAATGCCTCTTACGATTTTCAACAGCAAAACGGAGTTGACTACTCATCTTTTAAAAAACTCCTTTCTACGATCATTGAAAATGATAATCTTTATCAATTACCACTTTTGATTATAAAAGATGACTCTTTATAAGTAAAGTAATTTCATGAAATATTTACCTTACAAAGTATTTGTGGCCACATTATATATATGTATGTCGTGCGAAAAATGTTATGACACTTTTTCTTATCCTTTTTCTTTCATACTTTGCAAGTTGTCTCACTATGATTAAATTCACCATCAATTTCTACTTGAATGGTGACATGTTCTACATGAAACTTCTCTTTTAATACATCCGTAGCCTCTTTTAATACACTTTGCGTTTCACTACCTTTAATAATCAAGTGGCAAGTTAATACTTGAAAATCCGATGTAACAGACCATATGCGCAAATCATGAACTTCTTTTACAATCGTAATATTTAATAAAGTACTTTTTACCTCTTCAACATTTATGTGTTGTGGTGCACCTTCCATTAATATATGAACCGTATCACGTGTTACACGCCATCCACTAATAATGACTAAAATAGACACAAGAATACTAGCAATCGCATCTGCAGCAGTCCATCCGAAAAATTTAATAAATAGCGCAGCAATAATCGCTCCGACCGATCCTAATAGATCGCCTAATACGTGTAAGAAAGCACTTCTTAAATTCAAATTCCCCTTCACATCTCCGCCTCTCATTAATATCCAGGCTGATAAAATATTAATAAGTAGACCAAGTACTGCAATAATAAGCATCCCATTACTAGCAATCTCAACTGGTTCTTTAAAACGGCGAATTGCTTCAATAAAGATGTATACTGAAATAACAATAAGAACGACACCGTTACATAATGCCGCTAACATTTCGACTCGCTTATACCCGTATGTTTTTGCCGTTGTTGCTGTTTTTTCTCCAAGCTTGAACGCAAGTAAACTTAACGCTAAGGATACTGCATCACTTAACATATGTCCCGCGTCAGATAATAGCGCTAAACTATTTGTTACAAATCCGCCAATAACTTCAGCAATCATAAAGCTTGTCGTTAATAGGAAGGCAATTAATAACGCTTTTTTATTTTTTGAATGACCGTGATCATGTGAATGTCCCATACTTATACTCCTCTAAGTGCAATATCTGTATGTTAGTATGAAACAAACTCCCCATCTTTATCCCGAATTAACGGGCAGTAAGACTCCCACTTCAAAATTCTGTTAGAACAAAGAAGTTAGGTGGGAGCCCTGCTGCCCGTAAACGCCCGATTGGTGAAGGCTAATAATCAGTGGGGAAGAACAATACCCCCACCGATTAAAGTTTCACTTTATCCCGCTTCCTCTGTATACACACTTCGCTACTTTTCAAACAAGTCCTTTTTCTCAACAAAAAATAAGACTACTTCTTTTTCAGCTTCATATTGTTTACTAATGAAAGAAATTTGAAGGAGGTTATTGAATTGAAACGACTATTCCTCTGTATGGAGCGTGAACTTGTTGTAGTGAAAAAACAAAATGGTAACTATGAAACCACATATCACTTACAAGATATGCAACCTACTTGTATTACAGTTGATCCATTTCAAAAGAATCGTGTATATTGCGGAACATTCGGACGAGGTTTATGGTTAAGCGATGATGGCGGGGATTCTTGGAGGCCAATTGGGGACTCTTATCGTTACTTTGATTTTCCGAAAGAAGATGGTATTTTACATTCTTCGATCACTTCCATTACAATAAGCCCGAATGAACAAGTTAACGAATATGGCGTCGTTTATGTAGGTACAGAACCTAGTGCTTTATTCCGTTCTGAAAATGGCGGTGAAACGTGGTTTGAACTTAAAAATATGAAATCATTATTATCTTCCTATACGTGGGCTTTCCCGCCTAGACCTTTTACCCATCACGTACGCTGGATTACAGTTGATCCAAACAATCCAAATACAATCCACGTTTCAATCGAAGCTGGTGCTGTTATTCAAAGTAATGATAGGGGGCATACTTGGATTGATAAAAAATTCGGTGCTCCTATCGATGCTCATCAATTACTGATGCACCCTGAAGCCCCCGATCGCCTTTATGCATCATGTGGTGACGGATTTATGGGCGGACCTGACCGTGCATATCTCGAAAGTTATAACAGTGGAAACAGCTGGGTTTCATGTAGCGAAGGACTAGAGCATCATTATTTATACAGCATGGCTATCGATCCGGCTGATTGCAATACACTTCTCGTTTCTGCCGCACCGAGTGCTGATCTCGCTCATCACCGTATTCCTTATGAATCTTATATATATCGAAAAACGAAAGATACTCCGTTCCAGCAAGTACAACAAGGTCTACCTTCTGCAATCGGTACAGTCATTTCGATGCTTGCTACAAATCCCTTTGAGCCTCATACGTTTTACACATTAAATAATGATGGCGTGTTTCAATCCGTTGATAGCGGAGAAACATGGGAACAATTAACCATTCCATGGAAAGAGGAATATAAAACACAGCATCCCCATGCGTTACTCGTTACTAGTTCTTAACGAAAAGAGACTGCCTAGTTATTTCAGGCAGTCTCACTTTTTATTTCTTTAAGTCAATCACAATATCATCTAACACTATATCTTTACTCTTCGCTTCTTTTTTCGGCACTTCAATTTTTTTCTCTTTCCCATTAACATACTCCACCCCACCATGATTTTCAGGTGTATGAACTTGCAAGTGCACGTGAGGTGTAATGATAAGCTTTGTGGCATTTTCGTTTAACTTTTGGAATGTAGCACTCCATCGAATATTGTAAGGATCTTTGCCACTTCCCCCATTTCCTTCACCCGAATAATCATTCCCTAAATCATCCTTAACCGTCAATTCAACATCTACACTATCCCATTCTTTCCTCGCCCCCTTAGAAACTTCTTGATTGTAATAAAGAATAAATGAAACCGGCGACATTGCGACCTTTTCCATATTTGCTTTTATACCTTCTTTTTCCGAACTTCCACCAATTGTTCTCTCTTTACTATCCACTGATTTTACAGTTAACGCGAAATTCCAATTTCCTTGTATTGATTTTTTCTTATCTGGCATCTCTATTCTCTCTATATTCCATCTAAAGTTTACTTTGTCCTTTTTATTACTATCATGGTGCGTCGTTGTTACCATACCTACATACTTTTTTTCAGTAACTTTAGTCATTTTTCCACTTCCTGAACTCCCATGAGCGTCCATTATATCCAATCCGCCTAATATGATAGGATCATCCCCTAAGTCTTGCTCACTTTCCAGTGAATACGTTATAGATACTGTTCTGCCATCAGAAATTACATCATTAATTGTAACCTTAACCCCATTACTCTCCCTCGTCATATTCAACTCAGTCGAAAACTCTTTATAATTTTCATATAACCCTGTTCTACCATCATCTAAAAATCGGAATATGTCACCTACAATTGGCAATCCTCCAGCATATGTAGGAAATCCGATACCGAGTGTTGCAACTGATAATCCTACTAAAATAGATGCAGCAGCAACACCCTTCTTCCAACTTTTCATCTTTTTCTTCGTACGTATCGATTGTTTTAAATTACGCTTCACTTTTTCTTTTTCAATTTCAGAAGCCTCAATTTCCTCAAGTTCTTTTTCATCTATATCAATATCATTTAATAGTTCATAAATGTCTTTCATATTGCACTACCTCCAAAACTAATATTCGTAGCATTTTGTTGTAGTTTCTTTTTCCCCCGGTACACACGATTATCTATTGCCGCCCTGGTTAATCCTAATTTCTCTCCGATTTCTTCTGTCTTCATACCGAGTAGATATTTCATAATGAACACTTTTTGATCTAACGGTTCTAATTGATTAATAAGCTTCAATAATTTTTCCCTATCTTCCATAACGATTAATTCGTCTTCTGCCGATTTTTCCGTAGTTATATGAAACTCATCTGAAATGATTTCTACTTTTTTAGTCGCTTTCCGGTAATAATCAATTGCCTTAAACTTTGCAATCGCTGCAATCCATTTTTTAAAATCACTCGGCTCTCCATGAAACTTATTTGCGTTATTCCAAATGGAAAGAAATATATCATTTACACATTCCTCTATCAATCCATCATTTTGAACTGGAAGAAGTACTTTGTGCGTTATCCCCTTTATGAGCGGTAAGTATGTATCGACAACAAATTCTAGCGCATCTTCTTTTTGCCGCTGTAATCTTTTTATAAAATTTTTCTCATTTGATTTCATGTAGCGATTCCCCTTATTTTTTTGTAAAAGCTTTTACACCCTATATAACGTTTTGGAAATTTTTTTCTCTCATCTTTTTTTATTTTTTGTATGTAATGGGATACTTTTCCTTAGCCATTGTCTCATATAAATATAAGCTTGAAGAAAATTTTCTCAAGTCTGTAATTCAATTAGTGTAGTACACTATTTATGCAGACACTCTTTAACCTGGTGTACATTTCATTTAATTAATCTACTTTTATAATTTTAAATTAGGAGATGAGATATGTATGTGTGGAATTACAGGTTGGGTAGATTGGAAAAAGGATCTTTCAAATCAACATGTTATTTTAGAAAAGATGGCAAATAGTATTCAGCATCGTGGTCCTGATGCTGAAGGATTTTGGTTTTCTCCTCGTGCGGCCTTTGCACACCGACGTTTAATTGTTATTGACCCAGAAGGCGGGACGCAGCCGAAGACATTTCGTGCTGGTGATTATACGTATGCTCTTACTTATAATGGAGAAATTTATAATTTTCGTGAGCTGAGAGAACAGCTTCGAAAATGTGGTCATGCATTTGAAACGCATTCAGATACAGAAGTATTACTACATGCTTATTTAGAATGGAAAGAAGACTGCGTACAACATTTAAACGGAATTTTCGCTTTCGCCTTATGGGATGATCAGAAGCAACAACTGTTTTTAGCACGTGATCATTTAGGCGTAAAGCCACTCTTTTATACAGAAAGAAATGACAGTATTATTTTCGGATCTGAAATAAAAGCATTATTAGCTCATCCATCTGTTCCTGCTGAAATTGATGCGGACGGCATAAATGAAATATTTGGATTAGGCTTATTTCGAACTCCAGGATGTGGCGTCTTTAAACATATTCAAGAAGTGCGTGCTGGACATTCTATAACGTTTACACGTGATAAAAAAGTAGTTACGAAGTATTGGAATTTAGAAAGTAAGGTCCATACAGATTCAATAGAAGATACATCATCGCATATTTTATCTATTTTACAAGATACAGTAAAAAGACAATTAATTGCCGATGTTCCTCTCGTTTGCATGTTATCTGGAGGATTAGATTCTAGCGGTATTACTGCATTAGCGGGGAAAGAATTTGCAGTGGAAAATAAAACACTTCATACGTATTCCGTTGACTTTGTAAATAGCGCAAAAGATTTCGAGCTGACATTTGCTCGCACTGGCTTAGACGCTCCTTGGGTAAAACGTGTTTCTGAACATGTAGGGACATCGCATCATGATATTATTGTGAATGCTGAAGAATTAGCAAATCACTTATTCGTTCCCCTTCGTGCAAAAGATTTACCGAGTGCCGGTGAAATGGAAACTTCACTATATTTACTATTTTGCGAAATGAAAAAAGATGCAACCGTGGCTTTATCTGGGGAGTCGGCCGATGAAGTATTCGGGGGATATCCTTGGTTTCATCAAGAAGAACTATTATATGTAGATAAGTTTCCGTGGTTAACAAACTGGAAAAACACATCTTCTCTATTATTAAGCGACGTAACAACTCAATGTAATCCTGAGCATTATATTAATAAAAGATTCCATGAAGCTGTTCTTGAAGTCCCTACTCTTGAAGGTGAAAATAAAAAAGCAGCGAAACAACGTCAAATGTTTTATTTATTTTTAACCCGATTCCTTCCGTTCTTACTCGACCGTAAAGACCGCATGAGTATGGCTGTAGGATTTGAAGTTCGTGTACCGTTTTGCGATTATAGATTAGTTGAATATTTATGGAACGTTCCTTTCAACATAAAAAGCATTGATAATATTGAAAAAGGCATTTTACGTAGAGCACTGAAACCTGCTTTACCTGACGATGTACGCAATAGAAGAAAAAGTGCTTATCCAACTTCACAAGACCCACATTATTTACAAACGATCCGTAATTTATCACTCGACATGTGCAGTAATAAAAACAATCCTATTTTCTCACTTATTAATCATTCCACATTACTTGCCATTGCAGATCAAAGTAATAAAGAAATTAACAATTTTGAAGCAAGAAGTGCTATGGAATACATGCTTCAAGTAAATGAATGGTTAAAAACGTATCACATCCATATCGCGTAACAAAAAGGAGTTCAAGGATAAAAACCTTGAACTCCTTTTATATTAATTAGCGCATTGTTTATTTTCAGTGTCAATGGACCATCCAATAATTGTGGCACAATCTCTACCTTTCCACTGCAGTACATTTGTTAATACCGGTTCAATCTGCAAGCTATTTCCGTCGTGCAATATTTCTACTAAAGATTGATCATCATCAAACCTTCGTTTATCACACTCTAAAATACCGTCCGTTGCCATTACAATGTGATTCATTCCTTTTTCTAATCCCCTTACACCTGACGTAAAGCAAGGTGTATTCGCTGCAAAAATATTTTTCCTACCAATATATTCATAATTCTTCCGTTTATTTAATCGCCCTTTTCCATTCTTCGTTTTCTCAGAATGGAATAAATATGCGAAACAATCACCAACTGATAGCCAATATAAAAATTCGCCTTTTCGTAAACAAATTAAGCATGCAAGTTCCTCATCATCTTGATCACATTTTTCAATAAACAGCTTATCTGTAAATAACGCTAACAAGTACATATGCGTATGATGAAAAGCTAAATGTATAGGATATGAAAACAACTCTTTTAGTTTTTCTTTTCTTTCTGAAATCGCTTCTATTATATAATGTATATTTTTCGTTTTGTGATGTGTATCAAAAATCATAACAAATTCAAATTGTAATTCAGGATCCCACCAAGCAAGCACTGCATCTCCTCGTTCATATGCATCACTCTCTTGATTTCCCCCATATACGCCAACTGAAAGAGGACCACATTTTTCAACATGTATTTCATCTACATACATCTGTTCATGACTCATCCATTTGAATGTATTCACAGCTATCATCCTCTCTCTTGCTAAATGTATACCTTTACACATAGATTACCTTATATTTCAATAAAAATAAACTTTTGCAACATTTTTTATCCAAATAAAAGGATTTTATTTCTATATTCACGAATATATCTTACTATACGATATAAAAATAGGGGGATTTATCATTATGAAAGACATCAATCAATACTGGGAGAGCATTTATTATCACTTACGATATGAATATGAAGACAACCTTTCCCACCAAGCTATTCGTATTTTACAAATCGTTTCTCGTGAGAAAGATATAACAATTGGAAAAATTGCTTCTGAACTTGGTTTATCTCATAACACAGCGTCCGAACATGTAAAACGCCTTATTCAAAAAGGATTTATCATTAAAGAAAGAAACAAACAAGATGAAAGAGTTGTGAACCTTACATTAACGAAAGAAGGCATTGAAATATTAGAAAAGCATACTTTACTAGATAAAGAAAAGATAAAAATATTAGAACCACAGTTATCGAAAGAAGAACAACAATTAATTGAAAAAGCTTTTTCGTTATTAGCGCAGGAGGCAAAATATGCATTTCCTCGTTAAAGTAATCGTTTCGGCACTTATTATCGGCGTTATTACTGAAGTCGCTAAACATTATAGTACGATAGGCGGCTTTATTGCTGCCCTTCCTCTCGTAAGTTTACTGAGCCTATTTTGGATTTCTTTCGAAGGCGGGAATAAACAAGAATTGAGTCAATTTGCTTTAGGTGTATTATATGGATTTCCCGCATCCGCACTACTATTATTTATTGTTTATATCGGTTTAAAGAACTCCTTTTCACTTAGTACATCTATACTCTTCGGCATATGTGCCTGGTGTATCGTCTTTACTTGCCAAAAAGTATTTCAAGCTTAGGGGGAATTACTATTAATAGATCAGTAGAGATATTTGGACAAACTGTAGAAGTATATATGAAAGGTAGCAGTAAACAAACTGTAGTCATTCAAACAGGAATGGGATGCTCATTTTATGATTGGCTTCCTATTATAGAAAAGCTTTCACAAAAATTTACAGTCATTTCATATCATCGCCCAGGTTACGGAAAAAGTGAGCTAGGAACTAATCCACGTACAACAATGCAAGTCGTAAAAGAACTACATATGTTACTACATAAACTAGATATTTATGAGCCAATCATTTTAATCGGTCATTCCTATGGAGGTTTATGCGCACAACATTTTGCAATGTTACATGAAGATAGGCTGCAAGCACTTCTTTTAGTTGATTCTACTTCCATGAACTTACACCGATTAGATGAACTGCATTTACCGGTTTCTGATCAAACTGATTCTGATGATATGTGGCTACAAAAATATCATACCTACTCCAACATGGATGCAGAAGCACTTTATAATGAACTAAAATCTATGCTCGTCAATACAACAAAACAGCATATCAAATTTTCTACATCTCCTTCATTATATAAAGCGATAGCTTCTGAACTGTCCGAGTGGAAAAATTGTGCTCGCTCAATAAAAAAACAAAATAAAACATTAGAAATACCATTAATCGTTATCGGTAGAGATCCTCAATATTCTATTGCACAATTGATTGAGGGCGGTATGCCAAAAGAAGAAGCTACACAACTTGAAGATATGTGGCAAGAACTTATTCGTGAACAATTAAATCTCTCAATAAACAGCCAGTACATTTTGGCTGAAGATGCTGGTCACGGTATAGAAAATGATCGCCCAGATACTATCATTGAAGCCATTCACTCATTGTAAATAAAAAAAGGAAGCAACTAAAGCTGCTTCCTTACTTATCTATTCATAATCTTCTTCGTCATCATCAACTTCTTCATAATACGAACTCCCATTGCTTACATATATAGGACCATTCGCAACATCAATACGTAGTACCCATGCCCATGGCACAGCTAAACGTTTATGTATTGCTCTCCAAAAATTCATTGATTTTCTTTCGTACTCCTGGAACTCCTGAAGTAACTCTTTATAGGAGGAACCGTCTAACTGAATATTTGCTTCTAATAAACGAGAATGGGCATAGTACTGTAACTCTAGTTCAGCAGCAATCTCCATTTCTTCTTCCGTTGCCATACCTATAATTGCTCCATCTGCTGGTGCGATTTCATATACGTTGTGAACTTCAATAAGCCCTTCTTTCTCTTTCTCAAACATGTAAACAGCCTCCTTTAACCAATATTTTTTATGTTACAAAGTCATACTTCTACAATACTTTCTCTCTTTCCTCTTTTTTTGATAAACTTTTACAAAATGTTTATCCCGCATTAACGGACAGTAAGACTCTCACCTCAAACTTCGGCGAATACGAGGAAGTTAGGTGGGAGATCAACTGCCCGTAAAAGCCCGATTGGTTCAACTAATAATCAGTGGAGGATGAACCTCCCCACTGATTAAAGTTTCACTTTATCCGATGACCTGTTTTCTCCATTCTTTCAGCAGAAATGAAACGATTATTATCAAAAGTTAATTTATACACATCAGGCATATGAAGTGTTTTCCAAAACTGAAAATCATATTTCAAATCAAAATAATTCATTAGTAATACCATAATATTCCCATGAGTACCTATTACAATATTCTTACCTTTATATTTTCTTAATATACTTTGCATACATATTACAGCACGCCTTTGCGCTATATTACTTGATTCCCCGCCTTCGTATGAAAAAGTCCAGTCTTCCCACACTTTCTGAATAGCATCGTTAAAATCTGTTACTGGCTCTTTACTTAATAACCTCTCTCTTAAATCTTCTTCCAGTTGTATTGATAAATTATATGTATTCGCTATCCCTTGCACGGTTTGAATCGCCCTTTTGTACGGGCTAGAGATTACAATATCAATATGTTTATCTTTTAATAAACGTGTTACATTCTCTGCATCACAATACCCTTTATCAGATAAAGGCCGTTCCCGTTCTTCTTTTGTATATGTAGAGTGGGCATGGCGAACGAAATATATTGTCGTCATTTTTCAACTTCCTTTCTTATTTTCAATTTATATTCAATGAGGTAAATAAGAAATCCTGTATCATAAAAAGAAAAGGACACTTTCTAAAAAGCGCCCTTGTTTACATAATAAAATTATTTCATTATAATTTCCTTCTAAACTCTTCATTTGTTACAGCGTCTTGTATAAAATAATCTATATTATTTCTCAATTTTTGGTATGCAACTTGATCTTCTATATCGTTAAACATAATTACAACTTCTACCTTATTCCCCTTCTTATCTGTAGTATACAGACTTTTTGTCAATACGAATGCGGTAGAGCCACCTTTTTGCCCAGCAAATTCTAACTTACTATTATTAACTGTTCCTTTGAAAATATTCTCGATTTCTTCTTGCATTGATTTTGGAAAATAATTTCTACTATTTATCTTGTCCATTATACTCATATAATCTTTAGCGTTTGCACCCACTAATCGATCTGACCAAATCCGCTGAAATTCCATATCTACCTTTAATGGGATATCCCGTTTTTTCCATTCTTCTTCATCTTTCATCCATTCATGAATTTGTAACACATGTTTATTATATTCATCCTTTGACATGTTACGTATCATTTCTAACGATTGATTTTCTGGCTCATGAAGCTCTTTTTCTACATACCCTCTCATATATAGTGAAGCAGTATACGAAGAGAACTTGTCATGACTAGTAAGCTCTAACTCTTTTATACTTTCATTTACTCTTTCTATTCCAAGCTTATCTAACAAATATGTTGTATTTGCATTAGAACTATAATGAATCATCCCTTTAGCGACTTCTTCTAAAGCGATCTGTCCATTTTTCACTAATTCTCTCGCTTTGGCATCTTCTAACCAGTCTGGATGCGCTCCGCCATCAGTGTTTTTAACGTAATATTTTTCTAGCTCATGCAATGAAATTTGTTCATCTCGACTTATTTTTCCTTCTGACACTTGTTTAGCAAATTCAACAGCTATTACGATCTTTGCCGTACTCGCTAATGGCAATTTTACATTTTCATTTATAGATGTTAATACTTCCCCATTTTTTCTAATTAGTAATGAACATGTTTTATCATCTTTATGTTCTTTTATGTACTTTAATACATAATCAGGATCTTCTTTTGACAAATAGTACTTCATAATAACAAAGAAAGCTATAACGGCTACTATAATGACTCCTGCAACAATTCCTATAATCTTTAATATGTTCACAATATGCCCCCTCTAGAAATTCCCTTCTATATAATAATTATAGCGAATTGAATTACAAAATTAAACAAAACAGAGTAACTCTTCCTAAAATAGAAAGAGTTACTCTATTTCACATGATGTTATTTGTTCGTTTAACGTAACGATTATATTTGAGTCGTGACTTTCTTTAACGCTATTTAGTCGATTTGAATTAGGAGGATCAATTACAACTGACTCCTTAATTGGTCCTCCTAATTTTTCTGCACTTACACTGTATCGTATGAAAAACATGTATGTGCCTAATCATTCACATAACAAAAAAACATGCCTTCATGATGAGAGCATGTTTTGTGATATCCTTCACATTGTTTCGTTAAAAAATAAACGTTTACTTACCATGATGTAACATTAAATCACTTAATTCTTCTTCAATGTGATTTAATTTCGCAACGCATTCTTTCCATTTATGAATATAACGTGAAACCCCAACGAAAAATAAAACGATAATTGTAGAAAGAATAATACCATACACGATTGCTACAGTACTCATAGTTACACTTCCTTATAATTAGTAATGTTGTTATTAGTTATATTTTTATTATAAACCTTTTTCTTTTAAAATACTTCGATTTCAACTTTTTGTAACAAAATTGATTTTTCTAATATTTCGTTCATAAAAATGGCATATTTTTCACAAATTATACAAAACTTCACCATATGTACTATTACCATATGAGTTATATTGTTAAATAGGATAAAGTGAAATTTTAGTCAGTAAGGGGTATCTATCCCACACTGATTATTAGCCCGCACCAACCAGGCTTTTACGGACCGTTACTGTGGGATAAAGGGGATGAAATACTATGACAACTTGGTTTATTGTAATGTTAGTTGTATTTGGGGCATTTAAAATTATCGTTTCTAGCCTTCCTAACTCTGTTATTGAATCCATTATTAGCAAGTACGAAACACATCCACAACTTGAAGAAGAGAATGTGACTGTTACAATCAATGGAAATAACTTAGAAGGCGAAAAGAAATCCAAAATTATTCATGATTTTAACGAAGGTTTATTTTTAGACCGCTATTATGCACCACCACACAATGAGGGCACTCCTTTAATTATCAATGCAAAACGTGGCAAAAAAGATTTTATCTTTTATATTTATAGTCATGAAGAACATGTCGACGTTGTAAAGCAATATAAAAAGAAGGTAGTTGCTTATAGTTTACGCTCTAAAAACCTTCAAAATACTGATATATTCGTATCAGCTGATTTAGCTTAATACTCATATATTAGAAAAAGGAATCCATATGTCTACGGATTCCTTTTTTCCTATACATGTTAAGTCAATTCTACACATTCCATTGTAAGTGAATATACATTTTTATATCCTGCTATGCTAAGCTTTTTCTGTAATCGATCCGTATCCTCTTTCAAGGCGTGTACTAGCACCGTATGTTCTGGTAATAATTTATTTAACATCGCCTTAACATCACTTATACTTTGATGAACCTTATACGGAACTCGTCCCACTCTACATCCTATACCTACCTGCTCTTTCATAACCTTTTCTGCAAAACTCCCTTTAGCAGTATGTCCCGTAAAGATAATAGAATTTCGTTCTTCCTGCCGAAGTTGTTCATAATATAACTGCGCTCGTTTCGTTTGCATATTCGCATCACTCATTACAACTATTCCGCAACTATTTTGCATACAAATGTCATTATCCATAACTATTATGTTTTCTTTTAAACTTTCCATAATCCACTCAAGTTCTTCATTATTTTTTATCCAACCTTTGTATATGAACATCTCTTCAAATCCAACCAATATTTCTTTATCTACTATAATTGGAAGTTCTTTATATCTTTCATATAAATACAATACGATATCTTGCGCCCTACCTAGTGGGGGCAATGGTAGTAATGCTATCCCTTTATTTTGTGCAACTCGTTCAATTTCCGCACATAGTTCGTCTATCCGTTCATTTTGCGAAACATCATCAGTGTGATAAGCAGCATCTACGATTGCAATTTTTATATCGCGATACAATTTCTCAGGTAAATTAGCTCGTAGTATATTAGACTCTGCTGAATAATCACCAGAATAAAATACGTACGTATCACACATATCTACTAAAAACCAAACAGCTCCTAATACATGCCCACTATACCCCCATTGAAACCGCAATGTAGGAGTAACCTGTATCCATTCATTTGGATTACTCATCTCATCAATACATACATAATTTAAATCTTTAATATTTTGATCGTTATACGGTAAATTCCGCCCTTGTGTCAGATTGTAGTCTCTCCATTTCCCATAATAAGTTGGAAGTTGCTCCTTCGTATAACGAGTCGTCCAAATTTTTTTCTTATATCCATACTTCGCTAATAAAGGTAAACCCATCGTATGATCTTCATGAATATGTGATAAAAATACCGCATCTAAAAATGGAACAATTTCTCTCTCTATTTTTGGATAACTATCCACATATGATCGATTAATACCACAATCAAATAATATTTTTGTCTCCTTATTTTTTATAAAATAACAAGAGCGGCCGTATTCTCCTGCTCCTCCCCATACTTCCATCCTCATCATGCTACCCCTTTTCGTTTTTGCTCCATATGTTGCAGAAGTAATAAGCATATTGTTGTAAGTCCAACAGAAACAACGGCCATCGCCATTCCTATAGATACTTCCCCTTGTTCAAATTGAGCAAAAATAAACGTTGCTGACGTTTCTACTGATGGAGGTAGTACGAGAAGCGACGCTACTAACTCTCTTATCGAAATCGTAAATGTCATCGCCCACCCAGCAAGAATTCCTGGAATAATAAGAGGCAATATTATTTTTCTAAAAATATAAATATAATTCCCAGAAAAAATGCTTCCCGCCTGTATAAGAGAATCATCAATTTGTCCGAGCGAAGCTTTTACATACTGCACCGTATAAGGTAGAAAAAGAACCACATACGTTACGATAACCATGACAGGTGTATTGTAAATTGATATAGGCATATATGGTGAATTCCAAAATAAAATAAGCCCTACAACCATCACTATTCCTGGTACCATATTCGGTAACATACCGCACATATCAAGCCCTTTTTCAGAGGGATTTTTCCCCTTTCGAATCATAAGTGCTAAAAAGACTCCAATAATTACAGCAACAATCGCTGTTACGAGTGAAAACAGAAAACTGTTCCATAAAGCTTCTAGTCCTGGAGACCCAATTGTAAACAATGCCTCATAATGGCTTATTGTAAAGTTATTTACATGTAAGCCACCGCCTCTTAATTTTGATAACGACGCAATCAGTATAGAAAAGTATGGGATTCCAATTGATACTATTAATAAACCAATTACATAAACCCACGCTACAACACGTGTAACTATAGACAAAGTATACCTTTTAGATTTCACACCTTTTCCACTAACCATTGCATATGAATATTTTCGATTTAATACATTTTGCATATACCAAATGAGCATACACGCACTAAGTAATAAAGAAGACAATGCTGTTGCACTACTAAAATCAATCGGCCAACTCGAAATAAATTTATGAATTTCTGATGTTAGCACATGGAACCCTATTCTCCGCCCAAATGTAGCCGGCGTTCCAAATTCAGCAATCGTCTTTACGAAAATGAGTAAAGCACCCATTACATAACTTGATACTAATAACGGCAATATGATTTTTCTTAAACGATAGAAGAAGCTTCCGCCATGAACTGCTGCTGCTTCTTCTTTACTACTCCCAATCTGAAGTAACGTATTTTTCAACATGAAATAAAGGAATGGGAATAAATGCAGACTCATAATTAAAACCATACCTCCTAAACTAAAAAACGAAGATGAAATCGTCTTTAGCATCGGAAAAAACTGTTCGAAATAGCCGTTCGGTTGCATGAACAAAATCCAGCCCATTGACCCAATATACGGCGGCGTCATAAATGGAATCATAAAAACAATATCCAACTTACTATACTTTCCTACATCTGTTTTGCTCATAATGAACGCTAATGGAAATGCAAATATGGTAGCTCCTATTACTACAAGTACCCCGAGAAGCATCGAGTTTAGAAAAATCCCAGCTAATCCACCACTCTGCATCACTTCAAAAGGCTTTGAAAAATTCCAACTACTATTTTCATATACACTAGAAAGTAAAATGAGAAAAAGCGGAATGACGATTAACATCGCCACAAGTAACAACGCTACCGTCATTCCAACTTGTCTTACTGATACGAATCGATTTACCATGTAATCACCATCTTATTGAAATACTTTCTTAAACTGTTTTCCTATTTCATCCTGTTCTTTCTCAACTGTTTTCCAATCAATATTTAATACTGGAATCTCTTCCACATTTGGTCTATTTTCAGCTTTTATATCTGTTCTACCTGGCAATAAGTACGCTTTAGAAACTTGTTTTTGCACATCATCTGATAATAAATAATCAATAAACTCTTTTGCACCTGCTACATTTTTACTATCCTTCATAATGCCTGCCGCACGTGGACTAATGACTGTTCCGCTTTTTGGATATACGATATCCACAGGTTCACCCTTTGCTTTTGCACTGTACGTCATATAATCAACACCCGCAATTACCATATCTTTCGCACCTGTTACAACTGGATCTAACGCTTCTTGGTTTGCCCCCGCTACTGTAACTTCATTTTTCTTAAGCTGTTCAAATAACTTCCATCCATCTTGTCCATTCTTTTTCACGTATCCTGTTACAAAGTCTAAAGCCGAACCTGAAAGTGCTGGATCTGGAAGATTCACTTTGCCTTTCCATTCTCCTTTCGTTATATCGCTCCAATCTTCAGGCGCTGTCTTCACATTTTTTGTGTTGTACACAATTCCTAATGCTGAAGCACTATACCCGAAATAATGTCCTTTATCATCCGACCATTCTGGACGAAGCTTATCAGCTTGTTTCGCTTCTTTATAAGCTAACGTTTGACCATCTTTCTTTAATCCTTCCATCGCTGGTAAAGAAGCGAGTACGACAACGTCAACGACTGGATTTTTCTTTTCAGCTTCCATTCTCGCTAAAATCTTACCAGTTGTTCCTTGAAACATTTCCACCTTTATACCGCTTTTCTTTTCAAAGTCCTTTTGAATTTTTTCTGCTAACCCTTTTGGCCCTGCACTATATACAACAATTTTCTTTTCATTAGTATTTTTATTTTTTGCATCTACATTACCTGTCTTTGAGCTACAACCTACTACTACAGCAGAAAATAGTAAAGTGCATACAAATAAAGACTTAAGCGAACTGAATTTCTTCATACGATTCTCCCCCTATATGATGAATACATTTTTTGGGTACATGTAACGATACCGGTTTACCGACGCTTAGCTTACTGTTGTGATAAGCTGTCCATACACCTAATGTCCCCATATTTACTTTTACTTCATAACGTTCTCCTACATAAGTAACGTGCTGAATTTCACCTGTATACGTATCGCACACTTCATTTTTTGTCCAGTTCACGTGCTCTGGACGAATCATTTGTTTATTCTCTACAAGCCAATTTGCCTTACCAACAAATTTTGCAACAAATTCATGAGACGGTTTCACATAAATATCTTCTGGTGTTCCTTTTTGTAATACTTCTCCTTGCTTCATAACAATAATTTGATCTGACATTGACATAGCTTCTGTTTGATCGTGAGTTACATACAATGCCGTTAAACCAATGGAATGAACGATATCCATAAGTTCTAATCGCATTTCTTCTCGCAAAATTGCATCAAGTGCACTAAGCGGTTCATCGAACAAAATAAAATGAGGTTTTGTTACAATTGCTCTAGCAAATGCGACACGTTGCTGCTGTCCACCTGAGAGTTCATGCGGATACCTTTTCTCCATACCTTGCAAACGAACTTGCTTTATCGCATCTTCTACCTTTTCTCTTAATTGATTCGTTTGCTTTGTAGCCCTTAAACCAAATGCAACATTTTCAAATACAGTCATATGCGGCCATAAAGCAAAATCTTGAAATACCATACCGATATTCCGTTCATGAGGAGATGTTTTTATTTTCTTTGTCGAGGAATACATGCACTTATCTCCAAAATATATTTCACCTTTATCTGGTTCTTCAAGCCCTGCAATCATTCTAAGTAAAGTCGTTTTCCCGCATCCTGAAGGTCCTAAAAGTGTAGTGAATTCGCCTTTTTTCATTACAATCTGTAACGGCTTTAAAGCCTGCGTTTTTCCAAATGCCTTTTCTAATCCATGAATTTTAATATCCATCGTTTCACCTCTCTCCCCTCATTCTTAACCTGCTTTCATTCTATCTGGAAGATTTATACTGAATGTTAATGTACTGTAAAGATTAAATTAAAAAATCTCTAATAAACTATTTATTTCTATAGATTTTTTCTATAGTTAGAAGAAAAAGGGGTCAACTTATCATGAATCTCTTAAAATTAGAAATTGTAGTGCTTATTAAGAAATACAAAAAGCTTACGATTGTTGCAGAAAAACTTGGTGTTAAACAACCTACTATTACCTTTCATATAAAAAGCTTAGAAGAGGAACTCGGTGTGTCTTTATTTGAATTACGTTCTGGAAGATATTTCTTAACAGAGGCTGGAGAGGCATTGCATCATTATGCTTGTAAAATAGATGCACTTATGAAAGAAGCTAGGCGGGTCACACAAGAGTTTAAAGATTTTAATAAAGGCGCTATAACAATTGGTGCTAGTTATGTACCAGCGACTTATCTTTTACCAGAAGTTGTACACCAATTTCAATGCGAATTTCCCAATATAAAAATAACACTCATGGTAAAAACAGCTCCTGAAATTCGAACGATGCTACAAAATCATGAAATTGATCTCGGGATAATTTCTGCTGCACCATTTGATGAACCACTTTTAAAACAAACGAATATAATACCTGATACACTTGTCCTTGCTTTTTCCAAAGAACATCATTTTTCTAAAAAAGAAAATGTATCCTTACAAGATATCGAGAAGGAGCGTATACTATTGCATCGTAACCCATCTACAACCCGAGATTTACTTACACAATGGACGTTAGCACATAACATTACATTCCAATCTGAAATTGAATTAGATTCATTAGAAACGTTAAAACAAATTTTAAAATATGGTAATGGTGTCGCCTTTATTTCTAAACTTGCTATTGAACAAGAAGTACAGCGAAATGAGCTATGCTATATACCGATCCCTGATTTTGAATTTCAGCGTAATATTTATACCATTCATCATGAGGACAGGTGGGATTCTAAAATAATTTCTTTTTTACTACATAGCATTACTTCTTTTGCAGAAAAAAATTAAAAGGCTGTCGTTATACACGACAGCCTTTTAAACTATAACTCTATTTATTTTTCTTTTCCTCAATTTTTACTTGTGCCTCTTCAGCCTTATCTAATGCTTCTGAAACTTTCTTCTCTTTTTCTTTTACATCATCTATACTATCCACAGCTTTAATCAATTTATCGATTCCTTCTTCATCTATCTTTTTTCGTTTCGCTACTCTTTCATTTACTTTTTCTTCAACATCTTTTGCTTTTTGAAGCATATTTTCTGCATTTGATTTCACAGCTTTCTCAAGTGCATCGTCTTTTTTCTTTTGTAACACTTCATTTGCAATGTCTTTCGTTTCTAAATACTTACCGTCTTTTAATGCTGTCGCACCGTGATCCAATAACTGAGCGACTTCTTTATATGCCTTCGCTTCATTTCCTGATTTCTCTTTTTCCGCTTTTTCAAACCACATAATCGCATCACTATATTTTTCATTTTTCAATGATTGCATACCTGTTTCAATATACGTGTCATAATTGCTACATCCAGTCATTACGACTAACAGAAAAAGCATAACAAAACTTAATTTTTTCATGATGTTTTCTCCTTTTCTTTGCCTGCTCACTTTACTTTAACATACATGAAAAAGAGTTTCAAAAACTAAAATACTAATTTGGTCATTTTTATTTTATTAAAATTTTCTTTTAAGCTGACACATTTACTTTTCTTTTCGCCATATGCTGCTTTACTCCAACTAATACAACTAACAATAATCCTCCACCTATTGTCATCATAACAATGCTAGTAGGTAATATATCTAATAATAATCCATATACAATCATACCGAGCGGTGCGATTGCAGTAGCAATTGTTTCAAGTAGGCCGAACACACGCCCTAAATAGCTCGGATCTGTCGTCTTTTGCATATGTACTTGCATCGGAATATTTACAATCATAATTGATATACCAGTTAACATCATAAAAGCAATATAGTAAATAAAACTTGCTACTTTCGGAATGGTAACTAACAACGGGAAAACTGTACATAAACTCAAACCCGCAAATAAAAACAGTCCACTATAAATAGAACGAAACAGATTATTCACTTCTTTACGCACTGATAAAGCAATCGCACCCATTAACATCCCGACTGCTAACATTCCCTCTACAGTACCGAGTTGCTTTGAAGATAAATGCAATGTATGGACGATAATGTATGGAAGTGCAACTGTTAGCCCACACGCAAAAAAGTTTACCCACAATGCTATTTTCATTAAACCATATATTTCATGCTGTCGTTTTACATATGAAAAACCTTCTTTTATACTCGTCAAGAAATGCTCTTTACTCTCAGCCACTTCTTTTTTATATAAATCAAATACAATAAATAATTGCAAAATAACCGCTAAAAAGAACGTAATACTATTTAACAAAAAGAACGACTTAATTGAAAAGAAACCAAATACAACTCCACCAATAATCGGACCTAAAATATTTGATAAAGAAGCTGCCGTTTGATTTAAAGCACTCGCTTTTTGAATACGCCCCTCATCTACTAAACTCGGAATAGACGAAGTTAATGCAACAGAATAAAAACTTGCACAAATTGATAATAATGCTGCTGAAATATAAATAAAAAGAAGTGATGGTCCAAATATAGTAGCAAGAATAAACATAATAAGCATCGTTAAGCTACTTAATAAATCAGTGCCAATGACAAGCCATTTTCGATTAACACGGTCTGCTACAGCACCTGCAATCGGACCACAGATCATCCTTGGAAGTGATCCGCAAACGAGCGTAGTAGCGAACCCCATCCCTGAACCAGTTGTCTTTAATACGTATAACCCCATTGCGAACGTATAAATACCTGCCCCTAGCAAAGACGTCATCTTTCCAATCATCATTAAAATAATATTTCTCGTTGCAATCTTCATTTTTGAATCATTTGGAACTATACTTACATCCCCCATTATGACACTCTCCCCTCAAAAGTTAAATTGTGTTAAACTTATTATATAATTAACTTTCAAATTTTTACAACAAAAAGTTAAATTGTATTTAACTTTTTTAATTATAAAGGAGCAATAATATGGCAACTCTCGGAGAAAAAATTAAAGCATTACGAAAAGAAAAAAAACTTACACAAACAGCACTAGCAGGTTCCGAATTGACAAAAAGCATGCTTAGTCAAATTGAAAATGGAAAAGCTACACCTTCCATGAAAACATTACAATATATCGCTGAAAAACTTGGGTGCGAAACGAGTTTTTTACTAGAAGATGATGATGTAGAAATTGTAGAACTCATTCAACAAATGGATCAACTTATAAAGGCTAATAAATGTGATAAGGTGTATGAAACTTTACTTCCTATCGTTCAAAAGGAACTCCCTCCCACTTTAAATACTGCCCGATTATATAAACAATTTATTACTGGAGCAGCTATAATGAAAGATTACAGCATTGAGTCTTACGTTGAAAAAGCAACTTCTATTTTTGAAAAATATACTTTATACAGAGACAGTACTGAAACAAAATTAACATTTTCTTATACGTTATTCTCACGTAAAAAGTATGAGGAATGTTTGCAGCTTATTGCTCGTATTCGAGATGATTATGAAGCGAACCATTTAGAAATGGATCTTATTATACATATCAGATTGTGCTTAAAAGAAGCCATTATTTTACTCGCATGTGGCAAATATGAGGAATGTGAAAAAATCATATTAGAAGCATTAGCATTTTCAAAAAAACATCAAGTGTATTATAAAACAGATGAATTTTATCGCATATTATCTTATCAAAAAGTCATGACGGCTGATAAAGAACAGTATTTACATTACATTAAGAAATCTGAGCAATTCGCCATTTTTACAGAAGACACTTTATCCGTTGCGATCGTAGATATATTAAAAGCGTATTACTACAACACGATTACTAAAGAATATACAATTGCATTAGAACATGTAGAACAATTTCGAGAAAAACTAAAAGACGAACCGATTTTCCAAGAAGATGGGTTGTATTACCTCGAAACTGGAAAAGCTTTGTACGGATTAAAGAAATACGAGGAAGCTCTGGAAGCTTTTCAACGTGCTAAAATACCAGATTATATGATGCATCCACTTGATCAAGCATGGCTTACAACAGCAGGTGCATATCGTGCCCTTTGTTATGTAAAACTTAACGATAAGCAAAGAGCGCTTGAAGAAGCAATCGAAGCAGCTCAAAAAATACAACCTTATCCGGATTCCATCTTTTCATCATTTATTAAGGGAACATTACAAATAATACAAAAACTTTAAGAATGTCTCGAAATGGTATATTACCCCTCCTTTTTTGCAAAGATAATAATGATGGGAGGAATATAAATGAATATACAACGAGCAAAAGAGCTTTCTGAGTCCTCAGAAGAAGCTAATGTTAGTTTTCAAGGAATGCCTGTTATGATTCAACACGTTGATGAAAGCAACGAAACCGCCCGCATATATGATGCAACGAATCCAGAACGCGAATTAACAGTTCCAGTTAATAGCTTAGAGGAAATATAAGCAATGCCACTTCAATTTTCTGAGGTGGCATTTTTCTTCCTTTAGATTATTTACTATAAATTTCTTCTATCCTCTATTTTACATGGGATGAAAAAATAAGAATTTTCTACTTCTTTTCTTTTTGTGACCTGCTAAAATACAAACTATGGATTAATTATTCGCACTACACATTAAGGGGGAAAGACAATGAAATCTGATTTAGAAAAAAACAAACCTTATTATGCGGTTATATTCACTTCTAATTTATCAAATGATACAACAGATTATAGTACCGTTGCCGAAACAATGGAGGAACTTGCGAAACAGCAACCTGGATTTCTAGGTGTAGAAAGTGCACGAGATCATTCGGGACTCGGTATCACAATTTCTTATTGGGAATCACTTGAGGCAATTGAAAATTGGAAACAGAACGCCTTACATAAAGAAGCGAAAAAAAGAGGCCGTGAGCAATGGTATGAAAACTTCCACTTGCGCATATGCCTTGTTGAGAAAGAATTTAAGTTTCATAGAGGTAGATTGTAACGATGAAGAAAAAATTAGCTCTCATTGCTGTTCATGAAATATATGGTGTGAACGACCATATGCATCACGTCATTGATCACTTCACTTCATCTCATATAGATGTATTCTGTCCTAATCTTCTACAATTACAACAGCCATTTCATTATAATAATGAAGAAAAAGCATACCAATATTTTATGTATCACATTGGCTTTGATGGTGGAAAAAAGCAAATTGAGGGACTCATTCATAGCCTTTGCAATCGTTACACACATATTGGACTTATCGGCTTTAGCGTTGGAGCTACCATCTCATGGCTATGTAGTAACAATCCAAAACTAGATTTTATTATTGGATGTTACGGTTCTCGTATACGCGATTATGTTCACATGAAACCTGCATGTGCTACATTACTGATTTTTCCTGAAAAAGAAATTAGTTTTTCAGTATCCTCCTTAACGAAAACATTACAGCAACAAGATAATCCTTTATTAGAAATAAAACAAATACAAGGTGAGCATGGATTTTTAAATCCATACACTGAAAAATATAACGAACACTCTACAAAACAAGTATACAATTTAATAGACTCATTTCTTATGAAACCACTCTTATAAAGGAGGTTCAAATGCCCCTTACATTACTCTTACTTATTTTCATAATCATTGCCTTTATATCAGCGCTAACTCTCATTTTTATAACAGTTAAAAATGAGAAATTTTTAAAACGCCCCTATTCACAATCCATTATCGTTTGTATTTTATTTTTGACAAATTGGATACTATATGTAACAACTTTTTATTCGTTACTCCCCAAGAAAATGAGTGAGTTCATATTTTTACCCATTTGGTTTTTCCTTTGCATTTTAGGATTTATCGTCTTCTGGCGCGAATGGAGAAATAATCGTGTGTTCTCGATATGTATCGGTTTTCTTTCTTTTATTAGTTTTCTATTCGGGGCGTTGCTGTTAGTTCTTTCAGGAATGTAAAAGAAAAGGAAGAAAAGCACGATATCAACTTTTCTTCCTTCTATTTTTACCTTTAGATTTCACTGTCACTGATTCACAAGGTGTATAATAAATTTGAGGTGTCGCCTTATCAACAAACATCATAAACGTAATGAAGCCGATAATAAAGAAAATAAATAACGTTAACAAAATTGCTCCTATCGTTAAAAGTATCATAACACCACCCCTATATCTTTTTTGTTATTACACCTTTCGCTATTATGCGAGCCGAATCCTTTCTAGAAAAAGAAACGTAACAAAATAATCACAATCACTCCAGTTAATACGGTGCCTAATAGACTACGAGTATAGATTGCGACAAGAAATGTTGGAATTGCCGCGATAAGATAATCCCACTGCATCGTCTCATGCATAAATAATACTTGTGCTAAAAGTGCTGCTAATATCGCAATTGGTATGTAATTTAACCATTTTAAACCCCAGTCTGGAATTTGTAGTTTACTAAATACGAGAAGAGGCAAAATACGCGGCACTAGTGTGACAGCTCCTGCCGCTAGTAATAGTAATAATACATCTAATCTCATTTCCATTTTTCAATCAGCACTCCAATCGTCGCAGCTAGTAGTGTTGCAATAATAACCGCTATACTATCTGGCATAAATAAGTGTGAAACGTATGCGATAATAATCGCTACAATTGCTACACTTAAATGAATTGCTAGTTTCGGTTTACTACTTATTAGCTGAAGTACAAATAATCCGATGAACATCGCTGGTAATGCATAATCCATCCCGTACGTATGCGGATCTGGTATCCACTCACCAAACAGCCCGCCAATAATAGTAGCAAGAATCCAATTTAAATACGCTGTTACATTAAGCCCGATCATCCATCTTTCGCCTACATATCCTTTTTGCACTGCGTGCTGCACTGCAACGCCGAACGTTTCATCTGTAATTTGAGAACCGATCATTACATTTTTTAATAGAGGAAGTTTCGCAAAGTATGGTGCAAGGGCAGCACTCATTAAAAGGTGGCGTAAATTAACAAAAAAAACGGTGAAAATGATTGCTGAAGCAGGGGCACCGGCTGCATACATACCAGCTAATATAAATTGGGCAGAACCTGCATAAATTAAAGTGGACATAAACGCAATTTCAATGATGGAGAAACCTGCTGTTTTTGCAATTACACCAGCTGCTATACCGATGCTTAAATAACCAAATACAGTTGGTAAACAATCTTTTACTCCTTGCTGAAATGTATCATCGCTCTGCAAAGCTACATGTGCCTGAGCTTTACTCATCCTTATCATCCTCCATTCCTTCCATCGTTCGTTTTCCTGTTACGACATGAACTAAATCTATATTTTCACGCCATAACGTATCTAACTTATCAGCTCCAAATTCCTTCGTGATTTCTTCGACCATAATATCGTGCCGCACATACTCTGTAGCAACGAGAACTAAAGCTGGGTCATACGTTGTAACGGCCCATGAAGTGCTATCATTTGAGAAGTTGGCTATTAATACTTCCTCTCCATCACGAGCAATAACAGTTAAATGACCACCCATTCTCTTTTCAACAACGTGGGGCGTCATATAGTTATGGTGAAACGTCGCGCCTATTTTTGTATCCGGAGCACCAAATAAGATTGAAAATATATGTACACCTTCCTTTTCCTTTTGATGAATATATGGCTCAATTTCATGCACTTGTTCTTCCCATACAGAAATCCATAACTCTTCCTTTGCCCTATTAATTATATTGCATATTTCTTTTACAACACGATCATTTGAGCGAATATGCGAAATTACATCTATTTGTCGCTCTTGTTCTAAACAATTTAATTTCTCATCTAAAAATTCAAAGGACTTCTCAAAGTCTTTTCGCATTCGATTCATTAATTCGGTAGCTGGTACCGGTACATATTTCACTGGTTCTGACGGAACGATATGCACCGCTCCTTTATCCATCAATTTACCGAGCACTTCATAAATCATAGAACGAGGTACTCCTGTCTGTTTACTCACTTCATACCCAGTTACTGGAGAATGTTTTAATAGTCCAATATACGCTTTACATTCGTACTGGGAAAAACCTAACTTTTGTAATTCCTTTATAATTTCATCCATCAGTACCCCTCACAATCTATATAACTCTCATTTCAAAACGATGCATGTATGTTAGTAGTTATTAGTATACCTACTAATATAAAAAAACAGACCTATAAAGTCAATTGATAATTCTGAAATTTAATCCCAAAAATAAAAAGCCTTCTTATGAAAGGCTTTTTGTACGTAACACTCCTGTTATTTTAACTGCAATGTTTTTGAGGTATGTCCCTCTAAATGCTCCCGTAAAGTAGAACCTGTATACTCTTCCCTAAATACACCGGCCTTCACAAATAAAGGAATGACCCTACTTAAGAATAGATCCAATGACTTTGGAGGTCCTCCTGGAATAGCAATAAATCCATCTAACGCTCCTGCCTCAAACCTATCCATAATTTGCTGGAATACGTCTTGTGGTGTACCAATCGCAACCCAATGAGCGGAGCCAACAACTTCTGGTCGTTCTAGTATTTGTTCAAGGGTTGGTTCATTTTTAATGATGAAGTTCCGTAATAATTCGGCATGTGTTTTACTGCGAACGGTTTGATCCCGACTTGACAGCATCTCTTCCGTAATCTTATTTTCTAGCGGAATCCCTCTAGTGTCTAGTCCGAGTACCATTTCAAGTAAAGCAAATCTCTTCTCGATTGTGAGATGTTGATGAGCTTGCCTATGCATCTCTAGCGCTTCTTCATATGTATCACCTATAAAGAAATATAATCCAGGTAATACACGTATATCATCTTGCTTTCGCCCATGCTGCTTTGCTCTTCTTCTTAAATCTTGACGCAGTTCCATTCCTGACTCCACATCTGGCGTTGCAGCAAAAATTGCATCCGCAACAGAAGCAGCGAAATTCCGGCCAGACTCTGAAGCACCCGCTTGAAATAATGGCATTTCTCCAGAAATGTGCTGCGGTATATTAAGTGGACCTTTCACCTCAAAATGCTCACCACGATGCTCAATAGGCTTTACCATCTCTCTAATTACATCTGCGTTATCTTCTTTCAAAACCTCATAAGGATGACTCCTCCAAAGTTTTCTTACTAACTCTGTACATTCTGCCGCTTTCGCGTATCGTTCCTCAGATGGTGGCATCCCTGCCTCACCAAAGTTTTCAGCACCGTCAATTGATGTGACAATGTTCCATCCTACTCGGCCATTGCTAATCCAATTTAAAGATTGTAGTTGCCTCGCTAGTATGTATGGTGGATAAAATGATGTTGAAGCTGTCGTAACAACTCCAATTTTTTCTGTTGCATACGCAATAGCAGTAAATAATAATGTTGGATCTAAAATTACATTCCCCTTATTACGAGCAATTAAATCTGGATGCGCCACTAAATAGTCGGCTTTAAAAACAAAATCTAACTTCGATTTTTCTGCTTGTTTCGCTAACTCTACTTGTTCATCAATTCCCGAATTAAACTCACTCTCTTGCTCTTTCTTTCTAGAAATTAAACATAATCCAATGCAAAGTTGTTTTTTTGTAGACATATACACACCATCCCCTTGTTTTTAATTCACTTAGTTAAACAAATGTTGCTGTCATTATGAAATTCCATTCTTGTGAAAATAGATAAAATGATATTGATAATCATTATCATTTTATGATGTAACTGTAATAAAAGCAATAATAAAAAAGGACTTCCGTTAACGGAAGTCTCCTATTTCAATATTTCATTTGCTTCTTTTTCATAAATTTTATCAAATGAAGTCATAACACGCTGCGATGCTTGAATCATCTTTTGACTCGTCATAAGATTTGCCATCTCTTTCGTCATATCTACATTTGAATTTTCTAGCATATGATTTTTTACTGCCCCTGTTCCGTTCGGTAAATCAGCAATGTTTCCTTCTGCTAGTGTAAAGCTTTTATTCTCTCTTTGCATTAGACGTGCATTCGCTTCTGCATCTACTGTTTTTGTTTGCAACTGTGCAATTACTATTCTCTTAATATCTGGTTTTTGCAAAGTTCCATCGTTAACTTCTCTATAGATTTCTCCATTATTAGATACGAAGAAATCAACATTTTCAGGAATACGAATACGTTCATTATTTACATCCATAACATAAGCACCTGAAGATGTTTGTAAATAACGATCACTATTCACTGTAAAACTACCATCTCTCGTTAAAAACGTTTCATCGTTTTTAGATGTAACGAAAAATGATGTTGTACCGGCTGTACCGTCATCTAAAAAGAAATCTGTAGCACTATTTGTCATTTGTATATTTCCTTGTACTAAGTTCACATGCGTTGCGGCTGGTACTACAGCGTAATCGACCGAACCGATATTTGTCACAGCTCCATCACCACGGCGATATGTGTCTTGTACATCAAATACTTTAGAAGTCATATTTTCTGCTTTAAATCCTGTCGTTTGAGCATTTGCAACGTTATTCGAATGAACATTAATGCGCTGCATGTAATTCATCATACCCATAGAACCTATATAAAGACCGTTCATACTCGTTTGAATAAGGCAGTTGCCTTATCCTTCACCTCTTTTCTATGATGTTTGCAACATTTGTTTCGCTAAATGTTCAGCTGTAGCGATATGTATATGTTGCTTCACGTCTTGTCCGTCTGTCATTAATACAATTGGAGCTGATGATACTGCTGGAATTTTCAACAATTCACCACTACTTGCTGTTTCATCAAATTTCGTAAATACGATACCATCAATATGAATAGCTTTAAAGTTCGTAATGATTTCAATCATGTCTTTACTTTTCATCGAAGCTGATAACGTTAAGCAAATATAGTCTGGCTCTACTTGTCCCATCGTCTCAATCATTTCTTCAACCGTTTCTGACGTACGATAGTTTTTCCCAGCTGTATCCATTAATATATAATCGACGCGCGCTTCTTCTTTAAAATAAGTGAGCGCCCTTGTCATTGCGGATTCATCTCGCACAGCAATTACTTCTGATCCAGTTGTTTTTACGTAATCCTGTAATTGCTGCACTGTTCCAATGCGAGAGTGGTCCGTCGTAATAAAACCGACCGTTTTTTTCTTACCGTGAAACTGCCATGCCATTTTCGCAAGTGTAGTCGTCTTCCCAACGCCAGTTGGACCGATTAATGCAATTGTTTGCACTTCTTTTTCAAATACGTTTTCCGTATTGAAATGAGACCTCATATCTTCCAATATATATCCGATCACTTCTTCTTCTGTAATCATCGTCGCATTCTCAAACTTCACTTTTAACTTTTCAGCATATGCATGAATGAAGTATTGTTCTACATCGTTTTGCTCTAGCATGCGAATTACCTTTTGAATAATAAACGGTACAGATTCTTGCTTTTCTTTTTTTACAACCACTTCTTCTTTCTTGACGGGAACGACTTTTTTCACAACTTTTTGCTTTTTCGTTACTTTCGCTTCTTCCGTCTGTTTCACAACGACGATACCTTTTTCAAACAACTTTAATAGTTTCTCTTTCTTGCCCATTCTTCACTATTTCCTGTTTGCATCGCCGCGTATGACATAGAAGTTGTTACGTTTTCTAAATTGTGCAAGACCGATTGAATTCCATTTACCTTCACTATTTCTTCAGAAGATTCATTTACAACATCCATTAATTGGTCATGAAACTCGGCTATGCCTTTTTTACTTTCTTCCTTTTTATCTTCAGGAAAAGCGACTAGCATTTCATAATTCTTCTTCCAGAAAAACGGGATGTTTCGTTTTACACTTTCATCGACAACGTAATAATAATCTGTACCATATTGGTCAAATAACTTTCGATACAATTCATTTTTCGAAGCTGCTTTTATTCGCATTAACGCTTCTTTCTTTTCTGTACTTTCCATTACTTCACCTCCTACTATTCAATATAGGCAATTTGATCTACAACAATTTCCGGTGCTAATTCGCTAATACAAAGTACTTGCGCTTCTACTTGATAACGCTCAAGAAGTCTTACAATCGCAAATCTGAAATCTTTTCTACGCGTTAATAATACTGGTTCTCTTCCCATTAAACGAGCTTGTTTAAAGACACGCTGTACTTGTTCAACAACACGTGTTTCTAAATCTAAATCCCAGTTTAATAAGTAACCTTGGTATGAATTATTTACAACATCCGCATCTAACTCTATTGAATCTGAGAAGAGCGCCGCATAAATTTTACCGTCAGGATTTTTTGCATTTTCACAGATCACTTTTGAAATACATTCACGGACGAATGACGTTACACCGTCTACATGATTTTGATAAATTTCTTTTCCGTCAATAATACCTTCGATAATAGTTGGTAAATCACGAATAGAAATACCTTCTTTTAGCAGTTGTTTAATAACATTTTGAACGAGTGATAAGTCAATTTCCTTCTTCTTAATCTCTTCTAATAAAACGCCGTTATCATTTTCAAGCGAGTTAATTAAATCTTTTACATGTTGACGCTGAATTAACTCATGAAGATTACGTCTAACGACAACATCTAAATGCGTAATTAATATACTAAGCGGCTCTAATACTTGATAGCCTTTCATTTGTGCATCTTGTACCATATGCTCTAAAATCCAATATCCATCTTCACCGAAAATCGGATCTTTCGCTGGTTCTGCATCTAAATCGGCCATTACGTTCGGTGTTTTCAGTGCTAATAAATAACCTGATTTTAAAACACCTTCAGCTGCCTTCGCACCTTTAATACGAATAATGTAACGTCCACGTGGTCTAAAACTCGTATTATCTTTAAAGTTAATGCCAGGAACGTTAATACCAAGGTCAGTAATAATCGACTTCCTCATAAGAACAACTTTATCACGAGCTGTTTCCCCGTTAATTTTCTGCTTTACAAGTGCTGCTAAATCTAAACCGAGTTCTACAATAATTGGATATTTATCTGTAAATACTCCAAATGAATCTTCCACTTGTTGCAGTTGCTCATCCTCGCCTTGAATCATTTCTAATTCTTTTTGAAGCTCGTCTTCTTTTTCTTTCTTTATTCGGTTTTTATTGCGAATTCCTAAGAAGATAATTGTTCCACCAACGAGTGCGAATGGTAGAAATGGTAGCGGAGTAAAAATACCCATTGCTATAAATAAACCACCAAGCGCATATACAACGACTTCATGTGCTAATAACTCTTTAAAGATTCCTTCTGTTACTGTATCCGGTGAACCGTCAAATACACGTGTTACGATAATACCGGTTGAAATTGCAAGCATTAACGAACCAATTTGGTTTACGATTCCGTCACCGACAGTTAACTGTGTATAATGAATAGCTGCTTCAGCAAAACTCATTCCTTGCTGCATCATACCGACAATTAAACCGAAAATAATGTTTACGAATAAAATAACGATCCCGAAAATAACGTCCCCTTTAATGAACTTCCCTGCACCATCCATCGCCCCGTAAAACTCTGTTTCCATATTTAATTTTTTTCGTTTTGCTTGTGCATCTTTCTCAGTAATAATGCGCTGGTTTAAATCAGCATCGATAGACATTTGTTTCCCTGGTAAAGAATCCAGTGTAAAACGTGCTGCAACTTCAGCTGTACGAGATGCACCGTTTGCAACGATAAACTGGAATATGATTAATACTGTAAAAATAACGATACCAATTAATAAGTTCCCGCCAATTACGAACTGGCCGAACTCTTCAATAACATGACCGGCATTTCCGTCTGTCAAAATCGCTCGCGTCGTCGATACGTTAATCGATACGCGGAAAATTCCGATTAATAACAACATCGTTGGAAATGACTTTAATTCATCCCACTCGTTAATACTTGTCGCTCGCATATAAATAAGCACTGACATACTTAGTAGAAAAACGATAATAATATCAAGTATAAATGGTGGAAGTGGAATTAAGAGCGCCACTACGAATGACGCTGCTAAAAAGATAGAAAAATAAGTTCTTGCAGAATCTATCTTAAACAAAGAGATCTCCTCCAAACGCGCTATTATACTTCAAGTTCATTCGTTTGAATTAAATAGCGCATAACTTCAATTACAGCTACGTATAAATCTTCTGGAATCGTCTCATCTTCCTCGACTTGATAATATAAAGAACGAGCGAGCGGACGGTTTTCCACCATCGGTATTTCTTGTTCACGGGCAAGCGTTCGTATGTATAATGCGAGCTCATCTTCCCCTTTTGCAACGACAATTGGCGCCGCATCAACTTGTTTATTGTAACGAAGTACGACTGAAATATGCGTCGGATTATTTACAATAAACGTTGCACCATCCATCTTTTTTGCAATGGTCCCTTGCAAGATGGCATGCATAAAGTTTTTTCGTTTCCCCTTTACTTGTGGGTCCCCTTCATTATCTTTATGCTCTCGTTTTACTTCTTCTTTTTTCATTTTAATATCTTGTTCGTACTCCCACTTTTGATAAATGAAATCGATAATGGAAAGAACGATTAAAATAATTAAAATAGCTAAAAAGATAAATTTAATTTGCCTAATAATTTCAGTAAGTGACGCAGTCCAGTTAAATCCAATCATACTGACGATGTTCTCTAAATTCTTTTTAAAAAGAACGTAAGCGACGTAACCGATTAATCCCATATAAAACAGTGATTTCAAAATATCTACTAAACTTTTACGACTAAACAATCTCGTAAAATAGTTTTTCGGATTTATACGTGATGCTTTCGGCTTAATGACTTTAGAAGAAAATAAGAAACCGACTTGAATCATATAATTGAATAAATGAAAAGCGTATACGAGTATTAATATAGGAGCCGATACTTTTAGTAGCAAAATCCCCATTAAATAAAAATACTCGGTCGAATCTGTATTTTTTCCGATTTGATCAAACAGCACCGCTACGGAATTGGCAATCTCATAACCGAGCCAATCTCCAAAGAAATAAACGACAACTGCTAATACGAGAATGGAAAATAAATTATTTAAATCTTTACTCCGGGCAATATTCCCTTCTTCACGCGATTTTTTACGCTTCTGCGGGGTGGCCTTTTCTGTTTTATTATCCTTTGCCATACGCGTCCCCCTACTTTGTTAAGAAAAAGTTAAATAGTGTCGTATACTCTTCCAGTAATACATCTGTCATATTTTTAAACACATAACCGAGCATCGGTACACTCATCGCAATAAATAAAATACCACACGTAATTTTAATCACGTATGCATTCATAAAAACGTTTAATTGCGGTGCATTTTTTGCGATTAAAATAAGAACAAAATTAATAATGAATAAGCTGCCCATAAGCGGCAAAGCAATTTCGACCGCTGATGTAATCGCAAATAATAACGTTGCGATTAGACTATCTAAAAAACTAGTCGTCAACAATTTTGAAATCGCCTCTGTATATTGAAACGACTTTAAAATCGTGGCAATGAAATAGTTAATGCCACCAAGTGAAATAAAAATAATGAGAAAAAATATATCAAAAATTGTTGATAGTAAAGTAGACTGTGATCCTGCATTTACATCAAACAAACTTGCCTGTGATAAGCCGATATCAAAATCTAAAATATGTCCGGCCATTTTCGGAATGTTCCACAGCATTTCTACAATTTTTGAAAGTGATGATCCAATTACAATTTGCGTTGCTGCATAAGCAGCTACATCCCAAACTGTCTTTATGTGAGAGACATCAACTTGGTCGGCAACTGTAATCGAAAGACCCAGTCCAAATGTAACCTTTGCCATTGCAGGAATCGATCGTCCTGAAAAGAACGGTAAAAAATATAAAAATGAAGTAATGCGGCAAAACGCAAAAAACGTCGCCGCCCATAATTCCATATTCATTTCAATTCACCTATCTTAGTACGAACGCAATAGCGATGGAATTTTATCAAATAAATCTAAAATAAGCGTCGTTAACTCTTGAAACATCCATGGACCTAAAATGATAATAACGAGTACAATACTCGCCATTTTCGGTAAAAATGTCAGCGTTTGCTCTTGAATTTGCATCATCGCCATAATGACAGCGATAATAATAACGACAATCATACTTACGCCGGCAACCGGCATTAAAATCATAACCCCTTTATAAAAAAAGGTTTGAAAAATATCTATAATTGGTGACGTATTCATTTATATGACTCCTATCACATAGCATCAAACGCTTCAGACGACCGTTTTAAACATAATATCGACGATTTTTGTATATCCACCTAAATATACGAAAACGAGTATTTTAAATGGTAAACTTAAAATCATCGGCGGTACCATCATCATCCCAAGGTACATTAAAAGTGTACTAATAATTAAATCAATAAAGACAAACGCTAAATAAATGAACATCCCCGTCAATAACCCTTTTTGAATTTGCGTTAACGTAAAGGATGGTACGAGCGTAAATAGTGAAAGATCCTTTAAATCTTTCGGCAACTCTTCTCCACGCACTTTCAGCATCATTTTTAAATCATGCTTATACGTATGCTTCGACATATAATCTTTCATAATCGGAGCTGTCGTCTCCGCAGCTTGACTTACTGTTATTTTTTCTTTCGTCATCGGGTCCCACACATCACTCTTTAACTGACCAAGCACTGGCTGCATCGTAAATAGCGATAAAAATAATGCAAGTCCAACAAGCACTTGGTTCGGTGGTAAATTCATTACCCCAAGTCCTTGACGAGTAATCCCAAGAACAATCATAAAATAAGTGAAATGCGTAAATAAAAGAACGATAGAAGAAGATAATGATAGAAGGATAACGAGCGCGAATAGTTGTACACTTGAATTACTCGTAAACTCTTTTCCATTTTCGAAATTAATAAAACCGTTCGGGGCTGCATACGCTGGATTTATAAAAACAAATGAAAAAATAATAGAAAATGCGAAAATAACGGCAAATAGCGATAACTGTTTCTTTATTCTCATGATGGATCCTCTACTTTTTTCGTTTCACTCTTCACCGCATCTTCTAGTGCTTGTTGAAACTGATTTCCTGTCCCTGTTAATTGCACAGATTGCACACCGTTATTACTAATAACAGTGAACACTTGCTTCCCGTCCACTTCAAACAAAAAGGCGCTCGTTTGATGATTTAAATACACGCCGTCTTTCACTTGAATATGGCCATTTTCACCTTGCTTAAAAAACTGCTGTTTACGCGTCTTTTTCGTCATATAATATGCACCATAGCCGAACGCACCAAACAGTAAAACGACTTGAAATAAGGTCGTCATATACGACATATGACTCCTCCTCTACTCTTTATCCTGCATTTGATTTTGCGCCTTCATAAGCGCTGCATGTTTCTTGTCAGCTTCAATTTCAGAAATAATAATGCCGAACTTCTCATCCATTACTATCGCTTCACCAATACCGACTTTTATATCGCTTAAATATACATCTACTTTATGTCCTAAATTTTTCTCTACTTCAAGAACATCGCCAATTTTTAATTGCTTCACATCACCAAGCGTAATAGATGATTTCCCAAGCTTTACACCAAGTTCAATCGAAATATCTGAAACGGTATCAATATGTGCCTTCCCCGCTTCATTTCGCTTTCTTGCAAATTTTTCCAACCCCATTAATGACACAGGAGATACTTCATGTTTCATATGGATCCTCCTACTCTATAAAACTTTTAAATAAGAGCGCCTTACGCGTTCCATCTTTCCCTATAAAACAATTAAATTTATGTTTTCCATCTACATAACCACGTAGTTGGTCTGTTACTTTCGTATGAAGCGGAATTATATCGCCTTCTTCAATTTGCTCAATCTCGCCCATTGTCATCTTCTGCTCACCAATCGCAACGTGTACAGACTTATACACTTGATTTACTTTCACTTCTACTTCAGATGTATACTTTTTACGCTTATCCGAAGAATGTTCGACAATATTTTCAGACGTTAACTTATCCATAATTTCTTCAACAGATAAGAATGGAATCCCGATACGAACTGTCGTATTCCAAAAATCTGTTTTCATATTTACGTTCAGTAATGAAATAATATCGCTCGCTGTCGTAATCTTCAGCGCATTTGGATCTGTCTCCGTCGTTACAAATTTCGGCTTTATCGCAACAACGCTTTCAAATGATTGTTGTAAATTTTTACAAAGAAGCGCAAATATATTATCAAGCGTTAAAAACTCAAACGCAGTTAACGGTCTGCGCATCGTAAAATTACGCTTACTATCTCCGCCAAGCCAGCATTCATGAATATAGATAACGAATGCTAAATCAATTTCAATTACGATTTCTCCAAGCTCTGGAAGGCCGAGATCAATAACGCAATATAAATAGTAATCTTTCGGCATTTTCTCCACATACTCACTCGTAAACGGAACTTGCTCAACAGTCGACGGCTCTAGTTCAATCGGAATACGCATACGAGCTGAAAACGTCTGTGACGTCTGTTTTCCAAAAGTCGACGCAATCGCTTGCAAACTACGTAAATGCTCAACACCGAACTTCTCCGGTCTATTAAAATCGTACTCTTGGAATTTATCTTGTTTCCCTGCTTCTTGTGCGAAAGCTGGCATTTCCTCGCCTTCATTTACCGCCTTCAGCAGGGCATCAATTTGCTCTTGGCTTAATTTATCGCCACTCATGAAAATCCCCTTCCCTACCTTTTCAATTCAATAATTTCAACGTACATTTTTCCATTCTTCGTCAAAATATTTCCGGTTCCAATCTCTTCATTCTCAAGCATAATAAGCACCGTATTTTTCGTTGAATTTTCAAGACGATACAATGTACCTTTCGTAATATGAAGCAGATCTTTAATTTTCTTTTTCGTATTTCCGATTTCAAAATAAATCGTTAACGGAATATCATCTTGTAGTTTCAAATCTAGCCAACTCCCCTATCATGTTCTCTATTTATATAAATGAAATTTCTTATTTCGAAACGTCTATATTCAATATTTTCTTTATATATCCTTGCGTTTCTTTAAATGGTGGTACGCCTCCGTACTTTCTCACATTACCAGGGCCTGCATTATAAGAAGCAAGCGCCAATACGAGATCACCGTTATTTTTCTTTAAATAACCGCTTAACTCTTTCACGCCACCTTCAATACTTTCAGCTGGTGAAAATGGATTTTTTATACCCATCTCTTTCACATTTGCTGGCATAAGCTGCATGAGCCCCATCGCCCCTGCATGTGACACCGTTTTCGGATTAAAATCAGACTCCACTTCAATCATTTTTTGAATTAACGTTTTCGGAATTCCATATGTATGGCTAGCGCGATCAATAATATCCTCATACTTACCTTCATTGGAAGAACGTATTTTTTGAATATTATATTTATTCGTTAATCCCCACGTATCAGCAGGCTCGTTTTTCGTTTCGGGGAAACGTCGCTCAAACTCTTTTTGTGCAACTTGCACTTCATCTACTTGTTTCGTTTCAGCTTTCTCCGTCTCCTCAGGCTTGCTCGCTTCCTCTACTTTATTAATAGATTCTTCCGGTTTATTAACAACCGTTTCTATTTTCGTAGATTGTACCGGCTGACTCATATCCTCTACTTTTACCGGCTGCGGAGTAACCTTCGCCTCTTTCACAGGTTCACTCTGCAATTGATCTTGAAAACGACTACTAACGAACGCCTGTGGACTACTTAACTTTTGCTGAATTAGTCCTTTTTTATACGCAAGAACTTCTTTTACAATATTTCCAACTACCATAACATCACCTTTTCTGTAAATGAAGATAATCTAATATTAGGTTTTTTTAAAAAAATTTGCAATAATCCTTTGTAATAAAAAAACAACTAAATTGTTAAATTGTTATTTTTTTATATTTATTAATTCAAATTTTAAGTTGACACTTGATATAGCAAGACTTACAATAAATTCGAAATCGATTTTTTCGCATATTACCATTTTTAAATTTGCAGAAAAATCAATATAAAAAAATGGGGGTTCTTCACATGAGAATCAATACAAACATTAATAGCATGCGTACACAAGAATACATGCGCCAAAATCAAGACAAAATGAACGTTTCTATGAACCGTTTATCAAGCGGTAAACGTATTAACAGTGCAGCTGGACTTGCAATCGCTACTCGTATGCGTGCAAAAGAAAACGGATTAGGTGTTGCATCTCGTAATACACAAGATGGTATCTCTATGATTCGTACAGCTGATTCAGCAATGAACTCAGTATCTAACATCTTACTTCGTATGCGTGACCTAGCAGTTCAATCTGCCAACGGTACAAACACAAACGAAAACCGTGGTGCACTAGAAAAAGAATTTTCTGCATTAAGAGATCAAATTGATTACATTTCAACAAACACTCAATTTAACGGAAAAACATTATTAAATGGTGATAATGGATCTATTAAAATCCATAGTTATGATGATGGGCAAGCCAAAACTGCTGCAAAAACACCAGCAGCTCCTGTTGCTGATCCTGGTACTACTGATTCTGATACTACTGATTCTGGTGCTACAAATCCTGCTATTAACGGCACTATCGATATCAAACTAGCAAATGTTACCAGTGCTAATTTAGCAGGTGATGGAAAGAAACTTAGCGAAATTTCTATCTCAGCAACAAACGCAGGCACTGACGGAACAGCTGCCGCTCCATCAGCTGGTACTGAAGGTGATAGTGATACTACTGCTATCAATAACGCTAACAATGCAATTAAAGCTATCGATGGCATGATCGCATCTATCGCAGGTAGCCGTGCTGATTTAGGTGCTACATTAAACCGTCTAGACTTCAATGTAGAAAGCTTAAATAACCAAGCTTCTAACATGGCATCTTCTGCTTCTCAAATCGAAGACGCTGACATGGCGAAAGAAATGTCTGAAATGACTAAGTTCAAAATCTTGAACGAAGCTGGTATTAGCATGCTTTCTCAAGCAAACCAAACTCCTCAAATGGTTTCCAAATTATTACAATAATCCATTTGAGTTAGTTTCATGAAAGAACCTCTCTATTTATAGATAGGTTCTTTTTATCTATATATATCTAAAACAATAAATTCCCCCTTATCGCTTAGGTAGAAAATCCATCCATGCATAGAAGCAGGCAGTCCCTACTTTCCCCCTCTGTAGTAAAAATTCCATTTTTGTTTTCGTACCCTTTTAATAACTTTAAAATAATGACTATATCAATTTATAAAAGAACATATTTGGCAGCCCTAAGAAAGAATACGCATTTAATTGTTCTTAATGTAGTTTCACAAAACATTTCTAATTTACTACAGCCGTAAGCAATTCATAAAAGACAAAAGAGAGATACATATACGCTATGTATCTCTCCTCTTATTTTGTATACTAGTCTTCATAATAAACAATATCCTCCGCTAAAGAAGTAAACAGCTCTCCAACGAGTGAATCTTCATCATATACACATGAGCCTTTATTTTCTTCACGCTTCGCAAACGGTATTTGGGCGATTACTTCTGTTTGCAGTTGTTCCGCTAACAGTTCGCCACCGCCCTTTCCAAAGAGGTAGTTTCTTGAGCCATCTTGTTCTTCGTAATATGCCATGTTTTCAACGATACCTAAAATATCGTGTTTCGTATGTTTTGCCATGACTCCTACTCTAGATGCGACAAATGAAGCTACATTATGAGGCGTCGTAACGATTATTTCCTTCGCTTGTGGGATCATTGCAGCGAGATCTATCGCAACGTCTCCTGTTCCAGGTGGTAAATCAAGAAGTAAATAGTCTAATTCTCCCCAATGCGTGTTCGCAAGAAAGTTTTGAATCCATTTGTTTAACATTGGTCCGCGCCACATAACGGGATTATTTTCTTCTGTGAAGAATCCCATCGACATAATTTTAACACTGTGACTTACGACTGGAATCGCGGTTTGATCAATCATTGTTGGCTTTTCATTCGTTTCCATCATAGCAGGGATACTGAACCCGTATATATCTGCATCTAAAATTCCAACCTTTTTGCCCATACGTGCTAAAGCAGTAGCAAGGTTAATCGTCACAGTTGATTTACCAACTCCTCCTTTTCCACTCGTTACAGTAATAAAACGCACACCTGAATCAGGTCGAAGCATACTAGGCATTCCTGTTTCTGTTCTAGCTTCTTTCTTTAAAGACGCTGTTAATGCCGCGCGTTCTTCTGGTGTCATAGAACCAAATGTTAAGGAAACTTTCGACGCTCCAATGTTTCGAAGGGAGTCTTCAATATCTTTTTGAATTTTTGCTTTCAACGGACAACCTTGAATTGTTAAAACTACTTCTAGCCCAACTTCGGTACCATCTATTTTTATATTTCTAACCATATTTAGTTCCACAATACTTTTGTGTAACTCTGGATCTTCTACATGGCTTAACGCGTTCATAATCTGTTCGTGAGTAATCATCATTTACATTCCTTCCATTGTAATTATTTTATCTTGTGAAAAGAGTCTCCGCTTTTCCCACCCGTTTTTTGAACTAAATACGTTTCTTTCATGACCATCGTTTTATCAACTGCTTTACACATATCGTAAAAAGTAAGAGCTGCAATCGATACGGCCGTTAATGCTTCCATTTCTACTCCTGTTTTCCCACTACATTTTACTGTCACTCTTATGATTAACTCATAGCCATCAGTTGTCTTTTCATAATGAAACGTAAAGTCTGTTCCTTGGATTAATATAGGGTGACACATAGGGATAATATCCGATGTTTTTTTAGCACCGATTATGCCGGCCACTTGTGCCACTTGAAGCGGGTCACCTTTTTTCAACCCACCACTTTGAATTGCTTCAAATAGTTCATTCGATAATGAAATTGTACTTTGCGCAATAGCTGTGCGTGTTGAAATATCTTTTTGAGAGATATCAACCATTTTAGCTCTTCCTTCTTCATTCCAATGCGAAAATTCACTCATAATGATCCTCCTTAACATATAAAAAATTTGATATTCTAATAGAAAGAATTAACCTCCACTTACAGGCGGGATAAACGCTACGATATCTCCGGCTTTTACAATATCTTCGTCCGTTACAAATTCTTCATTAATCGCAACCATTACTTTATCTAGCGTCTGTAATTGATAGTTATTTTTCAGCCATTTTTTTAATTGATGAACATACATTTCTCGTTTTTCTATTATTGCTAATTTCTCTGAACCGACTTCTTCTCGTAAATTTGCGAACAGTAAAATTGTAATCATCTTCTTATTCTTCTTTCTTCGGTTTTCCTTCTTGATATGGAGTATTTTCGAGCTGATCTTCAATCCACTCCGTTCCATCTTCCCAGAATTCTTTTTTCCAAATTGGGACGATTCTCTTTATACGTTCAATTGCGTATTCATTCGCTTCATAAGCTACTTTACGGTGCGGTGACGATACTGCAATGACAACTGCGACATCCATTATTTCTAATCGTCCAACACGGTGCGTGATTGCTATTTTCGCATCTGGCCACTTTTCCTTAATTTCTTCTCCAATTTCAGTAAACTTTTTTACTGCCATCGGCTTATATGCTTCATACTCAAGGTGTAACGTTCGCTTTCCTTTCGTTAATTCTCTAACCGTTCCAATAAAAGTTGTAATTGCTCCTGCTTCTCTTCTTGCCACTTTATCCGTTACTTCTTCCACTACAATCGGAGTATCTACAATTTCAAATCGTGCTTGTCCCATCAAAACCTCTCCCCACTTTACGTAATGTCCAAGGCCATTCACTACCTTCGTTATCTTCTAATAAGAGAACGTCTACAAACATCCCTTTCTCATATCCTCTCGTTCCGCCTAGTAGTACGATAAAAATGTTTGATTCTGCTAATGAAGAAACGGAACTAGATTTATCAAATCCTGATGGATAAGCGATTAGTTGTCCTCCGTTATACTTCAGCTTCGCTCGTACAAATCTTGTAAATGGATTCGGTTTTAGAAAACCTTCTCCGAGTATTGCTTTTTCTCGCTTTACATGCGGCTTTTCACTAAACATATACGTACGAATGCTAGGTTTTACGAATAATTCAAAACCTACGTAACAAGCAGAAGGATTACCTGATAATCCGAATAATAATTTTCCTTTTAATTGCGCTACGGTGGTGACACTTCCCGGCCGCATAGCAACTTTGTTGAAAAGAACTGATGCACCTAACTTTTCATATATTGCTGGCAAATAGTCATAATCTCCTACCGAAACACCACCAGTTGTAATTAACATATCCACTTCACTTAACGCTTTTTTCACTGCTTCGTAGCACGTATTCAAATCGTCACTCCACTTCCCGAAGTATTTTACTCTTCCACCTGCTCTTCGAATTTGAGACGATATCATATACGTATTACTATTTCGAATTTTCCCAGGTTGTAGTTCTTCATTTACATCGAGAAGTTCACTCCCAGTCGCTAATAGTCCAATGACAGGCTTTTTCGCAACAGGCACTTCGCTGTAACCGAATGTAGCAAGAAGAGCAGAAATACCTGGATTAATGTAACAACCTTTTTTTGCGAGAACTGTTCCTTTACGTGCATCTTCACCTTGAAAGGATATATTGTCCCCTTTTTTAAATGAGCGTTTCACTTCCATATAGCTTTTTCCGATATTCTCATATTGACGATGACGAGTCAGTTCTAGCATGACGACCGCGCTACATCCTTTCGGAATTTGTGCTCCTGTCATAATTCGAACTGCTTGAAACGCTCCTACTTCTTTATGGAATACGGAACCTGCTCCAATTTCACCAATTACTTCAAATACAATTGGATTCTCACGACTTGCTCGCGAAGTATCTTCTGCCCTAATAGCAAATCCATCATATGGCGAGCGATCGAAAGAAGGGACATCGTGATCCGCTACTAAATCGTCTGCTAATGTTCGCCCGTATGCTAATTCAAGTGGTACTAGTTCTTTTACACCACAATTAGCAAATCCCATTACTTTACGGACAGCCTCTTCAACTGTAATTGGCACTCTTCTTTCCATCATTACCCATCCCTTTCTATTAGCCTAATAACCGATAGTATAGTTGTTTTGCTTTTGGGATTTCATTCGTTCCATGAATAAATACACGGCCATCTTGAAAAATGACCATGCGGTAATCGTCTAGTTGGCAAGATAGCAAATATGGATTTCGATCTACTTTCCCGTGTTTTTTCAATACTTTTTCTAACTCATCAAAGTTGTAATGACTATTATGCGCCGGTCTAATTTGAACTGTATTTCTTCCGCATAAAACAGCTGTCTTCGTTTGATTTTCGTATGATAAATAAGGATAACTTCTATTTGTTCCGCACGATGGACAGTCTTCCGTTTTGATTTTTCCTAGTTTGATAGAATGATGTTGATTACTCCATATATCAAACATTAAAAAAGTTTTTCTAATTGCTGCATAATCTTCTACTAAAATTTTGAATGCTTCTGCCACTTGATAAGCAGCAACGATTTGAACAGCTGGACTAATAATTCCAACTGTGTCACACGTCGCCCCTGTAACAGGAACACTTTTCAACACGCAATGTAAGCACGGTGTTTTCTTCGGAATAATTGTATAGCTCATACCATACGATCCGACACAAGAACCGTAAATCCAAGGAATATTGTGTTTTTGTGATAAGTCATTGATCATGAACCGAATATCGAAATTATCTGTTGCGTCAATTATGAGATCAACACCATCTAATAAAGCTTCCATATTATCTACTCTTGCATCCATTACAAGAGCTTGAATTTGCACGCTTGAATTAATTTGTTTGAGACGATTCTGTGCTGCAATTGCTTTTGGCAACTTTTCTATCGCATCTTGTTCGGCGTAAAGTTGTTGTCGCTGTAAATTACTCCATTCTACGTAATCCCGATCAATAATCGTTAATTTCCCGATACCTGCACGTACGAAGCTTTCTGCACTTGCACTTCCTAACGCACCTGCCCCTATTATTAAAACATGCTTATTTCTAATCATTTCCTGCCCTTTACTTCCAATAGGAGTGAACAACTGTTGTCGTGAATACCGCTCTATCATGAGGCAGCCTTCCTTTCATATACTGTTATTTTTTCAAGACATCTTTCTCAATAGTGCTTTGTTTCTGATAACAAGAAAAATAAGCGAATCCAACAAATCCAGCTCCACCAATTACATTTCCGATAAAGACTGGAACAAAGTTTTTCGCAAGATCCATCCACGTAAGATGCCCGGCAAAAATAACTGCTGAAATGACGAACATATTCGCTACTACTTGCTGAAATCCAATTACGACAAAGGCCATAATCGGAATCCAAATTCCAACAATCTTTCCGATCAAATCGGTTGTTCCGTAAGCTAACCAAATCGCCAGGCATACGAGCCAATTACAACCAATCGCTAAAATTAATGTTCTCCCGAAAGATTCATGTAACTTATCTTGAGCTATCGCTATCGTTTTATTTAAATACGCACCCTCAGTTAGCCCGCCAAGATGACCGAAACAATACGCTACGAAAAGTGCACCTACAAAGTTAGTTAAAGTGATCCAAGCCCAATTGTTTAACACATGTTTCAATGAAATTTTCCGTGCATAAAGTGCCATAGACATTGACATCATATTTCCTGTAATTAATTCTCCTCCTGCTAACACAACGAGCATAAGTCCGATAGGAAAAACCGCTCCTCCTATAAAATTGACTAAACTTCCCCATTGCTCCGGTACATTACCGAGAACACGAATATTAAGTAAAAATCCTAACGAAATGAATGCTCCTCCTAAAAAGCCAAGAATAAGCATTGCGGATAACGGTTGCCTTACCTTTTGAACACCGGATTCAATCACAAGCGCAGCGATTTGTTCCGGTTTATGAAATGCCATAATCGTTTCCTCCATTTTTCTCAATTAAAAAAAGCAACTTCAAAAACCCTTAAAAAATTAAGGATTTTTGAATGCTGCTTAATTTCTCTGCATGTCTCTTACAGAAATATCAATCATCATTTTTACTATAATCATAGAAAACCTGCAAAACTTGCAAGCTTTCCATTATTTCCTGTAACAAAAAGAGGCTACGAACAACCTTCTTTCATAGTGATTTCTCAACCACCAATATGGGACATTTCAATTTTCGGCATTGTTTTGTTACTTGTATTCGTTAACCGTTCTTCTGAATAGCGATCGGAACGATTATTCCAAATGTCACGAATAATATCGGTAATTTCCTCATCCGTATATCCAGTACGAAGTAATTCTTTAAGATCGTTTCCTTTAGAAGTAAACAAACAAGTATATAATTTTCCTTCTGCGGAGATACGAGCTCTTGTACATGATGAACAGAACGAATCCGTTACAGATGAAATTATTCCTATTTCTTCATCACTACCGATATATCGATAACGTGTCGCAACTTCACCAGGATAATTCGCTTCCATTTTTTCAAGCGGCATCACTTTATGAATCATTTCTAATATTTCTTGCTTAGAAACTACTTCGCCTAATTCCCAGCCGTTATAATTACCGACATCCATATATTCAATAAATCGTAAAATATGCTTATTTTCTTTAAAGTACTCTGCCATCTGAACGATGTCTTGCTCATTTTTCCCTTTTTGAACAACCATGTTCATTTTAATTTTCATTCCGACTTCCGCTGCAGCCTGTATTCCTGCAAGAACCGTTTTCACTTTACTTCTATTCCCATTTAAATAAGAGAAGCGCTCTTCATTTAATGAGTCTAAACTAACTGTCACACGAGATAAACCCGCCTTATATAAATCTGGAGCGAATTTTTTAAGTAATGATCCATTTGTCGTTAAACCAATATCCTCTACGCCATCAATTTCGTTTAACCGCTGTATGAGTTTTGGTAGGTCTTTTCGAAGTAAAGGCTCTCCCCCAGTAATACGTAACTTTCTTACACCTAAAGAAACGAAAATACGTGTAATCCTTTCAATTTCATCAAAAGATAAAATTTTATCATTAGACAAAAAAGAATAATCACGACCAAATATCTCTTCTGGCATACAATATCGACAGCGAAAATTACAGCGATCGGTAACAGAAATACGTAAATCCTTTAAAGGACGATCTAATTTGTCTAATGTGACAGATTTCATGATTATTGCCTCGTTTCTACTTATTTTATATTTACAATCCGCTCTGGATGCGTATATACATTTAAAGATTTATTACGAATGAAGCCTAATGTAGTAATCCCTAACTGCTCCGCTAGCTCAAGTGCTAACTCAGTTGGAGCTGATTTTGACAATATTAATTCACAGCCAATTTTCGCAACTTTTAATAGAATTTCAGAAGAGATACGTCCACTAAAAACAATAATTTTATCGCCAATCGAAATGTTATTTTTTAAACAATAACCGTAAATTTTATCTAAAGCGTTATGTCTTCCGATGTCCATGCGACTTAAAACAATTCCACTCACATCACATAAAGCTGCATTATGGACACCGCCTGTATGTTGAAAAGTGGCTGCAGATTGCTGCATATCATTCATTAACCGAAAGCAATCCTCAGCAGAGATCTTTACGCGAATATCATTCATTTCTTTCGCAGTCAGCGCATCATTTGCAAACACAAACCCTTGCCTACTCATTCCACAGCACGAAGTAATATAACGTTTGTTTTGCATGTCACGATAATAAGGATTGATTTTCGTCGTTTTCACATGAACATACCCTTCTTTTTCCTGTACCCATATTTCATCAATATCTTCATACTTTCGGATAATGCCTTCAGATGCTAGAAAGCCTATTACCATGTCTTCAATATACTCTGGAGTACTAACCATTGTAACAAATTCCTGGCCGTTAATTTTAACCGTAACAGGAAACTCTGTTACAATGCTGTCCTCTATATATTTAAATTCGCCTTGCTCATATTTAAAAATTCCCCGTTCCACCTGAATCGATTTCACGATGAGTATCCTTCTCTCACGTTATATTTTTATCAAAGACAAACACTGAAACTGCAATATCTTCATCTACTTTCATATCAGAAAACAGATGAACTAACTTCGCACCAACAAGTTCTTCTAAATGTTCATGAGGATTAGCCGCATACACTTCTTGAATCATTTTCGTTCGGGCCATATGAACCATTTCCGCTCCATCCATAGTTCCCGAAATGAATTTCTCTGTAGGTGTCAAATTCCCATAAAGTGTAGCAATCGCCATGTTTTCGGTAAATACAGTATGAATTCGTTCCGGCCCTTTCCCAAATAACTCTTTTCGAAGCTTTCGGATCATATCATTAAATTCATGTACCATTTTTGACATACTCTCATTCCTCCCCTGTTCCTTACCAATAACTTATCACATATTCTTTCATCATAACTATTTTAACAACACAACCTTTTCGTCTAAACTATTCACGAAAATAATAAGACGAAAAGGTTCATTTTTAAAAATCACTTCAACATGCATACAACGTATGAAATACTATTATTGTTGCTTACCTACTCTTCTTTTAATCCTTTACCCATACCTTTTAAGAAATGAAGCCCGAATCCGATAGCACGGTTAATATCTGGATCCTTTAGTACTTTCATAAGATCGAATACACCAACCTTTTTATTACTTTGCAGATGCTCATTACCTTCTTCCAGCCCTACTAATAAACTACCTATAAGCTTTTTCGTAAGTTCTGGGTCAAGTTCTGTTAAAGCACCTGCAGCGCCCATCATATTATTAATTAAATTTGTAACAGGTTCACGAGTAACTTGACCGAGAATAATTTTTGCGATTGGTTCTTTCGCTTTCAACATTGAGTTTGCCGCTTCCAGCATCCCAATGTCATTCAGTTCACCTACTATATTAAACATTTGATTTAACGCTGCTTCATTATTCGTTAACAGTTCTTTTAAATCTTCGAGTTTTTGTTGTTTTATTTCTTCCTCAGTTAGCTCCTGCTTCTGAATCGCTTGAATAGGTGCTGCCATCTTCTTTTCTCCTCCCTATTTATCTGTTAAGTGTACGTACCCTGGACGAGCCCACTTACGATTTACCTCAATACCTTTTTGAGGATGGCGCTTTTTATTACGTGGATTCGTTTTCGACATCGGATTTTCACCTTCTACTTCTAACACTTCCATAAGTACTTTCGTTTGTTTATATGCAGGCGTATTCGTACGTTGATCGACAGCGGGACCTGTTAAGAAATTAATCGCTGTTTCGTTATCTGTCGAGTTCATCGGTAAATACAGCTCATTCGCTTTTACACGATCCGTTACAAGTGCACGTAATTTAAGTGCTCCAAAAGGAGATACAAGGCGTACTAATGAACCTGTTTTCACTCCGCGTTCTTTTGCAAGTTCTGAAGAGATTTCAACGAAAACACCCGGAACTTTCGATTGAATACCATTTGATTTATTCGTCATATTACCTTCATGGAAATGTTCCAGCATACGACCATTATTAATATGGAGATTGTATTCTGCTGGGAATTCAGCAGGACGTACCCAATCAGCAATTGCAAAACGAGCTTTTTTGTCTGGGAAGTTAAATCCATCTTTGAAAAGAAGCGGCGTATTCGTTCCATCAAAACTTCCCCAATGGAAACTGTTCCACCCTTCAAGCACTTCATAGTTTGCATGTGCAAATAATGGTGATAAACTTGCCATTTCAGCAAAGATTTCACTTGGGTGATTATAATTCCAGTTTGCACCTAATTTATTGGCAATCTGCTGTACAATCCACCAGTCTGGTTTCGCATCATCTAACGTCGGCAATACTTGATATAATCTTTGTACACGACGCTCAGTATTTGTAAACGTACCTTCTTTTTCAAGAGATGGTGCTGCCGGTAATACAACATCAGCGTATTGAGCCGTTTTAGAAAGGAACACATCTTGAACGACAAAGAATTCAAGACTTGATAACACTTCATGCACATGATTTGCGTTCGAGTCTACAAGAGCCATATCTTCCCCAACAAGATACATTGCTTTCATTTTTCCTTCTTCAATTGTATGAAGCATTTCAATGTTATTCAGACCTGGTTTGTTATCAATTTTTACTCCGTAAGCTATTTCAAATTTCGTACGTTCTATGTCGTCAGTAACGTGCTGATATCCCGGAAGCCAACCTGGGAGGGTTCCCATATCACAAGCACCTTGTACGTTGTTATGACCACGAAGTGGATATGCACCAGCACCTGGGCGACGATAATTTCCTGTTGCAAGAAGTAAGTTTGAAATCGCAGCAGAAGTATCTGAACCACCAGTATTTTGCGTTACACCCATTCCCCAAAGAATACACGTACCATCTGCATCACGAATCATTTCTGCCATTGTAACGAGCGTTTCTTTTGAAATGCCTGTAATCTCTTCTGCATATTCAAGCGTATATTCCGCGAGACTATCTTTGAAATCATCAAAGAAGTTTACATTCTCATCGATGAACTGCTGATCATGCCAACCTTGATCAATCATATATTTCGTAACAGCCATTAACCATACTTGGTCTGTTCCTTGCTTTGGACTAATAAAGATATCTGAACGCTCTGCCATTTCAGTTTTACGAAGATCTGCAACAATTAGTTTTTGACCGTGAAGCTTATGCGCACGTTTCACACGAGTCGCTAATACTGGGTGACCTTCTGTTGGATTACAACCGACGATAATAACAAGACCCGATTGCGCAATATCTTTAATCGTTCCTGCATCTCCGCCCATACCAATTGTACGGAATAATCCATCTGTCGCTGGCGATTGACAATAGCGTGAGCAGTTATCAATGTTATTCGTTTCAAACACTTGACGCGCTAATTTTTGAATAACATAATTATCTTCATTCGTAATTTTAGAAGAAGAAATAAAGCCGATAGAACCTTTACCGTGCTCTTCTTTAATAGAGCCCATTTTATTCGCCACTACATCAAGCGCTTCTTCCCAAGTTGATTCAATGAACACTCCATTTTTACGGATTAAAGGTTTCGTAAGTCGTTTTTCAGAATTAACGAAATCCCAACCGAATTTTCCTTTTACACAAGTAGAAATTGCATTAACTGGCGCCTCAGAAGTTGGTTGCACCTTTAAAATTTTGCGCCCTTTCGTCCATACTTCAAATGAACAACCTACACCACAAAACGTGCATACTGTTTTCGTCTTCTTCGTACGAGTGTCGCGCATCGCAGCTTCTACTTCTGACACAGCGAAAATACCACTATATCCAGGTTCAACCTCTTTAATAAGATCAACCATAGGCCCCATAATGTCAGGTTTTAACCCTGTCATAAATCCAGCTTCACCGAGCATCGATTTCTCCATTAATGCATTACAAGGACAAATTGTTACACATTGACCGCAGCTTACACATGAAGAATCATTAATATCTACTCCTTCGTCCCAAATGACACGCGGGCGCTCTGCCTCCCAATCAATAGATAACGTTTCATTTACTTGTAAGTTTTGACACACCTCTACGCATTGACCACACGCGATACATTGATTCGGGTCATAGCGGTAAAATGGATGGGACATATCAACTTCGCCTGCATCAACTTTTGGTTCGTAAGGATATTTTTGATGCTCAATTTCCATTAATTCGGCCGTATTATGCAATTTACAATTCCCGTTATTGTTGTCACATACTGTACAGTAAAGCAAATGATTTTCCAATAAACGGTCCATCGCCTCATGTTGCGCTGCCTTCGCACTAATAGAAGATAATTCGATATTCATACCGTCCGTCACTACTGTAGAACACGATCGTACTAACTTTCCATTCACTTCTACAATACAAGTATCACACGTTTGAATAGGATCCACTTCTGGCACGTAACAAATTTGTGGATGTTCAATTTCGTTCTCATTAATAATGCCCAGTATAGTTGAACCAGGCTCAGCACTATATTCTTTGCCGTCAATTGTAATATGAACCATGCTGTCGTTCATGGTTACTCCCCCTTTTTGAGAATAAAAAAACTCCACCACGAAAATATACGCACCACACTTTTGGCACGTTATCATCATGGTGGAGTAGTTTATTAGCACATCTTGCTAAAATACCAATCCATTTATTCATAAATAAAATGATAGATTCATAACAGGTCATATCACGATTCCATCTTTAACACTATAATTATAGCGTTAAATCGGAAAACACACAATATAATTATCAATAAAAAGGACAAAGCACATAATGCTCTGACCTTTTTATTACCTTTCAGGATTATTTTTGGCTGAATTATTTCCCGGTGCAAACCAACCAATTAGTGCGATAGCAACTAATACTCCATAGAAGATTAAAGTCCACGTTGTACTGTGCGGAAAATCATGGTCTAAAATACCAATATCCTCATGGGCCAGTGTAATTACAGCTAATTTGACACCAACCCAAGCAACAATCGCATATGCTGTTGTTTCCAATGCTGGCCGTTTCTCAAGTAATTGTACAAACCAAGTTGCCGCAAATTTAATTAAAATAAGTCCAGCAATCCCACCAAGAAGTACAACAATGAACTGTCCTCCATCCATACCTCCGAAATCGTCAAGCGGTGAATCCGGAAGCCCCAAAGCAAGAGCAACTGCGGCTAATATTGAATCAATCGCGAAAGCAAGGTCAGCTAATGCAATTTTACCTACTGTGAACCAGTAGCTTTTACCTGCGGCTTCCTTTTCATCTTCCTCATGAATATTTTGATTGTCTTTTCCAAATTGCGCCTGAATGACATGCTTCAATCCTAAATAAAGAAGATAGGCGGCGCCTATTGCTTGTATTTGCCAAACATTTGCAATAAATGAAATCGCAAATAGGGCTGCAAATCGAAAAACAAAGGCCATAATGATTCCGTAATTTATAGCTTTTTTTTTCTCTTCTTCAGGTAAATGTTTCGCAATAACCGCTAGGACAAGAGCATTGTCAGCCGATAACAAGCCTTCTAATCCAATTAGAATTAATAATGCCCAAGCGTACTCTAGCCATATTGACTCCATCCGCTTCTCTCCTTTCTAAAACAAAAATGAGGTAAAGACTTTGCTAACAATAGAATTTCCTATTAGGCAAAATCAAATCCTAAAAATGGCGGCTACAATATTTTAACAGTTACTTTACTGTCCCCTATTTGTTATAATTTCAACAAAAAAAGAGATAGATTGTGCTTTTCATCCGTATCAAAACCGCAAACTAATGATATGACCTCTTTTTCCAAGTCACATCCATATCTGGTTTATTGTTGACCACACATCATTTATTTCAGTTTCACTACCAATGTTTTTACAAAACACATATTTTTTAGAACATTTTCATACAAAACAAAAGGGAAATACATAGTGTATATGTATTTCCCTTTTGTTTTGTACCCATTTTTATTATGATATAGTCATAAGATCGCTACTATCAACCACAATTTTCATTTTTCATTTTTCCGTCTTGAGCGTTATATAATCCCAGCTTATGTAAATCTTGTTTGCACTCTTTTACGAAGAAAGGCAACGTACGAATTTGATCGATATCAGAGCTCGCAATGAAATGAATTAAATGGTGCGTCATTTCTTTAATATCATGTACAAGGTCTTCCTTCTCTCTTTTCAACCTTTCATTTTCAGTTCGTAATGAATGTACCTCACCTTCAAGACCTCGAGCATTCTTTTCTTCTTTCGAACGCTCTGCAGCCATACTAGAAAGCTTATAGATTCCCTCCATAAACTGATGTAATTCATATTCTTTCTTTTCACGGGATTGACTAATTGTCTCAAAATTATCAACAATACCAGATATAACAGTTACGAGATTCTTTTCGTCCTCTTCACTTTGGAAATCTTCTTTTACTTCCTGTTTTCTTTCTTGTTTCGTCTCAACAACGGTAGCCTTTACAGGTGTATATTTGCGTTTTCGACCCGGCTTCTGTTTTTCAATATTTTCAAACGGGATTTCTTGTTTTTTTAATTTATAATACGTATTCTGTAATTGACTTTCTGTTTTTGGAAATAAATTCAGTTCATTTTTACTAACATATTTTGAAATATTTGCGATATTTAAGCCTTGCCGCTGACAAAATTGATATACTTCATACAGTAATTCTAGTTCAGACTTTAACCATGTAATTCCTGATTTTTCATATACTCGCATACCGCCATTTTTTTCTATATCTATTTGAAATAATACCATTTTATTATATAAATCGATTAGCTCTTCATACTTTACTCGGAATTGTTTCTCTATTTTTTTAAATTCCGCCTCTAATTTCATATTGTTCGTTTTATTATTTGACATGTTTTGTAAAAGTTTTAATACATTGATTGCTGTGTGGTGATACATACTCTGTGTCACTCCCCCTCATCCTTTCACAATTCTCATCTGACTCCCATGTCTTTTAAGAAAATAGCAATTTTTACATATCCATATTATAGCATTTCGAAATTGTCTGTCAAATAATTAACATACTAAAAAGTATATAGAGTATATAAAAATAGAATAGATTTTTAAGTAAATCATACAAAATCTAACACGATGTTATATCGATAAAATTCATTCAATTCTATTATATGGTATTCCTAATATAATTTCACCGAAATTTTTTGCGCTATCGCGAAATATTACTAACACACTCCAGAGATACACTCTCTTATATTTTCAAATAAAGAAATCCTACCACTTATTAATTAAACCAATCAATAATCCCTAAATAAGAACAGCTAAATCCTTGAAAGAGAGTATTGTCATAAACACTCTAGAGACGTTTGATTTTTTATACCTGTACATACTAAAAAGAAACTAGCCAGTACTATACGGCTAGTTCCTCTTTTCAGCTAAAAATGTATTTTACGCCGACTCTTCCAACTAAAAAACGCTTTTCAAAACCTTTTACAACACTAGCTGATCAACTAAACCAATTAACTCTTGAATATCTGGCTTACTCACTTGAGCATCCGCCCCAACTGTCTCACCTTTATAGAATAATTCGTTTGTAATTAACGAAGAGAAAATAATAACTGGTAATTGCTTCATTACTTCACTATCTTTAATTATTTTCGTTAAATGATGTCCATCCATTTTTGGCATTTCAATATCTGTAATAAGCAGATGAATATGTTCAAACATTTTTTCATCTTGCTCTTTTGCTAGTTTTTCAATTTGTGCTAATGCTTCTGCACCATTACTGAAGAAATTCATTTTCGTATATCCAGCTGTTGATAATGTTTCTTCTAATATTTGGCGAAGCATCGCTGAATCTTCCGCAATATAAATAACTTTTTCAGCTCGATCTGTTTTTTGTTCTAATCCTGAAAGTGTTTTATTCTCATAACCTTTGTTACTAATTTCGCAAACAATTTTCTCATAATCTAACAATAAGATGATTTTCCCATCTAGTTTTACAATTCCTGACGTCGTTTGTTCTAGTCCCATAGATAATGAAGCTGGTTCATCAATTTGTTCCCAAGAAATACGTTGAATTCGATGCACTTCATCAACACGGAAAATAACTTTCATTTGGTTTAATTCCGAAATGATAAATTTCGTTTGATCAAGTGGCTTTGTAGATCTTAAATTAAGGGCTGTCGCTAAATTAATAACAGGTAAAATTTCACCGCGTACTTGAACAACACCTTCAACTGCATGATGAGATTCCGGCACAGTTGTAACAGGGAATGGATTAATAATTTCACGCACTTTCATTACATTGATGCTAAATAAATTTTCACCAACAGTATAAGTTACGATTTCTAATTCGTTTGTTCCACTTTCTAATAAAATACTTTGTGCTTGTGACATAAAAGTGTCGCTCCCTTTCCATTAATTCTGTATATCTATTTATTAATCTTTATTAAACCTAAAAAGTCAATTATCTATATAAAAAATATATATAATTGAGTGAGCTTACAGTTTAAAAATAATAAAAACAGTGGTAAAGCTTAATCTTGTATAAACGAAGCAAGTGCCTCTAATAACACTTCTTGCGCTCCTACAATTTCTGTTGGCATCGCTTCCCATTTTTTCGAAAGCTCTATTTCCACTCTCACTCTAAGCTCTGGATTCATTTCTCCTAGCACATAATCCTTTGTCGCTATATCAACATCAAGGAGTGCAAGTGCATATAATTCCGGATCGTTTATTTTTTTAAATAATTGTTTCAATACCGCCGGTGCTATATGTTTTAATTTTTCAATATGAATTTCCTTATCCGAAAATAGTAACTCATATTGAATAAACGTAACATTTTCTTTAATCACTTTAAAATAGCAATTATTCTTTTTATCATTTGCAAAATAACCGTTCGGATCTGCAATAATACCCTCTACTTTACGAATTAAATCTGGCAAACTCCTCGCCGTCATTATAGTCCGCTGCTCAACCTCACTCGGCGAAATGAATGTAACGCGATACTTATTCTGCGCCATCCTCCTCACCTCTCCTTTTATATAAACTTAGTCTAATTGTACAATATAACACAACTATCTTAAATTAATCTAAATAATCTATTTCAAATCACTACTTATAGACCCTATCTTCAAAGAGAGAAGAGGCACCACCACAATTGACTTTCGGCCTTCTCAACTAACCTATCTCATTCATGGCTCATTGCCTCTTCAACTATCTTAGAACCACTCCGTATCTCTCGTTTTACAACATGCGAGCCACTCATAGACACTAACCGCTACTAAACATCGCTGGGCCTTCTCTCAAAACCTAAAAAAAGCGTTTAAGAACTTTTATGCCCCTTTCAACAACTCAATGTTATTAAACCAAAAAGCAAGCTGCTGATCCGTAATATCCGGCAACATAACGAAAAACTCACGGCACTTCATCTCATCTTTAAACAGTTGATACTTCCAAGCGCCTTCACTACCAATACTTACGAAATAAAACTCGTGTATACGGCCAATGATTACTTGTTTTTCACCAAACAAATATGGGGGCACTTGTTTGATTTCAAATTGATCTGGTAAATATACATGCTCTTCTCGTTCTATTTTTAACACTTGCTCAGCAAGCTCACGTTTATTTTCGAAAAAAGGCAATTGTAAAATTCGCTCTTGTCTTGTCATACGAATATAAAACCCTTTCTACTACATTACAATTTTTCTTTACTATTTATTATCGGATTAAGTTTACAACTTCATTTAATACTTCATCTGAAATTTTAATTACTTTCGCATTTCCTTGGAAACCACGTTGGTATAACATTAAATCAACAAATTCTATAGATAAATCTACGTTTGCACCTTCTTGTGCACCACCACGTACTTTTCCTGCACCATTTTGACCAGATACACCTAGTGCTAAAATACCAGTTGTATTTGTCGCTGTAAAGTTACCATTACCAGTTTTCATTAGGCCGCCTTCATTCGGGAGCATCCCAACAGCTAATTGACCTGCCGCTTTCATACTTCCATCAGAATATTTTACCATCACATATCCACCGTCAGCAATAAAACAATCTTTAACAGTTGCCGCTGGTCTACCATCTACGTTTGTTACTGCTATTGTTTTCTCTGTCGGGTGGTTTGTTAATTTACTAAAATCTATTTTTACTGTTCCACCATTAAATGGAATATTCGCTTCAGGATTTACTGGATCTGGCTTCCCTACTGCATCGAATGTCACATTACCACCTGCGCCTTGAATCTCTGTAAACTCAGTTTCTTTTTTCGAGTCATTGCGCATCTTTACTGTATATTTGTAATTATGTTCACCATCTTGTGTAAACTCTACGCGCATTGTCCATGTATTACCGGCATCATCGTATGCAGGCAATTCTTGCGTAATGTGTTTTGCATCAGCTGGAATGTTCCCTCCAACTATACCTTTTGACGTTCGAATACCACCGATTGCTGATCCCATTGGAATTTGTAGTGGTCCTGGGATACCAGATAAGTCAACATTACCAGTTGATGGATCGGCTGGATAAGCGAATACATATTTACCTTCTGTATTCGTAATATAGTAATTCGAGGATATTGTAAAGGTCCCTTTACGTGTAAATTCCATATTTCCAGCTTTTGAATCACCTACAACGAAGAAACCATTACCTTCCATTGCTGCTTGTGCTTTACCACCCGTTAACGTAATTGTACCATCGCTATAATCCGTAACCGTTCCGCTCATTTTCACACCGTTACCGATACTTTTTGGGTTCGTCCCTGCGTATCTATCGTCACCTTTTGCACCAATTGAATTGTTGTACAGTAAATCATCAAACATTGCTTTTTGTTTTTTATAACCAACTGTTTGTGCATTGGCAATATTATTTGAAGTTACACTTAATGCATTTTGTGTTGCATTCATTCCTGTAATACTTGTATATAACGCTTTAATCATAATGCATGGACACTCCCTTATGAATTTGTTGTTTTTACTTCTTCAGTTATTTTTTGATCATCTTTCTTTACATCTTCTGGATTCGTTTCTCCAATCAGTTTATCAGATACTCTTTCAACGAAACGAAGAGATACAACTTTATTATCAATAACAAGCTGTACATCGTTATTTTCTGCAAGGCGAACTGTCTCTACTTGACCAGTCACTTTGTTCCCTTCACCGTCAATACCCCTTACATACTTTCCTAAAAACTTCATTCCGCCATCAAGTGCTGTCGAATACATCGTCGTTCTTAAAGAGTCAACTGCCTTTGTCATATTTTGCACTTGTTCCATAAGAGATAACTGCGCTGTTTGGTTCATCATTTGATTCATATCCATCGCATTGAATGGATCTTGATGCTGAAAACTCGCTAAAAACAATTTTAGAAAATCATCTTTCTCCATTGCACCGGGAGTTTTTTGAGTACTTGCTGATACTCCGTTTGTTTGCCCTACTGGCGACTGTACACCGTTAACAGGTGCGTTGCTTTTTTGCGCTCCCGCCTGTAACGGAATATGATTTGTACTCGTTGTATTTAATCCCACTGTTGGCACGCTTTATTCCTCCAATAATCCAGCAAATTCTTTCGATTCTTGTTTCTCTTGTTTCGTACTTGCTAGTTTTTGCTTTTGTCTTTGCTCTTGTTCTCGTTGTTCTTTATGATGCTCATCTTTTTCTGAATAACTAATTTGAATATTAATTTCTTTTTCTTTTAACTTTAGCTTCAATTCGTCAAAAATCATTTCAACACGTTTTTTCGCATCGTGTTTTTCCATTTCTACATGGACATCAATTTGATCTCCATGCTTTTTCATAAATACAGTTAATGTACCAAGCTTCTCTGGATTTAGCTGGAATAAAACACGTTCTTGTTTCACTACAAACTTTTGCAGAGCTTCTACTTGTTCTTCCATCTTCTTGCCTAAGTCAGGTAATGTAAACTTCTCAGCTCCACTATTTTGTTTTCCTATTTGGCCAGTACCCGTTGCTTTATTTAATAACTCAGCTCCGGTCGAATTTGAGTCATTTAACTGATCGGATTTTGGTAACTCTACTTTCACATCATCACTCTCTGCTTTCGAGGGGTCTACTTCCTTAGACCCCTCTTGTTTCTTTGCAATATTACAAGTTTCTGATTCTACGACTTTTAATACTTGCAATGTCTGCTCTGGCATCGTCACCTTGTTTAACGCCATTTGCATTGTTTCTTCTAAATATATGATATTTTTAATATTAATGTTCGAAAGGATTTCTTGTAATTGTTGTAATTCAGCTGTAGACAATTCGTTCAGTTTAATATTTCCGTATTCTTTATATAATTCTTGTATTTTTTGCATGTATTGATATAACGATTCTGGCTGCACACGCAATTGCTCAATTGTAATCATTTGCTCAGATACAGCTAGTAATAATTGTTCTGTCTCTTTTTTTTCTTCTTTCTTTTCAATCGGCTTTTTTTTCGTTACCTTTTTTTTTGCGAGAAGATATTCTTTCTTCTCTTTTTCTGGTGCTTCTTCTCGTTTCGATTTCTCCGTTTTCGGCTGTTTTTTATTTTCAATTCTCATCGCACGATCGAATGAAGGATTTTCATTTTTCGATTGTACTTCTAGCCCTTTGTCTTTTTGCGGAGGTAAACTTTGCTGCACCGGTAATACAAATTGTATCACTACATCCACCTCATCCGTTCATACTCATTTTTAAATCAAGAAGCATTTTTTCTTCTAACTCTTCTTTTACTTTCGCAAGCTTCTTACAATCTTCTTGATACATTTCATCAATGACACGTTCTTTTTCTTTTATTTTCTCTAAAAGGCTTTCATTTTTTTGAATAAAACCTTCTGTTTTTTTAATTTTCCGATTCCATTCTTCTATTCTTTCAGGTGAAAATGTATGTGAAGACAGCATACCTACCATAATACGTTGCCCAGTTTGTACGACTTTACTACGTGATTTCACAACATGCAAATCATATTCTTTTTTTTGTTCTATTTTTCTTTTTTCAGCTGTTAGTTCGTACACTTCTTTCAAGATTTGTTCTTTCTCTTGATTAATATGCAATTTTATCGTGTCGTACTGCTGTTTATCCACCCTTTTTCATAGCCCCTTCCTATTATAACGTTCCTTTTTTCTATTATATAGTTTTTTCACAAAAAAACTGTGAAATATTAAAAACAAAAAAATAAGACCTCGAAGGGCAAGGTCTTATACAATATGGTGCATTGCTGGGACAACATCTTCAAAATGAAAGCTATCAGCTCGACCTTGCTTTAAAAATATATTTATATCTTCTACTCTATTTTTACATTCAAAAATATAAGTATTTTCTTCATTTTCTTGAATTGTTCCTAATTTAAAATACAATTCATTTTCTTTATAAATAGATAAAATTTTTCTCATTTTATTTGCAAGTTGCCAATGATTCGGCGATACGATTTCTTCCATAATCCTACTTACCGAATCTAATACAGAAATGGCAGGATAATGACTAAGAGTTGCGAGCTCACGTTTTAATACAATATGTCCATCTAAAATACCACGAGCTAAATCTGGTACAGGACCATTTAAATCATCACCATTAACTAACACTGTATAAATACCTGTTATTGATCCTTTTTGTGTTTTTCCGGATCGCTCTAATAACTTTTTCATATAGCTTTCCATTAACAGTGTTTTACCACCGATTGGTAATTCCTTGACTGCAATGTCTACACTTCGGCGAGCGTCGGCAAAACGAGTAACTGAATCCATCATAAGTAATACATTATTTCCTTGGTCTCGGAAATATTCGGCAATCGATGTTGCAAGCTTTGCCGCCCGAAGTTGCATAAGGTGACTTTCATCTGACGTCGCTACAACAACGACGCTTGTTTTCATACCTTCTTCGCCTAATTCTTTTCGTATAAAGTCTTTTACTTCCCGGCCACGTTCACCTACTAAACTAATAACGTTAATATCAGCTTTTGCATTTTTCGCAATCATCCCAAGTAAAGTAGATTTACCAACACCCGATCCAGCAAAAATACCAATCTTTTGTCCGATACCAATCGTTAACATAGAATCAATCGATTTAATTCCCGTTTCAAATACGTCTGTAATTTCTTCACGCTCGAACGCATGAATCGGCGGTGCATCTAATTTTATTTTTTCCACTGGAATATTTTCAGCATCTTCGTTTAACACTTCTCCATTTGCACTTAACACTTTGCCAAGCAAATGATTACCACGGGGTACAACGACATCTTCTGCACTTAATGTAACTGAATCTCCGTAACACACTTTTTCTGTTTGTTCAAATGGGAGTAACATATTGTTTTCTTTTTCAATTGCAATCACTTCACATAAGATACTATGCTCTCCAACGAGACAAACATCTCCAATCTTCGCTTTCGGTCCCTTCGCTACAAAAAACTGCTCTTGTACACTATGAACTTTGCCAACTTTCGTATAAAACGGTGTTTCAATAAACGTATTCCATTTATTATGTTCGTTCATGAACTTTCTATTCATACATTTTGCTCCTCAAACAACTTTTTCTCTTCCCATTTACGACGAAGTTTCGCAAATATTGGTGCAAATTTAAATTCAAAGAACTCTTTCTCTTCCTCCAAAACAAACTCACCAAACTGTAAAGAAAAATCATACTTCCATTCTACTAATTGTAGTAACCAATACTCTTTCGTATTTTCTTTCTCTTCTTGTATACGCTCAAATGTTTCTGGATGAACCGTTATAATTAACTTTTCAAATGAAGCGGGTAATGTTTGAACGATCCCTGTTAATATTGGCAGAACGTCTAATAATCGTGAATCTATCGCTTGATTCACAATTTTTTCTGCTAATTGAAAAGATTGTTCCCATAATAATTCCGTCCATTCGTATGCTATTTCTTGTTGCTCCTTTTGAAACTGCATATGCGCTGCTTCTATCTGTTCCATTTGTTCATGAATATGCATTTGAAACTCTTCTTTAGCCTGTAACAACTGCTGACGTTCGTGTTCTAGCGTTTGCTGCTCTTTCCTTAGATGGTTCATTTCAATATGTAATGCATCATGCTGCGCAAGAAGCTCTGCATGATTCACTTGTATTTCCCCTTCATCATGAACTCGTATTGGTTTTGGAAACTGTAATTCATACGTTTCTTCAGAAAAAGAAACAGAATTCTTCGGAATTCTGTTTTTAAATAAGGACATCATCTTCACCTCTTTGAATGATAATTCTTCCTTCTTTCTCTAGCTTTTTCACTGTACCTGTAATCATTTGCTGCGCTTTTTCAGCATCCGTCATCTTAAGCGGTCCTAAGCCATCTAACTCTTCTAGAATCATCTCTTTACGGTTTGAAGACATACATGTAAATAATTTCTCTTTAATTTCTTCTTTTGCAATTTTAATTGCTTTCGCAATAACACCATTATCTGTAATCTCTTCTAACACACGGCGAATCGCAAGATCTTCAAGACCGAGTAAGTCTTCAAAAACAAACATATTTTCTTTAATTTTCTCAGATAATTCATAATCGACTTCATCAAGCTTTTGAAAAACTGTTTTTTCAACGCCTCGTGAAACGTTATTTAAAATGTTCACAATCGTTTTCAAGCCATCTGTTTTGTTAATAGCACTAAATGCCATATTATTTAATTTTGCTTTTAATAACTCACCAATTTGATTAATTAGTTCACCATCTACTTGCTCTAGCTTCGCAATGCCCATTACCGTTTCTACACGTTTATGATCTGGTAATCTCTCAATTAATTGAGATGCTAGTTGCGGCTTAATATAAGAAGCAATAATTGCTATCGTTTGTGGCGATTCATCATTAAGCACTGTAAGAAGTGGCTCTAAATCTGTTAGTGAATTTAAGAATTCAAATGGATTATCTTTTTTGTACCAAAGGTCTTCTAATAATTTTTCCAACTCGTCTTCTGGCATATTTCTAAATATACGACGAATGTATTCTTTATCTGGAGTCACTAAATTCAATTCTTTTACATTTAGTTCATATAGAAACTCACCCAGTACATTTTCTAATGTTTCTGGTTTATGTACACGAAACTTCGCAATTTCACGAAGTAACACTTCTTTTTCCTCAGCCGTCATATATTCAATGACTTTTGCTGCCACCTCTTCGTCTAATGTACGAATGAGAATGGCAGCTTTTTCTTTGGAGGAGATTTCATCTAACATTGTTTTTCCTCCCTTACTATCCGTTTAGCCATTTTTTAATAACTTTTGCCGTACTTTCTACATGCTCTCTCGTAGCTTCCTGCACTTGTTCATCTAATGTAGGTTCTATCGATTTTACTGGCTCTGGTTCTGGTACTATTTTTTCCTCAGGAATTTCCATAATACTTTCACTACTTGCAGCAACTTCCTCTTCTGCTAAGTATTCATCATATTCCTCTTCTTCTTTCTTTTTCTTACGTCTTGCTAAGAAGAACCATAATAGGCCACCAAGCGCTAACAAGCCACCTGTAATTCCACCGAATAACCACCAATTAATACCACTTTCTTCTGGTTTTTTCTCTTTCTCTACTTTCGGTTGATCGAACTGAACAGTTACAACGTTAACTTGACCATTTATAAAGTTGCCGTTCGGGTCAACTTGAAGTCCAGCTGCTGTACCAATTGCTTCTTTAAACGTTGTCATATCAATTCTTCGTTTTACTAACGTATCGTTATCTACCCATACAACAACATTTGTTTTCGTTAGCTCTGGATGTTTCTTGATTGTTTCAACTGTTTTATCTATTTCATAGTTTTCAATTTTGTTACTGTTATTATTCTCATAGACGACCTTACCATCTTGATTATTGTTCGTACCGTAGTTTGGCACTTCACCGTTCGCTGTAATACCAGCACTTTGCTTTGGGTTATCTTGTGCCGTTGAGCGTTCTTCTTGCTCTTGTTTACTACGAAGTACACCTTTATCACCATATTTTTCTGACTGACGTGTAACTTCATCGTAGTTTACAGACACTTTCGTGTTCACTTTATATTCATTTGGTTTAAACATCGTCATTAACGTTGCATCTATATCTTGTTTTAATTTACCTTCAATTTGGTGTTGCATCTCAACTTCTTTTTCATAAGAAGAATTATTAGAATGCACCGCATCTGCTCCTTTTGAGATAACACCTTTTTTGCTATCAATAACACTTACTTCTTCTGCTTTCACACCCGGAACGGCTGCACTAATCATTTGCTGTATACCCGCAACTTGATCGGCTGTTAATAGTTGTCCACGTTTCACACCAACAGTAATTGCGGCTGTTCCCTTTGCCTTCTCTTCATCAAAAATGGTTTCTTTTTCAGGTAATGTAATTTGCACATTTGCCGTTTCAATTGTCGCAAAGTTTCGGACAATATCTTGCTCCAATTGCTTTTTCGTACCGACAAGCTGCTTCATTTTTTTATCTTGCTCGCTTGAACCGAGCGAGCTTTCTAATAGAATTTCCTCACCGCTTTTTGAATTAAACGGTAATCCCATTCCATTCATTTCTTTTCGAATCCATGGAGCATCGTTCTTTTGCACTCGAATCGAACCATCGGCTGCTAATTGATAATCAACACCTAGCTTCGATAATTCTGCTGTAATCTCTTGCTTATCTGCATCATTTAAATTTTGATATACAACAACATATTTATCTGGCAAGGTGAAGTATAAAAGTGCTCCTGTTACAATTGCTAAAAGCGCAGCACCAATGACTAACTTATGCCACGTTTTTAACGATTGGAAAACATTTTTTATCTTTTCCATTTAAACACACCCGTCCATTTTCCTAAATTTGCATATTAATTAGTGACTTATAATTCTCAATAAGATTATCTCGTACAAGAGTAGCCGTTTTCATTTGTGATTCAGCTTTCTTCTGCTGAATTAAAACGTCATGCGTTTCTCCTACCCCTTTTGTCAATAAATCATATACCGCAGTTTGTGTATTGTTTTGCGTTTTATTCATATCTTCCAATAAATCAATAAACCTTTTACCTTCAACTACAGATGTTTGTGAAGTTTTCAGTGCTCCAAATGGCTGTGTATTTAACAATGGTTGGATTTTCATATTTCCCCTCTTCCCTCTTATCCTCGGCCGATTTCTAAATCTTTATCGAGCATTTTTTTATTTGCATTTAATACACTTGTATTTGCTTCATACATTTTTTGAGCAACCATTACATTCGTCATCTCAGCTGTCACATCAATGTTCGGATAACGTACATATCCTTCTTCATTTGCATGTGGATGCGTTGGATCATATACTAGATTTTCATTTCGATCTGTTTCAATACTTTTTATTTTCACTCCGTTAGCAGGAACTCCCTCTAGCATATTTGCAAAATTATTATTTGATTCTAGCACCACACTTCGGCGGTGATACGGCTCTGCGTCTGGTGCTCCCGTCGTATTCCCATTTACGATATTGTTAGAAGTAACTTCCATCCATTTTCTCGCTGTAGTTAGCGCTGAGCCACTTGCATTAATTGCTTGGAACATTGTTGTCTCTCCTTCTACTCTTAACGTCCACGTGCTGCTTGGTTAATTGCGTATTGCGTATTAATCGCATTAATTGAGATACCATATAATTGGTTTGTTTTCATTAAATCTAGCATTTCTGTCGTTACATCCACGCTATTTCCATCTTTATTCGTTTGCATTGATTTCGTTTGGATCTTTGCATATGTATTTTTCATATTTGCTGTCGGTAAGTGCATTTCATTCGTTTGATATAAGTCTGAATTACTCTTTAAATCCGCAGCATTTTTTTTGAATAGTGGATTATTCATATTCATTTGTTCAGCAAATGTTACATCTTGCGCTTTATAGCCCGGTGTATTCGCATTTGCAATATTACTAGAAACAGTATTTCGCTTCGTTACTAAATAATTCATATAATGACTAACATCACTAACTAAGTCCGGCATATTCCACACCCTTCTTTTTTCCATCATACCGCTTACGACATGATCATCCACTGATGGAAGTTTCACTTCATTATTTATTTCCTTATATGTATTTATTAAAATATTACCTATTTTGTACCCTTTCATATTTTATTCCATTTTCCCATTGTTGTCTTTAGAAAAATACAAAAATATATAAAAGAATATAAAAAACTGTATTCACCTAGTAATCTATATAATATTTCGATATAAGAACAATAAAATAACGTTCATTTTTTTAGATTATTGCTATTTTTCCATTACAGTCATAAAGTGAAACCTCAATCAGCGGAACGTCTTTATTCAAACAACAGAATGGATCCCCCTTGTAATAAGAGGAACCCGTTTCCATACTTTACAATTAATATTTACCGTAAAACGAATTAGCTTTCATTCGCCCATCATTTGTCATAATCATTTCTTCCAAAATCTTTTTCTTATCTCGAATATGTTGAGCTGCCTTTATTATTAATGGACTCACTTCCGCTGCAACATCCGCTCGCATCTTTTCATCCAAAGTCACCATCCAGCGATTTAACATAGCACTTTTCTCAGCAAATTCTTCATCTGACACTTGCAATTCACCGATTTCATTAAAACAGCCGACAAACGCTTGATAAATATCATTGTTCATTTTCAAGTGCTCCGCGGTAACCATCTATTAAATCTTGTAACACTTTCACAATCGTATCAATGTCTTTTGCTTCACGCGTTACTTTCATCGTCTGAATTTGAATGCTAATCCAATCGTATAAACCGAATAAACTATCATACAAATCTTCAGTAATCTCAGGATTTAATTGAAGCTTTAGCTCTTCAAAAATACGTTCTAATTTTTCAAGAAGCGTATCTCCTTCTTGGAGTTTAAAAGTATTTAAAAGCTCTTCTAAATTACGAAACTCAACGATACATCTTTCATAAATAAAAATTGTATTTTTAATTGGATTACTCGTCATAATGTCATTTTGCATATAGCGTTGCCATGCTTGCATACGATCACTTCCTTAACTTTCATTAATCATCACTTTTTTGCTTTGTCATTGCTTTAATTGTTTTTAGTTGCTGATCTAACATCGATAACTGTTGTTCTAACTTTGAATATTTATCAATAATGGTCTCTTGTTTTTGTTTATTCAGCTTATCTATTGCATCAATTTTTTTATCTAGCTCTTTTATTTGCCCCTCTATACTTTTTGACCTCTGCCCTATTACACCTTCATCTCCTAAAATACCATCTAGTTTTTTTTCTATCTCATGCCCTAGTCCATTAAAGCCAAAGAAGAACTGTTTTGCAGTTTCTGGATTCTCCTTAAAAGCCTTACTTAGCTTTTCTTCATCGAGAACCATTTTTCCAGTCTTATCGACTTCAATTCCAAATGAAAACATAAATTTATCATCTTGTTTGTGTCTAAATACATTAGCCATAATATTACTAATAGAAAATGCAATATTATTACCTTGCATAGCTCCATTTTCGCCGGCAAATAAATCGAGCGTTGAAACAGCCTTATTATATTGATCTCTCATTTTTTTTATCATATTGATTGATTCTTTAATGTTTGAATCTTCAATCGTAACCTTAATTGGTTCAGTCGTTTCCTTTTCCAAATTAATAGTTAATCCTGGAATTGTATCAATTTTATTAGAGGGACTGCTATCAGTCATACCATTAATTATAAATTCGGCATTTTGAGGCGCTGTTACTTGTTTGGCAATTACATTTTTTCCATCTATCATTTCTGAAGTTACCAATCCAATGTCTTTTAATATTCCACCTTCACCATCAACTAATTTAATTTCTCCATTTTTCCCAGCAGTAGTTGATGTGAAAAACAACTGTCCACCTAATGAATATACAGACACTCCATAATTTCCATTATTCATTTTATTAACAAAATCCTTATATGTCATCTCTTTAGTAAGCTTAACTTCTTTATCGTTAATACGAAATGTAGCATCTTTTCCAATTTCCGAATCCAAGTCGATTATATTTTTAGGATTTTCAGAATCAGATTTATCTATGAGTGTAGTTGTAATCTGATGTCTTTCCGCTACTTTTTTAACATTAATCGTATACGTTCCTGCAATTGCGGAAGCATCCGCTTGAACATTAATAAATCCCTCTTTAGACACCCCCGCTTTCTTCTCATTCCCTTTAAACGCATACATCTCCTTGAATACTTGCATAAAACTACCGAATTCTTTTTTCATACTCGCATATACATTTCGTTCCGTAGCTAAGGTTTGTTTTTGATTATTGTAAGGTGTTTTTTTCATTTCTAAAGCCTGTAATTCTAAATTTACTAGATTAGAGGTATCAATAATATTGTTACCAAGATTCCATATTTGCTGTCTTCCACCTAAATTTGATACTGAAGTTCCCAAATTTTTCACTTCTTTTCTACATATAATCTAAAATACTTGTCTTACTCATTGTACTAACAGCTTTTAATGTTGCCTCATACGTCGCATTTATATAAGCTAAATCTGAAATTGCTACCGCTAAATCTACATCTTCTGTCTCTTTTCTATTTTCTTGAAGAGCTAGATTTTGTTCACTTAATATCGTCTTAAATGTGTCCACTGTATTTAATATTGAACCTACTTCAGTCGTACGATTCAATATATTATCTAGACTTTTTTTATTTTCTCCCATTACAGATTCCAGTGCATCTTGGTCTCCATTTTGCATAACATCTCTTATTTTTGTTAACGTTTTAATTACGGGTTCCAATAAATCTTTTCCATTGCGAAACATTTTGAGTTCATATCCATCATTTAATTTCCAGGTAACGTCATTTTCCCCACCTTGATATGTACCATCTTCTGCAAATGGTGGTTTTGAAGCACTATCTCCACCAAAAATATATCGCCCTTGTTCTTGTTTATTCGCTAAATACACCACTTGTTTTAAAAGCTGATCAATTTCTGCAGCGCTTGCTTTTAGTTCATTAGGACTATTCGTCCCGTTTACCGCTTGCAAAGTTAATTGATCCACTCTCGTTAAAGATTTCACAATACCTTGTAATGTATTTTCCGTTTGACTTAACACATTTCTAGAATCTGCTATATCCTTTTGCATCTGTTCAATATTTGCTAACGAATGTTGAATCGCAAATGATTTACTTGCTGCAAGTGGATCTTCACTCATGAGAAGATTTTTTTTACCGGAAGTTACTTGATTTCGGTGATATTGCTGTTGCACATTCAAATCCATCATCTGATTCTTTGCCCAGTTTGCATTTTGAAACGTCGATACTCTCATCCCTATCTTCTCCTTTATCTATATTTGACTTGGCAAGGGGAAGTAACTGCCACTTTGTACGGTTATTTTCTTTCTTACCATTCAACCATTTCATTTCTCTGATTTTACACGGCTTGATCCACTAAAAGGCTCTGTGCGCTTCTACCCTAGATTGGATCCATATAAAAGCTTTTCAATTCTTCTACATGTTATCTAATAATCGAAAACAGACTGTCAAATACTTCATTCATCGTTGTAATAGCCTTAGAGTTTGCCACGAAGTATTTCTGGAAGGCCATTAAATTAACCATTTCCTCTTCCATATTGACGCCTTCTATACTCATTTTTTCTTGCTGAATACCTTCTAATAAATCTTTATGAATATTTCGATAAACATTCACCGCACTTTTATCAGAAGCTACACCAACTATAAATTGGTCTAACGCTTGTTTATAAGAAAGACCTTCTTTATAATCTCCATCTGTAATTCCTGCCAGTTTACTTGCTTTTTCAGCAGGAATTTTCATTTTTGAAACATCTTTTGCGAATTCAGGATTTAACTGAATATCTTTCGCATGATCTCCAACGAAGAAATCTTTTCCCATCACTGTATTCACTTGATTTTTCACAGAACTCATTAAGTCTTCAATATTTTTCTTATAACTAGCAATCTTCGCTATCGTATCTATTGCCGATTGAATTGCTCCACCCGTTAAAGGAATATCCGAGCCATAAATCGCAACAGTCATCGGTTCGTTCCCTTTATTTAATTGAAGTGGATATGTGTCTTGTCCATTTACTGTTAAAACGCCATTAATTCTAACATTCGAGATATTCGGATTTAAAGATTCATAAGACACTTCTATATTGGCATATTTAGACATCTCTGTAATAATGCGATCACGTTCATCAAATAGTTGATTAGGTACTTGTGTCCCTGCTTGTCCAATTTTTTTATTCGCTTCTGCTAAACTAGCCCCAAGACGATTAAATTCATTGACATGCGCTTCAATATCTTCTGTCGCCTGTACTTCCGCTGTATCTAAGTTTTTCGCAAGACGATTTACTTGACTTGTGAACTTTCCAGTCTCAGCAACTAATGTATCATAGTAGTTTGATTGTTCCGGATTTTTCGCAACTTCACGAAACGCATTAAAAAAACCATCCATTAAACTTGATAATGAATTTTTCCCTGTAGTTCCTACCATAGACTCTACTCGTGATAAAGTAGAATTCATATATGCGTAGTACGAGAACTGTGACAACTGATCATTAAATTGCTTCGTTTTCACTTCATCAGTAATTCGATCAACACCTAATGCTTGTACACCATAACCAATTCTCTGTCCTGGCGTATGACCGTTACTAGCTCCTGCAGAACCTAAATTCACGGCTTGACGCACATAACCAGGTGTATGAATGTTAGATAAGTTTTGTTTCGTCGTTTGTAATCCCATTTGAGCCGCTAGCATACCAGATAGCGGCGTATTATAATCAGATAACCTCATAATGCTTCACTTCTCCTTTACAATAGTTCATTCATAAAGATTTGCGAATTATTGTTTTTCTCCAAATTGTATTCAGAAACGGAATCTACAATAATCTCTATATTTTTTAATAGTACGTTTAAGTGATATTGATTTTTCAAAAGAACCATTTTTACATTTTTTTCTAATTCATTTAAACTTTTTTGTATTTCTTCCATTTTTTCAATTTCTTCCGGTGAAAAATAAGAAAATAGCGAACGCATACGCAATGGTTCAACTTTCTTTTCTTTACAAAACTGAACAACCATCTCCTCAAAAGAGCGAGATAATCCTTTTACACCTTCTATGTATTGTAATTGTTCCACTTGCAGCTTTTGAACTGCATTTATATTTTTATGTTTTAAATTCTCATATATTTGTTCTCCAAGCGTTTGAATATTTTCATATGCTTTTTGAATAATAACAAGCTTTTCATATAATTGTATGTACATATAGCTTCCTTCCCTTTTACAAAACTAAATTTACAATTAAACCATGAATTTCTCCAATTTGATTTAACATTTCTAAATGTCCTGTTTTCGTATTAATTAAATTCATAACATCTTCCAATTCATTTAATCCCACTTCAGCTTGTTTTACAATTGTCATTTTCTGCGAATATCCATAACGCGGATGACGAGACATAACGTCTTTATATTGCAGTAAGTTATCAACATAAAAATTCAAAAATGATTTCACAGTATTTTTGTATTCCATGATATTATCGAGCGTTAACTCTAATTCAATTTTCTCTTTAATTTCCCCAATATTATTAACTAACGCTTCCATTTGTTCTAACAATTTATCTTTTTTCGGATCTGCATGCAAATTATCCGAAAATGCAAGTCCTGTCCTGACATTTGCTTCTTTCGGTATTTGAGTAGCAGGCGGTATATGCGATAAATTCGGATTGTGCGAGACAGAACGTAGCATATATATCACCTATTTATTTTTTTATTTCTTTCAAAACTTAATCGTAAAATCCAGTTATTTATAATTATACTCTGAACACTCATATTTTGCAGTTATTTTTTATAGAAGATATGTTACAATTTAGCATGAGGTGGCACAAAACTATGAATATTTTTCTTTGTGGTTCAAATCAATTAACAGCATTAGATCAAGAAGAAATAAAAAAATTTTTAATTGACTATGCTTACAAACATAAAATTTGCATATTATGTTATAAATCTATTGAAAATGAAGTTCTTCATTTTTTCATTGAAAACGAAAGACTCGCTCAAAATTTATGCCTTTATACGCTACAACCGTTACATTTATTAACAGGCGAATTTCAAGAAGTCGTTACTTATTTAAAAAAACACGGAGCTGAATATATTGCTTTTGATCATCCTTCCGACTCCATTTATCGATCAGATTATATGTTTTTTGTAAAGCAAATCGTCGAAGATACTGATTTAGTTCTCTGTTTTTATAATGGGGATAAACATACGTCTGTCATTCCTATTGACATTGCAAACGAAGCAGGAATTGACGCCGTTATTTATGATTTACCAGGCTTACATGAAAAGCAGATGAAAAAAAGCTTTGAACAAAAAATTCGTATGATGTAAAGGGGGAGGAACAATATCGTTATTTTTCCTATTGTAAATATGAAAACTGAACAAGATTATAATCATTTTATTACAAGTTTTAAACAGCTATTTAATATGGATATCGCTTCCTATAAGCAAGATAGAATGCGCAGAAGAATCGATGCTTTCATTTCAAGAAAAGGTTTTGACAATTATACAAACTTTTTAAATAGTTTACGCACTGATCAAACATTATTTTTAAGTTTTATTGCCTACATTACGATTAATGTTTCAGAGTTTTTCAGAAACAAAGAACGCTGGCAAACGTTAGAAACGAAAGCTTTACCAAAACTACTTGAACAAAATAACGGTAAATTAAAAGTTTGGAGTGCTGCTTGCGCTGCCGGTGAAGAACCGTATACACTTTCTTTAATCTTATCGAAGCATCTAGCTCCGTTTCGTTATGAAATTCAAGCTACTGATCTTGATTATCATGTTTTAGAAACTGCGAAACGTGGTCAATATACAGAACGCTCTTTAAAAGAATTACCTATTGATTTAAAACAACGTCATTTCACAAAAGAAGATGATACATATATATTACATGAAAATATTAAACAGCAAGTCACATTTAAGCAACACGATTTATTAATGCAGGCATTTGATACGAACTACGATTTAATCATTTGTCGAAATGTAATGATTTATTTTACAGAAGAAGCAAGAATAAAGCTCTATGAAAAATTTAGTCGTTCTTTAAGAAAAGGCGGCGTACTATTCGTTGGTAGCACAGAACAAATTTTAACACCCGAACGCTACAACCTTCAGCGTTTTGATACATTTGTCTATGAAAAAATATAGCAAAAGGTCGTCATAATTGAAATGACGACCTTTTTTATTATAGAATACGAATCAATATGATACCTATAACCCATACAAAGAGAAATAGAGCTGTAACAGACCATTTAAATTATTAGCCCCACTCTTTATTACTCTTTAAAACTAAAAATAGTACAAATAATCCTGACATAATAGCAAACACATTAGAGGCTTGTACTCCCTGTTCACTTTTTTCTTCTTTTTTCTCTTGTCGTTCTTCTATTTTTTCTTTCTTTTTAGAAACGACTTGATTATCATTTTTGCTTTTTGTATCTTTATGAGCCTTCCCATTATTTACTTCCTTATTGTCTGTCAACGGCTCTTTTATAACATAGTTGATTTCCTCTTTCTCTTTCAACGGCTCTTTTATAACATAGTTTACTTTCTCGTCTTGCTTTGGTATTTGAACAACTGGAAGTTTTTCTTCCGGAAGCGGAGTCTCCATTTTCGAATCTTCCTGCTTCTCAGTTTCCTTCTTATCTTCTAGTTTATTTTGATTCGTATGTTCTTCTATATTTTCATCATCTTTCACTTTTGGTTCGATAATAGAAATGATATATTCACTCTCTGTCACAAGCTTGTTACCTGCCGCATCTGTTACTTCCACAATAAGTTGATGCTGACCAATAGGTAATGCTTCTGTTATTTCAATTATTTTCTGCCAATCCATGTCGTGTTTATTATAGTCTAATAAAAATGTAATATCGGTACTTTCTTCTTTTCCCTTTAATATAACCCGCACTTCTTTAACAACCGATTCTATATCTATCGTCTTTACTCGTATATGAACAGATTCTTCCTTTTTCCGTTCAATAAAATTCTCGTTCGCCTCATCAATAGTAACCTTCTCTAACTTCGGTAATTCTTTATCTATAGTGGGTGTTTCATTATTTATTCGAATGAGCGGAACATTTAATTCATTCTCTACTACTTCTTCCTTCTCATCTCCTTTATAGCTTTCAACGAACTGAAGATTCCAATCACCTTGCAAATCATATATTCCGACTTTGTAATTGGCGACCCATCGTTTCGTTTCTTCTTCATACTCGAAAGATATTACTCTTTCCTGCCTGTACTGCACACCATTTTGTTGTAATTGCAATACACCTTTTACACTTTTAATATTTTTTTCATTTGGCTCTACAGTAATTCGCAGTTTTTCGCCAACCTTTAATTCCTGCTTATTAACTGTAATGGTTCCTCGGTCTGTTTCTATCTTTCTTTCTTCTCGTTGTTCTTTCTCATTCTCTATTGCTTTTCTTTCATCTTCAACCGGGGGCATTTCCGTTCGTTCTGGCTGTTCCCGATTTTCTATATGTTGCTCCTCTTTCTCATTCAATTCACTTATATTTTGCTCTTGTCCAATTACTTCTTCCGCTTGCCCTTGCAATGGGAAGAAAGTACATATATATATAAATAGCAAACTCACTAGAAAAAACTTTACATTTTTCATCTATTTGTTCAAACCCCTATAGCGATTTCGTCACTTTTACTCCGAAAAACCCATCTACATTTACAAGCTCTCCATACGCAACCAATACGTCGTTCACATAAATTTGAATCGGTTCATCAATATCTTCATCCAGTACGACCGCTTCGTTTTCTTGTAGACTTAAAATATCTTGAATTGTCCTCACTGTACTTCCAAATACAAATTTAACATTCATTTCTACATTTTGTAGAATAGATGCATCCATATACACTGGCTCTACCTGTTTAACTTCTTGATATTCCATCGGCTGTATGACTGGTGCAGGAATTCCTTCCTCTTCAATAACTTCTTCAACTATTTCTTCTTGCTCTTCCACCATCGGATAAAGAAGTCGTCTAACCATTTCTTTTGCTTCTGCAATTGGTAGTATTTGATACATCTTTGACTGAAGAAGGTCACCAAATTCAATGTTAAACGTAATTTGAACAAGCTCGTCCACTTCCATCGCTTCTCCCCAATACTCCATTTCTTCTTTTAACGAAACAAATTTAACATCTGGTGGTGTCATATCCATCTTTTCTTTAAATATTTCTGACATTGCTGTTGCAGCATGCCCCATCATTTGGTTCATGATTTCTTTAATACCACTTAACTCTAATTCACCTAGTTCCTTCTCCGGATCAATTTCACCCGTTCCCATCATCATTAAATCTACCATCGTTAAAGCAACGTCTTTTGTAAACACGAATACGTTCTCATTCTTTAATCCTTCAACAAAATCGACATTTAATATAACAAAAGGAATTGGTACTCCATCATAATGACGAACATTAATTGCCTCTACATTTGGTGTACTAATAGAGACTGGTTTGTTTAAAAGCGTTGATAGTACTGTTGAAGCTGATCCAATCGAAATATTCGCAATTTCCCCAAGTACATCTTTCTCTTCTTGTGTTAACTGCTCTTTCTCAATCTGTTCTTCTACAACCTCAGCTTCCATAATTTCCGCTTGCTTTTCTATTCCTTCTTCCACACCACCAGATAATTGTAATAATTTTTTTATCATTTGTTTCGCATGTTCAACTGAAACAATTTGCACAAGTTTAGAATCTACAAGATTATCTATTTTTAATTCAAACGATACTTTAATAATTACGTTACTTCCATCAATACCAGAGATTTTCTCCATCTCTTCCTGAAGTCTCACAACTTTAATTGTAGGTGGTGACATATCCACTGTATCCTGGAAGAACTCTGACATAGATGTTGCTGCGAATCCCATCATTTGATTCATTGCTTCTTGTACTGCACTTAGCTCTAGTTCACCGAGCTCTTTCCCTTCTTCAACTACCCCTGTTCCCATCATCATTAAATCAGCAATAGATAAAGCGACGTCTTGCTTTAAAACAAGAAGATTTTCCATATCTAATCCTTTTGTGAAATGAATATTTAATACAACATGCGGAATTTCAACATCACTTGTATCATATAAATCCACCAATTCTATATGAGGAGTAGTAATACTTACTTGCCTATTCAAGATGGTTGATAATACCGTCGAAGCTGAACCAAATGATATATTTGCAATCTCGCCAAGAATATCGCACTCTTGAGGCGTTAAATGCTCATTTTCTTTCTCTAGTACAATAGTGCTCGTATCCCCTTTTGTGTGTTGCTCAGGCATTTTCCCTGCCTCCTCATTTCTGTTTTTCTTTTATGATATAAACTTTCGATTACACTCGTTTTTTTACCAAACTTATTAGCCACATTGTGAACATGTATTTATTTCCACAACATTTGTAAACGGCTGTTGTCACACACTTAATTAACAGTTCTAACTAAAAAGCTCCCCAATCGTATACAAGTAGGGAGCTTCCTTCATTCCTATTATAAACCTTCTGGGTTTAAAATGAGGACCACTCGTCCATCACCGAGAATTGTCGCACCCGAGAAATAGTTAGAACTCTCTGCAAAGAAGTCACCTAATGACTTTAAGACTATTTCTCTTTGTCCGATAATCGTGTTGACAATAAGTCCATAGCTGCGATATGAATTGCGAACAATTAATACTGGAACCATTTGACTATCATATGATGCAAACGCATGACCTTCTGTTTCCTCACCAAATACAGTGCTTAAATGTTTCACTTCAATAATTTGATTGCGATAATTTAAAACATCTTTTCCTTGTAACGATTGAATGTCTTCCTTTTGAATTCGAATCGCTTCGACTATATTACCAAGGGGGAACGCATAACGCGTATCATTTGTTTGAACAAGCATTGATTGAATAATTGACAAAGTTAATGGAAGTTCAATTCTGAATGTACTTCCTTTTCCTTCCTCAGAATCAATAATTAAATGCCCACCTAAACTATGAATTGTATGTTTAACAACATCTAATCCAACACCACGTCCAGAAAGATCCGACACAACTTCCGCTGTACTAAACCCCGGTTGGAAAATAAGATCATACACTTCACGATCCGTTAATTTATTTGCCTCTGTTTCTGTTATAACACCATTTTTAATCGCTTTTTCTAATACTTTCTCTTTATAGATACCGTTTCCATCATCAGTAATTTGAATTACGACATGATTCCCACTATGGAACGCTTCTAATTTAATAGTACCTGTTTCGTTTTTTCCAGCATCACGGCGTTTTTCAACTGTCTCAACCCCATGATCAATTGCATTGCGAATTAAATGAACAAGCGGATCACCAATTTCATCGATAACAATTTTATCAACTTCAGTACCTTCACCTGTAATTTGTAAATCTATTTTTTTTCCTAAATCTTTCGCTAACATGCGCACCATACGCGGGAAACGGTTGAAAATTGTTTCGATTGGTACCATACGCATATTTAATAGTACATTTTGAATATCTTTTGAAATATCCCCTAATCGATTTAAATGCTCGATTAACTCTTTATTTTGAATTGTTTCTGCTAATTCATCAATTCGTCCTCGCTCAATTACACTTTCTTCAAACATATTCATTAATCTTTCGATTTTTTCTAACTGAACACGAATAGAACGATTCTCTACTTTAGCATTTTTCGTTTTTGTAGTACTTTTCGTTAACGTATTGCTTACTTGTTGAGTTGGTAGCTCTAAAGGTGACTCCAACTGTGCAGTTTCAACCTGCTGAAACGCTTCTTCCACGGGTACGGCTTCTTGTACTACTATTTCTTGCGCTTTATGTTTCCCTTGTTTCACTTCTACTTTCTCAATTTCAGAAACGTGAAGAACTACTTGTTTCAACTCTTCAACACTACGATCCGTATTCATATATACTGTAAACTCAAATCCAAAAGCGTCTGCTTCAATTTCTTCAATGCTCGGAACCGTTTTTTGTATTTCCCCTAATTTTTGTAACGCTTCCAAACACATAATGGCACGTACAGCCTTTAAAATAGCTTGTTTTTCAACTGTTATGTGCACTTCATGCGAAACTGTATCATTGTTGTTTTTATTACCTTGCTCTGCATTTTCCATAGAGGCGTCTGCATTTCCATTCAATAATGCTTCTAATTTAAATTTCGTTGATATGACATCTATATTACCTATTCCGCCTTGCTGCACATCTGCAACCATCTTTTCCAAATTATCAATGCATTCAAAAATAACATCAATAATATTAACATTGACCATCATATTACCATGACGAATTTCGTCTAAAACACTTTCCATCTTATGCGTTAAATCCGCCATTTCTGTAAATTCCATACTCGCAGACATACCTTTAAATGTATGAGCTGAGCGGAATATTTCTCCTACGACTTCCATATCGGCAGGATTCCGTTCTAAATTTAGCACATTTTCATTTAGCGACTGTAAATGTTCTTCTGCTTCTTCAAAAAATATATTTAATAGATCTGTTTGCATTTTAATCCCCTATCTGTCTAACAAACATTTCATTTATGTATAACGATTTAGTGTTTTAAAAAATAAAGAAGGGACCACATACCTATCTACTATCATTGTTTTGATTCCTTGTGGCACCCCTTCTATATTAGCTGTTTGCTACTTTTGTTAAAGCTTCGATTACACGATCCGCTTGGAATGGCTTTACAATAAAGTCTTTTGCCCCGCCTTTAATTGCATCTAATACCATACCTTGTTGTCCCATCGCGGAACAAATGACAACCTTTGCACTCGAATCAATTTTCATAATTTCTTTTAATGCTTCAAGTCCGTCCATTTCAGGCATCGTAATATCTAGTGTTACAATATCAGGTCGAAGCTCTTTATACTTTTGGATTGCTTCTACCCCATTTTCTGCTTCACCGATAACCTCAAATTCAGAATTACTTTTCAACAAGTTTTTAATCATTGTTCGCATGAACATCGCATCATCTACAACTAAAATTTTATGTGCCATTCTTTTCGGTTCTCTCCTTACTATGTATAAAAATATCTTAATATTTCACCTTATCATTCTCACTCATTATACAAAATAAAACGATAAAATTTAATATTTTTTTAAAAGAAATTCCGTATTTTTATTATTTTATTACTAAAATAGAAATATATTATTCCTTAATATATTACAACGTGGCGGTTCTTCTCCCAATTTTGTGGTGAATCATTTGGCGCTACTGGTTTTGTGTCTGCATATCATACCGATGCTAACCTTTTATCATCCACATTATATACTTCAATTAAATGATGAATCATATTAGCTGCACACGCCGAAGATAATTCCCAGTTGGAAGGGAATTTTTCATTATGAATCGGTCTACTGTCTATATGTCCTTCCACAACAATTGGATTTGGTACCGATTGGAAGAACCCTACTAATTGACTAATTACTTCTTTCGTTTCCGGCTTAGCATTCGCATCACCCTTATCGAATATTAAATTGTCTACTATAACGATGCTAACACCTGTATCTTCTCGGTATACATTCACTTGACTAACACCATTATTATCCACATATACTTTTAACTTTTTATACAATTCATCCATGTGCTTTTTTGAAACTGCTTTTTCATCATTTTTTCCATGTGAAATTTATCTAATAATGTTGCGCCTTTTCTTAACTCATACACTTCAGTTTCAACATCTTTCATTAACACTTTTTTTAATTCCGCTTCATCATAGCCGCTTAACATTAAACGAATTCCCTTTTGAATAAAAAGATTGTCTACTTGCTCTCCATCAACTTCTAATGAAAGTAACCCATATTTTTTCGACTTTTTTTGAAAAATCAACAAACAAATCAGTTAACTGTTCTAAATCTTCTTCTCTTCTATGTAAAACAATAAAAATACTTTTCATATATTTTTTTATTTCTCCAAATCTATATACCACAACGATTGTCGCTGTTATCCCCCCTACGACAATTAAAATAGATGAGACATCTAAGAAGTTTTTAAAACCTTTTATTCCACCGCGCCAAACATGATTGCCGCTATTACAATCACAAAACCTACTATAATACCAATTGGGCTAGAAATATCAAACTTCCTTTTTTTCTTTGTGGTCTAGCTAATACTTGATTTTCGTCTCCCATATTCCTGCCCTTTCTTTTCATTTTTATAAAATATTTTTTCATTTTAATAATGCGTTTTTACATATAATATTCATTATTCGTTTATAATCTATCTATCGCAATACAACAATATAATTGACACATTTCATTTCTATACTAGAATTATAATATAGCAATGTGAGGAGGATTCCTATGGAACATAATATTTTACAGGTCATTGCATTAGCAGAAAAACTAAAATACGAAATGCGACACAGTTGGCTTTCAAACGGACGTCAAGAAAGTGTTGCAGAGCATACTTGGCGTATGTCCTTAATGGCTATCTTAGTTGAGCCTTATTTGGATCAAAAAGTAAACATAGAAAAATTACTTAAGATGGTCATAATTCACGATCTTGTTGAAGCAGAAGCCGGTGATATCCCCGCCTTTGATACGATGAATAGCCGTGAATTACAATTACAAAAACAAAAAAACGAACAAGAGGCTATTTTAAATATTAAACGTACACTAGAAGGTTCTCTTGGCGAAGAATTATACGATTTATGGATGGAATTCGAAGCGAAAGAAACGTATGAAGCAAAAGTTGCTAACGCGCTTGATAAACTTGAAGTGAAAATTCAGCATAACGAAGCTGATATTGATACTTGGCTACCAATTGAGCATAAAATGACTTTCCAAGTTGGTAAACATACAGATTTTGACTCTTTCTTATCTAAATTACAAAAAATCATTGAACAAGACGGAGAAAAAAAATTACTCGCTGCTGGCATTGACGTTGAAGCATGCAAGCAGTAACCATTTAATTATGAACTAAGACACTCATTTCGAGTGTCTTAGTTCATAATTGTTGATATTGCCTGCTTATAAATAAGTTGTTGTTTTCCATCTACTAACATTAATACTGTAAATCTATCTACTCCAGCTACTTCCCCTACTATTCTTACTCCGCTCTTTAAGAATATAGTAACTGCACCTTTTTCTTCTTTTATTTGTTTATACAACTCTTCTTGTAAATGTTCCAATAACTGTTCTCTCCTTTATCAGTAAATAATCCTAATATAAAAAATTAAAGATTAATCACTTACATACTTTGTCTTTTATATTCATAAACTTATTAATTAGTATATCTAAATCTCGACTAAATAACAAAACTTTATCATGATCTAATCCATGCCTAGCAACAAGTTGAATTAACTCTTTCTTTTTGTGTTCTATTTTATTGTGTAATTGTCCCATCTCCATCTCTACACTAAAACTCCCTTTTCCCATAATATTACTTGTAAAATTATAGTACATTTTTACCGATAAAAAAATAAAAAAATGGTTTTTTTTACAAATTTTATATTTATGAAAAGAAATTTTAATGTAATTGTAAGCTACATCCACCTATTATACCTTTCCATATTGTTTTACCCTTTTCAAAAAGTGCTATGAAACTAAGTGTATGCCATATCTAAATTAGCTCACAGGCTCTTGTCTAATTAAAAGTAAGACTTGCTCCTTTTCCAAATAAAAAACATATCTTATAAAGTAATCCATTAGTTATATAGATTAATTTCCTAAAAAGGAGGAAAAAACATGAGCTTTGGTGGTAGTTGCGCTGGTTTCGGCGGTGGATTTGCTTTACTCATCGTACTATTCATCCTTCTAATCATTATCGGATGTAGCTGTTGGGGTGGCGGCGGAGGGTTTTAAATATAATACGTATCCTTTTCGCTAAACTCTAAATGAATGAAATATGTTAACTAAAAACTATACGAAAACAGCTCATATTTGAGCTGTTTTTTCATACTTTCGTATGAATTTATGTCCATCTTTTTTGTGATTTCAACTAACAAGAAATCGTTTACTATGGAATAAGAAACATTTTTACTAAGGAGGATTATAATGATTAAAGGTCTTTATGAAGCACATTTACCTGTCTGTAATTTAGAAATTTCGATACCTTTTTATGAATCACTGGGGCTAAAATTATATAAAAGAGACAAAGATATCGCCTTCTTTTGGATTGTAGAAAATGAAAGTTGGATTGGCCTTTGGGAAGGAGAAGAATACAAAGTTACTTATCATCCATCTTTACGACATATCGCTTTCCAAGTAAGCTTACACGATTTAGAAGACGCGATACACTGGCTCAAACAGAAAGGAATTCCAGCGCGAAAAGACTTTGGAATGGAGCCAATTGAGCCAATCGTTTTTCCAGAATTAGCACATGCCTCCGTATATTTTAACGATCCTGATGGAAATAGCTTAGAATTCATTGCACAATTACCTGTTGGACTACATAAAGCAGAGAAAATGTATTTAAGTGAATGGAAAAAGCATGTACAAACATCGCCAATAGATAGGGAGTAATTTTTATGTCAGTGCAATCAGTTTCTTATTCCACACTGCTTAAATCAAATAAAAACTTCAAAAAACTATTTTATGGTCAAATGTTAAGCGTACTTGGAGATTGGTTTCATACTGTAGCTTTATTAACATTTGTCTATAGCATAACAGAATCTCCATTTATGATGGCGCTCACTTTTATGAGTAAAGGATTACCTCAACTCTTTCTTAGCCCATTCATAGGCGGAATTGTAGACCGTTTTTCGAAAAAAAAGATTATGATTTTCACCGATATTTTACGAGGAATTATCGTCCTCACTTATTTATTAGCGATCTATAAAATCGAGATTATTTTCATTTCTAATATATGTTTATCAGTACTTTCTTGCTTATTTGAGCCCGCTAAGCAATCAACTCTAAAGAATATCGTAAACCAAAATCATTTAGTAACCGCTAACTCTCTTTCTAGTACAATTAATGGTTTTATGTCTATTATGGGGGCTTCTTTAGGTGGGATTATCGCACAAGCTTTAAGTATTGAGGTCGCTTTTTTAATGAACAGCCTATCATACTTTATTTCAGCCTTTATTATTCATAGAATGAAGATCCCTTCTCGTAATACTTTTAGCACGAAAAAAGCGTTTTTCACTGATATAAAAGATGGTTATACATACATAATGCAGCAAAAAATCATCTTAACTTTAATTCTTGTCGGAATTTCATGGGGCATTATTGGAGGGGCTTATCAGCTACTTCTAACAATCTATGCCGAAAGAATTTTCCACTCTAACATTGGAATTTTATATACAGTTCAAGGAGCTGGGCTTATGATTGGTAGTCTTCTCGTTAACTTATATATATCTAAAAATGAAGAAAAAATGAAAAGAGCATTTGGTTGGGCCTACTTACTACAAGGAATTTTCTTTCTCGGATTCATTTTATCTAATCAACTTATTATCGGTATCATTACATTGCTCTGCATGCGCATAGCAGGAGGAATCATCGTTCCACTGGATACGACATTACTTCAAACTTACACGCACGAAAATATGATGGGTAAAGTTTTTTCATTTCATTATTCTATTTATGGTTCACTTATACAGTTATCTATGTTCATTACTGGATGGCTATTAGAAATCCTTTCTCCTCAAATTATTGGTAGTTTACTAGCTATATGCTGTATTTTTGTTAGTTTTATATGGCTTTACCTGTTTTATTGCGGGAAACTTAGTGAAGAATCTACTATCACTTAATAGCATGTCTATGTACATGCTATTTTTATTTATGTCGAAATACAGAGAAAAAAGGAGATTTATTTTCCTTACGTTCTAATTTTTTAGAATGTACAATAAATTTAGATTATAAGAAAGGAGATGCCATAATGTTTGATGATAGACTTACTATTTCAGCTGAGCAGCAGAAGCTCATTTCCAATGCAACTCGTATTCAAATTCTTCACCTTTTAAAAGACGAAGTACTCACTGCAAAACAAGTAGCTACTAAACTAAATAAAACTGCTGGCAGCGTACATTATCACGTTCAAATTTTATATGATGGAGGGTTACTTGAATTAGTAGACACGAAGGAAAAACGCGGAATTATTGAAAAATATTATAAAGCAAAAGCGGCTCATTTCTATATTGAAGAAAGTGGCACAGAAGGAACGAATACAGGTAACCATATTGTATCTCATCTATTTTTAACTCCGGAGGAATTACAACAGCTTACTTGGGAGATTACACAAGTTTTATTACGTTGGGAAAACAAAACCGCTCGTCAATCAAACTCTGAAGAGGAATACGCTATTTCCTGCAGGATTAAAAAACAATGAAAGAAAGGGCCATTTGTTTATGAAAAATAAATTATTATTATTGTCGGGAACAGGAATTTCTCGTTTAGGTGATTTTATGTATCTCATCGCTCTAAACTTAATGGTGTTAAATAGTACAAACTCCCCTGCTGCTGTAGCAGGATTATGGATTGTTGGCCCAATTGCCACCGTTGTTACAAAAATATGGTCTGGTAGCATAGTAGATCGATTAAACAAACGGTCCATTATGCTCATCACAGATATCATTCGTGCAGCTCTCATTGGCTGTATTCCACTATTTGATTCTATTTGGGCCATTTATATTTTTATCTTTTTAACTCGCATTGCTACATCATTTTTCGATCCAGCTTCATTTACTTATAAAACAATGCTCATACGAGCTGAAGAACGCGCTCAATTCAACGCTTGGAATAACTTTTGTACGAGCGGGGCTTTTATTATCGGTCCAGCTCTTGCTGGAATACTTCTCACCACGTACTCAGCAACCTTTGTTATTTACTGCAACTCACTTTCCTTTCTACTTTCTACCATTCTCATTTACTACTTGCCTAACATTACATTACAAACAAAGCAAAACGAAGAGGTTGCAAATACTTTCGTACAAACATTACGAAGTGATTGGAAACAAGTCTTTTCATTCGCTCGAACGGAAACTTACATAATTCTCATATTCGTTTTATTTCAAGCGACTATGCTTGTTTCTATGGCACTCGATTCACAAGAAGTTGTATTCACAAATCAAGTACTGCTTTTGTCCGACATGGAATATAGCATGCTTGTTAGTATAACTGGTGCCGCTTACGTTTCCGGTTCATTTCTTGTCTCTCTCCTTGCCAAACGATTACCAATTCAACATTGTATCGGATTCGGTATGATCTTCACAGCAATAGGTTATGTAATTTTCGCCTTTTCAAATTCATTTATCGTCGCGGCAGCTGGTTTCATTTTACTTGGCATTTCTTCATCATTTGCAGGTACTGGCTTTATCACATTTTATCAAAATAACATTCCTGTACATATGATAGGACGTATCGATAGCGTGTTTGATTCCATAAAAAATTTCATCCAAATCTTTTTCGTTTTAGCAATTGGGGCATCCGCACAATTTCTTTCCGTTCAAATTACTGTAATAAGTAGCTCATTACTCATTCTTTTCCTTTCCTGTTTATTAGCAATCCGGGTAATGACTCCTTCACGAGAAAAATATTTTAGAGCTACAGGATCATCATTAGAATATTAACTGCAACATAAAAAGCGGCTTTTTGGCCGCTTTTTACATTAAATATTTTAAAAATAAAAGACCGGATGTTACTATGACTAGAACATTGAAATAAATCATCCAGCCTTTCTCAAAATCTTTATATTTCTCTTCTTTTACTCCATGCTGTCTTAATTTCATAATAATCATAGCTAGTTCTTGTTCGTGCTCTATACTTCCAAATTGGATATATTTTTTATTATATTTAATCCCGTATACGTTTTTCATTTTTTTATGTTGTGAAATTGCTTGAATATCTTCTATTAACATACTGTATTCATTTACCTTTTTAAAATAACAATCTAATCCTTTCATCAGCAACCTTTTATTTGTTAAAACGATATAATAGTAAAAAGTTGCACCTACAGTATAAATATTCGGTATTACTTTTGTATTTACCATGCATCCCTCTCCTACTAACAGTTCATTCTCAATTTCTTCATTTTCTTGTAACTCTTCGCGAATTGACTCTTCAAGCATTTGTAAAGTTAATTTTTTTAGCAGTTCACCATTTCTTACATAGTACTTATCTATATTTATAGAAGCATCCGCCTCTTTCTCTAAACGTGTAATTTCTTCCTCTGAATATTGGAGCTCATTTAACATCGATAATAATCTTTTATCCATATTACACACTCCCTTTCCACAGTTTTTGAAGTTTTTTCTTCCCACGAGAAATTCGATTGTATATATAATCCGCCGTTACTTTTAATTCTTTCGCAATATCGTCAATGGAATGTCCATCAATATACCTCTTTAAAAAAATATATCGATCTTTCTTATTTAAATCTTGAACTATTTCCATAATTTCTTCTTCTTGTTCTATTTCATACCTATCATGGACACCTGTATCTATTTCTACGTCTTTATCGATTGTATTCTCTTTATATACTTTCTTTTTATATTCCAATGCCTTCAATTTAGTAATACCAATCATCCAAGATTTTAAGTTTCCCTTTTCTGTATCAAATTGGTCGATATTAAACCAAATGACAGTAAATACATCGTTATAACAATCATCCACATATTGTTTTTCAATAGGGGTACTTAATGATTTATGAATAATGTACAAAATTAATTTTCCATATTGATCAATCACTTCTTTCAAAGCATCTTGATCATGTTTTTTCATAGCTATAATTAAATCCTCTTCAGAATTGAAAATCATAAGCATCTTCCTTCCTCAGTTCCTCTTTAGCAGCTGCTTTTACTTACTATTGGCATTTCATTCTCATTTTCTATCACTTTTGTAAAAATTTATTAATTTTTATTTCTACGTATATGATAACAAACAAAATACCTAAGTTCAGAAAGAATCGACAGCTTTCTAAACTTAGGTATTAATATAAAGCTATTCACTTAAACTAAAGTTTCATCGCAAAGTCCCGTTATATTTTTAAAGTATTGTAAGTTCTCATTCACTTCAAATTCATTAAATAAATGAAGCTGCCTCACTATTTCAACTGCAAATTCAACATATGCAGACCCTACCGCTGTAATAACCTTACCATCCACAGTTACATCTTTCTTTTGTTTATATTTCCATTCATGTAGATCTGCTAAGTGTTCTTCATCTGGAGTTAATGATGTTGAGAATTTCTTCTTATTAAGTACGCCTGCTGCATGTAGTAAAGATGTCCCTGCACAAATACCCGCTATCCATTTATTTCGCTTATGTAATTTGTTCACGATAGATAACAACTTTTCATTTTCTAAATGATCAAAAATATGTCCTCCTGGTACAATAAACACTTCGTAATCCACTACTTCAATATTCTCTATAGAGACATGTGGTTGACACAAAAATCCGCCTTCTCCTGTAACTGTTTTTCCGTCTACCGTTGCTGTTATTATTTCGAACTCCTTACTTGTCAAAAATAAACTCGCTATATTCACTTCAAATTCTGCAAAGCCATCAAATAAAAAGATTAAAGCTTTTTTCATATTATCGCCTCCCTCTATACCAATTCGAAAACAATCACATTTCTCCTCCAAAAAAGACAAACCCGCATCACAGGTTTGCCTTTTTACTCATTTCTTATTTAATCCTTTTTCATTTAAAAACTCTTTCATATGCATTCTTTTCTCTTTGGACATAAATGAACTCATTGATTCTGTCCATGTTACGTTTTTTTGATTTAACGATCTTTCTTTGTAATACGCACTCATCGTTTCATCGTATTCGTTTAATAATTCAGCATATTTCGTTTCATCATATCCATTTTCATGAAGAATGGCCGCTACCGGTAAACGTGGTTTAACTCCATGTTCTTCATCTGGCACACCGACTGTCATTCCAAACACAGGATATACTTTATCCGGTAAATGAAGCAATTCACTCACTTCTCTCGGGTTATTACGAATTCCACCAATATAACAAATACCGTATCCTAATGATTCAGCTGCAAGTGCTAAGTTTTGTGCAAAAAGTGAAGCATCTACCGTCGCAACGATAAAGTCTTCCACTCCTTCATGTTTTATCTCTGTACCATGTTTTTCACACGCCATTTCAAGTCGTTTTAAGTCTGCACAACAAACAAAGAATGCTGCGCAGTCTTTCACATGACGATTCCCGGATAATTCAGCTAGTTTACTCTTTAGTTCCTGATCTGTTACATATATAACAGAATACGCCTGTACAAAATGTGAGGAAGCCGCATGTTGTGCAGCTTGCACCATTCTTTCTACTACCTCTTTTGAAATTGGTTCTTCTTTATATTTACGAACTGAAACGTGTTGCTCCATTTTATGTATCATCTCACTCATAAAAATCACTCCTTTTTTCTCTTCATAATGAAAAATTAACACATCTTTTTCAATATTCACAACTTATAAGCATAAAAAGAGCAATTCTTTTTGAATTGCTCTTTTTTTACAGTATCTTTTATTATGGTAAATGAAATTATATTAGCGACAATTTCAATATATTAACCTATCGCTAAATAACTTCGGATTAATATGCTGTTATACAATTCTTGTTACGCTGCTTTCAAAACTTTAATTCCTTTAACGATATTCCAAATGAAATAATAAATCCCTACTAAAATAAACACTGCATACGTTATAACCATCCCAATTCCAACGCTCTCAGACTGATTGAAACTTAAACCGTATACCCCTGATAATGCTAATCCTCCAAATAAAATTGCGTATGGAAAAACATGTGACCAAAATGCTTTTTTTGCATGATGTTTTACTTCGTCTTCCGCAACGAAGTAAACGATAATTGGCAGTAAAAACGGTGCAAAAAAGATACTAAAGTAACATAGCGAAGATAAAATATTATTCCCTTTCATCCGATTCACCTCTAAAGTTTTTTGTTACCTTCATTATGTCAGGAAACCACTTTAGAAACTATCGCTTTACCTTTCATTAAGATGACAGTTTTGTAAGATTTTCCTCAAAATAAATCCCGCCTCGAATTTCGGGCGGGATTACTTTTACTATATTCGATTCATAAACCAATATTGCGTAATCGCTAAATATTCTCGAACGTTCGATTGAATAATAATTGGTTTCGGTGTTTTCGCCGGAAGACCTTCTAATATCAATCCTTGTTTTTCTGCAATCTTTTTCGCTCGGAACATATGAAAATCGTTCGTTACAATCATCCCTTTTTTCAGATGTTCAGGGATAAGAGGTTTTGAAAATTTAATATTCTCATCTGTGCTCGTCGAACGGTCTTCCATTATAATGCGGTCTTCTGCAATATTTTGTTTCATTAATCCTTGTTTCATCGCTAATGCTTCTGTAATATCTTCACCTTTTCCTTGGCCTCCAGATACGATAGCAATTGTTTTCTCATGTGATTTTAAATACTCAGCTGCTTTATCAATACGATATTGCAATGAATAAGAAGGTTTTATTCCATTTACTTTCGATCCTAGTACAATTATATAATCCGCATCGTAGGTGGCATTCATATGCCCATGCTTATAGATGTTATATTGTAAAAACCCCGCATACACGGCGAAGATCATTATAACAACTAAAATGTACTTAATTATTTTCTTCTTTCTCATATCCATATACTCCTATTCCCTTTACTTCCTTCATCATAATATCCATTTATTTGTTTGTATACAGCCAAATTCCAATTCACCCTAATTCATCCTATAAAAGGTAATATTTATACTACTTTCGGGAATAGTAAGTACAACTTCGCACGAAGGAGTGTCCCTATTGCTTCTCTTTTTATTTAATGTATCGTTCTTTTTCATCTTATTTTTACTATCACTTAAGCTACTTGGTAAATCTGCATTGGCACAACTAACTCCTCATGATTTTGGGGCTATTATCTTTTTATCTTATTTAGCTTTTCAAGCCATACCAGTCGCTGGTGCTTTACAAGCATTTCTCGGTATGGTTGTTATTACATGTTTGCATTTACTACTTACAAAATTAAGCTTACTCAACAAACTAAATCGTTTTATTCTCGGACACCCCATTATTTTAATTAAACATGGTGATATTATTTTTGAGAATTTACAAAAAAGTAGATATCCAATACCCGAATTGCTTTCTAACCTTCGCGTCGCCGGATATCCAAGTGTTCATGAAATTGAATATGCAATTTTAGAATCCAATGGATCTATAAGTATTTTGCCAAAGAGAGAACTCGTACCATTGACTCCAAAAGATATGAATATAGATGTTAAGTATGCAGGGTTACCAATTGCTCTTATCGTTGATTCACAAATTCAATACGATAACTTAAAGTTAATCCATAAAAACGAAAAGTGGTTACATGCAGAGTTAAAGGAGAAAGGCGTTACAAATATTAAAAACGTGGCTTTTGCGTCTGTTCAAGAAACGGATGGGTCTTTTGCGATTAGTTTAAAAGAATGAAAAAAATCCCCTTACTTGCTCAAGGGGATTTTCTTCACTATATTGCTTCTTTCTTTCCTGCCATATTTAACGGAACAGGATGTTTCATACGATTCATCGTAAATACGATAATTGCTGTCAATACTTCCGCAACTGGCATAACGAGCCAAATTCCGTTTATTCCAAATATCTTTGGCATAATCCATAACAACGGAATAATAAATAGTAACCCTCGGCTCATTATAATAAGTACCGATTTTTTCGTTTGTCGCACTGATTGGAAGTACTCTCCATACACAATGTTGTAGCCTAAAAATACGTATTGGATAAAGAACAAGCTAATACCTGTTAACGTTAACTCCAATAGATCTGGCGATTGGACATCAAATAGACCAATGATATATTTCCCGAAGAATAATCCGACAATTATCGCAATGCCTCCGAGTACAACCGCAATTTTCACAGCAAACTGTAATCCTTCACGCAATCTTTCTGATAAATTTGCACCGTAATGGAAACTTGCGATTGGTTGTAATGCTGCTCCAACACCGAAGAATAATAGTAATGTCATCGCATGAATGCTATTCACCATCGCATAGGAAGCGACTCCTACTTCTCCTGCATATTGAACGAATGCGATGTTAAAACCAATCGTTACGATTGCTACTGTACTTTCTGCTGTAAAACTCGGGAAACCAATCACCATAATTTGTTTAATCGTATCCCATTCAAAATGGAATTTCGTCCATTTTAAAATACTACTTTTTCTAAAGAAGTGAGATAATAATACGAGGAAACCAATCGCTGCTGAAAGAATAGTCGCTGAAGCAGCACCTGTTACGCCCCATCCAAAGATGAAAATAAAGATATAATCAAATACTATATTTAATACAGCCGTGACAACAAGACCCGCCATTGCTAAATTAGGATTTCCGTCATTTCGTATAAATGTACTTAAAATATTTTCTAACACGTATATCATTCCAAATGTTAATAACACGTGTAAATAGTCTAACGCATACGGTAAAATCACTTCATTTGCACCGAATAAGTATGCTAAATCTTCTATTCTCCATACGCAAATAGCCGCTAAAACGCCTACGATAATAACTGCTACTGTCATAGATTGCGTAAAAATAGACCTTGCTCTTTCAAGTTTATTTTCGCCTAGTGCAATCGAATATAATGTTGCTCCACCCATTCCAATCCATAATGAAATGGAGAAGAAAATCGAAAATGCTGGAATAGCCACGTTTACTCCTGCTAAACCGTTCGCTCCAACTCCCCTACTAATCATGACCGCATCAATCACAATATTAACTGACATTAATACCATTCCGAGAACTGCTGGTATTAAATATGAAATAAATAAACTTTTTATCGGTTTTTCTCTTAATATTTCTGTTGCTTCCATACTAATATGCTCCTTTTTTCAACGCTCTGTTCACAGTTTAAACCTTCAAGTAACTTGAAGGTCAAGAGAGAATTGAAAAATATATAAGCCTATTTTTTATTTGTCTTTTTAATAACAGGTATTTGAATTTCCGTTACTTGCTCCTCCGGATTTTCTGTTACGGACCAATCAATTAATGCAAGTTCCAGTGCATCTCCGCACACTTCATATCCTTCGTTATCAATGTGCCTTAATAATTCCATATACGTTGTGTCTGTTTCTTCATATGGTCCATGGTGATAAGAACAAGCAAATATCCCTTCTTTTATTTCATCTGAAGTATGTACTTGAAAAGGCATGTAATCTAAAAGAATAAACACACTGTTATATGCTTGAAACTCATTTTGCATTAATGCTTTTTTTGAGACTGTTACACCGATATCTCCTGAAAATAAACTATTATCGATTTGCTTCATATTTTTTTGCAATGAATGGATATAATACTCAAACATATCATCCGTTGTATTAGGCGCAACTGCAATTGCTGTAATTTTTCGTTTCGGTATCTTTTTATAAATAATTTGATTCGCTTCAGATTTCGTCGCTTTCTTCATTAAATGGATTTTATGCTCCATTTTTGCCAAAGCATACTCAATTTCTCTTTGCTTCTTTAACATCATTTCTTGTTGCTTTTCAAGTAAATTAAGCGCATAAGATGGATTCCGCTCATCAATATATTTCTTAATTTCCTTTAACGGAATATTTAACTGTCGTAAAAATTTAATCGTATCTAACAGTGAAAACTGATCAATTGTGTAATAACGATAATTCGTTTGCGGATCGACAATAGACGGATGAAAAATTCCTTTTTCATCATAATACCTTAATGTAGATTCCGCGATATTATGCATTTTTGCCATTTCTCCAATTGTAAAGCGTTTATTTATTAACATATTCCATTCTCCAATTCATTAAAAATGTATCCTTATTTCTTCTTATTATATATTGATTCCCTCCATACCTAAATCGAATCCCATCATGAAAATCTGCTATTTTTTCATTGATTTTTTATTAATTTTATTATATATTGATTACAGGTTCAAATTACGAGTTCAAAAGAACTTGTAATCAGACCCTTTGTTTAATGGGTTTTACATATTTTCATTAGGCAAATTCCGAGAAATCGTTTAATAAAAATACAAAGTGATAAGGAGAGGATCAAATGGAATTCGAATTTTTCTTTCAAATTGCACTTATTTTATTAAGTACAAAGCTTGCTGGTGACCTTAGTGTTAGATTAGGTCAACCTTCTGTACTCGGTAAATTAATTGTCGGTATCGTTATCGGTCCAGCTGTATTAGGTTGGATTGAAAACTCAGAACTTCTAACACAATTAAGTAATGTTGGTGTTATTCTTTTAATGTTTATGGCTGGACTTGAAACAGACTTAGAAGAATTAAATGCAAATCGTAACTCTTCTTTAGCAGTTGCACTCGGAGGTATCATTCTTCCATTCGTAGGTGGTTATGTTTCCGGTCTTGTTATGGGAATGGAACAAGGGAACGCTGTATTTTTAGGATTACTTCTATGTGCGACAAGTGTTAGTATTTCCGTTCAAACACTTCGCGATTTAGGTAAGATGAAAACACGTGAAAGTACAACGATGCTTGGAGCAGCTGTATTTGATGACATTCTTGTCGTTATTTTATTAGCATTCGCAATGAGCTTCTTAGGTACAGACGATGTTAACTTAACAATGGTTATCTTGAAGAAAGTTGTATTCTTCGCCTCTATTATTTTAATCGGATGGAAAGGTGTTCCAGCGATTATGCGTTGGTTATCACCACTACGCGTATCTGAGTCTATCGTGAGCGCGGCTCTTATTATCTGTTTCTCATTCGCATATTTCGGCGAATTATTAGGAATTGCTGGTATTATCGGTGCTTTCGCAGCTGGTATCGCAATTTCTCAAACGAACTACAAACATGAAGTAGAAAAGAAAGTAGAACCAATCGCTTACGCAATGTTCGTACCAGTATTCTTCGTAAGTATCGGTATGAATATTACATTTGATGGTATTGGTAATCAAATTTGGTTCATCTTAGCATTAACAGTTATCGCTGTATTAACGAAACTAATCGGTTGTGGATTTGGTGCACGCATGACTGGATTTGATGCAAAGTCTTCTGCAATTATCGGTGCTGGTATGGTCTCTCGTGGTGAGGTTGCACTTATCATCGCAGGTACAGGACTTTCTTCTGGACTATTAGCACAAGATTACTTTACAGCTATCGTTATTGTCGTTATTTTAACTACAATGATTACACCACCAATGTTAAAATACACTTTTGGTGCAAAAGATAAAGCAATGAAAGCAAGTAAATAAGTTTAATATAATAAAAGGAGATTGCTATTTTATAAGATAGCAATCTCCTTTTTCATTTTCTCTTTAAACAATTTCATTCTTTTTTAACCATTTTTCAAAAATGAAGCGAGCTTCTTCATCATCGATATCATCACGAAATGAATATACTTTAATTCCATAATCATCGATATATTCACCTAGCTTCATTTCCTCCACTTTCTTATAAAAATCGTCTGCCTCATAGTGCGGAATATAAGCATCCCAAACTGGTTCTTTTATTCTTTTGTACGCCGTCACTTCTAAATCATATCCATCTTCATAATATCCGATGTGATAATGCTTGTTAGGATCATATTTCTCCATAAAAAAAACCCTCCTACTAAACAAAAGCGAGCTGTATTGCAGCTCGCTTCATTCGTTAAATGCGTTCCATCGCTGTCTTCAACGTTCCAACAACAAAAGCAATTTCTTCACTTGAAATTACAAGCGGTGGTGCTAACGTTAAGACGTTATTATATCCTGCTGTCGTCATGCCGTTTCGTCCTATAATTAACCCTTTTTCTTTACAAGCATTTACAACACTTGCAATTTTGTCGTTATCAATTGGCTCTTTCGTTTCTTTATCATTTACTAGTTCAATTCCAACTAGTAGACCTTTTCCTCTAATATTCCCAACAAGTGGATGTTCTCCAATTTCTTCTTTTAATTGCTCTAATAAAAGGGAGCCCATTTGTGCAGAGCGCTCAATTAAATTTTCATTTTCCATAATCTCTAAGTTTTTAAGCGCTAATGCACAAGCTGCTGGATTTCCACCAAACGTATTAATATGGCGGAAGAATTCATATTCTCCCTTCCCTTTAAATTCTTCATATATTTCTTTTTTCACAGCTGTTGCTGATAATGGTAAATATGCACTCGTAATCCCTTTTGCCATTGTAATAATATCTGGCTTCACATCATAATTCATAAATCCAAATGCTTTTCCTGTACGTCCGAAACCGCAAATCACTTCATCGCTAATGAGTAGTGCACCGTGTTTTTGACACGTTTCATGAACAGCTTTCATATAGTCTTGTGGCGGCATTAGAATACCTCCACCTGTAATAATTGGCTCCATAATAAATCCCGCTATCGTTTCACTTAATTCCCATGTCATCACACGATCTACTTCTTTCACACACTCTACATCATAAATATTTTGTGATTCCATTTCTGGCATACGGTAACAATCTGGAGGCGTTACGTGTAAAAAACCTGAAGCAAATGGCTCATATTGATATCTACGCTGTGCTTGGCCAGTTGCCGCCATCGTTGCCATTGTATTTCCATGATAACCACGATAGCGTGACATAAATTTATAACGATGTGGTTCACCCTTTTGAGCATAATATTGCCTTGCTATTTTAAAAGCCGTTTCATTCGCTTCTGATCCACTATTAGAGAAGAATATAACATACTCTCCACCAAGCCACTCATTTAACTTTTCAGCAAGCTTTATAGCTGGCTCATGTGATTGTGACATCGGAAAGTACGATAATGTTTGCAATTGCTTATAAGCTGCCTCTGCCAGCTCTTTTCTTCCGTATCCACTATTCACACACCAAAGACCACTCATACCATCTAAATATCTTTTTCCTTGTATATCTTCAACCCAGCACCCTTCTGCTTTTGCCCCTACCATTGTACTACTTGGACTAAAGGGACGCATTCCGTGCCAAACATATTGCTCATCTTTTGCTAATAATTCATCGGTTTGTTTTGTCTTCATCATTTCTTCCACCTTCCATAACAACTTATTTTTCACAAAGCTGCGCTGGTACCATGATGAGTTAAATTTCTCCCTGCTTATTTTCATTCCACAAAATTATGACAAATCCTACTTACAATACAGTAATATTTATAAGAAAATGACAAAAGAAAAAGAGCTTTTCTTATAATTCGAAAAGCTCCTCTATTTTAATGCGAAGATGCGTCGCTAATACCATGACCAGTATTAGATTTCACAAGAATTTCATCAAACTTCGCTGCATCTTCTTTCTTACTAGAGAAAACAGTTCCTAAATATGCTGCAAGAAATCCAAGCGGAATCGAAATAATTCCAGGTGTCGTATATGGGAATATCGCTTCCCCAACAAATATAGCTTTCCCTGCTACAGGATTCCATACATTAGGACTTAATGCTACAAGAACAATTGCTGATACAAGACCGACAATCATACCACAAATTGCTCCTGTTGTATTAAAACGCTTCCAATAAATTGTGAATAATATTACTGGTAAGTTTGCACTAGCAGCAACTGCAAATGCTAGTGATACTAAAAATGCTACGTTTAATGTTTGCGCAAATAAAGCGAGTATAATAGATACTATCGCTACTCCAATAGATGCATAACGAGCCATGGAAACTTGTTCTTTTTCCGTTGATTTTCCTTTGCGAATAATCTCGTTATAAAAATCATGAGCAAATGCGGAAGCTGCCGTTAATACAAGACCTGCTACTACAGCTAAAATTGTCGCAAAAGCAATCGCCGATACGAATGCGAATAAGAAATCTCCACCTAACGCTTTAGCTAATAAAGGTGCTGCCATATTACCGGCTGGATTTGCTTTAATAATTGCTTCATTTCCTACAAATGCAGCTGCACCAAATCCTAAGAAAATCGTCATAATATAAAATGCACCTATTAACCACGTAGCGTACACAACAGATTGACGTGCAGTTTTTGCATCACGTACTGTGAAAAAGCGGACAAGAATATGCGGTAATCCTGCCGTACCAAGAACTAGTCCTAAATTTAAAGAAAGTGTATCAAGACCATCTTTATACTTTACTCCTGGATTTAAAAATGATTCCTTCAGTGGAGTAGCTGTTTTCATTTGAGCGAACATTTCAGTCACACTGAAATTAAATTTGGAGAAAACGATAACAGAAATAATAAACGTCCCTGCCATAAGTAGTACAGCCTTTACAATTTGAACCCAACTCGTAGCTGTCATTCCTCCAAAAATAACATACACAGTCATAAGTGTGCCCACGATTAATACAGATGTCGTATATTCGATACCTAATAATAATTTAATAAGTGCACCCGCACCGACTAATTGGGCAATCATATAAAAAATCGAAATAGTCATCGTATTAAGCGCTGCAATACCGCGAACCTTTTTCGCATCAAAACGTGCCGCAATCATATCAGCGAGCGTATACTTCCCTAAATTTCTAAGCGGTTCTGCAACTAGATATAATACAACTAAGTAAGCAACTAAGAAGCCTATACTATAAAAGAAACCATCAAACCCAGTTAACGCTATTGCTCCAGCGATACCAAGAAATGACGCAGCAGACATATAATCCCCAGCAATGGCCAGACCATTTTGCCAACCAGTTAATCCCCCTCCAGCCGTATAAAACTCACTCGCATTTTTCGTTTTTTTCGATGCGAAATACGTGATAACGAGTGTACCAAGGACGATAATTAAAAATAGTGCAAACGCAGTAGTATTCAAATTCAGCCCCTCCCTTGTTGCATATTTTGTAGAATTTTTCGCGAGATTTTATCAAAGGATTCTGCCTTTTTGCTATAAATCATACATAATGCCCATGTCATTATAAATTGTGCAAAAGCAAATACCCACGCCCAAGTAACATCACCAAATACCGGTGTATTGAGCACCTTTGAATACGATGTTAAAATAGGTAGTGCAATAAAAAAACTTAAGAAGAAAATACTCATTGGAACGATAAACTTCTTTTTCGTATTTAACAGTAATTGAAATTCTTCTGACCGAACAACCTCTGTATAATTCACCTCATTTTGCAACTTACGTGCTGATGTATCATCTCGTTTCATTCTCTAGTCCCCTCTCTTACTTAAAATATAATTCCCCCTTGCATACCTAAAAACTAAATTTTATAAATATTCAGAAACTTATTTCCATTTTAGACAATCCATACATTCCTGCAAAGATTTTTCGATAGACATTTTTCGTCATTTTCTCTTAAATTTTTAATATACTTTTTCAAAATAAAGCGAAACCTCAATTATCCCTCCCTCATTAAGACAGAAGTAGTGCTTATCGCACTACTTCTGTCTTTGTCTCCTTTTCTAAATTACGAGCTGTTTCACTTAATTCAACGTCTTTTCCATCTTTAAGTGTTCCAAATATAAAATCGAATACTGGATTTGAAACTCCGAACCAAAACTTTTCGTTTTTATAATGGTGTAATATGTGCTGTTTTTTTAGCCATCTTCCAAACTTAGTGAAGGGACGAATCGGTTTATGTGCAATATAATGTTTCCATTCATAAACGAGGAGCATGATAATCATTCCTATTCCAAATGAAAGTGTAACAGTAACACTTTTTGTAATACCATACGATATAAGTAAATATATAGTAAAGCTAGGTATACTAAACCATACAGGCAAAAATAAAAGTTTCAAATCATCTGGATATACATGATGATCATAATGTAATCTTCTTAACATTTTTAATAAAAATGCGTTTTTAGGCGGCTTTAAATGGAATAAAAAACGATGCGTCATATATTCGTTAAAAGTATAAAAAGCAATCCCAAACACACACGCTAACATACCGATCCATGTGAAAAATTGCATTTTTAAAATAATGATGAAAATAAATAGAATACTATACATAATAACAATATCATGTTGTAAAAAGAACTCCTTTACCACTCTCTTCATCTTTCTTCCCCCTTTTCCCAAAAAACAGCCGTAACATATCGTTACGACCATTTCTTTTCTATTTTATTCTATTCACTTTACAAATTTGCCTGCTGCTCTATTGTCGAGAAAAAAGTGTTCGAACCAAATATATTTTGCTTCGGGATAATGTGTTCTACTGCAAACACCGTTACTTCACCCCTCTGTACTTCTCCAATAATAAGCCCAAATATTTCATGATTTACCGCAAACGTTGGTTGTTTCGTTTGCAGCAACCTTGCTGCATTTTTAAATACCGCTTCATATAATGGGTTCCTGTCAGTAATTTCTTTTCGGATTTTTGGTGCTAGTGTGATGATAATTTCTTTTCCGTCAATAGTGGTTCGATACATAAAAATCTCCCCTTCAATCTTATGTGAACAACTGTAAAGCTTTGTATGCAAAATGGATAGAATATCCTACTAAAATAATACCTGCTCCGGCTGTAATATAGCCAAGTGCTTTTGGTTTTAATAAAGTTCTTCCAAAATGTACAGAAAAAGCAATATTTAAGTTCCACAAAATAATACCAATAATAATGCAAAGACTGTACAAAAAAGCTTCTTGTTTCGTTACCTTTGTAAGCAATGAGCTAAGTGTACTTCCGTATATGCCAAACCAAAAAACGAGATTTAATGGGTTGGATATCGCAATTAAAAATCCCGCCATAAAGGATTGTTTAAGTCCACCTACCTCTTCTTTGTTATATTCCATATTCGAGTGGGAGATTCCTTGTTTTACACTTTGAAATCCTAAATAAAATAACAGGAAAAACCCAGTGCAGTACATAAAAGCTTGTACATATGTATACATAAAAACAGAAGATAAACCAAAATAAATAAGAAGCATAAACAAAATATCAGCAGTCATTCCTCCGATTCCAACAATCCACGCATGCCAAAATCCACGTTCAATTCCACGTTTTAACATTTCAATATTAATTGGACCTACCGGTGCAGCTAATGAAATACCCAATACTATTTGTTGTATAATTGCTCCAAACATCGCTCTATCCTTTCTACTTCTTTTACTATTAAATAATGATGCAAATATAGAAAATAGACTAGCTTTCATAAAAATTATTCACTAATACAATACCCTTTTTTATCCAAAATATACAAAAGAGCCATCCAGTTGATGGCTCTTATTTCTCTATCCTATGATGAAAAGGACATTTACCTTTAATCGGTTCTATATCATCTCCAATAAAATATTGCTTCCATTCACGATGGTCAGGATCGCCATAGTGACTAATGTTAGGATGCTTCGGCAGCTGATCCCACTTTTCAACTCGCTCACGAACCATTTGTCTCGAATATGAGCCTTTAGGACGATCTCCTTCTAAGCCCTCGAAAATAGTTCGTGGTTGGAATCCAATAACGAGAGAATTTCCTAAATGCCTAGTCTTTCGCTGTTTATAAGCCGGTGCATTTCCAAACGCAAATATCGGTTCACCACCAAATGAAAATTCCCATAAATAATGATCTGGATCTTCAGGAATTTGCTTCGGCCATGTTTGATCATCGTTTTCATGTAAATATTGTAGTACTTTCCAAAAATAATCTCGATAATATTCGATTGATTTCTCTTCACATTCCGGTTCTACAAAAAGAAAAAAACCTCTTCTTACAATTGGCCGTTCTTTCATTAACTCCAAAAAAGATAACATTGTATTGGGTAAATGTCCCCAATCATTATGAGAGAGAAATGAATAACGAAGTTCATTCTTTTTCAAAGCTGTTAAACCGAAATAACACGGAAAAGTTGCTTCTAGCACGACATTCGAAAAATCATGAAATTCTTTTGCAACCCAATTCGGTATGTCGACTCTATTTTTCATTCCTTCATTATCTAATAAATAAGACTCATTCATTCTTTCACCTCATTATGTACAGCTTTCATTTAAGAATATTACATACGCGGCTTGTCCTATACCTTATTAAAAATTTGAGCAGAAAGTTATTTAAAAATACAAAAAATAAAACCGCTTACTTGACTAAATTCTACCAATTCGTGTATATTTAAATTAATCATTTAGCAGAATATTCGAGAATATAGCATTTTTAAATTATATTTTCTTTTTAATGAATTTCACTAAATGAAAAAAAGTAATCGTTTTTTAGGAGGAATTGTAACATGCAAGGAAAAGTAAAATGGTTTAACAATGAAAAAGGTTTTGGATTTATCGAAATGGACGGCTCTGATGATGTATTCGTACATTTCTCTGCTATTCAAGGCGACGGCTACAAAGCTTTAGAGGAAGGTCAAGAAGTATCTTTCGACATTACTGAAGGAAACCGTGGACCTCAAGCTGCTAACGTAGTAAAACTTTAATCCAACATATGACAGGAGGTTACCTTACTTGGTAACCTCCTTTGTTATTCTTTTGTATATTTCCGTTTTACAGAGCGAAAACTATGTGAAATGTGCAAAATACAAAGGAGGCAATAACAATGAGTTCACATGTAAATGATTTTGAAGAAGTAAAATTCCGTGTAGAAACAGCACAAAAAATGGTAGGTTCTGCAACAATTTCAATGGATCCGGACACATTAGAGCATGCCACTACTGCAGTAGAAGCGGCTCGTTCTCAACTAGAAATTATGAAATCCGTTGCGACGGATTTAGACGAACCGTTTCTAATGAATGAAGAAAAAAAATTAAGTAAATGTGAGCATCAATTACACGAAGCGAAGCACTAAAAAACATCCAGAGAAAATTCTCTGGATGTTTTTTCATGACAATTGCTCTCCATACTTTTTTAATTTCTCTCCAACCGTACATTGCCGTATACAAAAAGAATGGGCATAGTATTTACTATGATTTTTCCGATTATGATTCTGTAAGAAACATCCTTCACAATACGTCTCTAATAAGTCATTTACCTCTGTAATGAGTTGCTTTTTATTCACCTTTGCACCTCTCTATTCGGTTATTTCTTTATGACTGTCAATCGCCGTCCCTTCTAATGCTTGCGTTGCTAATTGATGCGCCTCTTTATTTTGTTTTCTAGATATCGGTTCACAAACAAGCTTTAATTTCATTTTCTTTGCTTTTTGTTCAATTTGATCTAAGTAATGATTTAAATGTTCATCATAGCAAGGCCATTCACCAGCTAATTGCTGCAGTACAACTTGAGAATCCCCCCGAAGTGTAACTGGTTCATATTTAATTCCTAATTCCTCGAGTATATTCATCCCGTATAATAGTGATGCATACTCCGCTTCGTTATTGTCATATATGCCTTCTATGTATGCATTGCGACGAATTCGATAATTTGTATTTCCTTTTTTATAGTATACACATATACCAACCCCAGCTTCTTTCGTCTGTACATCATAACCACCATCAAAATAAACTTGAATTTCTTGAGGCTCTTCCTCCACTTGCTTACTCAGTTTTTTCATTTCTTTTAATGACCATTCCGCGTCCATTTCATCAAAAAATAATAGTTCTTTCGCTCTTCCTGTTTTCTCAAAATCCTCCGCAAATTGAAGTACTTCTTCTATGTTCATGTACTCTGTTGTTAATTCCGTTTGTAAACCACGCTTTGTTTTATACAACCAATGAATTTTATATTTCATACTAGATTCCCCTTATATAAGACTTCTTATATTTATTTTATTATATTTTATCAAGAGTCACAGTATTATATTCAATATAATCACATACAAAAAGAGCCACCCTATATAAGGAACGGCTCTTTCACCTATTACATAAATCTTTCAAATTGTACTCGCTTATTAATCCAGTACATTACAGGCATACCAATCGCCATTACAACAAATTCACCAACTGCACACGTTAGCCATGTTAATAAAAATGGCAGATCAAATGCAAGATGAAGTTCGATTGCTATCATAAACATTGTGACTGTAAAGATCACCGTATTAAAAATCATGCGAGCCCAAACACCTTTAATAAAGCGCATAGAAATAATAGTTGCAAGTAGTGCAAGAATCGATTGTCCTACTCCAAACACTAAATCGTAAGCGATCATAGGTGAGAAAAAGAGATTCGTTAAAAATACACCTAATACAATCCCGTAAATTGCTTTCTTATTGAATACAACGAGATGATTAAACATCTCTGAAATACGAAACTGTACATTCGTAAAGCCAAATGGCTGAATAAGCATAGAAACAGCAATATATAATGCCGCTAAAATACCATTACCGACTAATGTTCTTATATTCATGACAAAATCTCCTTAGTTTTTTTACGTGGGATGGTTTCGAACCACGTTATTCGTTTTTAAGCAACAAGAGTATATTTTACGCAATAGGCACTCTTTCGTCAATAGATTCCTATCATTTACTACCTTTTTTCTTTTGGACAACGTATAATAAAACATATGAAAGATTTAGGAGGTTTCACTTCATGACAGCAACAATTCAAAATGAAAAAGTGATCGTTTCCATTTCTGACAAAGGTGCAGAATTACAAAGCGTTCGCTTAAAAGAAGATAACACTGAATACTTATGGCAAGGCGATTCTACTTATTGGGGGCGCCGCGCACCAATTTTATTCCCAATTGTCGGCCGATTAGTAGATAATACATACTACGTAGATGGTAAACCATATTCTTTAACACAACACGGCTTTGCTCGTGATCTTACATTCTCTGTAAAAGAACAAAGTGAAACGAATATCACTTATATTGTTACTAGTAATGAAGAAACATTAAAAAAATACCCATACGAATTCGAATTACTCGTTTCTTATGAGCTAGACGGACAAATCGTTCATGTAACATATGGAGTAAATAATCCTACTTCAAAAGAGATGTTCTTCTCAATCGGAGCACACCCTGGTTTCAACTTCCCCTTATTAGAGGGCGAATCATTTACAGATTATCATTTATCATTTAATGGTTCTGAACGATTAGAAACAAGCGTATTAGAAGGACCTTACCTTTCAAGTAAAAAGCAATTAATCGCTGAAAATACGAATGAATTACCACTTACATACGATTTATTCAAAAATGATGCGCTTATTTTTGAAAATATGAATACGAATGAAATCTCTATTCGTTCTCATAAACATAATAAATTTGTAAAAGTAGAATTTGACGGCTTCCCATTTGTCGGCGTATGGACACCAGGCGAGAACGCACCTTTCTTATGTATTGAACCTTGGTACGGGATTGCTGATGAAATAAATCCAGCAAAAGATTTCAAGGAAAAAAAAGGAATTCAATCTTTACAAGCGAATGAAACATTTACATGTCGTTATAGTCTTACAATCGGCTAAGTACTCTATCCCCTACTTCAAGGAAACATATAAGTAGGGGATAATCTTATAATTTGGAGGTTTCTCATTTTGATTGAAGTATATATTGATGGTGCATCAAAAGGAAATCCTGGTCCTTCTGGTGCAGGAGTGTTTATTAAAGGGGTTCAACCAGCTGTACAATTATCATTTCCCCTTGGGACAATGTCCAATCATGAAGCAGAATACCACGCTTTACTTGCAGCATTAAAATATTGCACGGAGCATAATTATAACATTGTCTCTTTTCGTACAGATTCGCAACTTGTCGAGCGAGCTGTTGAAAAAGAATACGCAAAAAATAAAATGTTTGCACCACTATTAGAGGAAGCACTGCAGTACATAAAAAGTTTCGATCTCTTTTTTATTAAGTGGATTCCAAGTAGTCAAAATAAAGTCGCTGATGAATTAGCTAGAAAAGCTATCTTACAAAATTAACGGGGGTATGAGTGTGAAAAAAGATTGGATTGCTCCTCTTGCTTTATTATTTGTCTCTTTTATTTGGGGAGCTACGTTTGTTGTCGTTCAAAATGCTATGTCTTTCGTTGGTCCGTTTACTTTTAATGGTATTCGCTTTTTATTCGCCGGAGTTATTTTATTATTCGTTCAAATGATTTTCTCAAAAAAATCTTCAAAACAAGATATAAAACAGAGTAGTCTCGCTGGATTAATCGTTGGCTTCTTTTTATGTGTTGGCTATGTATTACAAACATTCGGCTTACTTTATACAACTTCTTCAAAAGCTGGTTTCTTAACAGGGCTTAGTATCGTTATGGTACCAATTTTGTCTTTTATCTTTTTAAAACAAAAAGCTACCATTTTTATCGTACTCGGTATTGCTGTAGCAACAGCAGGTTTATACTTATTAACGGCTGGTGATTCTTTTCAATTAAACATTGGAGATATACTCGTTCTTGGTTGTGCAGTTGCTTTCGCTGCCCATATTCTTGTTAACGGCTTCTTTTCTAAGAAAATATCACCTTTATTGTTAAGCACGTCACAAGTATTAGCTGTTGGTATGTTTTCTTCTATTTGCGCCTTTTTGTTTGAAGATTGGGAAAAATTATTTTCAGTGTCACTATGGACGAATCAGTCCTTTTTATTCGCTCTCTTTCTAACTTCCCTGTTTGCGACATCAATTGCTTTTTTCATTCAAACATCTGCACAAAAACACACTTCTCCAACGAGAGTAGCAATTATTTTCGCAATGGAGCCCGTTTTTGCTGCATTAACAGGCGTTCTAGTTGCAAACGAACAACTTTCTATTTCTGCCATTATCGGGTGTCTATGTATATTCCTAGGTATGGTTTTTGTTGAACTTCCTTCAAAGACAAAAAAAGAAGCGCGGGCTGCGTGAAGTTACGCTTGTAACTTCCGCATAAAAGCCTTAGCGCTTTTTTTATCTGTAATTTCTTCTTCTTTCAATCGTTCTAATAACGCAACAAAATAACTCCCATCAAACTGTAATTGATGTTTAATCGTCGCTTCTATTGCTGCGTTTACAATTCCATCAGATGCACCCGTATATCCCTGTCCGAACATAATAAACCCTTGTGCTTCCTCTGATAATTTAAATCCTTTCGTATGTAAGAATGAAAGATAATCTTCTACTGTTTGCATGATATTCCCACCTACTCAAAAATTCTCCACTTCTTATCATACATGTTTTTACACGCTATGAGAATGAAATTTATTTGACAACTTTGTAAATCTATCGTCTACTTCGTAGACAATAGAGGATTTCCTTACAATATAAAAGAATATGTAAAATGGAATTTATTTTATATTAAAGGGGATAGCGAATGAAACAAGCACTATTAATTATCGATGCTCAGCAAGAATTAATTGATGGAAATGAACAAGAAAATGAAGTTTTTCGTAAAACCGTGCTATTATCTACACTAAATACAGCCGTACAAAAAGCAATAGATTCAAATGCCCTTATTGTTTTCGTAAGAGATATCGATGTTGCTTCTGGTAGTGGTGTAGGATTTGAAGTACATAATCAAATTAAAGTACCTCAGTCTGCAATCCTTATTAATAAAGCAGCAACAAACTCATTCTATGGCACTTCTTTACTTGAACTTTTAAAAGAAGAAAAAATTAATCATATTGTTATAGGTGGATGTAAAACAGAACATTGCATTGACACCGCAGTTAGAACAGCTACTGTACAAGGATTTGACGTTACATTAATTAAAAATGGTCATTCCACAACTGATTCTGACGTATTGTCTGCAGAGCAAATTATTGGTCATCATAATAAAACTTTACATGGGCATTATAACGTCGATCATTTTTCTATGGTGAGGGATATCGAGGAAGACCTCTTTCAACCTACTCATGACCAATATCGTGATTAAATTACCTAAAAAAGAATCCTTACGTGAAAAGGATTCTTTTTTCATCCAAAAATTTGTGCCGCAATACTATATAGCTCATTATTCCTTTTTAATAATTCATCGCTATTTTTCATCATAATTGGTGGTGTATTAGCCTTTTTAAAACCAGTAATCTCTAATTCTTTCATGAAATCTTTCTTTCCTTCTGGTACATCAATTCTTAATTTTCCAATATGTCCTTTTGCTAAAGAATGAACAATTCCCATTGCCATTGTGTCATTTTTAGCAACGATTGGTCCTATTATTTTATTTTCTGGTGTTTGTATACTTAGACCATAACCTATAATTTTTTTCTTTCTATCTTTAATAACTACACATTGTTCACTCTGTGTAATTCTATACCTTAAAAATTCTTTACGATTTGCTCCAAATGCACCTTCATCTATTTGTACTATATCTTCAAAATCTTGCTCTTCATAGTTAATGATATACTCTTCATTTGTTTCATATTTATGAAATTCATTATACACATTACATATGTATTTAGAAACATAACTCACCGCTCTGAATCCTAGCTTTTCATATAAAGGCTTTCCTTCATCCGTAGCAATTAGCATAATTGGAGTATGAGTTGATACGCTCTTAACGCATGAATCTATTATCGTTTTTCCGAGCCCTCTTCCTTTATAATCTGGATGTACAATCACCATTCCGATAGACGCTAATGCCCCTTCATATAATATAATTGCTGCACTAGCAATTACTTCTCCCTTTCCATTCCGCATGCCATATACGATACCTGAACTTAAAATGGTGTCGATTTCTTCTAAACTATAATCCCAGCCTATCCTTTCCGATAGACTAATAAGACATGATATATTATTTTCTCCAAGCTTCTCCACTACATTCACACAATAGCTCTCCCTTCTTTGTCCCTTCTCACTACACTATAACACCCCTTCACTTTGTGAAGGGGTGTTATAAATCAATCTTCATTCAATTATTAGAACAACTATATGCTACATGTCGTTTCTCAATTCGTTCTTCTATCTCTTTCATATTCTCTTTATTACTTAATAATGATTGTTTATTTTCAGTTAATAATTGTTTAAAGGATTTTCTCACTTTTTTTCGCATGTTTATTTTCCTCCTTGGGGGATGGTTTATATAAAAGATAAGAAATTATCTGTGTGTTCTTATAATAATTGATTGTTGTGAAATCTATTTGAACTTCATATGAATATCGAGTTTATTTTCTGACAACTTTGTGAACAAAAAAAGAAAGGTAGATCAAAAATGTATTTGATCTACCTTTCCATACCTTTTAAAGCATATTAATTAATATTTCAGGTCTTCCCCAGTTCATTTCGTTGCAAACGAATCGTAGTTTTTCTTCATCCATTGTGTGCACCCCTTCTTCTAACGAGCATGAAATTGGAACTTCACAATGAATTTGCGCTAATTGTAAAGAGATATTTAAGTTCTCTAAATCACTTTCAATTTTTGTACGCTGTGCTTTCGTTAATGATGCTATATTTTCTAGTACTGCCGATACTGTACCATGTTCTTGAATAAGCTTATACGCTGTTTTTTCACCAATACCTTTTACACCTGGATAATTATCACTTGTATCTCCCATGAATGCTTTTGCATGGACAATTTGCCAAGGTTCTACACCTTTCTCTTCCATGATTTTCTCCGGTGTATAATACTCATAATTTCCAATTCCTTTACGAAGAAGCATAACTGTAACGTTCTTTTCAACAAGTTGCAGTAGATCTGTATCTCCAGTTAAAATATAAACTTCCGCTTCGTTACAATATTGTTTTGCAAGTGTACCGATACAATCATCAGCTTCATAACCTTTCATACCGATGACTGGAATAGATAATTTCGCAGTCATTTCTTGCACTAAATCAAATTGTGGAATTAATTCTTCCGGCGGTGCTGCACGATTTGCTTTATAATTCGAGAACGATTCTGTTCTAAATGTCGTACTTCCCATATCCCAGCACGTTACAATGTGTGTTGGCTCAATTGCTTGTGTTGCCGTTAATAAATGTTTCATATAACCATGAATCCCATTCGTTGGGGTACCATCTTGTCTCTTCATAAATTGTCCGTAGACACTTGTTGCGTAAAAAGCACGAAATAATAGTGCCATACCATCAACTAATAATACTTTTTTCATAATACCTCTCCTACTAACAAAAAATAATAACCTCACGTTATCACGTAAGGTTATATATAGATTACCATTCTACGTTTTTGTTCAACTTTGTCTATTATACATTGTTTTTTTATATTTAGCATCATTAACAAATTAAGACGTTCTACCACAACAAGTATGAAGTATTCCTGAATACGTATTTTTACCTGTCGAAACAACTACAGCTTTTGCAGTTCCCCCAACAATATACGTACCTTTGAAACATACATTTTCAAGTTCAAGTGGATTATAGTCTTTCATCCGTTTTAATGGAATAAATCGTTTACGTTCTAGATGATAGCAGCTTTCAAATTTCTCAATACTAGCATCGTTTCCTGTCAGCATAGATTCATTCACTAATAAATCATTTGCATAAATAATACGTACATCTGCTGGTACTGTATCGCCCTCTGAAAGAAAAATCATATCCCCAGGTACAAGCTCTTGTACTGGTAGCTTCATCATTTTCAATTCATTGTTTAGCCCTGTTAGGCTAGATGCTTCTACTCTAGAAACAGTAACTGTTTCACATTGTAATTCATCACGTGCATTTTGTTTTGAAAGACCTGGAATCATTTCACTTAGCTTTATCATCACTTCCGCAATACGCGCTCTTTTTGAAATTAATTCATTTCGGCCGTATACTTGAATTCGTTTTTGTGCTTCTTTCACAGATAGTCCGTCTCTTGTTGTTTTAAAATACGCAAATACAGATTTTACATCTCTCGTTGCAATTTCAATTAATAAATCTTTATTTTTTTGGAGCATTATTTGTTCTTTTATTGATTTTTTACTTAGTTTATATGACGTGTTACCCACAGTTTTGTTTGCATATAACATATTATCGTCTCCTCCTTTATACCATAGGAAGAAACGCTTTGTTTCTCAATTTATCCACTTTAGCGTGAAAGTGTCTAGCGCTGGAATACTCAAATAAACGCTACATTATGATAAATATAAAGGGAGGAACAAGTCGTTTCCTGCCTACATCATATATTTTTGATTTGAAGCATATGGGTAACGGAACCGAGTCAGAATTTGACATGCTCCTCACCTCCTCATTTATTTTTTAGTTATAATCTATACTATGAAATTAGTCATAGCTTTGTAACAAAAAAGACCTTTACTCATAAGAGAGCAAAGGTCATTGCATACACAAATAAACGATTCCTAATATAATTAGAAATCTACGGACCTCTCCCTCACCGAGTTTTAGCACTGTATAGCATAGGTTCATTACCAGCTACGTTAAGAAAAACCTTAATTCGATCATTCCTGTTGACCCATTGGCGTCTCTCGACATTTTTGGGCAGTAGCATTTCTCTATACAGGAGCCTCACCTAACAGAGACTTATTTTCATTACATAGAAAATGTTACTCTTATTTAAAATAGATGTCAACACTTTGTATGGAAACTTTTCCTTATTACAACAACTACCTCTTGTAGAGTACACTAATACGCATTCGACTACATAAAGTGAAACTTTAATCAGTGGGAGTTTTGTTCATCCCCCACTGATTATTAGCCCTCTCCAATCGAGCTTTTACGGGCAGTTAATCTCCCAACTAACTTCTTTGCTCCAGCTGAATTTTGAAGTAGAAGTTTTACTGCCCACAAATAGCGGGATAAATTATTTGAACATATATTGCAAAAAATTAGCACATAAAAAATAAAATCCTTACGTTAAAACGTAAGGGTTTTAATATGTTACACAACCAGCAATTACAACTCCGATTGAAAGTGATAAAAACATAAGGAATAGACCGACTGCTTGATTATCTTCTTCGAGGCTTTCATTAATGTTAAAACGTGGTGTAAGCCATTCTGCTAAATAAAATACAACAATCTGTGCTAATATCCCAACTGCTCCCCACGAAACCATATCCAAAAGTGAAATAGAATTAGCAGCTGTTGAATATAAAACGATAGCTAGCCCAAGTACTCTTCCTCCAAGTACATAGCTTACCGCTTTGTTTCCTTGAGCCATTAACTTGAACTCTTTCACTTTCGTTGTTACTTCCATAAGAAAAAGGCCGATAGATAACAGTGCAAGTGATACTCCTAAATATAGTAAAAAATTAATCATTTATTTTCCCCCTTCTTAATACCTACCGGTAAATAATAAGATTCATTCCCTGTAATTTTTCCTCCAGCACGTATACCGATACCGCTCGCTTTTCCAGCAATTAAAAACGCCCCAAATACATATGAGAGCTCTTCAATCCCTTTTTCAGTTTCCAGAACAACTACTGGAAGCTCTGTATATTCTTGAAATATCGGTAGTGACGTTTTATATGTTTCATGCACATTTCGAATTATAATACTTGCGTCTTTATCACGAATCGTAATCGTATCCCCTTCCCTACCAAACGAAGGTTTTTGAACGAAAGAATTCTTTTCCAAAAATAAATCCGGCTCTAAATATGTAGGTAACATGTATTCTTTAATCCACTGTTGTTCCTCACTTGTGTAAAAAGCACCTTCTTCTGCTAGTCCCCAAATAAGACATTGAATTGATTTAGGTTGAAGTAAAAAAGCTGATATAGGATTTATAATAAAAAGCTTTCCTTCTTTCACAAGTTGCAAAAGTTCCACTCCTACCAAATCCCCTGTTTCCGGATCTTGATCTTCAATCAAATCTTCAATCGGATATGTTTGACGATACAAAACATCGATTCGTACACCATCTCCATCTACTAAAGCATCATCAGTAATTCTAAGCTCCGACATTGGCATCACTTTATTTTCAACTCGACATAACTGACTCAAATACATAGTCGTATTCCAATCTTCTATATGTTCATGATGAGAGGTAAAAACGACATTTGGAGTCTCTATCCCTTTTGTTGCTTCCATTACAGCCTTTGTAATACCAGAAGACAGTAAACGCTCGTCATTTACATTTGGGTTATCATAGCCTAGTTCTTCACAAACTTTCCCATTCATTTGAAAGCATTCTACAATAAAAGTTGGTGTATCACTATTAAACTCAAGCATTTTAATACAATTATCATCTGTTAAGGCAAAATCAAATCGTGAAATAACAGATTCAGGATACAGTCCTTTCAACCTAATAAAAGGCAAGCTTGTAGGTGGAAAACCAAATTCTAGCAGCTGCTCGTCAGATAAACTCCGAAGAATTCTAGCAGTCTTAAAAAATATTTCCCCCATTCGTTCAGTCGCTACTTGCAACTGTTTCATAGTTTGCTCTGTTATTGGAAAAACATGAAACAAACTATACTCACTTTCATATAAATCCGACCAGAAATTTGGATAATTCGAATAAAATTCTTTTCGTCTCTTTATGTATTGCGACATATTTTAGCCTCCAAATCCACCCTTTGAACCGCTTCCAATTCCACCTTTAAATTCTGACGAAGATTGATAAGATTTAAACTCTGATGAATTTTTGAAAGTGGATTTATTTTGATAGTATTTACCACCATAAAAGTAATGTCCTCTATAACCAGAACTACTATCTTCACACTGCCATACACCCAGTTCATCATCCCAATCCCAATCAGAACAACTATTATCATTCGGCTTTGGGGGAATATCTTGCGCGCAGCCAAATAAAGTGCCTGTCATTAGAGACGTTAAGACACCGCCTACTAACCATTTTGTTTTTGTCACCTTTGCACTCCCCTTTATAAATTATATTTCTATTATATAAGAAGCCATGATAAAGTAGAAGAAAAAGGAAGAAGAGGGATAAAATGCGATTAGAATATCGACTCCATGATGAAACTAAGCTATATCCTGCTTTATGGAACTACACAAACATTTCTATCTCTGAAATCGTCGCACGAATGACTTGTGAATATTTTATAAAAGATAGCAATACGTATATTGTTACTGCCACTTCAGTAGATCCAGACGGAGCAGCAGTTATATATGTTCAAAAAGAAGCGTTTTCCAATGACCCTTCAGATCCTACATACTCCCACATAGGTTTTGAAATTAGAGAGCTAAAGGAAACGAATTCTATTATAATAGAAAGTAAAGATGTGTGGAATTACGAGGAAATCTTACCGTCCCTCCATTCAGATATTATATATATTCAACGGGATGGAATGCATTTAGAATTCACCCTAGATTCAAGAGAAATTGATGAAGACCGCAAGTGCTATATTTATTATGGGAATTTCACCGGTGAATCGAGATAATATGAACATATTTATTCAACAAAAAAACCTTACGTATAAAACGTAAGGTTTTTATATAGCCCCACATATGCCGTTATCTATAGATGTCCATAAACCTGCTCTCACAGGTGGATGTTCTCACAAATGTTCGTAGCTTCCTTCTTAAAAAGATGGCCTGCTATCTACATTTAAATATTGAACTTCCGTATTATACTTATTGGTTTAAGACATACACAAGCTACGTACACCGTAGGAATTTTATATAATGTTAGTTGAAATAAGACCCCCGCACGTGCCGCTCCTCGTAAATGTCCAAAAACCCGCTACTCGCAGGTGGATGCCCTCACAGTTACCGTACATCTTCCTCCACAAGGAAGGCTTGATGATGGTCGCTAAATATTGAGCTTCCGTATAACTAACATCGGTTTTAGACATAAATAAGTTACGTACACCGCAGGATGTATTATTCACTTGTCGTTATATTATCACATTGTTTCCAATGTGTAAAATATATTATTTTTGAAGCAATCTCTTGCTTGTGACCTTATTTTAATACAAATTATTTTTGCATGCAAGTGATTAATCTTCTTCTTTTTCAATTTGATTTTCTGGATAAGAAATCCAATCACTCCAGCTACCTGCATACAATTTAACATTTTGAAAACCAGCTAATTTTAATGCAACTATATTTGGACACGCTGTAACGCCAGAACCACAATATACAATTGTTTCCTTCTCTTTATCGAGATTTTGGAAACGTCCTTGCTGTTCCTCGTTGTTTTTAAAACGTCCTGATTCTAAAATTCCATCTTTCCAAAAATAGTTTACTGCTGTTGGAATATGCCCTGCCTTCGAATCAACGAGTTCTTCAGCACCAATATAACGTTTTGGCTCTCTAGAATCAATTAGCGTAATATCTGTACCTGCATGAATATTCTCTTTGACCGTGTCCATCGTTACAAGCATATGATCTTGTATATTTGCTTTAAATGTTTTTCGTGCAACAACAGGAATTTCTGCCGTTGTACGTAATCCATTCTCTTTCCAAGCCGGAAGTCCAGCATCTAATATATATACTTTTTCATGTCCTACATAGTTTAATAACCACCATAAACGAGAGGCGTTTGCACCAGCTTGACTGTCATACGCAATTACTGTCGTATGTTCATCAATACCAGCTTGCGAAAGCTTGTCTACAAACTCCTCAATATTTGGCAACGGATGGCGGCCACCATGTTCTGTTACAGGACTTGATAGATCTAAATTTAAATCAAAATATAACGCATGAAGAATATGTTCTTCCTCATACTTTTCTCTACCCCAATTAGGATTCGCTAAATCAAAACGACAATCGATTATACGGACGTTCTCATCTTCTATATGCTCACGTAACCATTCGACTGTAACTATCATCTTTAACGACCTTCTTTCTCTTGCAAACGACTTACATACTCCATAACCATTTCTTCTGTAACATATTTACGCTGTAGTGTAACACCATTTTTTGCAAGATCATTAATTTGCTTTGTTACAACATTAATGACATCAACCGAAAATTCTTTCCCATTTGACGCAAGAGATACGGCTGCTTCAATAGCTGCTTCACGCTGCGCATCTAATTGTAAACATGCTTTTACACTTTCATTTTGTTTACGAGAATGTGCTGTAATTGCTTTATGTACTTCCATCTTCTCTTCCCCCTAAATAAGTTATACGTTCTGATTCAATTCCATTGCAAGCCGAATCATATCACGGCATACAATTCCATTTTCAATAATCTCTTCTTCATAATGCTTCGAAAAGTAATCAAAATCAATAGAAAAAATACGAAATCCACATTTTTGATATAACGCAAGTTGTGAAACGCTAGAATTACCTGTCCCAATTTCAATCTTGTACATGCCATATCCTTTAGCTGTTTCTATCGCATGCAGCAACATGTTCTTACCAATACCTCTCCCTTGCATATGTTCTACAACCGCAATATTCATAATTTCCATCGTCTTTGGTCTTGTTTCCAACAACACATATACACCAACCACTTTCCCCTCTACTTTAGCTACATATACCATTCCTCTCTGTATATATGTAGCGATTTGCCGCTCGCTTGGATCAGCAAGCAAAAGTAAAGACTTTGGCACATTATCTTTAGAAACACGATCTAATACAACATCCATAAAAATTCCCCCTTCTCCATTGTTCTAAACCCTCCTTGTCTACCATAAGTAATAGAAAGGAGGGATTCACCATGGACAACAATGAGAAAAAATGCAACGTCATCTCCATTGATGGAAAGAAAAAGAAGAACGACACATATTCCTATCCAAAATTAGTAGTCGAAAACAAAACATATGAGTTTTCTTCATTCGTCTTATGCGGTGAAACACCAGACGGCAGACGCTTAGTTCTTACTCATATGATTTCTACTGATGAATTCGCAGGGTTCGTAAAATCTTTAGATACTGTATTACAAAAGAAAATTGAACGAATCTTTTTTTCATAGCGACTATATAACATAAATTTCTTTTTCTATTTCTATTAACTGCTTTTGAAGCTCTTCTTTACTTTGCTCATATAGTGTCACATCAATTGTTTCAGCTAAAGCAAATAATATACTTTCATAATATTTCTCAACATCTTGCTGCATCACTTTTTGGAATAAATTCCATTTTGTATCCCACTCTTGCTTATAATGATGAACAAATAAATCTTCTTCATCAGCTACATAGTTTGATACGAAAGGTTCTAGTACTCCTTTAGCGTCTTCTTGCATAAAAGCTTTATCATTTTTTTCAAAAAAGCTTTTCTCATTTTTAAAATGCGCTAGTGCCTTTTTGAAATCTTTTATTTCTATTGAAGGAAATGGCTCTTTATGTGTAATAACTTTATATTCATAATCTACTGTTCCGCCCAGAGAAATCGATTCATTTTCTCCTTTGCAGTTCACAACAATTTCATCCTTTGCACGCTTCATCGCTTCATCTATCCATCTTTCAAGGCGTAATGATGTTGCACGCATTTCTTGTAATAAATCATGTTGAATAAATGAAACTAATTCCATTACACACTGTTGCAACTGCGTTTTTACATTCCCCTCTGTTCGAAGTGATGCTGGATTAATAAATTCAGTAAACACATCGTTATAGCGCAGGAATAAGCGTTGTTGTACGTAATAAAGCAATTCTTTCACTTCATTTTGCATTGCTTGTTCTTCAGCCAGCACACTATATGACGAAATAATATGAAGTAGCTGATCACGCTCTGCTTCATATTTTTTTGTTTGCTTCGCTTTCTCATCATTTCCCTGCTTTGCGCCATTTATCATATTTACTAGAAGTTGATTTGCTCCTTGCAATGCACCATATAAAGCATGCACAGATACAAGCATTAAATCCCTCATCATAAAGGATGTAAATGATTCTTCAAACTTAGCAATCCCAGAGTTTTGTAAAACGCCATACTTTTCTTTGTCAATACTTTCCCCTTGTTTTTCCTCAAGCGCACATAAACTTGAAATTGCAAATAAACGTGGATTTCTAATACCATATTGCAAGAGCTGATCTGCAATATAACCTTTTACCATTTCAAGTTCTTCTTCAGACTCTGCTAAATCGGCCGCATTAATTAAGAAGAACATTTTATCAAGCGCAAACGTATCCTTTACACGACCGAGCTGAATTAAAAATTCACGATCTGCACGAGAGAAAACATGATTATAGTATGTTACGAATAAAATAGCATCCGCATTTTTAATATACTGGAATGCAACATCCGTATGGCGGGCGTTAATAGAATCAGCTCCTGGTGTATCTACAAGAGCTACTCCTTGTCTTGTTAAAGCACAATCGTAATAAAGCTCCATATACTCAACAAAGCATGATTTTTCTTCATTAGCTACATAATCAGAGAATTCTTCTAACGTTACTTGTACTTGTTCCCCTAAATGAGCGGCAACTGCCTCATATCCTTTTTGTACCGCTCGTAAAAAGCTAAATGTTGTTTTTTGCTTCCCGCTCGGTGAAGGATATTTCATAATTTTATCAATTTGCGTTAACGCTTCATCTAACGTAGTAATCTCATAATGAAACAGCTTATAAACAGCTTTCACATCTTCTAATAGTGCTTGCTTTGATTTAAACTGAACAATCACTGTTCCGTGTGGTTTTTCCTCTGTAACCGGCAAAATTTGATTAATCGTTGCTGTCGTTGGGTTTGGTGATACAGGAAGCACCTTTTCACCGAGCAATGCGTTAGCAAATGATGATTTCCCAGCACTAAAAGCTCCAAATAATGCTACTGTAAATTGCTTCGTTTCTACACGCTGTCTTTTTCCAACTACTTCTTGCTGTAAATGTTTCAGTGTAGGCAATGGATCTAATATTGTTTCAGCTTTCTTCACTTTTTCTAATATACGCTGAATATTTAAAGCTGCCGTCCCTTTAATTTCTTCTTCACTAGCCATTTCGTTATCATTTACGATTTCTTGCTCTTGTAGCGTAAACTTCTCACTAACAATTTGTTTTTCACTTTGTAATATTTCGTCTATTCGCAATCCATCTGGTATAGAAATATGTTCATTCCAAACATCTCCTAAATAGCTCTCATATTCCTCATACGCCTTAATGTATTGTAATTTCGTTTCTTTTGCTGTTTGTAACATCGTGTATTTTTCAATCTCTTCTTCAATACGAGCAACTTCTATCTTCGCTTTTTTCTGCAATGTACCCGTACTTTTCCCAAAGATTTGCTGAGATTTCATAAAATATCTTTTTTTCAACTCATTTGCAACATCAGCTGTATATAGAAGTAAGTAATCACCGGTAAAGCCAGCCCCTTGTTTAATTGTTTCAGCCAATAATTCTGGCCCGAAAGCAATTTCTAGAGCATATATGTCCTTCCCGATTTCCTCTGTAAATAATCCCTCTTCTTTTAAGAAGGTTACAATGAATTCTTTCACATGAAAATCAAGTTGCGTTTCAACAGTCTTTTGAAGGGCGGAATGAAAAGCATCTACACGTCTCTGTTTTTCTTGCTCCGTCTTTCCCTTCGCAAATAGCAAACCAACTTTAAATTTCGTTAATTTCGTTTCTAAATACTCATTTGCCAATTCTCTCATTTCAAATGGCATTAAATACGCGTTATCTAATATAGCTTGTAAACCTTTAATAAATTCATTTCTTACATCAGATTCTTTACTCGATGCTCGATTTTTATTTTCAATTAACTCTTCCTTCTTTTCAACAATCTCTGAAATCGACAGTGGTGAGACTAATTCTTCCTCATATTTTATAAGCTGTTTTTCATTTTCAGAAAGAATAAATGAGAAATGTTCTTGCAGTAAATATTCTGTTTCTCGCTCCATTCCCTTACTTACATACTGCTCTTTTTCTTTCATGATAGAAGAGATTAGTACTTCTAAACTTTGAATCTCATTGTATGGATGATTCATCATTCGCAGTGATGTATAGAAAATACCATCTACTTCAATATCCCAGTTAGCAAAAGATTGTTTTACACTTTCTTTATACTCCTCAAAAGATAGTTCATTTTCTTTATGTTTATCTATTTGGTTTACAACGAGATAAACCGTTTTATTACGTTGTTTCAATTCTTTAACAAATTGTAAGTTTACTTCTGATTGGACATGGTTATAATCCATCATGTAAAAAATAACATCTGCAAGATGCAGTGTTGATTCTGTTGCTAATTGGTGAGCATCATCTGTAGAATCAATTCCTGGCGTATCAACTAACATAACTCCGTCAGGAATTGGTGCATCATTTCGATAAATATGAACACCAATTACTTCATCACCGTCTTTACATATTTGTTTTAATTCTTCCGCTGAATATGCGCCGTCATATTCATACTGTTCTCCAGACTTAATCGTAACAACAACGCGATCAGAACCTTTTTCAATTTTAACGACATTAGCACTCGTTGGAATTGGACTTGTCGGTAGTAATTGCGCTTTATATAGATGATTCATCATTGTCGATTTCCCTGCCGAAAAATGACCACAAAAAGCTATCATAAGCTGTTCTTGTTTATATTTTTGAATCACTTCAAACAACTTCAAACTATTCTCTGCATCTCCATGTTTTTGCCACTCTTCATAAAAACAAACAAGTTTTTTCATACCGTTTGTCTGTACTATGTTTGTCATCCCCTTGTTCCCCTTTATCCAAGATGTATATACTTTATCCCGCTATTTGTGTGACAATAATCATTTAGGACTGGGCATCCCAATGATTACAGTTTCACTTTACTATCATACTAAATTTTCAGCATATTCTCATTAAAAATAAAAAAATCCCTTTCATTCTTTTTACAAATGAAAGGGATTTTATGTAATATTATTCATTTTATTGTTCCTACTCCATTTAATACATACTTTGTAACACCAACATATATAGCAATCGTTCCTGCAACAAGTGCATACACCATATTAACACACCAACCTTTTTTTGATAATGATTATCACTTTTGAATACATTTTATCATTAAAGAGAATCATTATCAACAAATTTCTAAAAAAGAAAGCTCCTTCGGGAAAAGGAGCTTTACTGCCTGTTTTAAAGAAGTTTAAAACTTGTTGTGCACTCTTATTATATCTCATCCTACATAACTTAACAGTTAAAAAAATTGGAAATATACCCTATACCCTCTATCTTACATTTTGTATAATAAAAGGGAATTACTTAACAAGGAGGGAAAAAATGACACAAAATCTTACACAAGGCGAGAGGATACACTCCATCGATATCATTAGAGGAATAGCTGTACTAGGTATTTTTCTTGTTAACTGGCCAATTATCGCTGGTGTTGATTCTCGAGACATTTCAGGCGTTTATGAGGGGTTAGACAGCTATATTCGCTTGTTTTTTGACATGTTTATTCAAACGAAGTTTTATACCATTTTCTCATTTTTATTCGGATTAGGTTTTTACATCTTTATGAGTCGGGCTGAGGCGAAAACAGATCGTCCAAAAACTTTATTTGTTCGCCGTCTTCTCATTTTATTATTATTTGGTTTCTTGCATTATGTTCTTTTATGGGACGGGGACATCTTACATACTTATGCAATCACTGGGTTTTTCTTATTCTTATTTTATAAGAGAGAGCCTCGTACTATTTTAATATGGGCATTAGTTTTACTAAGTATTTTTCAATTTTTCATGCTAATCGCTAGTATAGTGGTTGCCTTAGTACCAAAGGCAGAGTTAGGGTTTTCCTTACCAATCATGCCACTTGAAGACTGGGTGTCACAAATACAAAATCGTTTCCATGCATTTTATTCTGAAGGAATTGGACTAAATATATTCATGCTCCCAGAAACAGTTGGACTATTTTTACTTGGTTTATACGCCGGCAAAAAAGATATTTTCCGCCGCACGAAAGAGTTAGATCCAAAGCTTAAAAAATGGCAAATCATTATGTTCATTTTGACACTACCAATGTGGTTCTTCATGGTCCGTTACTTCTTATCAAAACCATCTTATGAACCATTTTATATGCAGGCCTTTACAATGTTTAGCGGGAAAACATTATTCATCTTCTACATTTTCACGCTTATGCGTTTATTACAACAAGAAAGATGGCAAACATTATTACGTCCGTTCCAGTACGTTGGGCGAATGGCGTTAACAAACTACCTTTCACATACAATTGTTACATTACTTGTATTTGGTCTATTGCTCAAAAATTATTATCCTGCTCCATTATGGGTAGGACCACTATTTTGCATCGGCTTCTACACGTTACAAATCTTTATTAGCCGCTGGTGGCTTTCTCATTACCAATACGGGCCACTTGAGTACATTTGGCGCCTTGGTACGTACGGGAAAATGATGCCACTTAAAAAGAAAAGCAAGGTCTCATAATGAGACCTTGCTTTTTTACGCTTCTCTTACCGCACTTTGCATCGAAACAGGCTCTTCTTTTACTTTCACTTTACGCTGCGGCACCATATTGAATACGATATTTAAAAGTACTGCTGACGCACTTCCTAGAACTATTCCGTTATCCGTTAAAATACGAATATTTTCAGGAAGCTGTGAGAATAACGTTGGAACAACTGTAACTCCAAGCCCGATTCCGACAGAACATGCAACAATCAATAAGTTTTCCTGTCTTCCAAAATCAACACTACTTAACATTTTAATACCATATGCCATAACCATACCGAACATTGCTAACATCGCACCGCCAAGTACTGATTTCGGAATAATTGTTGTAATGGCTGCAATTTTAGGAATAAATCCAAGAACGATTAACATACCACCGCAAGTATAAATAATAACGCGATTTCTTACTCCAGTTAATTGAACAAGCCCTACGTTTTGAGAGTATGTTGTATATGGGAATGCGTTGAAAATACCACCTAATACCATCGCTAATCCTTCTGCACGATACCCTTTTGTTAATTCTTTTTCACCAATCTTTTTATTACAAATATCAGATAATGCAAAGTATACACCTGTTGCTTCTACAATCCCTACACAAGCAACGAGAATCATCGTAATAATTGGTGTTAATTCAAATGTTGGAGTACCGAAGTAAAATGGTTGAATACCGTGGAACCAATCCGCCTCTCCAACAGCTTGCAAACTTACTTTCCCCATAAAAGCTGCAACGATTGTACCGAACAATAGACCTAGTAAAATAGAAATTGAACGAATAAAACCATCAAAGAAACGATACATAACGATGATAAATAATAATACACCAAATGCTAACGCTAAGTTCTCAAGACTACCGAAATCTTTGCTGCCTACTCCTCCAGCCATATCATTAATAGCGGCTGGAACAAGTGTAACTCCAATTACTGTAACAACAGATCCTGTTACAACAGGTGGGAAAAGTTTTACAAGTTTCCCGAATAGCTTTGCAAAAATAACAACGAATAATCCAGCAGCAATAATCGCTCCGTAAATAGAAGACACACCGTATTGTTTTCCAATTGCAATCATCGGTCCAACAGCTGTAAATGTACAACCAAGTACAACGGGAAGTCCAATACCGAAAAAGCGATTTGATAATGCTTGTAAAATTGTCGCAACGCCGCACATTAATAAATCAATTGAGACTAAATATGTTAACTCTTTTTGATTTAAACCAAGTCCACCGCCCACAATAAGCGGAACGATAATTGCGCCCGCATACATCGCAAGCATATGCTGCATACCAAGCGATGCGATTTTAAATGGATGTTGCTTCATCGTTTATTTCACCTCCGCAGTTTCTTGCTGTACAAATGTAACTGTGCCGTTATCAAGTGATGCAATTTCTGCTAGTGATTCAACACGAACGCCTTGTTCACGAAGCTTCTTTCCTCCATCTTGAAATGCTTTTTCAATAACAATTCCAATTCCTGCAATACTTGCTCCAGCTTGCTCTACTAAACTCATTAAACCTAAAGCAGCCTGACCATTTGCTAAAAAGTCATCGATAATTAAAACACGATCATTTTCATCGATATGATTTCGAGATAATGAAATCTCGTTCGTTTCTTGTTTTGTAAATGAATATACGTTTGCAACGTACATATTATCTTGTAACGTTAACGATTTACGCTTTCTTGCAAAAACTACTTTTACACCAAGTTCTAATGCAGCCATAACTGCTGGTGCAATGCCTGAAGATTCAATCGTCACGATTTTTGTAATATTATCTTCTTTAAAACGTTTAGCAAATTCTTTTCCGATTTCTTGCATAAGTACTGGATCAATTTGGTGATTTAAAAACGCATCTACCTTTAATACGTCACCAGATAAAACCTTTCCTTCGTTCAAAATCTTTTCTTGTAATACTTTCATGTTTGTTCCTCCTCTTATGCAATAAAAAAACTCCAAAAGCCGCCACCACTCGTTACAAGTGAGAGACGCGCTTTTGGAGTTTCGCAAAAAAAGAATGCTAAACAAGCAAATATATTCGTCCTCACTCATAGTCAAAGTATTTACGGTACTTCGGTAGAAACTTGCAGGCCATATCCCCGCGATTATATGAGTGTAGCTAACTATTTATTTTATAGATGGATTATAACGTACTTTTTGTACTTTGAAAAGCATTTATCGAAAAAACACGTACGAATTTTTTAAAAATACTATTTTCGTTCGAGTTTTGTAAACTCTTTCATTCCCAATTACAGCTTCGTTAAAATGACTGGTCCATCTTTTGTAATCGCAATTGTATGCTCGTATTGAGCTGATAATTTCCCGTCCATCGTTCGTGCAGTCCATCCATTTAAATCTACTTTAGAATATCGCATACCTACATTTACAATCGGTTCAATTGTAATTACCATACCTTCTTGTAACTGAGGTCCTTGTCCTGGCTTTCCAAAATGGAAAATTGCTGGTTCTTCATGAATCTCTTTACCAATCCCATGCCCCGTAAAGTCTCTTGCAACAGAAAAACCTTCATTAGATACATAGCTTTCAATTGCATAACCAATATCTCCTACATGATTACCCATTATCGCCTGATCAATCCCTTTATATAAAGCACTCTCTGCTACTAACAATAAACTTTTGGCTTCAGCAGAAATATCCCCCACCATATAAGTCCATGCAGAATCTGAAAGTGCACCATTTAAGTTTACTACCATATCAATTGTCACAATATCTCCCTCATTTAAAGGAACATCGGCCGGAAACCCGTGACACATTTCGTCGTTTACAGATGCACATATCGCATAGGGATACCCGTTGTAACCTTTCTGTTCAGACGTTGCACCATGCTTTTTTAAATACATTTCAACAAACGTATCAATCTCTTGTGTCGTTATACCTGGTTTTATCATTTTCGCAATTTCTCTATGACATGAAGCAAGTAACTTTCCAGATTCGTGCATCAAATGTATTTCATTTTTCGTTTTAATTGTAATCATACTACCTCTACCTTTCCTCGCTAAACCTACTATTTGCTACTAAAATTCTATCATACACATCCTCTTCCAAAATTTCAAAATCAAATAAAAAACAGAAGGGTCCCTACTGTTTCTTAATCATTTTTACATATATAATTCATTTTCAAAAACTCAAAACAACTACCATTTGTTTTCTGTATAAACGTCCCAACCGCTTCAAACCCTGCTCTTTTATACACTGTAATTGCTCTTTCATTAAATGTCGCTACTGATAGTGTTATATAGTTACAACCATATTTTTCTTCACTAAAATCTAGTCCAGCTTTTACGAACTTTAAACCGAATCCATTTCCAGTTATATTAGGTCTCATTCCTAGTCCGATATCAACCGTTCGACTATTCATTCTGCAAAAGCTAAAAAAGCCAATAAGAGTACCATTGTCCTTCACAGCAAATGTGTCGTCCCCTCTACTCTCATCATGTAAAAATTCAGCTAAATCTTCTTGATCTGCCTCTATATCATAAAAAGAATACTCCCCTTCATAATGCCAGTTGTATGCAATTTCTTCCGCTTCCGTTTGCGACATTACTGTAAACATATAGCCCATTTCTCTCACTCCCTCATAAAAAAGAGCTGCAATTAAGCAGCTCCTGTTTTATAACTCATAAATCTCTTTATATTTAGCTTCTAAATAATCAGCTAAGTAGTTCGCATTTAACCCTTCACCTGTTACATCTTTTAAAATTTCAAGTGGCTTTTTCGTTTTACCATATTGGTGAATGTTTTTTGTTAACCATTCACGAATTGGTGTCACATTCCCTTCTTCTAGTAATGCATCGAAGTTCGGAATATCTTTTAGCATTCTTTGTTTAAATTGTGCTGCGTACATATAACCAAGTGCATAAGATGGGAAATAGCCAAATGAGCCGCCAGCCCAGTGCACATCTTGCAATACACCTTGTGCATCATTTTCTGGACGAATTCCTAAATATGCTTCCATCTTATCATTCCAAGCTGCTGGTAAGTCCTTCACTTGTAATGTGCCATCAAATAATTCTTTCTCAAGCTCATAACGAACCATAACATGAAGCGGGTATGTAAGCTCATCTGCTTCTATACGAATGAATGACGGCTTCGATTCGTTAATTGCATCATAAAACTCATCGACTGACATATCATCAAATTGACCATCGCTATACTCTTTTAATAAATCATAATTTTTCTTCCAGAATGATTTATTACGGCCGATAAAGTTCTCAAAGAATAATGATTGTGATTCGTGAATACCCATAGATGTACCACTGCAAAGCGGTGTACCCTCAAATTGTTCTGCAATGTTTTGTTCATATACTGCATGACCACATTCATGAATTGTTCCAAACACAGCCATACGGAAATCTTTTTCATCATAGCGTGTCGTAATACGAACATCCCCTCTATTTAAGGTAATTTCGAAAGGATGTACTGTTTCATCAAGACGACCTGCTTCAAAGTCATAATTCAATTGCTTTAATAGTTCTAATGTAAAGTTCTTTTGTTTTTCTTTTGAAAATTGTTCCGATAAAGCACTTGTTTTTAATCCTTTTTTAGACTCAGAGATTTCTTTTACAAGCGGAACGATACGCTCACGCAATTGACCAAATACATGATCTAATACTTCTACTGTGATTCCTGGCTCATACATGTCTAATAGTGTATTATATTTATATGTTTCGTAACCCCAATATGTAATAAATTTCTTTTTGAATTCAACAATTTTCTCTAAATACGGACGGAACATTTCGAAATCAGATTTTTCGCGAGCTTCTTCCCACACACTTTCCGCTTTCGCTTCTAATTTCACATACGCTTCATATTCAGCTTGTGGAATTTTCTTATTTCTATCATATTCTGTACGACACTCTTCAGCCATTTTCTTTGTCGTTTCAGAAAGTTTATCTTCACGTATTAAAGCTTCTAACTCCGTTAAATAGTTTCCCATCTCATCTGAAGTCGACATAACAAACACTTCTGACGAAAGCATACCAATTACTTCTGAACGCTGATCCACACCTTTTTTTGGTGCCCCTGTTCTTAAATCCCAAAACATTAAGCTTAATGCTTCTCCGTAATTCTGAATCTTCTTCACATATGTTAAAAATTGTTTTTCTACTTCATATGTAGCAACTGTCATCGTATAAAAACCTCCCTTTTCTACCTCAAACTTAATTCGACATGGAAATCTAAATTCCTTTTATAATAGAAAAAAAGCTTGGCAAGCGCCAAGCTTTTTCCTTATAATTCTTTAGCTTCTACTGGTAGTGCATTTTTCACTGCTGCAATCACTTTCTCATCTTCTGTATCAGATAAGAAGATTGATATAACACCTTTATCGTCGCTCGTACGAATTAAACGCCCAATTCCTTGGCGAAGACGTAAAATCATATAAGGCACATCTACATCCCAGAATGGATCATTCACATGTTTACGCTTCGCTTCAAACACAGGGTCGTTTGGAGGGAATGGTAATGACCAAATGATAACATGTGATAATGATGAACCAGGAATATCTAAACCTTCCCATAAATGAACGGCACAAAGTACAGTCTCTTCTTCATTTTGGAAACGAGAAACGAGCTGACTAATTTCTTGATCCCCTTCATATAGGAACGGAACGGACATTTGTTCTTTACTTACATATTCTTTAAACGCTGCAAGTTCTTGTGTTGTACGGAATAATACAAGTGTACGTCCATTTGTTTTCTGTATATTTTCAAGTGTATATTGACACTTTCTTTCCCATTCATTTTCTTTCGTATGCGATAGTAAGTTTACTGCCATTTGCTCCTCATAATCAAACGGTGAGGCAACTGAGAATGATAAGTAATCTTTTACCCCTAGGCTATTTGCTGTAAATGCGAATGAATCGTTATTAGATAATGTAGCAGACGAGAAAATATACGGGATTTTCTTCGAGAATACTTTCTCTTGTAATACTTCTTCTACTGCACGTGGCATAATCACTAACGTGAAGGCTCCATCACCTTCTTCACCCCATGTAATTACATTTTTCTCATGCATGAACAGACGAAGTGAATGTTCTAATACATCTAAATGTTCATCAACGATATTTAAGTCATATGTGTTTACTGTATGCATTTCACTTTCAAATACTAATGCGTCACCGACTTCACCGATTTTTGCGTAAAGTCTATTCGCCTCTGCAGTTACCTTTTCTGTCACAGTAATTTCTAAACGATCAGAACCGGCAATTTCCTTTTTATTCTCTTGTAACACATCAAAGAATCGCTCTGTTTGCCAAATTGTTTCTTCCACTAAATGTGCAAACTCTTCACGAATATCATTTTGTAACAATCTCGTTAAAAGTTGCTCCATCATCGTTTGCTTTAAACGATATGTTAAAGCTTTTTGAGCTGCATACTCTACAAGATGTCCTTCATCAAACACAACGCAGCTACTTTCAGGCAGTAATGGGATTTGTCCTTCACGTTTACGAGCATCGTACGTCCAAATATGATCCATATAGAAGTCTTGGGAGCAAATGATTAAATCTGCCGCTTTACGATAATGTTCACGAGAAAGAGTTTGTCCACAACGATGACGAGAATCACAAGTGAAGCAATCTTGGAAGTAATCCCAATTTACTTTTGACCATTCCTCATCATTTAAAAGCGGAAATTCTTTCCTGTCACCATAGTGAGTAAAGTTTTGCATCGTACCATGATCAAATACAAACTGTGGTAATTCATAATATACGTCTTCAATTACTTCTGGAGCACGTCCACTCATAACATCTTCTAGTTTTCGTAAACATAAATAATTATCCATTGATTTCGCAAGTCTTACATCAACAGATAGTCCCAATGCTTCAGATAACTTAGCAATGTCCCCTTCTTCTTTCACAAGCTGCTCAATTAACGTTTCATCTGCACAAGCGATAATAGCTGGCTTTCCAGTATAACGTGCATAACAAATTGCATATAGAAGATATACAATTGTTTTCCCTGTTCCTACTCCCGCTTCTGCGAACATAACCTTTTTCTCTTGGAAAGCGCGCTCTAACTGAAATGCCATAAAAATTTGTTCATCACGCTCTTCAAAGCCTTTTTCCGGAAGGATGTCGTAAAACACATCTCCAATCCACTCATTCAACTTATCATAAAAATTATCTTGTTTTCCTACTTCAAATGGTAATCTCTTCTCAGTAAACATCCTTAGCCTCCAACCAAACAGTTTTTCTATAAAAAGATATAGCAGCTGTTACACATATGTATACAGCTACTTTCCCCTGTTACAATACATAGAAATACACGAAAAAAAATTTCCCTTTCGAAAAAGGAAAATTTTTTTCTATATTAATGACTTTAAATACCGTTTATCAATCGCTGTTTCATGTGAAAGAGCTGATAAATATTCTTCTTGTGCTTTTTGTATTTCATCTACAATTGCACCTTGACTATCCACTTCTTTTCCGATCTCATCATACGTACGGTGAATAGCTTTTTGAATCATTGATAATTGGAAACTATCCATATCACTTCCTCCTTTACGCATTACATAATAGCCAGTATATGCGTGCTGGAGGAGTTTTATACTATGAGTTACGCGGTGGACGTTTTCCGAAGTATTGGTAGTAGTCTGTACGAATAAAACCGTTAAACAGTTTACGCTTTTTCGATGCATCTTTTCCGTAACACTTCTCAAATGCTTCATAACTTGTTAATAAATACATTGACCACGTATCTAATGGGCGGAATACCTCTCCCATTTCTTTATATAATTTTTCAACAAGCGCTCTTTCACTTAAACGTTCTCCGTATGGAGGATTCGTTACAACATAGCCATAATCCTCTTTTGTTGTGAAATCTTTTACTTGCATTTGTTTAAATGATATAAGATCTCCTAATCCAACTTCTTCTGCGTTATCTTGAGCGACTCTTATCATACGATGATCGATATCTGACCCAATGATCTGCAGTGGTTGATTATAGTTTGCCATATCTTCAACTTCTTGGCGAGCCTCACGCCAGTTTTGTTTACCAACCCAGTCCCATTCATCCGACGCAAAGCCTCGATTAAATCCTGGTGCGATATTTTGTCCAATTAGTGCCGCTTCAATTGGAATTGTTCCAGATCCACAGAAAGGATCAACGAACGGACGATCAGGCTTCCAGTTTGTTAACTTAATTAAAGACGCAGCTAATGTTTCTTTTAAAGGCGCTTCACCTTGTTCAAGACGGTATCCACGTTTATGAAGACCCACACCACTCGCATCAATTGTTAACGTTGCAATATCCTTGAGCATTGCAATTTCAATACGGAATAAAGGACCATCTTCTTCAAACCAAGTTGTACGTCTATAAGTTGTTTTTAATTTCTCAACAACAGCCTTTTTAACAATACGTTGGCAATCTGAAACACTAAATAATGTTGATTTCAGAGATTTTCCGATAACAGGGAATTCTCCGTTCTCTGGAATGTAATCTCCCCAGTTTAACGCTTTTGTTTTTTCAAATAACTCATCGAATGTCGTCGCTTTAAATTCGCCGACTTTAATTTTCACACGATCCGCAGTACGCAACCATAAATTCGTACGACAAATTGCTTTTTCATCCGCTTCAAACGTTACCTTTCCATTTTCCACTTCACATTCATAACCAAGATCGCGAACTTCTCGGGCAACTAATGCTTCAATACCCATTGCCGCTGTTGCAATTAAAGTAACTTTTCCCATTTGCATTCACCTCTTATGTATAATCAAACAATAATTAATAACATGTTGTCCTATTAATTATTACATATTACGAATTTTTTCTCATTTACCATTTTAACTCACAATTTATAACTTCATACAAATAAAAAGCCCTCCTCTAACAAAGGAGAGCTGAGTTATTTCATAGTTGGTTCATAACGTTCTGTAAGCCATGTTCTGTTCCTTTGTACTGCAAACGGCCCACGCCTCGTACTCCGGTGGTAATCATCTATCTACAGGTTACGAAAACCTGTCCTTTCCCATCGTTCATTTCCTTGGAAAAGATTCCCCTACCATTATTTGGGTTTCTCGCTCGTGGGGTTTACCTCGTTCCACTCCTATCATTTCTTCAAGGACTTCGTCACTGTGGCACTTTAAAGGTAGTCAAACCATATCCGAAAGGACTTAGGTTTTTTCCCTGCCGTTAAACTAGCCTTACAGCCAGAATACCCTAGCTTATGACTTGGCTAGGCACGAACACTACAGCCATCTCAGGCCGTGCGAGCATGGACTTTCCTCTACAACGTTGGCGTTGCAGCGATTACCCAAACGTTATGACAAACATTAGTATAGTGGAAACAAAAAGATTTTGCAATGTTTTTTTCTATGTAAACTACTTTAACCTTTTTGTTACCCTAATTTATTCGTATAACTTACTTCCAAATACAGCTTTTTCTAAATTAGATAGACGTTTTAAAATATCCGTATTCGTATTGTTATATACTGGTTGTGCAACTGGTGTTTGTACTGGTTGTTGCGGAACTTGTGTTGCCGCTACTTTCTGCTCTTCTAATTCACGTTTTAAACGAGCATTTTGTTGTTTTAATTGATCAAATTCCTTATGAAAAGCTTCATAATCTTTAATAATCATATCAAGAAACTTATCTACTTCTTCTTGTTGATAACCTCTCATACCTGTTTTAAATTCTTTTTCTAAAATATCTTTCGCTGTTAATTTAATTTTATCCGAAATCATTTTCTTCACCTCAAATTTTTGCCAAAGCTTTCATTAACTAAATTTTTTCAGAAACAATGCCTTTTGTCAATCAAATATGCGAATACAATATTACATATTAATCTGCATTATTCCACTGTTCCTCTTCCATTATATCTTGTAAATCAGAAAAAAGAATGAAATAACTGTGATAATTTTCTATTTCTCCTTTTTTCTTAGCCGCTTCTACTATATATTTAGGGCTCCCAGGCTTTTCTTCATCGTATACAGCTAAAAGTGCGTCACTTTTTGCAATAAAAAATTGATTCTTTAATTTAAATTGCTCTGGGCTTTCGTACTTCCGTTTCGTAATACTATCAATGTGATCTGCTTGCGAAAGAATAAATTCGTAATATTCACGGTTATCTTCCTTCCAGCCTTCTTCTTGTTCTAAAAATGGAGTAAATACCGCTAATTTTAAATCTGGATATTCTACTTGTATTTCAAAAACAACTTCAGCAGCCCATAATTCTACACCTAACTGGCCGCTTATTATAACCCACTCTAAACCATCTTCTACAAAAGCAGTTAATTTACGACGCAGCGCCTTTTTTATACATTCTACTCCTGGATGATCATTTTTAAATATTCCAAGTTCAAATGGCTTATATCCTGTTACTGCAATAACTTTCATATCAACACTCCAATTACAAAAAAAGAACTAGCATTTCGCTAGTTCTAACATATCATTTACCTTTTAAACATTCCACCAACATTTGGTCCTACATTCGGTCCAAACGGTGACACATTCGGTCCTGGTCCAAATGGGGATACATTCGGTCCTGGTCCAAATGGAGATATTTGATGCCCGTGGTGGTGGTGATGGCCATGACCACATGGTCCACATCCGCCGCCAAATCCACCAACAAATCCTGGATCACCAGGGTCTACAACATTTACGTTCGAGTTTGTTTGTGGGAAGAAGCCTTGATTTTTAATTTGTTGATGGTGTACATGTGTTGTATGCGTTGGGAAAATGTGTGGCACCACCGTTGTTGAAAAAGAATGTGTTACGCATTGTTTTGTCGGATGAATGACAGGAGCAGTTGTACAAATAGGTCCTACAGGCTTATGCCCTCCAAAGCAAGGATGACAATGATGCATAGTTTTTTCTCTCCTCTCTCTTAAAAAAAATCTGACTACACTTTACAATATGAGAGAAGAGGTTAAGCCGCTTGTTATATACACCCATTTATTTCACAGAAATTTGACTATTGCCCTACTTCATACATAATACTATTATAGATACCCCCCACTATTATTTACCAAAAAAACCTCCAACTTGTTTCACAATACCCGTCACTTGATTCATTGCATTCATCATTTGCCCAGCTGTGTTCATCATTTTATTTACATCATAGTTGCCATCTGATGTTTTAAATTGGGAAACAAAACTAGAAAATTGACTCGGTTGCTGTTGTTGCTTTTGTTTATTCATAGTTGGATACGGTTGTTTTGGTGGATAAAACATCGCTTGTTGATTTCCATAGGGAGATGGTGGCGGCATATAATATTGTGAATTCACATAAGGTTGCTGTTGTTGATTCATATAGGGTTGTTGTGGTTGCTGCTGTTGTTGATTCATGTAGGGTTGTTGTGGTTGCTGCTGCTGATTCATGTAGGGGTGTTGTTCTTGTTGCGGTTGTGGTTGCTGCTGTTGATTCATGTAGGGTTGTTGTGGTTGTTCTTGTTGCGGTTGATTCCCAAACGACACTTCAAATGGTTGATAATAATTTTGGTTCCCATAATGAGGCTCGAAAGGATACATATTATATCGTAAATATGTATCCTCATTATATTGGTACATATTTTGCTGTGCATATGGATTTGTTTGCTGATATACATTAGGTTGTTGAAACATGCATACTCTCCTCCTTCACATAAGTTTCTACATATAGAATATGTACCTATAAAATAAAATGTGTGACGGAGTATCTGTCTGTTTTTGTCGGAAGTTTAAATTTTTAAAAAAATTAGAAAGTAAACCCTTCCATGCTATGATAATAAGGAAGAAGATTCTCATGGGGGAGGAATCAACATGGTATTAGGGGATTTAAAACAAGCGTTTTCTCAAAAAAAGGGGTACTGTACAGAAAGTTCAAATGAACTGCTAGACTTTGCGAGACATTGTTATCTCGAAGGAAAAATATGCATCTCAGATTACCGAACATTAATACGTGAATTAGAAATAAACGGCGCAACAAAACCTACAACAGCGACAGAAGCCTAAAAAAACAAGAGGGTTTTCCCCTCTTGTTACTTACATTGATCTACGATATTTTGCAAAGTATACGAAATAGCTTGATGAGTTTCAAAGAAACGTTTACCTTTTCCCTTATTAACAAAACATTGTAGCACATTAGTTTGTAAATTCTCATACACTTGATCGATTTGTTGTACATGTATATACTTAGGCTGCTCTTCCTTTATCCATATATAAGCTAATTCTTTCCACACCTCTAGCTCCGCATCTACCATATCAACAAATGGCTTCATATCCTTATAAAAATCATATTCATCCATTTCTCTTTTCTTTACATTGGCTTCATCATTATACTGCATTAACTTCTCCGAAGACTGGATTAATGCTTCATATTTCATTTTATTCCCACCTTATTATGCACTCACTACGACGTTTTGAAATGTCTTTACCCAGCTCCCTTTTTCTTCGTGATGCACTAATTTATTTTCCATATGCTCGATATGCATTTCTGTTATTTCTATCTTATTGCATATTTTTTCAACTTTATCCTTCAATGCGTGATTCATTCTAATCCCAATATTCATTTCCAGCAAATCGAGAGAACTTAACATTTGATCCATTTTTTTCATAACATCTTCCTTCTGAACCATCGCCATATTTAAAACGCCCCCTTCTTTGCCTTTCCTTTGTCATGTAATTTCGCCGATTGATTGGTTACTCCTGCTCACATGACAAAACTAGTTGATATTCGTCAAAGAAATCATTTTGTATGCCATTTTTAGAAATGGTAACAATACAAAAAGGAGGTGTATTACGATGACAAAAAATAAAAATGAAAAAAAGAAAAAACAAAACAAACAACAAAACAAACCTGAGACTGGTAATCCAAAGCTTGATGGTCCAAATTACCCCGCTACATAAAGTAAAACTTTAATTAGTGAGGGTTTTGTTCGTCCCCACTGATTATTAGCCTTCACCAATCGAGCGTTTACGGGCAGTAAGGCTCCCACCTAACTTCTTTGCTCCAGCCGAATTTTGAGGTGGGAGTTTTACCGCCCACAAATAGCGGGATAAAATGACCCTTTAACCAAAGCGGCTTTTACAAATAGCTAATTTCCAGTCTAACCTTCCCTATTTGCTTTCGATAAGTGCTGAGGTTAAAGTCGTACTGCCGGCAAATAGCGAAGTAAAAAGTAATTTGTTGAAGAACATATTACTTTTAATCAAGAAGCCCCGCCTTCATGTAGGAAGGCGGGACTTTTTGATTATATCATGAACTCATCTATTCTTTTAACAAAACTACTTAATATAGAAAGAGTATGTATTTGCTCCCTCTTCATTCTATACCATTCTGTTATATTAATTCCCCCCTTTGGTTTTTCAAGTACAAATAAAGACTCCATTTCCATCCCTTCACTAAACCAATCTTTTTCAATTAATTTTTCGTGAGCGACAATAGCGTACACATCTCTAAGAGCCGGTGTACTTGATTTTCTAATCTCTCTTATATTGCATTCATAATCCATCCTTGATCCCGTATGCCTAGTTTGCAATGCAAACTTATAAAAAGAATCTTTATACTTTGAATGAAATAATAACCAAGCTAACTTCTTCCCAAGTTCTATACGTTTTTGTAACGTTTCAAATTGATAAACCGAAAACCCATACATTCTCCCTTCCATCATCGGAAAAACAACTGCACTAATGTGAAGTATTTCTTGAAATTTGAACACCGCCGTATCAAATACATGTTTTTGAAAGTATGTATTCTCGATTACTGGTTTTTGAATTTTATTTTGTTCATTAATAATAAGTGCCGTCATAAGCCTATTGATATCTTTTTCCTCCCAGAAATATGACCATTCTTTTTCCATAAAAATTGATATGTTGAAAAATTGCAACAAATGAAAGAGCGGCTCACATCGCCTTTTACTTTCTTCATACAATAATAGTTGAGGAAATGCATCTAAGAAAATGATCCAATTAGCTTTCTCATAACAAAGAAATAATCGTCTCTTAACTGTTTGAGGTAGAAGATTAGAATAATATTCTCCTTCTAAATCTGTCATATTCCATCCCCCATTCCTTGAGACCATACTTGCTAAAAAAGACCACCTAATTTCTTTATTTCTCAAATAATATTCTTGGTAAGATTGTGTACGTGAAATGTTATCTACGTTAGCTACATCCGTTCTCTCCTTAATATTAAGAACTATAGCTTTCTCCTCTTCTGTACACAAAATATCCTTACGGTTTTGTTTAATTTTTTCGTAATCGTTCCAGCTAAACATGAATAAGTACCATACCTTTCTTGAAAAAGGTCACATCTTTTTTCATTTTTTGATATAATCACCTTTGTAAGTAATTCTTAACAAGTTGGGAGTGGACACAATATGACCATTCGTTACCCAAATGGAAAAAGGTACGATCAAGCTTCACAACCTCATAAAACACCAATAAAAAAACATACTTACAGTAATAGAGGTATGTCCCTTGAAGAGGAATTGAATGAAACCAATCAATATTACTTAACCCATAATATTGCATGCGTACATAAAAAACCTACACCTCTTCAAATTGTAAAAGTAGATTACCCCGCTCGAAGTGCTGCAGTGGTAAAAGAAGCGTATTTCAAACAACCTTCTACAACAGATTACAACGGTGTATACAAAGGGAAATACATCGATTTTGAAGCAAAAGAAACAAAAAACAAAACCAGTTTTCCACTTCAAAACTTCCACCTTCATCAAATTGAGCATATGAAGCAAGTAATCGCTCATAATGGAATTGCATTTGTTATTATTAAATTTACACTTTTTGATGAATTTTATTTATTAGATGCAAAACATATTATTGCATTTTGGAATCGTCAAAATACTGGTGGACGTAAATCGATTACAAAACAAGAAATAGAAGAGCATGGATCTTTATTATCATGCGGTTATCACCCTCGAATTGATTATATCCGCGTACTAGACACGGTTTATTTTTCGTGATAGAGTCATCACTAAGGCTCTTTTTTCGACTTTTGGGGGAGAGAATGAAAGGTAGGAGAAAGTATAATGTCAGATAATTATCGTTCTCGTACAGAACGAAATCATGTAAAAAATCAAACGAAAGAAACAAATAAAGAAGAAAAACCAAAGAAAAAAGGTTCCTTTTTCAAGAAATTCCTTATAGGTTTTCTACTTCTTAGTATCGTCGGACTCGTTGCCGGCGTTTCAGCTTTCTTTGTTATGGTAAAGGACGCTCCGAAATTAGACAAATCAAAACTTGTCAATCCTTTATCAACAAAATTCCTTGATAAAAACGGGAATTTCTTCTATGAATATGGTGCTGAAAAACGAACCCATGTTACATATGAACAAATTCCAAAAGTAGTTGAAAATGCCTTCCTTGCGACTGAAGATTCACGCTTCTATGATCATAGTGGAATTGATTTTAAGCGTACTACAAAAGCAGTTATGGAAAATGTCACTGGTGGTTTTGGATCACAAGGTGGTAGTACAATTACACAGCAAGTAGTTAAAAACTATTTCCTAACGATGGAAAAAACCGCAAAGAGAAAAGTGCAAGAATGGTACTTATCTTATAAATTAGAGCAACAGTACTCTAAACATGAAATTCTAGAAATGTACTTAAATAAGATCAACTTAGGTAACCGTTCGTATGGTATTGCAACTGCAGCAAAAAAATACTACAACAAAGACTTAAAAGACTTAAAGTTACATGAAGCTGCAATGCTCGCTGGTTTACCCCAAGGTCCTAACATTTATGATCCAACAAAACCAGAAAATGTTGAACGAGCAACAAATCGTCGTAATGTTGTACTAACATTAATGAATCGTCATGGCTACATTACAAAACAAGAAATGAACGACGCTATGCAAATCTCTGTAAAAGAAGGTCTTCTTCCATCTTCAGATGCAACTGAAATGCCTTATCAAGCATATTTAGATGCCGTTTTCAAAGAAGTAGAAAAAGAGATACCTGATGTGAATATTGGCTCTGATGGTTTAATAATCCATACAAATCTCGACCTTGAAGCTCAAGATTATGCAGATAAAATAATGGATGGAGATCTTATTAAATATCCAAATGATCAATTCCAAGGCTCATTTGTATTTATGGATACGAAAACTGGAGAAGTTCGTGCAGTCGGTGCCGGTCGTAAAGAAAACAAATCAACATTTAAAGGACACAACATGGCTATCGATTTAAAACGTCAAGTTGGTTCAACAATGAAACCTATTTTTGACTATGGTCCAGCTATTGAAAATCTACAATGGTCTACGTACCATCAATTAAATGACTCAGAGTACACATACTCTGATGGTACAAAAATTAAAAATGCTACAAACAGTTATAAAGGAGATGTCTCCCTACGTGACGCACTAAAAAAATCTTTAAATATTCCTGCTTTAAAAACAGCTCAAGCGGTCGGGCTTGATAAATCAAAAGAATTCGCCAAAGGTCTAGGCATGACATTTAAAGATGATACTGTATTTGAATCAACTGCAATTGGTAGTAATGAAGGCTCTCCGTTAGATGTCGCTGGAGCTTATGCAGCATTTGGAAATGACGGTATGTACAATAAGCCTCATTTCGTTAAAGAAGTTATTTTCCCAGATGGGAAAAAGAAAAGCTTTAAGCCGAAAGAAAAACGAGCAATGCACGATTATACAGCTTACATGGTTACCGATGTACTTCGTGATGTCGTAAAACCTGGTAGTGGTGGTACTGGCCCAACGGCTTATGTTCCCGGTTTTGACGTTGCTGGTAAAACAGGAACACAAAACTTTGATAAATCTGTTATTAAAAAATACGATATTCCAGCAGATGCAAACAGAGATAGTTGGTTCGCAGGATATACGCCTCAATATACAATGGCTGTATGGACCGGTTATGAAAAAGATAGTGCAGAAAATTACATTGGAGATCGTTCTACTAGAATTGCTCAGCAAATGTTCCAAGTAATGATGAGCAAATTCGCTACAGATAAATCTAGTTTCGAGCGCCCTTCTTCTGTACAAGAATTAAATGGAGAACTGTACATTAAAGGTGCGAAAAAAGATGCAGTTAAAGAAATTAAAGTAGATCCACCTAGTGGCCTTAATGTCGCTTTCGATGGTGCTAGCACAGTGACACTGAACTGGTCTGGACCATCATCAAATGTTGATGCATACGCAGCAAGCTATAAAGCTACTGACGGTTCTAGTGGTAGCTTGTCAGTAAGCGGTACGACAGCTACTCTTGGTGGTATTAAACCAGGTGTTACTTACAGCTTCTCTGTAGTAGCGAAAAAGGGTACTGGAACAAGTCCTGCAATTGGTGCATCATTCACTGCGCCTGGCGGAACTCCAGATGCGAAAAAAGCTGAGGAAGAGGCTAAGAAGAAGGCTGACGAAGATGCCCAGAAAAAGGCCAATGAAGATAAACTAAAACAAGAAGAAGCTACAAAAAAAGCTGAAGAAGATCAGCGTAAACAACAACAGCAACAACAGCAACAACAGCAACAACAGCAACAGCAACAACAGCAACAGCAACAACAGCAACAAGAACAACAACGTAAACAGCAAGAAGAAGCTCAAAAGAAAGCTGCTGAAGAAGAGGCTAAGAAGAAGGCTGACGAAGAAGCTAAGAAAAAAGCTGACGAAGAAGCTAAGAGAAAAGCTGAAGAAGAAGCTAGAAAAAAAGCTGAAGAAGAGCAGCACCACCAGAATACCGGAGGAGATACACCTCACGCAGACGGAGATGTTGTTACATCAGAGTCTTAATAACAAAAAAGAAGTCCTTACTCTTAACGAGAAAAGGACTTCTTTTTTGTTATCATTTTCTTAACATGTAGCTTTTCTATTTCAATATACAACTGTGCTAATTGAATATACGAATGATAATTACTCGGTTTCTTTATAATAAATGAGTATCGTTCTATAAAATTAACAGGTTGTGCTTCCAATTCATTCGTATTTACTTGCATCTCATTCAAACTATGAACAGGCTTCTCATTTAGCCAATATACAACCGATAGCAAGTGTGCTGCAAAAAGAATCATCGGACCCTCAGCTTCTTGTTTTTTTCGGTTTCGAAATAGTGTAGCAATTTCTTCATGCCTGCTTTTCCATACATTTAACACCGCTGGAATACTTGTTTCAATTTCATTCCACGGCTCATATTGTCTTTCAATATCAAATATAAAGTAAGTATTTTGTATTATTTCTTCAAAAGACTGGTCTGTATTATACGTAATCGAATTTGCACTCTTTTTAAAAAATGGTACGTACCGAAACTCTTTCGGTATTTCTATAACTCGCTCCATCCTTTATTTCCCCTTCATTCGTTTCTTTCCTTCACGACATATTTCTAGTAATCGGCACTCTTCACATTGTGTTCGCTGCGCCTTACAGTAATAACGCCCAAAGAAAATCATACGATGGTGTGTAACTCCCCACTCATCCATTGGAATTTTCTTCATCAATGTCTTTTCCACTTCTAACACAGAATCTTTCCATCTACAAATTGCTAACCGTTTACTTACTCTCTCTACATGCGTATCAACAGCAATTGCTGGAATTCCAAATGCTACCGAAACAACTACATTCGCTGTCTTTCTCCCTACTCCAGGTAATTTCGTCAGCTCGTCACGGTCTTCTGGAACTTTCCCGTTATAATCATCTAGTAACATCCGGCACAATTTTTGAATATTTTTCGCCTTATTTCTAAATAATCCAATGGAACGTATATCTTGTTGTAACTCTTCTAAAGACACACTTAAATAATCTTCTGGTGTTTTATATTTTTGAAATAAGTTTTTCGTCACTTTATTCACAAGTGCATCTGTGCATTGTGCAGATAATGCCACTGCGATTACAAGTTCAAATGGATTATCATGAATTAATTCACAATGCGCTTCCGGATACATATCCGCCATTGTATCTAAACAATAACGAATTTGCGTTTTGTTCAACATATCTTTCCTCCTACACTACTGCTCCAACCAATTATAAAAAGGCACTTTCCCAGTAAATTTCGTCTCTTGTTTTGTCGTTTGTTGTGTGCGTTGTTGATTCGCTCTAAATTTCTGGCCTTGATTTTGCGCTTGATCTACCGTTTTAATTCCGTTCTTTTTCCACTCAAACAAAATACGATCAATATACCGGAAATTAAGTTTACCACTCATAACAGCTTCACGAAGAGCCGCTTGAATTAAATTTGGATGGTGTTGATCTTGATCTTCCCACATCCCTAATGTTTCACATTCAAATGGCGAAAGTGGTCTTCCGAATTCTTTTTCAAATACTGTATATAAATTTACTTGAATTTGTTTTTGTTCTTTTTGCTCTTCCTCTATAGATTCATTCATTAAAAAGTGCAATATTTTTTCCCACAGTGGTTGTAAAGAATAACTTTCACACATCATCGCTTCAGATCTTTGTCCACCTTCTAGTGCTAAAAAACCTTTTTGGATTAAAGTCTGAATCACTTCCATGCATTTCATTTCTGTTATCGTCATCCGTTCTGAAATCTCTGAAGGAGTCGGGAACGAATTACCTGATTCTAAAAATGTGTGTACATGAAGTACTACCATAAATTCCGTCTCATTTAAACCTAGCTTTTTATAATGCATCATAAGCAATTTAGGAATCGCTATGCTTCCCTGCTCAAACCATTGTAACATCATTTTCTTTTTCATCACCAAACACCTCGCTTTCTAGTATAACACACCTTTAGCCATTTCTTTTTGCCACAATTCGTCAAAAAAACCTCCCTATATATAGGGAGGCTTTTTTCCATTTACTACAAGAAACAGACGATTAAGCCTGTACTTTACTTTTCATGAACGTATGAATTCGTTCTAATGCTTTCTCAACTTGCTCAAGAGATGTCGCATACGATAATCGAACGTTATTTGGTGCACCAAATCCTGTACCTGGAACAAGAGCCACCTTTTCTTCTTCTAATAATGCTTTTGCCCATTCATCAACTGTATCATACCCAGCTAATGCTACGGCTTCTTTTACATTTGGGAATAAGTAAAAAGCACCTTGTGGCTTAATGCAAGTAAAACCAGGAATTTGAATTAATTTATCATAAATAATGTTCAATCTTTCTTCAAACGCTTGACGCATTGTTTCTACAGGTTCTTGTGAGCCTGCATACGCAGCAATTGCACCGTATTGAGCAATTGAAGTAGGGTTTGACGTACTATGACTCGCTAAGTTCGTCATCGCTTTAATAAGCTGCTTATTTCCTGCTGCATATCCAATACGCCAACCTGTCATAGAATGTGATTTAGATACGCCATTAATAATAAGTGTTTGTTCTTTTAATGCATTAGAAAGCTGGGCAATTGAAGTGTATTCCGCGTCACCATAAATTAATTTTTCATAAATCTCATCTGAAACGATTAAGATATCATGCTCTAAACATACTTCTCCAAGCTGTTGTAATTCTTCTTTGCTGTAAATCATCCCTGTTGGATTGCTCGGTGAATTAATAATAACTGCTTTCGTTTTCTCTGTAATTGCCTCACGCAGCTGCTTTGCTGTAATTTTGTACTCATTGCCTTCTAGACCTTCCACATAAACTGGCTTACCACCAGCAAGCTTTACTTGCTCAGGATAACTTACCCAATAAGGAGTTGGGATGATAACTTCATCTCCTTCATCAAGTAACACTTGGAATAATGTATATAATGCATGCTTGGCACCATTACATACAATAATTTCAGATGGATCATACGCAATTCCTTGATCACGAGTAAACTTCTTCACAATTTCTTGTTTTAATGCTTGTAATCCACCTGTTGGTGTATACTTCGTATGTCCTTCTAACATCGCTTTATGCGCAGCATCCATAATATGTTCTGGCGTATTAAAGTCAGGTTCTCCTGCTCCTAATCCAATTACATCATGACCTTCTGCTTTTAATGCTTGTGCCTTTGCTGTAATTTCTAAAGTTGCAGATGGTGTTAAAGCAGCTACTCGCTTTGCTAATTTCATTTGTAGTTCCCCCTACATCTATTTTTCAATGCTGTAGTGTCCAGCATAAACCCCATTTTGAAACTCTAAATAGTAATACGTATAACGATCTTCCTGATCAATATATGTAATTTCCCACAATGGAATATCGTTTTGAGCACCTAATTTTACTTTTATAATTTCTTTTGGTTTCGGCTTCGGCTCAGCACCTTCTCCTGTAGCTTGTTCAGCCAATTTTTGCAAAGCTTCTTTTTCAGAAATACCTTCGCTCTTTTTCTTCACAAGGACATTTCCTTTTTTATCAGGCACCCAAACAATAATTTGTTCTCCTTTTTCGTCTACACCTTGTACGACTGTATATGAAGAATTCCCGTTATAATAATCCACAGATTTTACCTTTGTAAGCTTTGCCTTTTCTTTTGCAATTTCTACAGATTTTGCCTCTTTAGGGATTTTCTTTTCCATTGCTTTATTATAAACATACGCCCCATATATTCCGCTAGCAACGATTACGATAACGATTGCAAAGATCCACTTTTTCATTGTATCACTACGTTCTGTAAATCGTAAATACAGCTGTTTCTTTATCTTTTTCGTCTAATGCTAATCCGAACATGAGGTCCTGCTCTTTTAACGTACGATTCAAACTATCAACGATTTTATACAAGTCAGACGAATATTTAATACGCGTCGTTGATAGGACTTCGATTTTCTTATCCATGAAAAAACTCCTCCGTTACACAAAAATTTCTAATTATAGAAGAACGCAATGCGGTTACAATAAGAGTACATTCTTTACAACCCCTGCTTCATCACCCATCTATTATAGCAGGACATGTACAGCAAAAAAAGGTTTCAAGTCGAAAACCAATACATTTTGTATACAAGAAGTAAGAAAAATAAAATTCCTCCTACCCACATTTTTTACGCCTGAAGTTTAAATGTACTTCAGGCGTATTTTTATTCCAATTTTATTCATTTGGCCATTCCTTTAATTGTTCTAACAATTCTTCTAGAGGACCTTCATAGAGCGGGACAGTTGGGATTGATTGTAAAAATCGTTTTCCATAGGAAGAACTTGTCAAACGACGATCTAATACAAATACAGTTCCCGTATCTGTATTTGTTCTAATAAGACGACCAAACCCTTGTTTGAAACGTAAGATTGCTTGCGGAAGCGCCAACTTAGCGAATACGTCTTCTCCTTGATTTTTTAACCACTCTCCTTTTGCTTCCATCATCGGCTGATGAGGAGGGGTAAAAGGAAGACGGACAATGACAAGACAACTCAGGGCATCTCCAGGTATATCTATCCCTTCCCAAAAACTACTTGTTCCTAACAAAATCGATTTGTCGAACTCCTGGAATTTGCGGATTAGACGACTTCGGCTCTTATTATTCACACTTTGCGTTAATAATAAATATCCTTCTAATGCCTCATCATTTTTCAAATTCGTATACGCCTCTTTCAACATTTCATACGAAGTGAATAAAACGAGCATTCTACCCTTTGTAGCTTTCGCTATTTTCGCAATATGTGCCGATATAGACTCAATATATTCTTCATTACTTGCTTTCTTAATAAAAGGCACATCCGTTGAAACCATTAATTTCATTTGTTCTTCAAAATGGAATGGTGATGGAACATTTAATGTATTGGGAGCAAAATCATGTAAACCTAGCTCCTCTTTTATATAGTCGAATGAATCATTAACTGTTAACGTTGCTGATGTGAAAATAACACTCTTTTTCTGGGTTAAAAATTCATCAGCAAATCTTTCACCAATATGAACAGGCTGCGCATATAAAACTGTTGAATGAATCGTTCCCTTCGTTTCAGTCTCCATCCATGTCACGTATGAATTTTTTTCTAAGATGAGTAATTGTAAAGATTGTACCATCTTTCTCAACAACTCAATTAAATGCATAAATTCACCTGTAACGACATGCATCTCCCATTCTAATTTACTTTGCAATATATCAACTTGCTTCTCAAGTGTAGTCAATAATTTTCTTACATCATACACAAATCGATTTGTTAACTCGGTAATGCTATCCCATAACTTACCTTTCTCTACTTCCGTGTTATATCGATAAATGAGCGGCATATTGCTCATCCCTTGTTCCTGCTTTGTTTGTTTAAATACGAAAGTCCGTAACATTTGAAATAGTTCATCCGCATCAAATTTCAATTCCTTCAAACTATGACTCACCATACGGAAAGTCGAACGAGATGCTTGCTCTGATTTTTTCATCATTTTATATACTTTAGAAAGTACATCATCTGTTTCTAGCGTACCAAGACGAGATAAAGCTAATTGAAAATACATGCATGAGAACTGTTCACCTAATGTTCTACTCGCCGCTTCTTCTATATGATGAGCTTCATCAAAAATAATATGTTCACATGAAGCAAACAGTGGTTCTTCGCTTGAAAAATCTTGAAATAATAAAGCATGATTTGTAATAACAATATCCGCAAATAATGCTTTATTTTTCGCTCGTTGATAAAAACAACGACTAAACCAGTTACTTTGCACCCCGCCTGGACTATATGCATCACTACAAATACGGTTCCAAAGTAATTTTCCGCCCTCAGGAATATTTAATTCATCACGATCCCCAGTTTTCGTTTGCAATAACCATACTAAAATTTTTGCCTTTGTGAGCGCCATATCATAATTTTTCTCTTCCTCTTGCAAAGCATATTCAAATTTGTGTAGACAAAGATAATGCTTTCTTCCTTTCAGAAGAGCTACTTCAAATGAAAATGGCATTATTTTCTGTAATAACGGTATTTCTTTTTCTAGTATTTGCTGTTGCAGTTGTACAGTTTGTGTACTTATAATGACAGGTTCTTCTTTTTTCTTTGCAAAATAAATACTTGGAAGTAAATATGCAAGAGTCTTCCCCGTACCTGTTCCTGCTTCAATAAGTGAAAACCTAGAATCTCTTAGTGCTGTATATATTTCCTTCATCATAATTTGTTGACTTTCTCTTTTTTGAAACTTTGGCATATTCAATTCAAGTTTATCCATTGTCTTATGTAAGAAAGCATCAAATTTAGATGAACATGTTTCACTGAGACTTAAAGAATAATTCCGCTTTCGAAGCGCAACATTTCGATACACTTCATATCCTTCTGCCCTTTCTTTACCATCCATCATTTTCTTTAAAATATTTTCAGAAAGTACATCAGCTATATCACTTTGGAAAACATCACTTAATTCATAAAGCGATTGCAACGTGACAAGTGGTAACTTTTCAATTTCATTTAAAAATTGTAAAAACAACTCCGCTGTTACAAGAGCATCACTATCCGCACGATGCGGTTGATCGTGCTCTAGTTCATGTTGCTTAGCTAAATCACGTAATTTATAACTATCAGCTGTCGGCAAAAGAATTTGTGCCAACTCAACTGTATCAACTTTTGGGCAATGTATTTCTGTATATCCAGCCAGTCTTAATTCTTCCGTTAAAAAATTCCAATCAAAGTGAACGTTATGTGCAACGAAAGCCGCACCTTGTAATAGCTCAACAATCATCGGGGCTACATCTTGAAATAACGGGGCTTGCTTAACCAAACTCTGATCAATCCCTGTTAATTCTGTAATAAATGGTGGAATCTCTCTCTTCGGATTAATAAAAGATGAAAAAATCTCTAATATCTCTCCATCTTCCACTACAACAGCCGCAATTTGGGTGATTTTATCCTTCCCATCCTTCCAGGAGTTCCCTGTCGTCTCTAAATCAACAACGACATAACGCTTACTCATATATGTAACACCTCAATTTCTTACCTATCAAACACAAAAATTATATAATGTTACTATACCACGTTTTATCTCATCTTAATGAAAAGATGCACAAAAAAGCTATCTCCAGAATAGAGATAGCTTTCCTACTTATAATATCGTACCCGCTTTTTCAGCACCTAACATTTCAATAATTTGATTATCATCGTCTAACACTGCAATTTTTGGCTCTTGTTTATGAACATTTTCTTCTGCCACTAAACCATAGCAAATAATAATAACTTTATCACCTGGTTGTACAAGCCTTGCTGCTGCACCATTTAAACAAACAACACCACTACCGCGTTCTCCTTTAATAACATATGTCTCTAAGCGAGCACCATTATTGTTATTTACAATTTGTACTTTTTCATTTTCTACAATATTTACTGCATCCATTAAATCTTCATCAATTGTAATACTACCTACATAATTTAAATTTGCTTCTGTTACTGTTGCGCGATGTAACTTCGCTCTCATCATTGTGCGAAACATAGATGCTCCCCCTTATTTAACCGTTAATGTTATATTGTCAATTAATCGTACATTCTCAAATTTAACTGCAATTGCTAAAATGATTCGTCCTTCAATTTTATCCATTACTTGTAGTGAAGGATATGCATATAAATCAGCATAATCTACAGTGCCTTTCGTATATGTCTCAATATACTCTTGCACAAGAGTTGTAATGATTTCTGAATTACGTTCGCCTGCCTCAATTTTTTCTTTCGCTATACATAGACTGCGGTATAAATGAGGAGCCTCTTCACGCTCTTCTTGTGATAAGTACACATTACGAGAACTTTTCGCTAATCCGTCCTCTTCCCTTACAATATCCACTGGTACAATCGTAACTTGAATATTAAAATCAGCAACAAACCCTTCAATGACAGCGACTTGCTGTGCATCTTTCATACCGAAATAAGCACGCGTTGGCAATGTGATATTAAATAGTTTCATTAGTACAGTCGCAACACCGGCGAAATGACCAGGTCTTTGTTTGCCGCATAATACGTCGGTACGCTTCACAACTTCTACTGTTGTCGTTTGTTCTGCTGGATACATCTCTTTTACACTCGGATAAAATAAATAATCAACACCATTTTCTTTTGCTACATTTTCGTCCCTATCAATATCACGTGGGTATCTATCTAAATCTTCATTTGGTCCAAATTGTAGTGGGTTTACAAATACACTTAAAACTACAATTTCATTTTCTTCTCTTGCCTTACGCAATAATGTAGCATGCCCTTCATGTAAATATCCCATCGTTGGAACAAAACCGATACTTTTTCCACTTGCATGCAGTTCGTTTGTAATTTGCTGCATTTCTTGCACTGTAGTTATGATTTTCATTATTGTTTTCCTCCGTATAACGCTAAGCATTCTTCCTCTTTCATTGTGAACGAATGTTTTTCTTCAGGAAATTGCCCTGTCTTTACTTCAGTAACGTATTGCGAAATCCCTCGCACAATTTCCTCTTGAACAGACGTATATTGCTTCACAAATTTCGGAACACGATTTACGCCGTACGAAATAAGATCATGGTATACAAGAACTTGCCCATCTACTTTTTGTCCTGCTCCAATTCCAATTGTAGGAATTGTTATTTGCTCTGAAATAAGTTCTGCTAATTGCATTGGCACACACTCTAACACAAGTGCTATCGCACCAGCTTCTTCACATTTCCTTGCGTCTTCTATTAATTTTTTTGCACTTTCAGCATCTTTCCCCTGTACTTTATATCCACCTAGCACTCCTACAGATTGAGGAGTTAAACCTAAATGCGCCACAACAGGGATTCCCGCATTCGTCAAGTAGTGAATAGTTGATATAACTTCTCCAGCACCTTCTACCTTTAATGCATGTGCACCACTCTCTTGAACAATGCGACGTGCATTAACCATCGTATCTTGCAATGAGATATGATAAGACATGAATGGCATATCAGTTACAATAAACGTCTCTTTCGCGCCGCGGCGTACAGCTTTCGTATGATGAATCATATCCTCTACTGTTACTGGAACTGTTGAATCATATCCAAGTACAACCATTCCTAGAGAATCACCAACTAAAATCATATCGACTTTAGCTTCTTCTGCTAATTTAGCAGATGGATAATCATACGCCGTTAGCATTGTAATCGGCTCACCTTGCTCTTTCATTTTCAAAAAATCTGTTTTTGTTTTCAAAAACTACTCCTCCTTTATACAGGAGAGAGGAGATGGCCGAAATCATATAAAAAACCCCTCTGGCCATAAAAGGGCAGAAGGGTTGTGTGTTAGTCGGCATTATTCATCCCTCTGTCCCAGTCCGTTATTGGATCAAGGCAGAATCCAAAGTATTATTTTTTCATACTGCGTAAAATAATGGTGCAGTTCGCTTTGATACTGCCCATATTCGAACTAATTATAGCAAACTCTGAAAAGGAATTGCTACATTTTTTCGAAAAAATAATTTTCTATCCTTATTACGGTATGTGAAATTTATTAATGTCTAAATGACAAAAAGAAGCTCCAAAATAGGAACTTCTTTTACTTAATTTCTATATCCGCAGAATGAATGTGATGTACGTGTCCTTGATGATCCTCAAGCAGCAATACACCATCCTCTGTAATCCCTTTTGCTAATCCATTAATCGTTTGCTTCATCGTTCGAGCTGTAATTTCTTTTCCGATACTTATTGCGTAACTTTCCCAAAGAATTTTTATAACAGAGAAACCATTTTTTAAATACTCTTCATACAATTTTTCTAATTGTAAAAAGATTTGTTGCATAAGTTCTGCACGAACAATTGGCTTCCCTGACTCAATGGCTAACGAAGTTGCAATGTGTTGAATTTCCTCATCAAAATGCTCTTGTTTTTGATTTGCATTAATACCTATTCCCATAATTACAGCATTAATTTTATCTGGATCAGCTTGCATCTCCGTTAATATACCGACAGCTTTTTTACCTTGAATTAAAATGTCGTTTGGCCATTTAATCCCTACATTCACACCCGTACATTTTTCAATTGCTTGCGCCACACTAACAGCCGCTAATAAAGTAAGCTGTGGTGCATGATGAACTGGAATAGATGGACGCAAAATAATACTCATCCAAATTCCAGTCCCTTTTGGTGAATGCCATTTTCTACTTAAACGCCCTCTACCTGCTGTTTGTTCTTCTGCAACGACGATTGTTCCTTCTTCTGCTCCTTCATAAGCAAGTCTTGCTGCAATATGCTGAGTAGATTCAACTGATTCTTCAAAATAAACCGTTCTACCTATACGCTCTGTTTGTAATCCTAATTGAATTTCATTAGCAGTTACCTTATCTGGTTTACTAGCAATTCGATAACCTAAGCGGCGTACAGCTTCGAGTTCATATCCCTCATTACGAAGATCCTCCATATGCTTCCATACAGCAGTTCTAGAACAACCAAGTTTATCACTAAGTGTTTGACCAGATACAAATTCACCATCTGCTTCAGAAAAAACTTGCAATAACTGCTTTCTTATAGTAGATTGCATTTTTCTAGCCACTCCCTTATATTCTCTTTCTTATTGACTAAATCTCCTTGTACGATTGCTTCTTCAATGTTTTGAAGCACTTCGGCAACCCACGGACCTGGCTTTTTATCTGCCCAGCTTAATAAATCATTACCAGTCACATTCATTTCTTGACGATTTTTTATCGGCAATGCATGAAATAATGATTGTACTTGCTTAACAGACGCGCTATTATAACTTTCTATTATCGCTTCATATACTCTTTCCGCCATTTCAGCGATGTGAATTCCAGTTTTATAAAGAAGGACTGTATCCCATTCCTTCTCCTTTCTAGAACGAATTGCTAATAAAACCGCTACAATATCCTTAATCTTTTTATTCGAGAACTTCCATTGACGTAAAAAGACAGATGGATGCTCTTCTCCGATACAATATAAGAAAAATGCCCACGCCTCAATGTCTGTTTCAAAAGAATCCCATTTATACAGCGTAGCTTTCAAGAGTCTTTCTTCTGACATTTGTAAATATGGCAAATGAGAAAATAGCTTCGTTTCTACCAATTCTTGAAGCCCTTTCACACAATACGTACCCGTCAATAACTTTTCGAACTCAACTGTAATTCTTTCAATCGCTATATGTTCGAGCAAATGCCCATACGTTTCAATTGCTTGTTTCGTCTTTGTTTCCAAAGAGAAACCTAACGTACTTACGAACCGAATACCACGCATCATTCGCAGTGCATCTTCTTGAAAACGGTCTGCAGCATCTCCAACCGTTGTAATTTCCTTCAGACGAATCGCTTCTTGCCCAGCAAATAAATCAATCATTTCGCCTTCCTCTGTCATTGCAATTGCATTCATCGTGAAATCACGTCGTTTTAAATCCTCTTCTAATGAACGGACAAATTGAACACTACTAGGTCTCCGAAAATCTTCATATTCGCTTTCTGTTCGAAAAGTAGTTACCTCATACGGTTCACCATTTTCTACAACAATTACAGTTCCATGCTCAAGACCAACCGGAACATGTCTTGGGAAAATAGCCATTACTTCTTCTGGTAAAGCAGATGTTGCGATATCGATATCTCCAATTGGTCTATCGATAATAAGATCGCGTACACTTCCACCAACGAAGTAAGCCTCATGTCCGTGCTGTTTTAATATCTCAATAATTGAACTAGCTTTTTTAAATCTTTCCATTATTGTCATCCCTTAGTATGTCATAATAAATCGCCTCATACTGTGAAACGATTTTTTCCGAACGAAACTGCTCATATACAGATTTCATCGCCCGCTCTCCCATATTACGGTGAAGTTCTTCATTTTCTAGTAGTTGAATTGCTTGCTTAGCTATTCCATCTGTATCTCCAACTTCACATATATATCCTGTTTCACCATGTTGAATGACCTCTGGAATGCCCCCAACCCTCGTTCCAATACTAGGCACACCACACGCCATCGCTTCTAAAATAACGAGACCAAAACTTTCCTTTTCTGATAAAAGCAGCATTAAATCACTCATCGCAAGAAGCTCTGCAACATTATCTTGCTTTCCTAGGAATAAGACACGTTCCTCAATATGTAAACTTTTCACCAATTGTAAAATAGTACAGAACTCTGGTCCATCCCCAACAAGAAGCAATTTCGCATCTACTCCCTTTACAATTTTGGCAAATGACTGTACAACATCCTGTACACGCTTAACCTTTCGGAAATTTGAAATATGAATCAACACTTTTTCATTTTCTCGTATACCATATTCTTTTTTTAATTGAGACATATCACGTTTGAAATACACACGTTCGTCTACAAAATTGTATACCGTCTCAATTTCTTTATCTGGTTTTACAAGTTCATTCGTTTCTTCAATTAACGAATGTGACACAGCAGTAACTACATCAGATTGTTCAATACCAAAGCGAATTAAATTATTTAACGAAGGATCGGAACCTAACACAGTAATATCTGTTCCATGTAAGGTTGTAACAATTTTAATACGCTCTCCAATCATTTGTTTTGCTAAATATGCACAAATAGCATGAGGGATTGCATAATGCACATGTAAAATATCAAGATTTTCTCTTTGAGCAACCTCGGCCATTTTACTTGCTAACGCTAAATCGTAAGGTGGATATTGAAATACTGAATATTGATTTACTGCTACTTCGTGAAAATAAATGTTTGGATACACTTTATTTAACCGGAATGGTACACCCGATGTAATAAAATGAATTTCATGCCCACGTTCCGCCAATTGCTTTCCTAATTCCGTTCCAACAACACCAGAACCACCTACAGAAGGATAACATGTAATACCTATTTTCAATCTCATTTACATCCCCCTATTAAATCAGCATGTAATAAAACCGGTTTCTTACTCATAAATCCTTCGGCATACATCACTCCAACTTCTTTCCCAAACATCTTCTCACGAGCAATTACTGTTTCAACGTAACCTTCAGTTAATGGCGTCTTAACACCATCACTTCCTGTTGAAAACTGACTTTCATACGCTTCTAACGCCTCCACCTTTTTAGAAAGGTATTCACTAATATCTATACAAAAATTCGGTTTATGAAAACCATTAATCATATAATTATAAAAAGACTCTACACGGTGCGGCGAAATCTCCGGCATATATTTACGAATTCCCGCTGAGAAGATAGCTTCTTCCACAAGTTTCGCGCAATTAGCATGGTCTGGATGACGATCTTCGTAATATGGTGCGAAAATTAGCGTTGGTTTATATGTACGAATAACCTTTACAATTTCACGTATATATTCTTCTTTCATATACAAACCACGGTCTGGCATTGCTAAATTAATTCTCGTTTTTACTCCCATAATACGAGCAGCAGCTTTTGCTTCTTCTTTTCTTAGTTCTACCGTTCCATTTGAAGAAAGATCAGCTTCTGTTAAATCGCAAATGCCTACTTCATATCCTTGCTTCGTATACTTTGCAATGGTACCTGCCATGCCGATTTCAACATCATCGGCATGAGCACCAAACGCTAATATATGTAATCCACTCATAATTGTTCCCCTCATTTTCTTAACTTTCGGTAATCTAAATCTCCCCGCTCTAATGCATGCATTAGCATTTCAGCACTTGCCATATTCGTTGCTAGTGGGATGGCATATACATCACATAAGCGAAGTAACGCATTGACATCAGGTTCATGCGGCTGCGCTGTTAGTGGATCCCGGAAAAAAATCACCATATCCATCTCATTTTTTGCAATCATTGCACCAATTTCTTGATCGCCACCAAGAGGACCAGATTGATATCTTGTTACAACTAAACCAGTTGCCTCCATAATACGAAGGCCTGTCGTTCCTGTTGCAAAAAGTTCATGTTTTTCAAAGATTGGTTTATATGCGTACGCGAATGAAACCATATCATCTTTCTTTTTGTCATGTGCGATTAAGGCAATTTTCATCCGTTGTCTCCCCTTTAGTCGATAATATTTTCTAAACCGTACACAAGATGATCAAGGTTCATTACTGTTTCAATTGATAGTTTTACACCTGACATAAATGATGCACGATTGAATGAATCATGACGAACTGTTAACATTTGTCCATCTCCGCCGAACATTACTTCTTGGTGTGCAATAAGCCCTGGTAGACGTACGCTATGAATGTGAATACCGTCCACATTTGCACCACGTGCTCCTTCTAATTGTTCTGTTTCATTAGGATGCCCTTGCTCTTTTGGTACACGATTTTGACGGATTAATTCTACTGTTTTTACAGCCGTACCTGATGGTGCGTCTAATTTTTGATCATGGTGTAATTCAATTACTTCAACATCTTGGAAGTACTTCGCTGCCATTTGTGAAAATTTCATCATAAGAACTGCACCAATTGCAAAGTTTGGAGCGATAATTGTTCCTACTTCTTTTTCTTTTGCATTTTCTGTTAATTGCTTTAGTTCTTCTTCAGTAAATCCAGTTGTACCAATAACAGATCGAAGTCCACGTTCAACTGCAAGTGTCACATGTTTCTTTCCAATTTCTGGTGTTGTTAAATCTAACAATACATCTGCTTCTACTTCATCTAAACAAGTATGTAAATCCGCGTAAATAGGTGCATCTAGCGCTGGCATTCCAGGTAAATCAGAAATTTTTTCTCCGCCATGCTTATAATCAATTGCTGCTACTAAATTGAAATGCGCTGTTCTTTCCATTAGAAGGACTGCTTCATGTCCCATACGTCCTCTTGGTCCAGCGATAATTACTTTAATTTCTTTCATGCTTCTTTCTCTCCCTCATCAATACGTGTCCAGCGATCTTTATCACGTGTATTAAATTTATTCATTACAATGTTATGCGCTGTTTCTAAATCAATATTTAAACTATTTGCCATACAAATCATAACAAATAACACATCTCCAAGCTCTTCTTCAATACTTCGTTCTATCTCCGTCGTTTTCTTCGGTTTCTCACCATAATAATGATTAACCTCTCTTGCAAGCTCTCCCATTTCTTCAGTTAAACGAGCCATCATTGCAAGCGGACTAAAATAACCTTCTTTAAATTGACCGATATATGCATCTACTTCCTTCTGCATATCTTTCATCGTTTTTGCTTCCATACTAGTCACCTCTTATTCCTTCCTCTTTCATGTTAGCCAATTCATCGCGATTTGACAAATATTATTCTCTCATATCCCTATTTACGACTCTTTTTTGGATAGACTATAATAAAGTGAAACTTCTTTTACGTGATTTTTACAAAAAATTAGCCTGAACCAATCGGGTCCCTACGGCTGGTTCGTCCTTTTTTTCCTTCGCTTTTCCCTCTACCAGCCGTTGGGACGGGGGAAAGTGAAACTTCTTTTGCAATGTTTTTCTGCAAAAGATTAGTTGAATCAATCGGGTCCCTACGGCTGGTTCGTCCTTTTCTTCTTCGCTTTTCCCTCTACCAGCCGTTGGGACGGGGGAAAGTGAAACTTCTTTTACGTGATTTTTGCAAAAGATTAGCCTGAATCAATCGGGTTCCTATGATATTCACTATTTTTATTAGCAGCTAGAAATAACTTATTATGTTTTGCCGTTTAAGCGGAGCAATTCCAATCATTACATAACTAGGGGGATTTCTATATGAAAGCAAACTTGAAGATTCGAAATATCATTTTCATCTTAATCGGTTCCGCTATTTTTTCTTTCGGTATTGTGAATATCAATATTGAAAACCATCTTGCAGAGGGTGGGTTTACCGGCATTACGCTATTATTATATTTTCTATTTTCGCTTGACCCTTCCTATACAAACTTAATTTTAAATATCCCTATATTTTTTATTGGTTGGAAGTTACTCGGCCGAACAACATTTTTATATACACTAATCGGTACATTTAGCGTATCTTTATTCCTATGGATTTTCCAACGCTACGAAGTACTCAACTTACATTTAAACTTGCAAAATGATATGACACTGGCTGCTTTATTCGCAGGGGCATTTATCGGTATAGGACTTGGGATTATATTTAAGTATGGTGGGACTACTGGCGGTGTTGATATTATCGCAAGACTAGCTCATAAATATGTTGGCTGGAGTATGGGGAAAACGATGTTTATGTTTGATGCGGTCGTTATTATTGTCTCTATTCTTACATATTTATCATACCGCGAGGGCATGTATACGTTAGTTGCTGTTTTTATCGGGGCTAAGGTTATTGATTTTATGCAAGAAGGAGCTTATGCAGCAAAAGGTGCAACTATTATTTCTGATAAAAACGATGAAATTGCTGCAAAAATTTTATCAGAAATGGAGCGCGGAGCTACCTTTTTAAAAGCAGTTGGATCCTATACAAAAGTTGAACGAAATGTACTATATTGTGTCGTTGCAAAAAACGAAATCGTGAAATTAAAAAATATCATTACTTCTGTAGACCCTCACGCCTTTGTTGCTGTAAGTGATGTACATGATGTCGTCGGTGAAGGATTTACACTAGATGAAAATAAAAATCCGTTACATAATTAAATTCAACTAGAAAAGCTCTTTAGCTTTTCTAGTTTTTTATTATACATCTTTTAAGTTTCTCCAAATCCTCATAAATGAGCTCCAATAAACTCCGATTATAAAAAATTGAAGCTGGATGAAAGGTCGGAAAAATATAATATTCTTTTTCTGTCCATATAAATTCTGTACTGCTACTATCTTTCAATTGCTGCACGGGTTGCTTTAACAATTCACCATGAACACTCGTAATTTTATTATTTTTACCAACGAAACGCTGCAGTGCAATATTACCAAGTGTCACAATAACAGGCGGATGTATAAGTTCCAACTCATAGTCTAACAAAGGTGCATGAGCAAGTATTTCTCCTTGATTTGGTGTTCTATTGTACTTCTTCTGTATTATTTCGCCATTTCGTTCCCTTTTCTCTCTCCATTTATAAGGTCTACTCCGAACCGCACTCGTAATATATACCTCTTCCCTTGTAACGTGAATACATTCTAAAAACTCCATTAAATGTTTTCCGGCTCTCCCGCTAAACGGGATACCATTATGAATTTCCGTTTCACCAGGTGCTTCTCCAACAAGCATTAATTTTGGATTTCTAGGACCTTGTCCACTTAAAAAACCTTCTAATTGGTATGTAGCACTTCGCTCCCTCACTTGTTTAACTAAATGTTCTGGGTATTCTATGTCTGTCACCTTCTTTCAACATTCCATACTTATCTTTTTTAACTAGTTCTATACCCCATATTATTTCTATTATTTCCATTTGTAACATGTTATAAGATTCATTCCACGAAACAAAAAAAAGACTATCATAATTGATAGTCTTTAATCGTCGCTACGCTGCATACCAGTATAAATTAATACAAGGCGTAATAATTCAAATACTGCTACAGCCGCTGCTGCTACATATGTTAATGCTGCCGCATTTAATACTTTACGAGCTTGACCGTACTCATCTGTCGATACGATACCAAGTGCTTCAATTTGTTGCATTGCACGTTTTGAAGCATCAAATTCAACTGGTAATGTAACAAGTTGGAAAATAACACCTGCTGCCATTAAAATAATTCCTAGTAACAACAAACCAGACATTTGTGCAAATACACCAATTAGTACAAATACCCATGACATGTTTGAACCAAAATTAGCAACTGGCACTAACGAATGGCGTACACGCATGAAGTTATAATCTTTCGCATCTTGAATTGCATGTCCTACTTCGTGTGCTGCTACAGCTGTACCAGCAACTGAATGTCCATAATAGTTATCTGTTGATAATCGAACTGTTTTTGCGGTTGGATCGTAATGGTCCGACAAATGACCCGGTGTTTCTTCTACAGCTACATTGTACAATCCATTTTCATCTAAAATTTTCCGAGCAACTTCCGCTCCTGTCATACCTGAAGTTGAATAAACTTGTGAATACTTGCTATAGGCACTACGTACTTTTGACTGTGCATACAACGGTATGATCAAAATGATCGCGAAGTAAATTAAATAAAACATCATAAACCTCCATTGAAGTTTTAATTATAGTACTTCTCATTCTATTTTTTTCTTACACCATTGTCAATAAATAAACCTTACAATCCGTATCTTTATTTATACACATTATCTATCTTTAGAATGCAAGTTACTTCTCCGTTTCTCTCTCTCTCCTTTATACTTTCTCCACCCAACATACGTTAAAGTGAACAAAATAAGTCCTCCAGTAATGGTCATAAACCAAATGAGAGAGGGCGCAATCTCATCTTTTTTTACTGTATGAAATATTTTTTGTAAATCACCTTTAATAATCCCTAGTTGCATTTGTCCACCTTTTGTTTTTAACATAACGTTACGAAATTCATCCAAATAAGATAAATGTGCATTTACACGCTGCGCTTCGTTTTCTGGCAGGGCAATCATTAAACTCGGATAAATAATATTAAATTCATTTAAAAATGTATTTAGCGTCTGTTGGAACTGTCCATCATCTTCTTTTTTCATCGCTTTTTCTACTTGAGAAAAAGCATCCATAATCTTTCTTTCTCTTTCCATCCAAAGTGGCTGATATTTAGATACTTGTGCATCAACAGCAAGTTGTAACGCTAACATATTATCAACTTTAACTTGCTTATCTAAATCTTCCACAAGAGATTGTTTCGCCTTATCGTATGCCAAAGAAACGACTCTAATTTGTCCCGGAGTTACTTTTGAATTATTTTCATTTTCCTTTGATAGAAACTGCTCTGAGAAATGGTGCAGTACTTGTATTGCCTTCTCATCTTCATTTTTCTTTACTAACTGTAAAGAGTCATCTAGCAATCCAGTTAGTTCACTCCACTCTTCAGCATATATACGTACTGGAAACATTATAATTAGAAATGCTATCAGTCCAATTAATGTTCTCTTCATCCCGGTCCCCCCTATAACTACTAGTACAAAATATGTGGAGTTGGACAAGAATAGAACAGAACAAAACCAAAAAATATATTATCTTTATGAAAGCAAAAAAATTCTCTTTAGACAGAGAATTTTTTCTTTGAAACCCTTTTCTTTTTCACTAAATATTTATACACACCGTAACAAAGTATGCTTCCACTTAAAATCAATAATAAAATAACACATGCAGCATGCATAAAGAATTCTTCCGGTAACGTTAAAATAATCGGATCTGTTTCAATATCAAACATCCAATAATCATTGCTAAATAAAAGCTTATGAAATAATACAAAACTCTTTTCAAAATTAATAGCGATTGGTAACATCAGTGCTATCGGAAATATGATTGTTAAAATCGATCCGTGCAGTAAAAACTTTTCATTTTTTCTTTTTAATAAATAAACGCCGCCTATTACTGCAATCGTAATTGTCGCATACATCACATATTGAATCTTTACTAAAATATTTTTAACATCTACAAAATGAATGCGACCATTTGTAGACATATCTAATGTAGGAAACTGTAATGCTCCGTCATAAAACGGAGATAAATATGTAATCAGCACATCATAGTTTCTTTTAATTTCATCTTTCGTCATATCCGCTAAGTCTGGAATATTTAAGAAATCAATTTCAAAATAATACAGCCATTTTCCATATACAACTACCATTGTCGCGAGAGCGAAAATAGAAAATGCTATGCTATATGAAACAACTAAAGTGATCAATCGATCCAATATGTTTATACCACTCTTATTTTTCTTCATTTTCTCCCCCTAAATGTTCTCACCATCATAAAGAAAACTGTTTTCGGTTCTCACGTAAGCAATAATAATATGTGATACACAGTACAACAATACTTAGCCAAAACGTAAAATAACCAATTTCCTCTACAAATAAATGCATAATTCCGTATCTCGGCATTTGCCAAAATAAATAATCAATTGCATCATTATGTAACGTCCATATGCCAGCTACAATGAAATGCCATTTTTTTATCCGATAAAACGGAGCATATAACACTCCCTGCACCGCCATTGCAAAATGAGATAACATTAACATATATCCCATAAGACCAATAGGACCTTTTACATAAATCATAATTGCATTTACAACAACCGCCCAAATACCATATTTTATTAAAGTAACTATCGCTAGTGCCTCTATTAATCCCCAGTTCTTCTTTATCAAAAAAGCGATTAGAACAAAGACAAAAAAGAGGCTCGCCATCGGGCTATCTGGTACAAACGGCCAAAATATTAGGGACGTTTCTTTTAATTGATTTCCATACCATATAAACCCGTAAATTGTGCCTAATATGTTAACAATCAATAAAAATAATAATACTGAGCGCTGTCTTAACATTGCATACACGTAAACCAATCTGTATGTCCAACACCTTTCAAGCAAAGTAATTCATTCACTAAATCCTACTCTATTATAACAAACTTCCTCTAACTAAATAGAAAAGCTGACTACAAAATTTGCAGTCAGCTTTTCTATTATTTTTTATTATACTTTGCAACGAATTCCGAAAGCTTTTTCAGCTCTTCATCCGTTCCTTTAAATACACCTTTAGGCATTGCACCTTTACCATCTTTCGCAATTTTAGCGATTTCTTCCGGTTTTAAAGTTAAGTTTTGTAGAGCCGGTGCTGCTGCACCACCTTGTAAGTTGTCACCATGACATGTTAAACAAGTATTTTTTTGCATGAGTTTGTAGCCGTCATCATTTTTATCAACTGGTGCTGTTTTTACAATTGCTCCTTGCTTTTTTGCAGCTTCCCAATCATGGTGTGCTACAGATTCCCAAGTTAAGAAAATGATAGATGCAATTGCTAAAAGCATAAATCCAGTTGCTACTGGACGCTTAAATGGTGCCCTTTCTGGGCCACGATCAAGAAATGGTGCTAACAATAATGCTCCAAACGCGATACCTGGCATAATAAACGCACCAATTACAGTAAATGAACCCGAAGCATATGAATACTTTAATAACTGATACAAGAATAAGAAATACCAATCTGGAAGTGGTATATATCCGGCATCTGTCGGATCCGCCATTCTCTCAAGTGGTGACGGATGTGCCACTGTTAAACATAAATAACCGATTAAAAAAACTGCACCAACCATCCATTCTTTTAACAAGAAATTCGGCCAAAACGCTTCTGTTTTCCCTGGATATTCCGAATAATCTTTTGGAATATTTGGTTTCCGAGCTACTGGTACCCGAGAATCTCCTACAAACTTCATCCCTTTGCCGCGATGCATAATCTCCCTCCTTTAGTTCTTTCTCCTTTAATTTAGCAATCTCTTATAGCGGACCGGAAATACCTTGTTTGCGAATCATGATGAAGTGGAAGGCCATTAAACCTAGAAGTGCTGCTGGTAAGAAGAAGACGTGAATAGCAAAGAAGCGAGTTAATGTTTGAGCGCCAACAATTTCGGAATGACCAGCGAGTAATGTTTTAATATAAGGACCAATGAGTGGCGTTTGCTCTGCAATTTGAATCCCTACTTTCGTAGCAAATAACGCTTTCATATCCCACGGTAATAAATATCCGGTAAAGCCAAGACCTAACATAACAAAGAAAATAAGAACACCAACAATCCAGTTTAACTCACGAGGCTTTTTATACGCACCTTGGAAGAAAACTCTGAGTGTATGTAAAAACATCATTACAATTACGAGACTAGCACCCCAGTGGTGCATACCACGAACAATTTGCCCGTAAGCAACTTCATTTTGTAAATAATAAACCGATTCCCAAGCGTTTTTAATATCAGGCACATAATACATCGTTAAAAACATTCCAGATAAAATTTGAATTACAGTAACGAAAAAGGTAAGTCCTCCAAAGCAATAGACGAATGCAGAAAAGTGATGTGCCGGGTTTACATGTTCAGGTACTTCATGATCAGCGATATCGCGCCATATTGGTGTAATATCTAATCGTTCATCTACCCAATCATAAATTTTATTTAGCATCTACTTTCCACCCCCTCTTGGCTTCGCTTTTCCTAAATACAACGTTCCATCTTTCACTTTAGACTCATACACATCAAGCGGAGCAAGAGGCGGTGTGCCTTTAATGTTAACCCCATCTTTTGTATAACGGCCCCCGTGACACGGGCAAAAGAATTGATTCGGATGTGCTTTGTCCGAATTCCAGTTAACTGTACATCCTAAATGTTTACATACCGGAGAGAACGCAACAATGTCTCCGCTTTCATCTTTATGAATCCAAGCTGATTTTGGCTCTTCAGACTTGTACCAACCATCAACCTGCTTCACCTTAAAGTCAAAACGCTTCGGCTCTGTTGTAATATCTTTTACTTGTGCAACAGCAACCATGTCCGTTCCCGCTTCTTTTCTTAACACCGGATCAAGCGCAAATCGCGTCATCGGCATTAAAATACCCGCTGCCATAAAGCCTCCTACCCCTGTAAGTGTGTAATTTAAAAACTGTCTTCTTGACACACGATGTTCTTTCTCGCTCACGAAAATTTCCCCCCTCTATCAGAAATTGTCCCCTCGTGAAAAATAATATAAAAAATAAAAACTAGGACACTATCATGATATAATACCCTCATGCACAGGTCAATATCATACTACTCATAATAATAAGAACTTTCTGTTTATTATTACTTTCCCCATCTTTCTTCTAACATTACCATAATATTTTTTATATGAGCGTGAATGACTTCTCTCTTCGCTTGATCACTAAATTGCTCTAACGCCAATGAAGGAAACCAAAATAAATCCCCTTGTAACTCTTGCATATCTTCTTTCCATGAAAAATCACTTGTAACATAAGCAATATGCTTAAAACCTTGGCTTTGCAAATGATCTGTCCACTCTTGCAAACGTACTTTTTCTTTCTTTTGACTTTCTACTAAATACGTAAATGCAGGTAGTAAAAGCACTCTTCCTTTATATTCTCTTTCCAACTCCATACTCAACAATTCTATAAATTCACCTTGTTCTACTACCATTTTCATTTCTTTTGCTGCTGAAATTGATAAAAGAGGTATTACTCCTGTATCTACATACTCTCTTGCTTGCTCAAACTGTTCCACGTCTTTTACAATCCATTTCACATTTCTCCCCTCCCTCTAATCAAAATGACAGAACTTTCACTTTATATATATTAAACCATACTAAAAGAGGTAAAAAAAGAAAAACTACCCAAATTAGGTAGTTTTTCTTAAAAAGAGTCTGAAATTTGTAAAAAATTAATAATCCAAATAAATTCTATAAAGTCTTTAACTCCGCTGTTAACCTATGAAACGCTTCCTTATCTTGCTTATCCAACGCTTCATCAATTTGTTTCAAAAGACGTTCTCTTCTAAACGAAAATACACTCTCTTCTAAAAATCTCTCTGCAAGTAAACGATCCTTTTCATTTACTTCAATATGCTTTGGTAAATATGGATTGTCTTCTAATACAGCTACATAATTTGCATTTTGGAACGATGATTTAAAGTTGAGTTGAATATAAATATCCTCATCTCGATTTAAACGAATATCATGAAACGACTTTTCAGCATCTGTTGTCATTACATTTTGTTTAAAAAAGTGAAACGGTGTGTCTTTCACGCAATTTGCTGACATCACTAAGCCACGCGGACAATATTTTGCATGCTCTACGAAGTGGACTTTATGCATTAATTGATCGTGACTCATTAAATAATTTAAAATCCATACACATTCACGCTGTTTCAGTTGGTAGTTATTCAAAAACCATTTTACAAAATCCTTCTTCTCGTTTACAGAAACAGGGGTATTCATAGCAATTAAGTCCCTCCTCTGTCTTTCTCTTTTCTTTTTAGATTCAAGAAGCGGCATTCAGTTTCCTTCCAACTTATGAAAAATCCTCTAAATTATATAACAACTCTTCAATATGAATTTGTGTCGGGTCTAGTTGTAATAACTGAACAAACACTTCTTTGGCCTCTTTTCGCATTCCTTCTTCCAATAAGAAATAGCCGTACTCTTCCAAGAAGTCTGGATGATTCTTAAAAGAAGTATATGCACTTTCATAGTGTTTTAATGCATCCGAATACATTTCTAATTGTTTTTTTGCAAACGCAAGATCCCAAAGTAATTGTGTATCTTGCTCTCCACTATCAATAGCACGCTCTACAACTGTAATTAACTCTTCATACTTTTCTTGTCCTTTTAAGATATACGCATATTTTAATATTGCACCTAAATGTCCTGGATCTAACTCAAGCGCTTTTTGAAGTACTTCCTCTGCCTCTGCTACTTTTCCTAATTTAGCTGCAATGTTCGCTAATTCTACATAAAACGGAACAGCAAGCTCATCTACTTTAATTCCTTCATGAAGTGTTTCATAGCTTTCTTGAAGCATTCCTTCTTTTTCATAGCTTTTCGCTAAATACATGTATAGTGATGCATACTCAGGGTCTAATTCTTTTAGTTCTTGCCAAGCACCAATTGCTCTTTGATATTCTTCTCCTTGATATAATGTGAACGCATATCCAAATAAGGAGTGAATATCTTTTTGTTCCTCTAAGCCTGCTTCATAGTAAGAGATCGCCTCTTCCCAGTTTCCAATCGCACTTAACGTTTCTGCAAGGCGAAGTGCAATGACAACACCACCCATTACTTTATGCTCCGCTAATAGCGACTCGTAATAAGTGATTGCCTTTTGTTCTTCACCTTTACTACTATATAATTCTGCTAATCCAAACGTAATAACAGGCTCTTCAGGCATTATTTCTTTCGCCTTCAATAGTTTTTGCTCTGCTACATCATCAAAACCTTGCATTTGGAATAAATCCGCAACAAGTAATAACGATTGAACATATAAATCATCATTTTCTGGAATATCATGAAGTACTTCAATTGCTTCATCTTCTTTGTCTAAATCAATATATAATTCTGCTAAAAATACCGTAAATTCACTTTCTTCCGGATATAATAAACGTAAGTCTTCAGTAATTGCTAACGCCTCATCCGTAAATCCAAGTGTATGATAATAGCGAGCGATATCATACTTCTCTTCATCATTCGCAACTTGTAATTGTTCTTTTAATAATTGTAATCCTTTTTCCGCTTCACCATTTTCAATATATGTAACAGCCTGTTCAAACTTTTGCATAAACGTCTCCTTTAATTCAAAAAATATTTCTCTTCTGTTCACTTATCATAAGCAACTAGGTGTAAGAACGCAACCTTTTGAGTGAACTGCCTCTTCCTATACTTTCTCTTATAGCGCAGCTAATTGTTCAAAAAAGTTCGGATACGATACAGAGACCGCATCGCTATTCTCTATTTTTACTTCTCCATCTATAATACAAGATGCGATTGCTAGCATCATCCCAATACGATGATCGCCGTGACTATTAACAGCATTTCCTTTTAAATTTTGTTTACCATATATAATCATACCATCTGGTGTAGCTTCAATTTTCGCACCTAATTCGCCTAATTCATCTACAACAGTATCGATACGGTTTGTTTCTTTTACTTTTAACTCCTCAGCGTCTTTAATAACAGTAATTCCTTCTGCCTGCGTTGCCAATAAAGCAATTACAGGAATTTCATCAATTAACCTCGGAATAAGCGATCCACCAATCTCTATTCCTTTTAGTTTCGATGTTTCAATCGTAATATCCCCGCACGGTTCAAACTCTTCGTTTCTAATATTATCGATAGAAATAAGTGCACCCATCTTTGTTAAAACATCTAAAATCCCTGTTCGCGTTGGATTTAAACCGACATTTTCCAATACAAGCTTACTTTTTTGGACAATTGCACCAGCTACTAAGAAAAATGCAGCCGAAGAAATATCTCCTGGAACTTCTATGTCTGTCCCTTTAAGTTGTTGGCCACCTTGTAATGACACGGTACGTTCATTAACATCTACTGTACAACCGAATGCACGTAACATCCTCTCTGTATGATCACGAGACTGCATAGGCTCTGTTACTGTAGTTACACCTTCTCCTTGCAAACCTGCAAGTAAAACTGCTGATTTCACTTGTGCACTTGCTACTGGTGAATGGTAATGCATACCTTTCACCTTTCCACCACGAATAGATAAAGGTGTATATTGTCCATTTTCTCTACCATCAATTTGAGCGTTCATCTTACTAAGCGGGTCTGTAACACGTTTCATAGGACGTTTTCCAATTGATGCATCACCGATTATCGTACTATAGAACGGCGTATTAGCTAAAATCCCAAGCATAAGACGAATAGTCGTCCCTGAATTCCCCACATCTAATACTTCTTTCGGTTCTTGTAAATTATGTAATCCTTTACCGTAAATCGTGACATCGTTACCACTCTGTTCAATCTTGACACCTAGTTTTTGAAAACATGCAATTGTACTTAAACAATCTTCTCCTAATAAAAAATTTGATACTTTCGTCGTCCCTTCTGCTATCGCCCCAAACATAACAGAGCGATGCGAAATAGATTTATCTCCTGGAACAACAATTTTCCCATTCAAACTATTTTTTCGTCCTACTAGTTTCAAAATGTATCCTCCTCACATTTTAAATAAGTTATATGTACAATAGTTCTTCTTATACGTCTACTTCTATTGTAACGTTTTCTTTCTTGAACGTGCAAACAACTCCCCTTATTACAGTTCAAATAAAAAAGACTCCTATACTAGGAGCCTTCACTATTTATTAAGAATACGTCTCTTCTTTTTTCACTTGTTCTTTTACAAGTTCCGTAAGCAACTCAATAATCTCAGCATTTTCTTCTTTAAGCCCAACAGTAATACGAATACCATCATGTATACCAAATGCAGCACCAGAACGAACGATATATCCTTTTTTCATTAATCGTTCGAAAGCTTCATTACCAGGTATACCGAGCTTCAAGAAAATAAAATTCGTTTGGGATGGATAGTAGAATACGTTATATTCCTTACAAAATGCATAATATTGATTTAACCCTTCGGCATTTTTCTTCACGCACTCTTGTAAAAACTGTTGATCTTCTATTGCCGCTAATGCTACTGCTTGGGCGATAGTTGATGTGTTAAATGGTAGTCTCGCTACCTCTAGCTGCCCTATAAGCTTTGCATCCCCAATCGCATATCCAATACGAAAAGCAGCTAATCCATATGCTTTTGAGAATGTGCGTAGCACCATAAGATTTTCGTATTTTTCAAGAAGAGGCAATGTTTGCGGATAATCTTCTGCCCCAGCATATTCATAATATGCTTCGTCCATAATAACGAGCACTGACTTTGGAACTGATTCTAAAAATGAAAGTAATTTTTGTTTTTCTACATATGTACCTGTCGGGTTATTCGGATTACAAATCCATACAATCTTCGTTTTGTCATCTACTTGTTGTAACATCGCATCTAAATCGTGAATGCCATCTTTAAGTGGTACTTCACGAACTTCCGCTCCTTCAATAACAGCATGGTGATGGTATTGCGAGAACGTAGGGTTCGCCATTACAACATTTGTTCCATTATGTAGCAAAGCACGACTAATCATTTGAATGACTTCATCTAGCCCACTACCAAATAAAAGTTGTTCCGCCTTTACACCTAAATGCTCTGCTACTTTCTCCCGAAGTTCAAAAGCCGCCCCATCCGGATAAAGTGCATATTGATTGGCTAACGAAGTTAATGCTTCTGTCACACGCGCAGAGCAGCCAAATGGGTTTTCATTCGACGCTAACTTCACAATTTTTGACAATCCATATTCTCTTTTTACTTCTTCAATATTTTTCCCAGGTACATATGCTCTCAAAGTTAACAATTGCTCTTTTACTCTCACTTTTCTTCCCCCAGTCATTGATATGATTTATAATTCCTTACTGTCATCTTTAATCATAACCGTCACCATTACGAGAATACCGCTACATATGCATTTCATACCTGTTCTACAACTTTTCTAGACCATATCCTTTTGAAATGCTTCTAACGCAATATGAACAGTCTCATCTGAAATAGATACGACATTCACTACCCCATATTCCTGCATAAGTACCATATGAATTGTTCCTGCATTCGCTTTCTTATCTTGTTTCATCAGTTGAACGAGGCGCTCTACATTCAAATCACTTGGCATTTTTGGATAGCCGTATTTCAAGAACCACCGCTTCATCTCTTCATAAGCAAGATCAACCTTGTACACTTGCTCACTTAAAAATAAGGCAAATAACATCCCAACCGCTACTCCGTCACCGTGAGTAATATTTCCATATCCTAACTCTTTTTCAAGAGCATGTCCTAACGTATGCCCAAAATTCAAATGGGCACGTACACCTTTTTCTGTTTCGTCTTGCGACACAATGTTCGCTTTCACAGGAATTGCCTTCGTTAATATGTGAATTAATTTTTCATCACGAAGATCCGTTAATGTTTGAACTTCTTCTTTTAACCAATGATATAGCTTTACATCACCAATAAGAGCATGCTTTATCACTTCTGCATAACCTGATCTCCACTCTTTTTCAGGAAGCGAATGTAAAAATGGCGTATGATATACAACAGCTTCTGGCTGATGAAACGCACCAATCATATTTTTTCCTAGTGGATGATTAATTGCTACTTTCCCGCCTACTGCGCTATCGTGAGCTAATAAAGTCGTTGGAACTTGGACAAAGCGAATACCACGCATAAACGACGCGGCAACAAAGCCAGCTAAATCCCCAATCATCCCGCCTCCAAGTGCGATAATTAAAGAATTTCTATCTAATTTATTTTCAAGAGCCGAAGTGTGAGCCGCATAAAAATTTTCAAAAGACTTCTCTTTTTCACCACTCGGTACAACAAACGAAAACACGTCCTGCTCTACTTGTAATGCATCAACAACTGTCTGTAAATGTAGTGATGAAACAGCTTCATCAGAAATGATCATTATGTTAGATACAGCAGGATTCATCTTTTGAATAAGCGTTGTTAAATGTGACAACGCTTCTTTTCCAACATGTACATCATATTCTTTTGATTTCGTTTGAATATGTATGTTCTCCATTAAAATCCCCTCGCATATTCATTATGTTTCTCAATATTTTCACGTATAAGATCGATACGATCTAATCCAAATTGTTCAATTAAAGCTGTCGCGAGCTCCCAAGCGACAACAGCTTCAGCCACAACGCTAGCTGCCGGTACTGCACAACTATCTGAACGTTCAATACTCGCTGTAAAAGGTTCTTTCGTATCAATATCAATACTTTGAAGCGGTTTATATAATGTCGGTATCGGTTTCATCACACCACGCACAATAACCGGCATACCAGTTGTCATACCACCTTCTACTCCACCTGCATTGTTCGTTTTTCTTCTGTACCCTTGCACTTCATCCCAAAGAATTTCATCATGCACTTCACTTCCAGGTCTATGCGCAGCTTCAAAACCAATTCCAATTTCAACACCTTTAAAAGCGTTAATACTCATAATTGCCGCTGCTAATTTTGCATCTAATTTTCTATCATAATGTACATAGCTACCTACTCCAATTGGCATACCTTCTACAACTACTTCAACAATACCGCCGATAGAATCACCATTTGCCTTCGCATCATCAATTGCTTGCATCATCTTTTTACCGACCTTTTCATCTAAACAACGTACAGGAGATGATTCTGTAGTACTTTGTAATTCCGCAATAGAGTTATACGTAATATTTTCTGCCTGTACACCACCAATTTCGATAACATGTCCCGCTACTTGTATACCTAATTCCGCTAATATCTTTTTTGCAACTGCACCAGCTGCAACACGAACTGTCGTTTCACGTGCTGAAGAACGCTCTAATACATTCCTCATATCTCTATGACCATATTTAATCGCACCATTTAAATCTGCGTGTCCAGGTCTAGGTTTCGTAACTTGCCTTTTCATTTCTTTCTCTTCCTGCTCAGTTAACGGCTCTGCGCCCATAACCTTTGTCCAATGGGTGAAATCACGATTTTCAACAACAAGTGCAATTGGGGATCCCATCGTCTTCCCATGCCTAACACCACTTACAATTTGTACTTGGTCTTTCTCAATTTGCATGCGTCTACCGCGTCCATATCCTTTTTGTCTTCTAGCTAATTCTTCATTTATATCATTCGCTACTAAAGATAACCCTGCCGGAACACCTTCTAAAATTGTCGTAAGTTGCGGACCGTGGGATTCACCAGCTGTAATATATCGCATACGTTATTCCTCTTTTCGCATATGTATTTATCCCGCTACATAAATAGCAATGGTATCTTTCATCATTCTATAAGAAAACATTGAAATTATATAGTAAAAGGACTACTTACTTTATCCTACTTGTAATCATTCTATCATTTTCATAACGTTATACCTTTTACTTTACATACCAATATATCATAACAGTCCTAACTTCGTAACAAATCAAAATAAAAAAAGTGCAAGAAGAATACCCCTATTCTTCTTGCACTTTTTACTATTATCACAGTTATTAAAGCGTTTACAAATTATTTTAAAATAATTAGTAAATCCATTGATTCATTAATTTTGAGTAGTCTACTAATTCTTCTTCCTTAAAGAAAATAGCAATCTCGCGCTCTGCACTTTCTAAAGAATCCGAACCGTGGATAATGTTTTTCGCAACAGTTACACCGAAATCTCCACGAATTGTTCCAGGAGCAGCTTCATGTGGTCGTGTTTTACCCATCATATTACGTGCTGTATCTACTACACCTTCACCTTGCCATACCATTGCGAATACAGGGCCAGATGTAATAAAGTCTACTAATTCACCAAAGAAAGGTCTTTCTTTATGCTCACCGTAGTGTTGTTCAGCAATTTCAGGAGTCACTTGCATTAATTTTGCACCAACTAATTGAAAGCCCTTTTTCTCAAAACGAGCTACAATTTCCCCAATGAAGGCACGTTGTACACCGTCTGGTTTTACCATTAGAAATGTTTTTTCCATAAAAAATCTCTCCACTTCTGAATTATGTATGTAATTGTATATCCCCACACACATATTAACACCCTTATCACAATTGTGCAATAGTTTTGAAATAGAGAGATTATTTTATTTTTTAGAAAAAACACTAAAATTTTCGTTTTCCAATATACTTTGCGACATTTTGCAAAGCATACTTCGCCTGTCCACGTGGGAGTGGTTTTATTATTTCTAATGCTTTATGTAAATAACGTTCACTAAACGAAAATGCTTTATCAATAGCTTCGCTCGCTTTAATATCATCAATAATTTCTTTCATTTCACTTGCTGCTGTATTTTCATTCACAGAAATAATTTTCTCACGAAGAACTGGATCTTCCATGGCATACAAAGCAGGTAATGTAATGTTACCTTGTAGTAAATCACCACCAGCAGGCTTTCCAAGCTTCTCTTCTGTCGATACGAAATCTAAAATATCATCAATAATTTGATAAGACATACCAACAAAATATCCATACCAAAATAGACGATTTACAGTATCACGATTAGCACCAGCAGCAATCGCTCCCAACTGACAACTCGCGGCGATTAACAATGCCGTTTTTCGTTTTATCCTTCTTAAATATGTTCTTAAATTTTGATCATAGTTATACTTATCTTTAATTTGTTCGATTTCACCTTTACAAACTTCTAAAATTGTATGAGACAACGCTTGATGTGCATCTGGAATTTCTATATTTGTTATACATTCAAGAGACTTCGCAAACAAGTAGTCCCCTGTATACATTGCAATACGATCTCCCCATTTCGCATTCACTGTTGCGCTACCGCGTCGCAAAAACGCAGCATCAATGACATCATCGTGAACAAGAGAAGCCATATGAATAAGTTCTAATGCAACCGCAACATGCTTAATTGCATCTAACTTATAATCACCAAATTTCCCTGCAAGCAAAACAAAAACAGGGCGAATCCGCTTCCCACCTGCTTCAATAAGCTGTAATGCCGCTTCTTCTACTAACGGCTGCTCAGAAGCAACTGTCTTCTTCAATTCTTTTTCTATAACATTAATATCCGATCGTAAAAAAGAGTACATAAGTTGTAACTTCATATTGTTCACCTTAACCTAAAACGTCTTTTTCTATTTTGATTCTGGTTTAAAACCTAAATGCATAGCTGCTACACCAAAAGTAAATGGTTTCACTTGCACATTCTTAAGCCCAGCTTCTTCAAACATACTCGCTAACTCTTTCATCCCTGGGAATGTACTAGCGGATTCCTGAAGCCATGAATATTCTTTATAACTTTTTGCAAACATCTTTCCAAATAACGGCATGATATATTTAAAGTATAAGACATACCCTTGACGAAAACCAATCATTGTCGGCTGAGATGTTTCTAAGCAAATTACTTTTCCACCTGGTTTTACTACACGCGTCATTTCTTTTAATACTTGCATGTAATCCGGAACGTTACGTAGCCCAAAACCAATCGTTACATAATCAAACGTATTATCTTCAAAAGGAAGTTCCATTGCATTTCCATGCATAAGTTCTACTTGCTTTAATTCTAAAGCTTCTACCTTTTGTTTACCGACAGCTAGCATATTTTCGCTAAAGTCTAAACCGTAAACCTTTCCATTTTCCCCTACAGCTCCTGCTAGCGCAATTGTCCAATCAGCTGTTCCGCAGCAAACATCGAGTGCCTTACTCCCAGGTTTCACATCCATAATTTGCATCGTTTCTTTGCGCCATACCTTATGCCTTTGAAAACTAATTACAGAATTCATCACATCGTATTTATCAGAAATTTTCTCAAATACGTCATGTACTCTTTCTTCTTTTGATTGTTGCATGCTCGTACCTTCTTCCAATGTAAAGTTGCTTATGTCCTTGATTTATCTCTTAACATAGAAATTATTTCATTAACTTCTGTATGATTCTCTAAAAATTTTTCTTCCTGCTTTTTCATTTCCATAAGCCATTCATTAATAACTGTTTCCAGATTTTTATCATCATCCAATGAGATTTTTTGAACCGCTTGAAAAACAGGTGAATTTTGTTTATCAGCATACAATTGACACTCTTTTTGAAGACGATTTTTTCCTAATACATAAGTTATATATGTTTTCCAATTGGATAAATGAAAATGATCACATGTTTTTTGCAACAGCGCAGATTCAATTATTACTACACTTTCCATTATGTCTTGAATCGTCACATGGGCTTTTTGATATAGCATAATTTTATGCTCATTAATCTCCTTAATTCCTTCAGCAAGTGCGCGAATTAAGATAATATCACAATTCATTGACAATAAATAATAGTATAGACCACTATAATAATCGCCTGCAAGCACTGTCAATTGACGACGCTTATGGAATCCACTCGTCTCTTCGTTTGCTTTATTTGATACTTTTTCATGTGTATCAAGAGCAATTTGTACAAGCATAATCGTTACTACATAATGATCAATTTGTTCTTTATGTATATTTGCATCCTTTAATGCACCGTATAACAGCGCTATTTTTTCTTCATCAATAAATGGTTCTTCAATATAGTTTATAAAATAAGGATGGCGTAATTTCTCCATCAATTTCTCTTTAATACCCGCATACCCTCCGTAGATGTCACACACAAAAAATCACCCTTGTTTTCTAATTCATAAAATTTATTATAACACATACATTCTATTTTCTATAATCAAAACTTGGCTACTCCTGCCAAACTGTCACCGAATGCATCCTCAACTTTCATTCATACGAATCATCTTCATCACTAACAACTACAAACATTCATTTCCACAAAAGGCAGAAATAATTTTCAACTTTTATATTCTTGCTCTTTAATACTAAAACTATATCATTTATTTGCAAAAAAAAAAAAGAAAAGCAGTTTCCCGCTTTTCTTTACTTCGTCTTAATAAACGATAAAATTTCACTACGTGCTGCTGCATCATTTTCTAACACGCCGCGCACTGCAGTCGTTACTGTTTTTGCACCAGGCTTTTTCACACCACGCATCGTCATACACATATGCTCTGCTTCTACTACTACCATTACACCATGCGGCTCTAGTACTTCCATAATAGAGTTAGCTACTGTTGATGTAATACGTTCTTGTAGTTGCGGACGACGCGCAATTGTGTCTACAGTACGAGCTAATTTACTTAGTCCCGTTACTTTTCCACCTTGCGGAATATATGCAACGTGAGCAACTCCATAAAAAGGAACAAGATGATGCTCACACATCGAATAGAATGGTATATCTTTTACTAGTACAAGCTCTTCGTGATCTTCTCCGAATACTTTGTGTAAATGCTCTTTTGGATCCTCATGCATCCCCGAGAATACTTCTGCGTACATTTTCGCAACACGTTTCGGTGTATCAAGTACTCCCTCGCGATTTGGGTCGTCTCCGATTGCCTCTAAAATAAGACGTACTGCGTGTTCAATTTGTTCTAAATTAACTTTTGCCATCCGCTAGCCCTCCCGAAAAACCTAAAAGTGATACGAACACATTCTAGCATATTTATGTTTTTAAAAGCAAAAAGAAGAGTTTCCAAAAAGGAAACTCTTCTTCCCTGTTAATATGTAAGGATTATTTAACCGCATCTTTTAACGCTTTACCAGGTTTGAATGCAGGTACTTTACTTGCAGCGATTTCAATCTCCTCACCTGTTTGTGGGTTACGACCTTTACGAGCCGCACGCTCACGAACTTCGAAGTTACCGAATCCGATAAGTTGTACTTTATCACCTTGTTTTAAAGCTTCTAAGATAGAATCAAAAACAGCGTCCACTGCTTTTGTTGCGTCCTTTTTAGAAAGGGAACTTGCTTCTGCAACAGCATTGATTAAATCTGTCTTGTTCATGCCATTCACCTCCTCCCAAAGATAAGACTGTATAATGATCATAAAATGAGTCTTACTTTCATTTGTAGGCAATTTTTACAAATTCTATACTACAAAGATGTAGATAAATCATTATCAACGCCTATATTATACGATTCTCCTTTATAATTCAATATTTTTAAGGAAATTGTTACTCTTAAAATGTGAAAATCTGATGAAACTTGACAATTTACAACAAAGTATTAGATAATGACTGTTTATTTTACTATTACATACTCCAAAACAAAAAAAAATCCCTCTACAATTAGAGGGATTTTTTCTTATAATATAATCGCAATCAATCCGCCAGACCCTTCATTAATAATTCTTTCTAGCGTTTCTTTCAATTTATAACGCGCATTTTCTGGCATTAGAGATAATTTCGCTTGAATTCCCTCTCTAACAATCGAGCTAAGAGAGCGCCCAAATATATCAGAATTCCAAATTGATAGCGGATCATCTTCAAAATCTTGCATCAAATAACGAACTAGTTCTTCACTTTGTTTTTCAGTACCGATAATCGGTTCAAATGTTGATTCTACATCCACTTTAATCATATGAATAGACGGCGCAACCGCTTTTAATTTAACACCGAACCTTGAACCGTGACGAATAATTTCCGGCTCATCTAAGCTCATATCAGCTAATGCAGGCGCTGCTACTCCATATCCGGTTTGCTTTACCATACGCAGGGCATCCGCAACTTGGTCATACTCTGTTTTCGCATGAGATAAATCGAGCATAAGCTTCAATAAATGATCTTTCCCTCGAATTTCTACTCCCACTACTTCTTTTAAAATTTGATCATACAATTCATCTGGCGCATATAAATCAATCTCCGCCACACCTTGCCCCATATCGATGCCAGCTAGACTTGCTCGATCAATAAATTCATATTGACTAAACTGCCAAACGACACGGTCCACATCACGAAGACGTTTTATATCCTTTACAGTCTCTTGAACTGCTTCCTGATAACTTTGGCGTAACCAATGTCCTTCATTTAGCACCATTACCCAGCTTGGAAGGTTTACATTCACTTCTAAGACCGGGAACTCAAATAACGCTTCCCGAAGTACATTATACACATCTGTTTCTCTTAAACTCTCTACACTCATCGCAATTACTGGAATATCATATTCTTCTGATAAACTTTGACGTAACTGCTCTGTATCTGGATGATATGGCTGTACAGTATTGATAATCATAATGAAAGGCTTTCCTACTTCTTTTAACTCATTTACAACGCGTTCTTCTGCCTCTATATAATCTCTTCTTGGAATTTCACCAATTGTTCCATCTGTTGTAATAACAACACCAATTGTTGAATGCTCTTGAATTACTTTACGTGTTCCGATTTCTGCAGCTTCATGGAATGGAATAGGCTCTTCATACCAAGGAGTATTAATCATGCGTGGGCCATTCTCATCTTCATAGCCTTTTGCTCCTGGAACCGTATACCCAACACAATCTACTAATCGAATATTCACTTCAAGACCTTCATCTACTTCAATAGAAACCGCTTGGTTTGGAACAAACTTCGGTTCCGTCGTCATTATTGTACGACCAGCAGCACTTTGAGGCAATTCATCCTGCGCTCTTTGACGGTCTGACTCATTTTCAATATTTGGAATAACAACAAGTTCCATAAATTTTTTTATAAATGTTGATTTCCCTGTTCGAACAGCTCCTACAACTCCAAAATAAATATCACCGCCTGTGCGTTCCGCAATATCTTTAAAAATATCTACCTTTTCCAAGTGATTCCCTCCCTCAATATTTTTGGGAATAATTCCGCTTTTATAGTCAACTAATACCTTCTCTAACGTTGCCTATAATATCTGATATAATATAATGGTATTCTAGAAGTTCGGACAATATATCATATAATTTTGTCCAATTTCATATGACTATTTAAAAAATACCTTTTGTTTGCATCACAAGTTGTATAACATAAAAAACCTTTCTTCTAGAACTTATTCACTAAAAGAAAGGTTCATGACTTATGATTTTAAAAAAATTGGTTCTCCGTCTTTCACTGTATACGGTAAAGAATATGCAGGTACAAATGGGGAATCTTTCGATAATATATTCCGAATATCTTCTCCTTCCTTAAATTGTCCTTCATTTTTTTTCAACGCTTCATATAAGTCGATTCTATAATCAACAAACACTTCACCTTTTTCATTGATTACAAGAGGGAGCCCTTTTCCAGAATATGGGCTTTTTATTTGCGGTACATCCTTATATCCTAGTTTTTTAAAATCTAATTCATAGACACCATCTGCAATTACTTTTTTAAACGGTGGATATTGATGTTCATCACGATACATCCTTAACTTTAATGCCACTTCTTGAATTTGTTCCGCCATCCTAACATCAATTAACTTTACTGTCGGATTTGTTTCAACATCTATTAATACATATTGATAAACTCCCCCGCTTTCATACGCATTCCCTGGTGCCTCTTGCATGTATCTCGGAGCAATTTTTTGAAAATCAATTGGATATTTTTGATAAATCGGCGTACTCATATCACGCGTCTTAATTGGCAATAAACCATTCGTTTGTTCCTTATATGTAGTAATAGCTTTTTGAACAACTTGTAACTGATCTTCATAAGGAATCGCATTTTGTTTCATATTTTCTTTCGGATACATACACCCTGTTAAAATGCTCATGCAACAAAATATTAAAATAATATGGATTTTTTTCACTGACAATCACCTTTTCATGCGAGTATAGATTATTCCCTATAACGTCCTTTATTGTTCCACAGGCCCACTAAATACAACAAGAAAAATAACAATCCCCGACACAATCATGAGGGTGTAAGCTACTAACGCTGTAATCCCTTTCAGAAATTTATTCTTCATTTTATGTCTACTTAATAAAATAAAAGCTACTGCAACAAACATAAATCCCATTGCCCCTAAGGAAAACCACATTTTTATAAGCCCTTCCGACATATATACACCCCTTTACTTTCAATCTATTTTTATACTATTTTAACAAATTAAAATCTTTAAACAAATATAATTCACCATTTTACTGCAAATTAACAAAATTTATGTACAAAAATAAAACCGAAGCGCATTATTTTGCGCTTCGGTTGACCAAATATGCCCTTAACAGCTCTATTCCCATTCTTTCATGACTATCATATGCATTCGCTAAACTCTTTGTTTCTCATATTTTACTTTTTAAACATTTTACTTAACGAACCAAAATCAGCAGGCATATTATTGTTAATGATTGCTTTTACAATTTGATCCTCTTGCTCTTTCGGCACTTCACGTCCTGCCATTAGAGCAACTTGATGAATCAATTGGCGAAGCACTGTCTCATCACGTAAGTTCGCATTTTGAACAGACGATGCTAATTTAAAAATATCTTCTTTATTCACTTTCGCTTCTTTTTCAATGTTATTAAAAATGTTGTTATCCATTCTTTTCACCCTCTCCTCAAGTTACTCTTCATCCTATGCAGGAATAAAAAATTGGTGAAAAGACCCATAAAAAAATAAAAGACGGTAGAAGTACGAAATGTACTTCTACCGCTTTCTTTATAACAAATCAGGTATCGCTTCAACTTCATGTTTTCGAACACGTCCCATCAATGAGCCTACTGCATCTTTCACATTATTCCCATTGAACAGCACGTCATATAAAGCAGCTGTAATTGGCATTTCAACTTCCATTTTCTCTGCCAATTCATGAGCAGCTTTCGTTGTTCGCACACCTTCTACAACCATACCCATACTTTCTAGCACTTCTTCTAAAGAGTGCCCTTTTCCAAGCATATTTCCAGCGCGCCAATTTCGGCTATGCACACTTGTACAAGTTACAATTAAGTCTCCCATACCAGTTAGACCAGCAAATGTTAGCGGATTTCCGCCCATTTTTCTTCCTAAACGAGCAATCTCTGTTAAACCACGTGTCATTAATGCCGCTTTTGCATTATCACCTAATCCAAGACCATCTGTTATCCCAGCAGCTAATGCGATAATATTCTTTAACGCACCACCAAGCTCAACTCCAACGATATCCGGATTTGTGTATACACGGAAATAGCTATTCATAAACAGATCCTGCACTTCTTCAGCCGCTTCCATACGCTTTGCTGCAGATGTAACAGTTGTCGCTTGACGTAAACCGACTTCTTCAGCATGACTCGGTCCAGACAGTACAACAACATCTTTGATCAAGTTCTCTGGAATTTCTTCCTCAATCACTTCCGAAATACGTTTTGACGTACCTGGTTCGATTCCTTTACTCGCATGAATCCAAGTAATCGGTTCTGTAACAATTTCTTTCATTTCTTGTAATACATCTCGGTACGCTTTCGTCGGTACTACTAGTAGTACTGTATTTACATCTACTAACGCTTCTTCTAAAGAAGAGTAGGCTACGATTGTGCTTGGCAATGCAATCCCTGGAAGATATTTACTGTTCTCATGTTTCGTATTAATTTCATTCATGAGTTCAGGACGGTTTCCCCAAATACGTACATCATGCCCATTGTCAGCTAATACCATCGCTAACGCTGTTCCCCAGCTACCTGCTCCTATTACTGTGATTTTTGTCATAAAATCACATCCTCTCCATTAGTCTCTTGCTCGAGCGATAATGTGAATCGGCGTTCCTACAAAACCGAACGCTTCACGTAAACGATTCTTTAAGAAGCGCTCATATGAAAAGTGCATTAATTCTGTATCATTTACAAACACAACAAATGTCGGTGGTTTTACCGCAACCTGTGTCGCATAGAAGATTTTCAGACGGCTACCATTATGAGTCGGCGTTGGATTCATCGCTACCGCATCCATAATTACATCGTTTAATACGTTCGTTTGTACACGGATGCTATGGCTTTCATTTACCTCATTGATAACCGGTAATAACGTTTGTGTACGTTTTTTCGTTTTCGCAGATAAGAATACAATCGGTGCATAATCCAAGAATTGGAAATGAGCACGGATGTTTTCTTCAAATGCTTTCATTGTTTTTTCATCTTTTTTCACTGCATCCCATTTGTTTACAACGATAATAACAGCTCGTCCTGAATCATGAGCATATCCAGCGATTTTTTTATCTTGCTCAATAATTCCTTCTTCTCCGTCTAAAACAACTAAAACAACGTCAGAACGTTCAATCGCTCTAAGTGCACGAAGTACACTATACTTTTCTGTACTTTCGTATACTTTTCCTTTTTTACGCATACCAGCTGTATCGATGATTACATAATCTTGATCATCTTTGCTATATGGTGTATCAACAGCATCACGCGTCGTTCCTGCTATATTACTTACAATTACACGTTCTTGACCAAGAAGCGCATTTACAAGTGATGATTTCCCAACGTTTGGACGTCCAATTAAAGAGAAACGGATTGTTTCATCGTCATACGCTTCTTCTTCAATCTTTGGAAAATGATTTGCAGCTTCATCTAACAAATCACCAAGTCCTAAACCGTGTGTACCTGAAATCGGGAATGGCTCGCCAAATCCTAACGCATAAAAATCATAAATATCACTACGCATTTCTGGATTATCAACCTTATTTACCGCAAGTACAATTGGTTTTTTAGAACGATATAAAATTTTAGCAACTTCTTCATCCGCTGCAGTTACACCATCGCGACCATTCGTCATAAAAATGATAACATCTGCTTCATCAATCGCTACTTCCGCCTGTTGACGAATTTGTGTCAAGAACGGCTCGTCTCCAATATCAATTCCACCTGTATCTATAATGTTAAATTCATGATTTAACCATTCTCCCGCACTATAAATACGGTCTCGCGTTATACCTGGTATATCTTCTACGATTGAAACTCTTTCTCCAACAATTCTATTGAAAATAGTAGATTTCCCTACGTTCGGGCGGCCTACTATCGCTATTACTGGTTTCGGCATATACTTTCATCCTTTCAACTTGCTTCTGTTTATTATGTAAAAAACCCTTCTTTGTGCAAGAAGGGATTTGCATTCCAGAATAATTCTCAACGTATCAAAACACCTCATATTATACCACACGTTGCTAATGTTTCACAATAATATATACATTCTCTTGTAAGCGATGCGCAATACCATCTAAAATCGCCTCTAAATTATTTGCAACAAATTCCAATTCCTCTGTCGATTCACAAGTAAACAAAGGAGCACCACCTGCAAATTTCTCCGGTTTTGTTGTAATAACCGCGAGAATAACACTTTCTAACATCATCTCTTATCTCCCCTTCCTTTCGGAGCTTCTGATGACATATGAACGGCACTCTCTAATGTTGGTACATTTCCAATTACCCCTATCGCTTTTTCTGCATCCTGATCTTGCGGCAGAACAAAAATCCCAACTCTCCCATCCTCTAAATCACGCTTCGCTAACGGTACAAGTGCCGGCGTTCCAGAATCTCTATATATTCCTAAAGCAACAGAAACATCATGTAAAATCGCTTGACGTTGTCCTAAGTTCGAGATTGTAACCATCGCATCTATCGATTTCGGTTTTAAAATAAATCCCATCCCATATTTCATAATTTCTTCTTGCCTTGCTGGCAATCCAATATTCATAATGTAAATATTATCAATATAAAGTCCCGCTCCTTCAAAACGAAGTGGAACGTGCTCAATTTCTACAAGATCATGAAGCCTTTTACCTGACATTAATTTTCTCGCAATTAAAAAACTTATCATACCAGTAATTACCCCGGCAATCCACGAATGGAATCCTATATACGCAAACGTTGTTACAAACGACGTTAACATTGCCAAATAGTTACGACTTTCAAAAACTAATGCAATCCCTTCAATGTATGTATTACCACGTGGTACGAGCTCATATCCATCTAATTGTTGAAGCGTATTTCTTTCCATATTACGCACATCACGAAATTGCGTCGCTGCTAACGTAAGAAATGTAATTGCAGAAAAATCTTTTTTCAAAATAGACGGAATCGCAATTGCCCCTAAGGCAGCCGCAATTAATCCCATCGCAATATGAATAATTTTCCCGTGAAGCCTCGTCGGATATTGCCTCGTATCGGTACGAAGCATTAACACCCTAGTTACCGTCCCGGCAATTACGCCACATAAAATGGCTGGTGTATATTCAGTCATGTATTACCCTCGCCCTTCTTTTACGCGTTTTCCTCTTAAATCGTTCCATATATACTGATACTTTTGTAATCCATAGTAAAATCGCCATAAATAAAGTAGAAACAGCAACAACATCAAAAAAGGCTAAACTGCCATATTCATAAGGAAAATGTAATTTATGAAAAATAAGCGTCACCAACAATTCTCCTTGTAACATCCCTATATACAAGGTGCACAATCTTAATATGCGATCCCCGTACAATAAAATTGATGCATACACAAGTGCGCCACTTAGTAGCAACAACCTATCAACCACAATCCAAATCGGATCATATACTTCTAACAAATGAAAACTTGTATATAACATTGCAATAATAAGCGCCGAAAGTAGGGTGTATAATTTTTTCCAAATAGAGTATAGCGTGATGCCTACAAAAGAAATAATACAAAGCAAAAGGGCATTTACCGATACAGTAAAAGAAGCAATCGTCACATTTAACGGAGAACAAATAATAAAAATTAATATACAAGCACTTATCTTCCAACGAATAGGTTCTTTTTTCATAAAAAAGGTCACGACAATCCATCCTATCCAAGCCACAAAATAAAAAGTACTCCCATCCATCATTTCACCTCCTATGTTTTCCATTATGGGAACTTTTTATGAAAGTTAATCCTACCTTTTCTTTGTGCATAGTTTTTCTCATAACAGCAAAACTTTTAATAAGGAGGTGGAACTCACAATGGGTAAAGATCGCCAAGAACGAAAGCTAAGAGAATCACGCCGCGTTGAATCTGATCGCGACCAATCACTTCAATATCCTGGTGCAACTAGTCTTGATACACCAGAGCAAGCTCGAAAGCAAAATCAGCACTAAAAATAAAAAAGACGGTTTCAGCATTGTATGAAACCGTCTTTTTTCGTAATTATTTTAATAAATTCCATTCATGATATAATTCTTTTGTTTTCGTATTAATATCTCAATCACAATATATTCTCTTTTTTATCATTATAATTATATAGGGCGATGTATCACTTCATCGTTTTATAAAAAAAACCAACCACACGGTTGATTTTTTTATCTCCTACTATAATGCGTAGTATCAATCCCACGCTGCATTAACCAATGATACGTTTCGCCTTTTACAACAAGAGGTACAGATTGTAATTCTTCTATCTTCTTTACCCCAAGAGCTGTCATAATGAATTTTAAATCTGTATGTAGAAGATCAATTTCATCCACTAACTTCTCGACACCATCTTGCATTAAAATACGTAAAAAGTATCCGGCTAACGCAGTTGTATTCGCCCCTAATGCGATCGCCTTCGCTACGTCTAGCGCTGTTTGTATGCCCCCAGATGCAATAAAAGAGAGGTTATTATTTGTAGAGGTTGCTTCAATAATCGAGGAAGCTGTTTGTATGCCCCAGTTATTAAAATAAGAAAGCATTCGCTGTCTTCTTTCATTTTCAACAGCAGCAAAATTCGTACCACCTTGTCCACCAATATCAATTGCTGTTATACCTATACTCGCTAACTGCTGTACTGTTTCCTTACTCATTCCAAATCCCACTTCTTTTACAATGACAGGAACTTTACTGTTTAACACAATTTGTTCAATTCGCCGAAGTACACCCGTAAAATCACGGTCTCCTTCTGGCATCGTTAACTCTTGTATGACATTCAAATGAATTTGCAGTGCATTCGCTTCAATCATATCAACGGCACGCTTCGCCTGTTCGACAGTTGCCTCACTCCCCAAATTAGCAAAGAAAATACCATTTTGGTTTACCTTTCTGACGATTTTATACGAAGCCGCCTCGCTATCATTTTTTAAGGCTGCCATTTGCGAACCTACAGCCATAGCAAGGTTATGATGTTTCGCTACATATGCTAATTGCTCGTTAATATGTAATGTTTGCTCTCCTCCACCACCAGTCATCGCATTGATAAAAATCGGCGAACTTAGTGAAAGTTCGCCGATTTTTGTTTCACATGTTACAGTGTCATAACTTGAATTTGGCAAGCTTTGATGCACAAAATCAATATCATGAAAGCCATGCGCACGAGACTGACCAGTAGAGAGAGCATATTCAATATGATCTAATTTACGTTTTGCCCTTACCACTTGTACCCCTCTTTATTTCTTTAATTTTTTCAGTTGTTCACCAATAATATCACTTAACTGGAAAGTAGCAGAATCAGCATTTGGCTCATATTGGCTATAATCTTCTGTTACATTATTTTCTTCAAGCGTTTCTTTTATGCTTAAAGAAATACGTTTTTCTGCTACATGAACTTCAAGCACTTTTACTTTTACTTCTTGTCCCATTTCTAATACTTCATTTGGATTTTTCACGTGACGATTTGCAATTTGAGATACATGTACAAGCCCTTCAACACCAGGTAAAATTTCAACAAACGCACCGAATGTAACAAGGCGTTTTACTACTCCCTCACGAATATCTCCAGCTTTTATTTCGCCAGCAACATTTTCCCAAGGTCCTGGCTGAGCTGCTTTAATTGATAAAGAAATACGTTGTGTATCGGCATCAACAGATAGCACCTTTACTTTCACCTTTTGACCTTGCTCTAATACCTCAGAAGGTTGTTCTACACGTTCATGTGAAATTTGTGAAATGTGAACTAAACCATCCACACCACCAACGTTAACGAAAGCACCAAAATCCGTCAATCGTTGTACTGTCCCTTCAACAACATCTCCTTCTTTTAACGAAGAGATGGCTTCTTTTTTCTTAGAATCTAGTTCTAGTTCTACTACCGCTTTATGCGAAAGGATTACACGATTTTTTTCACGGTCTAATTCAACAATTTTCACCGCTAATGTTTTCCCTTTATAGTCAGCAAAGTCTTCTACATAATGTACTTCTACAAGTGAAGCTGGGATAAAACCACGAACACCAAGGTCCACAACTAATCCACCATTCACGATATCTTTTACAGTAACATCAAATACATAACCAGAATTAAATTTCTCTTGTAATTCTACCCACGCTTTTTCTGCGTCAACAGCTCTTTTAGATAAAACAAGATCATCATCTTCTAATTTAATAATTTTCAATTCAAGTGTTTGATCTAATTCTACAACATCGCTTGCTTTTTCAATATGAACGTTAGCTAATTCACTAATCGGAATTACGCCATCTGTTTTGTATCCAACATTTACAAGCACTTGTTTCTCTTCAACTTTCGTTACAGAACCTGTAACAACGTCACCAACTTGTAATTCTTTTGAATTCATAACTTCTTCATTCATTTTCTCTACCATGGAAATACCTCCCTACAGAATTGACAAAGCATTTTTATGTATATACGAAATGAAAACAAATGTTTTCATTTGCATGTTTAAGAATTTATCATCACATATTCTGTTTCAATACAGTTCACAAGAAACTATATTAAACCTATATAAATAGTATACAGCAAAATCATCTTGATGAAAGTATGATTTGAAATATAATAGCGAATATATTCTGACAGTTTTTTTCCTCTGTAACTAACTTCTTACAAATTAGCCCATTTGTCAAGAAAAGAGACTTATAATTCACGTATCCTTTACATTTCAAAAAAAATAAAGAAAGAGGATAATCCTCTTTCTTTATTTCGCAAATACTCCTGCAACAATACCCATAATTTTTTGGACAACTTCTTCAATTGATAAAGAAGTTGTATCTAATTCCAATGCATCATCAGCTTTTTTCAAAGGAGAAACTTCACGTTCTGAATCTAATTTATCACGCCTAGCAATTTCTTCTTTTAACTGCTCTAAATTAGAATCGAAACCTTTATTCATATTTTCTAAATGTCTTCTTTCTGCTCTTTCTTCTACGGAAGCAAGCATAAAGATTTTCACTTCAGCATCTGGTAGTACATGTGTACCAATATCGCGACCATCCATTACTACGCCGCCCTTTTCAGCTAATTCTTGTTGACGACGTACCATTTCTTCACGAACAAGACGATGCTTCGCTACAATAGATACGCGATTCGTCACATCAGGCGTACGAATCACTTCAGAAACATCTTGTCCATTTAAAAATACAAGTTGTGTATTTTCCCCTTGTTGAAATTCAATATTCACATTTTTTACAACTTCCATTAACTTTTCTTCATTTTCAATATCCACTTTTTGTTCAAGGGCTGCATATGTAATAGCACGGTACATTGCGCCTGTATCAATGTAAACATATGAAAGTTTTTTTGCAACAACTTTTGCAACTGTACTTTTCCCAGCAGCTGCTGGACCATCTATAGCAATCGAAATTCGTTTATCCATTGTAACACCTCATTTTTCACTTATAAAACAAAACGAAAAGCAGGTATTCTCCCCCTGCTTCTTCCCATTTGCTTCACGTCATTAAATCCTCAATTATTGTAGCATAATCCATCTTAGAAGAAAATGAAAACTACTTATTCACCTGTAAGATTTCCGCTTTATTTTTCGTGATGACACCTTCATAATAAACAATTTTTGATAAATATTTTACAGAAGATTTATGTATAAAGAGCAACTGTACAATAGAAAGACAAATAAATTGAATCAACAATATGCGAATAATAATTTTCTCCACTTTTTTCAAAAAACTCGCTCCTTTCCTCTCTATATTTATGCATCAAGTTTCTAAAATTTATTTAAATAAAACTCTACCTAATAGCCACTTTGTACAACGCACATAAGACAATTAAGTTTATTGTCATTTTCTAAGCGTACTTTTATACATTTTCATTGTCGAATTTACTCAAAACATGTTATGTTCTAAATGTATTTTTCAACTTGAAAGGGGTATAGCATTGAAAAGAATCCTAGTTTTACACACAGGTGGAACAATTGCAATGGAGGAAGATAAAGAAACTGGGGTCGTACAACCAGGTGAAAAAAATCCTCTTTTAAAATTCATTCCTGATTTAGAAGGCGATGTTGATTTAATTGTTGAAGATGTGTTCCATCTACCATCTCCTCATATGACACCGAGCGAAATGTTACAATTACAAGTCATCATTGATGAAAGAGTAAAACAAGACAACATTCATGGCGTAGTAATTACACATGGTACGGATACATTAGAAGAAACAGCTTATTTCTTAGATTTAACAGTACAAGCAACTATTCCTATCATTGTAACAGGCGCAATGCGTTCTAGTAATGAATTAGGTGCTGATGGCCTATATAACTTCTTATCGGCTGTAAAAGTTGCTAGTTGTAATGAAGCTGCGGAAAAAGGTGTTTTAGTCGTATTAAACGACGAAATTCACTGTGCTACAAATGTAACGAAAACACATACAAGTAATGTCGCGACATTCCAAAGCCCACAATACGGACCAATTGGCATGGTAACAAAACGCGGTGTTGTATTCCATCACGCTTTAGTACATCACGAAACATACTCAGTAAGTAAAGTCTCTAAAAACGTAGTTGTTCTAAAAGCATATGCTGGCATGGATGATACATTGTTAGCAGCAATTGAAAACCTTCCAGTAGATGGAATTGTTATTGAAGCACTTGGACAAGGTAATTTACCTCCAAGAACACTTCCTAGTCTAGAACGATTAATAAACAAAGGCATTCCTGTCGTATTAGTTTCACGTTGCTTCAATGGTATCGTTCAAGACGTATATTCATATGAAGGTGGCGGCAAACAATTAAAAGATATGGGTATTGTTTTCACATACGGTTTAAATGCTCAAAAAGCGCGAATTAAATTACTAGTCGCACTAGAGAATACAAACTCTCATAAAACAATCCAAAACATGTTTATGCACAATTAAAAAAGAAGCTGTCGAATTTCGACAGCTTCTTTTTATTGTTCTCTTGATGCAACGGTTTGCGCAATTGCATCCCCATGAAATCTACCGTTCTCGATAAATATTTCATTTGCATTATTCCCAGCAGCAATTACACCTGCAATAAAAATATTTTCAGCGTTCGTTTCCATTTTATCCTCTGTATAAATCGGACGTCCTGTTTCTTCATCAATCCGAACACCCATCTTCGTTAAGAAGCTATGATCAGGATGGTAGCCAGTCATCGCAAATACAAAATCATTTTTGATTGTACGTGCTTCACCATCAACCGTATATGTTAATGTATGTTCAGTGATTTCTTTCACATGAGCCCCGAAATGCATTTGAATTGTGCCGTTTCGTACTAATGCCTCAAATTCCGGCAAAATCCACGGCTTAATGCTCGGCGAGTACTCACTTCCACGATACAGTACCGTTACACGCGCACCTGATTTAACTAATTCCAACGCAGCATCTATACTTGAGTTTTTCCCACCTATAACTACCACATCTCGATCAAAATAAGGATGTCCTTCTTTAAAATAGTGAGCTACTTTCTTCAGTTCCTCACCTGGAACATTCATATAATTTGGATTGTCATAATATCCAGTTGCTACAACAATATATTTCGCTATATATATTTCTTTATTTCCATCACGTTTTGTCGTCTCAACCTTAAAAACTTCTCCATCTTTTTGAACTTTCTCCACTCGTTCGAAAGCATTTACGCGTACAGATTTACGCTTTACTACTTCGCGATAATACGCAAGTGCTTGATTTCGAACCGGCTTACGGTTTTCGGTAATAAAAGCTACTTCACCAATTTCTAATTTTTCACTAGAGGAAAAAAATGTTTGATGAGTTGGATAATTATAAATGGCATTTACAATGTTTCCTTTTTCAATTACTAACGGATTAATCCCTACCTTTTGCAACGAAATTGCTGCCGCTAATCCGCACGGACCGCCTCCAATTATGATAGCTGTTTCTTTCTGCATACTCGGTTCACTCCTAGTCTTCTACCTCTGCACTATTTATAAAAACAAGAAAAAACCTACTTACAGCAGTAGGCACCTATCTTTATTGTATTCATTTTTCTTATGTTTGTCATCTAAACGAAACGTACATCCGATAGACATCTGCTAAAAACTGCTGAAATTTAATACCTTGTTTCCCTAATACATTTTCAGGATCAATCTTTCTAGCTGGATCAAGTGTTTTATGTGATACGATATCTTTTTTCGGATTCAAGCCAAAGTTTTGACATAAATAAGCATGATACCATGTAAAACGAGTATATGCTTCCCAAAAGTTAACATCACCGCCATAGCAAAGTTCCACACCAATGGCAGCCTTATTCGCATCATAACCATATAGATCATTATCCGTCGGCACACCATATCGAACATGATATGCAACCTCATTTATAGGGACAATTTCCAATATTGTTTTGTCATCTATAAATGTATGCGCCGAAGCTTTCGGTTGTATTTCATTAAAGTAATCTCGATTCCCTATCGCATTGCTACCAGGATTCCCCGTATCATGACTTACAATAAACCTTACTTTAGAAAGAGGAATTCCCGGTCGTGAACTTCCATATCCAATATAGTTACGCTCTATAGGAAACATCGCCATTACTACCAACTCCCGCTTTAGAAGATTACCTTACTTCCTTATATGTATTCGGTAGCAATGTCCTTATAGCATATTTCTTATGCGAAGATAAAATCGAAAATATTTGATGTGAATACCATAAATAATAAAATACTTACAGCCACTCCATAAAAACCGTAAAACCAAACACAATCTTCTTTCGTATCTAAACCGAAAAATTTATTTACTGATTGTAATAATGTGCCACGCTTACTTTGCTTGTTTCGTAATACTTCCACTCGTTCTACAACATCCGCTGGCATCATAAATCTTTGGTCTACTGTCATTTTCATCATTTATCTCTCCTTAAAATCATTTCCGTTTTGTTTATCTAAGGAGAGTATAGCACGTTTGTTCGTGTAGAACAAGCGTTCTTTTTGTTTTTATTTTATTTTTCAGCAAACCAAGTAAGAATTGAGATTACAACGGCGATAATCGGCCCTACTACAACCAAACCAAATATTAAAAACAGTAACCCTTCCCCGAACACCCGAACGATACTTGTTTTTCTGGCTTCCATCGTTCTTGCAAGTTCTCCCTCTAACCTCTTAACCTTTTCTTCTAATTGTTCTACTCGTTCCATCATTTCATTTTCCATATACAACACCTCAATTTAATACTTCAACAAAAAAACGTGATCCCCTCGAAAGGAAATCACGTTTTCTCAAAACATTATATATTATACCCAACCTCTGAAGCGACTAGCCTCAGCCATTTTACGAACACCAACCATGTATGCAGCTAAGCGCATGTTTACTTTACGAACTTGTGATGTTTCATAAATTGAATCGAATGATCTTACCATTACTTTTTCTAAACGTTGTTCTACTTCTTCCTCAGTCCAGTAGTAACCTTGGTTATTTTGTACCCACTCAAAGTAAGATACTGTAACGCCACCAGCACTTGCTAATACGTCTGGAACAAGTAAAATACCACGATCTGTTAAGATTTTTGTTGCTTCTAATGTAGTTGGGCCATTTGCAGCTTCAACCACAATTTTCGCTTTAATCTTATCAGCATTTTCTTCTGTAATTTGGTTCTCAATTGCAGCTGGAACTAAAATGTCGCAATCAAGTTCTAACAGTTCTTTGTTTGAAATTGTATTATTAAATAGTTTTGTTACAGTACCGAAGCTATCGCGACGATCTAGTAAGTAGTCAATATCTAATCCATTTGGATCATGTAATGCGCCATAAGCATCTGAAATTGCAATTACTTTCGCGCCTGCATCATGCATAAATTTAGCTAAGAAGCTACCAGCGTTACCAAATCCTTGAACAACAACGCGTGCACCTTTAATATCAATGTCACGTTTTTTCGCAGCTTCACGAATACAAATTGTTACACCTTTTGCAGTCGCTGTTTCACGTCCGTGTGATCCACCTAATACAAGTGGTTTACCTGTGATAAATCCTGGTGAATTAAATTCATCGATACGGCTATACTCATCCATCATCCATGCCATAATTTGTGAGTTTGTAAATACATCTGGAGCCGGAATATCTTTTGTCGGACCAACAATTTGGCTAATTGCTCGTACATAACCGCGGCTTAATCTTTCTAATTCACGGAAAGACATCTCACGCGGGTCACAAATGATTCCACCTTTACCTCCACCGTATGGTAAATCAACAATACCACATTTTAAACTCATCCAGATAGAAAGTGCTTTCACTTCATTTTCTGTTACGTTTGGATGGAAGCGAATTCCACCTTTCGTTGGACCAACAGCATCATTATGTTGTGCACGATATCCTGTAAATATTTTAACAGTCCCGTCATCCATACGAACTGGAATTTTCACTGTCATCATACGAATTGGTTCTTTCAATAATTCATATACTTCGTTTGGATAACCCAATTTTTCTAATGCTTCATTAATTACAATTTGTGTTGAATTTAACAATTCAAAATGTTGTTCCCCTTGTTGTTGTGTTTTCGTTTGAGTTCCCTTTTCGGCTACCATAGTAAGTAAACCCCCTGTAATTTCACTTGTTTAGTAAACCTTCATTGCCTAGTATACACCGTTAAATTTGGAATGCAATAGAAAACGCTAACAAATATATACAAACTATTTCGTATTGCAAGCGTTTTCACTATTATTATAGTCCTTTTATTGCTTTTAGAAAAGTAAAATACTTAAATATTTAAATATTTTTTATTTTCACCAAAACACATTCAATAAAATCAGTATTTCATCAAGAAATACTGATCAAATTTTCAACTACAGGTCGGCTAGTCTTGTTGCCTAAACTTCGCTTTATAGATTTTAGATTTTCCAATCTTCAGCTGAATAAAAATAAAACCTCAAGCTACGTTACATTAGCTGAGGTTTTGCTTTTTCACAAAGTAATTGTATATTTGTTCAATTGCTTGAGAATCCATTAATTCTTTACCATATTCCATTATGCGATAAATTGTTGCCGTTGACGGATTACCATATTCTGCTAAAATAGCTATAAAATCCGCCTTCAATAATTGAAATTGCTCTTCTTCTTCTATCCAAAGATAAAAACGATTATCCCATGTATACAACTTCCCATCAGTTACACCAAGGTTATATAAGCGATTTGACAAATTGATTACATCATCTAATGTAGCAAACTCGTAAAGTATATGTTCACTTTCATCAAGAGTCACTTGCATTTCAATAAACTCGTCACGGAACTCATCTTCTGTGTCCACTTCTTGATTTTCTTTTGTCACAATTACAACCATACCTTGAGCTTGTAGAGAAAATACTTCCACAGCAATCGGACCATCCGCTTCAAACCCTAATTCTTCATTTGCTTCTTGCATCATATCACGGAATAGTTGCTGTACTTTCGGTGCATTCCTCCACAAATCTTCTTTCGTTAATCCTCGTTCTGATAAATCATCAAATGTTAGGAAAATTTTGATCTTATTGTAATTTAAACGTTCCAGTCTCATCTCATACCCTCCCTACGTAACCATTGCATCTAATTTTTATTATATGAAATAGAAAATAGATGGTTCTTTCCGAACGACTATTCTGACATTCTTAACCATCCATCCCATTCTTCTTTCGTGTTACCAATAAGGATATTTTGAAGATTTAATTGATCCCCAATACTTTTTCTTCCTATAAAACCAACAAAGAGATTTTTATTTTTTGCTTGCAACAAATCAATAAATCTTACTGCCTCTTCAAGTTCTCGTTCATCATCAAAAGATATAAACAAATACTTAGGTTGCAATTGTTCAATAGCTAGTAAAATACCTTCTTCATCTAAACTTGTCCCCATATACATTGCTTGATATCCTTTTATTCGTAAATACGTCGCGAAAATAAATCCTTTTAATATATTATTTTCTAAAACGAAAACTTTGTTAACGGAAGAATACACTGATGCATTATGATAAATCATTCCTAGACGTGTTTGTAAGAATGATACAACATATTTGAATTGTGACATTGTAATCTCATTATTATTTTTTAAAATTAACAACTTGTTTGCCACTTGAAGAATGATACTTATAACAACCTTTTCCGTTGAATATATACTAAAAACCTCGTTTAATAATGCAGAAGTTGTAATTTCATCAAATTCTAACAAAGCTTGTAGTATATCGTCCACTAAAACAACTTCTTTATCAGTAATTTTTTCTATTTGAATGTTGTTCTGCAACCGATTCCCTTCTAATAACTGAACGGCTTGTCCAATCATCATCCCCTCAGAAACTTTGTTCATTAACCATTTCAAAATATAAATATGCTCTTCTGTATACAAACGATGCCCCGCCTGATTTCTCTTTGGGGCAATAATATGATAGCGTCTTTCCCATGCGCGAAGTGTACTCGGTTGAATTCCGAGTATATTCGAAACAGCTTTTATATTATAGTTCCCATTTGAAGTTGGCATTATTTCCCTCCACACAACGTAATGATATGCGTTTGAGAAGGTGCCCGAAAACGCAGAGGAAGCAATGTTGTTCCATACCCATTACTAACAAAGAGTGTCATATTAAAATGCTTATATATACCACCCTTTAAATATTTTTCAGATGGAAACAACCGAATTTGCCCTCCATGTGTATGTCCACTTAACACGAGCGAAATTTGTTCTTTACCAGACATTTTCTTTATTATATCAGGGTTGTGACTAATTAAAATGCGAAAACCTTCTTCTTTACAATCAGCCAATGCTAAATCTAAACGATCTCGTTCTAATCCAACATCATCGATACCGAGCAAGCAAATTTTCTCTCCTAACTCAGACTCAAATACAACTCTTGTATTATCTAATACCTTCACATTATTTTCTAACAATAAAGCATCTAATTCGTGATTTTCAATTTCATAATCATTATTTCCCCATACAAAATATACAGGGGCTACTTCTCTTAATTTTTGAATATTTAAAGATATTTGCGATAAAGGTACTCCTTTTTCAGCTAAATCACCGCCAATAATTACGATATCCACTTTCCCTTTCACTCGTTCAATTAGCGAGCTAGAAATGACCCTTCTATGAATATCCGAAATAAAAAAAACATTAACTTTTTGAAAACTTTCCGGAAATTCTTTGAATACTAATGTATGTTCCAGCACAGTATTACGCATCGCTTCTTTATACATTCCAAGAAGACATACAAAACCAATGCATATGAGAGTACATAATAATATAATCCATGTCATATATTTTTTACTCTCCCTCCTCGTAAAGTATAGTCCTTCATTTTATATGCAGTTATTATTTATCACTCATTTAACTAGCTCTCTTACTTCGCAGACTTATCTTTTATAGGAATTTTTAATTCTTGTCCTACTCTCACTTCGTCTTCTTGTAAATCATTATACTTTTTAATTACTTCCATTCCATTTTCATCTGAGAAATATTGCTTCGCTATACTTTTTAAACTTTCCCCATCTTTCACAATATGAGTTGCTACTTTCTCAGACTGCTTTTGAGATTCCGTCTTAGCTGAATCAAAGAAAATTACTTCAAACGCACTTTTCCCAGCATTATTACTATCACTTTTCACCTGTGTATATTTATCTGTATACCATAGAATACTAATAGGTAACAATATGAATAAAAATGTTAAAACTCGGACGAAAATATGATTCATTTTAAATTTTGGTTTTTTCTCTTTATTTCTATGAATTTCACTACGCGGCGGTAAACCTTCATCTTCTTCCACTCGCTCAATTTCTAACTCCTCTTCAAAATCAGGAATTCGTTTTCTCATGTTGTTCACCACCACCTTCCATTTATTTTCTTAATTGGAGTCCCATTATAAAATCAACAAGAAAGTGTGCAAAGATTGTTATAAACAAATTGCCTGTCCACTCGAATACATAACCAAAAACAAAGCTAATAAAGCAGACGAAACAAAACAAAAAAGGCTTCGTTATATACCGAATATGTAACACAGCAAAAATTAAACTCGCTATTACAATTCCAAAATGAGTCTGCACTACACCTCTAAATAAAAACTCTTCCGCAAAGCCAATAATAAACGTAATAACGAGTAAATGCATGACAGAGATTCCTTGAAACATTCTATCGTTAATGCCACCATCATCAAACCAAGATTCTGGAAACACTCGCATTGCAACATAATCTAATAACACAATACAAATCGCTAATAAGCCACCTAGTACAAGTATAGAAATCGGTTCCCATTTCCACAAACTATAAACTTCTCTTTTATCTTGAAATAATATGTATGCTAGTAAACAACCGATACCAATAATGATTAGTTGTGTTATGTATAGATTCAGTCTTATTTCCCTCGGACTCATATCTTCAACATTTTGCCTTTGAATGTTCATCATTCCTCCATCTTCCCTAGGCCGAAAAGCTTTTGTAACTCTGTTTCCCAATTATAGTCGAAAACTGACTGTTGCGCTCGTCTTTTTTTATAATCTGTTTTTGTAATACCACAGTAATCACAACAGTTTTCTATCTCTTTTTCCTTTCTATAACCGAACTGTTGTAATAAATATTCACGCCTACATCCTTGAACTTGTATCCATGACTTCATATTTTCTAGCTCACTATATTTATTACGCAGTCTCACTTCCACTTCCGCTATTAATCTGTGCATTATTTCATCTGACAAGCTCTCTAGCAGAAGATTTCGCTGTTGTATGATTCCAAGATGTTCGAGATGATAACGGATAAAACGCCAATATTGTTCATTAAATCTTGCTGCATTATAACAAATTTCTTCTACATCTTCTATTGGTAATACTTTCGTTTGAAACATTCTTTCTTGTAGTAACGAAAATAAAAATTGTATTTGTGATTTACTTGGCAATTCATCTTCAATGATTGAAATTGGCAAATCATGATCCAATGGACTACATAACAAAATGGCTATACTCGGTTCACCATCTCTCCCCGCCCTTCCAATTTCTTGTAAATAGGAAGCTACATTTGTCGGATATTGAAAATGAATAATATATCTTGTATTCGCCTTATTGACCCCCATCCCAAAAGCACTTGTACATATTACAATTTGCAACTGGTCATTCATAAACTGTTGTTGAATTAACATACGCTCTTCATGTTCCATACCACCATGATAAAAAGCTACACCTGTAATTCCTTTTCCTCTTAAATACTCGGTTAAACGCTCTGTCCAGGCCCTACTTGAACAATAAACAATACCAGGTCCTTGCAAATACATTATATGCTCAAAAAGCGCCTCTTTTTTTTCTTCTATCGTTTCCACAAATTGCACTTCCATCGCAATATTTGGACGATCAATTGAATACACATGCTCAGCGACATTTTTTAGATTTAAACTTTCGGCTATATCTCGCAGTACATCCTTTGTAGCAGTTGCTGTTAATGCTAGTACATTTGGAGAGCCGATACTCTCAATTACTTTATCTAATTTTTTATAATCTGGCCGAAAATCATACCCCCATTGTGAAATACAATGCGCTTCATCTACGACAAATAATGAAATATGTATTTTTTTCAATTCTCTTATTAGAAGTTCCGACTGCAACATCTCTGGTGATACGAAAACAAATTTATAAAAAGATAGCTTTTTCATTGCTTCCCTTTTTTCACTTAACGTCCGAAAACTATTAAATGCAATAACTCGATTTTTCACGACATACTTTAATTGCGTAACTTGGTCTTCCATTAAAGATAATAATGGTGATACAACAAGCACCGTACCCTCTTGCAGCAGCCCCGGAAGTTGATAACACATCGACTTCCCCCTTCCAGTCGGAAGCATCGCTACAACATCCTTTCCTTCCAATAAGTCCGTAATAACTCCTTTTTGCCCCGGACGAAATTCAGAATATCCAAACCACTTATATAAATATTCCTCAAGCTTCATTAATACCCTCCATCCGTGCCAATACAAGACGGACTTCAAAATAAGAGATTCCCTCTCCAACCGCTTGCTTCAACACACGCAATTTACGTGTTTGTAATGCTTCAATTACTTTTGATACTTTTTCTATTTTTTCTTTTCCCATAAACATCTCAATAGAAAATTCTTTTTCTCGTAAAGCAATCTCCACAAAATGATCTTCTATCGTGGCAACCTTTAAATTCCGAATTGTCGCTATTTCTTCTAAAGAGCGTCCTTGTCTCCAAAAATTATATGTTTTTTTCGTTGATAAGCTAAATAAATCAGCTTTCTCATTTGGATAAGAAATAATTTCAGCTAATAATGGAAATTCATTTTCTTTATTGCGAACTTCTTGAATAAGGAAATGAATTGTACCCCAGAATAAAAAGTACACTCGAAATATATCTTGTTTCGTAATTTCCGCTAATTGTTGTAAAGTACACCCAATACGTTCATAGCCAGTTAATCGATATGTTACGATTGTCGCTTCTACTGAATTATTTTTTTGTAAAAGAGTATGCATCTCCTTCCACAATCTTTTAGCCAATTCATTTCTCGTATATGGTATTCCCGTGAGAAAACGTTTCACCCACATCATTATTTCTGTATCCTGTTGAATTGGAATAAATTTCGCATTTGCCTGTTGTATATTCGAAATGGTTTGAACGATTAATGCTAATCTCCTCCAAAACGTTTCACCTATTTCACCATAGTGTAAACCATGTAAATACGTCGGAAAGGCAAATTCATCTTCCCATTTGTTTAATTGCATATTACCAGCAGTCGTTAACACGTATGTATTATCATGTATAGATTGAACTAAATCCGTCTGTAACAACTTTGCAACTTCTTGATCATAATCAGCTCTATTTAATGATTTATAAATCCCAAACAAAAAAGAAATTTGAAACATATTCCCATCTTGTAATGTTTGCGACGATCTCTTTCCTTTTAACAAATAATAAATCGAAGAAACGGTTCTTTCACCATTCAATTGTTTTAAACAATATAATAAAGTATATTGTAGCTGCATTACCGCTTCCACCTTTCAGTCTAACTTCATTCCTTTTTCAATACGATCGCATTTAACTTATCATATTCACACTACATGCTTGTATATATTCTATTGTATCAAACGAAATAACATTTAAGTATTTTGAAAATCTTATGAAATAATTCAAAAACAAGTTGACACCCTAATTGATAAGCATTATCATTATAATTTTATGTTGAAAAGTTTTAAAAACCGTTTTACAATAAGGTTATAATTTTTTGACGAACTTTTCACATACATATTATCAGGAGGGAAAAAAGATGGCAAAATATACAATCGTTGATAAAGATACTTGTATTGCATGTGGTGCTTGTGGCGCTGCTGCACCAGACATTTATGACTATGATGATGAAGGTATTGCATTTGTAACATTAGACGATAACCAAGGTATCGTTGAAATTCCAGATGTATTAATTGAAGATATGATGGATGCATTCGAAGGCTGTCCAACTGACTCGATTAAAGTTGCTGACGAATCATTTGATGGCGACTCTTTAAAATTCGAATAGTCTTTTATTAACTTCAAAAAATACCCCTCATATGGATGAGGGGTATTTTTTGTTTTCTATTTTCATTCTACTTAATAAAAAACCATTAGTAGTCCATACTACTAATGGTTTTATTTTACCCCGCATCAACGGGCAGTAAGACCCCTACCTCAACAACGAAAGTAAAGAAGTTAGGTGAGGGTCGGGCTGCCCGTAAATGCCCGATAGGTGAAGGCTAATAATCAGCGGGGGATGAACAAAACCCTCACTGATTAAAGTTTCACTTTATATTTTATGCATTATTCATTTTTGCAAACACCCATACTTTCAGGCGTGAGAATAACGCTACAAATACAATTGTCACTACAATTCCTTTAATCAAATTAAATGGTAAGATTGCCGTTACAACCGTTGTTTTTATAGCATCACTAGACATAGCTGGTGAATTTAAAAACCAAGTGTAAGCTGGGAATATGATGATGTAGTTTAATACACTCATGATTAACGCCATTGTAATTGTCCCTAGCATTAATCCTGTCGTTAAACTCTTTACAGTACGATACTTTCTAAATAAGAAAGCCGCTGGTCCAATAAATAAACATCCTGCAATAAAGTTTGCAATTTCTCCAACTGGCACTCCCGTTAAACTTCCTTGAATCCCGTAATGTAAAATATTTTTTATCGCTTCTACAATTACTCCTGCAATCGGCCCAAAAATAATCGCCGCAATTAAAGCTGGCACATCACTAAAATCAATTTTTAAAAATGGCGGAAGCCCTGGGAATGGAAAATCCAACATCATTAGTAAATACGCAATACTACTTAGCATCGCTACACTCACCATCTGCACTACACTGCTTTTTTGTTTCATCTTTCTCTCTCCTTTTCCATCGATCTTCTCATGGAAAGTGGAAAGGTTCTGCTATGCCTATTTTTTCATAGAACGAAAAAACCCTTTGCGATTTACACAAAGGGAGAATTTTAAGGCACATCAAACAGACGTTCAAATACTTATCTTTTTTGAACGCTTGAACCTCCATCTTCTCCCATCCAGACTATACTGTCGGCTTTGGAATCACACCAAATCCTGCCTTAACGGCTCGCGGGCTTAGAACGAAATTATTAACTGTTCATCACCGCCGGTCGGGATTTTCACCCTGCCCCGAAGATAGACCGATATTCTATTTTCCACTTCATTATACAACAACATAATCGTATTGTGAACAAAAAAAGTGTAACTTATTAAAAATAAGTTATTAATTTTATATAACCAAAGATACAATCAATATATTTTACAATACAACCCATATTTTTTATAATTCGGTATTTCTCTTATGAATCCCCTAGTCATATATCGTTAAAAGTGATAAGATGTTGAATTGTTAAGATAAGAACATTTTCTGAGTTATGGAGGAAATGTCATGAAGAAAGATAAAAGACACTCTATTCGAGAAGCAATGAAAAAGAACTTAAGAAAAGAATACTTTTATTTAAAAAAAGAATTACTTTTCTACTGTCCAATTGATCTAGGCACATTCTCACAAGAGACATACTACGCTACTTTTGACCAAGATGGCATAAGTATTTATCAGTACGATAAAAAAACAGAAAGTAAATTAAAATTGTGCGAGCGTCATCCATGGAAGAGTTGGAATAAGGTAAAAGTTGATCACTATTTAACAACTTCTCAATTTATTTTCCAAGGTGAGCGAAACTGGATTTTATCCCTTTTCCAAAAAGGAAAAGAAGCTCAAAAAATAATTGAAGAACATACATCTTTACAAATTGAAGTTGTTTCCCGTCCTTTTTCCAAGAAACTTCCTGGTTTCCGTTCTAATACACCATTGAATAAATACATCGGTAGCATTTGTTACACTGCACTTATTGCATTTTTATTAAAATGGATGATTCCATTTCAAGCACCACAAATCGCCCTGTATTCTCTTTCAATTGGCTTTATGCTTCTTGGTTTACTTTGTCTTACAATTGGTCTAATCGAACCAACTATCGTACTATTCCGGACAAAAGAAAAAACAAGAACAAAAGTCTTTTACTTATATAGCTACTTAGCTATTTCTGGATTTATATGTGTCTTTATTTTTTGGTAAAAGAAGCCGTCCCAAAAGATTTTTTGGGACGGTTTTTCGTTAGGAATAGGTTACTCTTATCTTCGTACGTTATTGCTAAGTCAACATTTCTTGTCGAAACATCGATATAAATTCATTTACTATCGTATTCTCAAAAATCTATTCAAAAGTTATACTTTGGGAAGTTTCCTTTACTTAACGTATAGTTGTTGGTTCGGATAGATTCGCTCTTGTCGTAATCCATTTCTCACTTTGATTTCCTCAACTGTCATACTAAATCTTCGAGCAATACTAACTAAAGTGTCACCTTTTTGTACAACATATAATGATGATGACACGACTTGATTTTTTTGTTCATTTAAAACAAGCAACGGATTCATCGCATTCCTTTTCTCCACCGTCCATCTTCCTTGATGCACTTCTAAATGTAAATGCGCTCCTCTCGATTCTCCTGTATTCCCTACCTCTCCAATTCGCTCTCCTTTTGAAATATTATCCCCTTGAACTACATATCTCTTATTTAAATGCGCATAAACAGCCTCATATTCTCCATGTTTAATAAACACAACATTTCCATAACTACTTGAAAAATAAGACTTTGTCACCTTACCATTTTGAATAGCTGCAACAGGCGTTCCAATGGACGCAGCTATATCAATACCATAGTGTTTCCCATGTCTTGTCCCAAAATAATCACTTACCTGCCCATCAACAGGCCATATCCACTGATTCTCTTCAGCGTAAATATGTAATTGAGATAAAAATAATATACTCAATATCACCACGCCACATTTTAACGCTTTCATATACATCCTCCGTTTTCTAATAACCGTCATACCTTCTCTATTGTGGGATATTACAGAAAAAAGTATACAAAAAAAGGAAGTGAATTACTCCACTTCCTTCTCTTCTTTATTGCGAAAAACAAGTGCACTGCGGTTATATTCCACATCTTTCACTTGTAAACGCGCATTTATTACTCTAGCTACCGCAAACAAATAATCAGATAACCTATTTACATACTTTAGAACAATTTCATTGGTTTCTCCTTCTTTTTGCAATGACACTATACAACGTTCTGCTCTTCTTATAACTGTACGTGCAATGTGTATTGCAGCTGATCCCTCGCTACCACCTGGTAAAATAAAACGTTCTAATGGCGGCGCTTCTTCTGTATACAAATCAATTCTTCTCTCTAAATACTCCACCATCTCTATCGTTACTTTATAGGGGATTTTCTTCTCTACTATTGCTAAATCTCCTCCACAATCAAATAGTTCATGTTGAATATTTTCAAGCTCGTTATAAATGTCACGAAAACATTCCTCTTGCAATTTTGACAGCGCGTATCCGATATGAGAATTCGCCTCATCAATTGTGCCATAAGCTTCTACACGTATATGATCTTTATCCACTCGGCCACCTATTACACTCGTTTCCCCTTTATCTCCTGTTTTTGTATAAAGTTTCATTTCATTATGACACCTCTCTTTTTCATACTGATTATTAAAGAAAAAACTCTACCATTCTTTATTTAATTGAACTTACAAAAAAATAAAAAAACAGTAGAGCTTTTATTCATTATCACTTTTAAAAAACATATATATCTAAATTATACGATTTGGTAAATATACAGAGAATGTAGTTCCTTCTCCAACGACACTGGATACAGAAATCTTTCCATCATGACCTTGAACAATATTTTTAGCAATCGCAAGTCCGAGTCCAGTTCCAACCTTTTTCCCACGCGTTCTCGCTTTGTCAGCTTTATAGAACCGATCGAACAAGAATGGAATATCTTCTTCTGGAATACCCGCACCTGAATCCTGCACTTCAAAAGTAAGCCCACTATTTTCCGTATTAATTACAAGTGTAACATGTCCACCCGCATTTGTATGACGGATTGCATTATCAATTAAATTCGTCAATACCTGCTCCATACGATCTGCATCAAACGGATATTGTTCAATTGGGCTTTGGAAATCAACTGTTAATTGAACTTCTTTATCCTTTGCAATCCCTTGGAATTTACGGCCAATTTTTTCGACAAATGGATGAATATCTACTTCACCAATATGTAACTCTACGTGACCACTTTCCATACGAGCTAAATCTAATAATTCATTTACAAGCTTACCTAAACGAACAGATTCATCATAAATGATTTGAACAAACTCATTAATTTCCTCTTTCGTTTGCACAATATCATCTAAAATCGCTTCACTATACCCTTGAAGCATGACCATTGGTGTACGAAGTTCATGTGATACATTCGCGATAAAGTCTTGACGCATCTTCTCAAGGCGACGTTCTTCCGTCATATCACGCAACACTGCTACAGCCCCACGAATTTTCGTTTGATTGTAAAGCGGCGTCATAAGAACTACGTAGTTACCTTTTTGCAAATTAATTTCAACAACTTGTTGTTGCTCACTTTCTACAACGAGATGGAATAGTTCAACAAGTTCAGAAGGTAGTTTTTTACTTAGCTCTATCTCTTTTTCTTCTTGCCAAACTTGTAAGAAATGTTCGGCCGGTGGATTAATAACTACGACTTCCCCTTCTTGATTTAACGTAATAACCCCATCTGCCATACTACTCAAAATACTAGCTAACTGTTCTTTTTCTTGCTGCAAGGCATTCATATTAAACTTCAACTGTTTCCCCATTTGATTTAAGGCCGTTGCAAGCTCACCAATTTCATCCTGAGAAACCATAGGAGCCTTTGCATCAAACTTCCCACGTGCCACCTCAAAAGCAACCTCACGCATTTTACGAAGCGGTGCTGTAATTCGAGTAGATAAGAAGAACGCAAAGAAGGTTGTTAATATAATCGCAATCCCAGCCGATAAGAAAATAAAATCAGTCGTTCTCTCCATACCTTGTATCGGCACTTGCAATGATTCATATACGAACACTGCACTTTGATTTTTTGATTGCACCGGTTTTCCGACGATCATAATATCATTTTCAGTATTTTTATTCTTCCTACTATTAGAAGCTTTTCTAATGTTATTTTTAATTTCTTTTTTGTCTTTAAATACAGCAGCTAATTCTTTATCTTCTTTTAAATCATCTATCGTTAGAGTAACTAACCCTTCTTGTTTCGGAGAAGAGGAAATCTCCTTACCATCTTCTACAATAATGATTCTTGAAAGTGGATCAGAGAATTTATACGCGATATTCTCAATCGTTTTTACATCGGCACCTTCTTCAATTAACTCTGAAACACTAGTTGCAACTTTTTGAAGCCTAGCTTCACTCATATCAACATAATACGTTCTAAAAAACTGCGAAAGTAAAATCGCAACAAATCCAAGAACAAACGAAACGAGAAGTAATATGGTCATCCATAACTTCCCTACTACACTTCTCCAAAGCATCAGTCGTTCACAACCTCAAACTTGTAACCAACGCCCCAAACAGTAACAATCATCTTCGCAGCATCTGGTGATTTTTTACTTAACTTCTCACGTAAACGCTTTACATGCGTATCAACTGTACGTAAATCTCCGAAGAATTCATATTGCCATACTTCTTTTAACAATTGCTCACGGTCAAACACTTTATCTGGAGCTTTCGCTAAGAATAATAGTAATTCATACTCTTTCGGTGTTAAATTCACTTCATTACCATCTGCTGTAACACGATGTGCGTCGTTATCAATTGTTAAATGTGGGAACACAGTAACATCTTTCGTCGTTGTATCCTGTGTAAAGAATGTTGTTGGTACAGCACGGCGTAATACCGCTTTCACACGAAGCACTACTTCACGAGGGCTAAATGGTTTCACGATATAATCATCAGTTCCTACCTCAAACCCTTGTACCCGATTTACTTCTTCACCTTTTGCTGTCAGCATAATAATTGGCGTCGCTTTCTTCTCACGAACCCCTTTGCACACTTCGATACCATCTTTACCAGGCATCATAAGATCTAATAAGATTAAATCATAATCATTTTGTAAGGCCATTTCTAAAGCTGTATCACCATTATCTGCTTCTTCAATTGTGTATTGCTCTCTTTCTAAATACATTTTCAATAAGCGACGAATACGATCCTCATCGTCTACAATTAATATTCTTGATTCATTTTCCATTTCTACCCGCTACGCATTTTAGCGCAACGGTTCACACCTACCCTTCTACAATATAATGTTGCACTTATTCTCATTTAACAAAATATTTTTTAAACGTTTCACTTTCCATATTATGCTTCACAAGAATAATAAAGTTTGTTCATTTTTTTTCCAAAACTATGTATTTTTTTTGAACAGTATATAATGTCCTCGACATCATTTTACAAAATCAACCGCTACTTTGTCATGTTTTTCTCAAAAAAGAAGAAAAGTTGACAAAAATAAAATAGGAAAGTGACATACACTCTCCTATTTTATTTCTCTATGCATATGAATGTAAACCCGCAATAATTAAGTTTACTACAATAAAGTTAAACATAATTATTGCAAAACCAATTACTGCAAGCCAAGCAGACTTTTCTCCATGCCATCCTTTAGATAAACGTAAATGTAATACCGCAGCATAAAAGAGCCATGTAATAAGTGCCCAAACTTCTTTTGGATCCCAACCCCAAAAGCGCGTCCAAGCAATTTGAGCCCAGATCATTGCAAAGATTAACGCTCCTAACGTAAACACTGGGAACCCTATCGCAATAGAACGATATCCGATTTCATCTAGTAAATCACTATTCGTATTCTTTACTAACGGCTGAAGTGCCGCTGATACTCGTTTGCGTAAAACAAGTCTTAATACAATATAAAGTAGTGTTCCAACTATCACTGACCAAATAACAGTATTTAATTTTTTTGCGTTTACAATTGCTGGAACTTCTACTGTCGGCTCTAATTTATTTTCTGTTATTAACTTCCCTTCATGTGGTCCAACTAAAGCTGGAAGATTATACTTCATCTCGACTTGTTGTTCATTTTTATCAATCCATTGAAACTTTGCTTCGTATTTCATACTAGAGAATACCGTTGTTACTCCAATAAATCCAACCGTACAAACAAGTGTGAAAACTACTGTTTCTAACCAAAATGTGCGCTTACTTCTTGTTGATTGATCTACATTTTTCAGTAAATACATTACGCCCGTAATAAAACTAATTGCTAAAATCGCTTGTCCTGCTGCCGCTGTCGTTACATGAATATGTAGCCAATTACTTTTTAAAGATGGGATAAGCGGTGATATTTCTCTAGGAAACATGCTTGCATATGCAATTAATAAAAGCGCGATTGGCAATGCAAACAATCCGATAATACTTACGCGATACATAAAATACATAACAATAAAAGCGCCAACAAGCATCATCCCGAAGAAGGTACCAAACTCGAAGAAATTACTAACTGGTGCATGTCCTGAAGCGATCCATCTCGTTATAAAATATACCGTTTGGGCTACAAAACCTAAAATTGTTATTGTTATACCTATATTTGCCCACTTGTTACCTTTTTCTTTAATTGCTCCTCCAAAAAATAAAGTTGCGATTAAATATAAGATGAACGCAGCGAACAGAAAATTACTACTTATTTGCACCATATCGTTTCCCCACCTTAACTAATTTTTTTATCATTCATTTTATCGTTTGGTTGCGGAATCGCTGTTCCTTCTAGTACTCTTTCAATATCTTTCTTTAAACCGAACCAATTTTTATTTGTATGACCTGCAACCCACCACTCATCATTGACGCGTTGTATCCAAATACGGCGATGGTTCCAATACATACCTTGAATCACACCAACCATAAATATAAATCCACCAATACCAAGAATCCAAAGCGTTAAATCTTTTCTTACAGTAAGTGCTGTTGCATTTTGCATTTCCACACCTGCAAATGACATTTTATATTTATTGTTCCCGTCAGGTTCTATATTTTGCTGAATACCAACAAAGCTCACTTCACCATCTGGTGTTTCTGGGGTAAACATTTTAAAGACGAATGCAGGATTGTTTGGCAATTTTGTCTTCGTATTCGGCTTTCCATTTTCATCAAAATAAAAATCAGGAAAATAGCTTAATAGTTCTAGAGAATACCCGTTTCCTAAATCATATTTTTCTGTAGGATTCGCTAAATTCACTTTAATCGGTCCCCACTTTTGATTATTTGTTTTATTTTGCAAATGGAAGGACATACTTTTAAATTCACTTTCCTTATAATCCACTTGATAAACAGCAAATTGGTCAAACTTCAGTGGTTCATTCACTCGAATTTCAGCTTCTTTTACCTTTTCTAATTTAGGCTTTTGACCTGCTATATTTTCCCCGACCGCTTTATATAATACGGCATTCGTTTGGAAATTTTTCGCGATCATTTTATCACCAATACGATCAATCGCCTCATCATAAACTTCTTTATCCTTACTCTTATCATAAACTTCCTTTATAAACTTTTCGTTTTTCAAATAGTATTGTCCATCAGTTCCTGGTATTTCTTTCGTTTCACCATCACGTAACCAAAGGGCTTCGTCCACGTACATACTTGGTAAGAAGCGCAGCATTGAACCCAATAAAAAGATAATAAGACCAATATGATTCACATATGGACCCCAGCGAGAGAAACGTCCTTTTTCTGCTAAAATATTACCGTCTTCTACTTTTACATTATAATTTCTCTTCTTTAAATTCACTTGAATTTTGTCTAAATCACCCTCTTGCGGCGAACCAGTCCCGTACAATCTCTGTCTCTTTAAAAAGCCTGGGTGTCTTTTCACCCCTTGTTTTTTTAAAGCTTTATATAGAGGAATTACACGGTCTAAACTACATATAACAAGTGAAATACCAATGGAAGCAATTAAAATCATATACCACCATGATCCATATAAATTATTAAATCCTAATTGATAGTATAATTGCCCTAAAAAGCCATACTCTGTCTTATAATATTCAGCTGGTTCGATTCCTGGAGTTATGTACATTTCTTGAGGAAAGATAGTTCCTATTGCCGATGCAGCTAAAGTTATTACGATTAACCATACACCTACTTTTACAGAAGAGAAAAAACTCCAGATTTTATCTACTATCGTTTTTGTATGTGTGAGAGATCTTCGTGCGCTTCCCTCATATCTCATATCTAGTAATTTCACATTCTCATTGCCTTCAAATGGTTTTCCGCAAGCTTCACAAAACACGGTTCCTATCGGATTAACATGTCCACATTCACACTTAATTTCTTTCAATACTCTCACCGCCCCTGTATCTATATGTACTATTGTATATTCTACCTTTAAGTTACCGCAATACTCAGAAATTTCAAATCGAAGGCGCTATACGTAAGCACCTCATATGTAAAGGCTTTCTTTATTACGGAGTAATTTTCTTTAAATACCCTTCTAACTGTTCTTTCGTTTGTTCACCTATAATTTTCTCCACTACTTTTCCATCTTTATCAATCAAAAAGCTTGTAGGTAATGGTCCTACTCCATATGTCCCTATAATCTTTGTTCCTTTATCAATCGCAACTGGGAATTTTAAACCATATTGGTTTACAAAGTTCTTTACTGCGATATCCGTTTCATCTGCATCTAACGCAATAATTTCAACGCCTTTTTCCTTATATTTCGGATATAGCTCATTCATGTAAGGCATTTCTTTTTCACAAGGTTTACACCAAGTTCCCCAAAAGTTTAAAAATACACCTTTTCCCTTTAGGTCTTTTAATTCAATTTTCTTTCCTTCCAAATCCGTCACAACAAAATTAGGTGCTTCTTTTCCAATTTGCATTTTCTCTTTATCAGCGAAAAATCCTTGATAGAGTGTAAATCCTACAGCACCGCTTAAAATGAGCAGAATGATAACACGAAATAATAAGCGATTTTTTTTCATATTGTCTCTCCTCTCCTCGATAAATGTATGTATTGAATAAATCACCAGCAGAGCACTCCACTGGTGAAATTGTAACTCTATAGCTTATCTTGGCTTTGTAGAAGCAAGCGCGCGTAATTGTTTCACCTCATGTGGCGTCAATTCTCTCGCATCACCAGGTCGCAGGCTCCCTACTTCTAAGAAAGCATAACGTTCACGTTTTAATTTCACAACTTTACAGTCTAACGCTTCAAACATACGACGTACTTGACGGTTACGACCTTCATGAATTGTTAATTGTACAATTGCCATCTCTTTACGCTTGTCCCAAGAAATAATTTTCACATTTGCTGGTGCTGTTTTCCCGTCTTCTAATGTAACACCTCGTTCTAACATGCGAATTTTCTCACCTGTTAATGGTCCTTTAATTTTTGCAACATATGTTTTGTCAACTTTATATCTCGGGTGCATTAATACATTGGCGAAATCTCCATCGTTTGTCATCAATAATACGCCAGACGTATCATAATCTAGACGTCCGATTGGGAATAAACGTTGTGTAATTTCAGGGAAAAAGTCTGTTACAACATTTCTTCCTTTATCATCTGATACACTTGAAATTACACCAGTTGGTTTATATAGTAAAAAATAAACAGGTTCTTCTTTTTCAAGAGGGATGTTATTTACTTCTACTTTATCTTGAGGAGTTACTTTTGTTCCTAACTCCTTCACTATTTTCCCATTAACTTTCACTTTCCCTTGCTGAATTAATTCCTCAGCCTTTCTTCTCGATGCAATACCTGCTTGCGCAATCACTTTTTGTAATCGTTCCATTTCTTTTTTTCACCTCGAATTTATCTTACCTTACATTAGAAAGACTTGGCAACCGCATACGTTTTACGACTGTTCACCTCATCTCACTTAAACAACATAGCGATGATAATAAACATATAAAGGTCAAATCATGTTTTTATCCTTTATTATTGTCCATATTTTTCATATTTCTCACAATAAAAGTTCATCATTTTGTCAAAAATACTGCATAAAAAAACCACCATTAAGCTACACCTTAATAGTGGTCGTATACGTATTATAAGCGAAATAGCTTAAAAAATGAATAGTATTACTGAAACAATAAAGAAACAAACACAATTGAGCAAATAATCCCGATTAAATCTGCAAAAAGTCCTACTTTTAATGCATCTCCCATTTTTCTAATACCAACAGCCCCAAAGTATACCGTTAAAATATAAAATGTCGTATCTGTACTACCTTGCATCGTAGAAGCTAATCTTCCAATAAACGAATCTGGTCCATATGTGGCAATTAAATCGGTTGTAATACTTAAACCGGCAGATCCCGAAATAGGACGTATAAGCGCAAGTGGAACGATTTCTGCTGGGACATGAATTAAATCTAACATCGGCTTCATTACAGATATCATTGCATCTAAAGCACCTGATGCCCGGAAAATAGAAATGGATACAAGCATTCCAACCATAAACGGTAAAATGGAAACTGCAATTTGAATCCCTTCTTTTCCTCCCTCAACGAACGATTCATACGTCGGAACTTTCTTTATCGTGCCATATAAAAGGATAAAACCAATTACACAAGGGATTACCCATAATGAAATTGTATTTACAATACTCATTTTTTCCGCCCCTTTCTACTCCTTCTTTGGTAAAAATAGCGGTCAATCCAAATTGCTCCGATCATCGAGAGCACTTGTGCAATGAATGTTACCCCAACAATTTCAGTAGGATTCGCTGATTCATAAGTCATTCGAATCGAAATGACTGTAGTAGGAATTAAAGTAATAGCTGATGTATTTAATGCTAGAAACGTCACCATAGAGCGACTGGCCGAATCCTTCCCTCCATTTAATTCTTTCAGTTGTTCCATCGCTTTAATACCGAGAGGGGTTGCTGCATTACCTAGTCCAAAAAAGTTCGCCATCATATTCGATAGAATAAATCCCATTGACGGATGATCCTTCGGTATTTCTGGAAACAATCTTTTTACTATCGGCATAAAAAGTGTAACTAACTTTTTTAACAACCCTGCTTCCTCTGCAATTTTCATTAAGCCCAGCCAAAATACTAAAACGCTAATAAGTCCTATGCAAATCGTTACCGCATCTTTTGACCCGTCAAATACAGCTTTAGTTACTTCTTCCATCGTTCCGTTTATCATGGCATACACAACCCCTATGACCGCCATCGCTGCCCAGACGAGATTAACCATCGTTCCCAACACCTATCATGTAAGAAAAAATTTCTTTCACATTGTTCCAGTACATACCCGTTGTAGCTACTAACTTCCGTTTACTATAAAATAAATTCCGTTCTCCAACTTTTTCATTACCAACATAAATGTCTGTCTTCCCAACCTTTACTCCATCCGTAAGTTTTGCACTTTTATCCAGTTCAACTTTTAATACTACGCTCTTTTTTTCCTCTTCAGTTAACGGTACCGAAAAACTATTTTTCGTATAAACATGATTGGCATATTTCTTTTCATTTATTTCAGCAATTGCTCCTTGTCCTAAAACTTTTGTTTGCTTGAAACGGTCAAAACCTTTGTCAAACAGATTCATATGGTCATCCCAATCACTAGAAGCACTCAAAGTTACAACAATTAAATCTAGTCCATCTTTTGATGCCGTTGTAACAAGCGTTCGTCCTGCTTTCTTTGTAAAGCCTGTTTTTCCTCCTGTTGCAAATTCATAATAAGATGTCACAAGCTTATGTTTATTTTTCCACGGATAATCCCAAGAATCTGATTTATACGTTTTGGTTCCAAAAATCTTCTTAAAGGTCTCGTTCCCCATGGCATATTTCGTTAAAAGTGCCATATCATAGGCCGACGAATAATGTGATCCATCTCCATCCAAGCCATGAGGATTTGAAAAGTGAGTATCTTTCATTCCAATTTGTTTCGCCTTTTCATTCATTAAATATACGAACCCTTCTATACTCCCTCCTACATTTTCAGCAATTACTTGCGCTGCATCATTACCAGACCTAAGCATGAGTCCGTATACTAAATCCTCTAATTTTACCTTTTGTCCAGGCTTTAAATAAATTGCCGATCCTTCTACTCGTACTGCTTCATTACTAACCGATACTAGTTCTTTCATTTTTCCTGATTCAGCAGCTAACAATGCTGTCATAATTTTCGTTATACTAGCAATTTTTTGTGGCTCATGTTCTAATTTCCCATAAAGTACACGACCAGATTGCTGTTCCATTAAGACTGCGTTACGAGCACTGACACCACCGTTCATTTTTGCATATGTAGGAATCGGCATAATGCTTGCGTACATTATAATTAGCGTAATTATTATACAAATCCGTCTCATATTTCCCCCCACGTCCTTTTGGCACTTTTTGTACAAGTGTATGCTTGGCCTTTTAAAATATGAACGAAATCTTCCTTCCACCTCCAATAAAAAAGACGCATGGGATATGCGTCTAATACGGCGTCCATTCAATTTGCTTTGCACTTTCAAACCTCTTTTCTACATCAGGCCAATTTACAACATTCCACCAATTTTTAATATATTCATCTTTTCGATTTTGATATTGTAAATAATACGCATGTTCCCATACATCGAGTACAAGGAGTGGTATCGTATCCCACTGTGTAAACAATTGATGAAGCGTGCTTTGCAAAATTTCTAACCTTCCTGAACGGGGTACCCATACAAGAATCGCCCATCCTGAGCCTTCCACTTTAGAAGCTGCCTCTGTGAAATGCTTTTGAAAACGCAAAAAACTTCCGAAATCTTGCTCAATTTGTTGTGAAAAAGCCCCTCTCGGACTTCCACCACCATCTTTTTTCATGTTATTCCAAAATATCGTGTGTAAGTAATGACCTGATCCATGAAAAGCCGCTTCTCTTTCCCAATGCTTAATTAAATCAAATTGATTTGTTTTTCTCGCTTCTTCCATCATCTTCTCTGCTTTATTTAATCCTTCCACGTAACTGCGATGATGTTTATCATGGTGTAACATCATAATTTCTCGTGAAATGTACGGTTCTAACGCATTATATGGATAAGGTAATGGCGGGAGTGTATGCCCCCCAATCGGAACAGCTCGTTCGCTATCCCCTCTTTCACTTAGTTCATATTCCTCTCCTTCTTGAATAAATACTTCCTGTAAATGGTGTTGAATATGTTCTACATCATCACTTATTTCATACATAAACTCGGCATCTGTGTCGTATTCATGCTCTTTCATACGCTCTAATAACGTTTGAATTTTATAAGCAAGCATATGGACATCATACACTTCCATTGCACGGCTATCTAATACTTGAAGAACACTTTCACACCAGCTTTCTACTTCATGAAAGTAATCTGTAAATACACCTTGCTGACTCATGTCACACCTCCTTGATGCTATCCACTTTAACTATATTCAATTAAAATCCCTTATATAACTGGACAAAAGGAAAAGAAGCTAAGTGTCCTTAGCTTCTTTTCCTTAATTAATATTTGTGCAACATTTTTGTTTGATAATCTGTCTCGTAATATTCTAGTTCTTCACGCATCAATTGAAATTTACCTTCTAAATCCTTCATCATTCGTTCTATAGATCCAGGTGGTGTTTGCTGAAAAACAATAGAATTTTTCCCTGTATAAGCAGAACGACTATTTTCATACCAATGATCATTCTTTGGCGAAAAAAACTCTGCAATTACTTGATGATAAATCTTATATAAAACTTTTTCAGCTGCTGTCTTTCGAAATGGCTGGCTATTCAGCAAAACAAAACATGCATCAAGTCCTTCTTCACAAAAAACAAGAAGTCTTCTTATTGACCCTAATATCCCTTTATAATATTGCTCGTTTCCTGTTGGTGTTTCCTCCAATAAAGAAGGTAACGTATGATAATTTACATAATTAGTTATTAAGGAAATGACATCTTCTAAAAATATAGAAACTTGTTCTGTTTGATTTTCAACCATCAAATTAGACATGGCTTCTCTCTCCTTTGCCGTTTTACGCTATTTCTACTCTTTTATTTTTATGTAATTCAGCTAATATTTCTTGTACTTTCACCACTGTTCCTTCGTCAAAGTATCGTTGAAAGTCTGTTACTTCATTGAGATACAAGCGCTTCTGCGCGCGTAGCTCTTTATTGTTCACTAAACAAGCGATTGCTACAATATCTCGTAAATATACGTCTTGTTCTTCTACTTTATAAACTGGATTTCCTTCAAAAGGGGTAATTTCTTGTAAAATTTCTTCAAAATATCGAACATATAAGACAGAAAAGGTTTTCTCTTGATTATTTAATACATATGTCACTTCAGATCTATTAAAAAAATCTTCTGATGTATTCGGTTTTTCTTTTTCTAGCTCATATCCTGCGTAACCTATTATAATCATCTACTTCCCCTCTCTTCCTTCTTCCACCTTATTTTAACCCAATTTTCCGATAAACGAAATATTCTTTTAAATATAACCTATATAAAAAATAGCTTCCCTATACAGGAATTTACCTTTTTATTTTTCTTGAAGTTTGTCATAATAATATTATTGTCTCAGTTTTCTTACACAAGGAGAGTTGTATTTATGTCGTTTTCATGGAAACGTTTCTTACAAATCGGGAAAATACTCTTCCCATTTGTTGTCTTAACAATTGTTTTCTTTCAAGCTAAAAAAGAATTAGCAGGTATTTCTTTTTTAGAAGCGATTGAAACAATTAAAAACATTCCAACTGGTGGAGTATTTTTAGCGATTACACTCGGTGCATTTGCCGTTTCAACAATGTTCTTTTATGACTTTGTTATGCTTCGTTACTTAAAAGCCGATATACCTGTACAAAAGATTTTCCGCATCTCATGGATTGCAAACACTTTAAATGGATTTATCGGTTTTGGTGGTCTTGTTGGTGCCGGTGTACGTACAATGTTATATCGTCCGCACATAAAAGATAATGGGAAACTTATTAAAAGCATCGCTTGGATGACAACCGCTTTTATTAACGGATTAGCCATTCTTTCATTCCTCGGCCTTATTGGAATATTAGACACTAGTTTTATTCTGCATGAAAAACCGTGGTTATGGCCTGTTCTTATCTTCTTTGCTCTTTTCGTTCCTATATATATTGGATTTTCTAAAATTAAAAATAGAAAAACAAAACAGCTAGACGGACAAGAGGATGAAGAAGCAGAGAAAAATCCAACAGTTTTATATTCATTAGTTTCATTAGTTGAGTGGGTATCTGCTGGTATCGTTATGTACGTCATTTTAATATTGTTTGGAATTGATATTGAATTTCAAAAGTTTTTAGGTGTTTATGTAATTGCAGCTTTAGCCGGTGTCGTAAGTCTTGTCCCTGGTGGCCTTGGTTCATTTGATCTTGTTTTCTTAACTGGACTCGGACAATACGGTATTGATACAGGTGTATTACTACCTGCTATGTTATTATATCGCCTTGTCTATTACATCTTACCATTCTGCCTTGGTCTCATTTTTGCAGCCTTTGAAATGACAGGAGCAGCCATTAAAAAAATTGAAGATAAACCATTTATTGCACCTGCATTAGAAACAACTGGCGTAATTTGGACTTTACAACGTGATTTTTTAGGAAAATTAGGTTCATGGGCATCCGCTGCTTTAACAGTGTTCGCTGGCTTGATGGTTATTCTATCAACAATTTTACCAACTAGTATTAACCGAGCTCACGCCTTACATATTTTAGCACCCAAGCACCTTATTCAATTTTCTTTTAGCTTATCATTAACATTTGGTATTCTCCTCCTGATTCTTTCGCGAGGAATATATTACGGAACAAAGCGTTCATACTATATGACAATTGTTTCTTTAATTGGAGCAGCAATCTTTAATACCCTAAAAGGAATTGATATTGAAGAAACCTTTATTTTATTAATCGTACTTGCTGTGTTGTATATGCTTCGTAAAAGATTTTTACGCGAGAAAATGGAAGTCTCTCTTTCTGATATCGTAAAAGTATTTATCTTCTTATTGCTTACGTTATATTTATATAAAAACTTAGGCATTTTATTTGCAGGCGCAAAAGAAGCATTCCAACCCGATTTTGTCGTTCGAAATATTACACAGGTTAAACGAAGTGCATTAGCAGCCGCCTTTTTCGTTCCTACTTTTTTACTTATCGGTTCACTAATTGCCAATCGTTACCGTAGTGAATTTCCCGGGCAACCAGCTAATGACAAAAGGTTAGAAAACTTCTTAGAGGAACATGGCGGGAACGTACTTAGTCATTTAGGTTTTTTAGGAGATAAGCAGTTCTTCTTTAGTAGTGACGGAAAAGCACTTCTTCTCTTTTCAATTACTGGAAAACGTCTTGTTGTACTTGGTGATCCAATTGGTGATCCATCCTCCTACCGTACCGTGTTGCAAGAATTTTTAGCTGAAGCTGATCGATTTGGGTATATTTGCGTATTTTATCAAATTGAAAGTAAATGGATGAGCTTATACCACGATTTCGGCTATAACTTCTTTAAACTTGGCGAAGAGGCTGTCGTTGATTTAAACACGTTTACAATAACAGGAAAAAAACGTGCTGGTATGCGAGCTACTTTCAACCGTTTTGAACGAGAAGGTTATACATTCTCTATTCATGAGCCACCATTCTCAGACGAATTATACGAGGAATTAAAGAAAGTGTCTGATGCTTGGCTTGGCGGAAAAAAAGAAAAAGGATTTTCACTTGGATACTTCGATCATGAGTATATTAGCCGTGCCCCTATCGCTACTTTATCTGATGCAGAAGGAAAAATAATTGCCTTTACAACCTTTATGCCAGTATATCAAAGTGGCATATTATCTGTTGATTTAATGCGTTATTATCCAGACGCTCCTAGCGGCATCATGGATGCAATTTTTATCCACTTATTCCACTGGGCAAAAGAAAATGAATACCATTCCTTTAATATTGGTATGGCACCACTCTCAAATGTCGGTTTATCAACGCAATCGTTCTGGTCTGAACGAGTTGCCGCTGCAATATTTAATAACGTTCGTTACACATATAGCTTCAGCGGTTTACGACATTTCAAAGAAAAATACAAACCTGCATGGAGTGGAAAATATTTAGCATTTCGAAAGAATCATTCTTTACCAATTACAATGCTCTCTGTAACAAAATTAATAGGAAAACGAAAAAACAGCTAAGTACTTAGCTGTTTTTTCGTTTTTGCACTTGTATACTAAACTCTTTTGTATATTTTTTACCATTTATATAGAAATCTCCCCATATTTTATATGTTCCTTCTTCAGGAAATGTAATTCTATATTGTAATTGTTCATCCATATCAACAGGAATAGCGTATAAAAAATGCTCCCTTGTCTCATCAACGATATAAAGAGCGTTGACTTCACCTCTCCCCGAATTTAATTTCAGCTTTTCTCCCTTTTTCGCTTGAAACTGAAATGTTAATGTCGTTGCCTCATTCGGGTGTAATGCACCGAATAAAAGAGACACTTGATGCTCTCCTATATTTTTTGTAAGTACAGTATCAACAGGTAGTTTCTTTTTATTTTTGTCCTTGTTTTTCTCCTTTTTTTCTTCACCAAAATCTTTCTTAGAAAATGATTCCACGGACTTGTTTTCATCTTCATACAAAAATATCGTGTACTCTTCACCTTTCGCTACATCTGAAGATAGCTTATACGATCCATTTCCAGCAAATATAGGCTTCGTTTGTTGTATGTTTTTCAAATTCCCATCTACTATCACTGCTCGAATTTGATCGTTCACACCACGAACTTCATTATTCATTTTATTTAGCAATTGAAACGAAATATCGATTTTTTCATTTCCCTTTTTATTTTTCACATCCCACTTCACTTCTTGAACATCTCCGGTCGTTTCTACAGTTTCTTGATATTTTTTTATGTAAAATCCTCCTGCCACAATAAGTACTAGTGTAATAAGCCCAATGACAAGATTTTTCAAAATATCACCTACCATTTTTATTGTCTTTATCCATGCAAAACCTCTTAAATATATATTCTAGATTATGATTTATGAAATCCTCCTCTTTTGCACATATTACAAATAAAAAAGATTTTGATTGAAAGGAGTCGTAGTGTATAATGCAAATGATATTGATTTCTATCAATACATTATAAGGAGGATTTTTCATGAGTGTACATATTGAAGCAAAACAAGGCGAAATTGCTGAATCTATTCTATTACCTGGTGATCCATTACGTGCAAAATATATTGCTGAAACATTTTTAGAGGATGTTACTTGTTATAACAACGTGCGTGGCATGTTAGGTTTCACTGGAACTTACAAAGGAAAGCGTGTATCTGTTCAAGGTACAGGCATGGGTGTTCCTTCTATTTCTATTTATGTAAACGAATTAATTCAAAGCTACGGAGTGAAAAATTTAATTCGTGTTGGGACATGTGGTGCTATTCAAAAAGATGTTAAGGTACGTGACGTTATTATTGCGATGACGGCTTGTACAGATTCTAATATGAACCGCTTAACATTCCCAGGTTTTGATTTTGCTCCTGCTGCAAACTTTGATCTTTTAAAGAAAGCTTACGATGCTGGAACAGAAAAAGGATTACACGTTCGTGTTGGTAACGTATTAACAGCAGATGTATTTTATCGTGAGAGCATGGACATGGTTAAAAAACTTGGAGATTACGGTGTATTAGCAGTAGAGATGGAGACGACTGCTCTTTACACATTAGCAGCTAAATATGGTGTAAATGCATTATCTGTATTAACAGTAAGCGACCATATCTTCACTGGTGAAGAAACAACATCTGAAGAGCGTCAAACTACATTTAACGAAATGATTGAAATCGCTTTAGATGCAGCAATTCAGCAATAGTACACTAAAGAACTTGTCATACGTCTGGCGAGTTCTTTTTTATGCTACAATACTTCGACAGTCACTGCACCTTCTCTTTATGTGACTTTCTATAAAAAACTACTTTAGAGAGAGACAGATTTCTCCCCTCTATTTTTTTGTAACCTTTGTTATAATTAAGAAATCATTTATATTACAGTATTTTTCATACGAGGTGAAACAGTGAAGAACAGAAGCATCGTCTTTAAACTATTTTTATTAACATCAACTTTATTTACAATCATATTTCTCCTTTTTTTCCTTGGACAATCTCTATTTTTAGAGAAGTTTTATATTAATAAGAAAGTAAAAACCGTTCAGACGGCTTTTGAAAAATTCGTAAATAATTATGAAAAAAGCGCCCAAGACTTTGAGGACACTAGAAAATTAAAACAAGAATTTCATGATAAAACAAATGCTGAAATCCAATTTTTAGATTCTAACGGAATTATTAAAAGTGAAAACAGTTTTTACATTGATGTGATTAATCCTAACAATAATAAAACCTATTCCATCCCCCTTAACAACCTTTTAACACCTGAAGAATATAATAAATTCGTAAACTTAGGATTAAAAAAAGATGGAATAATTTATGTAGACGGACTACTCCAACCGAATAATATAATAACACCTCAAGAATTAATAACCAATAATACTAGATGGGAAAATGAACAATTCAATTCAGATTTTCAATCCATTAGTGGTAATCCATCTAAAAATAAACTTAAAAATCGATATAATAATACGGGTTCTCCAATCCATTTTACTGGGATAATATCTAAATTACAGCTTCCTTCCAAGACTGAGATTCGTCTTGCAAAGGATTTTGAAACATTACAAGCTGTTCAATATTTTGCAAGAACTATTAGGCAAGGTACTTCTAATTCAAATCAATTAAACACGTATATTTTAGATAGTGGGGAAAATATAAAAAACAGTGTCTTTGTAAAGCCTATTATGGAAAACGGAGAAATTAAGGAGTACGCTTTTGCGATAGCATCTTTACAACCCGTTAATGAAGCGATGCTCGTTTTAAAAGATTATTATGTCTATGCCTTAATTATCGTGTTTCTCGTTATTATTTTGTTATCCTTCTATTACTCAAAAATCATTGTTAAACCATTAATTAAGATAAATCGTGTTACAAAAAAAATGGCCAACTTTGATTTTAGCGAGAAGTTACCTGTTGCAGCAGATGATGAAATTGGTGGATTATCAAGCAGTATTAATACACTCTCTGTAAATTTAAAAGATCGAATCGACCGATTAAATGTTGCCAATACAAAATTACAACAAGATATTGAACGCGAACGTCAATTGGAAAAAACGAGAAAAGAATTCATTTCTGGTGTATCTCATGAATTAAAAACACCACTTAGTGTTATTCGTAGCTTCGCTGAAGGTATTCAAGATGGCGTAAGTAAAGATACGACCTATTATACAAATGTTATTTTAGAAGAAACAGAAAATATGAATAGACTTATTGTTGAAATGTTAGAATTAGCAAAACTTGAATCTGGTACGTACAAACTAGAAATGTCGACATTCTCAATCGGTGAATTAATTCAACAAGTCTATACAAAATTATTATTTAGCATGGAAGAAAAACATTTACAAGTGGACATCCATGTTGACTCATCTCTATTTGTTAAAGCAAATCGTAGCCGTATTGAGCAAGTAGTTGTGAACTTGCTTAGCAATGCAATTCGATATACTCCAGATGGTGAAAAAATACACGTCTCTGTTGTAGAAACGGAAGATACAGTGAAAATCGAAATTGAAAACACAGGCAATCCTATTCCAGAAGAAAGTCTTGAAAAAATTTGGGATCGCTTCTACCGTTTAGATGCTTCTCGTAGCCGTCATACTGGAGGTACCGGTCTTGGGTTATCTATTGTTAAAAACATTTTAGACTTACACCGCGCTGAATACGGTGTGTATAATACAACTAATAGTGTTGTATTTTATTTTAATTTACAAAAAGTAAAAGAAGTCAAATAATTTGTCTTAATTTCACTAGGAGTTCACATGAAATTCACACTCTCCCTTTATAGTAAGAAACAAGTTAATCCTTTCCTTTACACATACAAAAGAGGAGAGTGCGTGAAATGAAACAAGCAGGACAACCAATTCAAAACGAAAAACAATTAGAAACTATCAAAAATATACTTTTACAATCTTCGAAACGTGATGGCTTATTATTCGTATTAGCTGTAAATTCTGGCTTGAAAGTAAGTGAAATCTTACAATTAAAAGTTAGTGATGTAATCGATGAAGACGAAAATGTTCGCCATTCCATTTTATTTTACAATGAAAAAGTAAAGAAACATAAATGGTTTGCTGTAAATGAAGACTTACAGCACGCAATCGAAGATTACATGAAAGAACGTAAAACTTGGAAACGTAATGAGCCATTATTAAAGTCTCAAAAAGGGACAAAGTCTATTACGAGACAACATGCATGGTACATTTTAAACAAAGCTGCAAAAGAAGTTGGATTAGAAGGGATTAGCTCACATACACTTCGAAAAACTTGGGGCTATTGTGCATACAAATCAGGTGTTGATATCGCATTTTTACAACATTTCTTTGACCACAGTACTCCATCCAAAACTTTAAAGTATATCGGTATTGCTTAATAACTCTTATACATAAAAAAGGTTACCATTTATAAATCTGGTAACCTTTTTTATGTTTCATATTCTCTTTTCTTGTCTCTCCTATACTGTAGTGGTACTCTAATAGTAAGGGGGAGAAATTATGAACACATTAACAATTGAATTACCGAAAGAAACGGCTGAAAAACTTGATTTATTAAAGAAAGCTTATCAAAAGAAAACAGGTGCTACTATTTCTGAAAGCACTCTCGTTCAAACACTTATCTCAAAGGAATTTATCCAAGCGATAACTCCTTTTGATTTACAACAAATCATCAATGGAAAAGAACAGCAGTAATCGCTGTTCTTTTTTTATTACTATTTAAAATATAAAGTGAAACTTTAATCAATGGAGGTTTACGGGCAGCAGGGCTTCCACCTAACTTCTTTGCTCCAGCCGAATTTTGAGGTAGGAGTTTTACTGCCCGCAAATAGCGGGATAAAAAGTTTTTTACTTATTTTCCGAAAAAGCATTGACAATGATAATGATAACCATTATCATTTGTTATGAAGCCAACAATTAATGAATCAACCAAACGCTCAGTAACATTGTTACCCCTCTTTTTCATATAGAAAAGCACTGTACATTCCCCCTGTTTGTGCAGTGCTTTTCTTGTTTGTATTTATTCAAATAAATTTAATTGCTCCGGTTTCGGTTCACCATATGCAATATTCAACATTTCCATCAATTGTTTTGCATTATCCGCGGCATCTCCACCTGAATTATTATTAAACAATACATATATATCCTTTGTCTTCTTTTTCAATCGCTCTAATCGTTCTACCCATTCCGCCAACTCTTTATTATTATAACGATATAAACAGCGAACCGCTCTCCAATTTTCTCCTTTATCCAACCAACCATGAACATTTCGGCCATGAAAACGTATTAACGCCATGTCCGAGTTTGTTGCCTCTAATACAAGCGGTACTGATCCTATTCCTGCCTGAGGCTCATCGCAAATTGTATGAATCCATTTTTCTTTTTCTAAAAACTGTAACGTCTTATCTCTCATTTCTGGATAAAACCATGTTTGATTTCGAAATTCTATTGCACATGGTAAATCTTCCATTTTTTCTTTCGTGTATCGAAGTAAATCTACATTTTTCACTTTACAATCAAACCATGGTGGATATTGGAATAAAATCATTTTTAATTTATTTGCTTCTATTAAAGGAAGAATGGATTGTTTATACACATCAAACATCTCATCGAACGTAGAAAAAGGGATTTCCCCTTTCATATGCCCTGTCATCCCTTGATAGGCTTTTACTATTAAAGAAAAATCTTTCGGCGTTTCCATCGCCCATTTTATATAATTCCGCGCAGGTTGTATCGCATAAAATGAACTATCTACTTCCACAATGGGAAAATGTTCACTATAAGTTCGCAATTTATTTCTATTTTCATAGGGATTTATATATAAAGAAACATGATCTCCCCATCCCGTTACTCCAATAAAAAGCAAACGAATTCCTCCCTTCTCAACTTCAGCCTACACTCATTCTATATTACTTCACAAAAATACCATCCGACCAATTTCACAAAGTAGCTCTTTCTTTAAGAGTATCCGTATAAAAATATGATATACTAGATGGAAGAATTTTTAAATTGAGGGGTTATTTATGCTTCAAGACGATATTATTTTATCTCATGAAAATCGAATAAAAGAATTAGAAAATAAAGTACGGTTATATGAAGAGCTTGTAAATCAATTACCACATCATTTCACATATAAAAATCCACATATTGGTTTGCAAATAAAAAAAACGAGAACATCTCATTCTATTCAACCGATACAACAAAAAGATAAAGAGCCTATCTTTCAGCTTACTTGCGATTCACTATTTTTATTTGAACAACTCGAAAAATATTTTGTTCATATTTTCGATGCGTTTTCGCATCACGTCACTTTTATTGATAATAAAGGGAACATTACATTATGTAATCAAGCTGCAGCAGATGATTTTGGTGTCATACGAAATTCTATAATTGGGAAACCAATTCAACAATTATTAAACTTACCTGAAGAACAAATTAAAGCTATTGAAACGTTAAAAACAGGAACCGAAATATATAATGAAGAAGTGTTAGACAAAAACTACGGCATCGTAAACAACCGCATTATTCGTGATTATAATGGAGAGATTTTCCGAGTTATTAGTGTATTTCATTATTTAAATACAGAACGTGATGCCGAAAAGTTTTCTCTAGCTGGACGAATTGCAGCTGGGATTGCACATGAAGTACGAAATCCCCTTACAACGGTACGTGGGTACTTGCAATTTCTACAAGATAGCGTTTCTCCATCCAATAAAGAATTGTTTAAAAGTCTACTCATTCCTGAACTAGATCGTGCAAATAGTATTATCACAAAATTTTTATCCATTTCAAAAACGCGTGAATTTACTAGAGAACCTTTTCCGATCAATACGTTTTTACGCGAATATATTCAACAACTACTTGCTAGTGAAGTTTTTTTACACAACATTTCTATTGACTATGAATTTTCTACGGAATTAGATGGTGTACTTGTCAATATTGATCGCCATGAACTCGTGCAAGTTTTTTTAAATTTATTTCAAAATGCTGTCGATGCTCAAGGTGAAGAACCTCTTTCTATTCAAATTACTAGTTATCGCTTAGATAATTTTGTTCGTATTACTTTCAAAGATAATGGAACCGGCATTCCTCCAGCTATTCAAGAATATATATTTGATCCGTTTTTCTCTACAAAAGACTCAGGAACGGGACTGGGATTATCAGTAACGAAGAAAATTATTCAAAATCATAACGGTACATTAAAAATGTCTAGTAATCAAAACGGTACAACTTTCACTATTTCCATTCCAATTTTACCTAAAGCGAACTATGAACGAATTAATCATTAAAAAGGTTGTGCTGTTCCACGAACTGCACGCAAATTGTTAGATATAATTTAACAATTTGCGTGCAGTTTTTTTATTCTAGCCTATTCTTTTTTAACTCATATAAATCTTTCTCTATCTCTTCATTGTTCTTTGTTTTCACAATATAGGTAAACTTCTTATTTTTTTGAAATAGTAGTTTGTCCCTCAAGAATTCAGTTTAGTTTTCATTTTATTATATAGTAACGACTATTTATTCTATAAAAGAAAGGGATGAACAAATGTCCAACAAAAATAAAGGGAAAGTATTTTATGGTAATGATTGTTGCGAAGTAAGAGCTTGCAGCTATATTAAGATCTCTAAGGCAGAACTAAAAGAGTATGCTAGACTCCTTCAAGCTCTTGGTCATAGTATTCAAGCTGTATTTCAAAACCCTTCTCAAGAAAACATCGATAAACTAATTGCTCTCCTGAATAATCTTCAAAAATTCCTCAGTTGCTTAGATTTATCACCTGCACAAGAAAAAATTGGTAGTTCTATTATCGCTAACTTATTAACTATCCTAAAGTCCTCACCCTTCTCATGCGGAGCATTGTACGTTGAGCTACAAAGTTTGCTTAATTATTTATTGTATATTGCTAAGTTATTCAAAATCGATTGCTGTGCTATCGATAAACTAGTTAAGCTCATTACAGAAATTCAAGCTATCCTAGTTCAATATGGATCAGATTGCCTTGGTGGAGGAACAATAGGACCTACTGGACCTACTGGACTTCAAGGACCACAGGGTATTCAAGGCGCTCAAGGTGCTCAAGGACCTGCCGGTGCTACTGGTGCCCAAGGTGCTCAAGGCGCTCAAGGACCGGCGGGTGCTACTGGTGCCCAAGGTGCTCAAGGTGCTCAAGGACCTGCCGATGCTACTGGTGCCCAAGGCGCTCAAGGTGCTCAAGGACCAGCGGGTGCTACTGGTGCCCAAGGCGCTCAAGGTGCTCAAGGACCGGCGGGTGCTACTGGTGCCCAAGGCGCTCAAGGTGCTCAAGGACCGGCGGGTGCTACTGGTGCTCAAGGTGCTCAAGGACCGGCGGGCACACCAATTCCTGTAACTATAGCAGCAATAGGAAATTCTAATCCTCAAACTATATCTCCTGGAACAAACATCCAATTCAATCAAGTTTTCGAATTAAATAATATAACTTTTAACGACACTTCAGATACTTTAACTATTCTAGAAACAGGAGTATACGATATTAGTTTCTCAGCATCTACAACCTTCCCGGGTTCTTCACCATTTGGATTCGGTATTTCATTCGACGGTCAACCACCTACTCGTAATTTTTCAACTAACGTTATCGGTAGTGCTGTTTCTTTCTCTACAATCGTTACTTTACAAGCTGGTACAACAATCGCTGTACAACCTACAGCAAATACTATTTCTATTCCTAACACTGGTGACACAACAGCTACACTATCAGTCTTCCGAATTTACTAACTTTTAGTTTTTATCTTATTTTTGAAAGACCAATAATATTTGATTTATAGTAATTTGTATTACTTTGATTGTATGTTAAATCTCTCTTTTAATAAAAAGGAGTACTTATTTTGGAGGATAAGTACTCCTTCTTTACGTTTCTTTACTTCAAATTTACTTTAGCTTAATTCTCTTTTTGTATGATAAATAGTGAAGACAAAGACATGAAAGAGGGATGATAATGAGAATTATATCACTGACACGTTTTTGGTTTGTTCTTATGGTATGCATAATTTTATGTATAGGATTTCTTTTAACTCTAAAATATTCAAACATTTCAAAAGCAGAAAGAAAAACAGTTCCATACGAACTTCTGTATACAAAACAAAACAACATCCCGTATTCCTCTTCCACACAAAATGAAAAAAAGGTTATAAAAGGAATGCTTATTACAGAAGCTTCTAGTTACGAAGCGCTACTTCAAATTGCTGAAACGATTAAAGATCAGTATACAAATAAAAAAATTGATGAAATCACACTTTCTATCCACAATAAAAATAATAGTAATTATGAAGAAGAATTACCTTACGAACCTATTAGTAAAGGTACAGTAATCGTCACATACGATTCTCAATCCTTTGGCAGTACGAACATTATACTTAACGAGTAATATCATTTATCCCAATTGATATGTACTAATAACTAGTAAAGGTAAACAAAAATCTCCACCGATTAAAGTTTTACTTTATTTTCCATACGAAAAAGAGGCGAATTTCGTTATTCGCCTCTTTCTTTTACCAAAATGATGGAATCCACTCTTTCACTTTGTCAAACCACTCTTGTTGCTCTTTTTTTCTTTGTTGTTCCTCTTCTTTTCTTTTTTTCTCTTCTTCTTTCCTTCGTTTTTCTTCCTCAATCATTTTTAATTGCTTTGTATAATCCGCTTCAGGTATTAGTGATAACTGAAATGCCTTTTGAGCTGGATTTCCATTCGCTTTCTTCATAATGTCCCGGAACATTGTCGTTGTAATTTGACTTCCCCCCGGCACATAATGCTCACTATCCGTTTTATCATACCCTACCCAAATCGCACCTACTAAATCCGGTGTGTATCCAACAAACCACGAATCCTTCGCACCAGCGCTTGGTCCATTCACAAGCTGGGTAGTCCCCGTCTTGCCTGCGGTATCGATATTATTAACTTTCGCTTTTTCACCCGTTCCCCTTTCAATCACACCTTTTAATAAGTATGTCATCTTTTGGGCAACTTTCTCGTTCGTCACACGAGTTTCTTTCTTATACCATTTTCCAATTGTTTCTCCTTCAGCATTTTGGATTTCTCTAATGGCATGAGCTTCTACTTGGACACCATCATTTGCAAATGTGCTATACGCTTGAGCCATTACAAATGGAGAAGTCCCTACATGCATACCTCCTAAAGCAATCGGATACGTACGATCTTCAGGCTCTAATGGAATACCAAACCGCTCTAAAGATTTCAATCCTTTATCTAATCCAATTTGCTCTAATAACCAAACTGCTGAAACATTATATGACTTTGCCACTGCTTCATACATCGTCACATTACCATGGAACGTATGATCACTATTTTGTGGTGCATATTCTTTAATATTAAATGGTTCATCTTTTAAAACATCGTATACTTCATATCCTTGTTCTAACGCTGGTACATACACTGCAAGAGGCTTTAACGTTGAACCGGGCTGCCTTTTTAATTGTGTTGCATGATTAAACTGTAAAAATTGATAAGGACCTCTGCCTCCAACTAAAGCTGGAACACCGCCAGTTTTTGGATTCATAAGGACCACTCCAGTTTGCATAAGCTGATCTGAACCACTATCTTTAAAATAACTATCATTATTCACAACATCTTCAACCGCTTGTTGTTTTTTCGGGTCAAGTTCCGTATAAATACGATAACCACCTGCTAAAATTTCATTTTGTGTTAATTCATACTTGTCCATCGCTTCTCTAACAATATAATCTACGTATTGAGAATATTTCCCCTTATATTTATCATCAACACCACGTCGTAATACAAGACCTGATTCTTTCTCCTGGTTATATTGTTCTGCAGAAATATATCCTTGTTCCTTCATTAAACCTAATACGACATTACGTCTTTCAATGGATTTATTAAAGTTTTTATACGGCGAATACGCAGATGGCGCTTTAATTAATCCTGCAATCGTTGCAGCTTCTGAAATTGTTAAGTCTTTTACCTCTTTATCAAAATAAGATTTAGCTGCTCTTTTTATCCCCCAAGCACCTTCACCAAAATAAATTTGATTCATATACATTTCTATAATTTCATCTTTTGAATAAGTACGCTCTATTTTTTTTGTTAAAAAATATTCCTTTATTTTACGTGAGTATGTGCGATCTTGTGTTAAAAATACATTTTTTGCAAGTTGTTGTGTAATTGTACTACCACCAGCCACAACTTCACCAGCTGTAATGTTCTTAAATACAGCGCTTATGATTCCACTATAGTAAATGCCATGATGACTAAAAAATTCCTTATCTTCTACTGCAACAATTGCTTGAACCATAATATCAGGAATATCTTTCCTTTTGACCCCTTCTGTTTTAGAAGAAGCTAATTTAGTCGCAACTTCATTATTTGCATCATAAATTAAAGTCGGTTGTGGCACAGCTTGTTTTAATTCAGATATATCTTGAATGGAAATTATTATATTTACAGCAATAAATAGAGTAACGAGCAAACTTCCCAATACAATTAATGAATTGCGTAGTTTTTTCCTCTGATTGAACCACTCAAGCGTTTTTTTAAAGTGAGTGTTCTTCAATTTCATTCGTTCACTTCCTTCGTTTGTTTACACGCTTCTTTTTAAAAGGAAGAATATACCTCCTTTTAAATTTATTATAATAACGTAGTCTTTCCTATAGTGTAAAGCTTTTCTTTCACATTCATACTTTTTACAAGAAAAGGACATTCTACAAGTAAGATATTCACCATTAGTATTAATATTATTAATGCAACAATGTGAGTTATGTTAAGTTTTTGTAAACTTTTCGATAAAATGTTTTAAAAAACGACAGTTTTTTGTTAGAATTGACTAGCCAATATATTTTACATATATTACTTTTGTGGGGGTAACAATAATGGTCTTTAAATCAAAAAAAGATAAATTTTCTGAAATGCTAATGAACGTTTCCGAAAATTTAAAAGAAGGCGCGCAGTTTTTCGTGGAGTATAAAATTAAAAATGCTAGCGATTTAAAAGAGTTTTCTATGCGCATGAAAGAGTATGAGTCGAAAGGTGACTCATTTATTCACGAAATCATTATGGAGCTAAACAAAGCGTTTATTACTCCTATTGAACGTGAAGACATCCTACAGCTTGCAATGAGTATGGATGATGTATTAGACGGATTAGATCACAGTGCTGGTCTATTCGAAATGTATTCTATTACAGAAGCTGATGAATACATGATTAAATTTGTTGAAGCAATTAATCAATGTGCGATTGAGATTGCAAATTCTGTTGAATTACTGTCTAAAAAGAAATTAGTCGACATTCGTACAAATGCGATTAAGATTAAGGATTACGAGTCACAATGTGACGATATTCGCCGTCACGCGATTAAACACTTATTCTCTCGTGAAAAAGATCCGATTAAAATTATTCAATATAAAGAGATTTACGAAGAGCTTGAAGAAGTAGCTGATAGCTGTCAAAGCGTTGCAAACGTATTAGAAACAATTATTATGAAGAACGCGTAAGGAGTTTGATCATGGATACACTCTTGATACTGACCGTTTTAGTAGTCATTTGCGCTTTAGCTTTTGACTTTATCAATGGATTTCACGATACAGCAAACGCTATTGCAACGGCTGTTTCAACGAAAGCTCTAAAGCCTAGACATGCAATTATTATGGCAGCTATTATGAACTTTTTAGGTGCAATGACATTTACAGGTGTAGCAAAAACGATTACAAAAGATATCGTTGACCCATTTGCTTTGCAAAATGGTTCTCTTGTAATTTTAGCTGCTTTGCTTGCAGCAATAGCTTGGAACTTAATTACTTGGTACTACGGTATTCCAAGTAGTTCTTCGCATGCAATCATTGGTGCAATCGCAGGTGCAGCAATTGCTGCTGCTGGTTTTGCCGCTTTAAATTTCAAAGGGTTCATAAAAATTATTGAAGCTTTAATCATTTCACCGATTATCGCTTTCGTTATTGGTTATATCGTATACAGTATTTTTAAAGTAGTCTTTAAAAACTTTAACTTAACAAAAACGAATAAGAACTTCCGTATATTCCAGATTTTCACTGCAGCATTACAAGCTTATACACACGGTACGAATGATGCACAAAAAGCAATGGGAATCATCACGATGGCTCTTATGGCCAATAACTATCATACTTCTGACGACATTCCGTTCTGGGTACAATTATGTTGTGCAATCGCAATGGGACTTGGTACTTCTGTCGGTGGATGGAAAATTATTAAAACTGTCGGTGGACAAATTATGAAAATTCGTCCTGTAAATGGTGTAGCTGCCGATTTATCATCATCACTTGTTATTTTCGGTGCAACATTCATTCACTTACCGGTTAGTACTACGCACGTTATCTCTTCTTCTATTTTAGGGGTTGGTGCTTCTCATCGTGTGAAAGGTGTAAAATGGGGAACTGCAAAACGTATGTTAATTACATGGGTTATTACACTTCCAATTTCAGCTTCTTTAGCTGCGTTATTTTACTCCTTATTACACTTAATCTTTTAATTAAAAGTCGTCTTCCTTATTTTTCTAGGAAGACGACTTTTTTGTGAACAAGCCTATTTCTTATTAAAAAGCGTGTATAATGATTGGTGGATAAGTTATATAGAGGAGTTGGCAATTTTGGAATACATCATGTTACTTTTCATCGGATTAATCGCTGGGACAGTCGGGAGCCTAGTAGGGCTTGGGGGCGGAATTATTATCGTTCCGTTATTAATTGGATTACACAGTTTATCACCACAGCTCGCAGTAGGAACTTCTATGGTAACAGTCGTTTTTACAGGGCTGTCTTCTACCCTTACATACATGAAACATAAACGGGTAGATTATAAAAGTGGACTTATTTTATTTATCGGGAGTGGCCCTGGTGGTATTATCGGGTCATGGGCAAACAAATTTTTAAACCAAGATACGTTTTCTTTATACTTTGGGATTTTTCTTATATTCGTCTCCATTCTTCTTATGCTACGAGACAAATTACAACCTCTTTCCCTATCAAATATGACTGTAATTAAACGATCTTTTACAGATAAAGAAGGAAATACTGTAGACTATCAATTCCCACCATTTCTCGCTATCTTTATTGCCTTTATAGTTGGATTTATATCCGGATTATTCGGGATCGGTGGTGGCGCCTTACTTGTGCCAGCGATGATGCTCCTTTTTGCGTTCCCAGCACACATTGCTGTAGCAACTTCGATGTTTATCGTATTTTTATCAGCAATTGTAAGTTCTGCAACTCACATCTCCCTTGGAAATGTTAGCTGGATCTATGCATTAATTTTGATTCCTGGTGCATGGATTGGTGGAAAAATCGGGGCTTATATTAACACAAAATTAAGCGGTAATGCCGTAATTAATTTATTACGTATCACATTAATTATTCTTGGAACTAGATTAATCATTACTTCATTTTTATAACGCGTTCTTTCTAGAATGCGTTTTTTCTTATACACATGAATATAAAAAGGCTCCTAGGAGAACAAATAAAACTAAACAAACACTTAATAGCATAAAATTTGAAATATGTACTTTCTTCAAGTTGATCACTCCTATAGCTACGACTCTTATCTTTATGATAGCGAAAAAACCGGTCGCATGCAGTTACAAAGTGCTAACAATGCAAAATCATTTATTACAAATTTTATCCTTATATTTCATTTCTTTGTATAATCTATCGATTCAATAAAAAAAGATGTCATATTGACATCTTTTTAGTGAAGAAGTGACCATCCCATAAAGTCTTCATGTACTTGGCACGCCCTCTTATCGTTTCGATCATATAATTCAGCATAACTATCTGTTTCTTCATCATAAGCCATCGTATAAATAATTTGGCCGTCTATTTCAACGGATAAAACGACTCCACCTTTCATCTCTTCTACATGAATGATAGCATTCGCCGGAATTCTCATATCCGTCATCTTCATCGCATCTAACAATATACTAAACCCCCTACAGCGTATTCATTGCTAGTACTATTACACACTAAATAGTATACTACTGTAATAGCATACATTTCGTCAATGAAATTGCTGTTTAAAAAGCATAGTGTCTTTATACATTTACGCTAAAATATAAGAAATAGAAATGTTTTAATGGGGGGCTAACATTGATTCTACATAAGGGAGATGTATTATTCCGTCAAGGTGAGGACGGTCCATTATATTTTATAAAAAAAGGTTTATTAAAAGTTATTCGGTTAGAAGCAAACGGAACACCATTTTTATTTAATATTATCGTTCCTGGTGAAACGATACCTCACCATTCTTTAATTTCACCGAAGGAATATCACGGTACAGCTATCGCTTTAATGAAAACAGAAGTTGAGCCTATAATTAGCAATGAATGGTACGATCAACTCCAGGCAAATCCTGCATCTTATGAAAATATCGCTATGCAATTGCAATCGAAATTAAGAATGATGCAACAGCGTATCGATCAATTGACAACTGTTTCTCCTAAAGAGCGCCTTCATCGTTTACAAGAGTGGTTCACCTTATATTTAGGTGACATCCCTATTTATGAAATATTAACACAAACTGAAATTGGTCAGCTCATAGGTGTACGCCGCGAAACAGTAAATCGCTTATTAAGAGAACAAGCAAAAAACGAGGTAAAATAATACCTCGTTTTTTGTTTAGCAACGTTAATCTATTGTAAGCTTGCTGCGGGACCGAAAAATTCATAATGAATGTTCTCTTGTTTAACACCCAAATCAATCAATGTAGCATTTATATGCTTCATAAATGCTACTGGGCCACAGAAATAAAATTCTGCTTCAGTTGTTGGAATAATAGTTTGTAACCATTCACGTTCAATGAATCCTTCTTTGTCAAAATTCTTCATTTCCACATCTCGCTCTGTCGGTGAAGAATAGCAAGTATATGCTTTCACTTGTTCATACTCTTTTTCTACTGTCTCAACATGCTCTTTCATCGCATGTGTATTACTATTTATCGCTGCATGAACAAAGCATACATTACGCTTTAATTCTTGTTCGATTAGCGTATTTAACATACTCATCATCGGTGTAATACCTACTCCACCACTAATTAGTACAACAGGTAATGTTGACTCCATATTTAACACGAAATCTCCCGCTGGTGCACTTACTGGTAAGACATCTCCTTCTCCTACATGATCATGTAAGTAATTAGATACTTTACCATCTGGTGTATCTACACCTTTTTCTTTCTTTACACTAATGCGATAGTATTCTTTTCCAGGAGCATCAGATAAGCTATATTGACGATTATGCGTATATGTTTCACCTTCAATATTTATTTGAATCGTTACATATTGTCCTGGGATGAATGAAGAAACTTTCCCACCATCTTCAGGTTTTAAATAAAATGATGTAATAACGTCACTTTCCTTCACTTTTTTAACAATCACAAAGTTGCGGAAATCTTTCCATCCACCTTCTTTATGTGCAGCCTCTTCATACATATCCGCTTCAATGCTAATGAATGCATCAGCAATGACGCCATACGCTTCTCCCCATGCATTTAAAACTTCATCAGGTGCGCCTGCGACCTCTTTAATCGCTCGTAGTAAGCATGTACCTACTATTGGATAATGCTCTGCTTTAATACCTAAACTTCTATGTTTATGACCGATTTGCTTTACAACTGGAATAATAGCTTCTAAATTATCGATGTACATTGCAGCTGCATAAACCGCATTTGCTAATGCTTGTTGTTGTCTTCCCTTTTTCTGGTTCGTATGGTTGAAAATATTCAATAACTCCGGATGTTCCGAAAATAAAATTTGATAAAATCTCGTTGTAATTTCAACGCCTTTTTCCTGCAATAACGGTACTGTTGATTTTACGATTTCAATTGTTTTTGCACTTAACATTGTATCCCACTCCTCTATTTCTTTAACTGTTTTTAGTTTAACTGAATTGTATAATACATATTGTGATTTTAATCACTATTAACACGGTGTTTTTGTGAAAAATATATGAACATTGCACTTACAAGAAAAAATAAGCCAACTAGAATTCTAGCTAGCTTATTATTTGGACTGTATTGCTTGTTCAATTACCCTTATATCTTTCCCATCTCCAAATTCTGTATACCCCCAGATGTTCGTTTCACCTCTATATTTATTTACGATAATATCTAAGTCATGGTATACACGATGGGCATAAACTACATACTCAATATTTTGAAGTTCCACACCTTTTTTTACAATTTCATAGCTTCTATTTACATCGCGTTTTATTGTTTCATTCTTTATTTCTATATGTATATTTTTTAAAGACGATTCTTGTTGTTGAAACCATTGTTTAAATTGGTTCCAGTCCCCTTCTGTATAATTCTCTGCTTTACCATAATTTAAGAAATTATTATAACTTTCATGTGTCATACGAATAAAATCTAGCACTTTTGTCTCTTCTTGCACATCATCTATTTGAGCTATTGTATTTACCTCTGCAGGCTTATTCGCATAATGTAACAGCACTTTCATAAGACTATAGCTCGCAATGATCATTACGATAATAATCCCGAATACACTTAACAATTTCCTCATATTACAGAACTCCTTCTCTACTAAAGATGTTACAATGTATGACTATACTTGTAACATTCTCTCGTAGAAATGTAATTTCTGTATAAATCCTTCCTATCATTTCGACAATATTTTTCTATACATTTCTCCTTGGCAAATGTTCTTGTAAAACAATATACCCTTCATAAGCTGTGTAACCGAGTATAGCCATTAATCCGATATAACAAGCAAATACCATCCATTTCGTTTTCGTATCCACTTTATAATAGTTTTCCTGTTGTCTCTTTTCTGTATCCCATTCCTGTAATTTTCTTTCCGACATTTCAAATGCTTCTCTTATATGAATTGTATGTGTTTCTTTTTCATCTTCATATGGGACGTAATCCAGCGGCTCAAACTTTGGTAAAAGATACTCTAGCACTTCAATCTTTTGAAGCTCTCCTGTTTTTAATTCTTTCTCTCTTTCTTTTTGCCTTAATACATTTATTTCATGTTGCATCAAATATATATTTCGATGCACTGCACCAGTTTCTTTTAACTCCTCTTCAAGCCTTGCAACATATTCTTTCATTCCATCAATTCTATATCCTAATTCCTTAATTGGCCCATCTCTCTTTACTACTCTATATAATTCCATACAGCCGATAATAAAAATAAAACCTCCCAAAATACTTTTGAAGTAAATAGAATATCCAAGTAGTAAAACAAGCCCCGCTCCCCAAATTTTCGTACTTACAACTGAAATAATCCGCCCGCCATCTAACGGAGAAACTGGAATTAAGTTAAAGAAATTAATCATACTCCCAAGTAAAATAACAAGCGCCCAAAACGGCTCTTTCGTTATTATATAAAGTGGGATTGCGGGTAAAAATGAAAGTAATCCGAAAAGAGGCCCCATATATGCAATGTAAGCTTCATCTTTTGCATTTTTCGGCATCTCTTTCATCCCAATAAGAGCTCCCATAAATGGTATGAAGATTGCTGGAGATGTTGGTATGCCTTTTCTTCTAGCTGCCCATAAATGCCCCATTTCATGAACAAACAACAAATAAACGAGTGCTACTCCAAACTTCCAACCATATATAACTGCGTATGCACCAAGCGATAAGAACATACTAAATACTGTTGAAAACTTTGCTAACTTAAAAATCGCAAATATCCATTTTAACTTTGATAGTAAAAACAACCCTATTGCGACGATAACTCCCCATAATCCTTTTTTATTATTTTTCATTTCCCTCTCCTTTATCTCGATTTACTGAGCCATATACACTCATCAAAACTTATTCTTTTCTCTATTATGACATATTTTTTTCTATTGCTAGAAATAATGTTTATTTCATCCATTTTTAGCCAAAAATATAAATGAAAGGAGGCATGCACAAATGAAATTACAATCTCTTATGATAGGTGCTCTATCGTTTTTAGCTTCAACTCTTATTTTTTATACCGTTAGCTACTACGTATTATTATTAGATTGGTTGCCAAATCACTTATTTATTGCTCTTATCATTCTTTCCGCTCTTATGATTTCTTTTCTTATTACACGAAAATCAATGAGTGAGCCATCTGCAAAAGCAAAGTAATAGAGAGGGGAGTCTTTCCCCTCTCTTATCATTTCCTAGGAAAATCTATATAGACTTTACGATTCACATTTATCTCGATTAGTAAAAGCTAATAATCAGTAGTGGATGCCCTCCACTGATTAAAGTTTCACTTTATCTTTGTAAATTCATTTTTTCACCATACTCTTTAACAATTTGAATAATGTTTCGAAATGCTCCTACTTTTTCTTTCTTACTATTTAATATTTGCAAACCGTAATTATCATAATAGCTTTCTAGTGCTTTTAATTGTGATTCTGAAGCATCTTTTATGGGAACAGTAACCTTCAATTCATACTGTTTATACCCTTCCTTTACTTTTTCAGCTGAAATTATTTCACTTTCTTTTGCTCCAATTACTTTTTGAACCTTTTCCGGGAAAATCAATTGCAAATAATATTCTTGTTCCTTCGCTAACTTATTATATAGTGATTGTGAAATCGTATATCGTACTGTATAATTCATTTTTTGATCACCCGCTTTAATATGAAACGCGGTAATCTGCAAATCTTTTTTCGTTACTTCTGTTAAAGGCCCTACCTGCATCTCATCTTCTTTTTGTTCTGGAATTTTTGGAAATATAGCCAAAAGTTTTTCCGTATCTTTTTCGTTCAGCATATACATAGCTTTTTTATATTGCATCCATCCCCGTCGATCTTCTCCTCTTAACCATGCATAATACGTTTCTATTTTCCCATCTCTACTAATTTGTATTTCATATTCTGGTTCACCAAAGCTACCTGTTACTTCTTGTTTTTCTGCTTTGTTTATAATATCCACCACTAACTCCGCATCCATTTTCTTTAATTTTTTTTCTTCTGTACCTTTTTGTATAACAATTACTTGTAATGGTTCTTTCACTTCATTCACTGTCTCCTCTACTTGTTTCGATTCTTTCTTTTGCTCGGCTTGACCACACGACGCGAGTAAAATAACACATAAAAAAATTAAATATTTCCCTTTCAAATCAATTCTCCTTTTCCAATAAGAAATTCTTATAATCCTCATACATAAAACAAAAACGTTACATTATATAGAATGAGCTATACTATACACTGAAGGGAGGATTTTACAATGTCCATTAATTTTCATGATGCAAATAATAGGTATACGTATGCAAGTCGTAACGCACATATTTCATGGCAGGAAACAATAAACAATATTGTAGATGTGCAAAATAAACAAGTAATTGATATAGGTTGTGGTGGCGGCATTTATACGAAAGAACTTGCTCTTATGGGAGCCAAAAGTGTTGTTGGGCTTGATTTTTCAAAAGAAATATTACAAGCTGCAAAAGAAAACTGTAACGGCTTCCCAAACATTTCATTCATTCACGGTGATGCGCACAACATTCCATACCCTAACGAAACATTCGACCTTATCATTTCGCGTGCCGTCATTCACCACTTACAAAATATCCCTATTTTTATACGAGAGGCTTCTCGCATATTAAAAAAAGGCGGTATACTGATTTTACAAGACCGAACTATTGAAGATTGTACAATTCCAGGAAGCCCTGAACACATTCGTGGATACTTTTTCTCTGTATTTCCAAAACTCATTGAAATAGAATCAAAAAGAAGACCAAAAACCACTACTATACAGCAAGAATTACAACAATATTCTCTTCAAGCGTCCCCCATACAAACACAATGGGAAGTACGAAAAACACATAATTCTGTAGAAGCATTGCTACAAGACCTATCTCCCCGAACCGGACGATCCATTCTATATGAATTAACAGATCATGAACTTTCTCAACTTCTACTTCATATCCAAACAGCATTACAAAACGTCTCTCCTATTATCGAAAGAGATCGTTGGACCATTTGGAGCGCCATGAAATTGTAAGGAAGGAAGCCTCACAAAATAATGTGAGGCTTCCTTCTTTCATAATCTAATTTTGCAACACTCTTGATATCCTCCACTCCTGGCCTGTGCACTTCCACACTTCGGACATACTAAATATCTAGACTGATTTGTCAACAAACTACCTTTTTGAAAGAGTAAAACTTCTGCTTGTTTAAACGAACGCGAATAATATAACCACATAAAACCAATTATAGCAATAATGCCAAATAATACTCCCATCGCAAGCATTTCAGTCACCTCTTTTGGTTTGTTCTTTCCAGCAAGTGGATTGTTGTATTATTCTCTGTAAATTCTAACAATACCTTCTTTACTCCTATAAATATCGATTTTCTCCATAAACTTTACAATTCCCTATAATGTTTTACAGCATTTTTACAAACAGCATTCAACCTTATATTCTCAGCTATATTTCTACAGGTAAATATATTTCCCAAAAAATATGTTGACTTTCTAAAAAAAACATGTGAAAATACTGTCAGAATACTTGAATAAAAATTCATTGACGAGAACGAGTACGTTATAGGACTGTTCCCCAGAGAGTTGGCGATTTGCTGAAAGCCAACGTTCAGTGCTTAACCGAAAATCATCTCCGAGAAGTAGAACCGAATGCTGAAGTAAGTTCTTACCGGATGTCCCCCGTTACAAGGAACACGTATCATGTTGTACGTTGCAAAGCCGTATACATATAGATTTATTTCTACATGTATAAATTAGGGTGGTATCGCGGGTAAATATAACTCGTCCCTTTCTTTAGGGACGAGTTTTTTGTGTTCTTACCATGAATTTACAAAAAGGAGGAAAAACAATGAACACTGTATCAAAAAAACATGTTTTTTTCACAGGCCTTATGCTATTTTCTTTATTTTTTGGGGCAGGAAATTTAATTTTCCCTCCAATGCTTGGACAAAATGCTGGTGAAAACTTTTGGCCAGCGATGATTGGCTTTTTACTAACAGGAGTTGGTTTACCGTTACTTACTGTTATCGCTATTTCTTTATCAGGAAATGGAATGCAGCAACTTGCAAGTCATGTTCACCCATTATTCGGAATTTTCTTTACAGTAGTTGTATACATTGCAATTGGTCCATCTATGGGCATTCCACGTGTTGCTAATGTCGCTTATGAAATGGGAGTTAGTTCTTTCTTACCAGAAACCATTCGCTCTAGCAGCCTAGTGCTATTTTTATACACAGTCATCTTCTTTTCTATCGTATTTTGGCTTAGTTTAAACCCTTCTAAGCTCGTCGATCGTATCGGAAGTGTATTAACACCTATTTTATTACTCTCTATTTTTTTATTATTCGTTAAGAGTGTATTTACACCCCTCGGGCAATCTGGACCAGCCATGCAAGAGTATCAAACTTCTCCAATTTTCAAAGGTTTTATGGAAGGATACTTAACGATGGATACCATTTCAGCACTTGCATTTGGGATTATCGTTGTAAATGCAATTCGCTCAAAAGGTGTGAGTGATCGTAAATCAATTGCCATCGCAACAGCAAAAGCAGGACTTATTGCCGCTACTGGTCTCGTACTTGTATATGGTGCACTTGGCTGGCTCGGTACAACTAGTGCCTCTCTCGGATACGCAAAAAATGGGGGACAGCTACTTACCGTTATCGTACAACAATTATTCGGTCCATATGGTCTAATTCTATTATCTCTTATCGTTACACTCGCTTGCTTAACAACATGCGTTGGACTTGTATCTGCATGCAGTCAATACTTCTCAACATTATTGACAAAATTTTCATACAAAATGTTAGCAAGTGTCATTTGCTTGTTAGGATTATTAGTTGCCAACTTAGGTTTAACAAAAATTATCGCAATCTCTGTTCCTATTTTACTTGTTGTATATCCAGTTGCAATTGTACTCGTGTTATTATCATTACTTCATAAATATTTCGGTGGCTATCGATCTGTTTATGTATGTGCTTTAATCGGAACAGCGATTGTGAGCGTTTTTGACGGATTAAAACAAGGGAATATTCCTGTTTCATTTATCACATCTTATTTTGAGTTTATTCCATTGTATAATGAAGGAATTGGCTGGTTAGTACCAGCATTAGTTGGGGCTATTATCGGTTTTGCTATCGCAAAATTAAGTGGTGCAAAAACTGTACCATTAACGGATAATTCACCTGAATCAAAAGCATCATAAAAAAAACTCCCATTTTGGGAGTTTTTTTACATTTGATAAGAAGTATGATTAAAGCTACTCACTTTATAAGCTTTCGTATAGTAATCAATATTCGTATCCACTGTTTCTACTTTTACAACATCATAGCAATCTTCTTGCTTTACTAGAAATAAATAATATTCTTCTGTCGCCTCGATAATTGCGATACGATCTGTTTCAATATCATATTGTTCACAAAGTGCTTGCAACGCATTCACATAGTTACCTAATTTTTTCGTTTCATCCATTCCAAATATCGTTTGAACTAACATACACTCTCTCCCCTTTGTATGTACTGTTAACAATATAATGATAACGCTTACAATGTTAAGCGTCAACAAAAAGCTTTGACCATATATAGTCAAAGCCTCCTTCTTATTTCGTCAATTGATGTCTAAACGCATAAATAACCGCCTGTGTCCTGTCACTTACATTTAGCTTATTTAATATATTACTCACATGTGTCTTTACTGTTTTGAGGGCAATAAACAACTCATCTGCAATCTCTTGATTACTTTTCCCCTCTGCAATTAATAACAAAATTTCAGACTCTCTTTCTGTTAACTCCTCATGCAAAGGTTGTTCTTTCTTCTGACGCATACGAGACATCATTTTGCCAGTAACTTTTGGCTCTAATACCGTTTCTCCATCATAAGTAGCTCGTACAGCGTCTGCTATATCACTCGCTCTTGATGTTTTTAATAAATAACTTGTCGCCCCCGCCTCAATAACAGGATACAACTTCTCATCATCTAAAAAGCTCGTTACAACCACAATTTTCGCTTCTGGCCATTCCTGAATAATAGCACGTGTTGCTTCAACACCGTCCATCTCATCCATGACAAGATCCATCAAAATAATATCCGGTCTTAATTGCAGTGCTAACTCTGAACCTTTTCTTCCATTTTCAGCTTCTCCAACTACTTCAATATCTGGCTGTGTTGATAAATATGCTGATACACCCATTCGAACCATTTCATGGTCATCAACTAGTAATACTTTTATCATGACTCTCCCCCTCTCTCAATCATAATCGGTACTTTCACTTCTATTTGCGTACCTTTATTTGGAAAACTAAGCACTTTTAATGTACCACCAATTTCATGAACTCGCTCTTGCATTGATCTTAAGCCGTATGAACCTGCCTTATTAACCCCAACTTTAAAACCAACACCATCATCAATAATTTTCAAAATCGCATATTGATCAATTTTACGTAGGCGTACTTCGGTTTTCTTTGCCTTCGCATGCCGTAAAGTATTAGACAACGCCTCTTGTACAATACGGAATAAATGATCTTCTACACCTTTTTTTAATTGAATTGGTTCAATTAACCATTCAATTTTCATATGTTGCTTTCTAGACAGTTCTGTTAATAATTCTTCTATACCCTCTGTTAGTTTCTTACCTTCTAACTGCACTGGGCGTAAATGAAGGAGCAATGCTCTCATTTCTGATTGTGCATTTACAACCATATTCTCAACAAGCTGCAACTGTTTTTTCGTCGTGCCTGGAATTTCAGCTACTTGTTCATTAATAGCTGACATCATCATCGACATTGCAAAAAGCTGCTGACTTACAGAATCATGCAGCTCTCTCGCTAATCGATGCCTTTCTTGAGAAATCGCTTCTTGTCTCATCTCTTCATTCCAATGGGCTCGTTCATTTGTTACTTTTTGAAATAGCCCAGCTTGCTCCTCTAATCGACGAGCCAGAACGATTACTTTTCGTTCCACTTCATGAAATTCATCATCCGCAGTAAACGAAACATCACTCGGAAAATTCCCTCGTTCTACTTCAAATAGAAAAGTATTTAATCCTTGTATACGCTGCTCTATATAATAACCGATTGCATACCCTACAATTCCTCCGATAAGAAGACTAGTACTCATAATAAACAAGCCAATTGGAACAGAAGCAATGGATTCTTTCCATAGTAAATCATAAACTTGTTGTTCGCTTTTCCATACATATACAATTGTACAAATAAGTGCGATACTCACAGAGGACAACATAGAATAACGAATATACATCCACGAAATATTCTTTTGTTTTTTCATTATACTTTCCTCACTTCCGTATCGCCTACGACAAGCGAAGAAATAATTTTTATACGGCGAGGAGCTTCTTTATACTGTTCTGTTCTAAACGTAACATTACGGTTAAATCCTGTTTCTTCGTGTCCCGGCAAGAGCACTCGCCCAACAATAACAGAATGATTTAAAGACAGTTCGATATCATATGGCACATATAAACGAATATTACCAACGACTCCCCGAATAACAATTACCGTTTCTCCCTCTGGAATCATCGCAGTTGTTAAATCAATCTCGACATCACAAGCACCATATTGGACATTAATATCCTCAAGTTCATAAATATGATCCATCATTCGTACATTACCTACGAACATATTTTTTATATACGGTTCTGTACGATATATTTGTTTTTCTTCATCTATATATCCCTTTTCTTTAATTTCAACTTTCATTGCTTTTTGCTGATGTCCTTGTTGAATAAGTTGATAACCAATTAAAGCTAAACAAGCAAATACAACAAGTACGAATGCTGCTGATGAAAATAAGAAGAATAAGAATACAATACCACCGACAAATAAAAATACATTCCCTCTTACATAACGATTTTTCTTTCGGTAATGCCTTCCAAACATAATCATAATAAATGCAAAAATTAGACCACCTGGTTCAAAATGTCCGAGTATCATATCAAGAAAAAGACCGAATCCAAATATGATGAGGAGCATCCCCATTAATTGTGTTTTTGAAAAGTGCTTCTTCATTTCAGCTCCCCCCCTCTTTGTCACATATACATAGAAGAAAAGGCATTGCTTTCCAACACCTTTTCTTCTATCACTATATCATAAGCCTGTTTTATTATATACTACAATTATTTTGTTACTTCTTTCGTTAACGATACTTCATTTTTCTCTTTCATTTCACGCTCAAGTTTTGCAATTTTCATATCAAATGTATCACGCTCATGCTCTTCATTTATACGAAGCTCTAAGTCACGAATGTGATCTTCAATCTCTTCGAATCGTAAGAACGGATTATTTTCATCCATTTTATGAATAGCAGTATTCATACGGCGGTTTGCATGCGCCATATTTTCACGTGCCATTAATTCCATACGCTTTGCGTTCATTTCTTTTAATTTATTTTTCATTTCTGAAAGACGACGCTCTAACTCATCAATTTGCTCTACAACACCAGCATACATTTCTTCTAAGCGAGTTACTTGCCCTTCATAATACGCTACTTCTTCTAATGCACGTTCATGCAATTGTAATTCGCCTGCTTCTTGTGCGATGATAGCTTGCTTTGATCTTTTATTAACGAAATAACGTGCTTGCTCAAGTTCACGAGCGAAGTTAGATTTTAATGTTTTATGACGCTGAATTAACTTCTCAATTTTTGTTATTTCACGCTCACTATCGCGTAAATATTGGTTTAACATAGCAATTGGATTTTTTCTTTCTTTCTCATCTAACACGTTATGAAAATCAGCTAAAATTGCATCGCGTACACGTCCGAATAAAGATTGTTTCATTATAAATCTTCCTCTCTTCTACTTTATAATTTGATTTATTTTATATTAGTTTTTCATTAACTTGTTCCACTCATCTTCAAAGTTGCTATATGGTTTAGAACTTTCTGGAGCAGAATCAACAACTACATTTTTTTCTTTCTTCCACTCACGGTATCCGTAGTATAAGACTACTAATGCTGCGATACCGATTAATGCTGGGGAATGAGAAAGTGCAATGGACAAACCGATTAAACCAACAATACCCCAAGCTAACTTCCCAAAGAATGATTTAGCTCGCACAAATGATTTATAGCTCCAGTACACAACTCCTGCTCCAATGGCGAATCCTACAATACCAGCAAGACTACCAAGAGCAATTAAAGCCAAAATACCGGCTGCGATAAACGCTAGAAATTGTTTCATCTTGTGCTTGCCTCCCTTCGATTTGATACTCTTATCTTAACTATTTTTTCTTTTTTCCATAACGAGCTTAAGAACCGTTTTGAACTCAGACTTAAGACTGAGTTCAATTCAGCCTTTTGTAAAAACATAAGGTAGGATAGGATAATTCCCTCTTTTATCACGCATAAAAAGCCGTACAGAGAATATTCTCTGTACGGCTTCTGTTACTACGAATAACATCCATATTTAATTATGCTGTTTTATGATACTTTTTCTTTTCCGCCACTTTAGAAAACCTCGGGAAACCAATTAATATAGAAATAATTCCACATACTCCAACCAAAATTGGATAAAATGCGTATGGTAACAATTCAATTGGAGATAACGCGGCAAACCCTGCCGCAGTTAACATTTGAGCACCATACGGAATTAATCCTTGCACACAACATGAGAAAAGATCTAATACACTCGCTGATTTACGTGGATCAATTTCATATTGATCCGCAATGTTCTTCGCAAGAGGACCAGTAAAAATAATTGAAATCGTATTATTCGCTGTACACATATTCGTCATACTCACTAAACCAGCAATACCGAACTCTGCTCCTTTTTTCGAACGAATGTTACGTGTTAAAAGATTCATTAAATATTGAATACCACCATTATATTGGATCAGTTCAACCATACCACCGATTAATATAGCAAGTAATACTAACTCCATCATACCGCCCATTCCAGTCGTTACACTTTTAAAGAAACTTTCTAACGTGTAACTTCCATCTATAAGACCGATAGCACCAGATAATACAGTTCCACCAGTTAACACAATAAGTACATTCCAACCAAGTAACGCTGTAATAAGTACTCCTGCATATGGTAAAATCTTTATCCAGTCAAAACTATGTGCTTTAACTTGTGTATCACTTCCTAAAGTAATTATTACTAATAGAACAATTGTAATAATAGCCGCTGGTAATACAATTAAAAAATTTGTTTTAAACTTATCTTTCATTTCTGTTCCTTGTGAACGAACAGCTGCGATTGTTGTATCTGAAATAAATGATAAATTATCACCAAACATCGCTCCGCCAACAACAGTAGCCATCGCAAGTGCAATTGAGATATCAGTTTGCCCACTAATACCTACAGCAATTGGTGCTAACGCTGCAATTGTTCCCATTGAAGTTCCCATCGCTAATGAAATAAATGCCCCGATAATAAAAATTCCAGCTACGATAAATCCTTGCGGCAAAATAGATAACGCTAAGTTAACTGTAGAATCAACTCCGCCCATTCCTTTAGCTGTTTCAGAAAAAGCACCTGCAAGAACAAAAATTAATACCATAATCATAATATCCGGATTTCCTGCACCTTTAGCGAATCGCTCCACTTTCACATTAAAGCTTTCTTTGTGATTCATCGCTAAAGCGACTCCTACAGCAATTGAGATTGCTATAAGTATCGGCAATTTATAGAAATCACCTGTAATAATTCCAGAACCAATAAATAGCGCCAAAAATATACCAAGTGGTAATAAAGCTAAACCATTTCCTCTCGTTTCTTTCAAAGTACCATCTCTCCCTAGTTTCAACCTTTTTTCTAATGAATAACAAAAGACCTCTTCCAACGAGAAGAGGTCTTATACATCTATAAGAAACGCTCTTCTCATCTTTCAAGCACATGCTTGCTGGATTTGGCACAGCACTCTAAAATCGAGTCCGCTGCCGAGGCATCGTAGGGCCAGTCCCTCCGCCTCTCTTTATAAGAAGGTTTCATATTTATTTTTTAATAATAATTTCTTCCCTAACTTTACTCGCTTACAAAACAAAAGTCAATTATTTTTTGTATAGATTTTTTTGGTAATTATACAAAAATTTGAATACAACAATCATTTTAACTTTTTGATTTCTTCTTCCAATATTGAAATCCAATAAAATTCACTCTTTTTTATTGTAGCTATGATACATTTCGTAGTGTACCAAGCTAACTCATACTCTTCTTTTGTAACATCGCCACTTTTATAAGCATTCTCTAGCTCATCTTCATCCAATACATACATTTTACCATTCGGTAATAACACTACATCTAAATATAAATCATCAAAATAAGGTAAACCACGATCGTCTACTTTAAATTCTTTCGTCACATCGATATAATATTGCACTAATTTTTTTTGATCGTCTAACATAGCTGTAATTGCAAAGTTTTTCCCGTTTATAAAATATTGAATCCATGTATACCCATCACCTGCAATGCAAAGTTCTTTACTATTGTACTCTTTATAACTAGGCTCTCTCACCTTTTTTATGTCTAGTATTCCTAACATTCCCTCTTCTACTTGCTTAACCCTATAATCCTTCTCTATTAGTCGCTTCCACGAAGAACCGTCACCATATTTACGTTTCATTACGTCCGCTCCTCTTCTATATATAGAAAAGCCCCCACATATTATGTGAGAGCTTGTTCATATTATAATTAAGCTGCTTGACCCTTTTCAGATATCTCTTTTAAATAGGCTTGTCCTTTTTCAGCGTCATATTGACCTTCCCACTTAGACATAACTACAGCCGCTAAAGAGTTACCTACAACGTTAACTGCTGTACGAGCCATATCAAGAATACGGTCAATACCTGCAATAAACGCTAAACCTTCAGCTGGAATACCTACTGTACCCAGTGTTGCTAATAATACAACGAATGATACGCCCGGTACACCTGCGATACCTTTTGATGTAACCATTAATACAAGTAATAACGTAATTTGTTGTGTAATGGATAATTCAATACCGTACATTTGCGCTAAGAAAATTGCCGCAATCGCTTGATATAAAGTTGATCCATCTAAGTTAAATGAATAACCTGTTGGAATAACGAAAGATGTAATTGCTTTCGGACAACCGAACTTTTCCATTTTCTCCATAATTTTCGGTAAAACCGTTTCTGAACTTGCTGTAGAATACGCTAAGATCAGCTCGTCTTTTAAAATCTTAAAGAATTGGAAAATATTTATTCCAAAGATTTTCGCTGTAAGTCCTAATACGACTACAACGAAGAATATCATTGCCCCATATACTACAATGAGTAATTTCCCTAATGGAATTAATGAAGCTAATCCGAATGTAGAAACTGTAACACCAATTAATGCAAATACACCAAATGGTGCAAACTTCATAACTTGGTTCGTTACATAAAACATTGCATCTGCTACACCTTGGAAAAATTGTAGAACTGGTTTGCCACGCTCACCAACTGCTGCTACACCTAAACCAAATAATACTGAGAAGAAGATAATAGCCAGCATATCACCTTCAGCTAATGATTTCATAATGTTCGTCGGAACAATATTTACAAACGTATCCGCGAACGAATGACTTTGTACTTGCTCTGTCGTATGTGTATATTTAGAAATATCTGTTTTTGTTAACTTATCCATATCAACGCCTTTTCCAGGTTGGAAAATGTTTGCTATTAATAGACCAACAGCAATTGCAATCGTTGTAATAATTTCAAAGTAAATAATTGTTTTTCCGCCTAGTCGGCCTAACTTCTTAACATCGCCAACACCAGCAACCCCAACAACAATACTTGCTACAACAATCGGTACAACAATCATCTTAATTAATCGGATGAAAATATCACCAATTGGTTGTAAGTACTTCACCACTTCTGGATTGCCAAAGAAAATCGCCCCAACTGCAATACCAAGCGCAAGACCAATTAATATTTGCCATGCAAGTCCTATTCTTTTCATACTTGTTGTAACCCCCTCGATGTGTCACTCTATCTATCCCTCATTCTATCTATATCTATAAAACTAAGAAATTAAGAGTATTACATATTATTCGACAATTCACTACATTTTGTCCCTGTTAAAAATCATAAATCAAAAATTAAAATCTGACAACAAAATAAGTTTGCACGAATGCAAATAATTTTCTTGACAAAAACAAACCCCATGTCAGAAAACCTCACATGAAATCGATTCCTCACTAGTGATTGATAGGTTTTTAAAATACTGTTTCATTATGGAAAACTCCATCATTTCCCATGATTTTAAAAAGAAATATAGAAATTGATATCTTTTTCTATACATTCAAGAATTTTAACTTTATGACAAACACTACGAAAAGATACTAAATTCCGACAAAACTTAGCAAAATTATAAAATTTTCTTTACATTATGATTACAACGATAGACACTCTTCTTCTCATGATATATAACATTCATAGGGAAAGGAGCCAGACAACAATGAAAAAGAAATTTGCAGCGATTAGTGTTTTAGCAGCAGGAACGATTTTTGCTTCCCCGTTACTTTCACCCGTGTACGCTGAAACAAATCAAGATAAATTAACTGACATTCAATCCGAATTAGAAGGCAAACAAAATGACTTACAAAATAAATCAGCTGAGAAAGAACAAATAGAAAAAGAAATCCAAGAATTACAAAAGAAAATCGACGAATTAACTACTTCTATTAATAAAAACGAAGCTGAATTGAACGATACAAAAAAAGAAATTAGCAACACACAGCAAGTTATTACCGAAAAAAAGAAACATATAGAGCAATTACAAACGAATATAGATACACGACAGGAAGTTATTAAACAAAGACTACAATCTATGCAAGAAAAGCCTCGTACGAGTATCATTACAGAAGTAATAACAAGTTCTGCAAATATTGCCGATCTTGTTGATAATATGTATTCTGTAAGTTTAATTTTAAATAACGATACAGATATTGTGAAAAAGCAAACAAGTGATCAAAATGCTGTGACGACAGAAAAAGAGGCTGTTGAGAAAAAAGAGCAACAACTGAAAGAATCTGAGCAAAAATTAGAACAAAAACAGCAAGAATTGCAAAGTAACCAACAACAGCAACAAGCTCTTATTAACGATCTACATACGAAAGTAGCAAAAGTAGATTCAGAGATTGAAGGGTTAGAAGAATCAAAAGGCATTTTAGAAAACCAGCGTCAAGCTGTTCAAAAAGCAATTGAAGAAGAAAAACGTGCGGAAGAAGCACGTAAAGCTGAAGAGGCACATAAGGCTGAAGAAGCACGCAAACAAGCTGCTACACCTGCTCAGGCTGCTCCAGTACCACACGATACGAATATAGGTGGATTTATTAAACCAGCAGCCGGATCGAAAACTTCTGGGTTTGGCACACGTTCTTTAGATAACCATAAAGGAATTGACATCGCAGCTTCGGGAACGATTCCAATTATTGCCGCTGCAGATGGCGTCGTTATCCGTTCAGAATTATCATCTAGTTACGGAAACGTTGTATACTTATCTCACCGTATAAACGGAAAAACATATACAACTGTATATGCACATATGAGTAGCCGTTCTGTATCTAATGGACAGACCGTAAAACAAGGTGATCAACTTGGATTTATGGGGAATACTGGACAATCCTACGGACAACATTTACACTTTGAACTTCACCTAGGAGAATGGAATGTCGGTAAGACAAACGCAGTTGATCCATCTCCTTATATCGGATTATAAAAAACTCGGTGCATACCGAGTTTTTTTACTATCATTTCACACTTTGTAGGCATTTCACATAGACTACAACTAAATGCCTATATTTTGCGAGGTGATAAATATGAATACACAATTACAACAAGAAATAGAAGAAGCAAGAGAAACATACATTGGCCGGCTATTTACATTCGGTGGCTCAGCGTTATTTTTAATTGGTTCTTTTATCGCTGTTGTCACAGCTTATAAAGCATATAATCGCTTATTAAATACACCTACAACACAATAAAAAGACGGAGAATCCACATCTCCGTCTTTTTATTATGCAAACATTTTAAATACGCCTATCGCATTTAAAAATACGATAATTACAGTTACCGGAATAACATACCTAAGCAAGAAGAACCAAATATTAAACAATGTTTTCCCTTTCGTTTCCGTAACTTCTAATTCTTTCATTAATAGCTCTTTACTCATTTTATTTGGTACAAATAGCGAAATGGCTAGTACTCCGAGTGGCAGTAATACATTACTTACCGAAAAATCGACGAAATCAAAGAATGTCTTACCAAATATTTTCACATCACTCATAATTCCAAACGATAACGCTGATGGAATTCCAACTGCAAAAATAAGAATACCAATTAATAACGAAGCTGATGGACGCTTCTTCTCATTATCTTTCGCAACAGATGCTACTACAATTTCAAGCATTGAAATCGCAGATGTTAAAGTCGCAAAGAAGAATAAAACTAAAAACATAATGAAGAAAAATTGCCCAAATGGAATTTTTGCAAAGACAGCAGGAAGAACGATAAACAGTAACCCTGGTCCTTCTGTCGGTTTAACTCCTAATGCGAAAATCGCTGGGAAAATCGCTAACCCTGCAAGTACTGTAATAAATACCGTTAAACTTACAATAGATGTCGCTGATTTAGCTAAATGCTCTTCTTTCTTTAAATACGAACTATACGTTACCATTACCGAGGCACCTACCGTTAGTGAGAAGAAAGATTGCCCCATCGCATATAAAATCGTATCTGCTGTAAGCTTTGAAAAATCTGGTTTTAAGAAGAACTCTACCCCAGCCATAGCACCATCAAGTGTTAACGCACGAATAATGATAGCAATAAATAAAATGAATAATAGCGGCATCATATACTTACTTGCTTTTTCTATCCCCTTCTCTACACCTTTACTTACAACAAAAATAGTGCAAAGCATAAAGATAAATTGCGCTCCAATCGCGCTTACTGGATTTGAAATCGTTTCACCAAACAATTGTCCATAATCAGCAACACCACTCCAGAAGCTTCCTGTAACACTATAGTATAAGTACAGTAAAATCCATCCACCTACAACACTATAAAAAGATAGTACACTAAAACAAGTAACAACTCCCATGCGACCAATCCAAGGATATAACTTACTATTCGGTACTAATACCTTATAAGCTGTAACTGCCTCTTTTTGCGTACTACGTCCAATAACAAATTCAGCTAAAAGAAGCGGCATACCTATAAATAAAGTTAATAGTAAAAATACAAGGAAGAATGCGCCTCCCCCACCATTACCTGCAACATATGGAAATTTCCATATGGCACCAAGACCTACTGCGGCTCCGGCTGCTGCGAGTACAAAGCCTATTTTCGACGTCCATTGCTGTGTTTCTTCCATCATAATTTCTCCTTTTCTGAATATTTAAACTTTTACTAATTATACACTTTCATTTCATACTCGCACACCTCCTTTAGAAAATAAAAAAGTCCCCTACACGCAAATATGCATGTAGAGGACGATATATGTAATGTAAATACCGTGGTACCACCTCAATTGGATTGATAAATCCCACTTGTTCAAGTACAGGAAAAATTCCGATACTCTATCCTTTTAACGGCGGAACCCGGGTTGCCTACTACAATGTTCAACATACCTCTCGCAAGCCCATTCTGTATATTTTATCGTACCGGGCTCACACCTTACCCCAGCTCTCTGAACGCCTCAAATATACGTACTCTTCTTGCTCATCGATTTCATCTATTGAAGTTACTTGTGATTATAAATTATATTTTTATATTTGTAAAGCACAATTCACTCACTATCCTACATGAAGTTCCCTCTCTAATTCTTGTAAAAAAATTTCTCTTTTCTGTTCATTTTGAACATATATCGACTTTAATACTTCTTGCAATAATATATTTTTCTGCCTTTTCTCTACTTGTAATTCTTTCACTTTTATTCTAACTTCATATAAAAAATCAAGATATGATTCATAGTTCTCATCATATTTATTTGCAATATCATCGCGAATTTTTTTTGCAAGTTTCGGACTAGCCCCTCCAGTAGAAACAGCTACATTAAGCAATCCACGATGAATTGCCGCCGGAAAATGAACATTTCCACTTTCCGGATTCGTAATAACATTTACCAATTGATTTGCCGAGGCATCTTCAGCAATTTGTTCATTTAGTACCGAATCGCTAGTCGCTGCAACTACTAAAAAAGCATCGGCGATATCACTTTTCTCATACTCCCTTTGATACCAACGAATTTGCTTTTCTTCTACAAGTTTTACTAAATTCGCATCTAATTCTGTACTTATCACAATTATATCCGCACCTTGTTTTAGTAAGGGAACAATTTTAAACCCTGCTACTTTCCCTCCACCAATGACAACAACACGTTTCTTATCAACTCGCACTGTAAGTGGATACATATTGTTCTCCCTCCAATATTCCCTCTGTTTTCTGAATTAACATCTCTCGAAACGCTTCATTCTTCCCTAAATATGGACTTATTTTTATCTCTTCCAACTCATATTGAAGCACTTCTTTCTCAACATGTTTCATAAGTAAGCCTGTAAACAATAAATAAGGTAGTACAACAATACTCTTTTCTTCTCGTTCTACAACTTCCCTCAACTTCTCCTCAAACTTTGGCTCCGCAGCTGCTAAATAACAAATTTCCACCTCTTTAATGTTCTCTTCTTTTTGAAATAAAGAAGAAATCCACTTCATGTCTTGTAAAGTTTCCGGATCACTGCTTCCTCTTGCAACGAGCAAAAGTGTTACTTCTTCTTCATAGTCTTTAATGCCACTTCCGTTATATACCGCTTTTACAAGCACTTCTGATACACCAAATGGATTACCATACACTATTTTGATATCCGGATATTCCTCGTTTAACTTTCGTAATTCAAGCGGAATATCTTTCTTTACATGTCCTGCCGCTAATAAAAAAACAGGAATAGCGACAATCTCTGTAGCACCACGCTTCACACATGTACGAAATCCTTCTTCAATAGAAGGACTCGCTAGCTCTAAAAAACAAACTTCTTGAATCTTTGCCTCTACACGGTTCATACATGACGTAATAAATGCAACCGCTTCTTCTTTTGCTGCTTTCAAACGGCTTCCATGACATATATACAAGACAGCCTTCATTTTACAATACTCCGCTTACTGGATATGCATTTTCCACTTGTTTCTCAAACCAATGTATCTTTTCTCTAAAACGGACAACTTCTCCAATAATAATCATACTTGGATTTTGAATTTTTTCTTTTTTAGCAACATCTATAATTGTTCCTAACGTCCCTGTAACAGTACGCTGCATAGATGTGGTCCCCCACTCAATGATAGCGGCAGGTGTACTTTGATCTTTTCCATGTTTTATAAGTTGTTCACATATATAAGGTAAATTACTAACCCCCATATAGACCGCTAATGTATCTACACCTTTCGCTAAACTTTCCCACTTCACTTCCTCTTCAGCATCCTCTTTTCTATGTCCTGTCACAATAGCAAAACTTGCACTTGCATCGCGGTGTGTTACTGGAATTCCAGCGTAAGCAGGAGCGGCTATACCAGCTGAAATACCAGGAATAATTTCAAATGGGATACTTTGTTTGGCTAACGCTTCGGCTTCTTCTCCACCTCTTCCAAATACAAATGGATCCCCGCCCTTTAGTCTCGTTACAACTTTTCCTTTCTTCGCATATTTAATAAGAAATGTGTTAATTGTCTCTTGCTTCATCGTGTGATAATTCGGGAGTTTCCCGCAATAAATTAAATCTGCTTCAGGCTTTGCGTATGAAAGCAACTCTTTATTCACGAGGCGGTCGTATAAAATAACATCTGCCTTCTCGATACATTTCAACCCTTTAACAGTGATTAAATCCGGATCGCCAGGACCCGCTCCAACGATATAAACCTTCCCCATCATCTCTCCTCATTTCTACTATTAAAGTGAAACTTCCATCCTTTTATATGAATGGAAGTTAGAATACTTTCGTATTACAATGTTATTTACTCATGAACAACAAATGCCGCACCTTTTCGAATCTTCTTTTTTTCAAACAAAGAAATCTCCTTTACTTCTGGCAACGGTAAAAAATGTTTTTCAAGCTCAATTTCCGCAAGCTTAAACGCCTGTTCTTCACTTTGAGCAACAACAACAATTGGAACAATACTATTCGCTAATACAGCTTCAAAACGATATAAATCCATATTGTCCCTCCTAAGACGCTATTAGCTCTTCTAATACGTGATTTAATGTCAACTGTAATTCTTCTACGCCAACGCGGCCAACAAAATCATAAAACGTTTCAGCTGGTAACTTATTCTCTTTGAAATAACTTATAAATGATGCGAGCACATCTGGTAGATCTTCACCATCTATTTTTCCTTTTAGCTTTTGATTATAAGCACCGCCATCTAACAACGTTCCACCTACATATATTTCAAATGCTTCAACTATTCCTTTTTCCTTCGTTTTCATTTTCACCCCTTGTAATCCGATGTCAGCAATTTGACGTTGACCACATGAATTTGGACATCCTACCATATGAATTCGAACTGGAACATCGAGTGCAATTTGTGTATCTAAGTATTCCGCAATTTTCCGTAATCTTTCTTTCGTTTCTACTAGAGCAAGATTGCAATATTCAATACCAGTACATGAAACCGCATGACCAATAAATGATTTCGGACTTGCAGATATTGCCTCAAACAACGGTTCACTTAGTAAACCCGCTACATTTTCTGGTGGAACATTCGGAATGATGAAATTTTGTGAATTACATGTACGAATTTGTCCATTTCCATATTGCTTTGCAATTCTGGCAATCTCAAACATTTCTTCTGCATGTAAACGTCCTACTGGTACATTAAATCCGACATATTTTAATCCTTTTTGTTTTTGATCTTGAACACCATAAAAATAGCCTGCATTCCATCCTTTGAGTGCACTTTTTCCTTTATTTTGTAACGGTCCTGTATACTCTATTAGCTTCTCTTTAAATTTCTCTGCACCCCAGTCTGCAACAAGAAATTTCAAACGTGCTAAATGACGTTTTTCGCGATATCCAAAATCACGGAATATAGTAGCAATCGCAATCGCTACCTTTTTCACTTCTTCTGGTAAAACGAACACGTCTAATTCTTCTGCTAAGTATGGACGAGCTGATAAGCCCCCGCCTACTTTTATATGAAAGCCAACTTTTTTCTCACCATTTATCTCTTTCGTTGCAGGTGTAAATGCAACACAGTTAATCTCTGCGTTTGCAGAATTGTAAATATTCGAACTAATAGACATCTTAAATTTACGTGGCAGGTTCGAAAACTCTTCATTGTGCTGGAAATAGTCATATATTTCTTTAACAATATGCGTCGTATCAAAGAGTTCATTTCCATCAATTCCAGCAAGTGGATTCCCTGTAATGTTACGCGTTATATCACCACACGCCCCTGCTGAAGATAATCCAACTCTTGCTAATCTTTTAAAAATATCTGGAATTTGCTGAATTTCTAACCAGTGAAACTGAATCGCCTGTCTTGTCGTAATATCTATTACATCGCGTCCATAATCCTCGGCGATAGAAGCAAGCGCTTCTGCCTGCGCATTTGTAATAATCCCTGAAGGAATATTTACACGCATCATAAAATATCCAGCTTCTTTCGGCCGTTGCAAATACAATCCGGCCCATTTAAAGGAGTCCCACTCTTCTTTCGGAATAGATTCAAATCCATTCTCCGCATAGTAAGGAATGTCATTAAAGATTTCTAATCCATCTTTTTCTAATTTCTTTTTCTCAGACGGATTCAATTTTTCATTATTTGCCCACACTTTTTCATAACTCATCTTTTATCCCCCTATATGAAACTACGCTCTTGTAAATAATTCACAATTTGTTCTGCGCATTCTTCAATAGAATTCTTATGTGTCTCTACGATTAATTCTGGCTTCCCTGGTTCCTCATAAGGCGAATCAATACCAGTAAATTCTTTAATATCACCTTGTCTCGCTTTTTTATAAAGCCCTTTCGGATCACGTTTCTCACATTCTTCGATCGGACACTTTACAAAGACTTCAATAAATTCGTCTACTGCCAAAAGGTCTCTAACTTGTTTACGGTCTACTCGAAACGGTGAAATAAACGCTGTAAGGACAACCGTTCCTTGATCTACAAATAACTTCGCTACTTCACCAATACGTCGTATATTTTCCATACGGTCACTTTCAGAAAATCCTAAATCCTTATTTAAACCGTGGCGAATATTATCTCCATCTAACACGTAATTTCCAATATTCTTTTCAAATAGTTTACGAGCAACCGCATTCGCTACTGTAGATTTACCCGAAGCCGATAAACCAGTAAACCAAACTACAAAACTGTGATGCCCATTCTTCACTCTTCTCTCATCTTTTGAAACAGAAGCTGTATGCCAAGTAATATTCGTATCCATCTCGTTCTCTCCCTATTCTGTTACTACTTCTTTTTTCAAGCCTTTAATTAGCACTTCCACTACTTCTTTACGACTAAATGTACTTGGCGGAATCTCACCGTTTCTTAATAGTTCTCTTACTTTCGTACCCGATAAAATAACATGGTCTTCTTTTCCATGCGGACATGTTTTCGTTGAAGCCATCGCTTCACATTTAGTGCAGTAAAAACTATGTTCAAAAAATAACGGCGTAATCCCTAACTCTTCTACTGTAAAATTCGTAAAGATTTCCTGCGCTTCATATGTTCCGTAATAGTCCCCTACCCCAGCATGATCACGCCCTACAATAAAGTGGGTGCAACCAAAATTCTTTCTTACTAGTGCATGAAATATCGCTTCCCTTGGTCCTGCGTAACGCATTGCTGCAGGAAATACGCCTAAAAAGACACGATTTTTAGGGTAATAGTTATGAAGTAATACTTCATAACTTTCCATCCTTACATCAGCAGGAATATCATCTGATTTCGTTTCCCCAACAAGCGGATTCAAAAAGAGACCATCTACAATTTCAAGAGCAGACTTTTGAATGTACTCATGGGCACGATGTACCGGGTTTCTCGTTTGAAATCCAACTACTGTTTTCCAACCACGCTTTTTAAATTCTTCTCTCGTTTCAATTGGGTCTAAATGATAAGAAGGAAATTGATTATTTTCAAAGCGTTTTGTAAGAATAATAGCTCCTCCGACGTAAACGTTTGGTCGTTCATATAATTTTTTCACTCCTGGATGAGCCTCATCCGTCGTTTTATATACAAGTAACGCTTCTTTTTCTTTATCTGGTACAAAAATATCTTCTATTTGAATAACACCATATATATTTCCATCGCTGACAAGCTTTACTTCCTCTCCAACTTTCAGTCTCTCTGCTACATCTTCTGTTACCGGTAATGTAATCGGTATACTCCATACGCTACCATTTGCTAAACGAATCGTTTCTACGACCGAATCATAATCTTTCTTTCCTAAAAAGCCAGTTAGTGGGCTATATCCCCCTGTCGCTAATAGCTCTAAATCACTTAACGCAATGTTGTCTAATTTGATTTCTTTTTCAATTTGTGATACGTCGTATGTCTCGTCTATACGATTTATTAATTCGTTTCTTGTACTCATTTTCTATATCCTCTCTTAGCTTTATTTTCAAATTCATCTTATTGGTAATGAAGACCACATTCTGTTTTCACTTTCCCGGCCCATCTACCATCTCTCGAATCGCCACCCTCTCCTACAGGTAACGTACACTTCTCACATCCAATACTTGGATATCCAACATCATGCAATGGGTTATACGGCAAGCTATGTTTGTATACATATCGCCACACTTCTTTCCACGTCCAATGAATGAGTGGACAAACTTTAATAGATTGAAAGCGATGATCTTGATTTATAAACTTTGTATGCTTACGCGTTTCTGATTGTTCCCTCCTTAAGCCCGATATCCACGCTTTTTCCGCCGCTAATGATTTTTCTAACGGTAAAATTTTTCTAATTTTACAACAAAGATTCGGATTACTCTCCCATAATTTCTCACCATGCAACTTCGCTTGTTCATCAAGTGTAAATTCCGGCTGTTTTTCTATAATATTTAATGAAGGAAATCGTTCCCGCACCTTTTGAATTAATTCATACGTTTCTCGAAAATGTACATTTGTATCCAAAAATACAACTTTAGCGGATGGATTTACTTGGTTTATAAGGTGCAGCAAAACCATACCTTCTACCCCAAAGCTACATGCATATACAATTTCATCTTTATATTCGTTATAAGCCCAACTTAATACTGATAGCGCGCCTTTCGTTTCATCTTCTTCGGAAAATGAAACACTATTTTCTTCCCACGTTTCATACGTCAACATGTTTTTTCCCCCTGTAAAAGCAAAAAGACGGTTTTAACCTAATAAAATAGGTTAAAACCGCCTCTAGTTTTTCTAGTCAGCGCTTTTTACTTTAAACGTACTTTTTCACTTTTTTCTAATTGAATCACTTTTCCATCTTGCACAACAATTGTAATGGAACCATATTTCATATCAGCAAGCATCGCTTGAATTTTCTCAGATACTTCATCAAAATGTTCCCGTACACTCACGCGAACAGCCCCCCTTTTTATTCATAAAAAAAATCTTTCCCATTTCGAAAAGACTGTTCGGTAATATATTTTACCTTATCTTTCAAAATGGATTCCATTTTGCTGGATTTAGCACCTTGCTTTCTATAAGCAGGTTGCCGAGCTTCGCCGGGCCAGTTCCCTCCGCTTCTCTTGATAAGCTTTGTATTTGTATTTTATCACAATTCTGTTTTTTTTCAATCCTAGTTTTCCGATATATTTTAATTATTTTATTTTATAAAAAAGGAATTGCCCATCCGAACAACTCCTTTTTCCTATTTAAACAAGTTCTTTAATACGTATGCGATCGTTCCCAATAATATTTTCATATGTTTCACGCTCTACAACAATTTGTGATGTTCCGCCTTTTGCAAAGACGACAGCTGGTCTACGAATACGATTATAATTATTCGCCATCGAGTACCCATATGCCCCCGTACAAGAAATTGCTAGTAAATCAGAAGAAGCAACTTGCGGTAAGTTAATATCCCAAATCAGCATATCTCCACTTTCACAGCATTTCCCAGCAATCGAAACGAGTTCCTCATTCTCAAGATTCCCTCGATTCGCCAACATCGCCTCATAACGCGCTCCATATAGAGCCGGTCTTAAATTATCTGTCATCCCACCATCGACTGAAACATATTTCCGAATACCAGGAATCTCTTTCACCGCTCCAACTGTATAAATTGTTGTTCCCGCATCACCTACGATACTACGACCTGGTTCAATCCATATTTCTGGAAGCGGGTATTCACATACTGTAAACTGCTCTCTTATCGTACTTGTTACAGCCTCCACATACGTTTCAAGTGTTAACGGTGTATCAGACTCCGTATAACGTATACCGAAACCTCCGCCTACATTCAATACTTTCACTACATAGTTTGTTCGCTCTCTCACTTCTTCTAAAAATTGACGTAGTACTTCAATTGCTCGAACAAAACCAGCCGTTTCGAATATTTGTGATCCGATGTGCGAGTGAATTCCTAGCATATTATAATTTGATTTTTGCAAAGCTAGCTCAATCGCTTGCATCGCTTGACCATTTGAAACACCAAATCCAAATTTCGAATCCTCTTGGCCTGTTGTTATATATTCGTGTGTATGTGCCTCTACTCCTGGCGTTACACGGATTAATATGTTCACAAACTTTCCATGTTGCACTGCTAAATCATGTAAAATTTCTAATTCTAAGAAATTATCTACTACAAAACAACCGATATTCGCCTGAAGAGCCATAATTATTTCTTCTGCTGTTTTATTATTTCCGTGAAAATGAATGCGCGATGCCGGAAATCCTGCTTGAAGCGCAGTATATAATTCTCCTCCAGAAACAACGTCTAAAGACATATTCTCTTCACGAGCTACTCGGCACATCTCCATGCACAAGAACGCCTTGCTTGCATATGCTACTTGATAAGAGAAACCACTTTCTTTAAAAGCACGATGAAACGCGCGGCACTTTCCTCGAATAGACTCTTCATCGTATACATAAAGTGGTGTTCCGTATTGTTTTGCTAGCTGCGTCGTATCGCACCCACCAATTTCTAAGTGTCCTTGCCCATTGATTCGGCTTGTGCCGTGTAAATACATTTAAATTCCTCCCTTATTTCCTCTAAAACTCATAACCCCAATCTTCTATTCATTGCAGCACGCTTTTAGATAGACAAAAAACGCGCGGAACAATGTTCACACGCGTTTCTTATTAGGAAAAATATATATTGAAAAAATAAACGAGTTGTTATCTTCTCAAAATAAGAAACCGCATCAACATCTCCAAATAGCTCTCCATAAAATAAATCTTATGACAGTACTACATTTATTCAATGCAGTCCCAATATATGAATAAGATGGTTATTCTTATATTTCGGCAATAGTCCCTTTCAACCTATGATCACAGATTCCATTAAATCTCCCATAGCTTACTCTTTCCTATCGCGGCCTCTACCTTTGAGAGTAGATGAGGTAAGTCTATTTAATTTTCAAACATCTAATTGTTGCTATTAACAATACCAAAGGACCATTTTATTTGTCAAACAATTTTTTATATTGTTTTTTTACAGTTTAATTTTGTATCATTTGGTAAGCGCTTTACTGAAACCTTTGTCACTTCCCATTCGCCCTCTTCGTTATTAAATGTAATCGTTACCTTCTCAAATGGTGGAGCAATTTTCCCAGCAACACGTTCATACTTCGTTACTTCAATACTCGCTTGAAATAAATATGTACCACTATACACTTTTTTTAAACTAATAATTTTAGGACATTGATAAGGCTTCAAGCTCCCATATTGTTTTTCAATTGCTTTATTTATTTTCGGAAATAAAACAGAATAAAGGGCATCTTCCATAAGAGGTGCATCATATTGTGCTACCGACACACTCGGTGAAGCAAAAAGTATAACACTACTGCATACTATAAAATATAATAATTTTCGCATTATAACCTCCGTTTTATTACTCGATTCTTTCTGCGCACTATAATTATCATACATAGAAACTCCGTTTTATTGTCTCCCACTGCCCTTTTTCTACTCAATTATTATAAAAAAGCCCACAACTCTCTTTTATTTTCGTATAATGATACTCATAGTATAATAAACATAATAATAAAGGACTGTTCGTATATATAAAATGAGGCGCTAATCAAACCGGCTCACAAGAACTGTCATGCTTTTAGGAGAGGAGTATATTATGCTACAAAATCTGTTTCCAAAACTGCGATTTGCACTAGTTGCAGTCGTTTTATTATGGATAAAAACATATATTGTGTACAAGCTAGCATTTGATATTAGAATTGATAACTTCTTTGAAGAATTTATGCTTTTTATTAACCCACTAGCTTCGTTACTATTATTTTTTGGTTTCGCTTTACTTGCATCTAAGTACCGAAACCGAATTATTATTGTAATTAGTTTTATACTGTCATTTATTTTATTTGGAAATGCAATGTTTTACGGGTTCTATAACGATTTTGTTACTTTCCCTGTTTTATTCCAAACAAATAATATGGCTGACTTAGGGACGAGTATAAAAGAACTCTTTACGTATAAAACATTACTTTTATTTGCAGACGCAATTATTTTAATGTTTATTTCGCGTAAATTCCCATCATTTGGTGATAAAACACCACTTTCTCGCTCTGAGAAGCGAACTTTCTTTAGCGGTGTAACAGTATTACTAGCACTACAAATTGTTGTTTCAGTTATATATAAACCACAAATGTTCTCACGCTCATTTGATCGTCAAACTGTCGTGAAAAATTTAGGTCTATACACATATCATCTATTTGATATTACACTTCAATCTAAGTCTTCAGCTGAGCGTGTATTTGCAAGTGGAGACGGGTTCTCTGAAATTAAAAACTATACAGACTCAAAAGATAAACAAGTTGATAAAAACTTATTTGGAGCTGCAAAAGGTAAAAATGTAATTTTAATTTCAATGGAATCTACACAAAGTTTTGTTATTAATAAAAAAATAAATGGAAAAGAGATTACTCCATTTTTAAATGAGTTTATTAAAGATAGTTTTTATTTCGATAACTTCTATCATCAAACGGGACAAGGTAAAACTTCTGATGCTGAATTTATCGTTGAAAATTCCCTTTATCCGTTAGACCGTGGTTCTGTATTCTTTACTCATGCAACAAATGAATACACTGCCACACCAGAACAATTAAAGAAATACGGATATTCTTCTGCTGTCTTCCATTCAAACGATAAAACGTTTTGGAATCGTGATGTAATGTACCCTGCGCTTGGATATGATCGTTACTTTAATTTAAATGATTACGTAGGAACGGAACAAATGTCTGTCGGTTGGGGATTAAAAGATAAAGAGTTCTTTGAGCAATCTATTCCAAAGTTAAAATCTTTACCACAACCGTTCTATACGAAATTTATTACGTTAACAAACCATTTTCCATTTCTTCTAAATCCAGAAGATCAATATGTTGATGAATTTAATTCCGAAAGTGGTGTTTTAAATCGCTACTTCCCAACCGTTCGATACACGGATGAAGCTCTTAAATTATTTATTAAACAATTGAAAGACGAAGGACTGTATGATAATTCCGTTATTGTCATTTATGGTGATCATTACGGCATTTCTGAAAACCATAATGCAGCTATGGCTCAGTTCCTTGGGAAAGACGCTATTACACCGTTTGATTCTATGCAATTACAACGCGTCCCTCTCATTATTCATGTGCCTGGCCAAGAAGGAAAAGTCATCTCTAAAGTATCTGGTCAAATTGATATTAAACCAACGTTACTTCACTTACTTGGTATTAAAACAAATCAATCCGTAGAATTTGGAACAGACTTATTTACGAAAGAAAAAGACCCTCTTATGGTAATGCGGGACGGCAGTTTTGTTTCGGAAGATTATGTTTATACAAAAAATATGTGCTATAAAAGAAGCACAGGTGAAGAAGCTGATTTAACACTATGTCAGCCTTATATTGAAAAAGCAAAAACAGAATTAAAATTATCCGACAAACTCATTTATGGAGATTTATTACGATTTGATCCTAACAATCGATATAAAACCGGAACGATGACAACGAAATTTGAATAGTGTAGGAAGCAACTTTACAAAAGTTGCTTCCTTTTTTTTTTACTTATTTTTCAAATTTCTCTTCTATACAATCTTTCACAAATTGGGAATTTCTTTCGTATGAGGAAGAAATTTATGGTATGATAAAATAAGTAAACTTTCATACACTAATTAAGAATTTATTACAGAAAGCAAGGGATCAGATTTTGTATAGAGCAGCTATTCCAAACTTATTTACGCTCGGAAATTTATATAGTGGATTTTTGTCAATCGGCTATGCATCTTTAGGATATTATAAATCAGCTGCTATTTTAGTACTTATCGGGATGATGTTAGATAGTCTTGACGGTCGTGTTGCTCGTTTATTACGCGTTGATTCACAAATGGGAAAAGAGCTTGATTCACTCGCAGATGTTGTAACGTTTGGCGCGGCACCTGCTGTGTTAATGTATTACACATCTTTCTCCAACTACGGAATCATTGGACTATACATAGCGGGATTATTCCCACTGTTCGGAGCATATCGCTTAGCACGATTTAATGTAACACCATCATCTACTTCTATGAAATATTTCACTGGAGTTCCGATTACTGCAGCAGGAGGGCTTGTCGCTTTCCTAACATTATTTTCACATACCATTCCAAAAATCGTTCTTATTACAGTATTTGTAACGTTCGCATTTTTAATGGTGAGTCGAATTCGTATCCCAAGTTTAAAAGATGTACCAATTCCACGATATAGCATAATTATTACATTATTTTTAATTGGGATCATTATCACAATGTATCAAACAGGGTTCGGTAATTTTTCTGTTTTCTTATTCATTGCTATTCCACTATATATTTTGTATATGCTATCTCAATTCATTAGACAAAGACCGTCTAAAAAAGCGAATAAAGAAAAATAAAAAGAAACCTTCCGAATACGGAAGGTTTCTTTTTATTTTGTAACTAATAATTTTTGATTTACAGGTGTTACAGGTTTTTCATCGTTTAATACAGCTAAAATATTTCTCACTGCCATTTCAGCCATCGCATCACGAGTTTCGAATGTTGCATTTCCTACGTGAGGAGCAAGTACTACATTCTTTAATCCTTTTAGCTCTTCTGTAATTTTCGGTTCAAATTCAAATACGTCAAGAGCTGCACCTTCAATTTCATTCGTTTTTAGTACATGAGCAAGTGCTGATTCATGCATAATTGGTCCACGTGAAGCATTTATAATATATGCTGTTTTCTTCATCATTTTAAACTGTTCTTCACCAATCATATGATGTAATTTCGGACTATACGCACAGTTAATTGTAATAAAGTCCGCTGTTTGTAATAATTCTTCCAACGTTACGTATGTTGCTTCCAGTTCACTTTCAGCTTCAGGCTTTCGATTTGGTCCTGTATATAAAACATTCATTCCAAATGCTCTCGCACGCTTTGCAACTGCCTTCCCGATTTCTCCAAGGCCAATAATTCCGATTGTCTTACCGTGTACTTCGCGGCCCAAGAAGAATAACGGTGCCCATCCGTTAAATCCAGTTGTACGACATAACGTATCACCTTCAGGAATTCTCCGTGCAGCTGCTAAAAGAAGTGCAAATGTTAATTCTGCTGTCGCTTCAGTTGATACTTTCGGTGTATTCGATACTGCAATTCCTTTTTCTCCTGCATAAGTGAAATCAATATTATCGTAACCAGCACCGTAGTTTGCAACAATCTTTAAATGAGGTGCTGCATCAATAACTTCTTTCGTCACCTTTGTAGAAAGTAAACTTAACAATGCATCTTTATCTTTTACACGCTCTGTTAATTCATCTAAAGAAATTAATTCTTCTTTATCATACATTTCTACATCATGATCCTTTAATAGTTCTAATCCGATTTCTGGAATTTTCCCTGCTACTAATATTTTCGCCACTACTAACACCTCTTCTATACAAAATAAGATATCTCTTATATTTCATTGTAAGAAATCCACATATAAAAACCAAGGAATTTGATTATAGTTTTGAAAATCGACACTTTTTTATCCATAAGAAAAGAGGAGATTCATCTCTCCCCTCTTCTTATGCTTTCTCTTGCGATTCTTGTCCAAGCTTTGCATCGATTGTGCCTTCTGCAACTGTATCGCTAATTTGTTCCTCGATAACTGAGTTAGCTGTAGTATTCGTTTCAGAAGTATAAGCTTGATCTGCCGCTTGTACTTTTTGTTTATTTTGTTGTTTCACCATTTTTCACCCTCCTTTTGACTCTTCCTTATTTTGAACAAAAAAGGTGGTTTTCATCAAAAAATCGTTTTTTATTTTGAAATTGTTACTTCTTCTTCAAGCAATCTCATCGTTCTTACTCGTTTCGTAAATGTAGCTACGTGAGAAATATCATGATTGCGTAATGTCTTTATATTTTCTTCCACATATTTTCCTAAATCATTCGGATAATGGGCATCTGAAGAGAGAGTAATTGGAACCCCATGGTTAGCTAATACTTGTAAATAAAGCGGACTTGGACACATTTCGCGCACAGGATAGCGATAATACAATCCCGCATTTATTTCTGTTGCGGTATTCGTTTCTACTAACGCACGCGCAATTTCCTTATAATAAGAAAGCTGTTCATTCTCATCTAACCGGTAATTAAATACTTTTATGTTATCAAGATGAGCTATTATATCAAATAGCTCCGAACGAACGGCACTTTCAACTGTAGCGAAAAACGTATGATATAAAGTATGTAACTCATGCTTACCAAAATACTCTTTCGTATCTGGATTATCAAATCCCCATCCCTCTATAAAATGGACTGAACCGATTACATAATCAAAGTCTCCTAATGCTAGTAACTCTTTTAACTCTTGTTCGCCGCCGATAAAATAATCCGCTTCAATTCCAAGTTTGAGCGTTACCCCTCGTTTACTCCATCGCTCTTTTGCCTCTTCAATCGCCTTTGTAAAATCATAAAGAGACGTTACTCTTACTTGGTCTAGCCACTCCTTCTGTAAACGACCGAGTTTCGAATCACTAATATCTACATATTTTTCATAATATCCTTTCGCCTCGTGAAAACGATATAAATGATCGACAATGCCAACTTCTTTTATCCCTTTTCGCAATGCCTCTTCTAAATATAAATCAATCCATTTCGATGTAAATGGGCCTTCCTTCACACGTTTTTGCAGGCGTTCTTGTGTTTTCATAAGCCAGCCTATTGAATGTTTATCCTCTTTAAGCGGTTCATAATATTGTAGTGCATCATTTATTTTAGCAAGCCAGCCTATTGAATAAGGCCCTTCTTCTAAATGAAGGTGATAGTCCACTTTCATCCATATTCCCCCTTATAATGTATCTATTTCTTTTCGATCTCCTACTCTCGAAAGCTTTCCATGTCTTTCTTTCACTTCTTGCATGACATCTTCTAATGAAATATTTTTTTCAGCTAATAGAACAAAACAGTGATAGAACACATCAACCATTTCTTTTACTAGTTCTTCTTTATCATTATTTTTAGACGCGATAATTACTTCGGTGCACTCCTCACCAATTTTCTTTAAAATTTTATCTTCACCTTTTGAAAATAAATAATTCGTATATGATTCAGAGAGTGGATTTTTCTTTCGTTCTTCAATTGTTTCAAATAATAACTTAAGGATATCTTCCATATGTACCCCCCTATATAATTTTATAGTGAAAACACGTTTTTTCTCCCGTATGGCAAGCAGGCCCTATTTGCTTTACGACAACAACGATTGAATCTTGATCGCAGTCTAAATAAAGTGACTGAACATATTGGACATTACCTGATGTTTCTCCTTTATTCCATAACGACCTTCTTGAACGAGAATAAAACCATGTTCTTTTCGTTTCTAGCGTCTTTTCATACGCTTCTTCATTCATATAAGCTAGCATTAAAACTTCTTTCGTATCCTCTTCGATGACAACTGCCGGTATTAATCCTTTTGAAAAGTTAGGTTTCATAACCGCACCTCAACATTTGCATTTCTTAATTTTCTCTTTACGTCCTGCACTGTCGCCTCACCATAATGAAAGATTGATGCCGCAAGTGCTGCATCAACTGTTGTCTTTTGAAAGACTTCTATAATGTGATCAGCATGACCACATCCGCCTGACGCAATGACTGGTACGGAAACACTTTTTGAAATTTCTTCTGTTAAACGAAGGTCATATCCGTTTTTCGTTCCATCTGCATCCATACTCGTTAATAAAATTTCGCCTGCGCCTAGCTCGGTAACGCGCTTTGCCCACCTGATTGCATCCATTCCCGTATCAACTCTTCCGCCGTTCACATATACATTCCACTTACCTTCTGCTACTTTTCTAGCATCAATTGCTACGACAATACATTGTGAGCCAAAGTGTTCTGCTCCTTCTTCGATTAATTTTGGATTTCGTACTGCTGCTGAGTTGATTGAAACTTTATCTGCTCCAGCTCTTAGTAAATTGTACATATCTTTAACACTTGAAATCCCACCGCCAACTGTAAGAGGAATAAATACTTTTGAAGCCGTTTTTTCTACAACATCTATAATCGTTTTTCGTCCTTCATTCGTTGCCGTAATATCTAAAAATACAATTTCATCTGCTCCCGCATCATTATATAAAGCAGCTATTTCAACAGGATCACCGACGTCTTGTAACCCTATAAAATTTACCCCCTTTACAACTCGCCCTTCTTTTACATCTAGACATGGAATAATACGTTTCGCTAACATAACTTTGTTACCTCTAACACTTCTTCTAAATCAATCGTTTTCTCGTAAAGAGCCTTACCAATTATGACGCCGTATATATTCATATCATTTAACTTTTTCACATCTTGAATAGATGCCACTCCTCCAGAAGCAATAAGACGAATAGCAACGCTTTTTTGTAGTAACCCCAATTGCTCTATATTCGGCCCTGCAAGTGTCCCGTCTTTCGAAATGTCTGTAAACACAATCGTTTGAACACCTACATTCTCCATTTGCTTTGCTAAATCAATGTAAGAAATTTCAGACACATCAAGCCAGCCTCTCGTTGCTACGAAACCATTTTTCGCATCAATACCAACAATGATTTTTTCTTTATATAGAAAAACTGCTTCTTCTAAAAATGCCTTATCATAAAGAGCAGCTGTTCCTAAAATCACTTTATCTACACCTACTGACAATAACTTCTCTACCGCTACAAGTGATCGAATTCCTCCTCCAACTTGCACAGGAATACGTACTGCCTTGCAAATTCTTTCAATAACGAGCAAATTTACTGACTCGCCAGCAATTGCACCATCTAAATCAACAATGTGTAGTGTTTTCGCTCCCAATTTTTCGAATATAATCGCTTGCGCAACCGGATCTTCATTCATTACTGTTTCTTTACTAAACTCTCCTTGATAAAGTCTAACGCATCGCCCCTCTTTTAAATCGATAGCTGGGAAGATTTCCATGCTTCTACCACCCCTTTGAAATTTTTCAACATTTGCATTCCTATGTCACCGCTTTTTTCAGGATGAAACTGTGCGCCGTATATATTTCCTTTGGCTACAAAACCAGGTACTTTCACTCCATATTCACTTATCCCATACACAATTTCATTCGAACAATCTGCATAATAAGAGTGGACATAATATACGAAAGAACCGTCCTCTACTCCATTCCAAAGCGCTATTTCTCCCTCTTTCTTTAACTCATTCCATCCCATATGTGGAATTTTATAAGGAACTTTTAATTTCCGAATGATACCTGGTAATAAATTCAATCCGTTACAGTCTTGTAACTCCTCACTTTTTTCAAATAAAAGCTGCATTCCTAAGCAAATGCCTAGAAGCGGTTTTCCTGAACTCCCAACTTCTTGTAACACACGCACTAAATCTTTTTCTTCCAATACATCCATCGCTTTTGGAAATGCACCTACTCCTGGTAAAATCACTCCATCACTTCTAAAAATCTCTTCTTTATCACTCGTTACGATGTACTCTGCTCCAATATATTTTAATGCTTGTTCTACACTACGAATATTTCCCATTCCATAATCTATAATAGCAATCAATTACAACATCCCTTTCGTTGAATTTACACCAGTAATGTTGGCATTTCTTTCGACAGCTTCTCTAAGCGCTCTACCAAACGCTTTAAATAACGCTTCAATTTTGTGATGTGTATTGCTTCCGTATAACATGCGAGCATGTAATGTAATATTGGCAGCATGAGCAACAGCTCTAAAAAATTCTTCTGTTAGTTCTGTATCAAAATCCCCTAGCTTCGGATTCGTTAATTCTCCTTGAAATACAATATATGAGCGCCCGCTAATATCAATTGCGACAAAACCTAAAGATTCATCCATCGGTACATATGCGGAGCCATAACGATTAATCCCCTCTTTATTTTGCAATGCTTCTTTCAAACAATTTCCGAGTACAATTCCAACATCTTCAACTGTATGATGCGCATCAACGAATACATCGCCTTCCGCCTCCACTTGTAAACCGAATCTTCCATGCCTTGCAAATAAAGTTAGCATATGATCAAAAAATCCAACTCCCGTTTGTACAGAAACGCTCTTGCCTTCATCAAGCTGCAAACTTAATTTTATTTTTGTTTCTGTCGTCTCACGTGTTTGACTGGACTCACGCATTATTCTTCCTCCTCAAATCTTATTTGAATTGCTCTCGCATGTGCATGTAGCCCTTCTTTATTGGCAAGTTCTACAATATGATGTTGTACATCTCTTAACGCTTCCTCCGTATAAGACAGAAAGCTTGATTTTTTCACGAAATCATCGACTGATAACGGTGAGAAAAACCTTGCCGTTCCACTTGTCGGTAACACATGATTCGGTCCTGCTAAATAATCACCGAGCGGTTCCGGTGCATATGGTCCAAGAAAGATAGATCCTGCATGTTTCACACAAGCCAGAGCATTCATCGGTTCTTTTATATGTAACTCTAAATGTTCTGGAGCGATTTCATTCGATAATTGAAGTGCCTCATCTAAAGAAGGAACGATAAAGATAGCTCCATTTCTATTTATCGATTCACGAGCGATTTCACTTCTTGGTAATGTCGCTAGCTGTCTTTCTACCTCTCTTTCTATTTCTTTTGCTAACCCTATACTCGTTGTAATGCAAATTGCTGTTGCTCTCTCGTCATGCTCCGCTTGTGATAATAAATCAGCAGCAATATATTTTGCATTGCCGGTTTCATCAGCAATAACTACAATTTCTGATGGTCCAGCAATCATATCGATATTTACTATTCCGTATACTTCTCGTTTCGCTAGAGCGACGTACAAATTTCCTGGTCCAACTATTTTATCCACTTTCGGAATCGATTCCGTCCCGTATGCTAAAGCAGCAATTGCTTGCGCACCACCTATCGTATAAATTTCATCTACTCCTGCAAGGCTTGCAGCAACTAAAATATGTGGATCAATTCCTCCTTGCCTTGGTGGTGTTACCATTACAATCTTTTTCACACCAGCGAGTTTTGCTGGCAATACATTCATTAATACTGACGAAGGATACGAAGCAGTTCCGCCTGGCACATATACCCCTACATTTTCTAAAGGCCGAATGATTTGTCCTCTAATGATGCCTTCACTCGTGCAGTCGAATATTGATTGCCTTTTTTGCTTTTCATGATACGAAATAATGTTTTTCTTCGCCTCTTTTAACGCTTCTAAAAATGAATTCTCTACAAACATACTCGCTTGTTTTATTTCTTCCTCACTTACACGAAACTCTTTAATCTCCACACCATCAAACTTTTTTGTATAAAAAGATAGGGCCTTATCTTTACTCTCCCTTACATTTTGAACGATTTCGCTTACACTTCTTTGAACAGTTCCTTCTATTATATTAGCGTTTTCTCGTAGCAATTTTATTTTCGATAACGCCTTTTGAAAATCTTCACAAACTATCTCCATTACAAGTCCCCCTATTTTCCTGACAAAATTTCTTGCTCCATCATATTTATAATACTGAATATTTCGTCTTTTTTAGTTTTTAATGCAGCCTTATTTACAATCATTCGAGCAGATATAGAACACATTTCCTCAAATACAATGAGTCCGTTTTCTTGTAATGTTTTTCCTGTTTCAACAATATCAACAATCGCATCTGCCAATCCAAGAATAGGAGCGATTTCTACAGAACCTTCTATTTTTATAATCTCTACATCCTCCCCTTTATCATGAAAATAGTTAGAAGTAATATGTGGATATTTCGTAGCAATGCGTTTCTTCCGGTAGCTCTTCGGATTATAAGTAGGAATAGAAGCAACACAAAACTTACACACGCCTACTCCTAAATCCAACATTTCATAAATATCTTTCTCGTTTTCCATTAAAATATCTTTTCCAACGACCCCAATATCAGCTACTCCATGTTCTACATAAGTAGCAACATCTACTGCTTTCACTAAAATAAATGAGATATCTGTATTTCTACTTTGAAAGACAAGCTTTCGTCCTTTATTTTTGAGCTCCGAACAATCAATTCCAATCTGCTCAAACAATGGAATCACATGCTTCTCTAATCTTCCTTTCGTTAACGCAATTTGAATGTTACGCATGAAGTTTCTCCCTCTTTCTGGAATACCCATTTCTCTTTCCATACATATTCCACTAATGATTCGTTCTTTGCCTCTACGACCGTTACTATTTTATTTTTTCTGGCAAATTGAAAGGTGTCGTTTAAATTAGGGAATAAAGATAGCTCTACTTTTTTCCCGTCCTTTTGAAGTAAATTTCGTAATCTTTCCGCTTCTGCTAATCTATTTAACTCATAATGAATCATAATATCTATTCTCTTTCGTTCATATGGTTCTTGCTGCTCTTGCAGCGCCTTCACAATTTGATTGACTTGCACCGCGAGTCCAACAGCCGGCAGCATCTCTCCAAAATTCCCAATTAACTCATCATATCTTCCTCCACTAACAATTTCTTCTCCAATTTCATATATATACCCTTTGAAAATAACACCTGTGTAATAATCCAAATGTTGGATCATACCTAAATCAATTGAGATGTAAGATCCATAGCCTAGTTTTTCAATTGCTTCATATATTTCTTTCACTCTGGCAATCGCCATTTTCATTTCATTACTTGAAGCGAGTTTTTCTGCTTCCTCAATAACTTCTAAATTTCCAAATAGCCTTGGCAATTTCTCAAGTAATCTTACTGTTTCATCACATCGATCTAATTTCTTTTCTCTAATAAAATTTGATAGAGCAGCATAATTTTTACTTTCAATATATGTTCTAAGCACACTCTCTTCTTCATCACGAATGGAGAGTTTTTTTACAATACATTTATATAACTGTACTTGCCCAATCTCAATTGTAAAAGATTGCACCTTTAACTTTTGAAGTGCCTGAATAACACTTATTACGCATTCAATTTCAGCTCTTACATTATCAATCCCGATAATTTCAATACCACTTTGTACGATTTCATTATATTTTCCAGAATGGGACTCATTCGCCCGAAATACATTCCCGCTATACGTCAGTTTAAGCGGAGTATCCCACCTCTGCGTTCCCATCACTCTCGCTAAAGGAATTGTCATATCTGGGCGTAATACGATAATCCGCCCCTTTTCATCAAAAAATTTATACATCTTTTCCTCATCTATCGGCCTGCTTTGAAATGCAAAAACATCATAAAATTCTATTGTCGGTGTCCTTATTTCTTCATAACCTCGCTCTAAAAAAGTACGCCTTAATTTTTGTTCTACTTCTTCAATTAACGTACATTCTTCGAATAAATAGTCTCTCGTTCCATTTGGGTTTGCCCGTTTCCATTTTGTCATCTAAATTCTCACACCTTTCCCTTTCTAATGTATGCCTATTTCATTCACCTAAACCGAAAATAAAAAGAGCCTTGTAGACAAAATACCTACAAGGCTCTTCAGTAGAGTGTAGGTACAACGGGAATAACCCTTGTACCTACACGTTTTCACGCTAGGTTCAAGGGTTTTATGTATGATGATGTAGTTGTGTAAGCATTTTAATAGATTGCACGATATTCATAATACTTACTCCCTTTCTCCTCTGATTTTTACATAGTATATAACACTTAATTCTGAATGTAAATACATTTCGAAAATTCCGTTATTTCTTAATATAAAGCTAATTCCCTTTCATACTCTCCAATTTCTTGTTCATATTGCATCGTAATACTAATTTCGTCTAGACCATTTAATAATTTTTCTTTCCACATTTTCTCGATTGTAAAATGAAACCTGTGCGTATTCGTTGTAATTACCTCATTCTCTAAATCTACTTCTATTTGTTCTCTCACATCAGTTTTGGCAAGTTGTTCTCGCATTACTTTATCCATTACAATTGGTAACATACCATTTTTCATACAATTCATATAAAAAATATCTGCAAACCCTCCGGCGATAATAACGTGGAAGCCATAATCAACAAGTGCCCACGGAGCATGTTCTCTTGAAGAACCGCACCCAAAATTATCACCTGTAATTAATATACTTGCCCCTTTTCTTTCTGGGGCATTAAGAGGAAAATTAGGATTTTCCTGGCGCTCATTATCGTAACGCCACTCATCAAATAAATACTGTCCAAATCCCGTCCTTTCAATTTTCTTTAAATATTGCTTCGGAATAATTTGATCTGTATCAATGTTGTCATTCATAAGTACTGCGGCAGTGCCTTTATGAATACGAAATGGCTCCATCGTAACTCTCCTTTCTAATATCAACAAAATGACCATATAACGCAGCCGCTGCTGCCATTGCTGGGCTAACTAAATGCGTTCGTGCTCCTTTTCCTTGTCTTCCTTCAAAGTTACGATTTGAAGTAGATGCACAATGTTCCCCTTCAGGCACTTGATCCGGATTCATTCCAAGGCACATTGAACATCCAGGCTCCCTCCATTCAAACCCCGCTTCTTCAAATATGCGATGTAATCCTTTTTTCATTGCTGCTTCTCTTACCCTTTTAGACCCAGGCACAACGAGGGCTCGCACACCGTCTTTTACCTTTTTCCCTTTTACAACAGATGCGGCAATTTCTAAATCAGATAGCCTGGAATTTGTACAAGATCCAATGAAAACATGCTGAACTGGAATTTCAAAAGTGCTTTGTCCAGGACTCAATCCCATATACGAAAATGCTCTTTCATCATTTTCATCATGCTTTTCTGGTAATTTTTCATCAATGCGAACACCCATACTAGGATTTGTTCCCCAAGTAACATACGGTGCTAAATCCGTAACATCTATCGAAATATGTAAATCATAAATTGCATCTGAATCTGTATAAAGCTCCGACCATTTTCCCGTAAAAGTTCCATAGTCTTTCGGTGCATATTTACGCCCTTTTACATAAGAAAATGTTTTTTCATCCGGTGCAATGATACCAGCTTTCGCTCCTCCTTCAATTGCCATATTGCAAAGTGTCATTCTCTCTTCCATTTCCATAGCATGAATCGTCTCACCGTAAAATTCCATTACATATCCGGTTCCAACTGCTACGCCGTACTTTGAAAGGAGATGCAAAATAATATCTTTTGCGTAAACACCTTTCTGTAATTTCCCTTTTAGCTCAATGCCCATCGCTTTCGGTTTACGTTGCCATAACGTTTGTGTCGCCAATACATGTTCCACTTCACTCGTACCAATGCCAAATGCTAGCGCTCCGAAAGCACCGTGAGTTGCTGTATGACTATCACCACAAACAATCGTTTTCCCTGGTTGCGTGAGTCCAAGTTCCGGCCCGATAACATGAACGATTCCTTGCTCTTCATCACCAATATCAGCTAATCGCACCTTAAATTGTTTACAATTATCACGAAGTGTATCCAATTGCTGCTTCGCAATACGATCGGTAATATTCCAAACATCTTTCGTTGGAATATTATGATCCATCGTTGCAAATGTTAATTCTGGTCTCCGAACAGTTCTATTTGTAAGCCGCAAGCCTTCAAAGGCTTGCGGTGACGTTACTTCATGAACGAGATGAAGATCGATATATAATAAATCCAATCCATTTTCGTTTGTCGCAACTACATGTCTCTCCCAAAGCTTATCTAGTAATCTTTTTCCCATTATCGTCCCCTCCCTACTAGTGCTTGCTCTTCCATCTCTTGAATAACTGCCTTCGTAAATGAAGTTGTCGTCTCATCTCCCCCAATATCTGCTGTATATTTTCCAGATTGAAGAACTGCAGATATTGCGGATTCAATTGCATACCCTTCTCTCGTTAATCCAAATGATTGCCCAAGCATCATTGCAACAGAACGCATCATTGCAATTGGGTTCGCCTTATTTCTCCCCGCAATATCCGGTGCTGATCCGTGAATAGGCTCATATAACGAAGGACCATTTTCAGCGTGGCTTGCTGATGGAAGCATTCCTAACGATCCTGCTAATACAGAAGCCTCGTCACTTAAAATATCACCAAATAAATTTTCTGTTACGATAACGTCAAATCGACCTGGATTACGAATTAATTCCATAGCGGCTGCATCGACTAGAATATGTTCTAATTCAACATTTGGATAGCGAAGAGCTACTTCTTCCGTAACAGTTCTCCATAGTTTACTAGACTCTAAAACATTCGCCTTATCAATAGATGTAACTTTTTTCTTCCGTTTGCTCGCTAATTGAAAAGCATACGAAACGATACGTTCAATTTCATGACGATGATACGTAAGTGTATCGGTTGCTACTTCATCCGTTCGTTCTTTCGGATAAGAGAAATAAATACCGCCTGTTAATTCACGAACAACAACGAAATCAATTTCATCAGCATTTTTTAATGGCGATAAATGTGCAGTTGCGCTTTCTACCGTTACAGGTCGAACATTCGCAAATACACCAAGTCCTTTTCTTAAAGCTAATAATCCTTTCTCTGGCCTTTCTTTCGCACCATCCCACCGTGGACCACCAACCGCTCCAAGTAAAACCGCATCACTTGCTAAACAAGCGGCAAGTGTTCGCTGTGGTAATGGTTGCCCGGTTAAGTCGATAGCACTCCCGCCGAAGTACTCATCTTGTAAATAAAAATGATGTCCATATAGCCTCTCTACCATATGCAATACTTCCTTCGCACTTTCCATAATTTCCGGACCAACACCATCACCCGCTAAACAAACAATACGTTTTTCCAACTTCAACACTCCTTTAACTGAATTTTCAGAACTTTAATTTGATAAGTGAGGAAAATTCTCCTCACTTATCAAACATTTACTTCACAAGCGTTATAAAAGATTTCAATTTTCCAGCCGCATGAACATATGCTCTTGCTGATGCCTCTAATACGTCTTGTGCAACACCAAAACCTGATACTTGATGAATTCCTTCTTTTAATTCAACGTGTACATGGGCCAGTGCATCTTGACCTTGCGTAATAGATTGTATGCGATAATCCGCTAAGTCACATTCTAATCCTAAAATTCTTTGAATTGCATTATAGATTGCTTCTATACTTCCAGAACCAGTTGCTGCATCTTCATACATATTTCCTTCCTCATCTTTTAGTACAACTGTTGCACACTGTGTACTATTGGACACGAAATGTACTTGTAATTGCGTAATACTATATTGTTGTGCCGAAAATGCTGCTTCGCCCAGCATAAGCGCGCGTAAATCTTCTTCTGTAATTTCCTTTTTACGATCAGCCAATTTTTTAAATGCTTCAAACACCGCATCTCGTTCTTCGTTTGTAAATTCATAGCCTAGTTCTTTCATTTTTTCCGTAAATGCATGACGACCAGAATGTTTTCCAAGTACAAATAGATTTTGAGATTCACCTATAAGCGCCGGTTCAATAATTTCATATGTCGTCACTTCTTTTAAAACACCGTCTTGATGAATACCTGATTCATGAGCAAATGCATTTGCTCCAACAATCGCTTTATTTTTTGGTACAACCATACCTGTTAAACGACTTACTAATGTACTTGTCGCTTTAATTTCTTTTAACGTCATAGAAGACTCTGCTTCATAGAAATCTTTTCTAATATGAAGAGCAACTGCGACCTCTTCTAGAGCTGCATTCCCCGCTCTTTCTCCAATTCCATTAATCGTTCCTTCTACTTGTAACGCTCCGCCTTCAACTGCAGCTAATGAATTCGCTACTGCCATCCCAAGATCATCGTGACAGTGACAAGAGAAAATTGCTTTTTCATACGAAGGAACGGATTCTTGTAAGTATTTAAAAAGAGAATAATATTCTTCTGGATTCGTATATCCAACTGTATCAGGAATATTGATTACATTCGCTCCTGCACGAATCGCCACTTCTACTGCTTCAGCTAAAAATGCTCTCGATGTTCTTGTCGCATCTTCTGCTGAAAATTGCACTGTCGGAAATAATGATTTCCCGAGCGTAACCGAGCGATGTATGCTATCTAATACATCTTCTTTTGACATACAAAGCTTATATTTCATATGAATGTCACTTGTAGCTAAAAATACGTGTAAACGAGGAGAGACAGCGCCTTTCACAGCTTCATAGGCTCTTCGAATATCACTTTCTTTCGCTCTAGCTAAACTCATAACCGTAGCATTTTGAATGGTATTTGCGATACGTTTTACCGATTGAAAATCGCCTTCAGAAGCTGCTGCGAATCCCGCTTCCATTACATTAATACCAAGTCTCTCTAGTTGCCTTGCAATCTTTAATTTCTCTTGTTCATTTAAATTAACTCCTGGTGATTGTTCGCCATCACGAAGCGTCGTATCCATGAACAAAATCTGCTTCATATTATTTAATCCCTACCTTTACTCGTGGCTGTACGAAAGGCATCATTTCACGTAATTTACGTCCAACTACTTCGATTTCATGTTCATTTTCTTTCTCATTTGTCGCCTGGAAATTTGGTCTTCCTGCTTTATGCTCTGCAATCCAGCCTCTTGCAAATGTACCATCTTGAATTTCTGCTAACACTTCTCCCATCGCTTTCTTCGTATCTTCAGTAACAACGCGTGGTCCTGATACGAAGTCTCCCCACTGCGCTGTATCTGAAACTGAATATCTCATATTTTCAAGTCCACCTTCGTACATAAGATCAACAATGAGTTTCAATTCATGTAAACATTCAAAATATGCAAGTTCAGGTTGATACCCTGCATCAACTAACGTTTCAAATCCAGCTTTTACTAGTGCAGTTACTCCGCCGCAAAGCACAGCTTGCTCTCCAAATAAATCCGTTTCTGTTTCTTCCTTAAACGTTGTTTCTAATACACCAGCTCTCGTCGCTCCAATTCCATCAGCATAAGAAAGTGCTTTTTCAGTCGCAACTCCTGTTGCATCTTGATATACTGCAAATAGTGCTGGAACAGCTCCTCCTTCAGCAAATGTACGGCGTACGAGATGCCCTGGACCTTTTGGCGCTACTAGAAATACATCTACATTCGCTGGTGGTTTCACTTGATCAAAGTGTACATTAAACCCGTGTGCAAAAATGAGAGAATTTCCTGCCTTTAAATTTGGCGCAATTTCCGCTTCATATACTTCTGGCTGCAGTTCATCCGGTAGTAAAATCATTACTACATCAGCCTGCTTTGCTGCTTCCGCTACTGTATATACAGAAAAGCCATCTTCTTTCGCTTTATCCCAAGACTTTCCTTTTCTTAAACCTACTACTACATCAAATCCGTTATCACGTAAGTTTTGCGCATGCGCATGACCTTGCGAACCATATCCAATGATTGCTACTTTCTTTTCCTTTAATACATTTACCGTTACATCTTTCTCATAATAAACTTTCGCCATTTTCATTTCCCCCTATATTTAAATGATTATTGAATTAACATAACTTGCTTATCTTGCTTTTTCATACTGCGTGTAAATGCTGTTACACCTGTTCTAGCAATTTCTTTCAAACCGTATGGACGAAGTAATTCAATTAACGCTTCTACTTTCTCCTGGGTACCTGTTACTTGCACCACTATGGAATCCTTTCCAACATCTATTACAGCGGCTCGGAACGGTTCAATTAAACTATATAATTCTGCTCTTGTTACACTTGAGGTTGCCACTTTAATAAGCGCAAGTTCTCTAGCAATCATTGCTTCTTCTGTAATATCAGATACTTTTAGGACATCGATTTGCTTATGCAGTTGTTTAATTAACTGTTCAACCTGCTGTTCACTTTCAACATGTACAACAATCGTCATCCTTGAAATGTCCGACGATTCCGTATGCCCTACTGAAATACTTTCAATATTAAAATGTCTACGTGTCATAACACCTGTAATTCGATTTAACACACCGCTTTGATTTCGAACTGTCGCTGTAACAATTCTCTTCACCTTTTCTCCACTCCCTCCATTTGGTGAACCCCTTTTCCTGGAGCAACCATCGGCATAACCTTTTCAGATTGAAGTACGCGGCAATCAATTACGACTGGCTCTTGTAATTCAATCACATGTTGTAATTGCTTCTTTGCAAGAAGTGGATCATCAATACGGACGCCTTTTATGCCGTATGCATTCGCAAGGGCAACAAAATCTGGTTGACATGGCAATAAAGAATGTGAATATCTTTGATTATAAAACTCATCTTGCCATTGTCTTACCATTCCTAAAGCTTCATTATTTAAAATAAACACTTTAACTGGTAAAGAATGCTCTTTTAATACACTTAGTTCTTGCAGGGTCATTTGAAATCCCGCATCACCGACAATGGCAATAACTAATTCTTCTGGCTTTGCAATTTGTGCACCAATTGCTGCTGGAAATCCGAAGCCCATTGTTCCTAAGCCTCCAGAAGTTACCCATTTATCTGGATTTTTCAGCGGATAATATTGAGCTGCCCACATTTGATGTTGCCCAACATCTGTCGTTACAATCGCTTCCCCTTTCGTAATTTCATATAGCATATCAATTGCATATTGCGGCTTAATACATTCCGAATGCTCTTTGTAAGAAAGAGGGTATTTTTCTTTTCTACTATTCAATAATGAGAGCCAATCATTGTGATTTACTTCCCCTTCCTTAAAGTTGAGTAGAGCTTCTAATGCTTGCTTCGCACTCGCAACAATTGGAATTTCAGTCGGCACATTTTTTCCGATCTCCGCTGGATCAATATCTATATGTGCGACAATCGCTTCTTTAGCAAAATAAGCTAAATTTCCAGTAAGACGATCGTCAAATCTCGCTCCTATATTTATAAGTAAATCACATTCATATAACGCCATATTAGCCGTGTAAGAACCGTGCATTCCTCCCATCCCAAGAAATAATTTATCATCTGGCGGAAAACCACCAAGACCAAGTAATGTATGCACAACAGGAATTTGATATTTACGAGCAAAGCTTGTTAATTCTTTCGATGCCTTTGCATGCAATACACCTGCTCCAGCTAAAATTAACGGTTTTTTTGATGCCGCAATCGCTTGTAATAATTTGTTTATTTGTAGTAGATTCGGTTCGTAATTAGGCTGGTATCCTGGTAAATCCATTTGTACATCACTACATCGCTCACCTTTCTCTACTACCATATCTTTCGGAAGGTCAATTACGACTGGGCCTGGTCTTCCTGTTCTAGCGATATGAAATGCTTCTTTAATAATTCGGGGTAAATCCGATGCTTTTCGTACTTGATAATTATGTTTCGTCACCGGCATCGTAAGCCCCATAATATCAGCTTCTTGGAAAGCATCACTCCCGATTAACGTTGTTGCTACTTGCCCTGTAAATACAACAAGTGGCAATGAATCAATCATCGCGTCAGCTAGACCAGTAATAACATTTGTAGCACCAGGCCCGCTTGTTGCAATTACAACTCCTGGATTTCCTGTAATTCTTGCATATCCTTCAGCGGCATGAATTGCACCTTGTTCATGCCGCGTTAAAATATGCGGAATCTCACAATCATAAAGCGCATCATATAGAGGTAAAACAGCACCACCCGGATAACCGAAAATCACTTCTACCCTTTCCTTTTCTAACGCTTCTAACAATAGCTGTGCACCAGTTGACAGTTTCTCTTCTGTTTTTGAAGACATTTTTCTTATAAGCCCCCTTTTTATACCCTTTATAAAATAAAAAAATCCTACGTCCACACTCCAGCTATGTGCTGAAGGGACGAAAGATTTCGCGGTACCACCCTTCTTCGCAAGAATACTCTTGCCTCAGTGACTCGGGATGAGTCTAGCTAATAACGGAGCTACCGTCTAAGCCTAGACAAATGCTTCAGCTTAGCACTCAAGGGCGATGTTCGTCGACGTGAACCATCGGTTTTCAGCAACCACCGACTCTCTGTGAGGCTTCACAATCAACTACTCCTCCCTATCGACGTTTTATCATGTCATAAAGGGTTATTATCCAACTTTATTTTCTTCGTAAATTTTCTCACCATCTTCTACAACTAATTTACGAAATTCTTCTAATAGACGATTTGTATGTGGACCTGTTTTTCCTAAACCAATCGTTCTACCATCTACTGTCGTAACAGCAATGACTTCAGCAGCTGTTCCTGTTAAAAATACTTCATCAGCTACATATACATCGTGCCTTGTAAATAATTCTTCTCTTACGTCATATCCAAGCTTTTCGCCGATTTCTAAAATTGCGTTTCGTGTAATACCTTCTAACGCCCCAGCAGAACTTGGCGGTGTAATTAATTTATTTCCTTTTACAATAAATACGTTATCTCCAGATCCTTCAGCTACGTACCCTTGATCATTTAACATAAGTGCTTCTTGTACTCCAGCTAATTTCGCTTCAATGCGAACTAAAATATTATTTAAGTAATTTAAAGATTTTACTTGAGGCGACAACACATCTGGGCGATTACGACGCGTTGCAACTGTTATAATTGGAATCCCTTTTTCATAATATTCTTGTGGGAATAAAGATAGTTGTTCTGCAATTACTACTACGTTTGGTTTTGTACAAGAATCGGGATCTAATCCAAGATTCCCTGGTCCTCTTGACACAACTAGCCGGATATATCCATTAGATAGTTTGTTATGTCGAATCGTTTCAACAACGATCTTCGTTGCTTCTTCTAACGTATATGGAATTTCTAACATGATGGATTTCGCTGATTCATATAATCGGACAAGATGCTCTCTCAAACGGAAAACATTACCGCTATACACCCTAATCCCTTCGAACACTCCATCGCCATATAAATAGCCATGATCATATACTGAAACTTTTGCTTCGTCTTTTGGAACAAATTCTCCATTTAAGAAAATCCATTGCTCGTTCACTGGAAAGCGCCCCCTATGTTCTATGAGTTTTTTATTGTTTCCTAGTTTACTCTCCTTTCTAAATAAATCAAGTGAATTTTTGGAAAATTTATAATTTTTAATCGTACGTACATCTTTGATTATATTGATTTAACAGCATTGTTAACGTTTACAAAAAGTCAAAAAATTTTTTTCGCCAATTTCCACTAAAAAAAATATTTGTTTAAAAGAAGGATTTTTGTCAATTGATACGAATCTATTGTATTCAATAAACGGACGTCCGTTTTTATAAATTCGGGAATATACAACGACTTTTGCTGAAAAAGGGGGAAAATAATAAAAATAACGCTGTCTAAAAATAACATTCATATTTTTCATTTCGTAATCATAATCCTATTTTTAAAAAACAATTTGTCAAAATGAAGGAGGAAATCAATATGGCGTGTGTACAAATTAAAGGAACGAGACAAGAGGTAGTAGAAATGCTTCAACTATTTGATCTAATGGATACGAAAGGTTTTTGTAAATTCGATAATTATGTAGAGGTAGAACCAAATAATAAAGAACATAATAATTTTATTGCTTCAATCGACATTCATTCAAATACTTCTTCCGCCCAAGATACTTTAAACGATCAATTCGTAAGTCAAATGCTTACTGGTGTATATAACGACTAAACAAATATTCTCTTCCTACCATCTTTTCATAAATATATAGTAAAAACTTGAGCATACTAACGACTAGATGGTAGGAGGTGAGAATTATGGCTAGAATTGGCGTTGAAAACTCGTTAACAGATGTTCAACAAGCTCTTCAGCAACATGGACATGAAGTCGTTACACTTAACTCAGAACACGATGCACAGGGGTGCGATTGTTGTGTTGTAACTGGGCAAGATTCTAATATGATGGGTATTGCAGATACATCAATAAAAGGATCGGTAATTACAGCTCATGGTTTAACAACAGATGAAATTTGTCAGCAGGTTGAAAGTCGCATTTAAATTTTTACAAATCACAATACACAAAAGAAAGAGGGCTCCTTTTCAAAAGGAGCCCTCTTTTTTATATTCACCTAACGGGAAAGTAACATATACTGGATGAAAGCCCTACCTCTCTCTCATCATTACGGTTCCACTGACCGCTCCTTGATTCACTAGTATACATATAAAGCTTACATATACAATTTATAGGGTTTGTTCACAAAAGTTGTTGGTAAGACTACCCGATCTTTCGCAAACTTTTCGTATTATATTCATAAGATTTATTTACTTTACACTAGCTTTAACCGAGACACGAATTAAAATTATAACACCAATATAATAACTTGTCAACATTTTTTACAAATTAAAAACAGACATTAACGGTTTGTCTGTTTTAGAATGGAGCTTTTTCTTTTATTACATATACAACAAAACCGCTTACTAACATAAATAAGCCAACTACTAAGTTTTTGATATTAATCATAAATTCCTCTCCCTTATTCCACACATCATATATATTTACAGTTCAATTATTCCGATCATCCTAAAGCGCACTTTTTCTAATATATCATAATTCCTAAAAAATGCAAGTTCACTTGTGGCGACCATTTACAAATTTATCTACAGTGCTTGGTACAGTATTTAGAGCTTTTTCAATTAAATGTGTACTACTATTGAGATGCAATACTTGCACACCGTTAGAACCAACTACTAAAAAAGCAACTGGGCTAATAGAAACCCCAGCCCCGCTTCCGCCTCCGAATGGATGACTTTGCTTGTTCTCTTTATGCTGCCCTTGTCCGCCATTATGTTTTTCAGAAATAAAATCCCCTTTAAAGTCACTTCCACCAGCTCCAAAACCGAAAGCCACTTGAGACACTGTTAATACTACATTTCCGTCAGCTGTTGAAACTGGACTTCCAACAATCGTATTTACATCTACCATCTCTTTTAAATTTGTCATTGCTGTTTTCATTAAATTTTCAATTGGATGTTCCATTATGTATTGCACCCTTTCCTCATTATTCTTTTTTATACTTTCCAAAATAGAGGAAGTCATACTTAGTTTTCCTATTTTGAAAAAACATTTTTACTTTCCAATTGGATATTACTCCCTGTATAGGCTCGGATAAAGTGAAACTTTAATTAGTGGGGGTTTTGTTCATCCCCCACTAATTATTAGCCCTCACCAATCGGGCGTTTACGGGCAGCCCGACTCCCACCTAACTTCTTCGCTCCATCCGAATTTTGAGGCGGGAGTCTTACTGCTCGCAAATAGTGGGATAAAAACAGTAAAGAGAAACATACTATTATTGAACCTTGTTATGAAAGGAGTCCTTACTTTGACTGAGAAATTTGATGAATATAAGAAAAGAGATCGAATAGATAGTGATTATAGTGACTATAAAGAAGAATACGCAGCTGAAGTTGCACCACAGCGTATTGATTATGATGATAAAGATAACGATGATGTAAGATCGTCTGCAGCTGGATCGACTGCTGGTTTTATTGCTCTTGCTTTAGCAATATTATCGCTATTTACATTCCCAACACTGTTTGGTCTTGTGTCTGTTTTACTCGGTATTTACGCATATAATCGTGGGGCTACTGTAACTGGCGGTATCGCTGCCATTGTAGGTGGTATCGCTGCACTCATTGCGATTTTATTCCGAGTGGCGCTTATTGGGTTATTGTTCTCTCTTTTTTAAAATGAAAAAGGTATCTCGCTTTATGCGGGATACCTTATCCTGTAAATACATCTTCTGATGGATATTTAATTTTTTGTTTCGCTGGTCGTGCCAAAGAGAAAACAAGTGTTAACGGTCCGATTAATCCACAAAACATAACAAACATAATAATACATTTTCCAAACGCCGATAGCTTCGCAGTAATCCCCATTGTTAACCCTACTGTGCCAAACGCTGAAATTGTCTCAAATAATAACTGAATAAAACTGAAGTCTTCTGTAAGCATTAATACAAATACCGCTGTGAAAATAAGTATTTGACTAGCAACGACAATCGCTAACGCTCTCGTTACTGTCGACATTTTAATCGTACGATGAAATAAAATAAAATCCTCTTTCTTTCTAAAGAAAGAAAGAACTGATGTAATTAAAATAACGAATGTCGTTAACTTAATTCCACCACCTGTCGATACACTTCCTGCACCAATAAACATTAGTATCATCGTAAATAATATCGATGACTCTTCCATTCCGCCATAATCTATCGTGTTAAAACCGGCTGTACGAGGTGTAATTCCTTGGAAGAACGAAGCCCATAACTTTTCATTTAAAGGTAGTTGTCCCAAAGTCTTCACATTATTATATTCCAATACAAAAATCACAATCATCGCAATAATGTTAAGTGCTATCGTTCCAACAATCATGATTTTGGAGTGAAGCGATAATTTTCGGAAGCTGCGGCTATACCATATATCAATTAATACCGTAAACCCTAGCCCTCCTATTACAATTAAAGAACAAATCCCAATATTAATAATAGGATCTCCTACATATCTTGTTAAATTATCTGACCAAAGCGCAAAACCGGCATTATTATATGACGCAATAACGTGAAAAATACTATAGTATAAACCTTTTCCAAATCCAAACTCTGGAATAAAGCGAATCGATAAAAAGATAACTCCAATTAGCTCGATACAAATAGAAAAAATAAAAACTCGTTTCACTAATTTCACAAGACCACCAATATTTGTTTGATTAAATGCTTCTCCAATTAATAATCGGTGACGTAAACCAATTTTTTTACCTAATACCCAAACAATTAAAATGGCTATCGTCATAAGACCGAGACCACCTGTTTGAATTAAAAACATAATAACTATTTCACCAAACATCGTAAATGTACTTGCAGTATCTACAACGCCTAAACCCGTTACAGTCGCTGCCGACGTAGCTGTGAAGAAAGCATCTACCCAACTAATATGTACTTTCGTTGCAAACGGTAACTTTAATAACAATCCTCCGACCACAATTAAACAAAAAAAGCCTAATGCTAAAATTTGTGGTGGATTTAATCGTATAAAACGATTATACAACCCTTGTTTTTTTGCTACTTCCATATCACTAACTCCCTTTATCAAGTGAAGCTTTTATCCCCTCATAAATAAAGACTCTTTAAGAGCCTACAAGTAGCGGGATAACCCTTATATTCTCATAATATAGTTGAGCATAATCCTTTTTTTCATAGATTTCAACTTTTATTTATATTCAGATTCCTATCATTTTACAAAAGAATATTTTCTATTATATCTCCACTTATACTATAACTCTTACATCAACAACTATTTTACCCCTTTTTCAAATTCCCATATCTTTCACGCCAAGTTCACACGAGGGTCACATATACCTTTTATAGTATACGTATCGGAGCTGTTCCTCCCTAATTTATAAGACATTCCCCAGTGTCTTGAACAGCTTTCCATCCCTAATTAAATTGACATAAATTGTCCCCTTCCCTAGGCCATCATGTGATGGTCTTATTTTTTTTACTCTCTCTTTCTTCTTACTTAAAACTCCCTCTTTCTTTCACTCTATGTTCACATCTAGGTCACATCTATCTTTTATAGTATATGTATCGAAGCTGTTCCTCCCTAATTTATAAGACATTCCCCAGTGTCTTGAACAGCTTTCCATCCCTAATTAAATTGACATAAATTGTCCCCTTCCCTAGGCCATCATGTGATGGTCTTATTTTTTTACTCTCTCTTTCTTCTTACTTAAAACTCCCTCTCTCTTTCACTCTATGTTCACATCTAGGTCACATCTATCTTTTATAGTATATGTATCGAAGCTGTTCCTCCCTAATTTATAAGACATTCCCCAGTGTCTTTGAATAGCTTCCATCCCTAATTAAATTGACATAAATTGTCCCCTTCCCTTGACCATCCTATGATGGTCTTATTTTTTATTCTCTCTACCTTCTTACTTAAAACTCCCTTTCCCTTTCACTCTATGTACACATCAAAGTCACATATATCTTTTATAGTATATATATCGAAGCTGTTCCTCCCTAATTTATAAGACATTCCCCAGTGTCTTGAATAGCTTCCATCCCTAATTAAATTGACATAAATTGTCCCCTTCCCTAGGCCATCATGTGATGGCCTATTTTGTTTTCCACATACATAATTTAACTCTCTTCGCTTATCTCAACAAAATCGGCCTATCTATATTCAAATAGATATTTCCGCGCAAAATATTCAGAAAATATTGTCAAAATAGGTATTTTTTCGGTACAATTAATTTAGAAAGCAATTCCACAAAAACAAGGGGGATTTTATTGAAACAAACAAAAGCAATCTTAATTGCATTATTTCTCGGTCTAGTTGTTGGACTCACTTTAAATTTAGCTGCTCCATCCATTTTTGAGCCATTAAATCAATATGTGTTCAATCCACTTGGTCAATTGTTTATTCGCCTCATTAAAATGCTAGTTGTTCCTGTTGTATTCATTTCTATCGTACTTGGGGCTGCCGGTCTTGGAGATCCGAAACAGCTTGGAAGAATCGGCTTAAAATCAATTTCATTCTTTCTCGTAACAACAGCAGTTGCCATCTCCATTGCGGTTACATTCGCATTTATTATAAAACCAGGGGCTGGCGGTAACTTTAAAACAGAAGGGCTTAAGTATGAAGGTGCAAAAACTGAGACATCTTTCGTTGATACATTGCTGAATATTGTACCAGATAATCCAGCAAAGGCGATGGCTGATGGAAACATGTTACAAATTATTGCCTTTGCCGTATTGATCGGACTCGGTATAGCTATTTTAGGAAAACGAGTCCAAGGTATCCATTCATTACTTGAACAGGGCAACGAATTAATGATGTATCTTGTTAATCTCGTTATGAAATTAGCTCCCATCGGAACATTTGGATTGCTCGCTTCATCCGTTGGTAAAATGGGTCTTGCAGGCGTCGCTGCGATGTTCAAGTATATGATTGTCGTTATGTTGGTACTCATTATTCACGGTGTCTTCGTATACGGCGGCTTATTAAAGGTATTGGCAAAAGAAAGTATTATTCGTTTCTTTAAACATTTTGGACCGGTAATGGCAATTGGGTTTAGTACATCTAGCTCTAATGCATCTCTTCCATTTGCAATGAAAACTGCACAAGAAAAACTTGGAGTTCCAAAAGCGATAAGCTCTTTTGTACAACCACTAGGTGCAACGATTAATATGGATGGTACTGCCATTATGCAGGGTGTCGCGACTGTATTTATCGCTCAAGTATACGGGGTTGAACTTACATTACCGCAATTAGCTATGGTCGTATTAACTGCAGTACTCGCTAGTATCGGTACTGCAGGTGTACCAGGTGTTGGACTAGTAATGCTTACGATGGTTTTAAATCAAGTAAATCTACCAGTAGAAGGTATTGCTTTAATTATTGGTATCGACCGCATTCTTGATATGTCGAGAACAGCTGTAAATATTTCTGGCGATGCAATTTGCGCAATGATTGTTTCAAAATCAGAAGAAAAATATAATACGGATCAATCTGCAGCATCTTAAATCAAAAAAGGAGTGAAATGATTCACTCCTTTTTTGATTTACTTCCTTTTTTCGAACGATATTCTTTTCCTTTGTTATCATTTCCAGTCTCAAATTCAGCACTAAACTCTTGCTGAAATCGCCCTGATTTCGGTGAGCCTTGATTTCCGCTCCCTTTACTACCATTTCGATTTGTCATATTTCTGCCCCCTTTCCTTTACTAGTAGTATGTTACATATTTTCTTTTTTATAATCTTTTACATACGAAAGAAGACCTTCCTCATATAAGGAAGGCCTTCTCCTTCACTACGTAAGCGTTTTCTCACTTGTAATGAATTAAATAAGTTTTTTAGAAATTGATATCATTATATTCATTTCTTCTTCTGAAAGTGTAGAGAATCTTTCTTGTAAATATTGTTTTTTTGCACCTTCCATTTTCGCAACTAAATCTTTCCCTTGTTCTGTAATCTCCAAATATACAACTCGGCGATCTGACGTAGAACGTGAACGAGTTACAAAACCTTTATTAATTAATTTTTCTGTGACAGCTGTAATATGACTATTCGACACATTTAACTCATTCGCTACACGTGATACCATTTCTTTATTCGTACGATTCAATATTCTAAGGACGATGAACTCATTCCACGGTATGTAACCACCAAATATTTTTCCGATATCATTACGCAACGTGCGGAACATAGCAAAAACATTTGTCGATAGTTCTTCCATTAATTGCTCTCGATTTTGAGACAACTTTGACAGCCCCTTTTATTTCATTTAGTTAAATAAAAACCTTATTAATAATTTTACATGAAATCTTACTTTTTGTCACCTTATTTTCCCATAATCCGTAGTTTTTTAACAGATATTTCATGGTACAATGAAATTGATTTTCCAGAAAAAGGAGTTGGGATAATGAGTGAAGAAGACAAAATTTCTAATCTCAGTCTAATAGATAAGACTATTATTATTAGTGTTGTTATTCTTATTCTCACTATATTCTTTGCATTTATATTCTTTGTATATGTAGGAATCTTTCAAATTACAGGTATAGAATATTCATCAAGAACAGCTCTCCTACTCTTTTTTTTACTTATTCTTTTATTAGATGGTATTACATATTTTATATTCATTTTCTTTAAAGTACTCCTACATCCAATGATGACAAGTATGCCCAATTCGCTCTCAATTGCTCTTCTCTCCATTATTGAAATTACACTAGATTGGTTCGTCATTCATACTGCTGACGACTGGATAGAGAGCATACAAATGTCAAATACAGCTGAACTATGTGTCGCACTATTTCTTTTCACACTAAATAAATTATTAAGCGATAAGAAAGAGTAAGAATACAAGCTTTTCTATATAAAAATTGGTACAATGAAAGCAAATCATACTAAAGAGGTGTTACTTATGAACTTACAGCAATGGGCTGATAAAGGCATGTCCTTTGATACATATGTGAATGAAATGAAAGTAAATCAATACGAGCTATTGCACATTTACAATAACTTTTTAATTCCAAATGAATTACTTCCTGTATTAGAAGAACGTCAAAATGATGGCTGGCGTGTTATCGTATTAACAGCTGATTGGTGTGGTGACGCTCTTTTATGCGTACCTGTTATGAAACGAATTTCTGAAGTTGCAAATATTGAGATGTCATTATTAATTCGCGATGAAAACTTAGAATTAATGGATCAATATTTAACAAACGGGACGGCACGTGCGATTCCAATCTTTATTTTCATTGATAAAGATGGAAATGAACAAGCCGTCTTTGGACCACGTGCTCCAAAAGTACAAGAGTTAGTAACTTCAATGCGCGCTACATTGCCTGAAAAAGAAGATCCAACATTCGAAGAGAAACAAAAAGAAATGTACGCTAATTTCCGTGCTACCTTAGCTGATGATACTTCTCTTTGGGAACATGTAATGGAAAGCATGATTGAAAAAGTAGTAAAATAAAAAGCATGCCGAATTCGGCATGCTTTTTATTTTACAAAATTACAATCCTTTTTTCTGAGAATATACAGCATCTACGCACTCTGCTAAACGTTCCATTTCACCCATGTATATTCCACGTGTCATCCATCCGGTCAACTTGTACATAATCTTATATAAAAAATTCTTCGGTTCAAATTCTACGATTAAAGTAAGCGATGTACCTTCTTCATCCTCTTCTAACATATAAGTTACGGCAGTATAACCTTGCTTCATTTCACATCCAATTGATACGATATAAGGTGCTTCACACTCTAAAATTTCCGCCTCAAACTCATATATTTTCTTACCCATCTTTTGCACAGATACATATTTATCACCTTCACGGGGATTGTTTATATCTACATTTGGAGGATACCTATTTTCTACCATAAAGGTACTCCATTCCATTATTTTCTCATCATTATTTACATAATCAAACACAACATCAATTGGTGCTGGAATTACTATTTCTATTGCAAAGCTCACTAAACTGCTCCTCTCAAATACCCTATAAATTTTATTTATATTAATATAACAAAATCATTATGTCATATTTTACATAGTGAAATACAAGTAAATGAGAGCAAAAATTTTATTTTCTCCTGCTATAAAAGAAATACCCTATAGAATAGACCTTCTTCAAGCGTCTAATCTATAGGGTATTTCCGATAATTTATTCTTACATAAGGAAGAAATAGAATACCGCTGCTAAAATGAAACGATAATAAGCGAACGGTGTTAGTTTTACACGAGCTAATAATTTTAAGAATGAAACGATTGCAAGCATCGCAACAACAAATGCTGTAATAAATCCAGTTGCAAATAATGGTATATCAGCCGTGCTTAAAATATCCCAGCTTTTAATTAAATCTAATCCACTTGCAGCTACCATCATTGGCACTGCTAAAATAAACGTATATTCCGCTGCCGCTGTATGTGAAACACGAGCTAGCAAACCACCACTTATTGTAGATCCAGAACGAGAAAATCCTGGCCAAAGTGCTAAACATTGGAACATCCCGATTGTAAATGCTTGCTTATATGTGATTTCATCTAACGTTCTCGCTGTACTTGGTTTTGAAAACTTCTCAGCAACAATCATTAAAATACCACCAGCTACTAAACTAATAACAACCGGTCCTGGACCGAATAAAACTTCTTTAATTGCACTATGGAATAATACACCAAGAATTCCGGCAGGAATCATCCCGATAATAATATGTAATAAATTTAACGATGGTCCATCTGTTACTTTCCCTATTCCGACTAATGACCATAAACGCTTCCAAAATATAACAACAACTGCTAAAATCGATCCCAATTGGATAACAACTTCGAAAACTTTCGCTCTCTCATCGTCAAATCCAAGTAAATGACCTGTTAAAATCATATGTCCTGTTGATGAAACTGGTAAAAACTCTGTTAAACCTTCAACAGCACCCATAATTATTCCAATTAACCAATCAGCCACAAGTAGTGCCTCCTTAATAACGAATATGTAATTTTTTCACACCTTATCATAATACCTTATCCCTTTTCAAAGTGCATCCTTTTTATTGATTTCATTTGTTGTATACGCGTATTTCTTTTCTATTTTTTGATTAAATTGTATGATAATAAGAGTTTGTTTTTTACGTTGAAAGGGGATTTTATGAAAGAAACTACTTCATTCTCACAAAAGTTAAAGCAATTTGTCTTACTCTTTTTCCCGATTTTTGTAACGCAAATGTCATTATTTGCGATGAGCTTTTTTGATACGACGATGTCAGGACATGCAAGTCCTACTGATTTAGCAGGTGTCGCTATCGGAACGAGTATATGGCTTCCAGTTAGTACGGGATTAACAGGAATTTTAATGGCTACTACTCCTATTGTTGCACAACTGATTGGATCAAAGAAAAAAGAGGATGTTCCCCACGTTGTTATACAAGCAGTTTATTTAGCAATTTGTGCTAGTTTCGTTGTCATCTTTATCGGTTTCTTCGTTGTTTCACCTATTTTAAACGGCATGCACTTAGAAGAACCTGTAGAACGTATTGCTGCACAATTTTTAAGTATTATCGCAATTGGAATTATCCCTTTATTTACTTACACTGTTTTACGTGGATTTATTGATGCATTAGGAAAAACTCGAACAACGATGATTATTACATTGCTATCATTACCAATTAACGTCGTATTAAATTACTTATTAATTTTTGGGAACTTCGGTTTCCCTAAACTCGGCGGTGTCGGTGCGGCAATCGCTTCTACAGCAACATATTGGTGCATTTTAATTATTACAGTCATTATTATTCGGACGAAAGAGCCTTTCGCATCATTTAATATCTTTAAACAGTTATACCGCCCTTCTCTTGCAAGTTGGAAAACATTTTTAAAACTTGGCGTCCCTATCGGATTTGCTATCTTTTTTGAAACGAGTATTTTCGCTGCAGTAACACTTATGATGAGTAATTTTAGTACAACAACTATTGCAGCACATCAAGCAGCTATGAACTTTGCTTCCTTGTTATATATGACTCCGCTCAGTTTAGCAATGGCAATGACGATTGCAGTTGGATTTGAAGTTGGTGCAAAACGATACAATAATGCAAAACACTATGGATTTATCGGGATTGGGTTAGCCCTTGCATTCGCTCTTTTGTATTCGATTTTTCTTTATTTCTTTGATGATGCAATTGCTTCTATTTATACGACAGATGCAAAAGTTCATCATTTAGCAAAAGAATTTCTTATATTCGCGATTTTATTTCAAATTTCAGATGCGATTGCAACTCCAGTACAAGGAGCGTTGCGTGGTTATAAAGACGTAAATGTTGCCTTAATTATGACATTGATCGCTTATTGGGTGATAGGCCTACCTCTTGGTTACATATTAGCAACTTATACTGACTGGGCCGCAAAAGGTTATTGGATCGGTCTTATTATCGGTCTGGCATTTGGTGCAAGCTTCCTACTTATCCGTCTCTTTCAAGTACAAAGAAAATATACAACACAAAACAGCCGCTAATGTTATAGCGGCTGTTTTCTTCATGCATATTTTTTCTTGTAACGTGTAACATAATGAAAAAGAAAGGTGGGTACATATGGACGAAAAACAAAAGAAACAATCATTCGATGAAGAATTCGCACCTGAAATTTCACCTGGATACAGGCAAGATGTACATAAGCCACCTAAATATAAAAACACCTCTTTTTTAATGGGCATTACCATTTTCGCAGCTGTATTACTCGTACTCATTATTTTCGTCTATTTTTAATGAAAGGTGGCTTATTATATGAAGAAACAAGAATCTGATCGTTCAAAAAGAACTGTTAAAACAGAAAAAGGATATGCAGGAGATTCTGTTCATACACTAAAACAAGTGGAGCAAGGAAACTTATACATTGCTCAAAAAGAACTTGGGCAACAAAATGAAAATCTTTAAGACCCCTCTGCTCTTTGAAGTGAGCCCGAATAGTAGTACATAAAAAACACCTCTGTTTAATTCGCATACTAAGTATGTAAATTAAACGGAGGTATTTTCGTTTGAAGGGAAGAGTACATTACCCAAAAGAAGTAAAGTGGCAAGTGATTGATTTGATATTAAAAAGACCGCACCATTTTAGTCCTATCTAAAAGGGTGCGGTCCGATTTATTTTCTAGTTAGTCACTTATTAAAAGTAACGCTGTTACGTTGTCTTACAAATTTTCTTCAAAAAGATTTGGTAAAAATTCACTGAACTGACTCATTTCTTCTACATTGTGTTTATATAAACCACTTAGATTAATAAATGGTGGTAATCCTTTCGGGAAAATGAATGTAGAAGTCATTACTGTACCGTTTTCGGATTTTTCGTATTGATGTATTACTTGTGAAATTACATCGTCATTATCATCTAAACATGAACCCATTAAAACATGGCTGTAATGGGTATTTATAGGACAATCTTTAGGATCTTCCCATCTAATTCTTAGCGGGAACTCTAGTCCATCCCCAGCAGATTCGATTGAAGCTGATATGGCTCCTACATGCCCATGCACTTTAGGATCAACTAGCCACTTAAAATCAACATGTTCTTCTGGGTGCCATAGTTTATATCGTTCAGAGTTATCAATATTATCCCACCACCAGTCAATCATTTCTGGTGTTACGTCATTCAATTCATGTTCAACTACTATTGATACTTGGTTTTTCATTTTTGTACCTCCTATTTTTTAACCAACATAGTGTCGGTTATTTATATTTATTATTATAGTTTGTGTATTTCATACGTTCAATAAACAGAAATAGCCGATCTGTTGTATTCTGAACACCTTATGAAAATATGTCTAAAAAAATTTAGGAGGAAAAAATTCACAAATTCATATACTGATTTACGTATAGCTCATACTGATCTATAAAGTGAAACTTTAATCAGTGAGGATTTTGCTCGTCCTCTACTGATTATTAGCCCACATCAATCGGGCGTTTACCGGCAGTAAGGCTCCCACCGAACTTCTCTGCTCCAGCCAAATTTTGAAGTGGGAGTTTTACTGCCCGACAAATAGCGGGATAAAACTACCGCTTTATATGAACAAACCAAAAGCGTTATATATATAGGGAATATTCTGATATCATAAACTGAAATACCCTAATTTTAACTTAGAAATGAGGAACAATTATGGACTCTTACAAACAGTATATAAAAGAAGCTCTGCCTAATCTTTCTATACACTCATATAAACAAAATGAAGAAGGCTGGGATAACATAGCGGCTATAGTAAATGATGAACTACTATTTCGTTTCCCGCGAAAACAAGAATGTGCAAAGCGAATTCCTTTAGAAAAGGAACTATGCAAACTGCTCTCTCATTCGCTACAAGAAATCGAGGTTCCACAGTATTGCCTATTATATAAAAATGATACTGATGCTGTTCCACTTTGTAGTTACTATACTCTCATTCACGGTGAACCGTTAAAAACAGAAATAGTTACGAAGTTAGAGCAAAAAGAACGGACAATAATTATTACACAATTAGCCACTTTCCTTGCGACTTTACATAATATTCCTTTAAAACGTGTTGAAACGCTGGGATTCCCTATCGAAAAAACACTTACCTACTGGACAGAGCTACAAACAAAATTAAATCAATATCTTACTAACAGTTTTACTTCATTACAGAAATCAGCCTTAAATAGTTTATTCGAAAATTTCTTTGCCAATATAGCTAAATCTACCTTTCAAAATACAATCATTCATGCTGACTTTACACATCATCACATTTTATTTAAAAACCAAAGCAAAACCATTTCAGGTGTTATCGATTTTGGAGATGCCCAAATTGGCGATCCCGCTTTTGATTTTGCTGGACTATATTATGATTTCGGTCATGAGTTTACTACATCTGTATATGAACAATACAGTACACTTGTTTCTCACCATGATCCATTACTTATTCACCGCATCACTACCTTTTATCAATACAGCCCTTTATTACATAACTTGATTTATAACGCCGAAGCAAACAACAACGTAACATTAAAGAAGAATGAAGAACAGCTTAAAACAATACTACAGGGGCGAGATTAAATTCTCTCCCTATATTCTCTCTCCTCATACATCATTAACTTTTTATCCATTTCAACAATGACTTTATACAATTGAAATGCCTGTAAAATTTGCAGTTGAATTCCAAAAGGAGCATTTTGTTCTTTTAACCATTGAAATACTGCTGTTTCATCTCTCATTGATTATTCCTCCTCTTATTAAAATTCTGCTACAAATATACCGTAAATGATGAAAAGCTTTTCATGTCAATAATAAAAAGGATGCAAAATTGCATCCTTTAATGTACGATATTTTTCTTCTGCGATGTTTCCTCTTTTGCCTCTTCCACTTGGCATTCACTACGAAAGGCACAGCTCATGCACTCAGAACGAAAATTGCGCTCTGTGTAGTGCTCAGGTTGTTGCAGCATTTCTTTCATTCTAAATAAATCATCCATTCCAGTTATAATATCTTCTTGTTTTGGAATGTACTCATACTTAGTTCCTTCTATTAAATTAATAACTTCTATTTTTCCTGGAAGAATGCCGAAAGCTTTATAACTAAACACAGTCATTAGCTTCTGACAAAGAGCAAGCATTTCTTCATTCGCGTCGACAACATACTTTTTAATTACAAATGATTGTTTGCCCCACTCACCAACTTCAAATGTCAATGAAATATGAACACCTAACTCTTCCATATATGTTTGAAACTTCTCATATAAAAATAACGGCGGTGCCTGACTCTCATCTCGTTCAACAAACTGTAATAAGTGATCTGTTAACTTCGCTAAAACAATATAGTACTCTGCTTTGGAAGCAAACATATTAACCCTTACTTTTTTCCAATATTTCTCTATTAATATTAAAAGTAAAATTTTCGTTTGTTGGCCCGCTGGTAGTGTGTAATACTCGTTAATAATTTGATTCACAATCATTTGTGCTATTTGTTGTCATTCAAATGAAGATGGTTCTCTTCTTTTTATATGACGGAAATAAAATTTATGTGGACAACGCATAAAATCATATAAATGATAATCTGTCATCGTTTTAATTGAGATTCTCTCATGCAATTGCTCTTCATCTCCCTTCTGCCATTAAGAAAGGTGTTTTACAAATTCAGCTCCAAACTGTAAACATTTCTCTACATCTTCATCTTCTGGCGTTAATTCTACTTTTAGTCCTTCTAACACAACTGCTGCCCCGCGCTCCTGCAGCTTTTCTATTAAAATATCAACCGCTACACCGTATTTCGGATAAGCCGAGTCACAAGAACCGAATGCTGCTGCTTTTTTACCAGTTAAGTTAATCGCATCCATTGCATCATAAAAATCTAAGAAATCATCAGGAAGGTCACCGTCTCCCCAAGTATAAGCTCCTAAAATAATACCGTCATATTGTTCTAATATAGAAGCTTCTGGTGTATCCATAATATCAATGACTTCAATCTCATTTTCTGTTTCACGAATCGCACCCGCAATATGATCGGCCATTTCCTCTGTATTTCCACTCATACTTGCATAAATCATTATTAACTTACTCAACTGAATCTCTCCCTTTACTATGTATCGCTTTTTCTGTTTGACTTGCATTCTTCTTGTCTACATATTCAGAACGAATTACATTTCGTTGCCACTCAATATGCTTATCGACATCTTTATTTTTATTTTCTAATCCCCTTCGTAAAAGGTGAAATGTTTTTCTCATTAAAGTTCCTCATCTATCTAACTGATAATAATTATCAATTCCATCTACACACTTAGATTAATTGAAATTGATAATCAAAGTCAATAACTATTTTTTAAAAAATAGTTAAAATGTACAAGCTTGTCCGTTAGCTATTCATATACTATAAATGAGCATAGTTCTTTCTCAGCCCTCTCTGACGGAAAGAAATAGAAGCAACTGCGATAGAGCGCAGTTGCCTTTTTTTATTCTTTATACGTTTCTAGTAACCTTATAGTTGTCTCTAAAAATAGTTCAACTCCATAAATTAGGGCTGATTCATCCACATCAAATTTCGGATGGTGATGAGGATAACAAGTATTGATACTTTTATTTCCCGTCCCTATTTTAATGAAACAACCAGGTGCTTTTCTTAAATATGCTGAAAAATCTTCTCCTCCCATAGAAGGTTCAAGATGCACAATACACTGATTTCCGAACAATTTCATCGCACTTTCTTCTACTATTTTCGTAATGTACTCATTATTAATAACTGGATCATATCCGTAACGATACGTATATGTATAATCCCCTCCATGAGCTTCTGTAATTCCTTTCACAATTTGCTCAACTTTCTCTTTTGCTTCCTCTCTTAATGTTTGATTAAAAGATCGAACAGTTCCCATTAAAGTTGCTCCATTTGGAATAATATTATCCGCCATTCCCCCATGAAATTGTGTAACTGAAACTACCCTTTGCATAAAAGCACTTGTATTTCTTGATACGATATGTTGTAAGTTTGTAACAATTTGTGCTCCAATAGCAATAGGATCTACCGTTTCTTCCGGCCGCGCCGCATGCCCTCCTTTTCCGTTAATTTCAACTGTAAACACGTCTGGTGCTGCCATCATCGGCCCATACACAATTCCAATCTTTCCGCTTTCCAATCCAGACATAACATGTAAACCTATTACATAATCAACACCATCCATAACACCTGCCTCAACCATTTCTTGTCCACCGCCAGGATATACTTCTTCTGCATGCTGAAAAAACAGACGAACTTCGCCTACAAACTCTTCCTTTATATTTGCTATCGTCTCTGCAACACTTAACAAAATAGCAGCATGTGCATCATGCCCACATGCGTGCATGATACCTTTATTGACCGATGCATAGGACTTTAGTGTCTCTTCTTGAATTGGTAATGCGTCTATATCCGCTCGAATAGCAACTACTTTTCCTTTTTGCACACTCCTTTTAATTGCTAGTACACTATACTTAGTCGGTCTTGTTACTTCAAAATAAGAAAATGAACATAATGTATCATATATAAATTGCGAAGTTTCTTTTTCATGAAATGATAATTCTGGATATTTATGAAAATGCCGTCTCCATTTAATAATGTTTTCTTCTGAAATCAGATCCTTCCACACGCTCTTCATCAGAAATTCCTCCTTTTAAGAAACTTTAGCAATTCATAAATTAACTATGAAAAATTCAAAGATACAAACAAATATTGCATTTCTATACATTCTCCCAGGCCACTTTTATACATTCACACAATCTACTTTCTATTTACATGTCAAACCCATTACAAATTCATGCTGAATGTAATATAATTGCTAAGTTAGGGATTTTCTTTTTTAGTATTTAGTGCTAATATCAAAAAAGAGCCTTTTGTCTTATTTTTACCTAAAATGTGGAATTTTGTTTTTTTCACAATAATGTAGGACATGATACCTACAAAGAGCTATTATTTCATTAAGAGAGGGAAAGACATGGAAAGATTAAAAGAGATATGGTCTCGACCACTCACACAATGGGTTGCAAAGACGGTTTATTACCTTGCAATTTTATTTGCATTACTTTGGTTGTATGGATTCCATGATACAAACACAAGTACATTTATTTACAATGAATTCTAGGGTGGGAACGTTATGAAGTTATTAGAACAAATTGAAAAGTGGGCTGCAGAAACGCCTGATCAAACCGCTTTTGTTTGGCGAGATGCGAAAATTACGTACAAACAATTAAAGGAAGATTCTGATGCGTTAGCACATTGGATTTCTTCTGAGTATCCAGATGATCGTTCACCAATTATGGTGTATGGCCATATGCAACCTGAAATGATTATTAACTTTTTAGGATGTGTAAAAGCTGGACATGCTTACATTCCTGTAGATTTATCTATCCCAGCTGATCGTGTACAACGTATCGCTGAAAATTCTGGTGCGAAATTACTTTTATCAGAAACAGAAGTAACTGTAACTGATTTACCAGTTCGCATTGTAAGTGAAGACAACTTAAAAGATATTTTCTTTACTCATAAAGGGAACATTCCAAATCCTGAACATGCGGTAAAAGGTGATGAGAACTTCTACATTATTTACACATCAGGAAGTACAGGTAATCCGAAAGGGGTTCAGATTACTTATAACTGCCTTGTTAGCTTTACAAAATGGGCTGTAGAAGATTTCAACTTACAAACAGGGCAAGTATTCTTAAACCAAGCACCTTTCTCATTTGATTTATCTGTAATGGATATTTACCCATCATTAGTAACAGGTGGTACACTTTGGGCAATCGATAAAGATATGATTGCACGTCCAAAAGACTTGTTTGCTTCTTTAGAGCAATCGGATATTCAAGTATGGACTTCGACACCATCTTTCGCTGAAATGTGTTTAATGGAAGCATCTTTCTCTGAGAGTATGCTACCAAACATGAAAACATTCTTATTCTGCGGTGAAGTGTTACCAAATGAAGTAGCTAGAAAATTAATTGAGCGTTTCCCGAAAGCAACAATTATGAATACGTACGGTCCAACAGAAGCTACTGTCGCTGTAACGGGTATTCACGTTACAGAAGAAGTGCTTGATCAATACAAATCACTTCCAGTTGGCTACTGTAAATCAGACTGTCGCCTTCTTATTATGAAAGAAGATGGCACAATCGCACCTGATGGTGAAAAAGGTGAGATCGTAATTGTCGGTCCAAGCGTAAGCGTTGGATATTTAGGAAGCCCTGAATTAACAGAAAAAGCATTTACTATAATTGACGGTGAGCGCGCCTATAAAACAGGCGATGCTGGCTATGTTGAAAATGGTCTTCTATTCTATAATGGTCGTCTTGATTTCCAAATTAAGCTTCATGGTTATCGAATGGAATTAGAAGAAATTGAGCATCATCTTCGTGCGTGTTCTTACGTAGAAGGAGCAGTTATTGTTCCAATTAAAAAAGGTGAAAAATACGATTATTTATTAGCGGTTGTTGTTCCTGGAGAGCATTCGTTTGAAAAAGAATTCAAATTAACATCTGCAATCAAAAAAGAACTCAATGAGCGTTTACCAAACTACATGATTCCACGTAAATTCATGTATCAATCTTCTATTCCAATGACACCAAATGGAAAGGTAGATCGCAAAAAATTATTGAGTGAGGTTACAGCATGACCGCATATGGATCATTTTATTTTTTCGCTATAGTGGGCATTTTATTAATACCTACTATCATAGCTGGATTAAAAGGTAAAATGTTGCGTAAATATAATGCCGTTTTAACATTAGTAATGATTGCTATTATCTTCTCTGATAAACCGAAGCAAGCAATGATGTTAGCTGCATTTATTATTTGGCAATACGCCCTTATTAAAGGCTATTTACTTTTAAGAAAACAAAATAATAGTACATTCACGTTTTGTATAGCTGTTATTTTATCAATTTTGCCACTTATTTTGGCAAAAATCGCACCGTTTGCATCCGTTTTACCTGAATTAAAACTTGTTGTTTTTCTAGGTATATCTTACGTAACATTTAGAGCAGTTCAAATGGTATTTGAAGTTCGTGATGGTTTAATTAAAGAACTTTCTTTCTTTAACTTCTGGGAATTCGTTTTATTCTTCCCTGCGATTTCAACAGGACCTATCGATCGTTACCGAAGATTCCAAAAAGATATTCAAAAGCCACCTAGCGCTGAAGAATATCAAAACTTACTATATACAGGACTAAATCGTATTTTCCAAGGTTTCTTGTATAAATTTATTATTGCTTACTTAATAAAGCAATATTTTATGGATCCAGCATTCGCTCAACACGATACAATCTTTTCAAATATGATTTATATGTATAGCTATAGCTTATATCTATTCTTCGATTTTGCTGGTTATAGCTCATTTGTAATTGGTGTAAGTTATATGATGGGAATTAAAACGCCAGAAAACTTTAATAAGCCATTCCTTAGTCGTAATATTAAAGACTTCTGGAACCGCTGGCACATGAGTTTATCATTCTGGTTCCGTGATTTTATTTACATGCGCTTCGTCTTTTTTGCAACGAAGAAAAAGTTAATTAAAAACCGCTACACAATTTCGTATATCGGTGCATTTTTAAACTTTTTCATCATGGGAATTTGGCACATCCAAGGAAGCGCTGTTGCTCAGTATATTATTTACGGTCTATATCATGCCGCACTGTTTATTTTATTCGATATTTTCGAACGAAAAAACAAAAAGCATAAGTTTTGGCCAAATAATAAATTTACACGCGTCCTTGCGATTGTAATTACGTTCCACGTTGTATGTTTCGGTTTCCTAATTTTCTCTGGACACCTTAACAGATACTTTTAATGCACTCTTCTTATTCCATTAAGAAGTTGCACATATAATATATTCGGATATAAAGGAGATTTTAAAAATGGCAGAATTCAAAGAGCAAGTATTAGATATTTTAGAAGAAGTATGTGAAAACGATATTGTGAAAGAAAACTTAGATGTTCAATTATTTGAAGAAGGTATTCTTGATTCTTTCGCTGTAGTATCTTTATTAGTTGAATTCCAAGAGCGTTTAGATATTGAAGTGTCTATTTCTGATTTTGACCGTGATGAGTGGGCTACACCAAATATGGTTATTAAGAAGTTGGAAGAAATCCGATGAACAAAGCAAAATTTGGTCCGATGCTTTTAGCATTGGCCCTTTTTGCTGTATTCTTACTTATTCCAACGCGCTTCCTACTTCCACTTTTAAGTGATGAAAAAGTAGAACAAGCTGCGACTTCTTTAAAAGAAGAAAAGATTCAAAGTATGATTTTACAGCAAAAGATGTTAGCAGACCCGAAATATCTTCCGATGTACGGTTCATCGGAATTCGCACGTATGGATGCTTTCCATCCATCGAATTATTTCAAAGTAAAGCCTGAAGGGTTCACACCATTCCTGCTTGGACGCGGCGGAACACAAGACCTTGTACATGTATTAAACTTAGCATCGACAATGGATCAATTGAAAGATAAAAAAATGATATTCGTTCTTTCTCCGCAATGGTTTGTACCACAAGGTATTGATGAAACGCACTTTGCACCTAACTTTTCAAAACAACAAGGTTACCACTTCATTTTCAACGATGATTTAAAACCTGAAATGAAAAAACAAATTGCGAAGCGTTTATTAAACTTTGAGATTGTTAAAAAAGAAACTTTACTAAAAATTTCGCTTGAAGGTATCGCCTACGATGATACAAAGTATAAAGTAAAAGCACTTGCTGCTAAACCTTTCGCTTATATTTATCGTAACATTTTAGATCGTAAAGATTTATTTACAGCAATGTTTGATATTAAGCCGCATAAAGAAACGCTTGATCCATCATTGAAACAAATGAACTGGGAAGAAGCTCGTAAGCATGCTGATCAAACAGGTGCAGTAGAATCAGGCTCTAACGAATACGGTATCGAAGATGATTACTTCAATAGCAAAATTAAGAAGAAATTAAAGCAACGTGAAGGTTACTTAAAAAATGATGCTTATGACCAATCACCAGAGTATGAAGATTTACAAATTGTACTTGATTTATTAAAACAATCTGGTGCAAAACCACTCTTCATTTCTGTTCCTGTAAAAGGTCCTTGGTATGATTACGCTGGCTTCCCGAAAGAAAAACGCGAGTTATACTACAATAAAGTTCATGAGCAAATTAAGAAAGCTGGCTATCCAATTGCTGACTTCTCAAATCATGAATATGATAAGTACTTCTTAAAAGATCATATGCACTTAGGTTGGAAAGGCTGGGTTTACATCGACGAAGCTATCCAACAATTTTATAAAGCAAACTAACGAAAAGACCGCTTGAATTATTCAAGTGGTCTTTTTCTATATACATTTTGTAATTGTTCGATTACATTCTCCGCTTCATTCATGACACGTTTCACTACGTGCTGAGCTGATTCCGTTCGTGCTAATGATGATGCTTGTCCCGCCCAAAGCGACATATACTCTTCCTTATTTTGCTTCGCTGCTTCTTGGCGTATTTTAGAAGTTAATACGTTTTGCACTGGATACATCGGTAAATTCTCTTCTCTTCCTTCATGCTTCTCAATAAATTCATTACGAATACCCCGTGCATATTTCCCGGAAAACGCACGGGTTACAGTTGTGCTCGTATCTGTACTATGCAAAATCGCTTCTTTATACACATCATGCGTAATACTTTCTTCACTCGTTAAAAAGGCTGATCCCATTTGAACAGCTTCTGCCCCTAATGCAAATGCCGCAACAAGCCCTTGCCCATTCATTACACCACCTGCTGCGACAATCGGGATATGAGGTACTTCTGCTACTAATTGCGGAATTAACGCAAACGTACCAATCATAGCATCACGTTCTTTCCCAATAAACGTTCCTCTATGCCCTCCTGCCTCGCTACCTTGTCCGACGATAATATCTACGCCTAACTCGGCGAGTACTTTCGCTTCTGCTACATGGGTAGCTGTGCCGATAACTTTTATTCCTCTTCTTTTTAATTCCTCTATTTCTTCTTTTTCTAACGTTTGAAATGCAAAGCTAACGACCGGTACTTTTTCCTCTAATAATACTTGTAATTGCGCTGTATAACTTTTCGGCAGCTTTAACGTCTGCTCTCCCTCTATACCTAGTTCTCTATTCACCGATTCAAGTAATACGTTCGCCTCTTTTACCTTTTCTTCTTCTATCTTTACCTCTTTTGTTAAAAGTAAATTAACACCATATGGTTTATCTGTTAACTCCCTTATCTTATAAATAGCTTCACGAATTTGTTCAGGACTCATATAGCCAGCTCCAAGCGTACCTAATCCTCCTCCATTACTTACAGCTGCAACGAGCTCTGGCGTTGTAATAGCACCTGCCATCCCAGCTTGAATGATAGGATTCTTCACTTGTAATATTTCTGTAACTCGGCTTGTAAACATCATTTTCCCTCCTACTCTCCTTATACTTTCTTTATGTGGCATGTTTTCCCCTGCTTTTGCAAGGATTGAACCATCACCGCTCGAATATATTGAAAGAGAAGGAGGGAATACAATGATTTATCCAAATGCATTAAAACACGGTGACACTGTAATGGTTATCGCCCCATCAGGCCCACCAACGCTCGAAAATGTTTTAAAAGGTGTGAAAGTACTACAAGAGATGGGATTATCCGTATTAATTGGAAAGAGTGTTTATGAGAAGTATGGCTATTTAGCTGGAAGTGATCAAGTTCGTCTTGATGATATACATGAAGCATTTGCAAATACTAAGATCAAAGCGATTTTCTGTGCACGGGGTGGTTACGGAAGCGCTCGCCTTCTCCCTTACATTCAATATGAAATCATTCAACAAAATCCAAAGATTTTTTGGGGATATAGCGATATTACGGCTTTGCATACTGCCTTTTCACGTTATGCGGAGCTGGTTACTTTTCATGGTCCAATGATTGAAGAATTAGGAAAAGGTATAGATTCTCTCTCTTTATCTTCCTTCAATCAACTCTTCCATCCGTATTCATCTATCTTATCTGCATCAAAATGTATCGTACCTACCTCTCCATGTACAGTTACAGGCACATTAGTTGGAGGGAATTTAACTGTGTTAACAAGTATAATTGGCTCGCCCTATGAGATAAATACGGCAAATAAACTTTTATTGCTTGAAGATATTGGTGAAGAACCTTATCGCATTGACCGGATGTTAAATCAACTACTTTTATCTGGACAGTTTAATGAATGCAGTGGCGTTATTTTCACAAGTTGTCACGACTGCACCCCTTCTAAACCATCCCAATCATTGCAAACAATATTATATGAATATTTCACACCATATAATATACCTGTGCTATTCGGTTTACCAATCGGACATATAAGCCCAAATATTGGTATTCCCCTCGGAGCTACAGCAACAATAAATACAAATAACAAAACTGTTTCTATTTCTTCTGGTATAACCACTCCATGTTCAAATTAAAAAGGAAAAGCTACTAAGCTTTTCCTTTTACTTATAATAATTAAAGATTCGTCCTGATGCTATATCTGCAATTTCTTCTGGAATAAATGTTTTACTCATATCTGTTCCAACATTTAATACAGCTGTCGCATCTTTCTCGATGCTACCAAATAATTCTTTTCCACGTATCGTAATAAGGGGTGTCCCTTCTGGCAACACATCTTTTACAAATTCCACTTGTGTAAAGAATGGAACGATCCATCTATCTTCTCCTTGGAAATGACGTAAACGAAGTGTGCCTTCTGTTGCCCCGTCCTCTGCTTCTAATGAACCAGCAACATAAAAATCAGTTGTTAAGAGCAATTCATAAAATTCCTTTTGTTTTTGTTTATTATCCCCTGCTAAAACTAGTACTTCTTCTATTTTCTTTACTGGAATTTTCTTCATATGATGCCACCCCTATTTTTAAAATGATTATACTTAGATTATACGAAATATTCTTATTTTTTTCTACATAATTCCGTAATTATTTTTTTAAAATAATTTTAAGGCTTCTTCAGTCGTAACAATCTTAGCAAATTCATCATGTAAGTTTACAAGCGTCATATTGTGAATGTCCTCTGCACTATACTCTATTTCGTCTGGACCTATACGATTAAAAGTAGCCGTCGCATCGCTCACTAAATACGTTGTAAATCCTAAATTACCTGCCATCCGTGTTGTAGTCTCCACACAATGGTTTGTTGTTAATCCTACAATCACTACCGTATTACATTTTTGCTCTCTTAATTGTTCTTCTAAATTTGTCCCAATGAACGCGCTATTAACGGATTTCTGGATAATTATTTCATTTAGCATTGGTTGCACTTCTTCTTTAAAGTCCACCGTTTCCGCATATTGATAAAACATCGACTGAACATCTTCTTTATTTACATGTTGAATATGAAAAACTGGTAGTTTCCTTTTTCTCCACTCTTCTAACAAACTTTTCATATTTTCTTCCGCAAAAAGGTTATTCCTCATGCCCCAGTACGGCAAGTTGAATGCTTCTTGTACATCAATGATTATAAGTGCTACTTGATTAAGCATACTATCCTCCTATTTAATTGGGCTGTAATTGAAACAGAAAACCAAGTTGCTGCGACGCGGTAATAAAACAAATATAGGCACAAAGCTCTACAATTTCTTTTTCCGTCCAATATTGTTTTAATATATGAAACATATTATCATCTATCGCCTTTCGGTCATGAACAAATGTATGCGTAAAAGTAACTGCTACACTAATTTCTTCTACCTTTTGCATATCATCAGGTCTTCCCTTTGCCATACAGTACGGACATTCATTCCCATACGCTAATGTTCGTCTCACTTGCTCCTTCAACTCTGCTGAAAGAGTTCCTTTATTGTACATTGTATCCTCTAACGCACTCCACGAATGTAATATATCCGGATTATGACCTAATAACTTTTGAAACTTTGTATCTCCTACATTTGATAATGAAATCCTCTCCATCATTTCCCCTCCTATTTCCTTCTGTTTTATTGTAAAATAAATAAGGTTCACTTTACATTTCATATGAATCTTAATTTATATTTTTACTTTACAAAAAATATCATTTTACTGGAGGTTTATTTACAAATGCAACTAGACCGTGTTGATCGAAAAATTTTAAATGAATTATATAATGATAGTCGACTTTCGATGCGAGAATTGGCAAAGCGAGTAAACTTATCCGCTCCGTCTACTACAGAACGTGTTCGTAAACTTGAAAGTGAAGGAGTTATTCAAAAATACACTATCGATATCGATTATAAAAAAGCAGGACTTGTTTTAGATTGTATTTTAGAAATCACTTTAAAAAATGGTGATACAACACGTATGCAACAGTTTATTCAGTCTTATCCCTCTGCAAGTTTTTGTTACCGAGTAACAGGAAGCTTATGCTACATTGTAAAAATTTCTGTTCCTTCGCTCGTAGAACTTGAAGAATTTATTAATGACGTTTCTTCATATGCAACGACAGTTTCTCATATCGTATTATCAGAAGTAGCTCTTACTCCAGACATTGAACATATCTTCCCAGAAGATTAATTTATTTTTATTCATAAAATATTAAAAAACCCCTTACAATAAGAATAAAAATAATATATTATGTATTAAAATACATAAAGTTCGAGAAAGGGGCTTTACATTGAAAATCTGGTTTTATGAAAAAACGGCACAATTAGATGACTTGCTTGGTATTTGGGACAATGTTCCGACCATCCCTCGAATTGGTGAAAAAGTTGAACTTCTAAAAACAGTTCGGATCGTTACAGATATTAAATATGTAAAGAACGGTAATAATTTTCGTGTAGAGATTATTACAAATTAAAAAGTAGCTCTTTAGGAGCTACTTTTTAATTATCTATTATACGCTTTCTTTATAACAATTTTATCTTCTTCTACAGAAACTGTTACATAATCATTTTCTTCTAACCGAAGCTTATTTACAGCTTCATCAGGCAGCTCTACAGCCATCAATCTATCTGTTACTATCACTTGGCTATATATTTCATTTTCTTCTGATGTATTCACTACTTTTTCTTCATTTATGAAACGAAGCGGTGGCACACCTACTTCTTTTACCGTACGCCATTGTTTCCAAATGTAAGGGATTAACCAAAGTAATCCAACAATCACAAGTCCAATGCCAATCCATAAATTACTTTGTGCCTGCAATTCCGCAATTGAGATTGTGTCACTTCCATCTCCACTTGCCAATTGCATAGTCGTTGCAATCAAATTATTTAAAGCATGCACAGCAATATTCGTCCATATATTTTTTGTCTTTATGTATAGAAGACACATAATAACACCAAACATGAAAGCACCGATAACATCAAAATGTCCTAATCCAAAAATAAGAGAGGATATAATGACCGCTCGTTTAATCCCCCATTTGTATGCCATTCTCTGTAAGAAAAAACCTCTAAAAATAACTTCTTCCATTATTGGAGCTAATACACATGCTGAAATGAAAGTGAATATCGTCATATATATATTACTCGTATTAATTACATTTCCATCTTCTAACATCGTAACTAAAAAATCAGGTAAAGTATGTGCTAAAATATAAAATTGAATTTGGGATATACCGACTGAAAAAATCATTCCCATTATCGCGGCTAATACAATTAACCCCCAATGTAAACGTCTGGGCTTATCAAAAAAACTTTTAAAAACGACATTATTTTTACTTGTTTTTAAATATAGCCACAATAGTGGAAATACGAAAAATATTGATATTTGTGACATGAATTCTATCGTATTATCAGAAGCACCTGATAAACTTAATGGAATCATCGTTAGGAACATCCCTATAATCATCCATCCAAAAAAACTACGTAGCCTTATACGTGAAAATGCATATTGCATATTGAACACCTCCAAAGATAGTAAAAAGCAAAATATTAATCAGGGTTTTATAGGAAACCCCTCTCCTACAAATGGCAGGATAACTAAATTATAATATGAATATAGTTGAAAACCTTCCTTTTTTTCTCAATTACTTCCGAACAGCATATCTCTTAACATATATATAACGACTTTACTGGATATACCATATCACCGTTCTTCAACTTCATTACAATTTACATTCGCTCCCCTTAAAGACTATATGACCCAAGATTAGCTGGAGAAGATCCGATATTCTATGGCTGACAGCATCTCTAATTAAAAATACAGAATACTAGGAACGTAAAAAACTATGTAATAAAAATCCCCATTTTTACAAGCGGGGATTTCTTTTATTATAATACGTCACGCTTTTGGAATAATACACTTGATGCTACAAGTAATACAGCAAAATACGCGATGACAAGTAATACTGAAGTTGTAAACGTAAATTCTGTAAATGTTGGCTCTGCTCCGCCACTAACTAATTTATTACTATCGTAAACACTTAAATTCAAATGGAAGAATACTACAAACTTCGCTACACCTTTTGCAAACATCATAAGTAACATCGTAATTGCCGGTTCTAAGAAATATAAAAATAGAGTAATAAGTAATGGCAATACAGAATTTCGAAATACGTTTGCAAAGAAGAATGCAAGCGTTGCGAAGAAAAATGGTGATACAAGTTGATATAAAATTGTTTTTAACACAATCGCTAACGTTAATTCTGTTTTACTACCGTCCATTACAAAGCCGCCAATAATCATCGCAATTAGTGTACTAGCAAATACGATAAATAACATCGTTAATAATACCGTAATATATTTAGAAAATAAAACTGTAATTCGTTTTCTTGGTCGAATTAATAATTGCTTAATTGTTCCTTTTTGGAATTCATCTGTAATTGTGCGAGAGGCTATTGTAATTCCAAAAATCGGTGTGAATATCATAATTAAAACAATATTTGAACTCGCAAAATCTAAGTAAGTTCCACTCAAGCTACCAGGTTCACCCCATTTTGCTTTGACTACGGCTCCTAAAATCTCCAATAAAGCAATCACACCGATTAAAATATACATACCTTTTTTCGCATGTAACTTTAAAAATTCATTTTGAATTAATTTAAACATTACGCTTTCACTCCCCCTGTAATCGCTAAGAACTCATCCTCTAATGTTTTATTTTGAACAGCAACTCCGTATACAAGCACATCGTCATTTACAAGTTTTTTTACAAGTTGTGGAATTTCCTCTTTCATTACAGATACTACAATTACATTTCCTTGCGTCTTACCTTTAATGATTTCATTCGCTTTCTGAACTTCATCTACTTCAAACGCTACAACTACTGCCTCATCATGTTTCGCTTGTTCATGCAAGTTATACTCTTGTACAAACTCACCTTGTTTAATAATAACAACGCGGTCACACATCAATTCAATTTCACTTAATAAGTGACTTGATACAATGACCGCAATATTTTCTTCTTTCGCTAAACGTTGTAAATAATCACGAATTTGACGAATACCAGCTGGATCTAATCCATTTGTCGGCTCATCTAAAATTAAGATTTTCGGCTGATGCAGTAATGCCTGTGCAATTCCTAAACGTTGCTTCATACCAAGTGAATATGTTTTCACCTTTTTATGAATCGCATGCTCCAATTCAACAAGCTTTACAATTTCATTAATGCGCTCTTTACTAATTGGAGTAATTGCCATGTTTGCAAAATGCTTTAAGTTTTGCATTCCTGTCATATAATCATATAGTTCAGGGTTTTCTACAATCGCTCCAATTTGCTCTAACGCCTTTTCACGCTCCGTGCGAATACTATGACCACAAATTGTAATATCGCCCTCTGTCATTGATATAAGACCTGTCATCATACGAATTGTCGTCGTCTTACCACTACCGTTCGGTCCAAGGAATCCGTACACTTCCCCTTCACGAACCTCAAATGATAAACCACGGATAATTTCTGTTCCACCAATCCTTTTTCGAACATTTTCTAATTTTACTACTACGTTTCCCAATGCTGATTCCTCCTTTAGACTTCTAGTTTTTTATCGATTATGCGACCTGTTATATAAACAAGTAGAATAAATATTCCTATAGAAAAACTAAAACTATATAGATTCATAAATTTTTCAGGATATAAATAAACCCCGTCACAAAACGATTCATCTATATATAATAATTTATCTATAAAATAACCTCTTGGTACGAGCTTACCTAATGTCGCGTATATCAGGCTCATTGCTTTACTTAATGTAAAAAACAAAGCAAAGATAACACCGTATTCAATTTTCTTCTTAAGAGAAAATACCTTCACACTCGCTGTTACAAAAAGTAAAATAAGTAACAGACTAACCAAATTAAATACAAACAAAACTGAAGATACTATTTGCTGAAACGGTTTTTGAGTTAAACCAATAAATGCTTCATACATTTCAGTACCTTTTATTAATTTAATAGAAATACTATATAAGAATATTGTACCTAAGAGTTCAAAAATAGCTAAATAGATAAAAGCAAATAACAATATTGCTAAAACAATTTTTCTACCTGATGTCGGTGTTAACCGAAATAATGTACTTTCAATCATTTTTCCGAAAGCAGACATCGCTTGAATGAACATCATTACTACAAAAATTATATATACAAATATAACTAACGCAATTATGATTGTTTGGTTTATTTCTCCCGATTCCTTCTTAATATAATTGCCCATACATACAAAGGCAACAGCCACAACAAATATAAATGATAACAACGAAATAACAATCTGTTTTTTATTCATATTGTACATATATATTAAGCTCGACTTCATCTACTAAACACCTCCTTAAACACATCCGTGACAGCTTTCCCTCTCTGAAAACGTAACTCTTCTACATTTTCATACAATACAATTTCTCCATCTTTTAAAAAGATTACCTCATCAAAAATATTTTCAACTTCATTTATTAAATGAGTTGAGATTAGTATGGTACAATCTTCTCTATAAAATTTTAAAATGAGATCTAATACGTGTTCTCTAGAAACAAGATCAATTCCGCCAAGTGGTTCATCCAGTACATATAACTTCGCTTTTCGAGAAAACGTTAAAATAATTTGAAGCTTTTCCACCATCCCTTTTGATAATGCTATAATTTTTTCTTCTAACGGTATTTTAAATTCCGCAATCGTATCTACTGCTTTTTGAATATCGAAATCTTTATAAAAATCTCGATAGAAAAATAATGCATCTTTTACAGTCATCCAATCATCAAAGACTGGCTTGTCAGACATAAATGAAACGATTTCTTTCGTCTCTAACCCTACTTTTTTACCATTAATTACTATGCTGCCTTCAGAAGGATGTTGTAGACCTGCAATCATTTTTAATAACGTCGTTTTCCCGCTTCCGTTATCTCCAACAAGCCCAACGATTTTTCCTTCTGTAATCTCTATATTTAACTCACGGATCACTGCTTTTAATCCGTATCGCTTCCATAAGTTTTCTATTTTTAATAACTCTGTCATTCGTTCTCCTCCCTTTTCTCATGTAATGAAGAACGAAGGATTGTAAGAATTTCTTCTTCTGAAAAACCTAAATTGTCCATTCCATCTATAAAAGAATGAAGTAATTCTCTCGCCATATCTTTTCGCAGCTCCATAATTTTCTCCCCTTCATTCGTTACATATCGTCCCATTCCTCTACGCGTTACAACAACTCCATCCCGCTCTAGTTCTTGAAATGTACGTTGAATCGTATTTGGATTCACTTGTAATTCACTCGCTAATTCACGTACAGAGGGAATTTTATCGCCAGGCAATAAATGACCCGTTACAATTTCTTTTTTTATGTATTCCATTACTTGAATGTAAATTGGTGTGTTTGGAGAAAACTCGATTTTCATTTCTCCCCTCCTGTCTTAGTGTGTTAGTTAAATAGTACACCAAGACAAATTACATGTAAATACTTACAACAAAAAATGTAATAAAAAGGCAGTGTAACTTTTTCGTTACACTGCCTTCCTGTAATACAATATAAGTAAATCTATTCTAATTATAGTTTCAATCGTTTGAATTCACATATAACATTATACGAAATTTATTTTACTTGAGTTAGCACAGATTTAAACGTATTAATAACTGTATCTACTTCTTCATAACTAATTGTAAGGGATGGTTCAATACGAATTGTTTTTGAGTTAATTAATGTTCCCGCAACAAGAATACCTTGATCAAACATCGCCTTTGACACTTCATAACCAATCTCGTCTTTATGGAATTCAATCCCAATCATTAAACCTTGACCACGGATTTCAAAGATTTTATCTTCGTGTCCTTCTGCTGCTTGTTTCAATCCTTTTAAGAAATACTCTCCAACTTCCATCGCCCGTTCCGGTAATTTCTCTTCCAATAATACATGGATTGTTGCAATTGCAGCAGCACATGCAAGAGGATTCCCGCCAAACGTTGTTGTATGCATAAATGGATTTTCAAACCAACTTTGGAATACTTTTTCTTTCGCAACAATAGCTCCCGCTGGCATTACACCTCCACCAAACGCTTTCGCAAGACAAATAATATCCGGTACAACATCATATAAATCTGCTGCAAACATTTTTCCTGTACGGCCCATTCCAGTTTGCACTTCATCAAAAATAAGGAGTGATCCAAACTCATCACAAAGCTCTCGCACTTGTTTCAAATAATTTTCTGGAGGTAAAATAATGCCGCCCTCCCCTTGAATTGGCTCTAAAATAACTGCTGCAACATCTTCTCCCACTAATGCACATGTCTCAAATGTTTTTCTCATCATATCAATATCGCCAAATGGAACATGGCGGAAACCCGGAATTAATGGTAAAAATGGCTTACGGAACATTCCTTTTGCCGTCCCAGATAAAGCACCAAGGCTCTTACCATGGAAAGCACGGGTTGTAGAAATGAAAGTTGTTCGTTCACTATACATTTTTGCTAGTTTTAATGCTGCCTCTACGCTTTCTGTTCCACTATTTGTGAAGAAAGCATATTTCAAATCACCAGGTGTAATATCCGCTAAAATCTTTGCAAGAATTGCTCGAAGTGGATCTAGTAAATCCTGACTGTGTAATGCTTGACGCTTTAATTGATCTGTTACAGCTTTTACTACTTTCGGATTACGGTGACCAACATTATAAATTCCGAATCCACCTAAACAGTCAATGTATTTTTTACCATTAATATCCATAAAACAAGATCCTTCATCAGACCATTCTACTGCTGCAAATTGTCCATCTTTTGTTACTGTTTTTCTATAAGCAAGAAAACCAGGATTCACATGCTCTCTAAATCCGTCTACTGTTTCTTTTTGAATCCAATTTGCCTCTTCTTCAGATACTTTTTCTTTTTCAATTAACTGTAGTACTTTCGTAATATACTCATTTACATTTGATTCTTTCTCATTCAATTTATTTTTCACGTTCGTTTCCATCTAATTCACCTCTACATTTTTTTTATTTGCAAACCAACCAATAGGTTCTACTTCTAGATTTATATTAATCTGCTTAATTTCTTGAAATTCTTCTAAACCAAACGTTCCTAGACTACGACCTATACCACTTTGCTTATATCCGCCCCAAGGCGCCTCATTGTATGTTGGATGATAGCTATTAATCCACGTAATGCCTGCGCGAAGCTTGCGAATTACGCGCATTGCTTTTGCACCATCAACCGTAAATACCCCTCCAGCTAAGCCATAATCCGTACCGTTTGCTAACTCAATTGCTTCCTGTTCAGTTTTAAACTTTTGAATTACCACAACAGGACCGAAGATTTCTTCCTGGACAATGCGCATATCAGGTTTTACATTGACAAAGACTGTTGGTTCAATAAAGAAACCATCACCTTTTCCATCCTCCATTATTCGTCTACCTCCGCAAGCAACGTTTGCACCTTCGTCTTTTCCAATTTCAATATAACGTAATACTTTTTCCATATGTTCTTGACTTACAAGTGGCCCCATTTCTGATTCAGGATGATCACCAGGCCCAACGTTAATTTGCTGTGCTCTCTCTACAAAACTATTAACAAATCTATCATAAACGCTTTCCTCTACAAGGATTCTCGACCCTGCTGAACACACTTGTCCGCTACCTGCATAAATACCGAATAGAGCATAATCAATAGCAGTCTCAAAATCTGCATCTGCAAAAATAATATTTGGAGATTTCCCTCCAAGTTCTAACGAAATCTTTTTCATATTATCTGCTGCTGTTCTCATAATGTGCTTACCTGTTTTTGTTCCACCTGTAAAGGAAATCATATCGACTTTATGACTCGCTGCAATTTCATTCCCTACTATTGGACCGGCCCCCATTACCATATTGGCAACACCTTTTGGTAGCCCTACTTTTTCAAGGATTTCGAATAGCTTTGTTGCAGTTATTGGTGTCACTTCAGAAGGTTTAAACACAATTGTATTTCCAGCTGCTAAAGCAGGTGCAATTTTCCATACACTCATCAATAGCGGATAATTCCATGGAACAATTAATCCACAAACACCAACTGGCTCTCTTACAACCATCGCTTGCATCGGATCGGCTACATGATATGTTTGACCATCTGGCTTTGTAATCAATCCGGCATAATAGCGAAAACAAGCCGCTGCATCTCCAATATCTCCTTCTGCCTCACGGTATGTTTTTCCATTATCCATTGTTTCAAGGTATACTAATTCTTCCATATTTTTATCAATTTCATCTGCTATTTTAAATAAATATGATGCCCTTTCAGCAGTAGATGTTTCTGACCAAATTCCGCTATCAAAAGCCGCTCTTGCCACTTCTATTGCGTATTTTGCATCCTCAATCGTTCCCTCAGGTGCATATGCTATACCCTTGCCATTAGCAGGGTTAATAATCGTTCTTTTTTCTTGATTACTAGAGTCTCTCCATTCACCGTTTACATACATTTTTAAATCTAGCACTATATTGAATCCCCCTTTATCGATCGTTTATATATTTATAAGCAAATTTCATGCCAATATTTAAAATTCAAAAGAATCCTACATAAAGTGAAACTTTAATCAGTGGGGGTTTTGTTCATCCCCACTGATTATCAGCCCTCACCAATCGGGCGTTTACAGGCAGCAGGGCTCCCACCTAACTTCTTTGCTCCACCTGAATTTTGAGGTGGGGGTTTTACTGCCCACAAATAGCGGGATAAACTGACTATTTTCTTAAAAATAACAAACATTTTATGCATTTCCGCATACACTATTCCATTTTGCATAAAGTGAAACTTTAATGATTTCCGCTACCGCCCTCACCACTCGGGACTTGAATCCCAGAGAATATGTACATGCTAAGCGCACACAAAAAGGAGAAGTCTATGTGACCTTCTCCTTTTTTAGGAATAAGAGATGATATCAGCCGCTATCCCTTTTTCACTAACAATTTTTTGATATTTACGACTCACTGAAGATTGGCTGATTCCAAGAACTTTTGCAGCCTTAGTCGTTGTTTTATACTGCTTCATTGCAAGCAAAATCAATTGTTCTTCTACAGAATGTAGCGCTTCTTGTAATGGTAATACTCTTGTAATAACTGGTTTTGCTTTATTAAAGTCATAACCGGGTGTTAAAAACTTACTAACAAACTCCGCTTCAATTACTGGATCATCTGCTGATACAACTAAACGTTCAATCATATTTTGTAATTCACGGACATTTCCTGGCCATGAATAGAACTCTAGTAAGTTAAGTGCATCTGGAGTTAAATGATAATTTTTATTATATTTTTCATTTAACTGTTGTAAGAAATGAAAGGCAAGTACCGGAACATCTTCCATTCGCTCTCGTAAAGAAGGAACTCGCAGCGGAATTACATTGAGGCGATAAAATAAATCTTCACGAAATGTTCCAGATTCGACCATCTTTTCAAGACTCTTATTTGTAGCAGCAATAATTTGTACATTTATTTTCGTAGGTGTTGTACTTCCAATAGGAATTACTTCTTGTTCCTGCAGGACTCTAAGCAATTTCACTTGCAAATGTAAAGGCATTTCTCCAATTTCATCTAAAAATAAAACCCCTTGATCAGCTCGCTTAAAATATCCTTCTTTTCCATTTTTATCGGCTCCTGTAAAAGCACCTTTCGTATAACCAAATAGTTCACTTTCTAACAACGTTTCTGGAATTGCACCACAATTTAATTTTAAAAATGGCTTTGAAGATCGGTTCCCAAGTTGATGAATTGCCTGGGCAATTACTTCTTTTCCGACACCAGATTCTCCAGAAATAAGAACATTAGAAGAAAAATCTGCTATTTTTTTAGCTTGGTTAATAATTTGTTCCATTTTGGGACTACAGTAAATAAGCTTCTTAAGAAAACGATCTTTATTTTTAAAGTCATCTAACTCCTTCTTATATTGCTCTGATATCTTCTTTATTTCATGTAATTCCGTCTTTAATCTCGTTGCTTCGGTGATATCCCTTGAGGCAATAATAATACGATGAAGCTCTCCGTTTTCATTAAATACAGGGTTTCCAACTGCTAATATTTTCCTTCCGCTTTTTGTTTCTTGTACAACTGATACCTTTTTTTGTTTTTCCAACACTAATCGCGTAACCGATGGACTAAATAACCCTTTCTTTTCTAGTTCTAAAAGATTTTTCCCTAACAAGTCCTTCAAATTACTCCCCCAAAAATCATTGATAACAGTTTCACTATAACGAATTAATTCCCCTTTATGATTAACAACTAATATTTCATCATAAATACTGGACAAGATTGCATGTAAATCTTTATTTAAATCCTTTATATATTCAATTTCCATCGCCATGTCCTCGACCATCGGCAAATCTTGCACAATAATAACCATTCCTTCAATACTTTGATCAAAGTTTGGAATCGGACTATAGTCAACTAATACACCCATTTCATTTGTGATTTGTAATTGATTCAAGATCGTTTTTCCCGTTGTAAATACATTATTAATGTGTTCTCCATTAAAAATCAGTTCTGCTGGTACATTCATAACTCTTTCAGGAGTCGATTTAATCATCTTCAAACCAGACTCATTGCAATTTACAATTTTCTTTTCACGATCTACTACAAAAATCCCCATTGGAATAGACGTTAAAATAATTTTCAATATATCAACACTCTGATTTTCTTGTTTAAATAGTTCTGCAAAAACATCCTCTCTTCTTATATATCCTGTTAGCTCATCCATTTCATTTTTCACTATGGCAATCGGCGCCCCAATAATTTGAAAAAGAGCTGTTAAAGAAATATCTTTACTAAGATGACATATTGTATCTAGTGAAACAGCATTTGAAAGTAATAGCTTAGAAGTTAATTCCTTACTATTTGATAGCAGATCCTTCACATGAACGTATGCAAATAATTTCTCTCCTCTTTTTAAAAATAGAAAAGATTCTTTTATATTTTTAACATCTATATTCCATTCCTTTTCAGATTGATCGATAGGTAGAGAAACTATGGGTCTAATTTTTGTATGAGCGATGGAAAACATTCTGCTATTCCTCCTTTAAACTATTTAATTTGTATTGTATCATTAAATACAAATTTTTTTAATTAATCTGAAAATAAAACATTTCTTTCTTTATTTAATGAAAAAAGGAAGATGAGTGCCTCCATCTTCCTCATAGTTCTATCATTAATCACTACCACTAACGAAAAGATCTTCTTGAATATAAGCTAATACCATACCTGGAATTACTTTATCGCCCGCTTCTACTTCTAAAGATTGAACTTCTCCACTACATCCCATCTTAATTACTTCCAGTTTACCATTCATATCTTTAATAGAGAATAATGGCTCCCATTCATAAATTCGAGAATCCTTATCGATAGACACTTTTTCAATTATTCCATAACACGGACTCGTAATAATATCATAATACATAATCAATCATCCCTTTCTTTTATTCTATTAATATTGTTCTTCTAACCTTTGTGACTGAAGAATCATATAGAAAAAGCTTTGAAACTCTTCTATGTCCTCTACCTCAATTCCTAGATTTGTTGCCCAATATTGTTCCTCTCCAATATCTTCTTGGCTTAATAAAACCATTCTCCCATTTTGAATTGAGGTAACCATTGCTTTTCCAAGAAACTGTTGTGAATACGTAACAGCTATATCGTAACGATGACTATTCGACACAATACAGTAATAACCGATTTGTTGTCTCTCCACTTCTTCTAATAAAATATCCAGTTTCATTTTAGCCCTCCCTTTAGGTTAAAAATGCAACCAACCTCTTAGGCGTGATGCTTCTACAACCTTGCGAACCCCTTCAATATAAGCAGCAATTTTCATATTTACTCCAAAGCGTTTAGAAGTATCAAGTACGTTAGAAAAACTAGATGTAATTTTCTCCTTTAAACATTGATCAACATATTGCTCCGTCCAGTAATATCCTTGGTTATTTTGACACCATTCAAAATATGAAACAATCACGCCACCAGAGTTTGCCAAAATATCTGGAACAACCAAAATTCCCTTTTCTTCTAACATGGTTATCGCCTCTTTTGTTGTTGGTCCATTTGCAGCCTCAATGATAATCTTACATCCAAGCTTTCCTGCATTATGTTTTGTAATGACTCCTCCAATTGCCGCCGGAATGAGTACATCACATTCTTTTTCTAACAACTCCTGATTAGAAATTGTTTTACTAAAGAGATTCGATACTACACCGAAAGAATCTCTGTTTTCTAGTAAATAAGGAACATCTAGACCGTCTGGATTATAAATTCCTCCTATAGCATCTGATACCCCGACTACTTTCACACCAATATCATATAAGTATTTTGCCAAATAACCTCCAACATTCCCAAACCCTTGAATAATAACTCGCATATTTTGCAAGGGAATTTGTTTTAACTCACTTACTAACTGAAGTGTATACAATACACCTTTAGAAGTCGCTGTTTCCCGCCCTTGTGATCCTCCTAGCATTAATGGCTTCCCGGTTATAAAGCCTGGAGAGTCAAACTCCCTAATATGGTCATATTCATCTAGCATCCAAGCCATAATTTGCGCATTTGTATACATATCAGGTGCTGGAATATCTTTCGTCGGTCCCACAATTTGACTTACTGCTCTTACATACCCACGACTCAGTAACTCTAGTTCTCTAAAACTCAACTCCTGTGGATTACAAATAATCCCGCCCTTTGCGCCTCCATATGGCAGTCCTGTCACTCCACATTTCAAGCTCATCCAGCCAGCAAGTGCTTTTACTTCTTCTGCCGTAACATCTGGATGAAATCTAATACCACCTTTTGTTGGCCCTGCTGCGTCGTTATGCTGAGCGCGATACCCTTGAAATACCTTTGTTGTTCCATCATCCATGCGAACAGGAATGCTTACTTCTAAAAAACGCATCGGTTTTTTCAGAAATTCGAATACTTCGTCTGGATAACTTAAAAAATGAAGCGCCTCTTTTAATATAGATTGAAATTCCTCTAAAGGATTTTCAACTTCAACTGTATTTGTATGTTTTTCTGATTGAATCGGCACGATAACACCCCTCTTTATATTTTTACTAATTGTACAAAGCAATAATCGTGCCAAGTGAAAATACTATGTTAATCCGATCTGTTATCCTCCTACTTATGAATCTTTGAATGACTTATGCAATGCTGCATGATTATCAAATATAAAAAAAAGACATCGGAACTTATCCGATGTCTTTTTTTATATTTCCTGTGCTTCTTCAAAATGCATTTGCGGAGGAGCTAAGCGGAACATATTTGTAACATATAGAAGGTACCCAATTCCAATAGCAGCCCAGCAAATCCCTAGAATAAGTGAATGAATATTGAGGTTAAACCATAGTACTGCCACAGTACCAGCACCTAAAATAGGCATCACTAAGAAATTCAAACAGTCTTTTATCGTTTTATATCTTTTTTTCTTAATTACATAGTAGGAAATTACAGATAAATTAACAAATGTAAATGCAATAAGCGCTCCAAAATTAATAAGAGATGCTGCCGTTTCTAAATCAATGAATATAGCGGAGAGCGAAATCATTCCTACAATAACAATGTTATATACCGGCGTTCTCCAGCGGGGATGAATGTATCCGAATATTTTCTTCGGAATTACATTGTCTCGCCCCATTACGTATAATAGTCGAGATACACTTGTATGAGAAGCTAAACCAGACGCAAGTGTCCCCATAAGCGTCCCTACTAAAAAGAAAGCTTGAAATAGTTTTCCTCCAACATATAGCGCGATTTCTGGAGACGCTGATTCTTTATCTTTAAATACAGATGTATCTGGAAAGAAAGATTGTGTAAAATACGTAGTTGTAATGAATAAAACTCCACCAATTAAAGCAGTTAGAAAAATAGCTCGTGGAATTGTCTTCTTTGCGTTTGGTGTCTCTTCCGAAAATGTAGTTACTGCATCAAAACCTAAAAATGAAAAACAAAGAATTGTCGCACCTGCAACTAACGGTGATATTTGTATATCCGATTGAAAAAACGGCTGAATGGAAAAAACTTCTCCTGTTCCCTCTCCCGCTAATAAACCTTTTATAACTAGAAAAACAAACACCGCCATTACTAGCACTTGAAATATTACTAAAAAAGTATTGAAGTTAGCAGTAACATTCACGCTAATAATATTTATAAGTGTAACCAGTAGAATAAAACCGATGACCCATATCCAACTAGGAACACTTGGAAAAAATGCTGACAAATAAATTCTCGTTAATAGTGCGTTCACCATCGGTAGAAACAAATAATCCAATAACGCGGACCATCCAACAAGAAATCCAAGCCTTGCACTAATTGTCTTCTGTGTATACGTATAAGCTGATCCTGCGGTAGGAAAAACCTTTACCATTTTGCCGTAGCTTGCAGCGGTAAACAACATCCCTGCTAATGCAATAAGATAAGCTCCTGGAACATGACCGCCTGTTTTTTCAGAAACAATTCCAAATGTATCAAACCCAACCATCGGTGTCATATACCCGACCCCTAGCATAACAATTGACCAAAGCCCTAATGAACGTTTTAAACCAACTACTTTTCCCACCTATCATTCCTCCTACTTTCTCTATCTAATTTCCATTTAAAAATCGACAGTTAAAAGGAAGCGTTTTCAAATGACTATATATCACACCGAGTATTACCTCCCTTTTTGTTACTTTTTAAATATTCATGCAATTTTCAAGCCAAAATTTCTAGAGTTTAAAAATTCAATATTAAAAAGAACGTATAGGTGGAATTGGACCTGATTTCTTCTCATTTTTTATTCATTTTTACATAAGTTATTCAATCTCTCATACTACTAAATATGAAAATAAAACTTTAACCCGTGTATTTTCTTTATCCCCACTTCCTCATAAACTGGGCTTTTACAAGATTAAAATATTTTCATGAAATAATAACATTATGTAAACCATCCATATAAAAAAGCTGTCTTTTCTATAAAGACAGCTTTTTCTATAACACTATATTAAAAATTGAATGCGAAGTCATCGTCTGATAACTTTTCAACATTCGTTGCTTTTACGTAACCATTTCCTTTTACAGAGAAGAAATCATGGTTTTTCGTATCTGTACGTAAACCATTTAAAACGATTGGGTTAATTTCTTCTTCTTCAAACTTCGGTTCAAGCCCTAAGTTCATAAGTCCTTTATTCGCATTGTAACGAACGAAACGATTTACATCTTCTACAAGACCGATAGAAGTGTAAATTTCTTCTGTATATGCCATTTCAATTTCATATAGTTCCATTAATAATTCTTGCGTTTCTTTTTGCACTTCTTGTTGATCTTCTGCAGAAAGTTCTGCGAAGAGTTGTTGTGCTAAAATACCGACGAATACGCCGTGAATTGACTCATCACGAATTATTAGGTTAATAATCTCACCACTTGCTGTCAGTTTACCTTGACCAGCTAAGTAAAGTGGATAGAAGAATCCACTATAGAATAAGTAACTTTCTAAGAATACGCTTGCTACCATTGCCATGTATAACTCTTTTTTCGTTACTTCAGGCTTTAATAGACGACGGTAGTAGCGAGTAATAATACCAGCCTTTTTCTCAAGTAATGGATGGTTATCTACCCATTCAAAAATATCATCAATTTCTTCTTCAGTAGCTAGCGTTGTGAAAATATGACTGTAACTCTTCGCATGTACTTCTTCCATAGCACCCATGAAAGCTAATACACTTTTCGCTTGTAAATTTTCAAGATGAACAAGTACAAGTGGCATCCCTTCGCCGCCTTGTTTCGTATCTAAAAGTGTTAAACCACCTAATACACGCTTATAAGCAACCTGCTCTTCTCTTGATAATTGTGCCCAAGTATTTTTGTCAGAAGATACCGCGATTTCTTCTTCTGTCCAAAACTGAGCGATGTTTTGCTTCCAAAACATTAAACTAAAATCGTCTTCCTTTTTGTTCCAGTTTACCGCGCGCATTCAATCGCCCCTTCTCTAAATAAACATGAAAAATTGATAACTAAGCATGAGCAGGGTTCAGAAAACCCTGCTCATAATGTCACACTTTTTATATTAAACAGTACAAGCCACACACTCTTCCACGCTTAACTTACGTGTTCTTGTATAGTACAGACTCTTTAAGCCTTTTTTATGTGCATAGATGTAGTAACGTGCTAACTCACGTGTTGAAATATCACTATTAACGTAAAGAATCGTACTAATTCCCTGGTCAATATGCTCCTGAATTTCTGCGATTAAATCAATTAATTTAAACTGATTCATGTCGTAAGAAGATTTATAGTACCAGAATGTATCTTTTGATAAATATGGCATTGGATAATATGTTGTCGCATTCGCATACGTTCTTGATTCGATTTGACTTACGATCGGCATTACGCTTGAAGTTGCATTTTGAACGTAACTGATAGATTGTGTAGGAGCGATAGCAAGACGATATGAATTATATAATCCATTCTTCTTCACTTGCTCTTTTAAACTTGTCCAATCTTCTTTTGTTGGAATATGAATTCCTTCAAATAATTGCTGAACTTTTTCAGTTACTGGGCTGTAATCTGTCGTTTCATACTTTTCAAAGTATGTGCCGTTCGCATAATCAGACTTATCGAAGTCTTTAAATGTTTCGCCTTTTTCTTTAGCGATTTCCATACTTTTCTCAATCGAGTAGTAATTTAACATCATAAAGAATGTACGAGCGAACTCTTTCGCTTCTGCACTTTCATATGCGATTTTATTTTTTGATAAATATCCGTGTAAATTCATTGCTCCAAGTCCAACTGAATGAAGCTCATCATTTGCTTTTTTTACAGTTGGCGCATTCGGAATGATCGTCATATCAGAAACAGCTGTTAAAGCTTCCATTCCCGCATGAACTGCTTCACGGATTTCTTTATTTTCCATTACATTTACGATATTTAACGATCCTAAGTTACAGTTAATATCACGACGGATAATGTCATCTGTACCGTAATCATTTATTTCAGAAGTTTCTTGAAGCTGGAAGATTTCTGTCTCGAATGTTCAACCGAGTTCGCTACTACTCAGTCCGTTGCTCATGCAACTGCTGTATGTCACCATACAGGACAGACTATATCATCACCTACAGCATTACCTGGTTAGGTGCTCCGCTTTTCGAACGCCAATCGCTTGCGCTCTACTCCCAAATGGGATAGTCGTTAGGCTTTTACTTATCTTAATCTTTCAGAAAGTCTCTTATTACTTTATGTTGTCCGATAACTCTGCTATACAAAATAATAAGATACATTCTGAACTTTTATATTTTCATTCTAAGATAAGATTTAGCACGGTAGGTTACCTCAAACTTGAGGCTTTCCCCGTTTAACGGAGTGTTCGACTAGCATTTCTACTAGAAGGTGCTACATATTTAACACAAGTTCGACATCTTCACAGTTCCAATATTCTTCAATGGATGCTGGTTATTTGCATTTGATTTAAACATTAAGTATGGGTAACCAGACTCAAGCTGAATCATAGCGATTTTAATCAGCATATCACGTGCACTAATATCTAGTGGCTTCTTCTTCACTTTCGGATTGCTCATTAATTCATCGTACATTTCATCAATATCTATATCATCTAAATGTTTTCCGTACTCTTTAAATACTGTATAAGGCGCGAAAACATGGAAAGGTTCGTTTTTCTCAGCAAGTTCAAAGAACTTACTTGGAACGATAATTCCGATTGATAGGGACTGAATACGGCTCTTCTCATCGGCATTTATTTTTTTTGTATCAAGAAATTCAATAATATCCCAATGGAAAATGTTTAAGTATACAGCGCCGGCACCTTTTCGTTGGCCAAGTTGATTCGCATATGAAAACGAATCTTCAAGCAATTTCATAACAGGTACTACACCACTTGCGGCGTTATCAATACCTTTAATTTGCTCACCACGTGCACGTAGCTTAGATAAGTTTAAAGCTACTCCACCACCGATTTTCGATAATTGCATTGCAGTATTAATGTTAAAGCCGATTGAATTTAAGCTATCGTCCATCTCTAACAAGAAACAAGACACCATTTCTCCTCTTCTGCTTCTTCCCGCATTTAAAAAGGTTGGTGTCGCTGGTTGGTAGTTTTGTTTTACAATCATGCTTGCGAATTGTTTTGCCTTCGCAACATCACCGCGTCCTAAGTATAGTGACACAATTGCTACACGATCTTCATAGCTTTCTAAGTATTGTTTTTGATCATTCGTTTTTAACGCATAATCTTTATAGAACTTAGATGCTGCCATATAAGATTGGAACTCGAAGTTTTCACCATAAGCGATGTTATATACTCCTTCTACTTCCTCCAAGCTATACTCGTCCAGAACGTTGTAATAGTAATCGTGTTCTTTCATATACTCCATTCGCTCTGCCACGCTATTAAAAGGAACGGTATTCTCTCTAGCCTCTTCCATAAAGACTTCTAATGCCTCTTTATCTTTATGAAGCTGATAAAAACCATCCTGCATTTGCGTGATTTCATTATTCAGTTCAATGTGTCGCAATCTCCCGCACCCTTTCTTTAAAATATTCTACATCATTATTTGTTCCAGATAACTCAAATTTTGATACAATAGGCACTTCATATTTAGTAGAAATTTTGTCAGCACTTGCACCAAACATGTCTCCCCAATTACGATTGCCGCTTGCAGATACGCCTTTTAATTTTTCATTATTGCGTTCTAAAAAGTCTAAAACACGTTCCGGTACATTGCCAAAACCTGTTGTATACGTAATAAGAATAAAGTCTTCATCTAATACTAGAGCTTCATCAATTTGAACGGCCGGCATATTTAATTTGTGGATGAAACGCTTCACGTTTCCTGTCATAGAATCATATGCAACTAACATTTCCGACCCTCCCTCTCCAATCTATATTCTCTGTATGTCGTTTCTTGATTTCTCTATATATTGTATTACGTTTCAAAATAAGACACAAGATATATGTATAAATTCTTTCTTTTTTTAACTTTTACTTTTCGACATGACCGTCGATTTTTTTCAATACAAAGACTATGAAACAACATTCTAAAACTCATGTCAATAAAGTGCTTTTCAAAAAAGTTGTCAACGAATTTAACCTTATTTTAAAAAAAGTTGACAATATTTTTTGTCATAAAACAGTAAATGCTGGAGTAATATATTTCTCCAGCATCACGCAAAAAAGAACAGACATTAAACGATAATCTGTTCTAAAAAACGATTACATTTATCAATTTTACTTTATTAAATATTATACATATACTTTCGTTCCTCGTTACATACTAAAAGATAACTATTATAGAAAAAGATTATTATTATGGAACTTCAATTTATTTATGAAAAAAATTATTCCGGATGCTCAATACGCAAAATATCTTTTATAAATATATGATGTGGATTCTCATCTTTATCGAGCATTGTACATACAGGAGCTTCTTCATCAAAGTATACGATCATTCCTTCTACGTATTGATATGTATGTTGAACTTGTACAGTTACTTTAATTTCTACAGCTTGCTCATATGCTCTTTTTATTTTCTGAAGCATTTTTGCTGAACATTTTCGTTTCTCTGGATACATAACCATTCCCATAAACCTATTCCCAGCTCTATCTTTCCACATATAATCCCAATGTGGTAATATGCCTTGTTTAAAATCTCCCATAATTCTCCTCTCCTTTATCTTCTATTTATGAACGTGGTGTTTCTGAATATGTATAAATTACCTGTCCACCGCGCTGTGCATTCCCGATAATATGTCTAAAATCTTCTCGACTTACAACAACTTCCCTGAACGTATAAAATACATCTTTCGTCGCAACATACTCCTTTATTTCACCATTTTTCAGCTGATCCAAAATTGCATTTGCTAATTGTTTATCCATGTATTTCACCTCTCTGCAATAGTTTATTTTATCGCATCTTCTATAGGTCGACAACGGTAAAATTATCCCGTTACTATTATGTAATTCACTTTCATTATTTTTATAGCTATATCACTTTATTATATTCGCACTAAATATCATATACTAACATAGCTACTTCTCTATATCAAACTTTTTGACGCTCTGTATAACAAAGTTCCAATCCACTGTTTGTTATTTTATTTTATGCTACAATATATGCATAGAACTAGGAGGGATACTATGATTCGGAAAGCAAAAAAGACAGATGCGATAGGAGTAGCACCTTTACTGTATAACGCTCTGCACGAAATTGCTGAAAAAATCACAGGTAGCACAGTTGAAGCAAAAGTGATACTAGGACTTGAAACATGGTTCGCAAAAGAAAATAATCGATTGAGCTATGAAAACTGTTTAGTGGCTGAACAAGATGGAAAGGTAGTTGGGGTTATTGTCGTTTATCACGGTAGTAACGCTGAACAACTTGATGCACCAATCGTACACCACTTAAGAGAACTACATGAAGACGAATCCATTACGTTAGAAAAAGAAGCTGAACTTGATGAGTATTATATTGACACGTTGTCAGTTTCAAATATGTACAGTGGACGTGGCATTGGCTCTAAATTAATCGATGCAGCTGAACTTCATGCAACTGAAAAAGGTCATGAAAAAATCGCCTTACTTGTTAATTTAGAAAACAAACGCGCTTTTTCACTATATGAAAAACTTGGTTACAAAAAAGATAACATCGTTATGCTCGTTGGTGAACCGTATGCCCATCTAATAAAACCATTACGGTCATTAGTTTCTATATCTTAAAAGGACAATTCTTTTTGCTTGTTATGTAAAGAAAGAGACTGCCAAAGGGACAGTCTCTTTTATGTTAAATTCGTATTTAATACATTTCCATCCATCGCCTCACGAAATGTATACGTTGTACATCCCCACGGCTTCCTATGGAAAATAGGCGAACCTGACCACCCTATTGCCCTCAGTTCAGTCCCAATCATCACATTGAAATAACTATGACCTACAAGAGTAATATGTCCGTGTACGAGCGCATAGCGGTGTAACATATTAGCAGCTTGCCTTGCTCTTTCTCGCACTTCCTTATAAGACTCAACATCCTTACTATAAGCAGCTATCCATAGTGTACGTCCAATAAACATCCATACATTAGGTTTACATTTCAACCATTTTGGAGCATAAAAACCTGTCGGAACTTCAGCTTCCCTAAAAAGAGGATTTTGCACAAAAGATAAAGAATCCGTTAATTCGGCTGCTGATTGCACAGCGCGCCTCTGATCACTCGTTACGACCAATTTCGCTGTTGTAATCGCCTCAATTGTTTCAATCGGTATATGAGCTTCTTTTACCGTAGTTCCTAAATCATATTGCTTCATCCATTCACGAAATGAAATAATTGTCATTGGCTCTATAGCACTATCCAAACGACCATGACGAATAAAAGAAATTCTCATTCTTTCCACTCCCCATTCATCACTTACGAACTATATTATGTACTATTTCTTATTGCCATCATACCATGCATAAAAAGAAAGTTATACATCATTACATATCCCCACTACTATCATGCGTTATCGATGTATGCAAACCATCCAGTCCATCAAAATATGTAGTTGTTTCATGTTGACGCATTTTCTTCAACTGTATATAAGAAAATAAAAATAATAAAATCGCTATAAAGCTCCCCACAATTTCAAACATCATTTTACCGCCCCTAATTTCTCCTACTTTAGTAGGTCATTGTATCTTTTTTATTATACTCCCATATAAAGATGTATGCATTTCCATCATTCCTCTCCTAACAATATTTTTTTCACATATTTTCTTACAAAAAGTGAATATTTTTCGAATTTTTACTTTGGAAACATTTACAAACTAGACAATATGGTTCAAAATAAGAGGAAATAAAAAAAACCAAAATTATTCTTTTTTGGGAAAACTGTAACAAGGAGAGTTGCTTATGCAGATCGCAGAAACTGGAGATATCATTGAATTTAAAGGTGGAATGCAAGGCCGTGTTCAAAAAGTAAATCAAAACTCCGTTATTGTAGATATAACAATTATGGAAAATTTTAGAGAACTAGATATGGAACCTCTTACAGTTGTAAGTCATAAAAACTATACTGTCATTAATCAAAATGCATAATATAATAGAAAGAAAGGATCTGTATAACATACAGATCCTTTCTTTCTATTATATATTAACGATTATCAATTGTTTCTGGATATAGATCATGGTTCATCATGCGGTAGTCTGCCATTTGTTCATATTTCGTTCCTGGGCGACCATAGTTGCAGTAAGGATCAATTGAAATCCCTCCACGTGGTGTGAATTTCCCCCATACCTCAATGTAACGCGGATCCATTAATTTAATTAAATCATTCATAATAACGTTCATGCAATCTTCGTGGAAGTCACCATGATTGCGGAAACTAAATAAATATAGCTTTAAAGATTTACTCTCTACCATTCTTTGTTCTGGAATGTAGCTAATATAAATTGTTGCAAAATCTGGTTGGCCTGTTTTCGGACATAAGCTTGTAAATTCAGGGCAATTGAATTTCACAAAATAATCACGGTTTGGATGATTATTATCAAATACCTCTAAAATTTCTGAGCTATATTCAAATAAATATTTTGTATTTTGATTTCCTAATAATGTTACATCTTTTAAATCTTCATCTAATCTTCCTGCCATTTTAAACATCCCTTCTCATTATACTCCGCGTTTATTTCCCCATACTAACGCATGAAGCTGCGGCAATACTTTTGCATTATTCATCTCTTTACAGTTAACCGCTTTTTCAATAAGCCATTCATACTTATCTAATAATTTTTTAATTAGCATCGCATCATCCACAGTTTTTGTATCATCATTCCCTACTTGTAAGAAAAATGGCACATCTGGATAACGTTCATGCATCTTAACTGCATACTCAAAGTCATAATCGTCAAATACTACTACCTTTAAACTAATATCTTTTCCTGCTAGTTTCTGAATCACATCATCTAACTTCTGAAAATCAGTACTCATCGTCGAACTTGGTGGTTTTGGAGAAATCGTTATCTCATCAATTTGAAGTAACCAATCTTGCCATTTACTCCCTTGCGTTTCGATTGCTGTTCGCATTCCATTCTCTTTTAATATAGAAAGAAGAAACTCAATATTTTTCAGCAATGCTGGATTTCCCCCTGAAATCGTAACATGAGAAAAATTTTCGCCACCAATTTCTACAAGCTCATTCCAAACATCTTCTGGAGTCATCTGTCTAATTTGATCTTTAGCCGATCCATCCCACGTAAAAGCAGAATCACACCAAGCGCAGCTATAATCACAGCCAGCTGTACGGATAAACATCGTCTTTTGTCCTACAACCATTCCTTCACCTTGAATAGTCGGGCCAAATATTTCTAAGACTGGGATTTTACTCATCGAGCATCCACTCCCGTCTTACTTCCGCATAACTAGTCGGTGTCTCAAACAAACGAACAAATTCAACACGCGCTCCTTTGTATTCACTCGCACGATTATCTTTTGTTAATGCTTCTGCCATCTTTTCATAAATCCAAACTACCATATTTTCAGCAGTCGTATTCATTGCTGGTAATGTTTCATTTAAATAACGATGATCTAAATAAATTTCTATTTCATTTTTCCAAATTTCTTTTATATCTCCAAAGTCAATTGCAAGGCCTATTTCATTTACATATCCGCTAATTCCAAATACGACTTTATATGTGTGGCCATGTAAATTTTTACATTTACCTTCATAACAGTGTAAATGATGCGCTGCATCAAATGTAAATTCCTTGCTGACCATTACTCTTCTATTATGATACTTGAGTTGTTCACGCTGAATATCCTTGTCCATTTTTTGCAAATTTTCTACGATGCGAAATCCAAAGAAATTATCCATTAGTTGTTCGCTCCTTCGCGTTCTTGTAAGTACGTATCTAATCCTGCTTTACGAAGTTGACATGCTGGACATTCACCGCAACCATCACCAATGATTCCGTTATAACATGTTAATGTTTTTTCTCTAACAAACTCGAATGCACCAAGTTCATCAGATAATTTCCATGTCTCTGCTTTATCAATCCACATAAGTGGTGTATGAATGACAAACGGATAATCCATAGATAAATTTAATGTAACGTTTAACGATTTCACAAACACGTCACGGCAATCTGGATAACCACTAAAATCAGTTTCACATACACCTGTTACAATATGACGTGCTCCAACTTGTTTTGCTAATACAGCAGCAAATGATAAGAATAGTAAATTTCGTCCATCTACAAATGTCGATGGCAATTCACCGTCTTCATGTGTAATCTCCATATCCGTTCTCGTTAACGCATTTGGAGCAAGTTGATTTAATAGACTCATATCTAGTATCGTATGTTTAATACCTAGCTCTTTCGCAATTTCTGCTGCACAATCAATTTCTAACTTATGACGTTGATTGTAGTTAAACGTTACAGCTTCCACTTCTGCGAACTGCTCTATCGCCCAAAATAAACATGTTGTACTATCTTGTCCACCACTAAAAACAACAACTGCTTTTTCTTTTTTCATTTCACTCATTCTCCTTCTCTACTACGAATAAGAAGAAAGAACGTTCTTGAACTGTCACAATAAAAAAACAAAACAATACCTAAGGATATTGTTGTTTCCATAGTTTTTTATAGAGGGAGTTCGCGAACCTCTCCCATGCAGTGCATGGAATTTCTTCTTTCATTGACAAAGCTTATTGTAACATATTGTATACTACCATAAAAAATTTCTGATTTTTCCGCTATTTCTCATTTCATTTCTTTCATTTTATAGTATGATTAATTTAATGTTAGAAGAGAGGAGGCATCCCACTGGAACTCTTTATTATTTACCTCTTTTTAAATATATTATCTATTCTCGTTACAATGCTCGTATATCATTTATTTTGGAATCAGAAAGGGAAACGATCTCCTAAATTAAATTCAGCTATATTTATTGTATTGTGTTGCCTCGCTACCATACTATGTATCACTTTTGCAGCAAAAACAAATAATGGTTTTCAGTTCGACATGCGACATATCGTATTAATTGTCGGTACGTTAACGGGAGGGCCTATTGCTGGTGGTTCTATTTTAGCTGTATTAAACATTTATCGCTTTTTATTAGGAGGAATAGGTGCGTTTCCATCCTTTATCGCTTCTATTCTCCTATTTATTGTTCTACTATTAACATACAAATTTTTCAATCGAAGTTCTAATCATATAAAAATAACACTTGCTATTTTTTACAGTCTTACTTATGGATTTGGTTGGATACCATTTTTCCTTGCAAGTGTTACAAATGATGCAGATTATATACCACATATCATTGTGTACGAACTATGTACGATGATTGGCACGATCCTTATTTTATATTTACTACACATATTACAAATGCAAGTTCGTCTCCAAAATGAACTTATGAACGCTGAGAAATTTCATTTAATCGGCGAAATGGCGGCTTCCATCTCTCATGAAATTCGTAATCCTTTAACTTCAACGAAAGGATTTTTGCAACTTTTACAGTCAAATACGTGCTCTGAGAAGGAACGAAAATTATATATCGACATAGCCATTAATGGGATCGAACAAGCAAATCATGTTCTTACCGACTACTTAACTTTTGCAAAACCGAGTATTGAAAAAGAACAACAATTACAAGTAGAGGAAGAATTACTTCATGCGTTGTCTTTGATTACACCTCTTGCCAATTTAACGAATGTTCGTATACATTACATAAAACAAAGTACATCTTTCTTTATAGCTGGTGAAAGGCAAAAGCTGAACCAATGCTTATTAAATATTTTTAAAAACTGTATTGAGGCTATGCCTAACGGTGGTGACCTTATTCTTACATTAGTTCCAGACCATAAACATATACAATTATATATAAAAGATACAGGCGTTGGTATGGATCCAGAACAAGTAAAACGCCTCGGGTCACCCTTCTACTCGACGAAAGAAAAAGGGACCGGACTCGGGATGATGGTCGTCTTCAGTGTCATTCAAGCAATGAATGGAAAGATTGATATTATTAGTGAAAAAGGAACAGGTACAACATTTTTATTAACTTTCCCAATCATACAAAAAACGTGATGAAATTCATCACGTTTTTTCTGTTCCTTCAACTAATTCTGCAAAAGCTTTCACTTTTCCATGTGGTTTTTGATTCTCTTTCCGAGCTTTCCAAGCGCGCTCTTCTTCTCTCTTTTTCTTTGACATACTTTTCAACTCCTTTTCTCTTCTCCATGTAGTATTCCAAAATGAGAAAGAAAACTATGCATGAGTAAAAAAGGAAAAGAAGCGGTTCACCGCTTCTTTCACTTTATCCCGTTATTTGAGGGCAGCCCGATCGGTAAAGAATAATAATCAGTGCGGGATGCCATCCAATGATTAAAGTTTCACTTTATCGCTGTAAAATTGCATGTTTTGCTTCTTTTAGCTGTGTAAGATGCCTTTGTTCGTGCAAATCCAAAAATTGAACCCATTGGTATAAATTCAAATCATTAAAAATAGGATGTTTCAATCCATTTTCAAATAATTCTTTTTCATCTATCACACTATGAAGTGCATGTAATAATTCTTGTCGTGAATGTTCTAGTAATTGAATTCCTTGCAGTTTCTTCATTAATGTTTCTGTTGGTTTCATTTGTTGAGGAGCTTCCCGTTTATATGTGCGATCAAGCGTAAGTTGGAGGTCTTTAAATGGAGCAATTTTTCTTTCTTTTTTTTGCAAAGCATATACAAGGGCAGATGTGACAGACTGTTCAACTAAATGTAAATGATGCAAAATTTGAATAATACTCCATTTATCACGACGTGGCTTTACATTCACCTCCGTATCATTTAACATTTCAATTTCTGATAACAGCGTGCTTCGTGTAGACTGTAATGAGTGGACTAAAGTTTCTAAACTAACATCCATATTAGATTGAAGCATGATGCTTTCCCCCCTTTTGTTGGTGAAAAGAGGTGCTCCTTATTAGAAACACCCCTTAGATAATTCTGAATTTTCTTTTATTATCTCATCATTTTTCCATTATGTCGATGTTAAACATGTGAAAAAAAGCGCATATTTTTTACAATTTTGTGTCGTCAACAGCACGTAACCACGCTTCAATTTCTGTAATTACACTTTTTACACAACCTTCAGCAAATGGCGATGTTAAATTTGCAACTTCTACTAATTCTAAGAATGATTTACTTCCACCTTGCTGACAAAGATTCACATAATCTTCCCAAGCCTCTTGTCTATTATCTCTTGCACGTTTCCAAAATTGCAGTGCACAAATTTGAGCTAACGTGTAGTCAATATAATAGAACGGTGAGCTATAAATGTGGCCTTGACGTTGCCAGAAACCACCGCGCTCTAAATAATCATTATCTTCATAATCACGATGTGGTAAATATTTCTTCTCTATGTTACGCCATGCTGACTTACGTTCTGCTGGCGATGCTTCTGGATTCTCATATACATAATGTTGATATTCGTCTACAGATACACCGTACGGTAAAAATAGAAGTGCTGAACTTAAGTGTGAGAAATAATATTTTTCCGCATCTTCTTCAAAGAATAACTTCATCCACGGCCATGTAAAGAATTCCATACTCATCGAATGAATTTCACACGCTTCATATGTTGGCCAATTGTATTCCGGAATTTCATACTTACGACTTTCATATACTTGGAAAGCATGACCAGCTTCATGTGTTAGTACATCAATGTCACCAGACGTTCCATTAAAGTTTGAGAAAATGAATGGCGCTTTATAATTCTCAATATATGTACAATATCCACCACCAGCTTTTCCTTTTTTCGCAACTAAATCTAATAAATCATTATCTAGCATGAAATTAAAAAATTCATCTGTTTCAGCTGATAATTCTTTATACATCGTTTTCCCGTGATTAATAATCCAATCCGCATCACCTTTTGGAGTTGGGTTACCTGTAGCAAACTCAAAGTTTTCATCATAATAAGCGAGCTTTTCTACACCAATGCGTGTTTTTTGCCTATTTCTTAACTCTGTTGCAACCGGAACGATATAATCTAATACTTGCTGGCGATAGTCCGCAACCATTTCAGCATTATAATCTGTACGATACATTCTCGCATATCCTAATTCAACAAAGTTTTTAAAACCAAGTGTTTTTGCAATTGTTGTTCTCACTTTAACAAGCTCATCATAAATACGGTCTAACTCTTCCTCATTCCCAGCTAAAAATCCGTAGTATGCTTCACTTGCTGCTTTACGTTCGCTTCTTTCTTTTCCTTGCATAAACGGAATAAGTTGTGATAACGTTCTTTCTTCTCCTGCAAAGTCAATTTTTGCAGATGCTAACAACTGTGTATATTGTGAAGACAATTTATTCTCTAATTGCAAATCTTTCACTACTTCATCTGAATATGTTTTTAAATCACATTCAGCTAGAGCAAATAATTGCTTTCCATAATACGCTTCTAATTCTTCACGGAATGGAGAATTCATTAACGCCTTATAATATTTTGTTCCATAGCCTTGTACAACTGGAGAGTACTCATCAAAGAAATCTTGCTCTTCTTTATAAAAAGCATCTGTCGTATCAACAGAATGACGAATGTAACAAAGATTCCCCATTGTACCAAAATCATTACGAATTTCATTAATTGAATTAATTACTTGTTTTTGTTCTTCAACCGTTTTTGCATTATCGAACTTTTCTAAAGCAACAGTAAACTTCTCTTTTAATTCTTCAATATTTGGCCGTTTATATTCATAGTCTTTAAATGACATGAACGAGCCCCCTCTCCATTATATGCATCATTACTATAATTCAATGCTCACTTCCAAATATCCTCTTATTTTTCAGCAAAATACAGCAGCTACTGTCATAATTACATGTAAACAAAAAAGCCTTGGATTTCTTTATCCAAAGCTCCTTTGGAACGTATTATTATTTTTCATACTTTCCAATTTTTTTTAATAGATCAAGTAATTCATCCTTTTCATCTTTCGTTAACATTTCGAAAGACTGATGTATAACTTGCTCATGCCCTGGAAAAATAGAAGCAATAAAGCTCTCCCCAGACTCCGTTAATTGCGCATAAATAACACGTCTGTCATTCGGGCATGGGATCCTCTTTACTAGTCCTTTTTTCTCGAGCTTATCTACAACGTATGTAATGCTGCCACTAGCTATTAAAATACGCTCACCAATTTGCTGAAGTGGTTGGCCTCCTTTATGATATAGTAGTTCTAATACAGCAAACTCAGTTGGATTTAATCCGTTACTTTGTATGGATTTATTTGTAGTATCCATAACAGAACGATGTACACGGGATAATGCAATAAATACTTTTAAAGATTGAGAAATATCTTCTCGCTCATTATTTGATGTCATACCATTTCAACCCTTCACTTAAATTCTCCGCAACAAAAAGAAAAGCAACGTAGTACTTCATTACAATTTACAAATGAATATTCACTCATCCCTTTTCATTTCCCTAATGTAATGCAAATGATTCTTGAATAAAAACATGACAATTTTAACATAGTTTATATATAATGATAATAAAAAAGAAGGAGTACCAAATTTGAAAGTCAAATTACAAAGCATAGTTTTTTACATACTGCTTGTTATACTGCCAACGATAGGGATCGGTGCCACATTTTTTTCGTATCACACTTATCAAATGAAACAAGAAAACAAACTATCTGCTCACACTGTTCTCTTTTTATATAGAGACTATTTAGACCATCACCTTGGCGAAGCTATATCTGCCTTAGAAATGCTCGCAAAAGTCGTAGGGACCGAAACTGGAAACATCAATGGAATTAAACAGATTGTACATGATACGGATGGAAACGATGCACGATTTTCTGGTCTATATTACTCTACAACAGATGGGATGATTACAATCGCATCTGAAGGCGATTCGCCGCCTATTGACGTTTCTGACCGCCAATACATTCAAGATGCATTACAATCTAAGAAAACAACTGTATCATCAGTTATTACAGATCGCGTTCTTGGACATCAAGCTATTATGATTGCCTCTCCAATATTTAATAGACAAAAGGAACTCTCAGGCTTATTATTAGCGAGTTTACGTTTTGACTACATTTCAGCCTCTTTAAATGCTATTAAACCACAATATCATTTCGAAGTGACTGATAAACATGATGTAGTTTTTCTAACTGATGATAATAATGAAACAAACGATGGGCATTCTAACATGCTCACTACCCCACTCCAAAGATTAAATTGGAAGGTCTCTGTTTCTCCGTTACCTATTCATCAACAAACTTTATACCAGTTAGTTTTAATAGAGTGTATAGCTACTTTATTTTTACTGTCTATTTTATTTTTACTTGCTCAATATATGTTATTAAAACGTCAAACAAAACTGGAAAGACAACAAAATGAACTGCAAAAAATTGAATTGGTTGGAACTTTTGCAGCTAGTACAGCCCATGAAATCCGTAATCCTCTTACTGGAATTAAAGGACTCGTTGCTCTGTTAAAAGAGAAATATAAAGATGACCAGGATCAGTTCTACTTTTCCATAATCGAACAAGAAATAGAACGGATTAATGAAATTGTAAGCGAATTTCTTATTCTTGGAAAGCCAACTGCCATCATTGAACAAACATATGATGTAAGAACGATTCTTAATGAGGTAGCATTAATTATTCAATCTGAGGCGAATCTACATAACATTGTATTTCATTTACATTTTCCAGACCAACCTGTTCATATACTTTGCTCAAAAGACCATATGAAACAAGTGGTTTTAAACATTACAAAAAATGCAATTGAAGCTATGGCTTCTGGTGATACATTAACCATTGTAGTAACAAACAATGAAAAACACGCACAACTGCAAATTATTGATACTGGAAAAGGAATTCCAAAACATATTCAAAAACACCTCTTTCATCCGTTCTTTACTAATAAAGATACTGGAACAGGTCTTGGACTTGTCATATGTAAACGAATTGTAGAGATGTACAACGGGCATATATTTATTGATAGTAAAGAAAACAAAGGAACGACAGTTCATATAGAGATTCCATTACACATAGTATAATTATCCTTATCCCAAAAGGATAATTATACTTATTTCATAAAACCAGCCACAAGCATTCTCCAAAAATTGCTCGATTTTCCTTCATACCCAATTTGAAAAATAGGGACCTTTATAATTGAAAACCATTTCGGTGTTTGTCTTTCTTTGTAACTCTGATACTGTACGATAAGCTTGTCCAATTCTTGACTAACTTGAATTGTCTCCATACTATTTAACCCACTTGTTAATCCTAAATGGATCATTTCTTCACGTTTCATATGAATATCATGCGAAAGCTTTTCTAATGTGTACTTCCTTTTTACAGTAAACATCCATATCCCCCTTATTATTCTCCCATGCTCTCAACGTCTCTTCTACTTTAGCCCTTTAAACATTTAATTCTATTTGAAGAATCAGAAATTTTAACATTTTCCCCCTGTAATTTACAAATCTTTACCCTCACTTTGAGAATTATTACAAATTATTCTATCTTTGTAAATACATTCGCAATAATAGACATTTTTTTCATCTTCTTTTTTGTAAATACTCAGTAAACAGTGGGTTCTCTATTTTCAATGTACTTTTCTTCGACATTTTTTGTTTAATTTATGTAAAAACGCAAAACATAATGATGATTGATAAAGTGAAACTTTAATCAGTGAGGGTTTTGTTCATCCCCCGCTGATTATTAGCCCTCACCAATCGGGCATTTACGGACAGTGGATCTCCCACCTAACTTCTTTGCTCTAGCCGAATTTTGAGGTGGGAATCTTACTGCCCGCAAATAGCGGGATAAAATAGAAAGGAAATATTCAAATGCACAAATATACTATTACATTTCTCGTCTTCACCCTGTTCATACCCTTCTTCCTATTTCCTATTCAAGCAAACGCTCATACGAATAAAGTTGCTATTGTCATCGATGATTTCGGCAATAATATGAAAGGAACTGATAGGATGTTATCACTTCCTATTCCACTCACTATTGCTGTTATGCCATTTCTTCCTTCTACTAAACAAGATGCAATAGCTGCCCATAAAAAAGGGCATGAAGTTATTATACATATGCCCATGGAACCAATTAGAGGAAAAAAAGAGTGGCTTGGACCGAAAGCGATTACAACAGATTTAAGCGATGAAGAAATAAACAACCGACTCGAACAAGCAATTCAAGAAATACCTCATGCAATAGGAATGAACAATCATATGGGATCAAAAGTAACCGCTGATGAAAGGATTGTACGTCTTATACTTTCTGCCTGTAAAAAACACGGTTTATTTTATTTAGATAGTAAAACAAATCCCAATAGTGTTGTCCCAAAAATCGGTAAAGAATTAGGGGTGCCTATCATTGAAAATCAATTATTTTTTGATGATGTATATACGGCAAGTCATATTTCAAGACAAGCCCAATTACTCATCAAAAAAATTCAAGAAAAACCAATCATGGTAGCTATCGGGCACGTTGGTCCTCCAGGTGAAATTACATCACGTGTTATTGAAACTTCTATTCCTAAAGTTCGCGAACATGCAGACTTCATTTTTTTATCTGATTTAGTATTATCTCCACCTCCTGTTTCAAAATAAGATTCATTTCTCGTACTAAAAAAGGTAGCTATCTACATATAACAGATAGCTACCTTCCCTTTTTAACTTAAATATGATCTACATGACTCACCCTAAATCCCTTTTTCTCTATCTTTTCAATTAATTGCTTTAATCTTTTTTCATTTAACTCATCTGATATATTTACGATAATACGGCGAATATATTGATCACCATTATCAAGCGTAAACAGTCCACCTATATTGTATGCCTTTAACAATGTCCCCAGCTCTTTAATTGTTCCCTTACAATCTTGTGTTGCAATTGTTAATATATAACCACCCGTCCGCATACCGAACGAATCTTCAATAACATCAAATACATTAGAATGTGTTAAAATACCGACAAATTCATTATATTCATTTAAAACCGCTAAAAACGGGAGACGACGAATCACGTAAAAAGCTCTAAAAAAAGAATCCTTTTCAAAAATAAACGAATTTGAATCTTCCAGCACATCTCCTGTACTTACATGCTCTAATCCGCTATTACACTTCTTCTCTAAAAGATCTACTTTATAAATAATCCCCGTGAATTCCTTCTCATCTTCTGCTAATACAGGGATCGCCCTAAATCCCGTTTCATTCATAATTTGCAAAGCCTTTTCACCAGAATCATTCGTTTTGCAAAATGTCACTTGCTGTTTTGGCAGAAAATGGTATTTAACTCGCAAAATATGTTCCTCCTTACATGTCAACATGTAATCTATATATAATAAGGAGACCTATATTTTATGAGTGAAATTTAATTTTAAAACGCTTTCATTTTTATAGAATGGTAACCACTGTGAATACACCTTTATATAACAGAACTTTTTGCCCCTTTTATCATTAAAAGCTTTACGTGGTAGTTCATTAAATATTCTATACCTTCCAACCATTTTTTCGCCTCTTCTGGTGATTTTCCCCACACGATCATTCCGTAATTATGAACAAGGACTACTCCTCCACCTTCAGTAAAATTCGGAACATTACTTTCCAATAAATCAGCGAATTTTTTTTCATCTTCTACAATTGGAATTGTCATTTCTGTAATGCCTTCTTTGCCAAAAACACGTTCCACGCTGCGTTGTTCGAATGTCACTTCTCCTTCTTTCCCATATAACTCTGACATTAAATGACTATCTACAGTCTGTACTTGTAAAATACATTCTGCACTGCTTTTTTTATAAATATCCGCATGCATAAACGACTCTGAAGCTGGTTTTTCTTCGTTTTCAAATACTGGCTCACACATGCAATTTACTACAATAAAGTCTTCTTCAGAAAATACTCCTTTATCTCTTCCCTCTACATTTACCAAAAATGTTAATGGCTCTTTTGACGTACACATCGATAAACTAATTTTTGTACCATAAAACCAATCGCGAAGTGCCAGTTCTGCCTTCACATCTTTTAATTCGTTCCATTTCTTCAGAAAAAATAACATTTCGTCACCCCCGGCGTAATATTAATATAATGTTCGAATCCTTTCTATGTAAAAGGAATGTTTTTTGATTATTCTAAAAATTTAATTGAATTATCACACGAGAATGCCTTTTTGTCAATATGGTTTCAGCACCTATCAGAAAAATAGACATATCACCTATAAGCACTCCTGTCTATTTCTTACTTGATTTTGTACATATAAAAAATACGTTATTCTTCTTATTAAAGAATAACGTATTTTTCTCATTTATTATCTTTTTATTGCATTATACAAAAATTGCGCATATTGTTCACGTGTTACGAAATTATCCCCTAAAAAGTTCCCATTCCCGTCACCTTTTGATATGTTATTATCCTCTAAAGCTTTCACATATCCTTCTGCCCAATGACCAGTTGGTACGTCTTTAAAGTTCTCCAAATTACTTTCATTTGCCTTTAACCGAAATACTTTTTGTAATACTACTGACATCTCGTACCTAGTTAATACTCCTTCTGGACGAAACTTCCCTGTACCATCTCCTTGCATAATTCCAGCTTGTGCAACTGTAGCAATATCTTGCTCAAACATATGCCCTTTCGTATCTGTAAACATCTCTTTCTGCTCTACTTTATTTTCTAATTTCAAGTACCTTTGTACTAAAGATGCAACTTGTCCACGGGTAATATTATCCCCAAATCCAAATTGTCCATTTCCATATCCTTTGAAAATATTTTCTTTCGCTAAATAATTAATTGCTTCTTCTGACCAATGTCCTTTTGGTACATCTTTAAATTCTACTACTTCTACTTTTTCATCTTCTTTAGAAGTGTTATCCCCTTTACTTTCTACTACATTTTGAATTACAGATCCTGTAAAGAAGATTCCTGTATCCGCAAATGGATCTTTCACTCCAAATTCATATACCTTCTCACCTGGCGTACTCCATTTAATTACACCGTTACTATACGTACCACTATCACTCTTCAATCGAATTTTCGTAGAAATTTCACCATCTTTTTCATATATAGGTACTTTCATTTCTTTATTTACTTCTGCTTCTTCTAGAAATACTTTTTGATTTTGAACATTAATATATGCTGTCTTACTTAATTCCACAACTGGTCTCACATCGCGGATTTCATTCGCCACAAAACTTAGAAATACTAACTTTTTCAAATTGCTAACTGGTGTTAAGTCTGAAATATAATTTGCCTCTAAATCAAGTTTTTGTAAGTTTACTAGACTTGATAATGGAGTAATATCTTTTAACTCATTGTTAGGTAAGTTTAAAACTTTCAACTGTGTCATCTTACTTAGAGGAGTAGCATCTGTTATTTCATTTTTTCCTATCCATAACTCTTGTAATTGATTCATTTGATCAATACCCGATAAATCTTTAACCTTATTACGCGTTAATACTAAGTCCTTTAAAGGTAATGAATATAACGGTTTAATATCTTCAATTTGATTACCTGCTAAAGTTAAGTATGTTACATTTTTCAACGCGCTTAATGGAGCAACATTCGTAATTTTATTATTTGCTAAATTCAAGTAATCTAGTTGTTCCATTTTCGCTAATGCTATTACATCTTCTATTTGGTTGCCTGATAGATATAAACTTTTTACATTTTTCATTTCAATTAGTGGTGCAACGTTTGTAATTTTATTATTACTCAAATCAAGAGATTCTAAATTATCCATCTTAACAAGTGGTGTTACATCTGAAAATTCATTACCACGCAAAGCTAAATGATTTAATTGCTTTAAATTCGCAAAGAACGACGGATCTGTTATCTTCGCATTCGCAACTGTTAAAGATTTTAAATTTGGCATATATTTTAATGCACTATAATCAAGAATCTCATTCGTGTTTAAAAACAAGTCCTTTACTTGTAATAACTCTTCTTTCGTAATTGGTGTATTTAAATCTTTTCTATTAAATACTTTTTTATTAACAAGTTCTCTTAATTTGTTATCTGTTATCATATTTTGATTATCAACTGGATTATCTGTTTCCGTATTGCCTGAATTAGAGTTATCATCTGGTTTCTCTGTTTCTTTGTCGCTTACAGTTGGATCTTTAATTTCAAATTGAACTTGATATTTGTGATCGTATCCAATAGCTGGAATAAGTATATGCATTTGCATATTATGCTTCTTCTCAAATTCACCAATTTCAAATTGAACTACTTTCGTCCCATTTTTCCTCTTATCTTCTGACAAAACTTTTACATCATGAAATACACCAGGCTGGTTTCTATCTTCTATTCTAAGATATTGAAAATAATCGCTATCTTGCATTGTTACAGTAACAATTTTTTTCCCGTCTTCAATTGCTACTTTAGGATTTTTTATGTACTGAGAAACCATAGATGGCTCATCTTTTTGATCCTTATATATTTTAATCTCAGTATCATACGTGCGATCACTGGCTGCTGCTAACGACTGGTTTGCTTCAATTTTTATTGCTGCTAATGCTGGAGTAGAGTATGCAGCAAATGGAATAGCTAATGTTGTTGCTACTACTAGAGCTTTAATATAACTTTTTTTCAAAATAATATCCCCTTGTCTTATATATATTTCAATTGATAATCCCTATCAATTACTAACATAACAAATGATAATGAATATCATTATCATTGTCAATGGGAATATTACATTAAGTTTATAATTTCCATAGATACAAAATAAAAAACCCTTTACTCAAAGGGCTTTTTTACCTATCGTATGAAGGATTTCACTTTTTTCCTTTTCATTAATAACACCAATTTTTTGCAAAATGTTTGCATACAATACAAGTTTATTATATATCCGTTCTGACATACTTCCCCTTCTTTCCTTCGACCAACTTTTTTTGTATTGGTAAATTATATGAACGAGATGAGAAAATGTGTCCACTTTTTGCATAAATACAAATCTTTTATTTTGTTACTTACTGATAGTAAAACTCCCACCTAAAAATTAGGCGGGAGTCTAGATGTATTCAATTCATTTAGCAAATTGTCCATTGAATATTATGTTTTTTGACTTCTTCTTCAAAACTATAAGGCATTTTCTTATCACAAATGACATGTTGAATTTGAGAAAATGCTGATATTCTATAATTCCCTTTTACGCCTACCTTTGTATGATCACATAAAATAAATGTTTTCTCAGCTAGCTTAATCATCGCTTCTGAAAGTTTCGCCTTTTCTAATTCAAAGCTAGAAACCCCAAAGCCTGGCAACAACCCATCAATCGAAACGAATGCCTTATGAAAATGAAATTGATGGATTACTTGCTGTGAAATAGACCCTGACACCCGTGAATGTTTTGGGGATACTTTTCCACCAATAAATAAAACCTCACCGTGAAACATCTTTTTATTAATAGAAGATATTAATTGTGTCGCTACTGGAAAAGAACTCGTAACAATCGTTAAATTTTTACGATGAACAAGATATGGTACCATTTGAAGTGGTGTACTTCCATCATCAATCGCAATAACATCTCCATCTTCTACAAACGTTGCTGCTTTATACCCAATTCTTTTCTTCTCTTCTATATGCAGCATCTCTCGTTCTAACATTGGTGCCTCTATTCCAACTCCCGGAAGTTGAACGGCTCCACCATACACTTTCTTCAACTTCTTTTCACGATCTAATTCTTCTAAATAACGGCGAATCGTCTCTGTTGATACAGCAAACTCTCTCGCTAATTCTGAAACTTTTACTTTCCCTTTAAACTCTACCTTCTCAAGAATTGTTCGCTTTCTTTCTTCACCTACTACAGACATAGCCTCACCCCATTTATATCTACCTCATAAACTGCCTTACTTATACAAAGTTATAATTTTCTTTGTAAGTAGAAATCTCTTCATGAATATAAATACCACGCTTTTCTAATTCGTCAAAAATGATTTGTGGATTTTCAAAAGCTTCTTCAGGAGTAATAACACCGACTTTATTAACTACTCCTTTTGCAATTAACTCTGTAGCGACTCCGAATGGGATTCCAACATTTCTTGTATAAGCTCTTAATTGCTCCCAACCTACTACAGAACCATCAGATAACGGATGTGTATGATATAACACATGCCTTTGTTTTTCATTATTTTTCATACCTACTACCTCTACATGAAGTGCATAACCATAAAGCTCTGTTTCTTTTCCTTCTTTCGATTTTAGTAGATACTTCGAAATACAATCCATAATACCTATTTCTTTACCGTTTATTTCAATTTGATCATTACGCAATATACCATAATCATATAAAGCACGAATGAGCTGCATATTTTGCTCAGGCCAAGTACCTCTCGTTTCTATCAGCACAACACCTTTGTCCTTCAGTGCCTTCGCCAACGTAATCGTTTCTGAATGCGGGATTATATACTGCGTTGTTTTTCCGTAAGGCGCTGGTAATTCAATTTCTCTTGGGCGCGCAAACGGAGGTACTTGCTTAAATTCACCGTCTTCATACACTGTACGCGATGGTAAATGTGGATCATATTCATATGTCGTTGTTTCTGTAATTGATGCTGAAAAAGCAATTGGGCGATATGAGCCATGGCTTACTCGAACTGACTCTACAGTATCTAGTTGATTTGCTGCATGCATAGCCATCATTTGCGTTACACCTGGTGTCATACCGAACCCAGGTAAACATGTTTTTCCGTTTTGAACAAATATAGCATGCGAATCATTTTCTTCACCAAATCCATTCAAATTCACACCGTGACAACCTGCTTCAGCAATACAACGAGTTGACAAACTATTTAGCTTTATCGTCGTGCCATCCATTACAATGTCATAGCCCTTCATTTTTGCAACCGTATCCTCATGATTCGTTACATCTACTTTTACAAAATCTACGCGAGGATCGTTGAGCCATTCTACTACTTTCAGGCCCTCTTCTTCATTAAAATCAGCTACTGTAATCGTCTCAAAAGATGAAAATTGTACTAAATCTAAAATTGCTTCACGACAAATTTTACCTGCTCCACCTAAGCAAAATACTTTCACCCTATAACAACTCCTTTAGCAATACTATCAACTAAACGATTAATGTCTTCTTCATGTACATCACCGATATTTCCAATACGGAACGTATCTACTTTCGAAATTTTCCCTGGGTAAATAACAAATCCGTACTGCTTTAATTCGTTATATAATTGCTGAAATTCAAATCCTGCTTCTGGATAAATGAAAGATGTAATAATAGGAGATTGATATTTTTCATCTACTAGTGGCTTAAATCCGATTTCTCTCATTCTATTCACTAATAGTTTTTGATTGTTATAATATCGATTGTAACGTGCTCTTACTCCGCCCTCTTTTTCTAGTTCCAGGAGCGCTTGATAAAAAGCGTGTACAACATGTGTAGGTGACGTAAAACGCCATTTTCCATTTTGTTTTTCCATCATTTCCCACTGATCGTATAAATCTAAAGATAATGAACGTGCCTGCCCTTGACACTTCAACAATTCATCACGCTTTGCGATAACGAAGCCGAATCCAGGCACACCTTGAATGCACTTATTCGCACTACTAATTAAAAAATCAATTTGTAAATCAGCAATGTCTATTTCAATACCGCCGAAACTACTCATTGCATCAACAATTGTAACTTTTCCATACTGCTTCCCTAATTTACATACATCTACAATTGGATTAATAATACCTGTCGTTGTTTCACAATGAACAACGGCAATATGCGTAATCTCTTTATCTTGCTGTAATAACTTTTCTACTTCTACAATATTAGTAGGCTCCCACTCTTCCGTTTGACTGACCACCACATCTATATGTAACATCTCCGCCATTTGCACAATCCGTTTACCATAGGCACCATTTGTACAAATAAGCAGCTTTCCATTTGTAGGAATAACAGAACCGATTACTGCTTCAACCGAAAAAGTACCGCTTCCCTGCATTAAAACTGTTGTGTACTTTTCTTCTTCCTTTGTTGCTAACGATACAAGCCTATTTCTTACATCTTGCACCATCGTGTTATATTCAACATCCCACGTACACCAATCATATAACATAACTTCTTTTACAGTTTTTGTTGTCGTTAATGGTCCTGGCGTTAATAATAAGTAGTGATTTTCATTCATGATCCCGTGCCCCTTTTATGAAATAATAAGTTCTTGTTTCTCGATATGTTCAATTACGTTCTCCAGTTCTTGCATCGTTTCAATCGTAAAATGAGCCCCGTTTTCAACGAAACGATTACGAACTACTTCCATCTTTTCATGAAGTTCTACCGGATCCATAGTTTCAACTTCCCACTCGCTTAAGCCGAGCTCACTACTACCGAGAATTACGCCAACAGTCCACATCCCAGCATTTCTGCCCTCTTTCATATCTGACACGGTGTCTCCAACTTTTATCATATGATTCATCGGATACACACCAAGTTCCATCGCATTTTTATAGCACATCCACGGGTACGGACGACCTGCTGGAACATCATCTGGCGTCACAAGAAAATCAGGTTTATACCCTTGTAATTTTGCTTCTTTTGCAACAATGTCCATCATTTCTCTCGTATAGCCAGTTGTTGAGCCGATTTTAATGCCTCTTTTACGTAATGAAGCCATCACTTCTCTTATCCCATCAATTGGCGTGGCATAGTTTGGCAAAATAGCAAAGAGAATTTCTTCAAATTCTTTATACATCTCATGAATGTCTGCTTCTGTTGGTAATTGTCCGAAAACATGCTTCCACTCATTCGCAATACGAGGCATTTCTGTTAGTGCTCTTACATGATCTATTTTTAATAATCCCATTGGCTTACGTGCTTCTTCTGCTGTAATTTTAACACCACGTTTATGAAAAATTTTCATAAATACTTCCAGTGGTGCAAAACATCCGTAATCAACTGTCGTACCTGCCCAATCAAAAATAACTGCTTCTATTTTCATTCTATCCATCACCCTTCTTACTTATCTTTTTTGCCATTGTGACGTTCGGTTACGAAGTGCTTTCGTTCCCCATTCATATACAACTCTTACTACAATATTTGTAACAACAATAAGTACACTCATTGCAGCTGCTGGTGCTACATTTCCTGCATCATCCATATTTACAATTGATACAGCAGCTAGTTTAAAATCAGCCGCATACAAGAACACGACTGCCGATACAGTTACCATTGAATTTACGAAGTAGTACATAACCATTTCTAAAATGGCTGGTAAACACATCGGTACCGTTACTCGAAAGAAAGTTTTATAAAACGGTATGCTCATCGACTGCGAAACAAGCTCAAACTCTCGGTCTAGTTTCTTTAAAGCCGTCGTTGCCGTAACGAATGTTACAGAGTAGAAATGAATGATATTTACTAATACTAAAACGGCAATTGTGCCATATAAAGAATGAAACGGATTTGTTATTGAAAGTCCTAGAATTTGAATTGTTGGTTGACTGAAGAAAAAGACATATCCTAATCCAAGTACTAATCCAGGAATCGCTAACGGTACAATTGAGAAGAAATAACCCACTTTTCTTAAAAATTGTAGCTGTTCTATTTTTTCAATCGCATAAGCGAACACAAATGTTAAAATCGCCCCGATAACTGCCGTAACGGCTGAGACAATTACACTATTTTTAAATGCTTCAAGTCCGTCTCCTGTCAAACTTGAAAAATTAAAATGCTCAAATGTAAAACTCATATTATATGGCCATACTTTCACACTTGCAGCAATACCAACTGCCACAAATAAAAGAATGATCATAAGCGTTACTACGCTACAATATACGAATGAAATAACATCTCTTTTCTTATTATTTATTATTCTGTAAGGTACTGCTTTTGAAGATAAGAGATTCGCCTGTTTCCTTTGCGTAATACGATCAACTGCAAATGCGAAAATAGCTGGGATTAATAAAATCATTCCGACAGTTGCGCCCATGGACATATTTTGCTGTCCAATTACTTGCTTATATACGTCAGTAGCAAGCACATTATATTGTCCACCAACAATTTTTGGTGCCCCAAAATCAGTGAAACTAAGTGTAAATACAACGAACATCGCACTAATTAATCCATATTTCACACTAGGTAAAGTAACCGTAAGAAACTGCTTCGCTTTACTTGCACCTAACATATTAGAAGCTTCATATAAACGATAATCAGAACCTTGGAAAGCAATTAATAAAATAAGGAATGCTTGTGGAAATGTATACATAACTTCAGCCATTACAATTCCTACTGGTCCGTATAACGGTATTTGTATTCCTTCAAATAAACCAAACATCCCTTTTGTTATTAATCCTTGATTACCAAATAAATATGTAAGCGCAATACCGTGCATCATCGTCGGTGCGAATAATGGTAATAATGCTACGTATTGAAATACGCGCTTTCCAAAAACATTGGTACGAGCAATCGCATATGCATAAGCGAACGCGAGTGTAACTGAAATAATTGTTGTAGCGCCCGAAATCCATATCGTATTTTGTAATGATTGTACTAGCGTTGGTGTTGTGAAATATTTACTGAAATTCGCAACACCAACGAAAGCTCCGTCTTTATCGTAAAAGGCTTTTGTAAATAGTTGTAATAGAGGCAATACAAGCATGATAAAAAATGAAAGAAGCATACCAATAATTAATAGTCTTTGTATCCACTCTTCTTTACCGATACGTCTTTTAATCTTTTTTTTCGCACTTTCCACCTTTAAATTTTCTAACATCTCCATCTATACAATGACCTTCTTTCCATATGACAACATATGATTTTCTGAGAAAGAGATTTGAATTGGCTTTCCTTTTCTAATAGCAGTTTCCTCTACTTCTGATGCCAATATATCCACTACAATTTTCTCGTTATAAAGGTGTGTTTTCTCTTCTATAACCCGCACTTCCGTCCGGTATACAGAGCCGCGAAATTCCATGCTTTCTACAACTGTTTTAATACCATTATTTTGTACAACTGTTACATGTTCCGGACGAATTGCATGTTCTTCGTTATTTTTCGAAAAGAAATTAATAGAACCAATAAAATCTGCCACAAACGGATTGGCTGGTCTTTGATAAATCTCCTCTGGTGTTCCAATCTGCATAATTTCCGCATGATTCATTACAACAATTTTATCAGCCATTGTTAATGCCTCTTCTTGATCATGCGTTACCATAATAGTTGTTACTCCCACTTTTTCTTGCAAATCGCGCATTTCTCTACGCAACTTTTCACGCACTTTTGCATCTAAAGCTGATAACGGCTCATCGAGTAACAGAATATCGGGAGACAGAGCGAGCGCACGTGCAAGTGCCACTCGCTGCTGTTGTCCACCAGACATTTGAGCAGGATATTTATCTTTTACATTCAGCAAATCAACAAGTTCTAACGCCGATAGCGCCTTCTCTTTTACTTCTGCTTTTCCATATTTTTTTGTCTTTAAGCCGTATTCAATGTTTTCAAGTGCTGTTAAATTCGGAAATAATGCATACGATTGAAACACCATTCCGAAGTTCCTCTTTCCGGGAGGTAATGCTGTAATATCTTTTCCATCCACAGCTATACTACCTGTTGTTGCCTCTTCTAGCCCTGCTAAAATTCGAAGCAATGTTGTTTTCCCACAACCACTTGGACCTAATAAACATACAAACTCATTTTTTTTCACAGTAAAAGAAATATCTTTTAACGCTGTAAATGCATCAAACTGTTTTTGAATGTGTTGAATTGATAAATATTCGCTCATTTTTTCTCTCTCCCACTCACTTACTTTTTCGGTTCTGCTTTTTGGCCAAACTCTTTTTCCCATTTTTCTAAAATTTTGTCGCGATTTTCTGCTGCCCACTTAAAGTCATTCTTTTTATATAACTTTTCTGTCACATCTTTAGGGAATCCATCTGGAAGTTTATAATCATTTTTAATTGTCGCAAATCCATTTTTCTCGAAGTATAACTTCATTACATCATCAGTAATTGCCCAATCTAAAAATGCTTGCGCTAATTTATCATTTTTTGCATTATCTTTTTTAATAAGTGCGTTCGCTTCTACTTCCCAACCTAATCCTTCTTTCGGCAATACAACTTCAACTGGTGCACCTTTTTGTTTCTCTTTCAAAGCACTATAAACCATTGATACACCAACTGGATATTCACCTGCACCTGCTAATTTCGCTGGTTTTGAACCTGAATGAGTATAAGTTGCCATATTATCATGAAGTTTCTTCATGTAATCCCAGCCCTTATCTTCTCCCATAATTTGTAGCCATGCAGAAACTGTTAAAAATCCTGTTCCAGAAGAAGCTGGATGTGGCATAACTAGTGTTCCTTTATATTCTGGTTTCGTTAAATCTTCATATGATTCTGGCATCGGTAAATTTTTCTTCTTCAATTCTTCTTTATTCACAGCAATCCCCGTCATAAATGCAGTATTTCCTACCCATTTTTCTGGTTGCTTATCATCTTTAAATTGCGGAAGAACACGATCTGCTCCTTTTGGAGAGTATCCTTTTAACATATCTTTTTTATCTAAAGCTAATAGACTAGACGCTGCAGTTCCCCATACAACATCTGCTTGTGTATTTTTTCCTTCAGCTAGCAATTTCGCAGTAATTACTCCTGTTGAATCACGTACAATGTTCAACTTCACATCTGGATATTTCTTTTTAAAAGAATCAAGATAAATTGGTACAAGTTCTTCTTCAATCGCTGTGTAAACAGTTAATGATCCAGATAATTTATCATCTTTTACTTTCGCCCCAGCACTTTCTTCTTTCTTTGCACCACACCCCATTAATAACGAAAATACCATTCCAGTTGCTACAGCTTTAAAGATTGTTTTTTTCACTGTCTCTCTCTCCTTTTACAAATCTTATGTACAACTCAAATATAAACAACTAGTGTAAAAGCAGTATTAAACCAACATTAATCTTTTGTTTGTTGTTTGTTTTTGTGTAATACGTTGCTACTTCTATGTTTTTTCTCATTTTTCTGCTAATATCAATCGTGAAATTTACAAATAATTAAAAAAACCTTTATAATCCCACAAAAAAATGAGGCGTTTGTAAAAAACGCCTCATTTTTGTTTACCTTTTTTTGAATTACGATTTGCGTACTTCGCACTATTTTCTCCTTCATACTCTACTGCAAATTCTGCATCGGGTAAGCTTTCTTTCGGAGTTTTATTATTATTAATTGCTGCATTTTGTTTTACTTTCCTTTTTACCAACATACTCACCTGCTCTCACTAAATAACTTTCTATTCTAGTTTGAAACAACTTAAAGTAATTATTACTGGGAAGTGTTAACAAGTACATAAGAGCTTATATATGGAAATACTACATACGAACAAGCCATTACAAAAAGGAGCGATGACTTTGAAGGAGAAAGAAACGATCCAATCGCCAATTTTAGACGAAACGCTCCCTCATCAAATGAATTTTCCATCTTTTAAAGGCACGGGCAAAAAGATGAAACAACCTTTTATAAATCAATATGATGTTGTAATTGGAGACAGTAAATACGATTCCACTAACAGTCCTCTTAATAATTGGAGTGATGAGGTAGATCCTGCCATTATGGCTGGGGAAGAATGGATACATCCTACAAATGATATTGGGTGGATTTCAGAAGAAAATCAAGAACTACTTAAAAACGAAGTTGATAAGAAAAATGATGCTTTTATGCATCCTCAATTTGGAATTAACGACTAAAAAACCATTCTACCTAACATAGGTAGAATGGTTTCATACTATCCAATAATAATTCTCTCTTTCGGATATTTATAGCGAGGTGGTTGCTCTCTTCCGCCACTAGCTAATATAAATGTTAAAATACCGACGCGTCCGATAAACATAAGTACAATGAGTACAAGTTTACCAACAGTTGTTAATTCAGGAGTAATACCTGTTGATAGTCCCGTTGTCCCGAAAGCAGAACAAACTTCAACTATTAAGTTCATAAGTGGTACATTTTCTGTAATGGATAAAATAAACAGCGCCGAGGCACATAATAAAATCCCCATCGTCATAACGACAGATGCTTTCAACACATCCTCTTCATGTAGCTGACGTTTGAAAACTCGGACTGTTCTCCCGCCCCTTGCAAATGTATATAACGATAATATACTAACAGCAAATGTTGTTGTACGTATTCCGCCCCCAACTGAGCTTGGAGATGCTCCAATGAACATTAATATACTCATAAATAAAAGCGTTGGTTGTGATAATTCACGGATGTCCATTGTAGCGAGTCCACCACTTCGCGTCGTCACAGATTGGAATAGCGTATAAAATACCGTTTCATGCCATGACTTTCCTACTAAAAAATGATTTCGTTCTAATAGAAAAATCATAATTGTTCCAACAATAACGAGTGCAAAAAATGTCGTTGTCGTCAATTTTGTAAATAATGAAAAGCGAAATAGTTGCTGTCGCCTTTTACTAAGGAATTGCTTTACTTCCATTAACACCGGAAAACCAATAGCTCCTAAAATAATAAGCAACATATGAATCATTTGAACAATGTAATCTTTTTTGTACGGAATAAGTGATTGTCCTGTTAAATCAAATCCTCCGTTCGTTGTTGCACTCACAGCAGCAAAGAAACCGTGAAAATAAGCTTCTTGCCAAGTCGGGAAATATAGTAAAAATCTTGTACCTAACAGTATTGCTCCAATGAGTTCTATCGAAATAATTACAATTAAAATAGAACGCATTAATTCTACAAGGCCCGATAAATTTCCTTGGTTATGGTCTGCCATAATTAACCTTCTTCTTTGCAAACCAATCTTTTTACCCGTTATAATCCAAACGAATGTACCAAGTGCCATAATTCCTAATCCGCCTAATTGTAAAATCAAGGCTAAAACAATAATTCCTGCTGTTGTAAACGTATCTGAAATAGTAACAACAGAAAGTCCCGTAACACTTACGGCACTAACAGATGTAAACAGCGCATCTATAAATGTCCATTTCACACCAGGCTTCGTAACAAATGGCAAACTAAGTAAAATTACCGATACAACTACCGCTAGTAAATAAAATACAACGATAAGTTGCACGGGACGTAATTTTTGTAAAAACTTTTTTATATCTCTCATTCCATCACTTCGCTACCTTTTTCTATCGATTAAATAAAGAAAAATCATCACTTTCTTCATTTGTAAATAACTGCTGAAATAGTTTCGCAAATACCATTCCGTATACAGTTCCATTTCCCCCATACGGCAGTGCGTAATATAAATTATGTATTTCTTTATCTTCTTTTAAAATAGGGAGACCATCATGACTGCCACCAAATGCTGCTGCCCAATAGTACTCTGCCTGTATATTTTTATATTGCGGGAACATTTCTTTTACAATGTTAATAAGGATATCACGCTTATGCAATAATTTCGTATCACCAATTGATTGAATTTGCATCGCTTCATCTAATCCACCTACAATAATGCGGTTTTGATACGTTCGAAAATATAAGTAAGGCCGTGCTGTTTCCCAAATTAATGATTGCTCATGCCAGCCTTCAAAATAATCTATTTTATTTGTTACAACAGCATAAGACGTTTCTACTGTTGTGTTTTTTTCTTTCTTTCCAAAGATTGCTTCATAACCTGTCGCCATAATAATATTCTTTGCTACGATTTTATTTCCTGTGTTCGTGTAACAAATTAAATCATTTTGGATTTGTTTAATATGTAATGCCTCTGTATGCTCATATATAGTAGCACCCATTTGTTTCGCTTTATGCAAAAGACTATGCGCTAATAAATATGGATTCACTTCTGCATCACCGTTTGTATATAACGCCGCTTGTTTTGCAAATGAATAACGCTTCTTAATATCAGACTCTGTAAAATATTCAACCGGAAACCCATAATGGCGTAACGTATTATATTCTTCTTGTAAAAATGAAATATCTTCATCTCTACTTGCATAATACAAACTATTTCGTGGAATAAAATGGGGATCAATATCGAGAGTTGGCACAACTTTCTCCATTGTTCTAAGCGCTTCATAACAAAGTCTATATGCTCGCCCCCCTTTCTCTTCACCAAATGTATGAATAAGAGAGGTCAACGATTTATCATGAACAAATTGTAATAATCCTGTATTTGCAGCTGTGCTACCACATGCAATTGCTCTTTTTTCAATGAGCATAACACGCATTCCAATTTTAGCTAACGAATACGCTATATGAGCACCCGCTTCTCCACTTCCAATTACTAGCACATCACATATCATATCATTTTCTAACGTTGGATAACAAGGTACAGAAACTCCAGCACTCCAAAACAACTTACCAGTCATAAGCTTCATAATTATACTCCTACAATGTATTTTTCTCCTCCCTATGTTTCGTCATTTTCCATAAAAAAATCCAACTAACATACGCTAGTTGGATTTCTTCTTTTTAATTAGAACGCTCTTCAAGCCAATTTCCAACCGTCGGATATGTTTGCTTTACAGCCGTTCCACCATACACAATAGACATATGTCCTGTCGGTAAACATACATACTGTTTATCCGTGCTAGAAATATGATCAAGTAAGGCCTCTACTTGACATGGCAAAGCAATATGATCACGTTTCGCGGAAATATTTAAGACATTCGCCTTAATATTTGCAAGGTCTACCTTTTGTCCGCGAATAACGAGTTCACCTTTCACTAATTTATTATTTTGATAAAAATCACGAATCCATTGTCTATACGATTCACCTGGGAATGGAATACCGTCACCAACCCATTTTTGGACTAACTTCCAGCTTTCGACGAAGCGCTCATTTTCTGAACGATCGACTAAAGCAACATATGGACCAACGAAGTTTGTAATTGGTTTTAACATCTTATTTCCGAAATCAATCATTTCTGGCGGAATATTTCCGAATGTATCAACCGCTTTATCTAAATTGAAATATTTCTCATCTAGTAAAGGACCGTATAATCCTGTTTCAGAGAAATCAAAAGGACTTGTCATAAAAATCAAGTTACGAATTGGCATGTGTGGATGAAGTGCTGCATAAATAGATGTTAATGTTCCACCCATGCAATAACCCAGTAAAGAAATCTCGTCCGATTTTGCAGTTCTCATTACTTTTTTCACTGCTTTTGCAATATAATCGAACACGAAATCATCAAATTTTAAATGACTATCTTCTAAACCAAATGTGCCCCAATCAAGCATATATACATCAAAACCACGATCTACTAAATATTCCACTAAACTATTTCCTGGAGTTAAATCCATAATATATGGTTTATTAATAAGAGCATATATTAATAAGATTGGAACTCTCTGCGTTTTTTCTTGTTTTGGAATATAACGATACAGCTTCGTTTTATTCTTCGTCCAAATAACCTCTTTCGGTGTTAAACCAACTTGTGGTTCTGGTTCGCGTAATAAAATTTCGCTCGCTCTTTTCACACGACGATATGCTTTGCGATATTCTTCTGGGTACAACTCTAATTGCTTTTCCCATTCTGTTACGAATGTAGTCATTTTTTTATCCCCTTTTCGGTCGATTTCTTTCTAAAAAAAGAAGTGCATTCCTGCTATGGATATGCACTTTTTTCTTACTTCATTACATGTATAATCCGCCGTTAATGTTTAATTGCTGACCAGTGATATACGCACCGTCACGGCATAGGTATACTACACCTTTTGCAATTTCATCAGCTTGACCAAAACGTTTTTTCGGGATTTTCGCAACGATTTTTTGACGCACTTCTTCTGGTACTTCTGCTACCATTTCAGTATCAATAAATCCTGGGCAAATTGCGTTTACAGTTACATTTGTTTTAGCAAGTTCTAACGCTAATGATTTTGTAAATCCTAACATACCTGCTTTTGCTGCTGAGTAATTTGTTTGTCCAAATCCACCAGCTTGGCCAATAATAGAAGAAATACTAATGATTCTTCCTTCTTCTGCTTCCGATATGTATGGAAGTACTGCGCTTGTCGTATTGAATACGCTACTTAAGTTCACGTCAATTACGCGCTCCCAATCTTCACGATTTAATTTTTTGAATGTACGATCTCTTGTAATACCAGCATTATTAACAAGAATATCAACTTTACCAAAATGATTCACAGCTTCTTCTACAAGTCTGTTTGCATCTTCTACTTTAGAAACATCCGCTTGAACTGCATAAACGTCATGTCCTTCTTTTCCTAATTCATTTACTAAGTTTTCAGCCGCTTCTTTACTGCTATTATAGTTAATAACAACTTTTGCTCCCTCTTGTGCTAATGCTACTGTAATTGCTTTCCCAATTCCTTTTGCCCCACCTGTTACGATTGCTACTTTGCCATTTAATTGAACCATTTCTTTTCCCCCTTAAATGAATTTGTGAACGATTGTTATGAATCATTTTGGTACTCATACTAATAGAGTCCATATATTAATTATGTTTCGTTGTTTATTCATGAAAAAGAGATTCTCCCTCTCTCTTTTTCACGTTATAAACAAACGCTTTTATCATTTTTTATTTTCTGGCTTATTCGCAGGCTTTACTTCTTCTTTTACAGGTACTTGTAGTTTAGCTAGTACCGCATTTTGCTTTTCTAGTAATTCTAGAATTTGATCAACTTTCGTTTCTAACGTGCGAATATCTTGTTTTACTTTCGTAACATCACGCTTTAATGTAGGAGCTTGTCCTAATGAATCCACTTTCTCTTCTAGAACTTCCTCGATGTTATCAACTTTATTTTCTAAGTTAATAACAAGCGTAGCTACTCTAGCGATATCCTCTTTCGTTGGCACATTCACTTGTTCTAAATAACTTTTTGTCGTATCATTTAATGCTTTTTGATAAAACAAATTCAAATCTAGAACGCTGCCCATCCAAGCAGAATATTCTTCTGTTTTAATTGTTTCATTGAGCGCTTTTCCCCAAAATGTTTCGGTTTGTTCATAAGCATTTTTCCATGCTTGCAATGGATCGAATTTTTGATCAATCACTTCGCCTACACTCCCTTTTTCGTTTTTGAAACAATTCAACCTATTCACTATTTTCTAATATTCCGAATAAAACTTCAAGTCTATATTTTATTTTTCTTTATTTTCTAACAAATGTATTGACATTAAAAACAGATAGGTGTAAATTGCACTTATAAGCAAAAAATTCCATCTAACTGATTCATGAGGTGATGCACAATCATGCTACATAATGAACCAGAACACCCAGAAAGTTTGGAAAAAAACCAAGCGAAACAACCAAACTCCATGCCAAAAAACTTCTTAGTTCCTTTCTTACTTCTCTGTCTAAAAGACTGGAGTCTTCATGGTTACAAACTCATTCAAATGCTAATGGACATCGGCTTTTCTTCTGTTGACCAAGGTAATGTGTATAGAACATTGCGCAAGTTAGAAAAAGAAAATCTCATTTCTTCCACTTGGGATACAAGTGAAGGCGGGCCAGCGAAACGAATTTATTCTTTAACAGAATATGGAGAGCAATATTTATCAACATGTGCGACTTCTTTTGAACATTATCAAAATATGTTGCGGACGTTTTTCACGTTATACACCAATGCATTCTTTCCATTTTCTACTTCTCCAGAAAAGGATGAAAAGGGTTCTTCATCTTCACCTGGTGGTACAGCAGAGTAATCTGCGTTCACAATATGCAAAAAAACATTTGGAGGTCAAACAATGGAAACTAAACCATACGAATTAGTCGATGCATTTTGGAAAAACTGGTCTCAATCTCTTTCCCTCTTCTCTTCAGCTGGGAAACAATTAGAGCAACTTACTTTAGAAACGTTAAAACAACAACAAGACGCTTTGCATAAATTAACATCAGGAGTAAATGAACTAGAAAAAGAACTACAACAATTCACAGCTCAGTTCAATAACCAATATACAGATTACGTGAAGCAATTAACTGGAAACTCCTTAAATGATCAAATTAACGAGTGGCAAGGGAAATGGAATGAGCTTTCTACTCAAATGCATCAACTTACTGTTTCTCCTACAAAAACATCTTTGTCTATTCTTACTCAAACTAGCGGTCAATTTGAAGAAACAACAAAACACTTTATTGAACAACAACAATCGCAACGCGAAGAGGTTCAAAAACAGTTAGAAGTTTTTTTGGGAGAGTTCAAGTCCAAACAACTCGAACTCGCAAAGCAGTTCGAGGAAAACTCAAAAAATCTATTTACTTCCATCAAGTAAGAAAAATGTGGCAACTAACTGCAGCACAAACAAAACTCTTTCTTCCTCCTACTACATCAAGATGGCTTACATTTTTCGATATGGAAAAGAAGGAGGACAAAATGAATCCATTTCAAGAAGCACAAACTGTTCCGGAGCTTCGTTACGATGAGATTCAAGTCGGTGATCAAGCATCACTAACAAAAAAAATTACGGATGAGGACGTTATCAATTTCGCAAAATTGACTGGAGATGTAAATCCTATTCATATTCTAGACTCTTTTGCAAAAACGACAATGTTCAAAGAACGTATTGCTCATGGCATGCTCGTTTCAAGTTTTATTTCTACCATTCTTGGAACAAAACTCCCGGGCAAAAATACGATTTATTTATCTCAAAACGTTTCATTCCGTGCTCCTGTCAAAATCGGTGATACACTTCGCGTTGTGGCAGAAGTTATAAAAAAACGTGACGATAAAAAAATCATTACGCTGCAAACAAACATATATAATCAATCCGATGATATTGTCGTGGAAGGTACAGCGACAATACTGAAAAAAGAGTAGCAAATTTGCTACTCTTTTTTTCTATCCAAGAACTTCTAAACACACCGATTACTTCCGCGTATGAGCACGTCGTTTCCACATAAAATAACGGTACCAGTTCAGATAGTACTTAGCTGAACTGGACTACTCATAAGGATGTGTATCAACATGGTAAAAACAAACAAATTACTAGTTCCAGGTGCAGAACAAGCGCTTGAACAATTTAAATATGAAATTGCGCAAGAATTTGGTGTAAGCTTAGGATCTAACACAGCATCTCGTTCTAACGGCTCAGTTGGCGGTGAAGTAACAAAACGTCTTGTTGCTTTAGCTCAACAACAATTACGCGGATAATTATATAACATATGGCTTAGAGGCAGATATTCTCTGCCTCTTTCTTTTTTAACATACATAATAGTTCTTCTTCACATACTAGTAAGAGCAAATTGAAAGGAACGATATGTGACATGAAACGGATCAACATTAGCATGAGCCCTCCCCGTGTTCTTACTTTATCTTTTATTACGCTATCAATTATTGGTACATGCTTATTAAAATTGCCAATTGCTACAACAACTTCTATTTCATGGCTCGATGCCTTATTTACAACGGTTTCTGCTTGTACGGTTACAGGGCTTGGTGTTGTGGACACTGGAAAAGTATTTACCTTATTTGGCCAATGTGTAATTTTAACGCTTATACAGGTTGGCGGGCTCGGCATTATGAGCTTTGCTGTTTTAATTGCAATTATGCTCGGCAGAAAAATTGGTCTTCAAAACAGAATTTTATTACAACAAGCATTAAACCAAACAAATGTCGGTGGAATCATTCGTCTTGCAAAAGCATTATTTTTATTTTCTTTTGCTGTAGAATGTATCGCTACTTTACTTCTCTCTTTTGAATGGGTACCAAAATACGGGATTGCCAAAGGGATCTATTACAGTTTTTTTCATTCTATCTCTGCCTTTAACAATGCTGGCTTTTCTATATGGAGCGATAATTTAATGTCCCACTCTCATAGCGTTCTCGTCAATCTTGTTATTTCTTCTCTCATTATTTTAGGGGGAATTGGTTTTACAGTGATCGTAGATATAAAAAGAAAGAAAAACTTTAAAAACCTTGCTTTGCACTCAAAACTTATGCTCTCTTCTACTCTAATCGTCAATATTATTGCTACAGCTTTTATTTTTATATTCGAGTTTCATAATTCAATTTCCATGAGAGGTTTTACCCCCTTTGAAGAAGGTATGGCTGCTTATTTTCAAGCGGTTTCGACGCGCACTGCCGGGTTTAATACTGTTGATATCTCTGCATTATCAAAACCTTCCCTTTTATTAATGATGCTTCTTATGTTTATTGGTGCTGGCAGTGCTTCAACTGGTGGTGGGATTAAGTTAACAACTTTTTTAATTATGTTTTTAGGCGTATTTAAATTTTTGCATGAACAAGATGATATTGTCGTGTTTAAAAAATCCATTAAAGATACGCTCATTGTCAAATCTTTAACGATTACCATTATTTCAATTTCGTTTATTTTTCTTTCTATTTTAATTTTAAGCATCACTGAACGAGTTCCTTTATTAATGAGTGCTTTTGAAGTATTTTCAGCATTTGGAACTGTCGGCCTTAGCATGAATTTGACGCCACACTTAACAATCATCGGCAAAACAATTATTATCTTTATGATGTTTTTTGGAAAGATGGGGCCTTTAACATTAGCCTTTTCATTTGCGCGTAAAAAACAAAGAAAAATAAAATATCCAAACGAAGATATTTTAACAGGTTGACAACCGTATAAATTATCCATATAATGAGAGTACAATAGCATATCTCCAAAGGGGAGTAGCGTCCAAGAACTATTTCTTGGAAACAAAGTCGTCATTACGTAGAACTTAGTTCTTCCGGCTTTGTTGGCATTTTCATTACATATGTCTAGCAAGACCTTTGCCTATCAACGGCAGAGGTCTTTTTTGTTTTTATCAATTCCTTCCACCGTTGATGCGCAGGAGTATGGGGAAGCTAAGCAGTGGGGAACTTCTTCACTTGTTTAGCATTTATAGAAATGAGAGGAGAATGTACATGGATGTATCATTATTATTGGAGTATGGTTGGGTATTACTCATCCTAATTGCACTAGAGGGGATTTTAGCGGCTGATAACGCTCTCGTTCTCGCAATCATGGTAAAACATTTACCAGAAGAAAAACGAAAGAAAGCACTATTTTATGGATTAGCTGGGGCATTTGTTTTCCGATTCGGATCATTATTTATGATTTCGTTCTTAGTCGATGTATGGCAAGTGCAAGCAATCGGTGCCATTTACCTTATGTTTATCGCTGGTAATCACTTATTTAAAACGTATGTTAAAAAGAATACGGATGAAGATACAGAAGAAAAAGAAGCAAAGAAAAAACAAGAGAACTTTTGGTGGACTGTATTTAAAGTCGAGGTTGCTGATATTGCCTTCGCAGTCGATTCAATTTTAGCTGCTGTTGCATTAGCAATGACTTTACCAAAAACAGGATTAGGTACAATTGGTAGTCTTGATACTGGGCAATTCGTTGTTATCTTTGTAGGTGGACTTATCGGATTAGTCATTATGCGATTTGCAGCAACTGCTTTCGTACAAATATTAAAACGTAAACCAGGACTTGAAACTGCAGCATTCTTAATTGTAGGTTGGGTTGGTGTGAAGTTAGCAATCTATACATTAGCACACCCTGCATTAAATGTAATTCCGCATTCATTCCCAGAATCTACTCCGTGGAAACTTACATTCTGGATTGTATTAGTTGGAATCGCAGTTGGCGGTTGGTTCTTCTCGAAAGAAGTAGAAGTAAAAGTAGAAAAGAATTTAGACGAAAAAGCGCTGTAATTACAGCGCTTTTTCTTTTTTGTTTCAATTCCCTCTCTATTTTTAGAAAAAATTCCATTATACTACCTTTTGTAATCGCTTTCTTAATTTATGTATGTCCTTTTTGTGAAACATTGCACAAACTTATTGAAACTGTGAACAATTCCATGTACTTTATTCTTATAAGGAGTATTTATAGATGATGTACTAAAGGAGCGTATTACTCATGCTAGAACAAGGATTAGACTATGTTGTAAAACTGGCTAAGAACAAAAAGCAAATGCTAGATACAAATCCAATGCAATATTTCATTCGTGCTGCACTTGCTGGTATTTATATCGGTTTTGTTATTGTACTATGTTTTAAGTTAGGTAACTTTTTTCACATTGCAGATTCACCAGCAACTTATTTAGCTGCTTCCATGTTTTTCGGAATTGCTCTCGTACTTATTATGTATGGCGGTGCTGAATTATTTACTGGAAATACAATGTATTTCACAGTGGCAACTTTACGAAAAGAAACAACGATTTCTGATACACTTCGTAACTGGATTGCTTGTTATGCAGGTAACTTAGCTGGCGCTTTATTCTTTGCCCTACTATTTTACGCAACTGGCATTTTCGGAGCAATCGATCACGGTCATTTAATGAATACAGTCGTTGAAGGAAAAATGAACACACCTACAATGCAATTATTCTTTAAAGCGATTTTATGTAACTGGCTCGTATGTCTTGCCTGCTTCTTACCTTCTCAAGTAAAAGGTGATACAGCAAAAATATTGATGATAATGATGCTCGTTTTCACATTCTTCTTATCTGGCTATGAGCATAGTATTGCAAACTTATCATTGTTTGCCTTATCTTTAGTTTCACCACATCCTGATACAATTACTTTCGCTGGGGCTATTCATAACTTAATTCCAGTTACAATCGGTAACATTATTGGCGGATCGGTATTTGTCGGTATGGTATATCATTACTTAACAAAGAAAGCACCTGTTGCTAAACAAGAAGAAACTGAATTAGTAGCAGCTCAAACAGAGGAAATTATTCCTTTACAAGCACATATGAAACATTAAAAACTCCAAAGTTTTGCTTTGGAGTTTTTAGCTCCCTACATATTTCAAGACAATACAAGGATTAATTTCCCCTTCTTCCTTCCCTCTCTTTATTCTCTGTTTCATCTGATGCATGCCGATGACATCATTTGTATGAAGGTGAATCTCATTTGCATATAAACCTTCCCTACAGAAAGCTTCTACAAAATCTAACCCACTTTTTTTTCGCCATCCCATATTAAAATCAAGGGAAATAATATTTATCTCATTATCCCTAACCATACGCAAGGTAGATTCTACTGTAGTTGCCAAAACATATCCGTACGGGCAACTTCTTTGATCATCCATATATACATTCATTTTCTATCTCTCCTCTATTTTGCATACATGACCAATACGTAACATATTGCTCCAAGGCTAATAAAAGGTCCAAACGGAATTGGAGTTCTTACCTTTATACGTTTTAATGCTATACCTATTCCGAAAAAACAAAGACTAAGGAAAGATGCTAAAAATAAAGTTATAAAAATGCCTTTCACTCCTATTATAAATCCGAGTAATGAAAGTAATTTCACATCACCTCCGCCAAGACCCGCTGGATAAATCTTTTGCATGCAATATAACAAAATAAATATAGTTCCACTACCAGCTATACTATCTATCCAAGTAACTAACGGTACAAAAACACATTCTAAAATAAGCAAAAAAGCAAACCAAATTAAAATACGATTAGGTATTAACATATATACTAAATCTGTAACTGAAATAATAAGCAGTAAAGAAATGAGCGATAAAATGATTATGAGCTCCTGTTCTATTCCAATTACATATACAGTAAGAAAAAATAAACTCCCTGTAACGAACTCAAATACTATGTACAAACTTGAGATTTTTCTTTTACAACTCGTACAACGCCCTTTTTGTATACAAAATGAAATGATTGGAATAAGTTCTTTCGGCTTTAACGTATACTTGCAGTAGTGACAATACGAACGCGGTGTAATAATAGATTCACCTACTGGAACCCTCATTGCGATTACCATAAAAAAAGAACCAAACACCATCCCCACTAACAATGCATATAAATAAGTGAACATCCCTTCCTCTCCTTTCCAGAAGAACATAGCAAAAAAAGGAGAGAACTTCTACTTCATATTATCTTTATTCTATTAAAAAAGCAGGCCGTTTTCCGGCCTGCTTTCCCCTATTTTATACGATGAAATATACTGCTTTTAATGGTCCGTGAACTCCGACAACAAGGTTCATTTCAATATCTGCAGAGTTACTTGGTCCTGTTATAAAGTTAATACAAGATGCAACTGCTTCGCCATTTTCTACACGTGAGTTCATATCCTGAACTGCTTGCGTAATACGAGGTACAAGTGTTTCACGTGGAATAATAGCAAAGTATACAGTCGGTAAAAAGTGTAAAGAACGCCCTTGACCTTTATGACTCTGTACAACAATCGTACCAGATTCAGCTAAAGTATAATCACTAAATGCGATTCCAATATTCGCTTTTTCCGCTATACGCATATTCTCTTCTTTTTTCTCAGGATCCCATACATTTACTTCAACATTTTGCTTTGGAAGCTCTTCTTTAAATAAAGAAGTCAATCCATAGGAATCAAAACGTTCATCTGCTGATAACATAATAGGTCCCCCGCCGTTTTCGACGATTACCTTTTGAATATCTTCACGTAAACGGTCGTTTGTCGTTTCCACAACAGTTGTATGAATGTTTGTACATTGATTTTTAAATACTTCTAACAATTCTTCTTGTGAATAGTCCTTTAACGTTTCTACATTCACATTACTTTTCCATGCTGGACGTTCTACGCCTTCTGTTTTACGCGCGCGTCCAAGTTCTTTTGCGATATTATCTAGAAAGGACTCACGGTTTTGAATTAATCCTGTCATTATTTGTCCCCGCCTTTCTTATGATCTTTATACCAATCACGGAATCTTTCTTTACTTGGAGCCGGGAATTCACGAATATCTGTCCAGTTTTTAAGCGGTCCAACGCCTTTTGATACACGGTTACCAGATGTAAATGGACTCATTGCTGCTGGTGCCATTTTTGATCCCATTTTATATAAAGCTGCTGAAGAAGCACCCATACTAAACATTTTCATTGCTAATTTTTCTGCAAGTGGGGCACGGCCTTCTTGCTCAACGATAACTTGACGATGTTTTAATAATAAATCATGCAATGGAATTTTTACTGGACAAGCTTCTGTACATGCTCCGCATAAACTAGATGCATAAGGAAGTTCTTTGTAATCATCATATCCACCTAGAAGTGGTGTTAACACTGCACCAATTGGTCCTGAATATATAGAGCCGTATGAATGTCCACCAACGTGACGATATACAGGACATACGTTAACACAAGCAGCACAACGAATACATTGCAATACTGAACGGAATTCCGAGCCAAGAATTTGAGAGCGGCCATTATCAACAACGACTAAATGAAACTCTTCTGGTCCATCTACCTCTTCCTCTTGAATTGGTCCTGCTACTGTTACATAACTTGTTAATTTTTGACCTACTGCACTACGACATAGTAAACCAACTAAAACATCTAATTCTTCCATTGTCGGAACCATACGTTCCATACCCATTACTGCAATTTGAGTTTTTGGAATCGACATAACAAGATCGGCATTACCTTCGTTCGTTACTAAACAAAGAGAGCCAGTATTTGCAACAGCGAAGTTACAACCTGTTACACCAATTTCCGCATCCATAAATTTTTCACGAAGTTGTTTACGAACAAACTTTGTCATTTCGTATGGATCATCAGAATTTTCATAGCCAAGTTTTTCTTTAAACACATCGCGAATTTGCGTTCTATTTTTATGAAGTGCAGGCGCAATAATATGTGAAGGTGGATCGTTATCTACTTGCAAGATATACTCTCCTAAGTCACTTTCTAACACTTCACAACCAATTTCTTCAAGCGCATGGTTCATACTAATTTCTTCAGTTACCATTGATTTTGATTTTACAACTTTTTTCGCTTGTTTCTTTTTCGCAACGTCTTGAATGTACTTTGCCGCATCCTCTTTCGTTTTTGCAAAGTAAACGTGACCGCCTCTTTTTGATACATTTTCACTTAACTGCATTAAATAATAATCAAGATTCTCTAATGTATGTTGACGAATTTGTTCACCTAGTTCACGCCACTCTTCCCAGTTTCCTAATTCGTCAGCTGCTTTTAATCGATTTGTATATAATCTCGTTTGTGCAGAAGATACCGCTCCGCGCATAAACGAATCTTGAATTCCATCGCCTACGCGATCATTAAATTTTTTCTCACTGATTTTCATAGACATAGCTTATGTTCCCCCTTCATGAGCGACTATTCAGTACCTCAGCAATATGCATTACTTTTACTTCTTTACCTAAACGCTCAATACGTCCGCCAATGTTTAACAAACATCCACAATCTGCACCGATTAAATAATCAGCACCTGTTTCCATTACACTATCTACTTTTTCATCCACCATTTGCTCAGAAATAGGTGTCATCTTAACTGAAAACGTTCCCCCAAACCCACAACAATTTTGCTCGTTTGGCAGTTCTCTTACAGTTAATCCTTTTACGTTTGATAATAAAATCCCTGGTGCCTCTTTTACTCCGAGTAGGCGTGTCATATGACAGGATTTATGAATAGTAGCAATCCCTGGTAAACTTGCACCAACGTCTGTAACTTTTAAAACATCTACAATAAATTGTGTAAATTCATATGTTTTATCAGCAACCTTTTGTGCACGTTTAGCCCATTTTGGATCATCTTTAAAAACATGCGGATACTCATGAAACATTGTCGCACAAGAGCCAGATGGCGTGACGATATATTCTGCATCTTCGAAAGTTTCAATCATATGTTTCATCGCTTCTTTTGCTGCTTCTACATGGCCGCTATTATAAGCAGGCTGACCACAACAAACTTGTGCTTCTGGAAATTCAATTTCACAACCTAAACGCTCCAATACTTCAACTGTTGCTTTACCGACGTTTGTTTCAAACATATCGACTAAACAAGTAACAAATAAAGTAACTTTCATAACTATAATTCCCCCTCATTACAACTTCGCCAACAATCATATGGTCATCAGATGACTAAGATTAGAAGAAGTAGGCTCAACCATGGCCTATCCTCTCCCTCTTCCAAAGAAAACGCTTACTTAATCTCTCTATTTTATCAGAAAATTAGATTTTTAAAAGATTAAATTACGAATTTATATCGCTTTTACCTGTGACAATATGTTCTACATTTGTTAAATGATCTAGCATCGCTTGCTGCGCTAATTCCACATCTTGCTTTAACACCTCATCATATATAGATTGATGCTCCTCTAAAAGTCGTTCTGATGTCGTTTGTTCACCATATAAAATAATGCGTCTTGATTCACCAATTGTTTCAGCAATCATCTCTGAAACATGATTCATGAGCTCAAGTAAGATGCTATTATGCGAAGATTGTGCGATTCCCATATGGAACTGAAAGTCTGCTTTTTCACCAGCTTTTTCATCTCCAATGCTTTTTGCCATTTCATCTAACCAATGTTTCATATTTTGCAAATTATCATCCGTACGTTTTGCCGCAGCTGCTCGAACTGCCCCCACTTCAAGCACCTTCCGTACTTCTAATAAATTCAAAATATCCTCTTTCTTCATTAATAATTTATTATTTAATGATTTTGTTAATGAAGAAGAATCGAAATTCTTTACATATGTACCTTCTCCTTGTTTCATTTCAATTAAGCCCATTGCTCTGAGCGCACTTAGCGCTTCACGAACTGCAGATCTGCCAACTTGAAACTGCTCTGCTAATTGATGAACAGGAAGTAGCTTGTCACCAGGTTTTAACGTACCATTTTTAATCATTGTTAAAATAGCTTCAGATACTTCTTCGTAAATTTTTTTTGGTTTAATAGATTTGTACTCCAGTTAAATCACCTCAGTATCTTCCAAACAACAATTGTAACGTTTTATAAGAACTTAGCATCCATAACTATTTTAGAACGAATTAGTAAGAAGTACAAATGTTTTGTTCATAAAATAGTCAAATTTTTGATATTTGTTAGATATTAATTAATATATTTCCGTGTAACTATAAAGAGCATATCTCCGAAGTTAGAACATGCTCTCCTCATCTTGTACTTTTAATTTAATAATAACTGCCGTTCCCTTACCTTTTTCACTTTCTATTCTCCACTCACCATCATGTATATGAACAATTTGTCTTACAATTGCAAGGCCTAAACCTGTGCCACCATGTTGACGACTTCTCGCTTTATCTACTCGGTAAAAGCGTTCCCCGAGACTTTCTAAATGCTCTGTATCAATACCTATTCCTGTATCTTTTATGTGCAATTCGCAGTAATCATCAATTTGCTTTAATGTTATTATGATATCCCCGTTTTGATTTGTATAACGTATCGCATTATCTAACACATTATGAAGTACTTGTTGCATACGATCATCATCAATCATTACGATAATTTCAGGATTTAAATTCGTTGAAATACGAAGTTTTTTTTCTATAAACTGTAACTCGTACGTATCAAGTACGTCTTCAATAAGCTGTGAAAAAACGATAGGTTGTTTCTTTAGAGGAAAGTGTTCACCTTCTAGCTGCGCTAAATCTAATAAATCATGAACGAGGCGCTGCATGCGATCTGCTTCTTTATGGATGAGTTGCGTTACTTTTTCCTGCTGCGGCCCCTTTGCCACACCGTCTAAAATAGCTTCACTATATCCTTTAATATAACTAAGTGGTGTTCTAAGCTCATGCGAAACATTAGCTAAAAACTCCTTACGCTTTACATCTTCTGTTTCTAAAGAATTTGCCATTTTATTAAACGCTTTTCCCAATCGTCCGATTTCATCTTCTGAAGAAATTGTAATCCGCTCTGAGAAATCTCCAGTAGCCAAATGATTTGCAACCCGCTCCATTTGCGAAAGTGGTCTTGTGATAGCAATAATAATTTTTCTACCAATCCATATTGTAATTAGAATCATAGCCAGTGCTAACGGCGCTAAAATAAGGCCCATATCAAATATTAAATCTTTTATACTTTTTAAAGGAATATAAGAGTATACAATACCAACTAATTTTTTATTATCTAAAACAGGAATGACAACACCCATAATATTGCGATTAAAATGTTCTTCATACCCTATCTTAGTCACAGTTTTTCCATTTAATAGTGACTGTCTATCCCCTTCACTTATAAGAGAATGATGGTGCACATCGAAAGGCAAACATGCACTTAAATCACGCGGATTATACACGAAAAGAACATCTGAACTAGATATTTGATCGTATGCCCTTACTTTCTCTTCAAAAGTGGATACTCCTTCATATTTATCATATTGCGTAGCAAGACGCTTCCCTTCCATTACTAATGAATCTTTTAAATTGTCCACGTATAGCTTTTCATATGAGTATAAAGATACAAAATAAAGAAAAGAAACTGTTACACATACTGCACATACTACTGTAAGCCAAAGCTTTTGTACCATCGTAAACATACGTTACACCTCAAATTTATAACCTACACCCCAAACGGTTTGAATGTAGTTTCCACTTTCTCCGAGCTTTAGACGCATCGTTTTCACATGCGTATCTACTGTTCTTGTACTTCCTGCATAATCATATCCCCATACTTTTTCAAGCAATTGCTCCCGACTAAATACTTGTCCATTATGTTGGCAAAGAAAATATAGTAAATCAAACTCTTTAACTGTAAGTGACACTACTTGTCCATCCGTCTCAATTCGTCTACTTTTTTCATTAATAAGGATCGGGCCAAATTGAATCTCCTCTTGCTGCTCTTGCTTTGTATACCGTCTTAGTACAGCTTCCATACGAGCAATTAACTCCCCTGGACTAAATGGCTTTACAATATAATCATCGGCTCCCATACGTAAGCCGTTTACTCTATTCCACTCTTCACCTTTTGCTGTTAAAAATATAATCGGTACATCCGATGTTTTTCGAATCTCTTTACAAACTGAAAGTCCATCCATCTCTGGCATCATTATATCTAGTACGACGAAATCATAATGATCATTCTCTAATTTTTGAAGTGCTTCTTTTCCATTTTCAGCTTCTCCCCACTCGTATCCGAAGTTATCTAAGTACATTCCGACAAGTTGTCTCATATCACTTTCGTCATCTACAACTAGCACTTTATATTTACTCATTGCCCTTCCCCTTCTCTCTCTATGAGTTGAAACGGTCCTTTGCCGACTTTAATTGTTTGTTTTATTTTCATATTCTTCATATCCATAACGCATACTTCATCGCCATCATAACTAGCTACATACCCTTCTGTTCCGCTTTTCAAAAATGAAAATGGGTTTGATCCTACTTCTACAGAAGCTACCTCTTGATACGTGCTAACATCAAACTTTCTAAGCGTATTTGAACCGTGACTTAGCGCATATACATACTTATCATCCTTTGTTATATTCACAGGCATAAATGGAGCATGTAAAGAACGCACCATCTCTCCGCTCTGTAAAGAATACACTAATACTTTCTCATTCACTTGACTTCCATCACCATGTCCACCAATCCATATTTCTTTCCCATCAGCGCTAACCGTTGCTCCTGTTGATGCCGGGGGAATCATAAAGGATTGTATAACCTCTTTTTTCTTTGTATCAATTGTCGTTAGTTTCGTATCATAAAAGTTTAGCACGGTTAATCGCTTATCATGCTCTACCATCGTTATTGGTCCTTTTCCTGTTGAAACACTCCCTGTCTCTTTCCCTTTTATCGTAAAGAACCTTACCTTTTGAGCATTTTGATCGGCAGCAAATAATTGTTTTTTGTCTTCTGATACGACTACATTCACAATTCCTTTTCCAGTCTTATATTTGTCCACCTGTCTTCCTTCTGTTAGTGAGTATACATACATATATTCTAACTGCTTGCCGTATACAAGTATTTCCTCATTATTTGGAAGTAGTGCAATTCCTGCCATCGGTTCATTTAATTCCCATGTCGTGATTAATTTTTTAGATTTTTTATCAATAAAACTAATACTACCTTCTTTTATATTCGTTGTTATAATAACATTTTTACCTTTAGCAATTGGTGTATATGAACTTCCTTGACACCCCACTAATAGAAATAAAAAACAGAGAAGAAAAATAAACTTTCTCAAAAGATTCCCTCCATCTTCGGATGATTTCGTTATAATTGTAAAATAACAAATAAATGTGTGGAAAATGTGAAATCTTCCTTTATTAATAAACTTACATATATAATGTACAACAAATAGAATTTGAGGTGTGCAAATTATGCTTTTTCCTGATTTAGCGAATAAAATTGTACGGGAAGTACGCAGACTGATTACAGAAAATATTATTATCATTAATATACAAGGTGTTATTATCGCAAGTACAGATGCGGAAAGAATCGGTCAATTTCATGAAGGCGCACTCCGCTGTGCGAAACAAAAAAAGACTGTCATTATTACAAAAGAAGATGAAAGGCGACTGCAAGGCGTAAAGGCGGGGATGAATCTTCCTTTGCTATTCCATGATGAAGTAATCGGTGTTATTGGAATCACAGGAGAACCTGAAAACATTTCCCAATATGGAGAAATATTACGTAAGATGACCGAACTATTAATTCACGAAAATTACTTTTTAGAACAGCTAGAACTTGAGCACCGTTCTTATGAAGCATTTGTTTTTGATTGGCTTCAAAATACAGACTGGTCTCCAAGTTTTTTCGATCGTGCAAAAACACTTGGTATTGATTTATATAAGAAGAAACAACTTATTTTGTTCTCTATCGATCAAAATGACACGATGCTTCAGCGTAAAATTTGGCAACACGTACGCAATATATTAGCAAAGGAGCATCTCTTTGTTCGCTGGGGAAATGATCGATTCATCTTATTTACAACGATAAGCTCCAAAGAGCAAACTTATCAATTTTTAAAACGATTAAAACAAGACTGTGAAACTTTATTTTCTATTACTTTATATATCGGGATTGGACAAACAGTTACACCAAGTAATATGAACTTATCGTACGAACAAGCATTACAAGCTCTTTCAGTATCACTTGAAACGAAAAAAATTGTATTTAATGAAGATTTACGTTTAGAAATGTGCTTACAAGATATTTCTACTGAAACGCGGGAACAGTTTTTAGAGCGTACCATCGAAAACTTAGTATCATCTCCTGAACTTATGCACACTTTACGTTTATTTATTGATTATAACCAATCCTATAAGCAAACAGCTCAGCAATTACATATACACATTAACACATTGCATTACAGGTTAAAAAAGATTGAGGAACATACAGAACTTGACCCAAAACAATTCAAAGATTTAAATGTTTTATACTTTTCACTTCTATTATTAGATAATCATACAAAAAAAGAACGATAAAACAGATTAATCTTTAGATGATTACACATAGAAAGAATCCCCTGACTTTTTTATCATTATAATGAAAGCACTGTTACAACGTTTTTTATTATTACTAAATACGTTAACAGTTTGAGGGGGATTTCCAATGTTAGAAAAGCAAATTATTGATTCATTCGTATCCATTGTTGGCGAAGATAATGTAGATACATCCAATATGGGGCGTTTAACTTATAGTTATGATGCCACTCCAAACTTCCAAGCGATGCCTGATGCAGTCATTGCTCCTCGTAATACAAATGAAGTAGCAGACGTGTTAAAAGTGTGTAACACTCATAAAATTCCTGTATATGTTCGCGGGTCTGGAACAAATCTTTGTGCTGGAGCGTGTCCACTTGAAGGCGGTATTGTCCTTATTTTCCGCCATATGAACAATATTTTAGAAATTGACGAAGAAAATTTAACAATTACTGTACAAGCTGGCGTTATTACACTTGATATTATTAAAGCAGTAGAAGAAAAAGGTTTATTTTATCCACCAGATCCAAGCTCTATGAAAATTTCTACAATCGGCGGTAACATTAATGAAAACTCAGGTGGATTGCGTGGGTTAAAATATGGCGTAACACGTGATTATGTAATGGGGCTTGAGCTTGTCTTACCAAACGGCGATATCATTCGCACTGGCGGTAAATTAGCAAAAGATGTAGCTGGTTACGATTTAACTCGTCTATTTATCGGTTCTGAAGGAACACTTGGTGTTGTTACGGAAGCGATATTAAAACTTGTTCCTATGCCTGAAACGAAGAAAACAATGCTCGCACTATATGAAGATATTAACGAAGCTGCACGTGCTGTTTCTTCTATTATTGCAAATAAAATCATTCCTGCGACACTTGAGTTTTTAGATCAACCGACAATTGAAGTTGTAGAAGAATTTGCACAAATCGGTTTACCAACTGACGTTAAGGCAATTTTATTAATTGAACAAGACGGCCCGCCCGAAGTTGTCAATCGAGATATTGAAAAAATGGCTAACGTTTGTCGTTCTATGAATGCAGTCGATGTTCGCGTTGCAAAAGATGAAGCGGAAGCAGATGCGCTTCGAACAGCTCGCCGTAGTGCACTATCAGCACTTGCAAGACTAAAACCTACAACAATACTGGAAGATGCGACGGTACCACGTTCACAAATTGCTCCAATGGTTGAAGCAATTAATGCAATTGCAAAGAAATATAATATTCCTATTTGTACTTTTGGTCATGCTGGTGACGGCAACTTACACCCAACTTGTATGACAGATGCCCGTAATGAAGAAGAAATGCACCGAGCTGAACAAGCTTTTGCTGAAATATTTGCGAAAGCAATTGAACTTGGTGGCACGATTACTGGTGAACATGGTGTTGGCGCGATGAAAGCTCCTTATTTAGAAATGAAATTAGGTAAAGAAGGTATTGCTGCTATGCAAGGAATTAAACAAGCCTTCGATCCAAATAACATTATGAATCCAGGTAAAATGTTCGCGAAAGACTCTCGTAAAAGAGTGGTGGTTGAGCGATGACCACATTAAATACAAAAAACATTCAAAAGGAATTTAAAGAACGATTAAGTGAAGATGAACTACTAAACTGTATGCGATGCGGCTTTTGTTTACCGACTTGCCCTACTTATATTCAATCTGGGTATAAAGAATCGCATTCACCACGCGGACGTATCGCATTAATGAAAGCCGTCGTCGATGGTTTAATTGAGCCAGATGAGGATGTTGAAAATACATTAAATGTTTGCCTTGGCTGCCGCGCTTGTGAGCCTGTTTGTCCATCTGGTGTGAATTATGGACATTTATTAGAAGAAGCTCGTGATATTATAAATCAAAATAAAAAGTTCTCGGTGCCAGTGAGAGCCGTTCGTAAAGTCGTTTTTGAAGGACTATTCCCTCATCAAAATCGAATGAGAACATTAACAGGACTAATCGGATTTTACCAGCGTTCTGGTTTACAAACGCTAACACATAAAGCAGGGATTATGAAGTTATTCCCTGAAACACTTGCAACGATGGATCTTGTTTTACCAAAAGTCCCTAAAATGAAAGCAATGAAAAATCGTCCTGAATTTTTACCTGCTGAGGTAGCAAAGAAAAAACAAGTTGCATTCTTCACAGGTTGTTTAATGGATACGATGTTTTTAGAAACAAATAACGCAACGATGAAACTTCTTCAGTTAGCTGGTTGCGATATCGTTATTCCGAAAACGCAAAGTTGCTGCGGGGCATTACATGGGCATGCTGGTGAAAAAAGTGGAGCAAAAGAATTAGCGAAACGAAATATACAAGCATTCGAAGATTTACAAATAGACTATATTATTACGAATGCAGGTGGCTGCGGAGCTTACCTCGTAGACTATGATTATCTTTTAAAAGATGATCCAAAGTGGGCTGAACGTGCAAAGCAGTTTGTTTCTAAAATTAAAGATATTACCGCTATACTAGTAGAATTAGATTTCCATAAACGTACTGACTTACGACTCACGCCACAAATCATTACGTATCAAGACTCTTGTCATTTACGCAATGTTATGCGAACATCTTCTGAACCTCGTATGTTACTAGAAGCCATCCAAGGCGCGACATACCGTGAAATGAAAGATGCGGACCGCTGCTGTGGTTCTGCTGGTATTTACAACATTGTTCATTCAGAGTTATCAATGGAATTCCTAGATTATAAAATGGACTGTGTACATGAAACAGATGCAGCAAAGATTGTTACTGCAAATCCAGGTTGTCTATTACAAATAAAATTAGGCATTGAACGGGAAGGTCTTTCTCATAAAATGAGAGGAATTCACATCGTAGATTTATTATTAGAAGCAATTGAAACTAACTCGTAATAACTCGTAACATACGTAATAATAGGAAAACGGCTATCTCCTTCGTCTATGTAAAGAGATAGCCGCTTTTTTGTCTGCTACAACATTAAAAATATGTTACTTTATTATAAAAAAGAACAACAGAAACATTACAGTTTTGTAAAAATCAATCCATTATATTCCTCGAAAAATCGCTCAAACCATTGATACAATAGGATTCTTCATTTTCTATTTAGGTAACTTTATCCAAAAACCCCCTCTTAAAACGAAGTATAAAAATGCTAAAAATTCCTTTTATACTCTATGTTTCTCTTATTTCCGCCCTTTTCTTCCCTTAGGATAAATTAGGTAATTTCGAAGTCTATGAATTTTTTTCCATCTTTTTTCTTGTAAATTGTATGCTACGATGAATTTGTCAGTCAGACAGGCTGTCAAAAACAAATCGTGTGAAAACAAATTAAAACTTTATATAGGGGGACACACATCATGAAAAAGCGTGTTTTATTATCTGTAGCTGCTGCAACAGCTCTTACTTTAGGAGTATCTTCTTTAGATGCACAAGCTGCAACAGTACAACCATCTAACATAAAGGTTCAAAATATTCAGCATTCAAAAATGATGATGAAGCAAATGAGCCAACAAGAATTACAAGCATTCTTACAATCTATGGGAGTTGAATCATTAGCACAATGGAATCAAGGACAATTCCAACAAGATTGCTTCATTCCTGGTCAACAGCCTACTGAAAATGTTGTGACTGAACAACCAACAGCTAAGCCAGAAACTCAAAAGCCTGCTGAGCAAAAACCAGTTGAGCAAAAGCCTGCTGAAGAAGTTCAAAAACCAGAAGCTCAAAAACCTGCTGAAAACAACAATACTCAAAAACCTGCTGAACAAAAACCAGCTGAGCAAAAGCCTGCTGAAGAAGCAAAATCTTTAAGCGAGTTCGAACAACGTGTTGTTGAATTAACAAACGCTGAGCGTGCAAAACAAGGTTTATCAGCATTACAAATCGATACTGAATTAAGCAAAGTAGCACGTATTAAATCTGAAGATATGCAAAAAAATAACTACTTTGATCATAACAGCCCTACATACGGATCTCCGTTTGACATGATGAAGAAATTTGGCATTTCTTATACATCTGCAGGTGAGAACATCGCTCAAGGCCAACGTACACCTGAAGAAGTAGTACAAGCTTGGATGAACAGTGCTGGACACCGTGCAAACATTTTAAATAACAGCTTCACTCACATCGGTGTTGGTTATGTAGAAAGCGGCAACTACTGGACACAGCAATTTATTACGAAGTAAATAGAAAAAGAGTCTTCTAGGAGAAGACTCTTTTTTTATGCTTCATAGCTTTCTAATATGTATGCGTATAAAATGTAGAACATAAACAAAATAGACCCGCAGCTTATTACACTAATTAACAAATAAAATCCCCATTTCAGGCTCAAAAGCAATGAAAATAATATGCTACATGCCATCACTTGAAAGATTCGACTACTAACTAAACGGATTTTTTGTAATTTGATCGGTTCTTTCCCTGTATCCTTCACCTTTTTAAACACTTTACTAAGCATAAAAAGAAACATACTAATTCCAATCGTTAGTCCTGTCTGAAAGAATATACTACTTCTCAAATTAATAAAAAGAATAAGCATATGGATAAACAACATAAATAAAGTAATACTCTTTATAAATCCGCTTACACTAAAATGCTCTCCTTCGTTAAACTTATATATATTATGTGAAATAATATACACGAATCCATGTAAAAAAATAATAAGGACAGGCAGAAATAACACGACAACTTGTTTACTTATAAACTCATTCGCTACACCATTCTCGTTCCAATGCACTGCCATACGAGTTGGTAAATATGTATAGATGCATAGAGTAAGTAAAAGACAAGCGAAAAATATTCCTAGCACATATTTATATTTGACCAAGTGATTCTCACCTCTCTTTTCTCTTAACGGCTTCGCCTCTTTTCGAGAAATCCCTGCAAAAATCTACCTTTTTCAATTTTAAACTTACATTTTACCCGTTTTCTCTTTCAAATTTTTTCATTGTATTATTTAAGTTTGCAGGGAAAGGTACCTCAACCATAATCTCTTCTTTCGTAATTGGATGCACAAAATTAATCTTCATCGCATGTAGCGCTTGATGAGACATGTATTTTGTTTGACCGCCATATAATAGATCCCCAACTAACGGATTTCCATTATAGCTCATATGAACACGAATTTGATGCGTTCTACCGGTTTCTAACTGTAACGTTACAAGCGTAGCATTTTGTTTGTTAAAATATTTCTCTACTTTATAATATGTTATAGCTTGGTCTCCCTTTGGAGAAACACGGCGTCTCGTAGCGTGATGTCGATCTCTTCCGATAGCTGCATCAATTGTCCCTTGCTTCTTTTTTACTTTTCCTTCAACAAGTGCCGCATACGTTCTTTTAATTTTCCGTTCCATTAATAAACGATCCATAATTGCACCCGCAATTCTATGTTTTGCGAATACAACACCACCTGTCGTATCTTTGTCTAACCTATGAATATGGCGAACCTTCGTCTCTAAACCTTGCATTTGAAAATGAAAAGCAACAAGATTAGCAAGTGTTCCCGTCCCATTTTTTTCAGATGGATGTGTATCCATTTGCCCCTGCTTATTTACAATGAGTACGTGATCGTCTTCATACACTACATCTAATTCACCATATTCTGGATCTATGCCGTACTCCTCCTCCATAAACATATGAACTTGTAACTTATCTCCTTCTTTTAAAAGCTCATCCCATCTCCTCTGTTCTCCGTTAACCGTAATACCTTTTTCCATACGAAGCTGATGTAATAACTTTTTTGGCACTTCCCATTCTACTTTTAACAACGATTCAATGCTTATACTATTCCATATCGCTGGAACCGTAATTTCGCACCATTCGCCCTTTTTCTTTGTTTCCATACTGTATCACCTTATTTCTATTGATTCTCTCATTGTAACGGAAAACACACTTTGATGCACCGTCAAAAAGAGAAGACAGTCTTATAATAGACTGCCCCTCATGCTCTAATTCTTTTCATTTCTTGCAATACTGCTTCAGCTTTTTGTTCATACGATAAATCTTTAAAGAAATCTGCCAATCGTTTATAGTCGTTGTACGTATCTAATAAGTCGTCTATCTTCTCTCCTTTCATAACTTGCTGCTTTTGCTTCATTTTTACTGGATAACGATACCCCGATACTTCTTGTATTTTGTAATACTCATCCTCTACTTGAATGACCTTTACAAGTTCCTCTTCTTCCGCATCCATCGTATACCCATCAAATTCTCTAAGGAGTTCATAAATGATATGAGTCCATTCATCTTTTGGATAAAATCCTTTTTCTAACCGATAACCGACAATGCGATACATATGTCCATCTTTTTCAGCAAACTGTACTGTATCATTTAGCTTAAACTTAAAATAACGAAACATTGCCTTCACCTACTTGTATGTAATGTTCTTATCACATACTATTTGCAAAATATAGGCCTTGCTATTCATAAAAAAATACTCACCTTATAGATGAGTATTTTTAGGACGATTTTTCTTTTTTCTTTCGGAATGGTAACCACCAGTTCCAATCTCCAAACAATTTCATTAAACTTGGTACTAGCATAAGGCGAATAATTGTTGCATCAAGAAATATAGCTAATGCAACCCCAATCCCCATCTGCTTTACTGGTAAAATATCTGTAAATGCAAACGCACCGGTAACAACAATCATAATTAAAGCAGCGGATGTAATGATACGGCTTGTTGATACAAGCCCTTCTAACGTTGCTTGATCGTTATCTCCTGTTTCCTCATACAACTCATGAATACGTGAAATAAGAAATACTTCATAATCCATACTAAGTCCAAATACGAGGCCGAAAATGAAGATGGGTAATACAAATAAAACTGAACTCTCTTCTAATCCGAAATGTCCACCTTCAAATAACCAAATAACAATTCCAATTGTTGCACTTAAACTAAGTACGTTCATAATAATTGCTTTAATTGGAATGAGTATAGAACGGAATGCGAATAATAAAATGACAAATGTTGACCCAAATATAACAGACATACCAATTGCAACTTTATCTTTAATTTCATCTTCTAACTCTTGTTGGAACGTTGTCATCCCGCCTAAATAATAGGTAACATCGTTTTCTTTATAATTATTTTTGAAATCACGAACCCATTGTTTAGCAGTTTCTGTACGAGGTTTCGTATCCAAAAAGACTTCAATTGTTGTCTTATTCTCTTTCGTATACGCTTCAAATATAGGAGTTATTTTCGCAGCTTCTGGTGATTGTAACATTCCAGCAACTTGATCTGCTTTCATTCCATTTAGCCCGTCATATACACTTTTCACCTTATATACTTTCTTATCATCTTTTAACTTTTGAACAACATCTTCTACCTTTTGTAAGCTTTCTTTTTCTGTCATATTTTTCTTCGTCTCTACTACTAATGTAACATCAGCATGTGTTTTGACAGTTTTATTAAATGCTTCTTCATATTTCTCATAAGCAACCCTTGTGTCACTCTTTTCAGGTAACGCTTCAACACCAGGAAACTGCAAGTTAGCTGTACGTAGCGGTAATAAACAAATAACAATAAATGTTGTAACAGCAATAATCATGACGATTGGATGTTTCATTACAAACTGTGCAAATTTACGCCATGCATTTGATGGCGTAGGCGCCGCCTGATTCTTTTTTAATATCCTTTTACCAATTAAAGATAATAGCGCCGGAAGAAGTGTGAGCGAAAACAAAATGCTCATAATAACGACAATCATCCCGCTAATAGCAACAGACTGAATATAATCAATCTTAAAGAAAAATAAACCTGATAAACCGACGAATACACACAGCCCTGAAAATACGATAGCACGCCCTGCCGTTTGATACGTAGTCGCTATCGCTTCTTTCACTGTTCTCTTCGCCACTTCCTCTCGAAAGCGATTTACAAATAACAGTGCAAAATCAATTGATAATGCAAGCCCAATCATCGGTGCAACATTTAATACAAAAATAGATAACTCTTTATCGCTACCTATAAAATATAAAATCCCCATCGTACTGATTACACTAAGTAGGCCATTTAAAATCGGCAAAATAGACGCAAGCAGACTACCAAATGAGAATAATAGTACGAGAAAAGCAATAGGCAAACCAATCATCTCTGCTACTTTTAAATCATTTTGCGTCCTTTCATTAATCTCCTGATTAATTTTCGGATATCCTGTCGGTGTTACTTTTAATACTGCATTACTTTCCTTCACAATTTTTTCAGCGAATTGTAATGTCTTTTCCATTCGTTCTTTATTTGTTTTCCCGGAAAATAATATCGTCGCATAACCGATATCATCTTTTAGCATCTCTTTATTTTGCATCGGATGATGGAAAGATTCGTATGTTTCCTTCTCTTGAATGTGATTTATAATTCCATCTATACGCTTTTGAAACTCCTCTTGAGAAGCATTCTTTTCTTTCTCAAAAACGAGTAAAAGCGTATCTTGAGACTGCTTAAAATCTTTATCTAAAATTTCTTTCGTCTTTTGATAATCTCCTTCTGTTTGGAAACCATCACCACCTAATACTCCTGGAAGCTTCGGAGCAAAAATCCCGAGCCCTACTGCGAGCAATAGTAGCGCTACAATTACCGTATACCGAAACTGATATAAAAAGGCTCCTATCTTTCCCCATTTATCAACTTTATGTACATTTGTCTTCACACATTTTCACCTACTTTATTTAGTGCAATCATCTACTTATAATGTATCACATCCGAATATAAACAAAAAATGCCTAAAAAACTATAACGACAGTTTTTTAGGCATTGTTCTATCTTTCTCTATTAAGCCCTAATCTTTCAGAAAGTAAACGATGACAATAAATTGCTATAATTAACAAAATACCACCTACGCAGTAACCTGCTAAAATATCAGTTGGATAATGCACATTTAAAATAACTCTACTTAAACCAATCAATAAAATTAATATTCCCATCAAAATCGTAATACCATATTTCCCAGCTACACTCTTCAAATTGGCAGCAATGATATAGGCAAGAAAACCAAATGTCATAATAGATAGCATTGCATGTCCACTTGGGAAGCTATATCCAAGTGCGTCAAGTGCCTCGTTTAATGATGGACGGTCTCTTTTTACAATTTCTTTTATCCCTTTATTAACAAGATGTGTCGTTAATATAGCCATTGGATACACGATCATAGCAGCATAATAACGTTTTTTCCAAAAAACGAGCAAACTTATAATTAGTGTCGTTATAACTCCAATTGCAGATCCTAGCTTTGTAAAATATGTGAAGAATGTAATTGAGCTTTCTGTTTGTAATCCTTTTACCATCTCTCGGACATATGTATCCAATGCTGTAACTCCGCTTGCTTGTACTCTCCAAGCGATAATGCCGAATAAAGCAAGTAATAAAATCATACACATGAACTCATATCGATGTAACTTTTTCTTCAAACGATTTCCTCCTACTTATGAAAAAATGCGATTTCTACTTTAGAAACCGCATTCCCTTACTTATTTACCTTTTGTTTTTAACTCTGTCCAGTAGCGATCATAGTCTTTTAACTTATCGTCTACATCAACAAGCCATTCAGTACGATCTAATTCTTCTTTCGTTAAGAAAATCATGTGGTTTTCACGATATTCTTTACTATGAAGAGGACGAGCTTTTTCATTTGGATTACTGTAACCAATTGACTCATAGTTTTTCACACTTACTTTTTCATCTAATAAGTAATTCATAAACTTCTCTGCAAGTTCTTTATGTTTCGCACCTTTTGGAATCGCTAACGTGTCAGCCCAAATTGTGCCTCCTTCTTTTGGTACAACGTATCCTACATCTTTGTTATCTTTCGCAATAAATGCTGCGTCTCCAGACCATACAGTCCCGATCCATGCATCTTCTGTAATGAATTTTTGTTTAATATTATCTGTATCAAATGCTAATAAGTTTGGAAGTAGCTTCTGTAAATCATTAGACGCTGTCTTTAACTGTGCATCCTCTTTTGTACTATTAGAGAAACCATTTTTCTTAAGTCCCATTCCTAATACTTCACGAGAATCGTTTAATAAAGTAACATGTCCTTTATATTTCTCGTTCCATAAATCATTCCAGCTTGTAGGTGTTTCTTTCACATACTTTTTATTGTATGCAATGCCTGTTACACCCCAAGTATATACTAGAGAATACTTATTCTCTGGATCAAATGCAGGTGTTTTAAAGTTAGAAACAAGGTTCTCGATGTTCGGGATGTTCTTCTTATCTAAAGGCGCTAATAAGTCCATCTTCGCCATCGTTTTCACCATGTAATCAGATGGCTGAATTAAATCATATGTCGCGCCACCAGCTTGTAATTTCGCAAGCATTTCTTCATTACTTGCATATTTATCATAGTTAATTTTCACGTTATATTTCTTTTCAAAATCTTTTAAAACTTGCTCATCAAAGTTGTCAGCCCAACTATAAATATTCAATTCTTCTTTCTTCTCACCACAGCCCGCAAGTACACCTGCAACAAGGCCGAAGCTAATAGCTGCGCCAGCTAATGTCTTCATCAATTTCATTGATTTTTTACCTCCTCGTTCTTTCTATATCATTCGTATTATAAAGGAAGGTGTCCTCCAGAGTTTTCTTCACCGTCTGCACCTTTATTACGGAAAATTTCCGATAGCACCATTAATCCTACAATTACAACAATTAATATTGTAGAAAGAGCATTAATTTCAGGTGATACTCCGCGCTTAACCATACTATAAATGTATAATGGCAATGTTGTTGATCCTGGTCCTGATACGAAGAAACTAATTACAAAATCATCAATCGATAATGTGAATGTTAATAATGCGGCTGAAATAACTCCTGGTGCAATTGCTGGAAACGTTACATAACGAAACGTTTGCCACGGCGTTGCTCCTAAATCGTTTGCAGCCTCTTCTAAATCACGTCCCATACCAGAAAGACGTGCCGCTAAAATAACAACAACAAATGAAATACTGAATGTAATGTGTGCAATAATAATTGTTGTTTTTCCAAGTTCCATACCTAATTGACTAAATAGGATAAGTAAAGATAATCCCATTAAAATATCAGGAATTAAAATTGGTAAATATACAAGACCGTTAATGGCTCCTTCAAAACGATATTTGTAACGGTGTAATGCAATAGCAAAAATCACACCAAAAACTGTCGTCACAATTGTCGTTATAAGAGCAATCGTAATACTATTTACAAACGCATCAATAACATCTTGTTTTTGAAATAAATCTGTATACCAATGGAGTGTAAAGCCCTCCCATTCCGCATTAATGCGAGAATCGTTGAAGGAATATACCATTAAAACCATCATTGGAAAATACAAAAACAATAAGATTAACCAAGAATAAGAAACTAAAAACTTCTTCATTTTTGCCTATTCCCCTCCGTTTCCATCATATTTATATACTTTCGTTGCACGATAATATAAGTAAATTAACAGAACAGAGAATAGAACAACAATCATAGATAACGCGGAACCAAACGGCCAGTCACGTGAGCCTAAGAATTGGTTTTGAATTACGTTTCCGATTAATGCTACTTTCGATCCACCCATAACGTCTGATACAACAAACATTCCGATAGAAGAAACAAATACTAAAATAGAACCAGTTGTAATCCCTGACATCGTCATCGGTACTGTTATATTCCAAAATGCCTTTACTGGTGTTGCTCCTAAATCATAAGCTGCCTCTAACTTACGCTTATCAAGCTGCTCAATTGCTGCATACACTGGTAAAATCATAAATGGTAATAAAGAATATACCATTCCGAGTATTACAGAAGGTGTATTATATAGCAGATTTAAAGGTTCACTAATGATACCTAGTTTCAATAGCAATGTGTTTACAAGTCCTTGTGAACGTAAAATAACAATCCATGCGTATGAACGAACAAGAAAGTTAATCCAGAACGGAATCGTTGCCAATAATAGAAGGATAGAACGATATTTACGATCAACAATTGTAATTGTATAGGCAAATGGATAACCGATTAATAAACATAGTACTGTAGTAATAACAGCTATCTTCACTGTTTCCCATAACGTCCCCATATATAATGGATCAAACACACGCGCTATGTTATCTAATGTAAATTTCATCTCCACTGTCCCGTATGCTCCGCGCTGCATGAAGGCAAATGCTAATACGAACAGAAGTGGAATTAGGAAAAAGAGTAACAGCCATACGACTGTAGGTAATGCGAGTAATTTCCCTTTCTTCAATTTAAGGTCACCTCGTCCTCTTGCTCCCAGCCTACATATACATTATCCCCAATGCTCCACTGCGTTGCTTCTTCAGCAGTTTGGTATGCCATTAGTAATTCCGCTGTTTTCTCCTCACGTACATATAGCTTTTCCATATTTCCAACAAATTCAATATCTTCAATATGTCCAAGGTGGTATTCTTTTAAAATTGGCTCTTCAACCGAGCGAACTTTTACATTTTCAGGGCGAACTGCTACGTAGTTTTCCCCATTTTTCACGATATTATTTTCACCGATGAACGTCGCAACAAACAATGTTTTCGGTTGATTGTAAATTTCTTTAGGCGTGCCGACTTGTTCGATATGCCCTTTATTCATAACGACAATACGATCACTCATACTCATCGCTTCTTCTTGATCGTGCGTTACGTATATGAACGTAATTCCTAAATTACGTTGTAAGTTTTTCAATTCACGTTGCAAATCTTTTCTTAACTTAAAGTCAAGCGCTCCAAGTGGCTCATCTAATAGTAATACACGTGGGTTGTTCACAATTGCTCTTGCAATTGCTACACGCTGCTGCTGTCCACCAGAAAGCTTAGAAGGTTTACGATTACGGAACTCAAGTAACTGCGTTAAACGCATTGCCTCTTCCGCACGTTCTTTCTGTTCTGCTGCTGATACTTTTTGCATTTTCATACCGAAACAAATATTTTTTTCAACATTCATATGTGGGAATAGTGCGTAATGTTGGAACACTAAATTCATATGACGCTTGTATGGTGGCAAATCGTTAATCTTTTCATCATCTAATAAAAGATTCCCTTTAGTTGGCGTTTCAAATCCTGCGATCATACGAAGTAAAGTCGTTTTCCCGCAACCACTCGGTCCTAAAATTGTTAAAAATTCTCCTTCTTTAATATCTAAAGAAAGAGGGGGGATAATCACTTGATTTCCAAAATGTTTTTCTACTGCTTCAACTTTAATAATCTTTTTCATTTTCCCGTCCTATCTACCTTAAATTTTAATTTTTATATTCATGAATAAATATTTATGTTCTATAGACTATTTTTTGTTTCGATCCAAACAAAAATGGTTATTTAGCAAGCGTTCACTTCTATTCTATATGTAGTATGTTTGATTCATTTTCGCATGATACATATGTCGAACAGAAAAACCCCTTCCATTGCGAAGGGGCTATTATCATACGGCTACGCCTACTGATAAACACCATCATCATTTTAACAACTTTCGTATGAATTTTAAAGCACTTTTTGTAGAAGAGTAACGAATTTTCATGTCGAACGCTGTAGATTGGGACAAAATGCTTTTATAATGGGAAAAAGTCCGAAAACTTTCTTCACCATGATAGCCGCCTAATCCACTGCTCCCCACTCCCCCAAAAGGTAAATATGGCGTTGCAAGATGATACACAACATCATTAATACATCCTCCGCCATATGGGATATTATTCGTCACTTGCTCTTGCACTTTTCTATCTTCAGAAAAAACATATAAAGCTAAAGGCTTCGGATGTTGCTGAATCGTTTTAATTACATCTTCTAGTTTATCATACTCAATAATCGGTAAGATTGGTCCGAAAATTTCATCCTCCATAACAGCACTTTGCCATGTAACATTTGTTAAGACTGTCGGCTCAATGTGCAATGTTTCTTTCTTATAACTCCCGCCAATCACCGGCTTGCCGTCTTGTAAAAATGTACATAATCGTTCAAAATGACGATCGCTCACAATTCGCACGTAATTGTCATTTTGTAAAGGCTCTTTTCCATACTGCTCTGTGATTTCATGTCGTAATGCCTCGATTAACTGTTCTTTCACTGAAGAATGAACATACATATAATCAGGTGCTACACACGTCTGTCCTGCATTTAAAAATTTGCCCCAAACGATACGTCTTGCAGTTACATCTAGCTTCGCATCTTTATGTACAATACATGGACTTTTCCCGCCAAGTTCTAACGTAAGAGGCGTTAATTTTTTCGCCGCTGCTTCCATTACAACTTTTCCGACTCCAACACTACCTGTAAAGAAAATATAATCAAATGGCTCCTTTAAAAGTGCAGTGCTTTCCTCAACACCGCCTTCTACTACCGATACAAGCTCTTCTGGGAATAATTCTTCTATTATTCTCGTAAGCACTTTTGAAACGTTTGGTGTTAACTCTGATGGCTTTAAAACAACTGTATTTCCGGCTGCCAACGCTCCTACAAGTGGTGCAATTGCTAATTGAAACGGATAGTTCCACGGTGCGATAATAAGAGTCACACCATACGGTTCTGGCACTACTTTCCCCTTTGATCCAAAATGAGTCAGTGCTGTGCGAACTCGCTTTGGTTTACTCCAAGAGGAAATATGCTTCATTTGAAACGAAATCTCTTTTAATACATATCCAATTTCTGTTGTAAATGATTCGTGAACTGATTTATTCAAATCTAATTTCAACGCTTGAAAAATCTCATCCTCAAAACGCTGAATTCCTTCATAAAGCTTCTTCAAATTATTCTTTCTCGTTTCTACACTTCTTGTATGTCCTTTATAAAAATATTCCTTTTGTTTATTTACAATAGAGGAACTACTCATTCACTCACCTGCTTCCACTATTTTTATCCAATTCTTTCATTATTTATATAGATTTTATATGTAACAAATTTCTATTCGTAAAGTTACATTATATATGACTTTTCCAGCTATTTAAAATTCATTGCTCACAAAAAAACTACCGAAAGAAAATCTCTCGGTAGTTTTACTGTATTAACGATATAAACGAACAGCACCTGCAGAATTATCATCAGCTTGTCCTACTACTTCAAACTTCAGACCAAGATTCGGTAAAATACGTCCTGCATCTGGAATCTGCTGATTAATATACGCTTTAGAATCATCAAACTTCGGTACGCCCGCTAAACCATTGTACGTAAACGTTCCACGCGTTGGAGATACAACTTTCCAAGCTGGCGTTTTATCGAATGAGAATGCCGCATCAGCGATTTGGAATCGTGTACTACTCTTAACTGTTGGTTTACCATTTAAAGTTCCTACAATTGCTTCTGGGTGAGAATCAACTACACCAAGGAAACCATGTCCTGGATGTACACCAACCCAGTTATCTGTGTAAGCTGAATCCGCATACCATACAACCATACCTGTGTTATATTCTGGACCACGAGCAAATTTCAATGCTTTATCTGCACCAGCATAGTTTCTCCACTCTACATAGTAGTTATGTTTTTTCTTCTCTGTTCCATTAGATACAACGAAACCATCTAATTTTAATTGTGGTGTACCTTCTGCATCATCTGAGAATACAACTTTACCATCTACTGTTAATGAAGCATTATCAAGAGCGAATCCGTTTAATGCTAGACCACCATCAGTAATGTAATCAAATGTTAATTTCACTTTCTTACCTTTGAACTGACTTAAATCGTATGATTTGTCAATCCATTTTCCATTTGTCGTATCTGCATTTCCACTATTTGCTTTCTCACCAAGACGTTCAATTAACGTTTGTTTACCGTCTTCTGTTACAGCGTGTACTTCAAGGAAATCGTAACCTGCTTCAATCTCATATAATGACTTGAAATCGAATTTCGCATTCGTTGCATTCGTTAAATCGAACAGCGGTGTCTCCATTTTTGTGTGAAGGTCATCACCTTTTGTGCTGTAATAATATTGTTTACCGAATGCTGGTGCAATCGTTTTTACATCTTTATCTGGTAAGTTAACACGAATCATACCTGGTCGGTCAGATTTCGTAACACTTTGGTCTAAATATGTTGCTAGACCAATACCTTTATTTAATTTCTCGTAATCTACTTCTACGATATTTGCCCAGTTACCACCGATTGTTTTTTGGAAAAACTCTTTATTTTGCGGTGAAAAACTTGTTGGCGTTGTGCCTGCGATTTTACCAGCCCAGCTTCCGCCACTCATAATAGACCAAGCTTCAATCGGCTCACCCTGACCGCTATATTGTGTATCATACTCATCCGGAAGACCTAAATCATGACCATATTCATGTGCGAATACACCAACTGCACCATCTTCTGGTTCAATTGTGTAATCATACGCAGCCATCTTTCCGCCCCAATATGGAACTTTCGACTTTGTTCCTTCAATTGGGAATGGTTTTGGTCCAACTGTCCAGCGATGTGACCAAATTGCATCATCACCTAATTTACCGCCGCCAGCTTCTTGTCCAACACCCGCATGAATAATCATTAAGTGATCGATTAAACCATCAGGTTGATTTTTATTTCCATCTTCATTTACATCATATTGGTCAAATTGATCAAACTCTGATAAATCAATACCGCTATCTACAGCTGCTTTTAATGCATCTTTTACTAGATCACGTGGTCCTTTTGGTCCTTTATTATCATGGCCGCCGCCTGCAGCATCTGCACCGTAATCAGCTGCTTTACCAGGAACTGTTAACCATTTTGTAACTGTTCCATCTACAGTGTAGCTACCACCAGATTGCTCTTCATAATATTGTTTAAACGTTTCAATTTTACTTCCATCATCTAATGTAAACGGTTCGTTACCGAATAACATTTTTTCATAATGTTCTTTATTAAAATCGTTCGAATACATATAGCCAGGCTCTTTATCAATATTGTTATGTTTGAAATCAGCGTACTCTACAAGTAAAACGAGTACTTTATCTTTACGAACTTCACCGTTATACTCTTTTTGTTTTGCTGGAGCAGTTGGTACTTTACCATTTAAACCGCCTTTAACTGGGCCTGCCGCTGCAGGTGTACCTGTCGCAGGTTGGTCTAATTTTTCTTTCGTTTCTGCTTTCGCATCTTTCACTTTCTTTAAAAAGTCAGATGCATCTTTCGTAAGTTGGTCCCCATTTGCCGCTTCTTTCCCAGGATTTTCACCCTTTTTGTTCTCTACATACTTTTCGACAGCATTCTTTGTTTCTGTCTCTGAAGCAGATGCATCAATTACCCCACGTTTTTTTAGCGCATTTGCTAATCTCTCTTCTGGGATTAAGTGATCATCAACTGGGCTTGTAGCTGTCTTGTTCTCCGGCGTTTCAGCATATGTAGGCTGACTTCCAGCACCAAGTGACAAGCCTAGAACAGCTGTCAAAGCGATTGATGATAACACTTTAAACGGTTTCTTTTTCATCCCTTATTTCCTCCCCTAATAAAAAAATATGTATTACACATTATATTTTATTAAAAATTCAGTATTTTTTCAATATTTAGTCATGTTATGTAATTTTTTTAATATATTTGTAAAAATTCCTTAGTTAGTATACGAATATATCATAATTCAACAATGTTTTCAGAAAATATTGAAAAATTTTGACAGAAACCTTATACTTTCCATAGAGGGAATTTAATGGGGATTTTATCTTTGTTTCATCTACACAATATTCGATAATTTGACACATAAAATATAAAAGTCGGTTAATTATCGTCTACTATGTAGCAGCAATTATGACCAATAATTAGGGAGGAATTACATTTGTACAAAGATAAGGCTGACTCACTAGATCAAGAATGGATTGATTTAATACTTGAGGCTCTAGATGCTGGCATTGCCCTGCAAGATATTGAACACTTTTTTCAACGTATGAAGCATACGAGCCAGGCTCAATAGCCTCGTTCTTTTTAACGAATTTTATGTTATAATATTCACATCATAAGACGACTACATATTGATAGAAAGGTGCGCAAATATGATAGGAGAACGTATAAAACGCCTTCGTTTACAAAAAGGCATTTCACTAACAGAACTCGCCGAAAAAGCTGGTGTTGCTAAATCTTACATTAGTTCTATAGAACGAAATTTACAAAAAAACCCTTCCATCCAGTTTCTTGAAAAAATTGCAGCTGTTCTACAAATTCCAGTTGATACTTTACTTCACGATGAAACAACAACGGAAAGTCATCTAGACTCCGAATGGACCCAGCTTGTTAAAGATGCGATGAGCTCTGGTGTCTCAAAAGAACAGTTTCGTGAATTTCTCGAATTTACACAATGGAAGAAAAATCAACAATAATACATAGTAAGGAGTGCTTAAAATTGGCACTTCTTTTTCTTTATAAAAAAAAGCGGGGGATACCCGCTTTTGATTTATTATTTTTCTTCGCCATCTGTTTGGCTTGCGTTGAATGTCCATTCTAAGTTCAATGAATCGCCTTGGAATTTGTTTTGATCTGTACCATCATCTTCGAATACAAATTGTACCCATAGATAGTCTTCTGTTCCAGCGTCTAAGCCACCTTTTTCACCCCACTCTGGAGAAAAGATATCTTTAGCTACAAGATCAGGATCAGCATTTTGTAAATCCGCTAAAGTTGTTTCATATACAGGCTCACTTTGCTTATCCCAGTTCCAAAGGAATTTCACTTTAATGTGCTTACCAAAGTCTTCACCAGCATTATCGTTTTTTGCATCTGTAACACTGTACTTTGTCGCTAATTTAACGTCTTTAATCGCTAAAGTACCGCTGTTCTTTAATAAGAACTCTTTCTTAACAGAATCCCCTGGTTTTAAATCTTTAATATCTACAAGCGTTTTAGGGTTTAATGTAAGATCTAACGTCCCAGCTGCAAATGTATTGTTCGATACTTCTTTATCACTAAAGAATGCAAATGTTCCTCCACCAATTAAAGATAACCCCAATGCCGCTGATGCAACTCCCATACCTAATTTCTTTTTCAGACTCACAATCAATTCCCCCTAGCTGTTTTTTGTATTTTTATCTCTTATTTCAAAATAAGAGGTGTAACTAAAACTATATTAGCTTAGCTAATATTTGTTCTTTTTAAAAACCTTAAGTTCATTATAACGAACGAAACTATATAAACACAATATATTTTTTGATTATTTTTATTTATCAACAATTTTTCTTTTTTTCAGAAAAGTATTGAGAAATAAAGTGAAACTTTAATCAGTGTTTTTTGTCCATCCCCACTGATTATTAGCCTTCACCAAATAGTGTGCGGCCAACTAACTTCTTCGCATTCGTTGAATTTTTTGGCCCTTATACCTTCAAAAAAAAACAAAGTAAATAGATGAGTAGTAGGGCTCTCTCATCTATTTGTCTTATGATTGTATTTATACCTTCCGAAATGCTGCTGTATTTTACTTGCTATTCCTATTTCTTCTGTTCTTCTTGTTTCTTGCTCTCTTCTAACTTTTTCGCTTCTTCTTGCTTCTTACTTTCCTCTAGCTTTTTCGCTTCTTCTTGCTTCTTACTCTCTTCTAGTTTTTTCGCTTCTTCTTGCTTCTTACTCTCTTCTAGCTTTTTCTCTTCTTCTTGTTTCTTACTCTCTTCTAGCTTTTTCTCTTCTTCTTGTTTCTTACTCTCTTCTAGCTTTTTCTCTTCTTCCTGTTTCTTACTCTCTTCTAGCTTTTTCTCTTCTTCCTGTTTCTTACTCTCTTCAAGGTTCTTTTGCTTTGTTGTTTCATCTACTAATAATTTCTCAAAAGCTTGAATTTGTTTATCAATTACCTGTACATTAACCTCTTTATCAACATACTCACAGTTTTCTTTCACTATATGAAAACCCGCATTCACATAAGAGAATACTTGCTTAGTGGATTCACTTTTATTTTCCTTTAACTCTTCTTTCACTTTGTTATACGGATTTTCTATTGATACATATACTTTTTGTAACAGTTCCCTCTCCGCAACAATTTTCTCACGTCCTTGTTTCCACGTAGCAAGTGTCTGTTCTAGCTCTTGAGTGGAAGTGAAAGTTAATTTTGATTTCATCTCTTCATACTCATGCAAAATAACTTCCTTATGTTGCTTAGCTTGCTCTGTTAACTGATCAACTGTTTTTGGAAAAATACTTGCTGTAGAAATAGTAGCCTGCACTTTCGTCTCATGAATGAAAGCTGCTTCGGTATAAGTCATCATTTGAGAACCTAAATAAAAAGTAATAGAGCACAAACATGGCAATATAAGCATCTTTTTGAATTTGCGAGGTGCCTTCAGCATCTTAATCTCTCCTATCGAACAACTCGTTCTTTATCAAGAACTATATCTTTATTATAATAAAGTGAATTACAAAATGAAATACAAATTATGTTTCTTTTTACATTTCTCTTTTAACACAAAAAGAGACTACCACTTTTGATAGTCTCTTTTTGTTGTCATTATTATTTCGTTTCACCATCGCCTTGTTGTGCATCAAACGTCCAAGTTAATTGTAACTTGTCGCCTTGGAATTCATTTTGGTCTTTTTTATTATCAACGAATTCAAATTTCACTTTGAATTTATCAGATTTACCTGCAGAAATACCTTTTTCATCCCAGAACCAAGCAGCTAAATCATTATTTACTGCTGTAAGTGTATCACCCTTCAATTTATCTAATGTAGTTTCTTTCACAATCGTCTCATGCTTATCTACATTTTTTAAGAATGTTACTTTAATATGTTGGCCAAAATCTTCTTTATTATCTTTCTTCGTATCTTCTACACTATAGTCTGTTTTTAATAGAACCTTTTTAATATCTAAAGATCCTTTATTTTCTAGTTTAAATTCTTTTTCAATTGTATCACCAGGTTTTAAATTCGATACGTTAACAACTGTTGATGGATTTAATGATAAATCAAGCGTACCAGCCGCAAATGTATTATTTGACACTTCTTTATCGCTAAAGAATGCAAATGTTCCTCCACCAACTAAAGCTGCTCCTAGTACTGCCGATGCGATACCCATCCCTAATTTTTTCTTTAAAGTCATGTCCAAATCCCCCATAATATATATTTGTTAATTTCCTAGTAGGAAATTATAACTAAGATAACTAGACGGATTGTTCTACTTTTTTATCTTTCTTTTCTCCGTCGATGCTACGAATAGCGCCAAAAATAGAAATCGCGGAATAGCCAAGTAAAAAGACTCCTGGAATAATAAGAAGTAATGCTGCTCCCGCTTTTGAACTCGCATAATTCAGTCCATAACCAACGTATGGAACTGTAATATCTGCATATTTTCCGATTACATTCTCTGCAAGTACTGGTGCTAAATCTGGTCCGTTGTTGTTATCCCCTTTTGTTTCATACATTACTTTTCCGTTTATATCTTTCACACCGATAATACGATGAGTGACAATTTTGTTATCTTTCTCTTTAAACGTAATAACATCACCTTTTTGATATTTAGAACCATCTTTCGTTGGCTCGATCGCAATGATTGATCCTGTTAAAAATGTCGGTTCCATCGACCCTGAAAGAACACTTTTAAATTGATAGCCCATCACTGTCGGGTCCCCACCACTAGCTTTTGAAGAAATAACTACAAAAGCTAAACAAACCATTACTGCAAATAAAACAAATGAGATAACGTTGCTAATCACCTTCCAAATTAATTTCATCGTCTCTCTCCCTCTCCGTTGTTTTATATTATTTGAAGTATGCAATACCCACCTCGGTTCTCTAACAAGAACACAACTAAATAATATAACGAACGATAGAGGAATGCAATAAGAAAATTTACAATTATTAGTTATTAATAAGGGGTGTATTAACGCAAAAAAGACCGTGACAAAATCTCATCACAGTCTCCATACTAGCCATTTTATTTTTCTTCTGATTTCATCCCTTGGTTATTTCGGCGCAGCACTACATATAAAATCGCTCCAAATAATACAATCGCACCTATTCCAACACTTATCACTTTCACATTCGATTCCTTTACTTCAGGTTCAACTGTATCTTTTTTAGGCATCGTAAAAGTAACATCTTCTTTTGAAAGAACGTTTATCGTCGCAATTGTTTGATTATTCTTCGTGATATCCACTGCACCAACTACCTCACCACGGTGGATTCCTTTATGATACAACGAATCTTTATCTAATGAAGCCGCCCGGAAAGCCGTTCTCACATTTTTCCCTTCATCTTTCTTAAGCATAAGTTCTACACTTTTTTCAAGTTCACTATCAATATCTTTATTTAAATACGTTGTCTTTTGATGCCAACTATGTTTATCTAGTACCGTTTGCTTCACAAATTGACCAAAAGAATATTCCGCCATCTGCTTTAAATCTTCATAAATTTCAGGTCTTTGAGAAGCCATTACTACATTTATAATACGATTTCCATCTTTCTCATTTAATAAAACGAGCGTATTGCGCGCTTCATTCGTAAAACCCGTCTTACCACCAATACTATATGGATTTTCAAAATAAGTAGACTTATTAAAAATAGAAACCGTCTGGCTAGACGTCGTAACCGTCGTCCTTTTCGTATTCATCGCTTGTAAAATCTCAGGATACTTCTGCACCCCTCTTGTAATCATGGCCATATCATATGGCGTCGTATAATGATTTGGATCATGCAGTCCATTTGGCGTTACAAAATGGCTATCTTTCGCCCCTAATTGTTTCGCCTTTTCATTCATCATATTAGCGAAATTTTCAACACTTCCTCCAATACGCTCCGCAATCGCATACGACACATCATTCGCACTCAGCACCATTAAAATCATAAGTGCAGTATTTCTATTAATAGTTTCACCAGGTTGAAACTCAATTTGATAATTACTCTTCTCTTGATCTAATGCTAATTGTGAAAACGTAAATTGATCCTCTGGCTTCGTATGTTCCATCAGTAAAATCGCCGTTAACACTTTCGTTATACTAGCAGGAAACGCACGATGATGTGCATTTTTGTCGTACAACACATCTCCTGTTTTCGCATCAATCGTAGTCGCAAACTGACTAAAAACATTCGGCCCTTCCGCAGGCGGCGGTGCCACTTGCTCCGGATTTACTCCAATATTCGTCTCAGCATATAACGTCATAGGTGTCAAAAAAAATAAACAAATAACCATAATAAAAACCGAAATTTTCTTAAAATTTACCATATGACTCTCCCTTTTCACTTTACTTTCACATTCTATAAAATAACTCTACCAATCTATATGTAATTTGTATTAAATTGGAAGAATATTCACTATTTTTTACTATATCACACTTTTACGATGAGGAACATAAATATACAACAAAAAATAAGAAGGAATTACTCTTTCTTATCCTTCTCATCAATCAACGAATCTATTAACTTTTGCCCAGCTTCCTCGGCTGTAATCTCATCCGTCATACCCATAAACGACCAACCTTTAGAATCGACCCACTCTACAAACTCTTGCAAAAACTCATCATGTGTCACATCCACATCAAGAATCGATCCATTAATTGAAATCGTTCTATTTCTAGACACGCGCATCTTGAACGTTTTTCTTACCATTACAATAATTCTCCCTCTACTCCTGAATATTTATAAATATCTTGTACTTCATTTATACATGATTTCTTGAAAATTGTAAAAAGGATATATTGGCCAAATCGCATACTGAAAATGAAAATCTCTTATTATATAATTCTCAAACTGCATTCATTTGATCATAAATTGCATAATACATCCATATAAAAAAAACAAAACAACTTACATTTTATCACTTCAAATACAAATGACTTTAGTACAATAAAATAGAATATACTAGAAAAAACTGAAAATGAGGAGGAACTCCATGGCGTGTTGCACGTATTGTAAAAAGAAGTGGAAAGTAAAAGATGTATGGTCAATACTCTTGATATTTGAAAAAGATTGTCCATATTGCTCCGGAAGGCAATATCTATCAAAGAAAACATTGAACGCTATGCCAGAACTTATAAGCTTACCTTTACACTTCTTATTCCCTTTTCTTGTTGATTTGAGTGATAAAGGTCCTTTGGATTGGTATCGGAAATCATAACACCTCAGCATCTTCTACTTATTAAATATAAAAACATACATACTAATATACCTCTGAAATAAATCTATTTTCTATTACACTACCTCTTTAAAAACTTACTACACAAAAACATTGTAAATTTTCAGTTAATTATATATAATTGCTTTAGCATGATTATTAAAGATGCTATTATATAAGTATTTTTGAAGATCCCGTAGCTCAGCAGGGAGAGCGCCACCTTGACAGGGTGGAAGTCGTGAGTTCGAGCCTCTCCGGGGTCATACTGATAGAAATCGTATCAAATTAACGTTTGATGCGGTTTTTTATTTATTTAAACTTATCCTCAAAAACACCAGTGGTCACAGAATTGGTCACATTCCCTACAAAATCTCTTCTATTTTGTTTACCGCATCTTCTTGCATCATTGGCAACACATGTGAGTAAGTATCCAATGTGATTTTGATTTTACTATGTCCTAATCGTTCAGAAATCACCTTCACTTCTAACTTATCTACGGTTAGCTAACTACTTTACTTAAACTGATATGCAAGTTCAATAATCTTATGAACCTCAAGGTGTGATATTTAACTTATATAATTAAACTCAGATATACTATTTTAGTTCCTCTAATTAACACAAAATAAGACCCCGCATCCCAGCAAGGCCTTCCAAACAAAATATAACACTACTCATATCACTTGGTTTTCAAAATGGCATTTCAAACTTTTACTGTATTCCGGAACATCTAAAGTAATATTTAAATCAGCTGTACTCAAGTATTTTAAAGCTAAATACATTGCATATAGTTTTGCATCTGATTTTGTTTCAGTAACGATAATATGTAAATCAAAAGTCCTATATTTCTTCTTCAATTCTACAACTTCATCTATAACATCTGCAGGGTCAGCACCGATCTCAGATACAAAAAGATATTCATCTTCATGTGTTATGACAAATAAACCTGGTAGATGAGAATTTTCATCTATAAAAGAAAAAATATCCCCATTTATAACAAATAACTCGAATTTTGAAGAAGATTGGACATGTTTGTGTAAAACTAATAAACTCGGCCTTAAATCAGCAGGATCAATTCGTACATATTCATCAACTAAGTCGCTTGCATATTCTAAGAAAGCTTCAACATCAAAGTTTTCCTCCTTAGAATTAGCTTCTCTAAGCTTCCAAGTAAATGTTTCTGAGGGAAACCTAATTCCACTGTGAAAAAGAACATCATCATACTTCGAAGTGGCGACATGAATAAGATTAGCAAAATACAAAACTTTAACTATGTAAAAATCACTAAGACCTAAAGAACGACATAACTTACGACAATATCCCGAGTACAAATCAGGATTATCCTTGAAATTATCATACCAATATTGACTCATTACTCACCCTCCTTTACCTATTATATTTTAATATAAAGATTTTATATTGTAAATGTATAATTACCCTCTTTATATAACTCATCATTCAATAAACCATGAATATAAAAAAAGATGCTGGCACAAGCCAACATCTTTTCTATAACTCCTATAAATTTTCACACTAAATTTTGTAAGTGATCTTTCTTTCAATTCGTCACCTTTGTCTCTTTTAAATGCAAATTATATTTTTCTGATGTATGTATTTTTAACTCTTCTAATTTATTAATTATATCTAAAGAGTTGAAGGTTCTTCTAAAAAATGCTCGTGTCCATCTTCATTTAGTCGTATTTCTCAAACAAAATTCTTATTACGTACTTAAAAAAATTTATAAGTGCTCCGCCATTTAAGTTTTGTGCCTTGAATGTATTTATAATTTGCTCAACAGATGGATTATACGTAACTACTTTTTCAAAAGTTGCCGATTTCCATTTCATAACGCCTACTACTCTCTAGTAAATTCCCTTTTCAACATATGCTTTCACTATTGCTTTTAATTCGTTTCAGCACAATCTATCTTATTTTGACCAGCTGGCTGATTTAGATTATAACAAACTGATTGTCCAACTGCATTTGTCTTATTAAAAATTAATTGATTATTAGAAGTAAGGGTAACTTGAAATGTTCTATTTTTTACCACTTCCTTTATTTTCTTCTCTTTAGTATCATATCGATACTCCATATCAGTTTTAACGTTATATGTACTTGAATTCCCTATTCTTTCAGGTGCTTCTTGCAGCGTAATATCATACAGATCTATTTTGAATTTGTTAGTATGATGTTTTATGTAATCTTCTGTAGATACATATGTAGTAGTTCCCTCATCATAAAATTTCTTAACTAATGAAAAATCTCCCTCATTATGTGCTTGCACATAATTTTTCGAATAATCTTTCAGTTGTTCCTTAACAACTTCGTAGCTATTCGTAGCCGTTTCTTCTTTCTCTGAAACAGTTAAACTTTTAAAAACACTAGAATTTTTAATCACATTCCCCCCAAAGGCATAAGGACACTCTGCCAAAAAGGTGCAAGGATGTACACCTCTATTATTGGAACTATCCAATACAATGCTTTTTTAAAAGATCCCACTTCAAAAAACACCAAATATATAATAATCTTTTATAATTACTATAGAGTTCGAGTTCAATCAAACAACTTTTCTTCTTTCATGGTAAGTGTAAATAGTTTATATTTTCTACAACAAGCCCTCTACTTGATTGACTCCTTTTAATTAAAGTACTTGTTTTAACATCGGCCTTGCTACTCTATACCCTTCACTATTAGGTTCTTTTACAAGTATGGGACGCCTTTCATCCTCTTCTTCTAAAATCATTTCAAATACTTCTGTTTTTTCTTGTAATATGTTGGATTCACTATCTTTAGTAGGCTCTTTGCTTGTTTCAATTTTCTTTGTCACTTCGCCAAGCTTTTTCCCGACTTCTTCTGCTTTTGCAGGTTCATTCGTAACGTAGTATTCCTGGCCCTCCCATACTAACATAGGTGGCACTTGTTCTCGTTTGTTACATATTATGTAAGTAATACTAGCTATAAGTAGTAGACATACTGCTATAAAGAAGATAGCTTTTTTATTCATATACTATTCTCCTTATCTATCATTTTATTGGATTATATAATATAGAGAATAGATAGCAAATGGGTTTTATGGTAATTTTTGTTTTATTTTTCAAAAAGAAAAACCTTACAAAAGTAAGGTTCCATTTTTAAATTCTATAGTGACTGATTTATTAAAACGATCATTACGATAATCGCTATAAACATAACAACTAGACAGCCGATCATTTTATAAAATCCTCTTTTCGTTAACGTCCCGCCTTGAACATCTTTACGAATAAATAAGAATACGGCTAAAAATAATACAAGCCCAATGCCAAAAGCATACATCATTTGCATATGTTAATCTTCCTTTCTCTCTTCCATCTTAATATCTTTTCGATAAAACAACAAATGAGATAAAAACTGTACTCATCGTAAGCGCCATAAGTATATTCAATAATTCAACCGCAGATAGTGTAATTACTTTTAGGTTCAAACCAATAGAGAAAAGAAGATAATATGCTGTTAGAGCAAAAAAGCTGAAGAACATCCCTTTATAACGAATGAGTTTCATTCGCTCATCTTTTTCTTTAAATTGCGGGTGCAAGTAGCTTAGGCAGAAACACATAATCATCATTGCAAGCACGGTATAAGTTGGAATTGGCGGTGCCGAATGCGTCATTATACCTGCTAATATCATAAATCCACTCATAATTAAAAAGATAATTCCCATAATAACAAAGTACTTTTGTGAATAATTCATCCTTTCTCCTCCTCTTCTTTTCCTTCATAAATAAATACATGTTCTATCGTTGTCTGAAATGTTTTTGCTATTTCAAATGCTAATGGAAGTGATGGATCATATTTCCCTTTTTCAATTGAAATGATGGTTTGTCTGGAAACCCCAAGTTTCTCAGCCAATTTTTCTTGAGATAGTCCAAATTTTTTTCGGTATTCGACCATTTTATTTTCCAAGGAAATTTCTCCCTCCTTCCTTATATCGAGTATATATGTAAAGGAGACTTTACGTCAAGGTTCCTTTACATTCATTTCGTTTTATTTTTCGTTCTATTTATATAGAAGAAACTTTTTCAACTTAATCATGTCTATTTTGAAATGAAACATGGAACAATGTATATATCCGTTACTATATCTCCTCCCCACTTTTGTGAAAATTTAATATCTCCATATTTGTTTTATTCTTTAAAACTATTTCATTCCTCTCCTTATTAGATGAAATGTGCTATTGTTTTTACGTTGTTTTTCGCCATATTTATAGAAACTAACGGTTTATGAAGCATTTTTTATGTTTAGCCACTTTTTTTGTAGAAATCCTTCGTTTTCCTTTCGATATTTAACACTATCGAAATAAAATTTACGCTAAATTCATAATTTTTTATTTTTTATACTATATTCCGTTATATTGTTGTATAATATCAATGAAAGCGCTTATTATTTCAATATACATAATTCAAACTAATCTTTATCGAAACATTCTAACAATTTTACTTATATTTAAATACAACAATTATAGTTATTAATGTAGGTATACCAAATATATCCACCCCATTTTTCTGTAAAATTACTTTATAACATGAAAGATTAACTTGGGTGATAAGTTATTGTGAATGTTTTTTTACAAAACAGATAAGTAATAGTGTTTGGTATTATGTAAATTATTGTAATAACATAAGAGTAAAGAAAACAATTACATTAATTTTTAGTTCATCAATTATTGAAAAAGAGCAAAATGCACCTTTTGTATAGGAAAAGGATTATATGCATTGGGAGGTTTAAACAAATGACGAGGAAGAATACAACGACAAACCCTTGGGCCAAGTTCCATGGTCCGAACCTTGGTTATGTTATTGAACAGTATGATCTTTACGTAACTGGAGCAGGTTCTGTTGATCCGGAATTACAAGAGCTTTTTGAAATTTTTGGAGCTCCTTCGTTTCAAGATGATGTCGTAACAGGGGACAACACAGCAACACATTTTTCTCCTCAAAACACAGGGAACATTGAAAAGATTCTTAAAGTCGTTCAACTTGTTGAACAGATTCGTTCTTTCGGGCATACGTTGGCTCACATCAATCCGATGGAAGATGCTGCAAATGGACAATCTCTTCTTGAAAAAGCAATGAACGAACTGAGCGATGCTGATTTGAAAGCGATTCCAGCTAAAACAGTATGGCAAGATGCACCAGAGGGTATTCACACTGCATTTGATGTAATTCATAGATTAAAAGACGTTTATACAAAATCTTTAGCTTATGAATTCTCACATATACAAGATAGTGAAGAACGCGTGTGGTTGCATCAAATGGTGGAATCAAATTTATTGCGTCAACCATTATCAAATAAAAAACGAACTGCTCTTTTAAAACGTTTAACTGCTGTTGAAGGTTTCGAGCAATTCTTGCATAAAACATTCGTTGGTCAAAAACGTTTCTCAATAGAGGGCGTTGATATGCTTGTACCTGTACTAGATGAAATTGTTTCAGAAGGTGCTAAAGGCGGCGTTGAAGATGTCATGATTGGTATGGCTCACCGTGGTCGTCTAAGCGTACTCGCTCACGTACTAGAAAAACCATATGGTCACATGTTTGCTGAATTCAAACATGCAAAAATAGAAGGCGCAGTGGCAAATGCTGGCTGGACTGGCGACGTGAAATACCATTTAGGTAGAGAGCAAGTCGTTGGTAATGAAGAAGTTAGCACTCGCGTTACATTAGCAAATAACCCGAGTCATCTTGAGTTCGTTAACCCTGTTGTTGAAGGTTTCGCACGTGCAGCTCAAGAGAATCGTAAAAAATCTGGTCTTCCAGAACAAGATACTTCAAAATCATTCGTAATTTTAGTTCATGGTGATGCTGCATTCCCTGGTCAAGGTGTTGTGTCTGAAACACTCAACTTAAGCAGATTAAATGCATACCAAACTGGCGGAACGATTCATGTTATCGCTAATAATGCAGTCGGCTTTACGACTGATAGCTATGATTCTCGTTCTACTAAATACTCAAGCGACCTTGCAAAAGGTTTCGATATTCCGATTGTTCACGTAAACGCTGATGATCCGGAAGCTTGTCTTGCTGCTGCTAACCTTGCAATCCAATATCGTACGTTGTTCAAAAAAGACTTCTTAATCGATTTAATCGGTTACCGTCGATATGGTCATAACGAAATGGATGATCCAGCAGTTACGCAACCACAAGTGTACAAAAAAATTAAAAATCACCCAACTGTAAGAGCAATTTATGCAGATCAATTACAATCTGCTGGCGTTCTGAATGCAGATGAGATTGAAACAATTACTCAGTTTATACAAGAGGAATTAAAGGCTGAATACGCACAAGTGCCACCAGCTGATACGAGCGCTGCAACAATTCACGTTAAAGTTCCAGAGGTTGTTGCAAAAGGAATTCAATCGATTGACACTGGTATTTCAATTGACTCCCTTCGTGCAATTAATGAAGGACTATTATCTTGGCCTGAAGGATTTAACATATATCCGAAAGTGAAGAAAATTCTTGAGCGCCGTAAAGATGCTCTTGAAGAGAATGGTAAAATTGAATGGGCACTTGCTGAATCGTTAGCATTCGCTTCTATCTTACAAGAAGGCACGCCAATTCGTTTAACTGGTCAAGATTCACAGCGTGGTACATTTGCGCATCGTCATATCGTATTACACGATACTGATACAAACGAAACATATTCACCATTACATCGCTTACCGAACATTAACGCTTCATTCTCTGTTCATAACAGTCCGTTATCAGAAGCTGCTGTTGTTGGTTATGAATATGGTTATAACGTATTTGCTCCAGAAACTCTTGTTATGTGGGAAGCTCAATATGGTGACTTCTCAAATACTGCGCAAGCATTATTTGATCAATATGTTTCAGCAGGAAGAGCAAAATGGGGTCAAAAATCTGGTTTAGTTCTTCTATTACCACACGGTTATGAAGGTCAAGGGCCAGAACACTCTAGTGCACGTCCAGAGCGTTTCTTACAATTAGCTGCTGAGAATAACTGGACAGTTGCAAACTTAACGAGCGCGGCACAATACTTCCATATTTTACGTCGTCAAGCATCTATCTTAGGAACAGAAGCTGTTCGACCGTTAGTGCTTATGACGCCAAAGAGTTTATTACGTCATCCACTTACGCTTTCAACTGCTAGTCAGTTAAGCGAAGGACGTTTCCAACCTGCTTTAGAACAAGAAAACCTTGGTACAAAGCCAAATAAAGTAAAACGTCTTGTTTTAAGTACAGGTAAAATGGCGATTGACTTAGCTGCAGAAATTGAGTCTGGAAAACATGAGTACAACTTAGATGAAGTTCATATTGTTCGTATTGAACAGTTGTATCCATTCCCTGCTGAAAAAGTTCAATCTATTATTAAACGCTTTAAAAACTTAGAAGAAATTATTTGGGTTCAAGAAGAACCTCGTAATATGGGTGCATGGCATTACATGGCTCCAATTCTGTTCGAACTAGCTGGAGATAAAGTAAAAACAGGTTACATTGGACGCCCGGATCGTTCTAGCCCATCTGGTGGCGATCCATTCGCTCACAAAGCTGAGCAAGAACTAATTGTTGCACATGCTTTAGATGTGAAGTACAACTTCCGTCAAGATAAACAAGAAATTGAAGTTTTCAGCAACTGAAAGTAACAACGAATTTCATTAGCTCGACTTGGGCAGATATTCTGCCCAAGTCGAGCTAATACATGGAGATTACCGAAGATTAAAGAAGACAAAACACACCGTTAGGCAAATAAGGGGAGGACATTTAAAATGATCGAAATTAAAGTACCTGAGCTTGCAGAATCTATTACCGAAGGAACTATTTCACAATGGCTTATCAACGTAGGTGACAAAGTTGAGAAAGGTGGCAGCGTTGTTGAGCTTGAAACTGATAAAGTCAATGTAGAAATCATTGCAGAAGATTCAGGTATTGTATCGAAGTTACTAGGCGAACCTGGGGATACAGTTGAAGTTGGCGCAACTATCGCAATTTTAGATGTAAACGGAGCACCGGTTGCAGTAAGTACACCTGCACCACCTGCTGAGCAACCAAAACAAGAAACTACTGAAGCACCGAAAGCAGAAGCTCCAAGTGCTGAACAAAATAAAGCGTTACAAGGTTTACCAAATACAAATCGTCCTATCGCATCACCAGCTGCTCGTAAAATGGCTCGTGAGTTAGGAATCGACTTAAACGACGTACGCAGCACAGATCCACTTGGACGTGTGAGACCACATGATGTACAAGCTCACGCTGCAGCGCCAAAAGAAGCACCAGCTGCTCCAAAAAGTCCAGCTCCTGCTCCAGTTGCAAAAACTGAATTCGAAAAACCAGTTGAGCGTGTGAAAATGTCCCGCCGCCGTCAAACAATTGCAAAACGTCTTGTAGAAGTTCAACAAACGTCTGCAATGTTAACAACATTTAACGAAGTTGATATGAGTGCGATCATGGAATTACGTAAAGAACGCAAAGATGCTTTCGAGAAAAAACATGATGTGCGTCTTGGCTTTATGTCATTCTTCACAAAAGCAGTTGTGGCAGCATTAAAACAATTCCCATTATTAAATGCTGAAATTCAAGGCGATGAGCTTATCATTAAAAAATTCTATGATATCGGTATTGCAGTAGCAGCTCCAGATGGATTAGTTGTTCCAGTTGTACGCGATGCTAACCAATTAAACTTCGCTGAAATCGAAAGCGAGATTCGTAATTTAGGTATGAAAGCACGCGATAACAAACTTTCATTAAAAGAACTACAAGGTGGTACATTTACAATTACAAATGGTGGCGTGTTCGGTTCTCTAATGTCAACACCAATCCTAAATAGCCCACAAGTAGGTATTCTAGGAATGCACAAAATTCAAGTAAGACCAGTTGCAATTGATGCAGAACGTATGGAAAACCGTCCGATGATGTACCTTGCACTATCTTACGACCACCGTATTGTCGATGGTAAAGAGGCGGTTAGCTTCCTTGTTGCTGTTAAAGATATGCTTGAAGATCCAAAATCATTATTATTAGAAGGTTGATAGACTATTAGTCTATTAAAGGCTGTAGAATGAATCATTCTACAGCCTTTTTTTATTGCGTTCATACGGGACAAATTGCATTACATAGACTAATAATGTATGCCTAGAACGTAAGGAGGATTAAAATGAATAACCTTCCAGCTCATGCAAAACTGAAAGCAAATAAAGATACTTTCTTCCTCCCCGATTCAAACGGGGGTGTCTATTTTCGAAATAACGCCAGTTCATTCCGCATGGACGGTGATGGGATTTATAACTGGATTGAAAAATTAATGCCTATGTTTAACGGTAATTATTCTTTAGCAGAAATAACCGATGGTCTCCCTCTCCCCTATCAAAATCGTGTATTTGAAATTGGAGATATTTTATATGAAAATGGTTTCGCCCGTGATGTAAGTCAAGATGCTCCTCATGAATTAAACAGTGCGTTACTCGACAGGTACGCTTCTCAAATTGAATTTTTAGAAGCCGATTCACATTCAGGTGCTTTAAAATTCGAGACGTACCGTGCGGCAAATGTCCTTATAATTGGTTCTGGAGATATGCTTACTTCCTTAGTTTCTTCTTTACTAGAGTCCGGATTACCTAAATTTCATTACCTTGTCACAGATTATGCGGAAACAAATTACGACCGAATTCATGAGCTAGTAGAACGTGCATATGAACTTGATGACAATGTACTTATTCAAGAAATAGATACTACAATAGATCGTCCTTTACATGAAGTATTCGAGCCTTTCGACTGGATTTTATACGTTTCTCAAAATGGAGATATTGAAAGTTTAAGAGCAATACATGCTATTTGTAGAGATGAGGGGAAAAATTTCATACCAGCTATTTGCTTATCAAGAGTCGGTTTAGCTGGCCCCGTCGTAATAGCAGATCGTGAAGAATGCTGGGAATCCGCATGGCATCGTCTACACGAAACTACTTTACAAAATGAAAATCCGCCCGAGCCTTTCTCACCAATCACATCTGCAGTGTTAGCAAATATTATCGTTTTTGAATTGTTTAAACATGTCGCTGACGATTTACACCGGCAGCATAATCCTCAATTCTTTTTATTAAACTTAGAAACACTTGAAGGAAAGTGGCACCCTTTTATAAAGCATCTTCTCGCAACCGATGAAATCTTTACAATTGATACGGTGCAAAATCTTCAAGAAAACCTTGCCCATCGTTCTGGACAATATACTTCAACTGAACTTTTTCGTTTTTTTGATACATTAACTTCTAAAGAAGCTGGCATATTCCATATGTGGGATGAACAAGATTTGCACCAATTACCTTTATCACAATGCTATGTTCAAGTTGCAAATCCATTATCAGACGGACCTACCTCTCCCCTTCCTGCTATAACTTGTGGTGGTTTAACTCATAATGAAGCACGCCGCGAAGCTGGTTTAACAGGAGTTGAAACGTATGTAGCTGAAATGATTCATCGTCTTATCCCCGAACATACTGATATCGGTATTGGTGCTGGGGAAACGATGACAGAAGGTGTATACCGTGCACTGCAAAAACATTTAAATAATAAGTTGTGTGAACGCCAATCACATATGCTAGAAGAGGTTACAGAGCTTGATTTAACCGAAATTCATGATAAACATTGTAGGTTTTACTACGATGCTCTCTCTACAATTCATGACATACCTAAAGTGGGAATGAGTGAGGAGTTACTTGGTTTTCCTGTCATTTGGATTGGTATAAATGATAGATGGTACGGTGCGGCAAATATTAATATAACATTGGCATTAAGAAACGCTCTGCAACAAGCACTCCTTCATATTCAAAATGAAGAGATTCCTTATAAAGCTAATATTTTGCCAGAATCATCCGTTGTTGTATATAGTACAGATTCTGTTAGAGTAGCAATACAAGAAGAGGAAGAAATTCCAGGCGTACAGTCTTTACAAGTTGCCTTACAAAATTTAACGGAAAATAATTTTTATCCATTCGTTTTTGATTTAGCCATTGAATCATTTTTAAGAGACAACTTAGACGGTGTATACGGGGTATTAATTGCAAAGGAGGACGGTCTATGACTCAAAATATATTGCTTATAGGAGATGGCCTACTTGCAGACTATGTACATGATCAATTATGCAAACAATATTCCATCATTCGCCAGCATACAATTACAGACGAACTCCCTGAAAATATTCACCTCACTCTCGTATTACATGACGGCTCTCCTTCTACTATTCATCAGGATGCTGAGCTGACATTTCGTTCGAATCATATTCCGTGGCTTCGTGCATTTACTTCATTTGGTGAAGGCGTTATCGGTCCTTACATTCATCCTCTTGCAACGGGATGTACCCATTGTGCCGATGGACGACGCTTTATCGCTGGATTTGATCAAAAAGAAATGTGGGAACTACAGCGGAAATATGCGTTAAAAGCGGATAACGAGACGAGGCGTGATGTACGTGCGACTCAAAATGGGATGTTACAAATGTGTCAGCTCATTCATGCTGAAACTGAAAAAATATTAGCTCACGGACATTCTTCTTTAGAAAATGAAATCATTTTACTAAACTTACAAACCCTGCAATGTACACGGCATTCTTTCCTTCCAGACCCTCTCTGTCCTGTATGTAGTATTTTACCTGATGATACTGCGGATGCGGCAGAGATTTCTTTACAACCGAGCTTAAAAACAAGTACTGAAACGTATCGCTGTCGTTCTATTCATGAGCTAAACACATTTTTAACGAGAGACTATTTAGATTACCGGACTGGTATTTTGAATGGAAAAATGCAGCATTCTTTATTGCCATTTGCTGACGTCATTATAAACATGCCGTTACTATTCGGAAATGAAGGTGTTGCAGGCCGAACTCATTCATTTGCACTGAGTGAGGCAACTGCTATTTTAGAAGGTTTAGAACGATATTGCGGTATGTCACCTCGTGGGAAAAAGACAAATGTGCATGGTAGTTTTCATGATTTAAAGGATCATGCACTGAATCCCCTCACACTCGGTGTGCATACAAATGAACATTATAATCGTAATAGTTTTCCGTTTAAACCATTTGATCCTGATTATGAACAAAACTGGGTATGGGGATATTCTTTATCACAAAAACGGCCACTTTTAGTTCCAGAATCAATCGCCTATTATAGCCTTGGTCATAGAGATGCTTTTGTGTATGAAACATCAAATGGATGTGCGATTGGTGGTAGTTTAGAAGAGGCCATTTTTCATGGCATATTAGAAATCGTAGAGCGCGATGCTTTTTTACTCACATGGTATGCAGAATTACCTCTTCCTCGTCTTGATCTTAGTTCAGCAAATGATACTGAATTACAATTAATGATTGAGCGCTTGCGTACGATTACTGGATATGAATTACACGTTTTCAACGCAACAATGGAACACGGTATTCCGAGCATTTGGGTGATTGCGAAAAACACGAGGCAAGATGGGATGAATCTCGTCTGTGCTGGTGGTGCTCATATGGAGCCCATTCGAGCAATCAAAACTGCGATTCATGAAATAGCTGGCATGTTACTTATATCAGATGATGATTTGGAACAAAACAAAGAAAAATATGAAGACTGTTTACGTGATCCTTATCTCGTTACGCAAATGGGTGATCATAGTATGCTGTACGGATTGAAAGAAGCGGAAGAACGTCTTCACTTCCTTTTACGTGAAAATGCTCCGGTGCAAACGTTTCAAGAAATGAGGGCATTACAATCATTTGATATGGATTTAACATCTGATCTTCATCAACTTTTAAACAGGTTACATCAATCTGGACTTGAAGTAATCGTTGTAGATCAAACCGTTCCTCTCATAGAAAAGAACGGATTACATTGTGTAAAAGTATTAATTCCAGGCATGCTTCCAATGACATTCGGACATCATCTCACTCGGGTTACAGGGCTGGATAGAGTGTATACCGTACCAATGACACTTGGATATATGGCTGAGCCTTTAACGAATGAACAATTAAATCCACATCCACACCCGTTTCCATAGTAAAGGAGGGGATTTCATGCAGCTGGATGCTTTTTTACATCATCTCCATTTTTCTATTGATAAAATTATGCCGAATCATGAGGTAGACTGGGACGACGCACCACTTCCTTATAAATTATATCGAAATTTACCAGTCATCCCTCTCTCTTTAGAAATCCCATTAACTTTGCGGAACTCTTCTACTAAACCTAACTTAGAGGAAATCGGGCATTATCTTTGGTACTCATTTGGTTTAACACAATTATGTCAACCTACTACTAGCCTAGAAAATAATAAAACAACGACTCTATTTCGAAGATTCATCCCTTCTGGGGGTGCTTTATATCCAAATGAATTATATATGTATTTAAAAATTGATCATTATCCAGACGGCATTTACCATTATGACGCCGCGCATCACCGTCTTATCTTACTTCGCGAGGGAAATTTCGATTCTTATCTTACAGAAGCACTCGGCAATCGTTGTAACATACATTCTTGTTTTGGCGCAGTATTTGTATCCACTATGTTTTGGAAAAACTTCTTTAAATACAATAACTTTTCATACCGGCTTCAAGGGTTAGATAGTGGTGTTCTAATCGGGCATTTACTTGAATGTGCAAAACAATTCGGTTACATGAATGGAGTATATTTCCAGTTTCTAGACCGAGCAATGAATCATTTACTTGGACTGCCTGAAGGCGAGGAAAATGTGTATGGTGTTATTCCTCTAAGTACAGAACCACAGAAAGATTGGTTTCATAATGATTACCGTGAAAATACAACTGTTACTTCTCATGACTTGTTACAGCAAATCCCGCCGTTAACACATGAGCATTTCGTTCGCTCAAAGCATGTAGATGAATATCCGATGATAACAAAAGTTAACGCAGCTTCTATGATTGAATCGACAGAACATTTCCAAACATTAACTCAAGAAAATCGACAGCAATACAGTGCACATGCTGTACAGCTACCTAAAGTGGAACGTTTATCCTATGATTTCTTACATCTTTGTAAAAAACGATATTCACCTGATGCTGACTTTACTTTAACAAAATGGGATACTCGTTCACTTGCTACTTTATTACAAGAAGCGAGCCTCGCCTTCCCTTATTACAACGATCTTGATGGCAATTCTTTAAATGAAAACGCACGACTCTCATTATATGGATGTTTTTATAACGTAACAGGTATTGAAAACGGTGCTTACGCTTATAACAGTAAATTACATTCCATACAGCCAATACGATATGGAGATCTTCGTTATTCCCTTCAATCAAGTATGACGATGGATAACGTAAACCTTTTTCAAGTACCGCTTTGTCTACATGTAGTCGGAAAGAAAGATTACTATACACATACATTAGGCTATAGAGGATATCGTATTCACCAAATGGAAGCTGGTATACTCGTCCATAGACTTGTTTTAGCTGCGACTGCTATGGGAATGGGTGGCCATCCTTTACTTAGTTTTGATACAAATTCATGCGATCAATTGTACGGAATAGATGGCGGCAATGAAACATCTCTCATTCAAATTCCGGTTGGGGCGTATCGAGCGCGTAATTGGTTGAAGGGGTATTTGCATAATTAGAAGCACGCCGATTAATGGCGTGCTTTTTTTAGAGGAGTTAAATTATTAAAAGCGAAATAAGTATATATTCTTACATAAAAGGAGCGTTTAAATTGGGCATTTTACAACGTTTAATCGAACAAGCGAAAAATCCTCGCGGGACAATTGGTTCCTCAATGCTTCGTATTATGAATGCTGCGCATATGAGACTGACAAATTGGGCTTTACAAAAAATACATATACGTGAAGATGCAATCATATTAGATATCGGCTGTGGCGGTGGTAAAACAATACAAACTCTTTCAAAACGAACTCCATTTGGGAAAATTTACGGGATCGATTACTCCGATCAAGCTGTGAAAAATTCTATACAGACGAATACAAAAGATGTTCAAATGAAAAAAGTAATTGTTCAACAAGCAAGTGTCTCCTCTATTCCATATCATCCGGACTTCTTTGATCTCATTACCGCTTTTCAAACCCACTATTTTTGGCCTGATGTTGAGAATGATATGAAAGAAGTATTTCGCATCTTAAAATCGAACGGATCCTTTTTATTAGTTGCTGAAACTTTTAAAATTCAATATCATATGGATAAATTTAATACGACAGAAGAATTAGTAAACCTTTTTTATAAGACGGGATTTACAAGCGTGAAATATTACGAAGAAAGAGGTTGCCTTTGTGTAATAGGAAATAAGTAAAAAAAGCAGCCCTTTAAGGTCTGCTTTTTTTACTAGATTAATTTAAAGATACTCTTAATTTGTCTTGCAAATAACCAATTTTTCGTACCGTAGTTATCATTTAGACTGTCTAAATCGATAGATTTCCCGTTAGCAAACTTTAGTTCTAACGTTGTATTTTTGTCATTTGTTTTTAGATTGCTATTTGTAATGTCATCATACTTTAGTTTCTCAATTTCAACATACTCTTCTTTTTCTTGTCCGATAACGACATGATCTTGGAAGAAGAACAATACTTCTACTTTCTTACCGAAACAAAATACATTTTTCGTATAAATTAATGTCGCGTTATCAAGTCCGACACATACTTCTTTCATTTCTTCAACAACGTGTCCAAAGTCTTCTTCATTTCTTGCGTTTGATTCAGCAATCCATTCTTCAATTGTTTTCATGTTAATTGCCATGTTGTACCCCCTGGTTCGTTCATTGCTTTGTAAAAAAATAAATACTATATGACAATATAAGCGATAAGTACTATGTTTTCAAGGGTGAACGGTATATTCAAAATAAAGTTAAATTTCAAAGTAATATATTAGGGGCACCTATTTAATTATATTTTAAACGTTTGAACGAGGCATTCTTCATCATCAATTAGCTGTGTTTGCTCGTCAAATTCAATATTCAGTTCTCTATATACTTTCTTCCAAAAAGAAACAGCTGGTACATTTTTTATAAGTTCAATAACGAAATATTGTCCTCGTTTCTCTTCTAGTAAATTTTCCATAACCTTTTTTCCGATTCCTTTTCCCTTATATTGATTCAATATGAAAATATCATTAATACCAAAGTCGTTTTCTTTCTTCAAAAATGGACGTTCCAATAGTAATAAAAATCCTACAATACTACTATCAACTTTTATAAAATACGGAGTGATTCCATCATTTTTCCAAAACATGTCTAAATCTTCGTATTCAAAAAAACCATCCGCTCCAATCGTTATATTAGTCGTAAATTTAGAGAGGTCATGAAGATATAGTGAATATAAATTACGTAAAATCATTTTTTCTGATTCTTGAACTTTTTGAAGTGCCACAACCATTTTTAAGATCCCCTCTCCTATATAGAACTATTTCCCAAACCTCTTTATTCGACAAAATTGATTACTCCCCTTTAACGAAAAAAAATAGCACTTAAAAAGTGCTATTCCGCTCGCCTTGCCGCTTGTTGTATTGGATCCCAAACGCTGTTATATGGTGGTGCGTAACTTAAGTCGACATCTTCTAAATCGTGAATACTCATTTTATTGAAAAGCGCCATCGCGATCACATCAATTCGCTTATCTACACCTTCTTCTCCAATTACTTGACCGCCTAACAATTGTTTCGTGTCGGCGTGATATAGTAATTTCAAGTAAAGTGGTTTAGCACTTGGATAATAACCTGCCCTATTTGTTGAATCTACTTTGACCGTTTTATATGAGATGTTTAGCCCTTTCGCTTCTTTTTCATTTAAGCCTGTTCTTGCAAGCGTCAGCTTCATAAATTTAATAATGCCTGTACCTAACGTACCTTTAAATGCTCTTCGTTTATCAACCATATTGAGTCCGGCAAGTCGCCCTTGTTTATTTGCAGTCGTTCCGATCGGGATATGATCATGAGTTTCCTTTATAACATGGTAATGTGTTGCACAATCACCAGCAGCATATACGTCTTTCACATTTGTTTGCATATAAGCATTTACTTCAATTGCACCTTTAGGATTTTTACGTATGTTTGTCCCCTCAAGAAAATCGGTATTTGGTTGTACACCGACAGATACTAAAACGAGATCAGTTTTGTACGCCCCTTTATCCGTCTCCAGTTGTTCTACTCTTTCTTTTCCTTTAAACGCTTTTACATTTTCATTTGTTAAAATTTCAATATTATGTTTGTCTGCTTCTGTATGTATATATTCCGCCATATCGGCATCATAAATTGTACCGATATGATCGTTCCGCTCAATCATTCTTACTTTCTTACCAAGTTCTACAAATGTTTCTGCCATCTCTAGACCAATCGCACCACCGCCAATAATTGTCACATCTTCAACTTTACTCGTTTCAAGTGTACTTAATATGCGCTCAGCATCCGGAATTGTTTTTAAAAGATGAACACCTTGTAAATCTTTACCTTCCCAATCCGGCATAACAGGTCGCACTCCGGTCGCAATTAATAAACGGTCATACGAAAATTCAAATACATCTTTCGTCTTCGTATGTACCGCATACACAATTTTCTTTTCCGTATCTACTTTCGTTACTTCATGACGCACTTTCGCATCAATTCCATATTTATCACGAAACGTCTTTACATCGCGTGCAATTAACTTTTCAGTAGAGGCGATAACACCACTAATCACATACGGTAATCCGCACTGAGCATATGAATAGATTTCACCTTTTTCTAACGTTACAACATTTGCAGTTTCATCATTTCTAACAATTTGCATCGCTGCACTCATACCAGCTGCATCCCCACCAATAATGACATAGTTCACTTTACCACTCCTTCTTTTTACATACTCTTTACGATTTCCATATTTTATAGAAATAACACCTACTTAAATTGTAAAGAAAAAGAATTTAATCTACAAATTTGGTGCACAAACCTATGCTTTAATAGGTAACCGTCGTGTCTTATAAACAAGAAATTTAGTATGCTATAACAGTAACTATTGAAAGTAGGTGAAACATACATGTGCGCCGGCCTTCTCGTCCAGCTTCCAGAGGAACCGATAGAACCGAGACCCGCCCTCCCGCTTGAACAAGAGTTTACCGTTAGCGTAACTTTATACAGTGCACGTGCTTGGTTATCTGATAATGACACTTTCTCACAAACTATTTGGAAATCGACTCGCTTTGCTTCTGCATCACACGCTCGCAAATCCATCTTCCCAGTTGGTACTGTTAAAATTGTAAACTTTTCTGAGGATACAATAACGGTTACTATATCATCAGAATCAGATGATGCTCTCAAAATAGTCGTTCCCCCTCGTTCTGAAGTTGCTTTAACGTCTAGTTCTTTATCTGATGTGCAAGCAAGTACATCAGGAAGAGCAAGTAAAGTCACATTCCTCTTTCACATCTTTTTCTCAAGAGATCCTGGTCCAGCTACACAACCATAGAAAAGGTACAGTAATATACACTGTACCTTTTTCATGCATTCTATTCTCTTGATTTAATCAGTTCAACATTATAAGCTTCCACACTCGTTAACGTTCCTGTAAAATACGGATTCTCTCTATACCAAGACTGTTTTGAAAAATATGCTTGCATATCTTTCGTTTGAAACATATGTCCATGCCTTGCGTATATTTCATTTCTAGCAATTTTCAACTGTTCTTTCGATAAATATGTTAAGTCCGCACTCGTTAATTTTCGAATATCACTATCAGGGAAGATGAAACCATTATATACATAATGAGTAGTAGGAGGCGGAGTAACATTGTAAACAACTGTTTTTTCTGTACTTTTCTTTTGGAATGGAAGATTATAAGACGAAAGTGCCGTTACCGTTTCTACCTTTGTCGTTTCCCTTCCATTTTCTCCATTTCGTTCTAAATAAATCGCCGCACTTCCATCAGTCGCTACCGGTCCCCACGTAATTTCTTCTCCGGTCAACGCAGTAACTGGCTTTTGATTCACGTACAATGTTGCACCAGGCGCATTCGTTTGAACTGTAATATATTGCCCTTGCAACGTTAAATCTACCGTTACATTATTTTGACTTTGTTTTATAAGTACAACCTTTTCCTCTCGTGATAGTTTTACATAGTCATTTTTATATTCCGCTTGAAACACTTGAGTCCCTGGAAGAAACGGTCCATATTGCTTCTCAAACTTTTTATCATTTGTCTTATCAATTTCTTTTCCGTTCATTTTTAATAATGTACCTTTTTCATTTGAAAGCAGAGTCGTATAATACGTCTTCGCTTTCAATTTATACCGATCAAATATAAAGAAATACTTTCCGTCTTTCGTTAAAGAAAGATCTGCTCTTTCTATTCCATCTCCTTGTTTTTCACCTTGCCTCAAATATTCTTTCAATTCATTCACGTAAGATGGATTTTCTTTTATATATGAAAATAGAGGCGTTACACTCTCTCTCGTGACAATAACGGCTGGATCATCTGCCATGATGATCTCAGCTAATTTCTCCCCGTCCCTCTCTTGTAAAATAGTAATCATTCGGTCTACTTGTGCCGTTTGCTTATAATACGATGATCCATACAAATACAATCCACCAATTACTATAACAAGTACTATTAAGAGTGTAATGCCAACTTTTGTACCGCCGCTCATTTTCTTCTTTACTACAAGACTTTCCCTCTTCATCCCGCAGTTTTGGCAAAATTGCACTCCATCTTCATACTGAGCTCCGCACTTTGTACATACATTCATCCATTCAACCACCTTTTCATTAGAAGCCCGTTAAACCCTGTGTAAAAGCTTGAATTATTGTATAAATGTAAGACCAAAGTACAATACATGTTGCGATTCCGATTAAAACATTTGCAATAAGAAGAGTGTAAACAAGATCCAATCCCCCGCTATCTAGTTTTAATATAGATACGATGATACTAATTGACATATACGTTGTAGCCACCCCTAATAATATTGGTAGAAAAAAGATCAATAGAAAACTAAACAGAAAAGAAAGAACTAATATAGCAATAGCTGGCGTCGCTATCGTTCCCCATATCCCGAATACTTCAAGAAACGAAAAAGACGATTTCATCATCTTACCACTTACAAAAATAATAAATCCGACAAATACAGTTAAAATTAATAAAAAGAAAAAGACTTTTAAAGATTCTCCAAAGAAAGTAGGAGTAGTTATATCTGGTACTAATGTTCTCGTTACCGCTGCCCCAGCACTCATTATTCTATAAAAAATACATGCTCCTAAAAAACAAATAAGTACAAGGCTTGTAATTCCATTTCGTACTTCAATATTTCCACTTTTCATAATGGCAGATGGTGATTTAAAAGCATTTTTAAAGAACTGAAAATAGCCACTTGCAAATTGTTTTGCTTGCTCTACTGTTTCATTTGGGCGAGTTTCCTTTACTTGTTGCTTGCGCGATAGCTGCCCTTCTTCCTGCCCACCACTCGCTACCACTTCTTCCGTTAATGAATGTCCACAATTCCCGCAAAACTTTGCTTCCGCTGCATTTTCTGTATGACACGCCGGACATTTCATTCTCTCATCCCTCCTTAAGCATATACCTTATAGGGTGTTACAAATTCAATATATGACTTTGGACATAAAACATGACTACAAGAAAAAGAATATGAAATCCTTCTTTTAAACGAAACTATATGTGCTAGTAATATAGAAAAATAATGTTATTATGAAACAGAGCAAATAACATTTTTAAAAGATTGGATGAAGACAGTGGAATTTGTAAACTCGATTTTTCAAACACTCCTTACAAGCGTGATCCAATTATTTTCTTTAATTGGTGTCATCATTGTAATTGGATTTATATTAGGTTATTTAGAATCTCTCACACGAATGTATTGGTCGAGAGCTTTTGGTAGGAAAGGCTTCCTTTTAACTGCGTGGATTGGTGTCCCTATTCATGAACTTGGACATGCAATTATGTGTATACTATTTCGTCATAAAATTGTAGCAACGCAGTTCTTCCCGACAGATACAAGTCAAGGAGCTTTAGGTTACGTACAACATCAATACAATCAAAAAAGTATCTATCAACGAATTGGGAACTTCTTCATTGGAATTGGCCCTATTATTTCGGGTATTACAGCACTAATCCTTTTAATGCGCTATTTCGTACCAAATTCATATTTCTTATTTAATACAACTCTCGAAAAAACAATCGCTTCTACTTCTATTAATGTAGAGATGGTTCAAAACATGCTACTATCGACGTTTGTATTATTGAAAAGCTTATTTACAATAAGTAATTTATTGAATCCTTCCTTTTGGCTATTTTTATTTATCGCCATTTGTATTTCTGCACATATCGCTTTAAGTAAGCCAGATATTAAAGGATCAATAGACGGTGTTATCGTCATGTTTATCGTATTATTTTTATTCAATATAATAGCGGGGCTTTTTCAGTACGACAGTAATCAGCTAATTGGACAGGTTATGAAATATAATATGTATCTCATTGCATTTTCTAGTGTAGCTTTACTTTTTTCTTGTCTTTCTACACTTGTTAGTTTTATGTTTTATAAGATGAGAAGAGGACGTTCGTTTTAAAAATAAAAGGGTATCCAAAATTTTTTGGGTACCCTTTTATTTCAATATATGTTTTTCATAAAGATATTTTTCTGGTGATACTACTTCGCAATTTTCTCCTTCTTCCAAAAAACGAGAAACGATAGAACAATGAGACGCACCAACTATAAATAAAATACGTTCCTCAGCTGAATCGATTAAACGTTCAATATTCGAATACATAATTAAATTTCTTTTGTACCACCACGTTAACCATTCCATTCCGACATAGTGACCAAACTCACCGATGCGCGCCATATTTACATATAGTTTATGCAATTGATTTAATATTACTGGATCATTCAATTCTTTATAGTAATCTAGCACACTCTTATCATCCGTTAAGTTACAATCTGGTACTAAACTAAATATTTCTTCAAAAAGTCCTGGCTGATTTTCTTCCACCCATTTATGTATATCCCAGAAGTCAACAACATCACTTCCACCCATCCAATCAATCGCATATACTTGTTCATGTTTTAAGTTCGCTGCCATCCTAAACCCAATTTGATCTATTTCATTTAATGCCAATTTATATGTACCTAATTTATACTGCTTAAAATTCTCATTTAATTTATTCTGATTATCTGTAATGCTCTCAACTGCAATTTTTGTTGGCTGGAACTTCTGCATGATAGAAACAAATTCTGTAATCTCAGCTTGTCTCTCGTCCGACAATAATTCTTCATGCTCACTCATATGGCATGATCCTAGTATTAGAACTTTCGGTTTGTTTTTTGTCATTTTATCCCCCTCCACCTATAACTTTCAGTCTATTCAATCATATCAAATTAAATCTAATTGTATCCCGTAAAAAAAGACCACCTAACTTGCGATGGTCTTTCTAGTTCTAAAAAACTATCTCTTACTTCTATAATCACAATGCTCAACCGGAACACGAGGATGTCCCTCTTCATCGGTACACCATGACTGTGATTGGAATGCAAGAAAGATACCGATCCACTCTTCTTCCTTCTCAAAGTGAATGAGTATTCCACCATCTTGCCATATACCATTATCCCCTTGCCATTTCTCTACATTCCCTTGATTCATGTGAATATCGTGTATACCGTTTCCAGGTGTAAAGTGGAAATACGAATCCGGAACCTTTTCTTCTGGTCCCCACCTTTCACCAAACGCATAAATAATCGCCTTTCCTTCTATTGCTCGCTTTATATAACGCTCTATCTTTTCATTTAAATCATTATCAACTCCTGCTTTTTCAGCAGGTAAAGGAATCATTTGCTTGGAATCAAATAAATTACCTCTTACATAATCTAAAGCTACTTTCGGTTCATTATTTTTTATTTCTGTAAAACCGAACGGTAATGTCGGTAAAATATGAATTGCCTCTGATCGAATATCGTCGCTCGCAAAATATAAAACTTCCGATGGATAACTTTGCGATTTCACGTTAATTGCAATGCGATAATCTACTCCTGCTTCACCTTGTAAATGAACTTGATAATGAGGTGTTTTGCCTTTTCCAATCTTAGATTGTATAACTGTACCTTTTAATACACCGTAGTTTTTTAAGGGCATACCTTTCATCTCCTATTCATTTAGTAGAAGCTTTTCATATTTAAAACATTATCCAGTCATAAAGAAAATCCTCCTATGTTAGGAGGATTTTTAATTTCTCAATATATACCAAAAGAAAACTTCCACTACTACAAGTAACACCGCACCAAAAATCATTAACGTCGTCTTCTTTAATAGTTCATTTTCACGATACGGGATATTGCATAAATACGCGCCTAGTGTAATCCGTGATGGACAAGCGATTGTCGCTACTGATGATGCGGTGTTTTGGAGCGTTGTGACGTATTGCCACGGGAGTGCTACGTTTTGGGCTGTTTGCATTTGTAGCTTTATAAACATCGCATTGGATCCTGCGTTACTACCAGTTAAAAAGCCGCCTATTCCCCCAATGAAAGGAGCAACGAAAACGAAAAAGGTACCAAATGTTTCACCAGCTGTCTTTGCGAGTAATGAATGCATACCAGATGCCCCCATTAACTCTGAAATCGCAATGAACATTGTCGTTGTAATTGCGAATGGAATCCATTGTTTTATCGTTTGCGAGAGTGATTTTTTAATAATATTAGATGGAATGCGGAAGAAAATAATTGTAAATAAACAAGTCATGGCGAGCCAAAACCCTGGCGAATATAGTAGCTCTAGTTTGTAAGAGTATGATTTTAAATCGAGAACCGCATATGACCTGAGCAAATCATGTAATGCTGGAACGAGGCGAGAAAGTAAAATACAAACTGTTAGAAATATATAAGGGCTAATAATTTTTATAATAGATACTTCTCTCTCCGTTGTAGCCGCATGTTCTGTTATTAGATTTTGTTCATTTTTCCCTTTTAATTTAATGATAAGAAAACCAAATGTAATGGTAACGATAGAACTTAATATCCCTGCTAATTCAACACTTACGTATGCGTTAGAAAGATAGATTCCGAGCGCAAATAATAGAAAGAAACCAACGCCTTCCTTCCACTTTTCTATAACTGCCTGAAAGCCACCGACAACGTATAAAGAAAGAAAGATAAAGTATGCAAAAATCGGGATGCTTAATAATGCTGTATTTGTGCCAAGAGTTGTGAGCGGCATGTTAATAAGTTGCGCACCGATAATCGTACCCGTTGCCATCGCGCCCCATGAACTAGCGAGTAGACCGATAAACGAAAGTAGTACAGCTTGAAACGGCTTATAACCGAGAGAAAGAAAAATAGGTGCTGCAACCATAAAACCAATACCGAACCCACTCACCGATTCAATAAGTGGACAAATACCAAAACACATAAGAAGCATTTGCAATAAGCGATCGTGCGTGATTTGTTCTAGAAATCGTGCTACTTGATCGATGTATCCCATTTTGTTCATGAGGTGAAATAAAAAAATACCGAAAAACAAAACGTATCCGACAATAAAACAAATTAGCCAACCTTTAATCGTAGCGTGTACAGTTTCACTTATCCCTAACCGAAATGTTGGTGAGAGTAAAACGATTCCGACAGAAACGGTATAAGAAATTAATGAGGCTCTTAATGACGTTTGTTTAAATAAAAATAAACAAATGAAAATCATCATAATTGGGATAAGTGCCAACAATATGGCCATGTTATCATCTCATTTCATTAAAAATACAACTTTTAACTATTATATAACAGATGTCATATTTTTCAATTGTTTTTACAACAGATTCAAAAAAGGAGCCATTTGGCTCCTTTTTTGAATCACTCCCATTTTCTTTTATCCTGAAAAATCGTCTGTTGTCCGATTATTTTTTCTAGCACAACAAACACAATATAAGCACATATTACTTGCAGTACAATATTACCAAATTTCATTAATGAAAATGAATAAATCCCCCGAAATAACTCGTTTAATAACACAATCGAAACGATACTAAATAGTTCTATACTAATCGAAAATATACATACTTCTAAAATAGATTGCTCTTGTATTCGATTTAATTGGGAAAAGATGAATACATATCCTAAAAACAGAGCCATCAACTCTATTTTCGTCATGCTAATGAGCCAAGCGTATAATGGTACAGTTAAAAGAAGATATAATAGTTTACGTCTTAGCATGCCTTCTCACCCTCTAATTTATAAGTATTTTCTGTATATTTTAACATTTATCACACAAAACAAAAAGAAGAGACTCACGCCTCTTCTTTTTGTTTTGCTGCACGTATTAACTCACATATTTCCTCTTGCTTTTCATTTTCTAAAAGCTCAATAACTTTACTTCCAACGACAACACCGTCACATATTGTAATCATTTCTTCTACATGTTCCTTCGTTGAAATACCGAACCCTGCCACTACCGGTAAATGCGTATGTGATTTTACTTTTTCTAAGTAACTATGAATCTCACCTTTAAAGTTTTGACGTACTCCCGTTACACCAGCTACTGTAACGGCGTAGACGAATCCTTGTGATTCACTCGTAATTTTTTCGATTCGCTCAATTGGGCTCGTTACAGTAACGAGCGGAATTAAAGCTATATTCGCCTCGCGTAGAAGCGGTGCAATGATGTCTTGTTCTTCATAAGGTAAGTCCGGAACTATAATGCCGTCCACACCTGCTTCAAGACAGCTCTCGATGAAACGTTCTTTTCCGAATGCCAGTACTGGATTTAAATATGTCATGAGTACAAATGGAATTTTCACTTCTTTTCTTACTTCTGCTAACGCTTGAAAAATACCTTTTAATGTTACACCGCTATCTAGCGCTCGTTTCCCTGCTCTTTGAATCGTTGGGCCGTCTGCGACTGGATCTGAAAACGGGATACCAATTTCAACAATACTTGCTCCCGCTTCATCTAAAAAACGAATCCTTTCTTTTAACTTTTCAAGTCCACCGTCTCCCCCCATTACGTACGGAATAAATGCTTTTTTACCATTTTCAAACGCTGCTTTAATTTTTTCTACTCCCATTTTTTACACCTCTTCCATATAACGTTTTATACTCTCTACATCTTTATCACCACGGCCAGATAAACAAATGACAAGTCCTTCGTCTTGCTTCATTTGCGGTGCTAGTTTTAAAGCGTACGCAACAGCATGTGAACTCTCTAATGCCGGGATAATGCCTTCTTTTTTCGTTAATAATTGGAACGCTTCTAACGCTTCCTCATCTGTAATCGAATGATAAGAAACGCGGCCGATGTCTTTTAGTAAGCTATGTTCTGGCCCAACGCCTGGATAATCTAGCCCTGCTGAAATAGAATGCGCTTCTTGAATTTGTCCTTCTTCATTTTGCAGAAGGTACATCATCGATCCGTGTAAAACACCGACGCTTCCTTTCGTTAAAGTCGCTGCGTGCTTTTCTGTATGAACACCTTTTCCAGCTGCTTCAACACCGTAAAGAGCAACTTCTTCATCGTGTACGAACGGATAAAACATTCCCATTGCATTACTACCACCACCGATACAAGCAACGACTGCTTCTGGTAATTCCCCTTCTAACGCTTCGTATTGTTTTTTCGTTTCTTTCCCAATTACACTTTGGAAATCACGAACAATTTGCGGGAATGGATGCGGTCCGAGAACGGATCCCATAATGTAGTGCGTATCATTCACATGTGAAACCCAGTAACGAAGCGCCTCGTTCACCGCATCTTTTAATGTACCGCTACCTGCGGCTACGCTTTCTACTTTCGCTCCAAGTAATTCCATTCGGAACACGTTTAATTTTTGACGTCTCACATCTTCTTCTCCCATGAAGATGACGCATTCTAGACCGAGAAGGGCACATACAGTAGCTGTCGCAACTCCGTGTTGTCCTGCTCCTGTTTCGGCGACAACTTTTTTCTTACCCATTCGTACGGCAAGAAGTGCCTGACCGATTGTATTGTTAATTTTATGTGCGCCTGTATGATTCAAATCTTCACGTTTCAAATAAATTTTTGCACCGCCGCAATACTTCGTCATATTTTCAGCAAAATATAGCGGTGTTTCTCTTCCAACGTACGTTTGTAAATAATGGTTTAATTCCTTTTGAAACTCTTCATCTTGCATCGCTTCTTTATATACTTCTTCTAATTCTAATACGGACTGCATTAACGTTTCTGGAACGTATCGCCCCCCGTATATACCGTAGTGACCTTTTTCATCTGGATATGCGTAGTTCATTTTGAACACTCCTTCGCTTTTTTAATAAATTGTTTTATTTTCTTTATATCTTTCTTTCCTTCTGTCTCTACTCCACTACTCACATCGACCATATATGGCTGAACGGTTTGAATAGCTTCTTCTATATTAATGATGTTTAATCCACCAGCTAATATCGTTTTCTCTCGCAATGCTTTTGGCATATGCGCGAGTAACTCCCATGAGAATGTCTTTCCATTTCCTCCGTAGAACTTTTCTTTCGGGCTATCAAATAACATATAATCTGTTTCGTATTTTTTCGCATGTTCCATATCTTGCTCTAAAGCTACTCCTACAGCTTTTATAGACGGAATTTTCAATCTTCCGATGTAATGATTGTCTTCATCCCCATGTAGTTGAACATGCGTTAACCCGCATTCCTCTGCAATTTTTCGGATCACTTCTACTGATTCATTTACGAAAACACCGACCTTGAGAACGTGGGCTGGAATTTCCTCAATAATTTCTTTCGCTTGCTCTGGAGTGATTTTTCGTTTACTTTCTGCAAAAACAAATCCGAGTGCATCTGCGCCGTATTCACACGCACTTTTCGCTGTTTCAATATCAGTAATACCACAAATTTTCACTTTCATATATTCACCTTACAATCTTCGAAAAAGCTACTAATAGAAGATGATGTCATAAGTGCTTCTCCGACTAACACGCCTTTTGCACCCGCTCTTTTAACGCGGATAATATCTTCTTTTGAATGAATGCCGCTTTCACTAATCCAAAGTAACTTTTCCTCATTCAATCGTTTTCCGAGCTTTTCTGTTTGGCTTAAATCAACTTCGAATGTTTTTAAATTACGGTTGTTAATGCCGATAACGTGCGGATTTAATCGGATCGCAATTTCTAATTCCTGTTCATCATGAACTTCAACGATTGCTTCTAATCCTTTTTCTAGTACGTAGCTATAAAGCTCTTGTAACTTTTCTTTCGTTAACGCCGCTACGATTAATAAAATAAGATCTGCTCCAGCTTCATACGCCCTATCGATTTGGATTTTATCGATTATAAAATCTTTACATAATAGCGGTATATTACTTTCTGCTCTTGCTGTTTGTAAATCGTAAAACGACCCTTTAAAAAATTGACCGTCTGTTAAAACCGAAACTGCTCCAGCACCGCATTCTTCATATGTTTTCACTTGTTTTGGCACATCAACGTGTACATTAATATCTCCTTTTGATGGAGACGCTCGCTTTACCTCTGCGATTACAGTAAACTGCTCTAAAGCTTTTACAAGTGAGTGTGTTTTCCTTTTTTCTTTCACTGGTGAATATGTTTCATATAACTCCGCAACTTCTACTTTCTTTTGCTCTACAATTTTTTCTAAAATCGTCCCCACTTTAATTCACCCTTTCTAATTTTTCATGGCTTACTGCAATTAATAAGTTTAGTTTGGCTAATGCTTTTCCAGAGTCAATGCTAGATGTCGCTAGTTTAATCCCCTCTTCAATCGTTTCCGCTTTTCCGTTTGCGAAAAGAGCAAGCCCTGCATTTAGTAAAACGGTATCGCGGTATACACTTTTTTCTCCGCTCAATACTCCGATTGTAATCTTTGCATTTTCTTTTGAATTCCCGCCTCTAATTTCTTCATTTTTCACTCTTGAAAAACCATATTTTTCAGGCTCAATACTCATTTCGATTATTTCATTGTCTTTTAAAATAGCGACGCAGTTTTCTCCTTGTAATGATGCTTCATCTAAAAAGCCACTTCCGTTTACGACGAGCGCTTGTTTTCTGCCAAGTTTCTGCAACACTTCCGCTACTGGCAATAACATATCTCGTTTATAAATACCGACAAATTGTGATTCTAACTGAACTGGATTCGTCAACGGTCCAATTAAGTTAAAGATCGTCGGAACGTTTAATTCTTTTCTTATTTTCATAATGCGTCTTAATGCTGGATGCATCGCTGGTGCGAATAAGAAGGCAATACCTACATTCTCTAATAAATAGTCAATCTCACCAGGCGTACAACTAATGTTTACACCGAGTTCTTCTAATAAATCAGCACTTCCTGTTTTACTAGAAACAGCGCGGTTTCCATGTTTCGCAACCTTTACGCCAGCTCCGGCAAGTACAAATGCCGATGTTGTACTAATATTGAATGTTTGTGCACCGTCACCACCCGTTCCGCAATTGTCCATCGCTCCTTTTATATGATTTGAAAACGGCAATGCCTTTTCGCGAAGAGCACGAACGAGACCGTATATTTCTTCTGCTGTTTCGCCTTTCGCTTTCAGCAATACTAAGAAAGCTGCAACTTCACTTTCCAATATGTTGTCACTTAATAAAAGGAGCCCTGCTTCATACATTTCTTCCTCTGTTAAATGCTGTCCCTCTACTAATTTTCGAAGATAACTGTTCATACTCTCTCCTCCTCTTTCACTTGTGCTAAAAAGGCACGTATTAATTTTCCGCCTTCTTCTGTTGCAATTGATTCTGGGTGAAACTGTAATCCGAAGAGCGGATAATAGTTATGACGAACTGCCATGATTTCTCCGTCATCCATCGCCGTCGCGAGTATGTCAAAGCATTGTGGTAAACTATTTTGTGCTGCGACGAGTGAATGGTAACGCATTGCCGTTAGCGGCTGAGTAACGTACGAAAAGATTGACGTTCCGTTATGTTTCACACGTGATGTTTTTCCATGTTTAATGCGCTCTGCTCTAACAATTTCTCCTCCAAATACGGATATGATTGCTTGATGGCCAAGGCAAATTCCTAAGATGGGAACGTCCTTATAAAAGTGACGAATAACATCGATACAAATTCCAGCATCTTCTGGTTTCCCAGGTCCCGGTGAGAGCACAATTCCTTTCGGCTTCATCTTCTCTAATTGTTCAATTGTTATTTGATCATTTCTTACGACGACGATGTTTTCTTCGTACTCGCCTAATAGTTGATACAAGTTATATGTGAAGGAATCATAGTTATCAATCAGTACAATCATTTCATAACCTCCAAAAGCGCTCTCGCTTTATTTAATGTTTCCTCATATTCAGCAACCGGATCTGAATCGTAAACGATACCCGCTCCTGCCTGAACGTACGCTTTCTCATCTTTCACAACCATCGTTCGAATTGCTAGCGCCATATCAAGGTTTCCTGAGAATGAAATATATCCAACTGCTCCGGCGTATACATTTCTTTTTTCATGCTCTAATGTATTGATAATTTCCATCGCCCTTATTTTCGGAGCTCCTGACACTGTGCCAGCTGGTAAACAATACGCTAATGCATCAAATCCGCTCATCTGTTTTTGCAATGTTCCGTAAACTTCAGATACAATGTGCATAACGTGAGAGTATTTCTCTACTTTCATATATTTATCTATCGTCACAGAGCCAATTTCACTTACTCTGCCAATGTCATTTCGGCCTAAGTCCACAAGCATCATATGCTCTGCTCGCTCTTTCTCATTTCCTAACAATTCTTTTTCGATTTCCTCATCTTCCTGCTTCGTTTTCCCCCTCGGTCTCGTACCCGCAATTGGGTTCGTCATCACTTTATCCTCTCTTACTGATAACAAACTTTCCGGCGAAGAACCGAGTACAACATAATCTTGAAGATCGATATAAAACATATATGGCGACGGGTTTGCAATGCGAAGTTTTCGGTATAATGCAAATGGATCACCTTTACACTCACTTTTCAAACGTTGAGATAATACGACTTGGAATATGTCCCCGGCTCGTATATGCTCTTTCGCCGTTTCTACCATTTCACAAAATTCTTTTTCCGTTATTGAAGAAGTAAATGATAACGATGATATTACTTCACTCACATTCTCTTCTTCACCGTTTAACACTTCCTCTTTGTATCTTTGCAATCTTTCATATACTTCTTCATAAGAAGCTGAATCTTCTTGCCCGCATACATATACAAACGACAACTTTTGGCGTAAATGATCGTAAACGATAAACTCGCGATACAGTAGTACGTGTACTTCTGGAATATTTAATGGATCATGCAAGTCTAATCCTATATTTTCATACTGCCGAATTACGTCATATCCGATATATCCAATCGCTCCTCCGCAAAACGGAAATGGACTCTCTACTTGTTCTGGTGCGATTACCTCTTCTAATACTTGCAATACGTTACCTTGCAACTTTTCTGTTTGTCCATACATCGTTCGTTCTACTTCTATACCGACACTTTTCACTTCTCCATAAGGATTACATCCTAAGTAAGAATAGCGCCCTTTATCTTGATGAAGCTGTGAACTTTCTAGTAAAAACTTTTTCTTACCCTTCATACGTCTATATAAAGAAATTGGCGTAATGCTATCTCCTTCTTCTTCAGCAATTACTAAAAATGTTTTTCCTTGTTCTTTTTGCTTCATAAATTCCTCTTTTGTCATCATGCCTTTCACCTCACTCTGAAAAATAAAAAAGTCCCCTACATATCGAAATATGTAGAGGACGATAAATTTACCGTGGTACCACCTCAGGTTGGACGCAAAAGCATCCCGCTTTATTCAGGTACAAAATATATACCTTATCCTTGTAACGGCGGAACCCGGGTTGCCTACTGAATAGAAATTGTTCAGCATACCTCTCGTAAGCCCATTCCGTATATGGTACCGTACCGGGCTCCCACCTGCCCCCGGCTCTCTGTAACGTCTCCAAATATACGTACTCTTCTTACTTAAACGATTTCATTTATTTAATTTTTTATACACAAAAAGGGAGTACTCATCCTATAGAAAGGACGGGTACTCCCGTGGTGCCACCTTAATTCGTTACGAATGTAACGCACTTTACCGTATCAAAAACAATACGTGTCTCTTGTATCGATGAGATCATGTCGCCAAAGCCTACTTCTTTCGTTTCGGTTTGGAAGCTCCGAAGCCCATTCCACATCAATTCCATACTGATTCGCACCAACCATCAGCTCTCTGACATGTTCATCATGTGTACTCTTCTTCATCAACGCTTGCATTTTTTTAAGTTGCACTCATTATATTCCTCACGTTTCTAAAAAGTCAATGCTTTTTCCGAAAAAAATATTTTTTCTTCATTCAATATTATATTGACAAAACAACCTATTTTTATGTAAATATAATAAATACTCTATTTAAATTAAGGTTTTTTGTCATAAAATTATATATTACAAAAGAAAAACATTGTCGAAAAACGCTTACATTTCAGAAAATTCGTATTTTAGAATGGATTTTTCTGAATAATCATGATAGATTATAAATATGCAAAATGCATCAAAAGACATTACAAAAGGAAGGGGAACTACATGAGTACGCAGATGTTAACTTTAACTTCTATCTCTATTTACATGCTCGGGATGTTAGTAATCGGCTATTTCGCCTACAAACGAACGTCCAACTTAACAGATTATATGCTTGGCGGGCGTACACTAGGCCCCGCAGTAACAGCATTAAGTGCTGGAGCATCCGATATGAGTGGTTGGCTTTTAATGGGATTACCCGGTGCAATGTTTAGCGTTGGATTAAGTAGTAGTTGGATTGCGATCGGCCTAACACTAGGCGCATACGCAAACTGGCTTTATGTCGCTCCTCGCTTACGTACCTACTCAGAAATTGCAAACAACTCTATTACTATCCCAGAATTTTTGGAACACCGTTTCCACGACAAATCTCATATGCTACGCTTAGTATCCGGACTTGTTATTATGATTTTCTTTACTTTCTATGTAGCTTCAGGACTAGTTTCAGGCGCTGTATTATTTGAAAATTCATTTGGTATGAACTATCATGTTGGATTATTCATTGTCGCAGCAGTTGTCGTGGCTTACACACTATTTGGTGGTTTCTTAGCGGTAAGTTGGACAGACTTCGTGCAAGGAATCATTATGGTAATCGCTCTTATTCTTGTTCCTATCGTAACAATTATGAATTCGAACGGACTTGGACCTGCGTTTGATACGATTCGATCTGTAGATCCAACACGTTTAGATATTTTTAAAGGTGCCTCTACTTTAGGAATGATTTCTTTATTCGCATGGGGCCTTGGTTATGTTGGACAACCTCATATTATCGTACGCTTTATGGCAATTTCGTCTGTAAAAGAAATTAAAAGCGCACGAAGAATTGGTATGAGCTGGATGATTTTCTCTGTTGTCGGAGCTATGTTTACTGGTCTTATCGGTATTGCTTACTATTCACAACAAGGGTTGACATTATCTAACCCAGAGACAATTTTCCTTGAACTAGGAAAAATTTTATTCCACCCACTTATTACTGGATTTTTATTAGCAGCTATTTTAGCAGCGATTATGAGTACAATCTCATCTCAGCTTCTTGTTACCTCTAGTGCTATAACAGAAGATTTATATCGTACATTCTTTAAACGCTCTGCTTCTGATAAAGAGCTTGTATTTGTCGGTCGTATGGCTGTACTTGTTATCGCCTTAGTTGGGTGCGCATTAGCGTTTAAACAAAATGATACGATTTTAGCTCTTGTTGGATACGCTTGGGCTGGATTTGGTTCTTCATTCGGACCAGCTATTTTATTAAGCTTATATTGGAAACGCATGACAAAATGGGGTGCGCTTGCTGGTATGATTTCAGGTGCCGCTACAGTAATTATTTGGACTCAATTCAAATTCTTAAAAGATTTCTTATATGAAATGATTCCTGGTTTCGCTATTAGTTTACTAGTAATCGTAATTGTTAGTTTACTAACACAGCCTTCAAAAGAAGTTGAAGAGCACTTTGAGGATTTTGAAAAACAACATCGTCATAATCTATAAAAAGGAAGCACTGCTGTCACAATAACAGCAGTGCTTTTTTATTACAGTTCGACAATCTTCTTCTCAAATTTAACAAATTCTTTATGTTTCGTTAAATTTAACATAACACTACTCCTTTATAGTATTAGTATCAGCACTTATACAGAAAGGGGACTCCAACATGTTAGCAGCTTTCCAGCGACAACATATAAGAAAATTTTCACCTATCACAAATACTTCTGCTTCTTGTTTAAACATACAACCTAATCCACCCAAAATTTCTATTGCTCCTTCTGTTATTTCAGTCATCGGTGTTCATATGGAAAAAAATAAGTTGAAAGTAAGAACTGGACAAAGCATTGAGTTATCAGCTTCCGTTTTGCCAGTGCAAGCAACGAATAAAGAACTTATTTGGACAAATATGAATGCTGATGTCATCACAATGTATCCAAAAGGTGATACGGTAACGATTACTGGAAAAAGTGCAGGAAGAGCGGTCGTAATTGTTACAACTGCTGAGGGGAAATTTCGTGACCTATGCGTCATTCATGTACAACCTTATATGACAAACCCAAAGTAAAAGAGTGGCTACGAAGCCACTCTTTTACTTCATTTCAATGTGCGGATTTTTACTTTTCACAAGATTAATAAACTGTTCTTTATTTTTAGGAGAAATAATCTCTGTTTCATATGACCCGTAAACAATTTCAAGTCGATCGAATGATAATGCATGAGCTGCTATTGGATTTTTCGTATTTGAAATTTGTTTTATATCTCGTATAAATATGCGCTTTTTAACGAGACCAGATCTAATAGTAATTGTTTCTTCTCCGACAATATATTTTGTCGAAAACCAACTCCAAATAAATAATATTGCTAACGGAATTGTAAAAAATAAAAGAAAATATTCTCTCCCTACAAATATGGGAGCAAAACACGCTCCAATGACAACGAAAAAAATCGGATATAACCATACATCTTTTTTTGATGGAAATTCCACTAAACTTCCCCTCTCTTGATTTAAGTCAATGAATCTCCTCCTCTTCCCTATTACAATGAAAACAACATTAGAATAGGAGGACGTATTATGACTGAGCGAAAATTTGCCTTATTTGCAGGCACTTCTCTTCTTATCATGGCATTCACTGCATTTTTTTCTTACGGTTTTGTTCACGGAAATCTCGTTTTACCAAGTAATGCGAGCACGACACTCCATAATATTCAAACTTCAAGTTCACTTTTCAAAGCAGAAATTTTCGGATGGATTATCATTTTCATTACGGATATTATCGCCTCTTGGGCTCTTTATTTCTTTCTAAAACCTATCCATGCTAGCCTCTCATTACTAGCTACCTGTCTTCGTCTTATGTATACAGCTATACTTGGGATTGCTATATTCAATTTAACATTTGTATTACTTCTTTCAAAAAGTACAGTTGCCAATTCAGAAGCATATACAATGTTATTTCTAGAAGCTTTTGAATACATTTGGTCTGTAGGGTTAATCATTTTCGGCTTACATCTTTTCGCTTTAGGATATGTAACTTTTCTATCTAAACAAATACCGAAATTGATTAGTGTATTACTATTCATCGCTGCTATCGGTTATATCGTAATTCACGTCATGAATACAATGTTTTCACAATATGATGCGATGATTTCCATTCTTAATGTTGTCTTTCAACTACCGATGATCGCAGGTGAACTAGGATTTAGTATATGGCTATTGATTAGAGGTGGAAAAAACTCTACTGTTTGAGTCGTTTCTTAATTCTACTTAATGATTCTGGCGTAATACCTAGATAACTTGCCAATTGATATTGAGGAACACGATTGATTAAATGAGGTCGTTTTTGTAATAATGATTTGTAGCGCTCTTCTGGTGTCGATGCAATAAATAATGTAAGTTCTTCTTGTACCTCACCAAAATTGTATTCAATCATTTGACGTGTCATTTCTTCTAACTGTGAATATTTCTTATACATGTCCTTTTCACAATACAGGTCGCCAACTACAACTAGGCAGTCTTCTAGACACGTTAATGTATGTGGGGATGATTTATCTGGTTTATGATGATTGAAATTTGCAATTGCTTGTTCTTCTGTATAAAAATTTGATGTAACTTCTTTCCCGGCTTCATCTATACAATGTTGCCTCACGCATCCTGTTAATACAAAGTAACATTTAGATGGAACATCTCCTTGTCTTAGGAGTACTGTTCCTTTTTTATATTCTTCAATTTGTAATTCTTCCACGATTATACGCTGCTGCTCTTCGCTTAATGTTGTAAGCTTCGTCATGTATTTCATTAAAATATCTTTCATTTGGTCTCTCCTTTCCCCTTCTATATTTGTATGAGAAACGTATGATGTAACTCCACTTTATATTATCTTTTTTCATGCTATATGGCGGGAATTCCCCCTATTGATCTGTTTTATTTTCTGCATAGAACAAAAAAAGAGAAGTTACCAATAACTTCTCTTTTCGTATATTAGAATAGGCTCGTTATAATTCCTGTGTATAAGCCGGTTCGTTCACCACATTTTTTGATGTTCGTTTTTGTTGCTGCAGTAAGAAAACAGATACACCAAACAATACGAGCATGCTACCGATAATTTGCATTGCGTTTAATTTTTCCCCAAGTAAGAAGAACGCTAGTATAGTTGCTCCAACTGGTTCTCCTAAAATACTCATTGAAATTGTTGTTGCATTTACGTAGTTTAATAACCAGTTATTAATGACATGTGACACTGTTGGCACAATCGCAAGTAAAAGAAAAACGGTCCAGTCCCACTTCGTATAACCTGTAAAAGGTACTTGCAGCACTATATTATAAATCCCCATAAAAATACCTGCGAATGCAAAAACTGTAAAGCTGTAAATCCAGTGTGATACTTTCTTTACTGTCGTTTGCCCGATAAATAAATAACCGACAACTGCTATCACACTTAAAAAGGATAATATATCCCCATAAATTGCTTGTTCACTTAGCCCTAAATCTCCCCAGCCAATACACATTACACCTAGTATCGCAATTCCCATTGTCGCAATAGCTGAGTATGTTGTTCTTTCTTTAAATAAGAAAAAACCTCCAACTAAAGATACGATTGGTTGAAGTGCTAAAATAATCGTCGAACTAGCAACTGTCGTATGCTTTAAAGATTCAAACCATAAAAGAAAATGAAGCGCTAAAAAGAAACCAGATCCAATTAAAAATCCCCAATCTTTTCTTTGAATCCTACTAAACTCTTCCCGCTTTTTCCAAACGATTGGCAGCATAATAAGCACGATAATCCATAATCGATACATACTTAAAATAGAAGATGGTGCTGAGGACATCTTTACAAAAACTGCTGCGAATGAAATTGCTATAATTGAAATTGCTAATGGTAGTGCGATTGATTTTTCTTGTTTCAAACCTTGTCTCCCCTCTCACCTGCAAAAAATCCCACTTCATTATATCCGTTTTCTTTCATAACTTAAATACTAATTTTTTAGATTCTTCGTACCATTATGGTAAAATAGAAATTGAGGCACCTATTAGTGAATATTTCTTTCCTTTTCACTACAAGCGTCGCTCTTACAATCATAGTAAATTTTTATTTAGGGGGATATACATGAATCAAACAATAGGGCGAATTGAAGAAATTTCATTTTTTAGTACATCACTTCAAGAGGAACTTACACTTCTTGTTTATTTACCAGTAAATTACACACCTCTCCATAAGCATACGGTTGTTATTGCACAAGATGGTAGAGATTATTTTCAGCTTGGTAAAGCACACCGTGTAATTGAGCGTCTTCGTGAAACTGAAGAAATCGACCGCACAATTATTGTCGGTATTCCATATAAAAATGTACACGATCGTAAGGAAAAATATTTCCCGAATGATGTAAAAAATGCTGCTTACATTCGTTTCCTTGCTCACGAGCTTGCTCCATATATTGATGAAAATTATCCAACGTATCAAATGGGTAAAGGTCGCGTTTTAATTGGAGATTCTCTTGGTGGTACAGTATCTTTCATGACTGCGCTTATGTATCCGCATACATTCGGTAAAGTCGTTATGCAATCACCATTTGTTGATGAAACAGTCATGAACTTAGCAAAAGACTTCAAAGATCCACAGGCGTTAGAACTTTATCACATCATTGGGACAGAAGAAACAGCTGTAAAGCGCACAGACGGACAAGTATCTGATTTCGTAGAACCAAATCGCGAGTTAAATACACTTCTTACAGATAGAAATTTCATCACCCATTATGAAGAGTTTGAAGGGAATCACACTTGGAAGTATTGGCAAGCAGACTTGCCGAAAGCATTTTCTCATATTCTATCAATGAAATAATAGAGAGCAGTATTCAGAATAATTTGATATAATAGATTAAGAGATTTATTCTCAAAATCTAACTAGACTTACAAAGGGAGGAATTGGAACATGAAATTAGGCATTGTAATTTTTCCATCAAAAATGATTCAAGATAAAGCGAACGGATTGCGTAAACGTTATGATCCGCACTACGCATTAGTTCCGCCACATATTACATTGAAAACACCCTTTGAGACGCAAGATGATCAACTAGAATCGATTGTAAACGAGTTACATACAATCGCAAATAAAACGAACCCTTTCACCCTTCATGTTGGAAAAGTCGGTTCATTCGCACCTGTTAATAATGTCCTTTATTTTAAAGTAGAAAAAACACCTGAACTAACTTTCTTAAATGAAGAAATGCATAATGGTTTCTTTACACAAGAGCGTGAATACTCTTTCGTACCTCATTTAACAATCGGTCAAGACTTATCAGATGCAGAGCATGCTGATGTATTAGGTCGATTACGTATGAAAGATTTCTATTATGAACAACCAATTGATCGTTTCCACCTTCTATATCAATTAGAAAACGGAACTTGGACTGTACATGAAACATTCCACCTTGGAAAGGGGAACAACTAACTTGCACGCACAAATCGTACAAACAGACGCGCAGCTAAGTGATGCATTCTCCGTACGTAAACAAGTTTTTGTTGAAGAACAACGTGTTTCTTCTGAAGAAGAGTACGATGAATTCGAAGATACATCGGCGCACGTTGTTGCATATGACAATGACATTCCAGTCGGTGCAGGTCGCTTTCGCATCGTTGATGGAATAGGGAAAATGGAACGCATTTGTGTACTAGCTTCCCATCGTAAAAAAGGAATTGGCAAAATCATTATGGATGCACTTGAAGCTTACGCAAAGGAAGAGTCTTTACCGAAATTGAAACTTCATGCCCAAACACATGCTGAAGTTTTCTATAAAAAGCTAGGATACGTAACGGCTTCTGATGTGTTTATGGAAGCAAATATCCCGCACGTCGTAATGATAAAAGAATTGTAAAGTGAAACTTTAATCAGTGGGGTTTTGTTCATCCCCACTGATTATTGGCCTTCACCAATCGGGCGTTTACGGGCAGTTGATCTCCCACCTGAATTTTGAGTTTGGAGTTTTACTGCCCGCAAATAGCGGAATAAATTTGTAGCAGGAGGTAACCCCTCCTGTTTTTTACATTGCTATTTTCTTTTTCTTCCGCTAAAGTTAAATGTTGATGCTATAGTTTTGAAGGTGAATATATGACACAAGAAAAATTTTCACAAAAATCGTTAACACATGCTGGCATTCCGCAAGCGACATACCATATTCCGAAAACGTCTACCCATTTAATTATGGAAGAAGATGCAGATGCGGCGTATTTCCGTGCTTTAGAACAGCAAGGTATTTATTTAAATGAAAAACAGTTAGAAGCAGTGCAAACGACAGAAGGACCTGTTCTTACACTAGCTGGCGCTGGAAGTGGTAAAACATCTGTTTTAACAACTCGCGTTGGTTATTTAGTTAATGTAAAACATGTTCATCCGCGAAATATTTTACTGCTTACGTTTACACAAAAAGCAGCTGAAGAAATCCGAAGTCGTGTAGCAAACTTGCCTGGTATGAATCATGCTGCAAGTAACTATGTTGTTGCTGGTACATTCCACTCTGTCTTTTTAAAATTGCTTCGTAGTCAAGGATATAATCAGCAAATTTTAGCAAATGAAAAACATAAACAAATTATGATAAAGAAAATTTTGAAAGAATTACGCTTAAAAGACGATTATGATGCTGAAACAATACTCGCTATGATTTCACTTGAGAAAAACAAATTGAATCGTCCGAAAGATGTAAAAGCGAAAACACCGGTTGAACAAGAATTCAAAGAAGTATACGAACGTTTTGAAGAGGTAAAACAACGATACAATTATATCGATTTTGACGACATCTTATTAGAAACGTATTATATGTTAGAAAATAATGCTCCTTTGCTTACTCAATTGCAACAACGTTTTCACTACATTGAAGTAGATGAGTTCCAAGATACATCGTATGCACAATATGAAATTGTAAAATTGTTAGCCACGCCAAGAAATAATTTATTTATCGCAGGTGATGACGATCAAGCGATTTACGGTTGGCGAGGAGCAAGTCACCAAATTATTTTATCTTTTCCAAAAGAATTTGATAATACAACGATTATTGCGCTTAATACGAATTATCGATCCAATCCATTTATCGTTGGACTTGGAAATGAAGTTATCAAGCTAAATCAAGAACGTTTTGATAAAGAGCTATATTCTGTTCGTGAAGAGGGTGTACAACCATTTTACGCACGACCAGCTACAACTCTTGATGAAGCAAATCAAATTTTGCAGCTCATTCAAGAAAAGGTAGATAGCGGTGAGCGAAACTATAAAGATTTTTGTTTACTGTATCGCACACATTCTGTAAGTCGTTCGTTACTTGATCAGCTTACAATTCATAAAATCCCGTTTATTAAACACGGTGCGAGTCAATCATTTTACGAGCACTCTTTAATTAAGCCTGTATTAGATCATTTACGACTCGTGCTAGAACCGTTTCGCCTAGAATCCCTTTCTAACATATTGCCGACGATGTATATCGGCCGTGATGAATGTATTTCATTTATTGAACGGGAGCAATGGAAATATGGTGAGGGGCGTTTCCCTTCTCTTCTTCATTTCTTATTATTAAATCCGAGCTTGAAACCTTTTCAAGTGAAAAAGGTAAATGAGCGCATCGATTTTATTAAATTTATAAAAGAATTAGAACCGAAAAAGGCATTAAAAGAAATTATTCATGGTAAAGGAAAATATTTAGAGTACTTACAAAGTAACGATCGTTCTTCCTTTACGATGCATAAAGACATACAAGAAGAAATGTTAGAAGAATTAATGGAGTCTGCAACTCGTTTCACCGATATTCCAGCTTACTTACAATTTATTGACGAGGCGATTCAAGGTCAAAAAGAAATGGAAGCATTAAAAACAATGCCGCAAAAAGATGCCGTATCACTTATGTCAATTCATAACGCGAAAGGCCTTGAGTTTCCATGCGTCTTTTTACTTGGTGCAAGCGATGGTATATTGCCGCATACTTCTTCTTTAAAAGATGCAAATGACCGTGTGACGGATACTTCTGAAGCATTAGAAGAAGAAAGACGATTACTCTATGTCGCCATTACACGCGCTAAAGAAGAACTTTATATTTCCTCCCCGCAATTTTTCAGAGGAAAGAAACTAGATATATCTCGTTTTTTATATACTACGCGAAAAGATTTACCTGAAAAGACATCCATTAAATAAGGGTGTCTTTTTGCATATCACACTATGTACATCCCCTCTATATAAATTCCCTGTTTCTATCCTGAGAATTAACGTAATATCAACCATATCACGTTCATATTGTAATAGTGTATGTCAGAACTCACGATAAGGAGTGAACATAATGAGCTGCAATTGTAATGAAGATCATCATCACCATGATTGTGATTTCAACTGTGTATCTAATGTCGTTCGTTTTATACATGAACTACAAGAATGTGCAACTACAACATGCGGATCTGGTTGCGAAGTCCCATTTTTAGGAGCGCATAATAGTGCATCCGTAGCGAATACACGTCCTTTTATTTTATACACAAAGGCCGGAACACCATTTGAAGCATTCGCGCCATCTGCAAGCCTTACTAGTTGCCAATCTCCCATTTTCCGTGTCGAGAGTATAGATGATGATGATTGCGCTGTATTGCGTGTATTAACTGTAGTTTTAGGGGATGGTACCTCTGTACCACCTGGTGACGACCCAATCTGTACGTTTTTAGCTGTACCAAATGCAAGACTAGTGTCAACCGCCACTTGTCTTACTGTTGATTTAAGTTGCTTCTGCGCTATTCAATGCTTACGCGATGTTTCTATATAAAACTAAATATTAATTTAAGCATGGATTGGGTGGCAGAGTTTTCTGCCACCCAATCCATGCTTAAAAGGTATTATTATGTATTTTTTATAAAATTGGGAACTTGTCTAGAACATAGAACCTGTCCTTTTCATTAACTGAAAGTAGAAACAGATAAAGGAGTGAAAAACATGTTCTCTTCTGATTGCGAATTTACTAAAATTGATTGTGAGGCACAACCAGCTAGTACACTACCAGCCTTCGGTTTTGCTTTCAACGCTTCAGCACCTCAGTTCGCTTCATTATTCACACCATTACTATTACCTAGCGTAAGTCCAAACCCAAATCTTACTGTTCCTGTAATAAACAATACAGTAAGTGTCGGAAATGGCATTCGAATTCAAGTAGCTGGTATTTATCAAATCAGTTATACATTAACGGTAAGTCTTGAAAATGTTCCTGCTCCACCAAACGCTGCCCGGTTCTTCTTAACATTGGACACACCAGATAACGTTATTCCAGGATCAGGAACAGCAGTCCGTGCTAACATTATCGGCACTGGGGAAGTAGATGTTTCTAGTGGTGTTATTCTTATTAACTTGAATCCCGGCGACTTAGTTCAAATCGTACCAGTTGAATTATTTGGAACTGTAGACATTCGTGCTGCGGCATTAACAGTTGCACAAATTAGCTAGTAAAAAGCGGTATTTCTCCTTTGAAATACCGCTTTTTATATGTACAATAAAAAACACTCACAGTAACATGAGTGCTTCATTCTTCATAGTGTTTTATTGTGTTCTTCTTTTTCCCACAATTACATCCCTTTTTCTTCACAAATCCTTGTTGCTGTAATTGTTCTTGATGTGCCTGTTGTTGTGCTTGGTGTTGTTGCTGTATATGATACCATTGCTGCAGGTCATATGAATTTTTCCTTGGATTATTGCTCACAGCAAACATCTCCTCTACTGTCAATTCTGTCTATTTACTATATGAACAACTCTTTATTTCCGTTCCCTCATTCTTTTAAACTCCGCTTCCTCTCGTATTATGAAAATATATTATTCTCCCATAAAATATCCTGTAATCGTTTCAATAATTGCTGCTGCACCTGCAATAGCTAATAATGCAAGTAATGGCTCTGCAACGACGGGAATCCAATTATATAAAACTAATAGAAAAGCACTAACCCATACACCTGTACACCAATAACAGCTTAATAATTCACCAATCCACTTTCTTAATCCTTTCCCTTTTACTTTTGTAAACGTTGATACACTTCCATCTGGCTCCGTAACCTCTATTTCGTCAATAAACGGTCTTCGCAAAAAAACTGTAATTTTATCATATACAATTAGACGAGTGAGCCTAAAAGCAGCTAAAGCGAAAATAAAAAATAAAAGCCAACTTGTAAACAGCATGATTCCACCTTCCCTTATCTTCTTTCGCCTATTTAAAAAAAAAGGTCTTAAGATTGTGACCAAATCTCCTCGACTCCAATATCTTATTAATGTAAATACAAACAAGAAGATAAGGAGTGACATTAATGAGTTGTAACGAAAATAAACACCATAGCTCTTCTCATTGTGTAGTTGACGTTGTAAAATTCATCAATGAACTACAAGATTGTTCTACTACGACGTGTGGATCTGGTTGTGAAATCCCATTTTTAGGAGCACACAATACTGCATCAGTAGCAAATACACGCCCTTTTATTTTATACACAAAAGCTGGAACGCCATTTGAAGCATTTGCACCATCTGCAAGCCTTACTAGCTGCCAATCTCCAATTTTCCGTGTGGAAAGCGTAGACGATGATAGCTGTGCGGTGCTGCGTGTGTTAACTGTAGTATTAGGTGATGGCTCTACTATACCGCCTAATGACAATCCAATTTGTACGTTTTTAGCTGTACCAAATGCAAGACTAGTATCAACATCTACTTGCATTACTGTTGATTTAAGCTGTTTCTGTGCTATTCAATGCTTACGCGACGTTTCTATCTAATAAGTTAATTTAAGTAAACTAAAAAACTATTTGGGTGGTAGAAGATTTCTACCACCTTTACATATTTAAAAGCCGGCCATACTAATCGATTGGATATCATCTATAGACAACCTAATATCTCTCATACTATTTTGCGGCATAATGAATACAATGCCATTACGATACGATATTATCGATCCAACATATGAGACTGTAGCTGTTTTTATTCTGCACCTTACTTTCGGAATATAATGAGGGCGATTTAATAAAAAATGAATTTTTTCATCATTATTCATATCCTTGAATGATTTATTATACGGGACCGTTCTCACTGGCTCTTTCTCTTCTTGCTCTTGTTGCTCTTCTTGTGCTTCTTCTATTTTTTCTTCTACTTGTTGCTCTTGTTCTATTACCTCTTCCACAGCACTACTTACAATATTTTCATTTCTATTACTTTTCTCTTTTTGCTCCTCATTTTCAAAGTTTGTTAAGATAATTCTTTTTATTTTCGGTGTAGCGAGTTCTAAATTTACTTGCGCAATATATAACAACGGTTTTCCAACTGTTGAACTTTTATTTTTATTCTTCACACTCGTCCCTCCCACTTCCATACGTAGCTGAATAAATCGTGTACTATTATAGTTATATTCATAACGTGGCAAGAACTTTCGTTAAAAATCGTTCTTTCTGAGAACAATAAAAAGGACAGTCTCAACGTTTAGAGACTGTCCTTTAAAAATTATAATTACCCTAGGATATGATATCCTGAATCAACGTGAATGTTTTCTCCTGTTACGCCGCGTGCTAAATCACTGAATAAGAACACTGCTGTATCGCCAACTTCTTCTGGAGTTGTTGTGCGACGAAGTGGTGCGCGCTCCTCAATTTCTCTTAAGATTGAGTTAAAGTCGCCTACACCTTTCGCAGATAACGTACGAATTGGTCCTGCAGAAATAGCGTTAACGCGAATGCCATGTTGGCCTAAATCGTTCGCTAAATATTTTACGCTCGCTTCTAATGAAGCTTTCGCAACACCCATAACGTTATAGTTTTTCACAACGCGCTCTCCGCCAAGGTATGTTAAAGTTAAAATATTTCCGCCCTCTGTCATCACTTTTTTCGCTTCTCTTGCTACAGCTGTTAAAGAGAATGCACTAATATTTTGTGCAAGTAAAAATCCATCGCGAGAAGTATCTACAAATTCGCCTTTTAAATCGTCACGATTTGCAAAAGCAATACAGTGTGCAACACCGTGAATTGTACCAACTTCTTGCTTAATCGTTTCAAAGCAAGCTGTCAGTTCTTCATCATTCGTTACATCACAAGGTAATACAAGTGATTCTTGTCCTTCTAATGTGTCCGCTAATTCACGAACGTTTCTTTCTAAACGTTCTCCTGCATATGTGAAAATTAATTTTGCACCTGCATTATGCAAAGAGCGAGCAATTCCCCACGCAATACTTCTTTGGTTCGCAACGCCCATAACAACAAATGTTTTCCCTTGTAATAGTTCCATGATATATCCTCCCAGAAATACTTATACTTGTTATTAGTACCTGATACTATAATTATAGTACCATAAAACCGCCTAAAGGCAAACAAAAAAGTCATTAACATAAATTTGTTAATGACTTTTTGTTTCTATAAAAAAACGCTCTAATCCTTCTTCCCAAGAAGGCATTTGTGCAAAACCATTTAACCTAAGCATACTATGTTGAAAGATAGAATATTTTGGCCTTGCAGCCGCCGATCCAAATTCTTCGGTTGAAACAGGTAATACATTCACTTTCATATTTGCATACAAAAATATTTTTTGAGCAAATTCAAACCAAGAACATGAGCCTCTATTTGATACATGATACGTACCGTATAAAGAAGTATGAATGAGCTTATTAATAATCACATTTAAATCTGCCACATACGTAGGAGAACCGATTTGATCCGCTACAACAGATAGTTCTTCTCTTTCCTTACCTAATCGCATCATCGTTTTCACAAAATTATTTCCATACTTACCATATAGCCACGACGTACGAACGATAAAATATTTATTATGTAACTCTTTGACGAACTGCTCTCCTGCATACTTAGAAGCTCCGTATATATTTATCGGCGCTGGACTATAAAATTCATCGTATCCATCCGGTCTGTCGCCCTGAAATACATAATCAGTACTAATGTAAACTAACTTTGCTCCTACTAATTGTGAAGCAACCGCTATATTTCGAGCTCCTATTGCATTGATTAAATAAGCAAGATCCTGTTCTTTCTCAGCATGATCAACTTTCGTATATGCTGCACAATGAATAATTATATGTGGATTTATTTCTTGTACCACTTGCTGAATTCGGGATATATTTGTTACATCTAGTAACTTTTTATCAAATGGATATATGTCATATTCTTCAGGATTTAACTCTTCTTGTAGTTGCTTTCCTAATTGACCATTTGCTCCTGTTATGATAATCCGCTCTTTCATTTACATGCCCCTTACTGTTCTTTTAATGGTTTCCACCATTCCTTATTCTTTTCATACCAATGCACCGTCTCTTGTAATCCTTGTTCGAACGTATATTTCGGCTCCCAATCAAATTCGTTCTTCATTTTCTCTGCATCAATCGCATAACGGCGATCGTGCCCTAAACGGTCCGTAACATATTCAATGTCTTTTTTTGTTTTTCCTAAGAGAGTAATAATTTGTTCCACAACTTCTACATTTGTTTTTTCGTTATTCCCCCCTATGTTATATACCTCTCCTACACATCCCTTATGCAAAACAATATCAATCGCACGACAATGATCTGTTACATGTAACCAGTCTCTTATATTTAAGCCATCACCATATAACGGTAGTTTTTTTCCTTCCAGTGCATTCGTAACCATTAATGGAATTAACTTTTCAGGATATTGGTACGGTCCATAATTATTGGAACAACGCGTTACTATAACTGGTAATTGATATGTTTTATAATAAGATAAAGCTATCATGTCGGCGCTCGCCTTACTTGAAGAATACGGACTATTTGGAGCTAACGGGGTTTCCTCGGTAAACTTTCCTGTTTTCCCTAAAGAACCGTATACTTCATCTGTTGATACTTGCACGAACTTAATATGCGGATACTTTTTCACTAATTCTAATAAAGTGACTGTCCCGATTACATTCGTATCGTAAAAGGGAATCGGATTTTCAATACTACGGTCCACATGTGATTCAGCTGCAAAATTAACAATTACTTGCACATCACGCTCTTTAATAACATGCTCCAGCAGCTCTCCATTTTGAATTTTCCCTTTTACAAAAGAGTAATTAGGATGCTCTTGAATAGACTTTACATTATTCAAATTCCCGCTATATGTTAATGCATCGAAATTAATGATTTTATATGTTTCATAGCTTTGCAGCATGTAATGAACAAAATTACTTCCAATAAATCCAGCTCCACCTGTTATTAATATATTCATAAACAACTCTCCTACTTAAAAACTATCTTCATATTCCTGAAGTGATGGTAATATTCGATCCTTATCAGATAAGATAGGATTTGTTACCGGCCATGGAATTGCTAATTCTTTATCCTCCCAAAGTAATCCCGAGTCATGCTGTGCACTATAATACTCATCTACTTTATACATAACAATAGTATGTGGAACAAGCGTACAAAACCCGTGCGCAAATCCTTTTGGCACCAATAATTGCCGATGATTATCCGCACTTAAAATATATCCTTTCCACTGTTTAAATGTTGGTGAATCTTTTCGCAAATCAACGATAACGTCGTAAATTGCCCCTTGCATAACTTGAATGAGTTTCGTTTGTGCTTTCGGATTTTTTTGAAAGTGCAATCCTCGAATCGTTCCTGCCTGTGCTGAATAAGATACGTTATCTTGTACAAATGAATACGTAATCCCTAATGTTTCTAGCACCTTCTTATTATAACTCTCTGTAAAAAAGCCACGCTCATCTCCAAATAACCTCGGTTCTAACAATTTTGCATCGGTAAAGTTTGTTTCTACAACTTTCATATTCTCACCTATTCTCCGTTAAACTGTTTCCCAAAGTTTATATCTCGGGCTAGCGTATTCGCCCTTTGAAGAGAAGCATGAGTTCCCGCATCCGTCCACCAGCCGCTCATTTCGTTATAAGTAAGTACCCCTCGTTTTAAATACCAATTATTTATATCTGTAATTTCAAGTTCTCCCCTTGCGGAAGGTTTTAATTCTTTTATATAAGTAAAAACTTTCGAATCATACAAATAAATTCCTGTAACAGCATAGGAACTTTTCGGTTCCGTCGGCTTTTCTTCAATTTCAATTATTTTTTTGTTTTGAATATGCGCTACACCAAATCTTTCAGGATCTTCTACAGATTGAAGCAGTACTTTTGCACCTTCTTTTTGCTTTGTAAACTCCTCAACATATGGACGAATATCATCTGAAAAAATATTATCTCCTAATATAACTACCATGCGATCGTCCCCGATAAAATCCTCACAAAGCCCTAACGCTTGTGCAATTCCGCCCGCTATATCTTGCACACGATACGTAAAGGACACACCAAATTCGTGACCACTTCCTAAGAAACTAACAACATCTCCCATATGTTCTTTGCCTGTAATAATCATAATATCTGTAATCTCGCATTGTTTCATCTTATATACCGCATGATAAATCATTGGATACCGCCCAACAGGAAGCAAATGTTTATTTGTTACTTTCGTTATTGGATATAGTCTCGATCCAGTACCACCTGCTAAAATAATTCCTTTCACCCTGCATCTCTCCCTTACGATGGAGATAATATATCTTTATAATGTTCTACAAACACTTTCCGGTACTTTTCGTATATATCCGCATCAAATTCATCTCCGTTGTAATGAATACACCATAAATTCGCTTGATTAGGGATACCAATTAAATAACCCGCCTTTTGAAACTCTAAAGACTGCGACACATCATAAAAGTGGAATCCTTGAAACAAGTCTTCTCGCCACGGAATATCATATTGTGTGGCCATTAATAATCCATCAATTGCCTGAACTGACATAAATGATTGATTCCCATAAAACAGCTGATCTAAATTTAATAATTGATAATTCTGTCTTCTGTATTCAATCACTTTCCCTACTAAATTTTTCCCTTCCCACCATATCCCGTTGCCCGGTAAAAACTGAGCACCAGCTACGCCAATTAAACCAAGTTTTTCGTTATCTTTAAAAAGAGATATAAGTGTATAAAACATCTCTCGATTAATAAGATAAGTATCTTGATGCATATAAACCTTATACTTCGCGGGATATGAAAGTGCTCGGTTATATGCACTTGCCATGCTTTTCGCATCTCGTATCGGAAAAATTTGTACGACATAACCAGGGGGAACAAAAAGGTTTCTTATTTGTCTCTCACATTGCTTGAAAAGCTCTTCATTATTTATACAAACAACGACTAATATTGTATGATCTTTCATTTTGTAGCCCCTCTATTCGTCTTGATTTACATCTGACATATAGTGCTCCACAAATATCTTTCTATACTTTTCATAGTTTGTCATATTCACATCAATATGATAGTGAATGCACCAAGCATCACGCTGTACAGGAACCCCAACGGTATAGCCAGCTTTTCTAAATTCAAATGATTGAGATACATCATAAAAGTCAAACCCATCAAACAAGTCTTCTCGCCACGGAATATCGTATTGCGTTGCCATTAATAAACCGTCAATACATTCAACTGGCATAAATGTTTTTGACTCATGGTACGGCTTTTCTTGACTGGCCATATAAAATAAATCATTCATATAACCAATTACTTTTCCAACAACTCCTCTGCCTACACTCCATGTTCCATTTGGAGGAACATATTGGGCTCCAACCATACCAATCATTCCAAGATGTTCATGTTCCTGAAACAATTGAAGTAATCCATATAAAAAACCTACATTTACAATGAAAACATCTTGATGTATATACACTTTATATTTCGCTGGATGCGAAATCGCTTTATTATATCCGCTCGTCATACTTTCTGCGTTTCGAATCGGCATAAACTGTATAGTGTATCCTGGAGGTACTGCCAATTGCAATATATGTCGCACACATTGTGCATACAATTTCCGATCATTTATACACGTAACAAATAATATTGTTTTTTCTGCAGCACTCATACTTGTGATTTTTCTGCTTCAATAATATATTGAAATACAACCGTCTCAGCCATGAAGCCACTTCCAAGACGATATTTTTTACAAATTCCATATAACTCTTCAATAAGTGGCTCATACATTTTATGGTCAATATATACACGATCTACTTTATTAATAGAATATCCTGCTTTTAAAAACATTCTTAGCATTTCATTAAAAGTAAAGAAACGTACGTGCGTTTTATCTAGTAAGCCATTTTCTGTATACGTCCAATTTCCAGAAAGTAAGGGAGCTAATACTGAAATGTGAGCAACATTTGGTATACTAGCTAAAATTACACCGTTTTGTTTTATATATGGTTTTACTTTTTCTATTACAGCCCACGGATCGAATAAATGCTCTAATACATCCCCAAATATGACGCAATCAAATTGCTCTTCCTCATACGGCATATCCATTGTCTCTATATCACCTAAAACAACATGATCTAGCTTTTCTTTTGCTTTTTCCGCTGCTTCTGGAAATGCCTCAATACCTGATACACGTGTGCCATTTTCTTTTATAACCGCTCCTAATGCACCACTAGAGCAACCAATATCAAGAACTTCTTTCCATTCCTTTTTTATATGCTTTAATACATTCGGATTCGCTGCATTATAATAATAATCGGACTTTTCTTCATATAAAGAACTTTTTTCGCGATTCATTTCACACACTCCTTATGCAAATTGAATTTGAAATATACATCTCATATGAACAGAATACATCTTACAAAGGATGCCACCTCTACTGATTTCATTACTAATACTCTAATATATAGCCAATCTATCATCATTAGAATAATAACAAGGTATTTCCTAAAAACAGCCTACATTACACTTTATATTGTTTATCAAAAACACCTCGAAAATATTTACGGTTATATTCAATTACAGCATTATTCGGAACGTAAGAAGCTGCTAATTCATTGTAATAATATGCTTTGTCTGGATCTCCTAACTTGTTATAGCAAATACACATTTGCAAATATGGAAGCCATGTGTAGCTAGCTGGACTGTGAAACGGACTATCCGCTGCTAGTGGTACTTCCGTTGCTAGTTTAAACCAAAAGATCGCCTCATTATATTTTTGTTGTTCCATATATATATATCCTATTCTTGTACAATTCTCTCCTCTAGGGATATCGTACCGAAACGACTTTACACAAGATTCAATTGCCTTCTCCCACATTCCAAGCTTCGCATAACAATCCCCTAACTTACCGCATGCGTAAATTTTCTCTTCATGCCATCCTTCGTCTTGATTTAGAAATGTTTCATAGAGAAGGACCGCATCGTTGAATTTTTCGTTATCCATAGACTCATTCGCGTAATAAAACAAATCTCTTGGACTCAATTCTTCCCCCGCCGCTACGGTATTTTGAAAAATCTTCAAATTACGATCCGTCACTTCTTTTTCCTTTTTATGTGTAATAGCAACGTTACTATTATAGATTTCACCGGAAACAGCTAAATACTCATGTACCTTACCAAACCATTGAAACTGTTTTTCACGCTTTACAAGTCGATATCTTTTTGTGCAATAAAGAGGTTTTCCGTTAGAATCCATTACAAGATGATACGGCATCGAAACAGCATCTACTTTAGCATCTAATTCCCTTTTTAAAAGTTTCAATGCTTCTTGAGCATCCTCTAATAATACGTCATCTGCATCTAGCCACAATATATATTCTTGCGTCGCTTTTGAAAAAGAAAAATTTCTAGCTGCCGCAAAATCATCAATCCATTGGAAATCATATATATTAGGAGTGTATTTCTCTACAATTTCTTTCGTTTGATCAACAGAACCTGTATCAACTACTACAATTTCATCAACAATTTTTCCGATCGCATCCAAACATCGAGCTATTGTCTTTTCCTCATCTCGAACTATCATACATAAACTAATTGTAATGCCTTGCTTGTTCAATATAATCACCTTCTTCCAACTCAATCATATGTTATACAAATACAAAACTTTCCACTTTTTTATATTGTTCAAGTCATTTTAGAATTCTTTTCAATAATTCAAATGTCCGTGTCATTTTCTTACGAGTTTGCATCTACTATATAATGAAAGCTTTATGGAGGTGAATTTATGTCAAATAATAATTATTCAGATGGCTTAAATCCCGATGAATCATTATCCGCTAGTGCATTTGATCCTAATCTTGTAGGACCGACTTTACCGCCAATACCGCCGTTTACCCTTCCTACAGGGCCGACTGGTGCCACTGGTGCCACTGGACCGACTGGGCCGACTGGACCGACCGGACCGACTGGGCCGACTGGACCGACCGGACCGACTGGGCCGACTGGACCGACCGGACCGACTGGGCCAGCTGGTACAGGTGGTACAGGTGGTGCCACTGGGCCGACTGGGCCGACTGGGCCGACTGGACCGACTGGACCGACCGGACCGACTGGTGCCACTGGATCAGCTGGTGCGACTGGGCCGACTGGTGCCACTGGATCAACTGGTGCCACTGGACCGACTGGTGCCACTGGACCAACCGGGCCGACTGGACCATCTGGATTAGGACTTCCGGCAGGATTGTACGCATTTAACTCTGCTGCAATTAGCATATCTCTTGGATTTAATGACCCAGTACCATTTAACACTGTTGGAGCTCAGTTTGGTACAGCAATTTCTCAATTAGATGCTGATACTTTCCTCATAACTGAAACTGGATTTTATAAAATTACTGTTATCGCATATACTGCATTAGCAAGTGTATTAGGTGGTCTTGCAATTCAAGTGAATGGTGTTGATATCCCTGGCACTGGAACAAGTTTAATCTCACTTGGAGCACCTATCGTTATCCAAGCAATTACACAAATTACAGTAATTCCATCAATGGTTGAAGCGATTGTTACAGGGCTTGGATTATCGTTAGCTCTTGGTACGAGTGCATCCATTATTATTGAAAAAATCGCTTAATTTTTACTTAGCAGTAAAACTGATATCAGTTTTACTGCTTTTCAATTTCAATCATGAAACCTTCGTTATCTACATAATCATATTGTTGTATGACATTTCCTCAGGAGGAACAAATATGGAAAATAAATCTGCTATTCAGCTTTATCTTGAGTTATTAAAGAAAACAATTTTGTTTGAAATATGGTTAGAGTATGAACCATATTTACCTGCTACGTTACATATATCTAAAGAATTATCATATGAACCAGTTACAGTTCCACTCCCTTTATTTCTTAAGCAGTACGCAGAAAATCATAATTTAAAAATCGTTGATCCTAACATTTCAAAAAGTGAACGTCAAGGTGGCAAAGATTGGCCAAGAGCAGCACATAGTATGATCGGGCGAAAACGTATGAATCAATTACATGAGGCTATGGAAACTGTTGTCCGTGAAAATATAGAAGGTGACTTTATTGAAACTGGTGTATGGCGCGGGGGATCATGCATCTTTATGAATGGTTTTTTACAAGCAAACAACATCAAAAATCGTACTGTTTGGGTTGCTGATTCGTTTGAAGGTCTGCCAGAACCTAATTTAGAACAGTATCCAAAAGATTACGGTGATTATTTACACACATTTGATTACTTACGTGTTTCTTTAGAAAAAGTGCAAGAAAACTTTAGAAAATACGATTTATTAAATGATCAGGTGCAATTTTTAAAGGGATGGTTTAAAGATACATTACCTTCAGCACCGGTAGAAAAAATTGCAATTGCCCGCCTTGATGGTGATATGTATGAATCAACGATGGATAGTCTTGTAAACTTATACGATAAAGTTTCAACAGGTGGATATATCATTATTGATGATTACGGATTAATAACATGCGCAGAAGCTGTAACAGATTTCAGAAATCAAAGAAACTTAAAAGCTCCTATTACTAAAATTGATGATTTCGGTATTTATTGGCGAAAAGAATAGAATAAAGTGAAAAATGTATCCATTGGGGGCTCCTCTACTAATAGCATAATAAAAAAGCAAGGGGCTCCTCACCATTATCAGTTGTTTTTAGAAACATTCTTTACATATCGTAATAATTTAAATATCATTTTTCTCCTACTATAAAGTTTTAACTATATAGTAAAAGCGGCAATGTTCTACTTTACTATAAGGAAGGAGTAAATTTATGAACGAAAATGAAAAAAAAATCACATTACTCCCACCTCCAAAACTCGTTCAATATGTAGGTGGTGACTTCGAAAAAGTTGGAAACGAATTCATACAGTATTTTATTCAAATTGGCAATTTGAAATCAAATGAAACAGTGTTAGATATAGGTTGCGGTATCGGCCGAATGGCGGTTCCATTAATGAATTATTTAAGTGATGATGGAGCTTATTATGGATTTGACTTATTTAACGAGGGTATTACATGGTGCAAAAATAACATTTCAACAATCCGTAACAACTTCCATTTTGAACATGTCGACATATATAATCAGTTCTACAATCCAGAAGGAAAAGAAGATGCTTCCCAATACAAGTTTCCATATGAAGACGAGTCATTCGATTTTATTTTTTTAACGTCCGTATTCACACACCTCCTTCCGAAAGAATTAGAACATTATGTATCTGAGATTACACGAGTTCTGAAAAAAGACGGGAGATGTTTTATTACTTTCTTTTTAATTAATCCTGAATCATCCTATTACTTAAATAGAGGACTAAGTGCATTAAATTTTCATCATCAAATTGACAATTGTTATGTTCTGAATAAAGATATTCCTAATTTCGCAGTTGCCTATCCTGAGAACGATATTCGCGTTCTATTAAATAAGTATGGGCTAGAAATAATGAATCCCCCCCATTATGGTTCATGGTGTAACAGAACTGAGTACACAAGTTATCAAGATATTATTCTTACACAAAAAATTCCTGAAAGGTAGTTGTATATGAATAACAAAAAAAATCTGCCTCTCGTTTCCATCCTTATTCCCACCTTTAATCGACCACATTATTTTAAAATTGCTCTAGAAAGTGCATTAGCACAAACTTATTCGAATATTGAAATCATTGTAGGAGATGATAGTACAAATGATGCAACAGAAATTTTAATGGAGAGACATTATTTACCTAATTATAAAAACCTAACGTACATTCGAAATTCCGCTACTCTAGGACAATTTAATAACTCACTTATGCTCTTAGAACAGTCCAATGGAGAGTACATCAATTTCTTAATGGACGATGATATATTTTATAGTAATAAAATCGAAAAAATGATGTTCTATTTCCAACAAGACTTAGATCGGAACCTCGCACTTATCACATCCTATCGCACTTGGATTAATGATAATGGAGATATAATTGAACAACATTCCTCCATGAAAAAATTATGCGATGAAGATACTCTACTAAATGGGACAGATTTTGGAAACCGTATGCTTATAAAGGGACAAAATATTATCGGTGAACCTACAATTGTACTCTTTCGAAAACACCTATTAACAGAACCTTTCGGCACTTTAAATGGTAGAAAATATGGTTGTAGTGTTGATATGGCCTCTTGGATAAGTTTACTTTCAAAAGGTGATGCGATGTATATCACTGAGCCTTTAAGTTCATTCCGCCTTCATACTGGACAGCAAGTACATCACAAATTCCTTGAAGGCTGTGAAGATTTTTCACAGCTCGTTGTAACCTCGAAAAAGTATGGTTTCTTACAAGACGCCCAATATTATAAAAAGGGTTTGATAAGAGCTTACGGATGGTATAAAAATGCGGTCAAATTTTACAATCTATTTCCAAACCTCATTCCAGATATAAATACACATGCACGTCTTTCCTATTGTTTAAATATAATTACAAAAGAACTCCGTGCAAAATAGCACATCTCAAGGGAGGAGCAATTCCTTCCTCGTGATGTATGACTTCCCACAAATAGTGGAATAAATGTATGAACAGTCTGCTTGCATATTATTTTTATCATGACGTCATCCATATACTTACTAGGTGATAGAAAGGACTATATACATTGAAACCAAATTCTCAATATCAAATAGACTACGTATTGCTATTCATCTTATTTGCCATTGGGACTGTTAGTTGCTTTGCTATTGCAAGTGCGCAAGCCTCTTTACCACCATTTTTACAAAACGTAAATTTTGTACTAAAGCAAATTCAATGGTATTTCATTGGATTTATTGCTATTGGCGTTATTATGATTATCGATTTCGATCGTTATCAAAAAATTGCTTGGTATTTATATAGCTTTGCAATGGTATTACTTATTGGGCTAGAACTTCAAGTACCAGGTGCCCTTACAATTAAAGGCGCTACCGCTTGGTACAGGCTTCCAGGCATCGGAAATTTCCAGCCTTCTGAAATTATGAAATTATTTTTAATTATCGTCATTGGACGAATTATAGCAAATCACAATGAGAAATATTTTTTCAGAACAATACAGGGCGATTTTTTATTACTCGGAAAGATATTCGCAGCAAGTTTGCCACCACTACTCCTTATTGCAAAGGAACCGGATTTAGGGAATACGATGGTAATTTCAGCTATGCTCGCAGCAATGATACTAGTTTCCGGTATACGATGGCGTTTTATTTTCGGATTAGTCTCCGGCATTATCACAGCGGGTTCTACATTAATATATATATTTTTTTCTCATACAGAGTTCTTTAAAGCACACATTTTAAAAGAATATCAATTAAATCGCTTCTACGGCTGGTTAGCACCATACAAATATGATGCGCAAGGCTATCAACTAAGACAAGCATTCTTAGCTGCTGGATCAGGGGAAATGCAAGGAAAGGGTTGGGAAAATGGACAAGTATATTTTCCAGAACCACATACAGATTTTATTTTCACTAATGTCGCTGAACAATTTGGTTTTTTAGGTGCAAGTGTCATTATTTCACTTTTTTTCTTACTCATTTTCCGAATGATTCATATCGCTTTAGAAAGTAATGATCCTTTCGGTAGTTATATTTGTGCTGGTACAATCGGAATGTTTACTTTTCAAGTATTCCAAAATATCGGGATGACAATCGGATTACTTCCTATTACAGGGATAACATTACCCCTTATGAGCTATGGAGGAAGTTCGCTGCTTACATACATGATTGCGATTGGATTTATTTTAAATGTTCGCTCAAGAACAAAAATCTTTATGTTTAAATAAGCCACACAAAAAGCGGTACATTTTTATCTCTATCCTTTTTTAGATATACTAATGAAAAATATGATGGAGGTTTAAATATGAAATATGACATTATAGGGGATATTCATGGGTGCTTCCAAGAGTTTCAAAATTTAACGACGAAACTTGGATACAACTGGAACAGTGGCCTACCCATTCACCCTGACCAACGTCAGCTTGCATTCGTTGGTGATATTACAGATCGCGGTCCTCACTCATTACGTATGATTGAAATTGTATGGGAACTTGTCATAAATAAAAAAGAAGCTTATTACGCTCCTGGAAATCACTGCAATAAACTATACCGATTTTTCCTTGGGGGTAATGTAACAATCGCTCACGGACTCGAAACAACTGTCGCTGAATATGAAGCGCTATCTTCTCATAAGCAAAACATTATAAAAGAAAAGTTCATCACCCTTTATGAGCAATCCCCTTTATATCACATACTAGATGAAAAAAGAGTAATCGTATGTCACGCTGGGATTCGGCAAGATTACATAGGAAGACAAGATAAAAAAGTACAAACCTTTGTATTATATGGCGATATTACAGGAGAAAAGCATGCTGACGGCTCACCTGTCCGTCGCGACTGGGCGCAAGAATATAACGGGGAAACTTGGATTATATATGGACATACTCCAGTAAAAGAACCTCGCTTTGTAAATCACACAGTCAATATCGATACTGGTGCTGTATTTGGTGGAAAGCTAACCGGACTACGTTTTCCTGAAATGGAGACCGTTTCCGTCCCTTCCTCCCTGCCTTTTGTCGCTGAGAAATTCCGCCCAATTTCATAACTCCCCTTACTTAGTGCAATTCATGAATTGCGAGGGATTACCGTATTATTTAGGCACATCTCATATAAAAACTAGGTAATGTACTTAAAAAAAGATGCAATAAAGTGCATCTTTTTTTAAGTACACGGCATATACTGTCGCAGGAGGTGACAGAATGAAGAAAAAATCTTCTAAACAAAAAAGAAAATTCCCGCCTTTCTATCTGCCTATGTACGGAATTAACAATTGGTGTAGCATTCGAGCTGCAGCTTTAGAAGAACTAGAAAAACAAGAATCATCAAAAAAAAGTAAAGCAAGAACAAAATATGTCTCTTTAGAAAATGCTGTAATGAGCCGCATAATCGATAATAGAAAAACAAAGATGCAACAAAAAAATAAACCTCTCTCTAATCATAGTGAACAGGTATTACATTCTGAGCAAACAGAGCAAAATACAGAAGAAAACATCCCTGTAGCAATAAATAAAAAAGTGGAACCAGAAATTCCAGCTACTATTATAAATCAAGTAAAAAAAATAAAAGAAGCATTAGCCCCATCAAATGATATACAAACAGAAAAAACTATTGTAATTCAGACCCCTACACCCGAAAATACAAAAGTTAAAAAAGGGAGCCGGTATGCACATGCAGAGGGGCTTCATTCTAATGCAGAAGGTACAGCTTCACATGCAGAAGGGCTTCTTACACATGCAAAAGGTTCTTTCTCTCATGCAGAAGGATCAAAAACAAAAGCAACTGGACATAGTTCGCATAGTGAAGGAAGTGAAACGACAGCAGGCGGCTCTTATTCTCATGCGGAAGGAAAACATACAATTGCTTTAGGCGAAGCAGCACATGCAGAAGGAACCGCGACTATCGCTAACGGATTCTCTTCTCATGCGGAAGGTATGCATACATCAACAGCTCATTTTGCAGGCAGCCATATTATGGGGCGCTTCGGCACGGCAGAAGAATCTTATTCTTGGTTTATTGCAAATGGTACAAATGACACCGACCATAATATCGGTGCAAAATGGCTTGCTCACAACGGAGAAATGTATATCGATGGTGCTTCTTACAATGCAAGTGGAACGGATTTTGCACAAATGTTTGAGACAGCAGATCATAGTTCTATTGATGTCGGTCATTTCGTTACATTTAGTAGCGAAGAAAAAATTCGAAAAGCTACTTCAAATGATTTATTCATATTAGGAATATCTAGTGCTACTCCTGCTCTCATAGGAAATAGCGGTGCTTTAAGTTGGCAAAAACGCTATAAAACAGATAGCTTTGGAAAGCGTCAATATGCGCATACGGACACGCAAGACACACAACCTCTTTTAAATACAGAATGGGATCCAGCTTGTAAATATATATCAAGAAGAGACCGTACTGAGTGGCTTCCTGTCGGATTAATTGGACAAATGTTAGTACGTGATGACGGTACTTGCGAAACACACGGATACTGTCTTCCAAATGATGACGGCATTGCTACAAAAGCTGAAAGTGGCTTTTTCGTTATTAAACGTACTGGTGAAAATCAAATTTTAATATTATTCCGCTAAAAAAAGGGAACAAAATTCTTCGTTCAGTAAGAATTTTGTTCCCTTTTAATTGTTATGTAAAGCGGATTGCATGTCATCTGGGATACATAAGGTAAAAGTCATTTCCTTTTCTAAAATAGGGTGATAAAACGTCAAAGACGTACTATGAAGCGCTTGGCGTTTCATCACATCTCTTCGACCGCCGTATAAATCATCCCCAAGTAGCGGATGTCCTATATGCGCCATATGTACACGAATTTGATGCGTTCTTCCTGTTTCAAGTTCAAGTGCTACATGCGTCTCATTAGAAGAACTTTCCATCACTCTAAAATGAGTAACAGCTCTTTGACCATCTTCACAGACAGTTCGCTCAATAATACTATCCGCTTTTCGTCCGATTGGTGCATCAATCGTCCCTATCTCTTCTAGGATCATTCCATGAACGAGCGCCTCATACGTTCGTTTCACTCCTTTTTGTTGATGCTGCTTTGATAAAAGGTTGTGAACGAATCGATTTTTTGCAATTAACATAAGTCCTGAAGTATCACGATCGAGTCTCGTTACAATGTGCACTGTACTTGCAAGGTTCTGTTTATCATAATGATATAACAGAGCATTTGCAACACTTCCTGACGGATGCTCCCTAGACGGAATTGTCGACATATATGCTTCTTTATTTACAACAAGCACTGCATCATCTTCATATACAATATTTAAAGGAATATCTTCTGCTTCCATCCCTTCACTTCTTTCCTCAAACGGAAAGAAGACTTGTAACTCTTCACCGGCTTGTAACTTGTAGCGAACACTCGCATGTTGACCGTTTACTTCAATAGCTCCACCGTGAAACTTTATATCGGTTAAAGCAGCCTTCGAAATTCCTTTCGTTTTCAAAAACTCTCTAACTAAAGTCCCCTCATCCGCAAGCTGTATATCCCATTTCAATGTAAACCTGTTCAAATATATAAACCCTCTCTATTTATCTGCAACAAACGAGTCACGGACACGTTTCCAGAACGGGAACGGACGGAAACGAACAAATCGTACTTTCTCGTTTGCAACGCGATACTGAATTGATTTCACATCTTGATGAACCATCGTCAAATGATCCACCGTAATTTGCAAGTTCATTCCTGCAGCCGGCTTTAAAACGCATGTATGATGTTTCGGCAGTACGAGCGGCGAACCTACCGTACGAAATACACGATTGTTAATTGATGCCATTTCTGCAATTTGAATCGCTTCAATAGAAGGGTGAATAATCGCTCCGCCAAGTGCCTTATTATACGCAGTACTTCCTGAAGGAGTAGAAATACAAAGACCATCTCCGCGGAACGTTTCAAAATACTCTCCGCGTATTTCCACTTCTGTTACTAATGTTCCTTCTGCACTTTTTACAGTCGCTTCATTCATCGCCAAATACTGCGACTCTTTACTACCATTCACATAGCGAATAATCACCTCTAAAAGTGGGTATTCAACTACTTGGAACGGTGTTTTAGCAATCGCAATTACTAACTTCTCTACTTCCGTCGGTAACCAATCTGCATAGAAACCTAAATGCCCTGTATGTACACCAACAAATGCGGTTTCATCTAATCGATTATAGTAACGATGAAACGCATATAAAAGCGTTCCATCTCCCCCAACAGAAATTACAATATCAGGTTCCTTTTCATCCATCGTAAAACCAAAATCTAACAAGTATTCTTTCATCGTACTTGCTAGTGTATCTGATGATTGATCTCCCTTTGACATAATTGTAAATTTCATCGCCCAACACCCTTTAGTTTATGATTCAGAATCTTTCGTTTCCTGCTTTCGTGAAAAAATCTTTTGCGCTTCTTGAATTTCAAGACGAATGGAAGACATTTCTTCATCTAATAAAAATGCCGCTTCCGCTGCACGTTGTAAGCGTATTTTAATATCTTCAGGAAAACGTCCACTATATTTGTAATTTAAAGAATGCTCAATCGTTGCCCAAAAATTCATTGCTAACGTACGTATTTGAATTTCAACCAATACTTTTTTCTCTCCCTGTATCGTTTGAACAGGATAACTAATGACAACGTGGTAAGAGCGATAACCGCTATCTTTCTTTTGCGTTACATAATCACGTTCTTCCACAATTTCAAAATCATTTCGTTTTCGAAGATATTCTACAACAGGCTTAATCTCATCAACAAATTGACACATCATTCGAAGGCCTGCGATGTCTTGCATATCTTCTCTAAGCCGGTCTAACGGCACATTTCTCTTCTCCGCTTTATCAATAATACTTGCAACCGACTTTACCCTTCCTGTTACAAACTCAATTGGAGAATGCTCCGTTAACATTGCAAATTGAGTACGCATTCCTTTTAGTTTCACTTTCAGCTCTGCCACCGCTTGGTGATAAGGCGCTAAAAAGTCTTCCCAATTACGATTCATTTCAACCACCACCAAAATCAATCCATTTGCTTATAGAAATACTTTTTCTACAGCAGTTACTAATTCTTCTCCGTAATTTGCATTACCTTCAATATTTTCAACTAAATACTCTACTTCTTCTTTTAATGCTTCTAATTCCATTTCAATATCATTCACGCGAATAAACATTGCTGTATCTTTATTCATCGCTTCATGCATTGCTTCCCAGCATGTATGCGGAATACTTACATAAATGAAAGATGATTCGTTTTCTAAGATATATAAAAATGATAAATTATCTGAGTCTACAAGTACGTGATTACGCGCACTTAACTCCTTTACCTCTATTTCAGTATTTTCCGCACAAAAAATAAGCGCATTCTCTCTCATTTCTACGCTCTTAACTTGAATTTTATTTTGCATGCTCGAATTCCTCCATCTCAACTTCCTGTCTTACTTAACAGTATTATTGTATCATAACATGGACGCAAACAAATAAAACATTGAACCAAATTTGCGAAAAAGCGATAATGTGTAAAGAATTATTTTTCAAAAGGAGCGCATACAATGACACAAGAAATTGAAATTGAATTTAAAAACATGGTTACAGAGGAAGAATTCCAAAGGTTATGCAAGTCTTTTTCTATTAAAGCATTTACAAAACAAGTAAATCATTACTTTGAAACAACTCAATTTTCTTTAAAAAATACAGGCTCTGCACTTCGTATTCGTCATAAAGATGGAACTTATACATTCACATTAAAACAACCTGCTGAAATTGGTTTATTAGAAACTCATCAATCTATAACAGAAAAAGAAGCAAAACTTATGATGGAAACAAACGCAATCATTCAAGGAACTGTAATGGATCAACTTCAGAAACTACAAATTCCAGTTTCCTCTTTAACTTATATGGGAAGTTTAACAACAGAAAGAGCTGAAACATTGTTTGAAGGTGGAACACTTGTCTTTGATCATAGTTTCTATTACAATCACGATGATTATGAAATCGAATACGAAGTACAAGATGAGGAAGCTGGTAAAGCCTCATTTATGAGTTTATTAAAGCAACATAACGTACCAGTTCGTCATACAAATAACAAAGTAAAACGCTTTTTCCTTGCCAAACAAAACAAAGAGCGCTAAAGTGAAATTTCCATCAGTGTAGAAGTGATTTACTGGTGGTTATGTTTCACCTTTTTGGAAATTAAAGATTTATTAGCAACACATAAAATAAGCAACGAATGTTATGAAGGCTGTTTAGTTGCTCTTCATAACATTCCATTGCTACAATAGATATACATTTCATGGAAAAAGGAGTTTATAAAGGATGAGCAAGCAACCGATGACACCATTTGAAGCAATTGGCGGTGAACAATGCATTGCAACATTAGTGGATACATTTTATTCCTATGTCAGTGAACACCCTGACTTATCTCCGATCTTCCCGGATGATTTAACAGAAACTGCTAGGAAGCAGAAACAATTTTTAACACAATATTTAGGTGGTCCTAATTTATACACTGAAGAACATGGGCATCCTATGCTAAGAGCACGCCATCTTCCGTTTGAGATTACTCCAAAACGCGCAGAAGCTTGGCTATCATGCATGGAGCAAGCAATGGATGATACAGGAGTGCACGGTCATATAAGAGAGTTTGTTTTTGAACGTTTAGCATTAACTGCTCAACATATGGTCAATACTCCAAATGAAACAGGTGAAGTGTAATGGATAAGCAGGAAGCAAAGCATATGAATATGCCTTCTCCTTCCACATGCGAGCATAAGTCTGTAGAAGCATATTTATTTATTGATCCACTTTGTAAAGATTGCTGGGATATCGAGCCATTTATTATTAAACTATGGCTTGAATATGGGAAATACTTCTCTATTCGTCATATAGTAACTGGAAAAGTGGACGGGGCAAACGCTTCCTCACACAAATGGAATAAACCTGCTAATATTCGATTTGTGTGGGAAAAGACAACAAGTTTACAAGGTTTTTCATGTGATGGAAAAGTACATATGCAAGAGGCATCGTCAACGCCGTATCTAGTTTCGATGGCAATTAAAGCGGCGGAGTTGCAAGGCCGAAAAGCAGGTTCGAAGTTTTTGCGAAAACTCCAGGAATACATTCTTCTTAAAAATGTATCAAATCCAGATGGTGAACTATTGCTTACATGTGCAAAAGATAGCGGCATTGATGTAGAGGAATTTAAAAAAGACCTACACTCAGTTAGCGCAAAAAAAGCTTTCCAATGCGACCTGAAATTCACAAATGAGATGCATATTACAGAAATACCTTCCCTCCTATTTTTCCATGCAAATTCAGATGAGGAAGGTATTAAAATTGCAGGAATTTATTCCTATGATGTATACGTACAGTTATTAAAAGAACTTGTAAAATGCGAGATTGAGCCAGAGCCATTACCTCCTTTAGAGGTATTACTAGAAGCAACACAATTTATTTCTTCAAAGGAAATCTCATTCATATATGACTGCCCGCAGCAAGAAATAGAGCGCGAACTAAAAAAATTACAACTAAAACGAAAAGTACAAATGATTGAAGTGAAGTGCGAGCGTTATTGGAAATGGATAGCAAAAGAAAAAGACCTGGTGTAAACACCAGGTCTTTTTCTTTACGGCTTATAAAAATATTAAAGGGGATGGGAGAAATTTTCACGTTCAAACAAAGGGGTATATGTTTGTATGTGAATTCGTTCACGCTTATTATATTACAAGATTCGACGTCAGATGACAACCCCTTTTGTCGAATTTCACACTTTTGTCACATTCTAAACGTTTTCATTCTTGAATAAGCTATAAAAAAAGCTATTTAGGAGGTTTCCTTATGAAAAAGTCTCATATTTTTCTTATCTTTCTATGTGTTATCGTTTCTTTTTTCTTGTACATCCTCTCTCTACTACAAGCTTTTCCTAAAATTATTGCCTTCCCTCTTTTATTTGGAGTTATCGTCATCGCTGTCTCTTATTTCAACTATAGAAAACGATTTAAAGGATTTTAACTACAAAAATAAGTCGTAAAAATTCCTTCTAATATAGAAAAAGCGAGGAAAATCACCTCAATAATTCGACAAATATCGACATTTTAACCTATTGAGCAAATGCCCCAAACAGAAAAGACGAGGATAAAATCCCTCGTCTTTTCTCATTACTTCTCTTCAAACAATAACGCTTCTAATTCATTTAACTTCTCTTCAAATACTTGTAATGCTTCTTTTACAGGTTCAGGAGATGCCATATCAACTCCTGCTTTTTTCAGCACTTCAATTGGATAATCAGAGCTTCCTGCTTTTAAGAATTCGTTAATGTAACGTTCTACTGCTGGTTGCCCTTCTTCTAAAATTTGTTTAGATAGAGCTGTCGCTGCACTAAATCCTGTTGCGTATTGATATACGTAATAGTTGTAGTAGAAATGCGGAATGCGAGACCACTCTAAACCAATTTCTTCGTCGATCACTAAAGCATCACCGAAATATTTCTTATTTAAATCATAGTAGATTTCCGTTAACATGTCCGGCGTAACAGCATGTCCTTCTTGTACTTTCTTATGAATAATATGCTCAAACTCTGCGAACATCGTTTGACGGAATACAGTGCCGCGGAATCCTTCTAAATAGTGATTTAATAAATATAGACGCTCTTTCTTATCTTCTGTCGTTTTCAATAAGTAATCATTTAGAAGCGCTTCATTACAAGTTGATGCTACTTCTGCAACGAAGATTGAATAATCACCATATACGTGCGGCTGTGTCTTCCTTGTATAGTAACTATGCACTGAATGGCCAAACTCATGAGTAAGTGTAAATAAATTATTTACATTATCATGCCAGTTCATTAAAATATACGGATTTGTTCCGTATGCACCAGATGAATATGCTCCGCTTCGTTTTCCTTTATTCTCATATACATCTACCCAGCGATTCTCATATGCTTCTTTTAAAATTTCAACATATTCATCACCAAGTACATTTAAAGATTTCAATAACATTTCTTGTGCTTCTTCATACTTCACATTCATTTTCACTTCTGGTACAAGCGGTGTATATAAATCATACATATGAAGCTCATCAAGACCTAGGGCACGCTTACGAATATCAATATAGCGATGTAGTAAGTGTAAATTATCATTTACCGATTCAACAAGTTGATCATACACCGCTTCAGGAATATTATTATTACTTAATGCAGCTTGACGTGCAGAATCGTATTTACGAACGCGGGCATTGAAATTATTACGTTTCACAGCCCCACTTAACGTACTTGCAAATGTGTTCTTATATTTTCCGTACGTTTCATATACAGCTTTGAATGCATCTTCGCGCACACGACGATCATCACTTTCTAAAAATTGAATATAACGACCATGTGTTATTTCTACTTCTTCTCCATCTTCACCTTTAATAGATGGAAATTTTAAATCTGCATTATTCAACATACCAAATGTATTACTTGATGCACTCATCACTTCAGATGCTTCTGCTAATAACGCTTCTTCAGCTTCCGATAATACATGCGGGCGTTGACGTGTAATTTCTTCTAATGCATGCTCATATACACTTAGTTCTCGATTTTCTTGTAAGAATGTTTCCAATGTATCTTCTGAAATAGATAAAATTTCAGGCACGATATAAGCTGTGCTACTAGATACTTGTGAGTATAAATTTGTTGCGCGATCATTTAATGCTTGATACACAGAGTTTGTTGTATCTTGATCGTAACGCATATGTGCATATGTATATAGCTTACCTAATCGCATTGAAATTTCATCTTCATATTGCAATGCCTCAAGCAAATTGTCTGCAGAGTCACCAAGCTTCCCTTTAAATTCAGTTAACTTTGGCAATAGCTCTTTAATAGCTTGGAATTCTTTTTCCCATTCTGCATCTGTTTGGAAAATATCTTCTAATCGCCATGTGTTTGCTTCTTCAATCTCATTGCGATCTGGTAATGATTTTACTGTGTTTTGTTCAGCCATTCTTTAAGCCCTCCTTTAAATATCTCTACTTAAGTACAATTCGATTTTTCTTATGTAATTCCTTCACGATCAGTCTTTATTATATCCCCTTTTCCCTCTCTCATGTTGTACTTTGTCTCAAATAGAGATAGTGCATGCGCTAAGCAAATGTCATCATATTTCATAATTTCCTCCTCTGTTTTTAACAAAACAACATCTCTTATTTTTCGATACTTATTATTACCTACTTTATTTAACACACCTATATAACATAAAAATGTCATATACTCTGCAACTGCTATCTTCCATATATGTTGTGCAAAATACGGAAGTAGACGCCTCTTCGTATATTTCGCTACATAATTACATGCGTACTGAAGGGAAATATACTCCCCTACCTTAAGCTTACTTATACACTTCATATAAAGAAAAGCTTGCCATATAAATGGATTTGTTTGAAAAGCAAATGAGGATGGAAGCGGAACACCGATTTCAGAAGGAAAACTCGATGGGGTACATTTATATTGATATAAGAGGCGTAATAGTGACTTATGATTATAATTCCAGATAGATAGAGCGTTTTGCCGAAAATGGTTCTTTTTTCTCTTCCATTCTTGTCCTAATACCTCTTTTCGGAAAGGAACGGGAGAAAAGAGCATTTCAACAGTAGTCGTATCGGTTGGTAAATAAATTGTATGTGAGAAAGAGACATTTGTAGAAAACGGAGTGATAAACGCGCATTTCATAAACGATTTTTGTTTCGGACAAAAGAAAATAAGGAATGGCTGAGGATAAGGTTGTAAGGAGAAGGCCATAAGGGCGGAGAATGTCATCCAATGGGCGGATTGCTTTTTCAACTGATTTCCACCGATTATCCAGATAACTTGTATACTAGCTTGCCAATACGAATATGTTCGCTTATAAAGCTGCTCTATGGAGAGATTTGCACATTGATATTCAATCGCAATTTTTCTATCCGCCCTCTCTACGTAAATATCTGGTCGTTGCTGAATTTCCGAAAGATAATGCTCTATATCTACATGAAAGTTTTGACGTTTTAACCATCTATATAACAATTCTTTACCTTGCATATGGTACACAGATTCTGCCTCATAAAACGCAAGACATGAATCTACTTTCTTATGAGCAAAATGCCAACTCTTTTGTGTCCCTAACTTCATTTGCACTTCCTTTCCGCAAGCTGTGCAAAAGAATTTTTCTCGTTTACGCATATCGCGTAAACACTCTTCATCCCGGTTATATAATAGATGAATTTTCTCTCCGTTTTCTCTCCTTGCAATAAACATCACAATCACACCCTTTCAACTCCTTGTATTCTACAATTTACTACAAATTCCTCTCAAAAAAAGAGATGTCCTAAATTAGGACATCTCTTTTTATAATAAAGGTGATAATAACCGATACGTCGATTCAACAATCCGCCTATGAAGACGTCTCTTATGAAATCGGTCAACATGAATTTCACTGGATTCTTCTAAATCGTCTTTAAAATCTTGAACGAGCTTTCGAATGCTATCTGTATCATATAAAAAGGCATTTACTTCAAAGTTTAAATGAAAACTTCTCATATCCATATTAGCTGTCCCAATTGAAGCGAGATCCGAATCAACGATAACAACTTTACTATGAAGAAAACCTTTTTCATATTCATATATTTTTACTCCTGCATCTAATAACTCCGGAAAGTACGATCTTGATGCATAAAAGACAGTGCGCTTATCTGGCTTACTTGGCATTAACAAACGAACATCAATACCAGCAAGTGCAGCTACTTTTAATGCAGATAAAATATCATCGTCTGGAATAAAGTATGGTGTTGCAATCCAAATCGATTTCCTAGCTGAAGCAATCATTGCAAAATATAAATGTTTAATTGTTTCCCATTTATTATCTGGTCCACCTCCAACGAGTTGTACTCCGCCCCAATGATCACCCTCAACTGCTTTCGCTTGTAAATATTCAGGTGCTAATACTGCCTCACCAGTCATATAAAACCAATCTTGAAGGAAAATTAGCTGTAAGCTTTGAACTGCTTCACCGCGTAAATATAAATGCGTGTCTCGCCAAAAACCGAAATATTTATCCTTCCCTAAATATTCATCACCAATATTTAATCCGCCTACAAACCCTTCATTTCCATCTATAATAACGATTTTTCGATGGTTTCGATAATTAATTTTATCGTTTAAAATCGGAAAGCGCACAGGGAAAAATGGAATCATTTCTACTCCTGCATCATTCAATTCTTCAATATACGAATTTGATAATTTAAAACTTCCAACCGCGTCATATAAAAAACGAACGACAACGCCTTCTTTTGATTTTTTTATTAAAATATCTTTAATTTCTGTACCGAGCTTGTCATCACGCACAATGTAATACTCCATATGAATGTGGTGTTTCGCTCGATTTAACCCATCTAAAATTGCCTGAAACGTCTCGTCTCCATTTGTTAATGTCCTCGTTTCAGTTTGAAATGAAATATTTAAAGCACCCAATCGATCAGCTAAACGAAATAGCAATTCTTGATGCTTATGGTCTCGTAAAATTCGTTCTTCATAATCTTCGTGTCCCTTATATTGTAAAAATGCCTGTTCATCGAGTAACGCCTTCTTTTGGAACATTCTTTTTCTGCGAAAGTTTTGTCCAAATAATAAATAAGCAAAGAAACCGAACACTGGAAAAATTCCTAGTACGATTAACCATGTAAGTGTTTTGGATGGATGTCTGTTTTCTAAGAAAATAACACATCCAATTAAAAATGCAGAAACCGTAAATAAAATACTAATAATACCTAAAATCGAAACGTCTTTTATACCCATGACATCCGAATAAAATGCTACATCAATAAACATGCGTAATGAAACAAATAATGCGAACAATAGTAGAAAAAAGAAAAGTAGTTTTAACGTGTTTTTCATCTCTTACCCCCTTACTAAGAAAACTTTCCTATTCTTCATAAAAAAAGCCGATTTCATACTATAGAAATCGGCCTACGTTTTAGAAGGAAAATGGTTACGAATTGTCTCAAGCGCATGCTCTTTCACAACTTGCTTTCCATACTCACTTACACGATGAATCGTTAAAGTAGACTCTTCCCCGTATTCTAAAACAATACTTAAAATACGATCAATCTCTTCCTCATCATGTAGCACTTCATCGAATTCCACATATACATAATAGCGGTCCTCAAATGAATACAGTTCATCTTTTATATCTTCAAAAATTAGACGATGACTTAATGAAATTACATCTTCAAAATCATTAAACTTAATTAAAAAGCCAAACGTACCATCTTCATTAAAGTTTGTACCTGTCGGTTCTATTTCCTCTTCCTCTAATTCTTGCTGGAATAATGATTCGATTCCTTCATCTAAAGGAATATCTATAATTTTGTCTACACCTATTGGTAGTTCTAATTTTTGTCCATCCTTTGAAAGTTCTGCTTTCGTTACAAGTACTTCAATCCCTTTGTCGACTGCTTGCACTTGAATCCATAACGGTCCATCAATAAAGAAGTCATCATGATCGCGAGCTTCATCCATCATTTCCCAAAAGAGTTCTTCACTCCGTTCGCGGTCATACCAAATTTCTTCACGGTTAAACCCTCTGTCCTCTATATCAACGTACGTAATAAAAAATTTCATCGTATGATCGTTAATTCTTTCAATTTCCAAAATACAACTCTCCCTTCCTGTTTAGAATTGTTATGAAGGGATCCCCCACTCATATGACAAATCAATAGATTCTTGTACTCTCATTTTATGATAAGATTCTCCAGAATGGAAATAAAATCGATTTATTTTACAAAAATAGTTATATACCTATCTGCATTCGGCTACTTACATAAACTGAAACTTTAATTGATGGGTTCTTTGCTCATCCACGTTGATTATTAACCACACTAATCGGGCATTTACGGACAGGAAAGCACAAAACTAACTCCTTTTCTTTATAACCGGGTTTTGTGACGGAGTCTTACTACCCGCAGATAGTCGGCTAAATATCATTATTTCAATTCTCTGTTCACAAAAAATTTGGACATACATTTGCGTATTGCCCCGTACACTGTAATAAAGTAAAACTTCTATAAGAGAAGATTATTTAATCCCAAAAGCGCGGGATAAAAGCTAAACAAACTTTCTTCATCACATACATATCGCTTATTAAAACATCATAAATGGAGGCAGACGAATGGACTTAGAGTTTTTAACATCTGTACTAATGATCGTCGGTATCGATGTTGTACTAGGTGGTGATAACGCAATTGTTATCGCACTAGCTAGCCGAAATTTACCTGAATCAAAACGAAATAAAGCAATTTTGATTGGAACTATTTTAGCAATTGTGCTGCGAATTCTCCTCACAATACTAGCTGTCTATTTACTCGACATCCCATTTTTACAACTCATCGGCGGAGTTTTACTCACATTAATTGCAGTAAATTTACTAACTGATAACAACAACGATCTTTCTTCGATTCAGGGAAAAACGACTTTATTCCAAGCGGTGCGTACGATTGTATTCGCAGATCTCGTTATGGGGTTTGATAATGTTATTGCCATTGCGGGTGCAGCTCACGGAAGATTATTACTCGTAATAATCGGTCTACTCATTTCTATCCCGATTATCATTTGGGGCAGCAAACTTATTTTAATACTCATGGAACGTTTTCCGTTCCTCATTTTTTGCGGGGCAGCAGTTCTCGCCTATACAGCAGGAAAAATGATTACACATGAAGACAGACTTGCAACTTTTTTTCATAACAACCCAAGTTTCACGACAAGTATTCCTTACTTATTCATTTTCACCGTTTTATGCATCGGTATTATCGTTCAACGAGTTCGATTACGAAATGTGAAACATTAAAAGAAAACCTTCTACTATATAATAGGTAGAAGGTTTTCATATTATTATAATTAATTTACAAGACGCTGTGCTTCACGCAATTGGAACGTTCTTACTGTACGTGGTAAGAAACGGCGGATTTCGTCTTCGTTGTAACCTACTTGAAGGCGCTTCTCGTCAATCATAATTGGACGACGTAAAATCCCTGGATAGTCACGAATCATCTTATATAAATCTTGAAGTGGTAAAGACTCTAAGTTTACATTTAATTCTTGGAAAACTTTTGAACGAGTAGAAATAATCTCATCCGTTCCGCTTTCTGTCATACGTAAAATCTCTTTAATTTCCTCAATCGTTAATGGATCTGAGAAAATATTACGTTCTGTATAAGGAATATGATTTTCCTCTAGCCATAATTTCGCCTTTCTACAAGACGTACAGCTTGGAGAACTATATAATGTTACCATACAAAGCTCACTCTCCTTAAAGAGTACAAATTCTGTACTAATTACAGTTTAAATTTCTAACTTCCGCAATTTTTCACGATAACTTGTCTTATAGCAAAGTAAAAAATCACAATTCATGTAAGCAACAACAATTACTTTTAATAAGTAACTTCTATAATCATTATACAATAGTTTTTGCAAGAAATATACAGTAAATTTACTGCTAGTTGAGAAAACTTCTCCGTGTATTCCACTGCTATGTAACATGATTACACTCACTTTAACTGTCATCTAACAACAATCTTCAACCCTTTTGACGCCTGCTTTTTACAATATACTTCATGTTATATACGATTGTTTTTTCATAACATGAATCGCCTAAAAGAGAACGTTTTCTTACCTTTTCCCAATAATTCAATTGAGAAATGTAAGACCAAAAGCTAAAACAACAGAAAGAACATCTGTTCTTATATTAACAAATCTCATCACCCATGTCTATACGATTTCTAAAATTGCCAAACATTTTTCTGACATTTCTTTCTTTTTTACCTTTTATCTCATACAATAAAAATACAGGCAGGCAAAGGGGGAATTTGCATATGATTGCTTTTTTTACTGATTTTATCATTGTTGCTACCCTCATCATTGGAATAACAGCATTGATTGGTGTCATTACAAATAGCATCGGTGAAAAACTCTTTGGTGGGAAAGAAAAAATGAAGTTTGTTAACAAAAGTTTAGATGTACAATCTGGTTGGAATCAAGTTGGCGGAAAAGGCATTTATAAAAAACGTACGTACTAAAAAAAGCAGGTAATCACCTGCTTTTTTTGTTATTTCTCTACTGATGCCCATTTGAAGCTTACTTCGCCACCATATTTATGATTGTACATATCTTTAATTGTTTCTCTTTGTAAATATGCTCTACCACGTTGATATACTGGAACAATCGCAGCATCATCAAGTAACATTTTTTCTGCTTCTAATAAGTTTTTCCAACGAGCGTTTACGTCGCTTCCATCTTTCTTCGCTTTCATAATAATCTCATCGTACTTCGGATTAGAATACTTCATTTTATTCTGTGCTCCGTCAGTTACGAACATATCAAGATATGTAACTGGATCTGGGAAATCTGCACTCCATCCAGAGAATGACATTACATAGTCACCCGCATCTTCTAATTTTAGTTTTTGCGCGAATGGCTGCTGTTTAATTTTCACTGTTAAACCTGGTAAATTCTTTTCTAACTCACCTTTTAAATATTCACCAGTTTTCTTCGATAATTCCACGTCTTCATTTAACATCTCTAATTCAATTTCATTTTTACCAAGTTCTTTTTTACCAGCTTCCCAATACTTTTTCGCTTCTTTTACATTCGGTTTTATAATATCTCCATTTTCAGCACGGAAATCTTTTTTATCCGGTCCTTTAATGAAATTGTCAGGAATTAATCCCGTCGCTGGCTTAGAACCGTTATTTAATAATGTATCAACGAATGGTTTACGGTCAAAACCAAGAGAAATTGCTTTACGAATATTTTTATTTGCTAAAGCTGGGTCTTTTTGATTTAAGCGAAGGAAGAATACAGAAGTATCTTCTACCGTTTTGAAATCTGGTTTTCCTTTATATTTATCGATGAACTCTGCTAATAACGTCGCTCGATCGACTGCGTTTGTTTCATATAAATTAATTGGCGTAGACGTATCTTTTACAATATTAAAGTTTACTTCCTCAAGCTTCACTTCTTTATTGTCCCAATATGATGGGCTCTTTGTCATTTTGAAGCTACGTTCATGTTGCCAATCACTTAATGTAAATGGCCCGTTATAAAGTGTTGTATTTGCTTCTAAACCAAACTGTGCACCTTGCTCTTTTACATACTTTTCATTCACAGGATAGAAGATCGGATAGACCATTAAATCAACAAGATATGGAATAGAATTATCTAATTCCACTTCTAACGTGTGATCATCAATTGCTTTTACGCCTAATTGATCTGGACTCATCTCTTTTTTATTAATTTTTTCTGCATTCTTTATATCATACATAATGTACGCTGATTTTGCAGCTGTATCTGGATTAATCGCTCTTTGCCATCCATATACGAAATCTTTCGCTGTTACAGGTTCACCATTTGACCATTTTGCATCTTCACGTAATTTAAATGTATACTTTTTACCGTCTTCTGACTTTTGGAATTCTTTCGCTACACCTGGAACTAACTTATCATCTTTTCCAAGACGGTATAGTCCTTCCATCGTGTTGTTCATTACTTTCGAAGAAACTGCATCAGCTGACAAAGCTGGATCCATCGTTGGAATTTCTTGTGTTTCAATTAAGTTTATAACTTGCTTCGCACCGCTTTTCCCGCTATCCCCTTTTGCGTTCGCTTGCGGCTCATCTTTTTGATAACTACATGCCCCTAAAACCATGCTCATCGCTACTGTTGATGCTACAAAAACTGGTATCTTTTTTTTCATACTTCCACCCCTCCAAAAAATGTTAGCCCTTTCATTTTCAAACAGAAAGAAATATATATATGTTCTAATAATTCATATTATACACACAAATATATTCTTTGTATATTTATATTTCTATTTTATTAAAATTTTCTGTTAAAAAATAAACCTTTGTAAACGTTTCATATTGCTATTTTTCCTGACTAAAACGTCAAAAAAACTATTTTTATATTTTTCTAAATTATCAGAGAAAAATGAATTTTATATTCTATTATATTTTACGTATAATTATCCTTCTCTTATTAACATAAAATGGAGGTCTCTTCATATTAAAAATATGTAGGTTAAAATGAGTGCAATGGCTATGAAAGTATGTTACGATACACTTTGCTAAAAATAGATATCGGTAAAGAGGGGACAGATATGACAGCAATTCACTCAAAAAGTGGGCCAACTGAGAAACTAAGTTTATTCCTATTAACATGGCCTATTTTTCTAGAAGTTTTTCTTTTTATGTTGATGGGGATCGCTGATACTTTCATGTTAAGTGCATTATCAGACGATGCTGTATCTGGGGTTGGTGCAGCAAATCAATATCTTCATATCGCTATTTTGGTACTAGAAGTAATTGGGAATGGCGCTGCGATCGTCGTATCTCAATACCTCGGTTCCAAACGTTTTATGGAAGCATCTAAAATATCAGCATTAGCCGTCACATTAAATTTAGTGGTCGGACTCGTTATAAGCGCTGGTTTTCTTTTATTTTCAAAACATATGATGATGGCAATGAATTTACAAGGCGATGTACTAATGTATGCACAAAGCTATTTATCCATCGTCGGAGGGGCTATTTTCCTTCAAGCTATTATTAACTCGTTAGCCGCAATTATCCGCGTTCACGGCTTTACAAAGCAAGCAATGTTTGTTTCGCTCGGAATGAATATTATTCATATCGCCGGAAACTACGTACTTATTTTCGGGAAATTCGGTTTCCCTGAACTCGGTGTGCAAGGGGCCGCGATTTCTTCCGCTGTCAGTCGACTACTGGCACTTATTGTGTTCTTCTGGTTACTATACCGCGTTATGGAATACCGTGTGAAATTACAATATTACTTCACTTTATCAAAAGAATACGTTGGCAAAATATTAAAGATCGGCATTCCATCTGCATTCGAACAAGTCATGTATCAAGCTTGTCAAATTGTCTTCTTATATTACGCAACATACTTAGGTACGGAATCATTGGCAGCAAGGCAATACGCTACTAACATTTCCATGTTCACTTATTTATTTGCCATTGCGATTGGTATGGGAACAGCAATTATTATCGGGCGCCTTGTTGGCGGCGGCGAAAAAGATGAAGCATATGAACGTGTATGGAAAAGTGTAAAATGGGCAATTGGCGTAACTTTATGTATGGTTGTTCTCGTTATTACATTCCGCACACAATTAATGGGACTGTTTACAGATAATCCACACATTATTAAATTAGGTGCAAGCGTTCTTTTACTAAGTGTACTACTTGAAACGGGACGCACGATGAACATCGTCATCATTAATTCACTTCGTGCAGCTGGTGATGCAAAATACCCTGTTTTAATCGGCGCATTCTCTATGGTGTTAATGAGTTTACCACTCGGTTACTTTTTCGCCTTCCATTTAGATATGGGACTCGTTGGTATTTGGTTAGCGATTGCTATCGACGAATGGACGCGTGCCATTATTATGTTCTTCCGCTGGAAAAGTAGAGCATGGGAACGTTATGCACTTGTTAAACCGAATGAGCAAGAAGAAAGTGTTTCTGTTCAGGCGCAGTAACACTCGTTTGATCAAGATGTAGTTATTAGTGAATGAAATTTATATGGGCGATTCTTTCAATATATCGACTTACCGACAATGTTGACCACTCATTTATATAGTAGAAAAAAGCCACCCTTCCTTAATGGAAGAATGGCTTTTTTTATTATTGATAGATTTCTTTATATTTCTTATACTCTGCTTCAGAACATAATACGAAATGGCCTGGGCGAATTTCACGCATTGTTGGTACTTCACTACCATAATCATGCTGAGTTGGATCATATACGATACGTTTACGATTACGCTCATAATCTGGGTCTGGAAGTGGAATTGCTGATAATAGTGATTTTGTATACGGATGAATTGGATTCGCATATAACTCATCACTTGTTGTTAGCTCAACGATTTGACCACGGTACATTACGCCGATGCGGTCACTAATGTATTTTACCATCGATAAATCATGGGCGATGAATAAGTATGTTAAACCTTTTTCTTTTTGTAACTGTTTCAGTAAGTTTACAACTTGCGCCTGAATCGATACGTCAAGTGCTGAGATTGGCTCATCGGCAATGATAAATTCAGGTTCTACAGCAAGTGCTCGAGCAATACCGATACGTTGACGTTGTCCACCTGAGAATTCATGCGGGAAACGGTTCGCGTGTTCTTTATTTAAGCCAACTGTGTTTAACAGTTCATGAACACGATCCATACGCTCTTTTTTACTTTTTGCTAGTCCGTGAATATCAATACCCTCTGCAATAATGTCCCCTACTGTCATACGAGGGTTTAATGATGCATATGGATCTTGGAAAATCATTTGCATTTTACGGTTGAATTTCTTCAGTTCTGCGCGTGATTTTTTACCATGTACATTTTCACCATCGAACAACACTTCACCAGCAGTTGCATCGTATAAACGAATGATTGTTCTTCCAGTTGTTGATTTACCACAACCTGATTCTCCTACAAGACCAAATGTTTCTCCGCGGTAAATATCAAATGAAATATCATTAACCGCTTTGACAACACCACCACTCACGTCGAAGTGTTGCTTTACATTTTTTACTTCAATTAATTTCTCACGTTGTTTAGTCATGTTGTTCACCTGCTTTCATTTGAAGAATGCGTTTTTCAACAACTGCCGGTGGTTTTACTTCTGGCGCTTGCTCATGAAGTAACCAAGTTGCCGCATAGTGTGTATCACTTACTTTAAATAAAGGTGGTTCCATTTCAAAATCAATTTTCAGCGCCTGCGGATTACGTGGTGCAAAAGCATCACCCTTTGGCGGCTTTAATAAGTCTGGAGGCGTTCCAGGAATTGCATATAGCTCTTCTTCTGAACCATCTAAGCTTGGCATAGATGCGATTAAGCCCCATGTGTATGGATGTTGTGGATTATAAAAAATTTCATCAACAGTTCCAATTTCAACAACTTTACCAGCGTACATAACCGCAACTCGGTCTGCAACGTTTGCCACTACACCTAAGTCATGTGTAATGAAAATGATTGCTGCTTCTGTTTTTTGCTGAATGTCCTTCATAAGCTCTAAAATTTGCGCCTGAATTGTAACGTCTAGCGCTGTTGTCGGCTCATCGGCAATTAGTAATTTCGGATTACAAGCTAACGCCATCGCAATAACTACACGCTGTCTCATACCACCTGAGAATTGGTGAGGATATTGTTTTAAGCGAGCTTCTGGATTTGGAATACCTACAAGGTCGATTAATTCTACAGCAACTTTACGTGCGTCCGCTTTACTCATCCCTTGGTGTTTAATAAGGCCTTCCATAATCTGATTACCAATTGTCATCGTTGGATTTAATGATGTCATTGGATCTTGGAAAATCATCGCGATATCTTTACCGCGTACTTGCTGCATTTCTTTTTCTGTTAATTTCGTTAAGTCACGACCTTCAAATACGATTTCACCGTTTTTAATACGTCCTGGAGGGTTCGGAATTAATCCCATTAACGCTTTAGAAGTAACTGATTTACCAGAACCAGATTCTCCTACAATCGCTAATGTCTCTCCTTTTTTTAAATCAAAAGTAACACCGCGTACAGCTTGTACTTCACCTGCATGTGTATCAAAGGAGACTTGCAAATCTTTTACCTCTAGCAATGTTTTCATTTTTACTTCTCCCCTCTTTTACTTACGCATTTTTGGATCTAACGCGTCGCGTAATCCGTCTGCCATTAAGTTAAATGCTAAGATTAACATACTGATGACAACCGCTGGGATGAACATCATATGTGGATACGTTTGAATTGATTTATAACCGTCATTTACAAGAGATCCAAGTGATGCGAATGGTGGCTGAATACCTAAACCAATGAAGCTTAAGAATGCTTCACCAAACACCGCTGTTGGAATTGTAAACATTGTCATTACGATAATTGGTCCCATTACGTTCGGTATTAAGTGTTTCACAATTAATTGTGTATTCGTTGCTCCTAATGTACGAGATGCTAATACGTATTCTTGGTTTTTTAATTTTAGGATTTGTCCACGAACGATACGCGACATCCCTATCCAACCTGTAATTGCCATCGCAAGTGTAATCGACCATATACCTGATCCCATAATGATTACCATTAAAATAACGATGATTAAATATGGAATACCGTTAATAATCTCCATAATACGTTGCATAATGTTATCTACTCTACCGCCGTAGAATGCTGAAATACCTCCGTATGCAACCCCAATTACTAAATCAATTGCTGCTGCTAAAAGAGCGATATATAATGATACGCGTGTACCTTCCCATGTTCTTGTCCATAAATCACGGCCAAGATCATCTGTACCAAACCAGAAGTACTCTTTAATATCACGTTTTTCATATTGGTCAACACCATATTGATCTGTACCGTCAAATGGTAGCCAATGAATATTTTCAATCACTGGAATTTTTGGTGGCATTTTCGCACGACCTAAATCCTGCTCTTTATAAGAATGCTTACTTACCATCGGTCCTATAATTGCTAGTAGTACAATAAGCATTAATAATACGAAACCAAACATTGCACCTTTATGTTGGAACAAACGTCTTCTTACATCTTGCCAAAACGTTAAGCTTGGACGGGCAATGACTTCATTATCAACATTACTTTGATTGGCTGGTTGAAATAAATCTGGAGATAATTTTTGTACATCTTTCATCATTTTTTCCCTCCCGCTAAACGAATACGAGGATCAATAATTCCGTATAAAATATCGACAATGAAAATAACTAAGATGAAGATCGCACTATAGAAAATTGTAGTTCCCATAATAACTGTATAGTCATTCACTGTAATCGATTTAACGAATTGTTCCCCAAGTCCAGGTACAGCGTAAATTTGCTCAATAACTAGTGTCCCTGTAATTAATCCGGCAACCATTGGTCCTAAAATTGTTACAACTGGAATTAACGCGTTACGAAGTGCATGCTTGATAATGATAACGCCTTGGCTAATTCCTTTTGCTTTCGCTGTTAAAATGTAGTCGGCTTGCATAACTTCAATTAACTCTGCACGAGCGAAACGTGCGATTGTTGCGATAACTGCCATCGATAAAGCAATTGTAGGCATTACTGTAAACTCTGGTCCTTTCCAGAATGCTACTGGGAACCAACCAAGTTTTACCCCTACGAAATATTGTAGTAATGCGGCAAATACGAACGATGGTACCGACATACCGAGTACGGAAATTATTGTCGCCCCATAATCGACCCATGTATTGTTACGAAGTGCCGCAACGATTCCTAAAATTAATCCGATAAACGTTCCTAATATAATCGCTTGTAAACCAAGTTGTGCTGATGGTCCAATGCGGTCCACAATCATATCTGTTACTGGGCGGTTATCATATTGGAATGATACCCCTAAATCACCTTTTGCTAAGTTACCTAAGTAACGTGCATATTGAACTGGTACTGGATCATTTAAACCATATTTTTCAAGAATGATTTCTTTTTGTGCCGGTGATAACTTCTCCTGATTTTTAAGCGGAGAACCCGGAAGTAATTTCATCAAAAAGAAAGTCAGTGTAGTAATTAAAAATAATGTCAAAGCCATGTACACGAAACGTTTTAATACATAACGTCCCATAGTCAAGCACCTCCCCGTTTTTCTCAAAAGCAATAAGATAGTTTAAAATATTCTTACTTTTATTTTTTTAAAATAAGAGCATATGCCCATCATAGGCATATACCCTTATTCATGATGGAAACCATTTTTAGTTTTTGAGTTCAACCCACTTATAGCTAAATTCTCCGCCATATTTATGCTCTAATAGGCCAGTAATTGAACTACGTTGTAAATATGCCTTTCCAGGTTGATATACTGGAGCAATCGCTGCATCCTCAAGCAGTTGTTGTTCTGCTTTTAATAGAGCATCCCAGCGAGCTTGTACATCTACTTCTGTTTTGGCTTTCTTAATTAGTTCATCATAAGCTGGATTTGCGTAATTCACTTTATTTTGCGAATTACCTGTTGTATACATTTCAAGGAATGACATTGGATCCATATAATCTGGACTCCATCCCGCATATGACATCGCATAATCTCCACTTGCTTCAAGTTTTAATTTTTGTGCAAATGGCTGCATTTTTGTTGAAACTGTTAAACCTGGTAAGTTCTTTTCGAATTGTCCTTTTAAATACTCTCCGATTTTTTTAGCATCATCAGTATCAAAGTTTAATAACTCTAACTCTACTTTGTCTACACCAAGTTCTTTTTTACCAGCTTCCCAATATTTTTGAGCTTCTTTAACATCCTCTTTTATAAGCTTTCCGTTCTCTTCACGGAAGTCTTTTCCGTTAGGTCCTTTTGCCAAACCTTTCGGAACAAAACCATACATTCCTTCTGAACCATCGTTTAAAATAACTTTTCCGATATTTTCACGTTCAAAGGACATCGCAATTGCTTTTCGGATATTTTTATTTGCTAAAAACTTATTTTTTTCATTTAAGCGAATGAATTGTGTAGATGGTCTCTTAATTGTTTTAAAATCAGCATCTGATTTGTATTTATCTACAAACTCTGATGTTAATACTACACGATCAATTGCTTTTGTTTCATATAAATTTATAGCCGTTGAACGATCCTTAACAATATTGAAGTTTACTTCCTCAAGTTTTACTACTTTATTTTCCCAATACGTCGGATTCTTCGTCAATTTGAAACTTTGTTCATGCTTCCATTCATTTAAAACGAATGGTCCATTGTAAAGTGTCGTATTGGATTCTAATCCGAATTTATCTCCTTGTTCTTTTACAAACTTCTCATTCAAAGGATAAAATGTTGGATAGACTGTTAAACTTACAAAATAAGGAACAGGGTTGTCTAATTCCACTTCAAGTGTGTGATCATCAATGGCCTTTACACCCAGTTCTTCCACTGGTAACTCTTTTTTGTTAACTTTCTCCGCATTTTTAACATCAAATAGTATGTAAGCAAACTTGGCACCCGTATTTGAATCTACAGCTCTTCTCCAAGAATAAACGAAGTCTTTCGCTGTTACAGGCTCACCGTTAGACCATTTCGCATCTTCACGTAATTTAAATACATACTTTTTACCATCCTCTGATTTCTCATAGGATTTAGCGACACCTGGAACGAGTTTATCATCTTTCCCCAGACGATATAATCCTTCCATTGTATTATTCATGATGTTAGAAGATGCTGCATCCGTTGATAACGTCGTATCCATTGTTGGAATCTCAGCTGTTTCAGTTAGGTTTAACACTTGCTTATTTGAGGATTTTTCTTTTGCACCTGCTTTGTTATCTTCTTTTTGATAACTACAAGCTCCTAACATACTCACTGTCAACGTTGATGCAATTAATAACGGTATCTTTTTCTTCATGTTGTATTGCCTCCCCTAATTGCACTTCCTGTACCCTCACTTGTAAAAAAGTAGAATTGAAAGAATAATCTCCAAGTTTCTACAATTTTCATTATACATATAATATGACGATTGTGAATATAGTTTTTTGTTTTTTTGTTAAAATTTTTAATAAATTATTTATTTTTTTATTTTTTTGTAAAGGAATACGTTAACATTGCTACCATCATCTTGCAATTAACACTTTAATTGCATATAATTTTCAAAAAATTATTTATATTACTTATTATAACTTTTATAGTATAATAATTCTAGTAATATTTTGACGGAGGGGAATATTTTGAATAAAGTTTTTTTTCATACTTGTATACTATTTTTCGTAGCGATAATCGCTTCTAGTGTTGGCGCATTCCTCGTTTCATCTCGGTTTTTGTTGAATTTTGTCAACATCTCATTCTATATCTCATTGGTTTTTATTCTTATAGGTGGTTTTTTATACATATTTCAAAATGGATTTTTTAACGTAACAATTTACGCATTCCAAAGAGTATTTGGTACGAACAAAAAAATTGACTCTTTAATTGAAGAAGCAGAGGAACCTACCGATAAAAAAGAACGTATTTATAAAACATATTCATTCAAATGGACGTATCCGATTTGTATTACTGGTATCGTACTTGGTCTGTTCTCGACTCTCATTAGCTTTACTATTTTGATGTAGTTTGCAAACACTATTCCATATGATATAATAATCAGCAAAACATTTTGTTATAAAACTTTAGTTCTTTCATATTAAAAGGGCTCAGTTAACAATAAATAAATTTATATGTATGCGATGATAAAGAAGAGTACATATTGAGGCAATTTCAGAGAGCTTGTGGCTGGTGTGAACAAGTAATTGTGCAATATGGAATGGGCTTTTGAGCACCAAACCGAACCGTGAGTAGTAGGCTTTGGCGTTATATCCAGACGTTATTATGGATCTGAGAGATTTCACAATGGTGAAATAATTAGGGTGGTACCGCGGTCCATTCGTCCCTATGTAATTTGGGATGAATGGGCTTTTTTGTATGCCTTCTCTTCCCTATCACACATTCAAATTTAGGAGGAATTACTTATGTCAGTTATCTTTTCTGGTATTCAGCCAAGTGGAACAATTACACTTGGTAACTATTTAGGAGCTATGAAGCAATTTACAGAGCTTCAAAACGAACACGACTGTTATTTCTGCATTGTAAACCAACATGCGATTACAGTACCTCAAGATCCCGTACAACTTCGTAAAAACATCCGCAGTCTTGCTGCACTATATGTTGCATGCGGCATCGATCCTGAAAAAGCTACTTTATTTGTACAGTCAGAAGTACCCGCACACGCTCAACTAGGATGGATCATGCAATCAGTTGCTTACGTTGGAGAATTGGAGCGTATGACACAATATAAAGATAAAGCTTCTGGTAGAGATTCAGTTCCGGCTGGATTACTTACGTATCCACCATTAATGGCTGCTGATATTTTACTTTACAACACTGAAATCGTACCTGTTGGTGATGATCAAAAACAACATATGGAATTAACACGTGATCTAGCAGAGCGTTTCAACAAACGTTTCCGTGAAGTGTTCACAGTTCCTGAAATTCGCATTCCAAAAGTAGGAGCTCGCGTTATGTCATTAACAGAACCTACGAAAAAAATGAGTAAATCTGATCCAAATCCAAAATCAATGATCAGTATGCTTGATGAACCGAAAACAATTGAAAAGAAAATTAAAAGTGCTGTAACTGACTCTGAAGGTATCGTGAAATTCGATAAAGAAAATAAACCTGGTATCTCTAACTTATTAACAATCTATTCTTCATTCTCTGGAAAAACAGTTGAAGAAATAGAAGCAATGTACGAAGGAAAAGGATACGGCGACTTCAAAGGCGACCTAGCGCAAGTAGTCGTAGAAGCAGTTCGCCCAATCCAAGACAAATATAACGAACTAATCAGCTCCCCAGAACTAGACGAAATTCTAGACAAAGGTGCAGAAAAAGCAAACCGCGTCGCATTCAAACAACTACGCAAAGTAGAAAACGCAATGGGACTAAGCAGAAAACGTAGGTAACTTATAAAGCGGAGGCGGCTCGCTTAGAATGTGAGGGGGATGGAGCTCCTGACGCAGAGGCGCTTCTTGCCTCGCAGGAAGGCGCGAAGCCACCGAACATTCTTGCCAACTCCAAAAAAAAAACCGCCAATCGGCGGTTTTTTTAATTTACCTTCTGCTCATTTTCCATTTCCCATAGCTTTTCAAAAAACGGCTGTCCTTTTACAAGACGCTCACATAATTGTTCGTGTTTCTCAGACCATCCAGTTTTCGCTTCATCATAAAGTTTAGCCCAAATATCTTCAAATTCCATATGTTGAACCATTCCGTATGCTGATGGATCCCACTCTGTGAACCAGTAGCGAATTTCAGCTGGATTTTTCGTTGTATGTAATTGATCTAACGCCATAAATAATAATTGTTTTAGCTGTCTTTCTTTACGAGTCAAGCCATTCATAATGAAAGGCGATGGTGATAAAATATGATGTTCTTTTTCAATTTCTTCTACCTGGAACTCATACTTTTCTGCTTGCACATTTTCTACCATCTCATATACCATCTGCTCTTGACGAGGTATAAGCCTACTTTTTCTAATTGGCACATTATAGCCGATTGAATCAATCGCAATAATTCCTTTTCCATCTGTAACTACAAAACAATATTCTTGTTGCAAACGTTCGTGATTTTTACGAATATAAGCCTTATGATGTACGTCTTCCAATAACTTTTGCGGAAGCTCTAACAATTCGTTCTCGATGTAATGATATAATGTGGAATCTACTTTTAATAATGGCACTTGATCTAATAGCTCAATCGTATCATCTTTCCGCCACTCGTAAAAATGACAAACGTTATACCCATTCTCTTCACCTTCAAACCAATTTACCCATACATCATGTAGATATAACATTCTCTACCCCTCACTTCACTACTGTTTGTACCAATCATTATGTTCATTTTTGCTTAACTTTATTCCACTTGAGGAAATATATTCTAATTATTATTTTTTCTTCTATAATATATAAAAAAACAAGAGATAGCTCTCCTGTTTTTTTACGAAACGTGAAATGTATTTGCTTTATTCAATATTTCTTTCGCATCTATAGATAATAAAGAAAGTGTATCTTCTCCTTCAAAAGCTACGCAATCTTTTACAATATGGAATCCAAGTGCATAGCCAAGCATTTTCGGATACGGGTGCAGTCCATTTAATAAAACATCATGCTCCCTCGTACCTCTCTTTACATCTATTCGTTCTTGTATTGAATTTCTCCAATAATAAATAGCATCTTCTTTTGAAATGTAAGTAGTCCACGGTGCGCATCTTTTTTCTGTATACCTTTCATATACAGCTTGCTCAGCTAAGCCTTCCATAATCATCGTATCAAGTAATGTATACTCTTTTTCTTTCGTCTCAATTTGATGCAATCTACATATATGGTGATATTCATGCGTTAATAAAGCTTTTAGTTCCTCTACTGAATTACGTCCACATACGAATAAGAAAATAACGTGACGCATAGATAAACCAGCCTTCCCGTTATACTCTTCTTGTACCGTTCGATTATATGAATCTGATAATAAAATAAAGATAGGAACATCTGGACCTTTTAGCCAACTTTTTAATTTTTCATACTCCATGCTAAGTTCTTTCCAAATTTCTTTTTTCTCTAATTCTTTAATTTCCTGCTCACCCCGCATTACCGGGCGATACATACCTCTAGAGATTAAAAAGCGATACAACCTCTCTTTTGGCAATGGAATATACTTTGTAAATTTCTCACAAAGTTTTTCTGGGCGTCCATAATACAGGTGTAGCCATTTTGCCGTATCAACAACCCCCATCTTCATCCCTCCTTTTTTTATGTATATGCGAAAAAAGGAAAGAGCGTAAAAATAAATAAGGTGTTTTTTCGTAGTTTGTTACGAAAAAACACCTTATTTCATCTATTATTTATACGATTTAAATACTAATACTGCGTTATGACCACCGAATCCTAATGAATTACTTAATACCGCGTTTACTTCTTGATGTCTCGCTTTATTTGGTACGTAATCTAAATCACAATCTGGATCTGGCGTTTCATAGTTAATTGTCGGAGGAATCACTCCGTCTGTAATTGTTTTAATAGAGAAGATCGCCTCAACAGCACCCGCTGCTCCTAATAAGTGACCTGTCATTGATTTCGTTGAGCTAATCGCTACTTTATATGCATGCTCGCCGAAAGTTTCTTTAATTGCCATCGTTTCATACTTTTCATTCGCATCTGTACTTGTACCATGCGCATTAATGTAATCAATATCTTCTGGCTCTAGACCTGCATCAGCTAAAGCTTGACGCATTGCACGCACTCCGCCTTCACCGCCAGGAGCAGGCATTGTAATATGGAACGCATCACCCGTTGCACCATAACCAGCAATTTCCGCATAAATATGGGCACCACGTGCTAACGCGTGCTCTAATTCTTCAAGAATAAGAATTCCTGATCCTTCACCCATTACGAAACCGCTACGGTTTTTATCGAACGGACGGCAAGCCGTCGCTGGATCTTCATTAAATGTTAATGCTTTCGCTGAACTAAATCCAGCAAATGCCATACTTGTTAACGGTGCTTCTGCTCCGCCCGTTATCATCGCATCAGCATCACCACGCTGAATTGCTTTAAATGCATCACCAATTGAGTTTGCACCAGATGCACAAGCCGTTACAGAACAAGTGTTAATTCCTTTTGCTCCTGTAGCGATTGATACTTGACCTGCTGCCATATCTGGAATCATCATTGGTACGAAGAATGGACTCACGCGGCGCGGACCTTTTTCAGTAAAAATCTTAAATTGTTCTTCGTATGTTTCCATACCGCCAATACCAGAACCAATCCACACACCAATTCGGGGTCCGTTTTCTTCTGTAATTTCAAGGTTCGCATCCGCAACTGCCATTTTCGCTGCTGCTACTGCATATTGTGTAAAGCGATCCATACGGCGCGCTTCTTTTTTATCAATATATTTCTCGACTTCAAAGTCGTTAATTTCTGCTGCTACTTTTGCTGGAAACATTTCTGGATCAATTCTTGTAAGTCGTCCGATTCCAGATACACCCTTTTTAATGTTTTCCCACGCTGTTTCAACATCTGTTCCGATCGGTGTAACAGCTCCTAATCCTGTAATTACGACCCTCTTTTTTTCCATACAAAATACACTCCTTTTTTTCTCTCAGTCCTTATTTACCCCAACGAAGAGCGACTGCTCCCCATGTTAATCCGCCGCCAAAACCAACAAGTATAATTAAATCACCGTCTTGAATACGTCCATTTTGCAATTCCTCTACCATCGCAATTGGAATTGAAGAGGCTGATGTATTACCGAACTTTTCAATTGTCATACTCATTTTTTCTTTCGGTAAATTTAATCTCTCTCTTGCAGATTCCATAATACGAATATTCGCTTGATGTGGTACTAAGAAGTCCACATCCTCTTTCGTAAGTCCTGCTTTTTCTAACACACGAAGACAAGAATCACCAAGTTGACGAACGGCAAATTTAAAGACTTCTCTGCCATTCATCATAACATACTCGTCTTGATAAAGATGCTTACCACCACTTCCGTCCGCTCCTAATTCGAATGAAAGTACACCTTTTCCTTCCGAAACAGCTCCCATTACGATAGCACCTGCTCCGTCCCCAAATAGTACTGCTGTATTTCGGTCATTCCAATCTACAATTTTGGATAGTTTGTCACTACCAACTACTAATACATTTTTATAAGTTCCCGTTTGAATAAATTGCTGCGCTGTAATCATTCCGTACATAAAGCCAGCACACGCTGCACTTAAATCCATTGCAGCTGCATGTTTTGCGCCAATTGCTTCCTGGATTACACAAGCTACTGCTGGGAATGCGCGATCCGGCGTTACTGTTGCGACTAAAATAAGATCGATATCCTCTCCGCTAATTCCTGCATCTTCAAGTGCTTTTTTAGAAGCCTCTACCGCCATATATGAAGTATCTATTGTATCATCGGCAATGCGTCTTTCTGCAATTCCCGTTCTCGTACGAATCCATTCATCAGATGTATCTACGATTTTCTCTAAATCGTGATTTGTGACTACTTTTTCTGGCACATATCTTCCGATCCCTAAAATGCCCACGTTCACATCGCAGCCCTCCGTTTTATATCAATTATTATGACTTGGTACTAATTTTAAAACATAAATGTACTTTTGTCTAGAATATATTTCAGCTAAAAAATAAAGACGGCGTATTACCAACTTTATTTTTCATTAAAAGAAACAGAAAAATCCCTGCCATTTCGAAATACAAATTATTCCATCACCTTATCCTTACTTCGCTCAAAACAAAAAGGCCCTTACCGCTTCTACTCACAGCTTGAGCCTCCTCCCCTCCAAAAGACGGGTTAATTCTTTATCAGTTCCCCTTCAAAACTAAGACCTTCTCCTCATCACCGCTCTGGCCTTACCTCGCTCGAAACAAAAAAAGGCCCTTACCGCTTCTACATACGGCTTGAGCCTCTTTCCCTCTCAAAAAAGAAGGTTTTTTTATTCTTTATCAGCTTTCCCAAGCTCATATGCTTCGCTCATTACTTTCATCAATAGCTCTAACACAGGCTGTGCTTTCTCCATATCAAGTGCAATTCCATTATCATCTAAAATTGCCTTAGCTTCTGGTAAATGCTTCATTGCGATTTGTAAAAATTGCATGCTTTTTTCGTTCATATATGCTCTTCCTCTCCAATAAAAATTTAAATTTATAGTCCATACAATAGTGTAACACGTGCACTACCCTTCGTATAACTCTTTATATTTTTTCATATGTGCCAATTGTTTATTTAAACCAAATTCTAACGGCGTATTTCTTTTAAGAGAAACAATCTCTACCGCTTCATTTCTTATATGCTCATCTTTTTTGTTTACCTTACCATCTGCATGTAAAAGGCTCATACCTTTTTCCCATAATGCTTCTTTTCCACTAAGTAAATTATATATACCGAGGTGCTTTACATTCATTCCATTTTCCCATAAGTATTCACATACATCTTCAACGTAAAGTAAATCCCTTCCTTTTTCTCCACTTATACAATGGCACTCTTTTTCATCGAGTTCTGATAAAATGAGCTGATGATACATCATAAACGACGGTTGCCATGGCCCATATACTGTAGGAACTCGATATGCACTATATTGTAATTCTCCTTTTTTCAATCCTTCTTCCACTTTCGAAAACAGGCGTTTGTTTTCGGATTCTTCAGCGCTTCCTATTTCAATAGAAGAAATTAGATTTAACTTTACTTTATTTTTTTCACACATTCTTACGATTCGTTTTAAATATTGTAATATGACTCTTTCATTCCGAAAGCCACTTTGCTGATTCGGCTCATACAAACAAAAATAAACTGTATCGAAACTCTCTTCCTCTACCGATCGCCATCCGTCTTCATCCCTTATGGAATAGTACGTAAATAACGCATTTCGCCCAATCAACAATAATTTCTCTTCATTAATTTTTGTCATACTATCAAATTCATCAAAATCAAGACCATATACTTCTACTTCTTCTGCAATCATTTTATTCACAAGGTGATAACCTACAAACGTAAGTGCACCCACAATTAGCACGCGTTTCATACCACCAACCCTTTCCCCTTGAAACAAATAGCTCCTCATTTATGTATATGGGAGCTTCACAATTCTTCTTCATATTTTTTAAAGAAATCCGTCGTTTGTCTAACCATTTTATATTTCACATCTTGGAGATGGAATAAGACAGAAGTATCGCATTGATTTAATTGCCTCATTTTCTCGTATTTACGTAACAATTGTTTTCTTCCTCTTTTTTCTTGTGTTGATACGAAAATTTTAACGGGTACACAAGACGGAAGAAGCGTAAATGATTTCTTATTTATTTTTGATTCTAATTCTTCTTCTTTGGAATCATACGCCAAACTTAATTCCTTCACTAATCTTTTGTAAAAAAACTTATGCTCTTTTTCGAACTCCACATATTCTGGCAAATCTAAACACGGATTTAACATAATGACAGAACGTATACTTTCAGGGTATTTGTTCATCATTTCAAGCGCTACAAGCGCACCCATACCATCTGCCATAATGTGCATTTTCGTATTTAATGTCTCTTTTCTCAAAACAACATCATATAAACGTTTCGCTAGGCGAACAGATTGGTCATTCCCCCAGTGTCTTCCATATAAATTAGAAGAAAAGACCGTGTAGCCTTCCTCAATAAGGCCATGTAAAAAATAAGATTTTCCCGCATGCTGTGTCCATAAACTTGTACCATTCTCAATAAAATAGTTATAATCTCCTAGGAGCATAACAGAAAATCCATTTGGCTTTTCCGGTAAATAAATTACACATGGTTCTTTTTCTAAGTAAAAAAAACGTTCCGTAATACTCATTTTTCCCCCGCCTTATTTTCTAAACGTATAAAAGTACTCTTTTATAATGTATGAACAGAATGCAAATTTGCGTTGAAAAATCTACAAATATTTTTCTATATTCTTTTTTCAATTGTGTTACAATAAGGACAGATTGAACGAATAGAGGTGTAAAATATGCGTTTCATTTGGGCATTAATTTGGTCGTTCGCGCTTGTACATATGATGAGCTATGTAATCGGTTCTATGACTGGCGGTACATACGATTTTAACCAAGCGTCTATTTTCTCAGTTGTTCTTGCTGTATTAGTACTAGCGATTTCAGCTACGATTCCAAACGAGCCAGTAGAACAACACTAAAAAAAGAGTCCGGATTTTATCCGAACTCTTTTTTTATTTTTATTGCACATGAACGACTAACTCATTATTTGCTACATCAATAACTACGTGACTATTATCAGTAATCGTTCCTGCAATTAATTCTCTCGCTAATCTCGTTTCCACCTGACGTTGTACGTATCGTTTTAAGGGACGAGCTCCGTACATCGGATCGAATCCAGCTTCTACAACAAATTCTTTTGCAGATTCCGTTAATTCTACTGTAATGTGGCGATCTGCTAAACGCCCTTGTAATTCTTGTACAATCTTATCAACAATACCTTTAATTTCATTCCTTGTAAGAGGTTTGAATAAAATAATTTCATCGACACGGTTTAAGAATTCTGGTCGGAAATGTCCTCTTAATTGTCCCATTACAAGTTCTCTTGACTCTTCTTTAATAGAGCCATCTTCTTCTAGCCCTTCTAATAAGTGAGCAGATCCAATATTTGAAGTCATAATAATAACCGTATTTTTAAAGTCTACTGTACGTCCTTGTGAATCTGTAATGCGTCCATCGTCTAACATTTGTAATAAAATGTTGAATACTTCTGGATGCGCCTTTTCGATTTCGTCTAACAAAATAACAGAATACGGTTTACGTCTTACTGCTTCTGTTAATTGTCCGCCCTCTTCATATCCCACATATCCAGGAGGCGCACCAATTAAGCGTGACACTGCGTGTTTTTCCATGTACTCAGACATATCGATACGAATCATTTGCTCTTCACTGTCAAATAACGTTTGTGCTAACGTTTTTGCAAGCTCAGTTTTACCAACACCTGTAGGTCCTAAGAAAATAAATGAACCAATTGGACGATTCGGATCTTTAATTCCAGCGCGAGCACGAAGTACTGCATCTGATACAAGGCTTACCGCTTCCTCTTGACCGATAACACGCTCTGATAAAATTTGTTCTAGACGTAATAATTTCTCACGTTCACCTTCAACGAGTTTTGCGACAGGAATACCAGTCCAGCGTGAAACAATATCTGCAATTTCTTCTTCACTTACTTCCTCACGTAATAAGCGATTTTCTTGTTTATTATGCGCACCCATTTCTTCCGATTCTTTTAACTCTTTTTCGATAGCTGGAATTTTTCCGTGGCGAAGTTCAGCCGCTTTGTTTAAATCGTAATTGCCTTCTGCTTCTTCTAACTCACGGCGCAAGCGTTCTAAATGTTCACGTAAGTCACGAACTTTGTGAATGTCTTCTTTTTCCTTCTCCCATTTCGCTCTCATACCGCTTGCAACTTCTTTTAAGTCCGATAATTCACGTTGTAATGTTTTTAGGCGTTCTTGGCTACCAAAGTCCTTTTCTTTCCCAAGGGCAGCTTCTTCAATTTCTAATTGCATAATACGACGCGTTACTTCATCTAATTCTGTTGGCATAGAATCAATTTCTGTTCGGATTGTTGCACAGGCTTCATCGACAAGGTCAATTGCTTTATCGGGTAAGAAACGATCTGAAATATATCGATCTGATAAAACCGATGCCGCTACAATTGCACGGTCATGAATATTTACACCGTGATAAATCTCAAAACGCTCTTTTAAACCACGTAAAATTGAAATTGTATCCTCAACAGTTGGCTCTTCTGCTAATACTTGTTGGAAACGTCTTTCTAACGCTGGATCTTTCTCGATATATTTACGATATTCATCGAGCGTCGTTGCCCCGATACAATGCAGTTCACCACGAGCTAGCATCGGTTTTAACATATTCCCTGCATCCATCGCTCCTTCTGTTTTACCAGCACCGACGATTGTATGAAGTTCATCAATGAATAATAAAATACGCCCTTCACTCTTTTTAATTTCATTTAATACAGCTTGCAGACGCTCTTCAAACTCACCGCGGAATTTTGCTCCGGCCACAAGTGCACTCATATCTAAAGCGAAGATTGTTCTATCTTTTAATCCTTCTGGGACATCCTTTTTCACAATACGTTGCGCTAATCCTTCAACGATTGCTGTTTTACCAACACCTGGCTCACCAATTAAAACAGGGTTGTTTTTCGTTTTGCGTGAAAGAATGCGGATCACGCGGCGAATCTCACTATCTCGGCCAATTACAGGATCAATTTTCCCTGCTCTCACTTCAGCCACTAAATCACGTCCATATTTTTCTAACGCTTCATAAGTTGCTTCTGGATTTTGACTAGTCACTCTCTGATTCCCCCGAACTGTCATTAAAGACTGTAATAAGTTATCTTTCGTAATATGAAATCTCGTAAATAATTGATTTATATCGCCTTTCTCTTCAGAAAAAGCAAGCAATACATGTTCGATTGAAATGTAATCATCCTGCAATTTCTCTGCTTCTTTCCCTGCTCTTACAAGCAGTTGTTGCAAAGCACCGGTTACATATAATTTCCCAGCCTCTGCCCCGCTTCCAGTTACAGAAGGCTTTTTCTTAATTAAACTTTCGGCGCCTTGCTTTAACGCTTCTATATCGACATTCATTTTTTGAAAAATACGTACTGCCAATCCGTCTTGCTGCTCTAATAACGTAAGCAATAGATGAACAGTATCTACTTCTTGATGATGATGAGATACCGCTAAAGACTGAGCACTCATAATCGCTTCCTGTGTTTTCGTTGTCATTTGATTTAAGTCCATCTTTACCGTCCTCCAAACGTTTGACTTTCTTTGACCTTTGATTTGATTATACGCCAACTGACTTTTTTATACAATAATTTTGCTTATGTATTTCAAACTTATTATTGGAAAATGCAAAAAGTAACATTCATTTTTCTAAGCAAAAAAGCCGCAATAACGATTGCGGCTTCTGTTACGGTTTTCTTTTATATGTCCACTGACGGTTATGATTTGTGTTCTCTGGGAACCTATCCCCGGCAGTTAATTTCACCATTTGTGGATCTTTCACCATACTTCCCGTTTCACCAATTTCTACATAAATGCCATCATTTGGCGCTTTTTGCCCTGAACGAAACCTGCGATTTTGTCCCATTTCCATTCTCCTTCCATGACGTCTTGCCTCATTAGTATATCCATTTTAAAAGAAAGCTTTTCTGTCATGTTTAGGAAACAAGTACTACCGTTTACTCATGCACATATATATAATTACACAAGCTTAAGCAGGAATTATTGACATATTTGTTGAAAAAAAAGAAACCAACCTACTTTAGGCCAGTTTCAAAGGAGAGTCAAACATATACGAGAAGATTACATGTTCATTATAAGTCGCATCGTTCAAACAATGTAACCCCTTTCACAAATTATACATAATGAAAGAAACATTGTTTGAACTTTCTAAAAAGATGTTGACTTTTCCTAATTTCCAATGAGAAATAGTAGACACCACAGCGCTTCGCGACGTAAGATGGATATATAGTGAAACTTTCATTTACAGTAGTTTCACCCAGTCTAACCTCTTATTTCTGCATATTAAAAACGGAAATACAGATAGAAACAAAAAAATTATTATAAGAGGTGAAATTATGAATAAACAACATTTAATCGCATTAGACTTAGACGGAACTTTATTAACAGACAACAAAATAATTTCTCCAAGAACTAAAAACACAATTGCAAAAGCAAAAGAACAAGGACATATTGTTGTTATTTCAACAGGGCGTCCATTCCGCGCTAGTTACGATTATTATAAAGAACTTAGCCTTAACACACCAATCGTAAACTTTAACGGCGCTTACGTGCATCACCCACTTGATTCAAGTTGGGGAACACATCACTCTCCTCTTGAACTTTCAACAGCGCAAGAAATCGTCCGAGCTTGCTTTGATTTCGGCGTGAAAAATGTCTATGCTGAAGTCATGGATGATGTGTATGTCCGTGAAATTGATGAAGATAAAAAACATATTTTCGAATTCGGTTCTCCAAAGATTTTCACAGGAGATTTATTAAATATTTTAAACGACCATCCAACTTGCTTATTAATCGATGCACATGACGAGCATTCCGCTGCCATTCGCCAGCATTTAACAGATATGCACGCTGAAGTCATCGATCATAGAAAATGGGGGGCACCTTGGCCAATTATTGAAATTGTAAAAAGCGGATTAAATAAAGCTGTCGGATTACAAAAAATTTCAGGTCATTACAATATTCCCAAAGAGCGAATTATCGCTTTTGGTGATGAAGATAACGACTTTGAAATGATCGAATTTGCTGGTCATGGCATCGCTATGGGTAATGCAATTCCTGAGCTGAAATCACTCGCAAATCATACAACATTAACGAATGAAGAAGATGGGATCGCTCTATATTTAGAAGAGGTTCTTGGGTTGTAATCTAAAAATTCCCTGCTTATAGTTTCTCGCCAAACGCTCATACTATTATTAGACGCAAAAGTCAGCGCGTCAATTGTTTTCAGCTAAATAAAGGGGGTTTTTCGAATGGGTAAAAAGAACAAATCAAAACGTTTTATCCAGCAAGGAGCCGATGCTGTTATGAAGCATGATGCAAGATTCCCGTACAGAGGTACATTAGCTGAGGCAGAAAAAGCGAGAAGTAACTCTTCATTTGGAGGGGTTTAAATGGGGAACTTACTATTCCAACAAGCTAGAGACGCTGTTGCAAGTGCCGTTTCTTGTTCAAGTGGCGCTGAACAACAGGAACTCGTTTATAGAGCAAAAAACTCTTTGCACTCTGCTTATGCAAACTCTTCAACTGCTGAAAAAGTTCAGCTACGTGAAATGCAGGAGCAATTGCAAAACATTACGAATTCGCATTAAAAAAGAGGACCAGCTTTGGTCCTCTTTAATCTTTTCTAAACAATCCAAACACACCGACCGTTTGCAGTATATTTGTAAATGCACCTGGGTCCACCTGTTTGATAACCCTCTCTAATTCGTACAACTCGTAACGAGTAATAACAATCATTAACATTTCTTTATTTTCATTTGTATAAGCACCTGTTGCTGGTATAGTTGTAATCCCTCTCACTAAACGAGAGTGAATCGCTTTTCTCACATCTCCCCCGTTCTTTGTAACAATTAGTGCCGTAATCTTCACGTGACGGGTATGAATCGCATCAATAATTCTCGTTGATACATACAAAGTGACTAAAGTATATAATGCCTTTTCCCATCCATATACGTAGCCAGCAGCGATAATGATAAGTGCATTAAAGAAGAAAAAATACGTACCGACAGGCTTATCTTTTATTTTAGATAAAATCATGGCGATAATATCTAGGCCCCCTGTAGAAGCACCCCACTTTAAAGCAATCCCTACCCCAATCGCTGAAATAATACCACCAAAAATCGCATTCAATATGATATCGTTCGAAACCGCTCTAACTGGGATAATTTCTAAAAACAAAGTCATAAATACAACGCAAAGAAAACTAAAAAATGTAAAAGCCTTCCCAACCTTTTTCCATGCTAAAATAACGACAGGAATATTAAATAAACTAAACAATACACCCGTAGATATGTGAATAGATAAAAAGTCACCTAACATTTGTGATAATAATTGAGATAATCCAGCAAAGCCACTCGCATATACTTTAGCTGGCGTTAAAAATAAATTCATCCCAATCGCATTTAATAAACCTGCAATAATCACAACGACTAACTTCTTAATAAGTTCCGTATAATTCAGCTTCAAATCCATTTCTAATCCACCTTTAGTATTCATGAATGCACCGCTATACATAGTCTTTACGAAAAAGGAAATGATAAACATACAACGTTTAGAAATGGAGTTGATACATATGCCACATACGAGCGATAACGACAAAAAAGCACGCGATAATAATGCAAAGCGCACTCAAAAAAATGAACAAGAGCAAAAAAATATTCAGCAAGGAAAACGTGCATATTCTAAGAAAACCGATCACCTTTGATTACATCGTACATCAACATTAATGTTGATGTACTTTTTTTACATTTTACAGAAAAAAAACATTAAAAATTCACTTCATGTTCACTTCTATATTCTACAATAGCGATAACATATTCGGATGAGGTGTTAGCATGAAAGGAAAAAGTATATTCATTATCACTGCACTAATAAGTATAATAATGCTATCTGCTTGCGGACAAAAAAATGACTCGGCCACAATCGCCACAACAACCAACTCAACCATTACGAAGAGCGATTTCGAAAAGCAATTAAAAGATCGCTATGGAAAAGACATGCTATATGAAATGGTAGCACAAGATGTTATCACTAAAAAATATAAAGTATCTGATGATGCAGTAGATAAAGAAGTAGAAAAAGCAAAAAATCAATATGGAGACCAATTCAAAGCAGCACTAGAAAATAATCGTTTAAAAGATGAAGAAGATTTCAAAGATCAAATTAGATTCAAACTCGCATTGAATGAAGCGATTAAACAAAGCGTTACAGAAAAAGATGTAAAAGACCACTATAAACCAGAAATTAAAGCTAGTCACATTTTAGTAAGTGACGAAAATGAAGCAAAAGAAATAAAGAAAAAATTGGATACCGGCGCTTCATTTGAAGAGTTAGCAAAACAAGAATCTCAAGATGTAATATCAAAAGATAATGGCGGAGACCTCGGGTACTTCAGGGCAGGAAAAATGACACCTGAATTCGAAAAAGCTGCCTATAAATTAAAGGTTGGGCAAATTAGCGATCCCGTTAAATCAGCAAACGGCTATCACATTATTAAACTAACTGATAAAAAAGATTTAGAACCTTACGATAAAGTGAAAGACTCTATACGTAAAGACTTAGAAGAAGAACGTATTGCCGATCCTTCCTTCGGTCAACAATTATTACAAGATGAATTAAAAAAGGCGAATATTAAAATAAATGACAGTGACTTAAAAGATACATTTTCTCATCTTTTCGGGAAAGAGAACTAAAATAAAGCACGATCTTATTTGTTCAAATAAGGTCGTGCTTTTTAATCTTTCATCAATATTTTCAATTTTTTCTTCAAGCTTTTATAATGCCAATTTATATGATCTAACTCTATCTCTACTTCAATTAACGCATCTATTAAGCCTTCTTTAGACTGCTGAGAGTGCATCATATTTTCAAGCATTTTTTCAAAGCTTTTACTACTCTCATATATATCATTTAAATCCACCGCTAATATTTCACATTCTTTTTTGGACGATAATACGGAAAGACGTTTTATTAATTGTTCTAGTACATTTTCTTGCACTATAATGCCTCCCTTTTAATCCGATGCTTATACCTCTTTCTTTAACAGATTATACGCATTTCAAAATTAACCACGCATACCACAATACCTCTTCCGCCTCAATTTCCCCATCATCAATCAAACCGATAATCCGCTTTGCATCTTCATACTTATCAACAAGTGATAAATCATTTAATTTCTTGCCAAAATCCTCTTGTAAATTATTATGAATAAAAGAATAAAAATTATTGTTACTAAAACCACATATATCAAATCCTAATATTTCATCGTTTTCAACATCAGCAGGTAATGCACTTTCGAGAAAATCATATATAGAAACTTCAAAGTCATTTTCTTCTCGCTCATTCATTAAAAAATTCGTCCGATACTCTTCTGAAAGATACAAACTAATAATCTCCAGATTTTCTATCCCCTTTAAATAATTTCGCTTAAAAAATCGCGCATCCTTTAAAGATTTAAAAGTATTCGGCCATGCGAACTTTTTTTCTCGCATTAATGTATCTAAAAAAGATTGTACACTTTCATGCCCCTCTTTACTAATCTTCAATCTTGCATTTATCATCTGAGCAATAGGGTCATTTTCATTTGAATTACACCAAGGAAAAAACCAATAATCCGGAAATGTAGGCCGAATCCCATTACATATCGTTAAAATCGTTTGTGACAGCCCCTCAATATTGCATTCTTTATAGATAAGTTCCCTATCGTAGGAAATTATGAGGTATCCAGCGTTATAATATTTCATTTACACACCTCTTCTCTTTTCTTTTCCATTAAAAATAAATTCAACTTCTCTTTCATATAGATATAACTATCTATCCTTTCTATATTCTTTAAAATATTCCTCTTCCAACGATTCTCTTACTCCCCTCTCAATTTTTGCTAAACGCAAAAAGAACTATCTCTTCCCTAATAATTTTAGAGAAAAGATAGTTCTTTTTAGTCCACTTTATTTCTTAAAGTAAGTCCAGCCTTCTTCTTGGTAAATCTTCTCTTCTTTCATCAGTTTACCAAGTGCACGCTTAAATGCAGCTTTACTCATGTTGAAACGTTCTTTAATGTCTTCTGGGTGGCTCTTATCCCAAAACGGCATTGCTCCGCCTCGTTCTTCCATATATTCATAAACTACTGCAGCATCATCTTCCATTCCTTCTTCTTTACGAGGAAGAAGTGAAATGTTGATTGTACCGTCATCTTTCACGTCAATAATACGACCTGTTACGCGCTCACCGATGCGGACTTGTTCTTTTCTTTCTGTATGGTGTAAGAAAGCACGGAAATGCTCGTCAGTTAGTATGAATGAACCAACTTGAAGTGAACGATACACACGTCCATTTACGTTTTTATTACGCATAGATGGCGTTGCATCTACGATAATTTCTTGCATATCACTGTCTCTTGCCGGAAGAGCAATTAAACGATCACGATTCGTTAATTTTAACGTACAATATAATTCGTCGCCTTCTTGAGGCCATACTGGCATATAAATTGGAAACTCATCAAGTGGAATTAGTATATCTTTTGATACACCAATATCAACAAACACACCTAAACTAGGAATAACTTCTACAACCTTTACCCAATTCCAATCATGTGTTGTAATAATTGGTTCCTTCATTGTTGCTGAAATACGATTTTGGTGATCAAGGTATAAGAATACATCAATCGTATCGCCTTCTGCAATTTCTCCAGCTAATTCGTTTTTATGTAGGAAGATTTCTTCCTCTTCGTTTCCAACCATATATCCGATTTCCGTTTCGCGTAAAACAGTTACCTGTTCAATCGATCCTAATTGCAAATACATATTTTTTAATTCCCTTCTATATATATAAAGTTATCTTTTTTATCATTCCAAACAAAAGTTAATTATAACACGATTTTTCCTTTATTTGTCCAACTGCCCAAAATTCACTATAATTAAATAAAGACTTTATCTATAGGACTATATTACCCTACGGATGATCCGTCAAAACACTTAAGTTGCAACACTCTATCTAATCGATGTATTTTCCGTTATACTTTAATATGTATATTACATAGCCTATTTAGGTGCATTAAAAGATAGAAATTTATTTGGAGGTGCTAACTATGGCAAAAGAGAGTTCTTTTGACATCGTTTCGAAAGTAGAATTACCTGAAGTAACAAACGCAATTAACATCGCATTAAAGGAAATCCAAAACCGATATGACTTTAAAGGTAGTAAAAGTGATATTAAATTAGAAAAGGAAGTACTTGTTTTAACTTCTGATGACGAGTTTAAATTAGACCAAGTAAAAGACGTTCTAATTGCTAAACTTGTAAAACGTAACGTTCCAATCAAAAACTTGGACTACGGAAAAGTTGAAGCTGCATCTGGTAACACTGTTCGCCAACGTGCAACTCTGCAACAAGGTATCGATAAAGATAACGCGAAAAAAATCAACAACATCATTAAAGAAATGAAATTAAAAGTGAAAACACAAGTTCAAGATGACCAAGTACGCGTAACAGCGAAAAGCCGTGATGACTTACAAGCAGTAATCGCAGCCGTTCGCAGCGTTGACTTACCAATCGACGTACAGTTCATTAACTATCGCTAAAAAGAAAAACTCCTCTAATGAGAGGAGTTTTTCTTTTCTATCTAAATTATGACCTTATCTACGCTTCTTTTTAACCGCAATTAAAAACGCAATAAATAACACGTTCACACCGACGATTAAAGAGATAAATAACCAATTCACACCTGTTTCTCCGCTAACTTTATAAACATTCGATTCCTCACGCTTTAAAACGAGATAAAAATTTCCGTTTTCTTCTCTTATAATTTCGTCTTCTAACAATCCTCTTAGCTCTTGTTTTTCACCAATTGTACTTACAGGCAAGGAAACTTTTTGTGTTTCTTTCGTATTATTAATCGCTACTAGTGTTACTTCGTCTTTATACTTTCGTTTTAATATACTCATTCCATCTTTATCATATAGAAGTTCAAACGTACCGCGTCGTAAAGATGGTCTCGTTTGTCTAAGTTCACCTAGCTTCGTTATGTGTTGCATGAACTTTTCATCCGATTTGAAATCCATTAATCGTCTATTATCTGGAGCATCTCCTCCATCTAATGCGATTTCAGTTCCGTAATAAAAATTCGGTATCCCCGGGGATGTATATAAGTAAGTGAGCGCTAGTTTTAAACGGGACGGCGGGTAATACATATTTTCTTTTGCAATACGTGCAAATCGCTTTGTTTCTTGATTATCTAAAAACGTAGTGAATTCCCCTTCTTTTCCGCTCACATCATATAAAGGTTTCACAGACATATCTGCTTTTGAAAATGACTCTACTATTTTTTTATAGTACTCATTCTCTCCCTTTGTCATAATACGAAAATCTTTCTTTATTGTCTGCAAATCTTTTTGTACATCATCCCAAAAAGCACGTGGCTTTTTTTCACTATGTATCACATAACTTCCGTCTAAATCAACTTCTTTTATCCACCATTTCATCGATTCTATTAATTGTTGTTCATTTTCTTCATATAGAAATTGAAAGACAACGTTCATTCCTTTTTGGTGAGCCTCATTTACAAGCTCTTTCACATCATTTTCTGTTCCGAAATGTTCATTTACTTTTTGAAAATTTCGAACGCCTAATCCATCATACTTTTCACTTTCAAAAAGCGGTGAAAGCATAATAGTAGTAAAACCCATTTCTTTTATGTAATCCAATCTTTTTATAATCCCTCGTATATCTCCACCCTGGTACGCTTCTAAATTTCCAACATCCAATTGCTTATCATTTTTTGGCTCTCCATTATTAAAACGATCGATCATAATGGAATATATAACTTCATCTCGCCATTCTCTTTTTTCTTCCGCAAAAGTATGTATTGGTACAAACAAAATAATAGCTAAACAAAAACAAATGAATAGTTCCTTAGTCCATATTTTTTTCACACGCATCCCCCAAACTTCTAATTGTAAGAATATTATACCAATTATTAAAACAAATCGCATACGCTGATTTCATTCCTCTAAAATAATTGATGTTAGATTTTCTAACATCACCCAAAAAGTTTTCTGAATTTTTAGTTGATTTTTATTTCTTTTTCGAATATGATATGAAACATAACAAGACGATGTTATTTTTTCTAACACAATAGGAGGAGAGAGAATGAATACGGGAGATACAGTTTTTATGTTTGTAACGACAGTAATGGTCATGTTGATGACACCAGGATTGGCACTTTTTTATGGGGGCATGGTTCGCAGTAAAAACGTACTCAGCACGACAATGCATAGTTATAGCGCAATGGCTATCGTTTCGATTCAATGGATTGTTATCGGTTATTCTTTATCATTCGGACCAGATTGGTACGGACTTATTGGCAATCTCGATTGGTTCGGTCTAAACGGAGTTACCTACTCACCAAATCCAGACTACTCATCTACTATTCCTCACAATTTATTTATGATGTTCCAACTCATGTTCGCCATTTTAACTCCCGCTTTAATTTCAGGTGCATTCGCCGAAAGAATGCGATTTTCTGCCTTTCTTATTTTTATCCTTCTTTGGACAACAATCGTTTACAATCCCGTCGCTCATTGGGTGTGGGGTGTTGGCGGGTGGCTAAGAGAACTTGGTGCGTTAGACTTCGCTGGCGGTAATGTCGTTCATATCACATCTGGTGTTGCTGGTCTTGTATTAGCTATTTTCCTTGGAAAACGAAAAAACATAAGCGGTACCTCTCCTCATCATTTACCATTTACAATGTTAGGCGCAGGCTTACTCTGGTTCGGCTGGTTCGGTTTTAACGTCGGTAGTGCATTATCTTTAAATGACGTAGCTTTAACTGCATTTATTAATACAAATATAGCCGCTGCTGCTTCAGCTCTAACTTGGATGCTTTCTGAATGGTTCTTCCAATCAAAACCGACTGCGATGGGAGCTGCTTGCGGGGTTGTTTCTGGTTTAGTCGCAATTACACCAGCTTGCGGATTTGTTACACCTTTCTTCGCCCTTCTTATCGGAGCGATTGGCGGTATATTATGTTTCGGCGCTGTCTTCTTCTTAAAAAACAAATTCGGGTACGACGATACACTTGATGCATTTGGATGCCACGGCATCGGAGGAACTTGGGGCGGTATTGCAACTGGACTATTTGCAACTACTACTGTAAATAGCGATGGTGCTAACGGATTATTTTATGGAAATGCCGCACTTCTTTTCAAACAAATTGTAGCAATCGGAGCGACATATGCATTCACAATCATAATGACGTACGCCATTATTAAGACTATTAACTTCTTCCTTCCTGTTCGCGTCGATGACCACGAAGAACAAATGGGGCTTGATATTTCGATGCATGGGGAGAAGGCTTATGAGTATACAGAAAGATCTGTGAACTAAAACTTACAAACATACGAAAAAGGTGTACTCCGTTCTAACACGGGGTACACCTTTTTCGTATATTCATAACAACACAAATAATCCAAACTATTGGTATATAAATATCTTTATCTATCTATTCATATAAGTATCTTATCTTTTCAATAACAAATTTAAAACAAGTTGCACAGCAACAGCATCATCTAAATAACCGATAGGAAAAATGTAATCCGGAATCACATCGACTGATAGAATAAAATAGATGAGAGCACTTCCCATTAAAGCTAGTTCTACAGGTGTCCCCTTCTTTTTCGTAAATCTCTCATACAATTCTTTCAAATCATTAATAAATGGTCCAATACTACTTACCTTCAGAATCTTCTCAGTAAACCCCTTTTCAATCGTTTCTTTCCCTTCTTCTGTTTGCGAATATTGTTCGTAATTAGCCAATTGTTGCTCTACATTCGCGATACTAAACTTTTGATCATATAACTGTGAAGATTCAAGTAAATGTTCAATGTTATTAATGGATACTTGAATATCAGATTGTTCTTCCTGCTTTGTTTCAATAGAATAACCTGCCGCCACAAATAAATCTGCAATCGGAATACCAAGGCAATCTGCAAACTTTTGCAAATGCTTCGGATTTGCTTTTCGCTTCCCATTTATAATCATTGAAATAGTAGCAGTATCAATTCCAGTAAGCGCACTCAGTTTTCGCATTGACAAAGACTTTTCCTTCAGTAATTCTTTTAATAACAACCCAAGATTACTTCTTTCAGTTCCTTCAGACATATTCCATTCCCCTCTATTCATGAGAATAATCATAGTTGACACACGCAATATAACTACAACTTCTATACAATTATATTAACAAATTTTTTTGCCAAGTTACAAGGCGGGAATTCGTAATATATGTTTACATTTTGTAAAAATATATTACAATTCATAAAATAAAGCCACCTCAAAAAATCGAAATTTTTCAAGACAGCTTCTTCTGCAAAGTTTAATAGTGCAACTTATTGCAACCATTTTCTCAATAAAAAAAATATGCAACTACAAGCAATATAAGAACTAATAAAAATGAAAAATGCAGCTAGAAATGAATGGTGCAAGGAAAAAGTTAACACTGTTAATAACGAAGACAAAAAGAATATATCTAATAAAATAAAATATCCTGAACTTAAAACACTTTCTACTAATTGTAATTCCGCCTCAAGTTCAGAGTACTTCAACCTTTTATAAAGCAATCTCACTTTCTCTCACCTTCTATTCATCTGATGTTAAAACTATCATCCCTTTCTCTTTCTATAAAGTGAGACTTTAATCAGTGGGGGTTTTGTTCACCCCACTGATTATCAGCCCAAAAATAGTGGGATAAATCAATCAAAAAAAGGCAGCAAATGCAATAATTAATAGTAACGTTCCGCTGATCAATGTTCCAAATTGCCCTAAAGTAAATTTCCCAATACGAACGTGAGCTATCTTTCTCCCTAATGCAACTCCGCCCCAAACTGTTATGAAACTACCAATTGCCGCAGTAACACATATTGCTATCGGATTCAAACCGAATAAACCAGCACCTAATCCGTTCGTTAATGCATTAGCAGACAGACCAATGCCAAGAAAGATAGATTCTACAAATCCGATTCCTCCAGATTCACCTATATTTTTCGTTAAACCATTTATTTCCGTAGATGCTACTTCACCTTCCGCTCCTTCAACTACCACCTTACGCGGAATTGCTAATAATACAATTCGAAGACCAATGACAACTAATAAGAAAGAACCAATGACTACTGGCATAATCCCAGGCAAAATTTTTGAAAGCCATAATCCAAAATAAATCCCGGCCACACTAAACAAAAAGCAAATAACCGAAATGATAAGATTAGAAAAATGGCTAATTCGTATGTTGCGAATCCCATAAGAAATTCCTACCCCTAAGTTATCGATACTTGATGAAAACGTTAATGCTAATATCATCATCCATGCCGCCATTTAATTCTTTCACCCCTTAATGATTTTATAATTCTGAACATTCCGAAAATTAATGCGACATACATAGTATGGAATATGAATAAGGGAGTTAAAAGCTCCCTATATTCTTTCCATTTCGTACTCCACCCTTAAAAGCGAGGAAGAGTGAACCATTTCATAATATTCATACGGTTTTCTTTTCCTTTTTCACGAACCGAGTGAAAAATCTCACCAGTGAATGAACCCATTTTCGTAGCAATTTCTTTTTGCATCGCTTTATTTTCCGATGCTGCTTTTATACTTAAATCTAATGCCTGCTCAAAGTGCTCTAACGCTTTTTCCAAATGGTGATCTACATCTTTTTCTACAGCTTTTTCTACAGCTTTATGCATCATGTTTAATCTCCTCCACTTCATCTTGCGCTTGTTCAGCTGCCGCTTCTATCACTTCTTGTTCATCAGTAATGTCATCTTCCACATAAGAAAGTTCTTTCTCAAATTGCTTTTGCATTCTATCCATTTTCGCTTCCACAATAATATCTTCTACTTCCTCTTTAATTGTTTCAAAAGTAGACTTCACACCCCTTGCCCCCGATTCAACAAGCGGACGAAGTGTATTTCTTACGACAGGTAATAAAGCGGCACTTGCTAGCGCTAAAGTAGATCCAATAACAACTTTTCGTATCATTTTCATTGCTCCTTTACACTGTTTTTAATAATGCAGATTCAGAAACTACTGGTTTTACTAAATCAGTATTCTTATATGAAACTAAATTAATAATAGGTTTCGCGATTTGAGACACTGTGCCCGCCACGAGAAGAACAGGTATCCATTGTGTGAGCGTTAACGGAACAGTATGGAATATACGAGCTAACGGAGGTACATATATAGCTGATAATAATACAAGCCAAGACGTTCCTAACGCTGTAATAAAGAACCGGTCTTTTGACCAATCGCGAACTGTTTCTTCTGATCCCTCTTGTCTCCAAGAGAAAGTTTGAATGAGCTGCCCGGCAACTAAAGCTGCAAATGCTGATGTTTGTGCTACTGGAAGAGGTACTCCAACCGCTAAACTAATACCAAATACAGCGAGCGAACCTACCCCAAGCAGTACTCCTCTTGTAATAACTTTTTTGTACAAATCTTTATCAACAATATCTTGACGTTTCGTTTGCTTCGTTTTGTTTCCAGGGTTTACAGCTAAAATCATCGCTGGTAAAGCATCGGTAATAAGATTCATTAATAAAATTTGAATTGGCACTAACGGAATCGGCATTCCCGCTATAACAGCAGCACTAGTCACTAACACTTCCGCTAAATTCCCCGTCAATAAACAACCAACTGCTTTACGAATATTTCCGATGATCGTTCTACCTTCTTTTACCCCTTCAACAATTGAACCGAAATGATCCTTTTTCAAAATCAAATCAGCGGCTTCTTTCGTAACTTCTGTTCCGGTTTGCCCCATCGCAATACCGATATTCGCCTTTTTTATAGCCGGTGTATCATTTACACCATCTCCAGTCATCGCGACGATTTGACCGTCGGATTGGAAGGCCGTTACAATTCGTAATTTGTGAGCCGGAGTCACACGAGCAAAAACAGATGTACTTTTCACAACTTCTTTTAATTCCTCATCTGTCATGTTATCAATTTCTAATCCCGTTAAAACACGATCTTCACGATTCCAAATTCCAGTTTGTTTCGCAATAGAAATCGCCGTAGTCGGATGATCTCCCGTAATCATTACTGGCTTCACACCTAACTCAATCGCTTCACGAATACTCTCTTCCACTTCAGGTTTTGGCGGATCGATCATACCGACTAATCCGACAAAAGTAAGATCATCACTTTCGCCATTGCTGTACGCAAAACCTAATACTCGTAATGCCTGTTTTGCAAACTCTTCATTTTGTTGTAAAATAACTTCTTTTTGCTTATCACATAACGGATATATTTGACCGTTATCTTGATACCATTTACAACGAGTAAGAATCGCCTCTACAGAACCTTTTGAGAACTTATATAACTCTTCAGCGTTACTCTCTTTACAAACAACACTCATAATTTTCGTCTCTGAATCAAATGGTTCTTCATGATGGCGTTCAAACGACGCCATACCTTCCTGTAATGCCCCCGCTTTAGAAGCCAAACTTAATAAAGCTCCTTCAGTCGGATCACCTTTTACAACCCATAAATCATCTTCCTGCTCTAATTTACTATTGTTACAAAGAACACCAATTTGAAGAATACGAGCTAAATCCGGATTTTCTAGCGGCACATTTTCCGTTTTATGATAAATAGCCTCTTCTATCTCCGTATCTACAGCAGCAGCAACTTTAGATGAAGTTACATCAGCAATCGCCCCTACTGGTTCATACCCATCACCCGTTACACTCCATAAACGATTCGGCGTAGCAATTACTTTAACCGTCATTTCATTTTTCGTAAGGGTTCCCGTTTTATCAGAACAAATTACCGTCGTTCTACCGAGCGTTTCTAAGCTCGAAAGCTTTCGAACGAGTGCATTTTGCTTTTGCATACGGAATATACCCGCACTTAAAGCAATTGTGATCATAATTGGCAACCCTTCTGGAACAGCAGAGGCAGTAAGAGCAACCGACGTCGTGATCATTTGCGTAATTGGCAGTCCCCTTAGTAGCCCCGCCATAAGTACAAGACCACCAGCTACAAATGCTCCTTTAATAAATGTTTTACTAATAGATGTCACCTTTTGCTGCAATGGCGTAGGCTCTGTTTCCTCCCCTTTCATTAAGGAAATCATATAGCCCATCTCTGTACGCATACCTGTTTCTACTACAATCGCTACCGCTTTACCGCGTGTTACAGACGTCCCCATAAAGAGCATATTGTTTCGTTCTGCTAACGAACATTCTTCTAGCATAGCGTCCGCTTTCTTTTCAACTGGAAGTGACTCTCCCGTTAACATCGCTTCGTTAATTTCTAAGTTCCAAGAGTTAACAACGCGAAGATCAGCAGGTACGCGGTCTCCCGCTTCCAGGCAGACAATATCCCCAGGAACGAGTTCACTACTTGATATTTCTATTTCCGCTTCTTCTCGTATTACTTTACAAACAGGAGCTCGGAATTGATTTAAAGCCTCAACTACCTTTTCCGCCTTCCGCTCTTGAAGCGTCCCAATTATTGCATTTACAACGAGAATTGTCCCCATCGCTAATCCATCGAACCAACCACCAGATATAACAGATAATCCGGCTGCTCCGAGTAAAATAAGCGATGTAAATTCTTTAAATTGACCCATAAACGATACAATCCAAGGAACTGACGGTTTCGGTTCAATTTGGTTCATTCCGTATTCTTCTTTTCGCATATTCACTTGTGCATCACTTAATCCATATTGCTTCTCAACTTGTAATCTATTCATCACTTTTTCTTGATTAAATGTATACCATGGAATTTGATCTTGTTTATCAGGAATCACTTTTGGCTGAGAAGAATCCATTTTCGACAATTCTCCATAGGAAAATATCTTCTCACTCATTCTTTTCGCCCTAGATAAGAACGTTAACGATAAAGCATTTGCAAATAAGGCGATTACAGGTGCTGTGAATATAGACCAAACTGCTAACATCTCTCCTACCACATTCCACACTTTCGCTGCGCAGAAATGCTCATTCACCAACATGTTGATTCGGCTTGCATACGCTGTAGATTGTGAGATATTTTTTATTTCTTCAAATGATATAGACGGAAAATCTGTATTTTGATCAGTTGCAAATAATACCTCTTCTCCACTTGAGCGAAGCAATTCCACCCGTTTGGCCGCATCCCCCTGCTGCCAGCTATCATCCACACCATAATGAGAAAGAATGTTACGATTTACATGTAAACTATTTTGCAAAACGCCTATATTCCACTTATTTTCACGTAATCCATTCACTACTTCTGTGAATTCTGGAATAATAGTAACCTTCGATCCAACTAATAGACCGAGGCATTTTTTATTTTTAGCGACGAACTGCACTTGAAAACCTTCTTTTTCAAGTCTCTTTACTTCCAGCTCATACGCACTTATATCTACACCATTTCGCTCGGCAAAATCTTTACTTCCGAAAAAGGAAGTTATCCCTTGGATTTCACCTTTTATCCCTTCATTCTCTATTTGAACTTCAAACGCTCTTCTTAACGTTCTTCCAGTTTGCGCAGCCCATTGCATGACTTCTTCTTTCCATACATGCTCACTTTTCTCAATAAGAGAAGCGGCTGTGCACCAAACTTGCCCTTCATTTCCATCTTGTGAAATACAACTCATCCCCTCTGCTGAGGACTGGAATATACGAGATGTATCATCCAATACTATCGTTTTTGTTCGAGACAATTGTGATAACGACCCACCACTTGGAATGACATATCCTCTTTCTCTTGCAACGAGGTCACCTTGTCGCCACGCATATTCTGCCGATGAGACGGCCGGTTTCGGATTAGCTGCTAATAAAACTGCCATTCCGCGTAAAGGATTTCTAGTGAAAGCCCAAGTTGCTCCACCAAAAATCATTCCCCATTTTGATTGTTTTTCACTATACGCTTTAATCTCTGGAGAAAGGAGATTTTCTTTATACGCTTCATTTTCTTCGTTTATGTTTGCTTGACTACGCTTCCAGTTTAAGTAATTTAATAGACTAAGACCGGCAAGCACGACAATATTCTCCCGTGCAAGCGCAAGTGCAAGTGTTCCTACACCAAGCACAAGATCAGAATTCACCTTTTTGCTAGCAACCATTTTTTTGAATCCTCGCTTCAGGAACGGATAACCCGTCACAACAGATAAAGCTCCAGATACATAAAAAAGACCAGGACTTCTAGCTAAGGCAGATCTACCCATAAATAATTGTTTTATGCCGAAAGCACCTAACCCAACAACCGAAAGTGCTAACGGTAACGGCACACCTTCATCCTTTTTGCTATGAACAGTGTCATTATTACGAGAAACTACACTAGATGAATAATCTATTAATTCCTTCTTTTCTTCACTGCTATTTGTACTAGTTTTCTTTCGCTTGGTCACTTGTTCTTCTATAAGTTGAATTATTTTGCAAATGTTATGTAGAGAGGTCTTGTTGATATCGTAAGTAATAAGGGCTCTCCCTGTAGAAATTGAGGGACTTACTTGATAAATACCTTCCGCTTGACTAAATCGGTCTAATATCAAGTTCGCCATGTTCTTGTTGTGTTTTAACTTATAAATTTCAATTCGAATTCTTCCAGGTAACGATCGTATAAATCTCGTTTTTAATGATTTACTTTGCATTCCCATCCTCCTTATCGTCTTGAAGGAAGTAAAAAGCTGTATTACTCATGTAGTACTTAAGGAGTGACAGGCAGATTTTCATAATCTATATTTTGCTCAGAATGATACGCATTTACACGAGAAACCCATTTTTCCTGGAATTTAGAAATTGTATTTGGAACAGCTTCGACCGCTCCTATAATTGGTGATACTGTTTTCACAGCTACTTTACGTGCCGCTTCTTTCACTTTCGGCAAAGCCTCTTCCATTTCCGAACCCGTACTTTGAATTTGTTCTTTCGCACCAAGAAAGGCTGATACTGTTTTTACTGCAAGCTTTCGCAATCCCTTTCTCGCTTTTGGTGATGCCAATATAACCGCAGCTACCCCAACCGCTATACCGATTGGAGATTTCATAAATCGAAACATATTCATTTCTCCTCACTTAAATTTATTTCGAATCCTTGAATGAAACAACTCATATACAATTAAGTAACCTTGTAAATCATTTAATCACATCCTTATTTTGTAAAAAGTATATAAAGAGTATATATTTTTGTTTGTATTATTTCAACAATTTATTAGTTTTTTGTAAATTTTATGTTAATTCAGAAAACAACTTTGTAAATACTCCTATTTCTATGTAGTGGTATAAGTAATATATTCCATATTCTTTTCTTACTCAATTGTTGAGGTTTTGTTGAGAATTCATTTTGTATTTTTACAAATTACAAACTAGGACATGCACTTTTACGAAACAATTTTTATATACTATAAAAAACGCTATAAGGAGTGATTTTCATGAGCTTATCCTACTGGAAATACGCTATACTCAATCACATTACTGCAAATTTCCGTACCTTCTTATTCAATATCACTGTCGCTATTTTAGGTGAAATCGCACTCTTCCTTGTCTTAAGCTTTATTCCGAAACGATTTCATAAATTTTTTGCATAAAAAAGCCTGAGTTCCTATCAATGTAGAACTCAGGCTGCTTAACTCTATTAAATAAAAGGGGTCTTGTTATAATTATCGCTTCTGCTTTATATCGGGATTGATACATATTAATTATTCAAACCCGTACATACCCCACTTATTATTATCGTGAATATATGAACGTTTCGACACAACATATCGATTTACCAACAAATTCCGATATGACTGAAAAGCACAATACCTTACGAATCACCGTACTTCCTTTTATTTGCGCTTAGTATAATAAGAAACGCAATCGCTATTACAGCTAAAAAGCGAACCGGATTAAACGGCGTTCCAACCGTTTCATTTAATCGGTGATAAATGAAGGGGATCATCTCAAGTACCATTAATCCCATAGCGATTTGAAACGTTTCCGCCATCGCTTTATTTTTTATAAATGCAGCGCGCTCATCACCTTGTTTTCCGATTGCTATAAACATTTTTACAATAGCAAACACTACAAATAAAAAGACACATAAAGCAATAATAAAAATAGCAACATTCATGAAATATACCTCTTGTATGTAAAACTTGTTTGACAAGAGTATAACATCTTTTACATATCATGTAAAACATATTTTACATAAAAAGACGACCAAGAATTGGCCGTCTTTTCCTATTTATTTCGGAGCATTCCCTACATACTGTGTTATATCAACATTTAACGCCCCAGCTAAACGCATACCGTACTCTTGATCTGCACGGAAGAAGTTACAAACAGCTAGCAATTTCGTGCGCTCATTTACGTCCTTTAAGTCATTTGTTAAGTTTGCAATTAAGTTGTCTTGCTCTTCTTTAGAGAATGAACGGTAACGCTCACCCGCTTGTTTGAAGTCATTTGGTTTCTCGATTTTTTCACGAGATACATAGCCTTCTACTTTCATAGTTGAATCACGGTAAGTTGGGTCTTCAACTGGATTTTCAGTATGGCGACTCGGTTCGTAGTTTATTGTAGATGGGTTTTGATCGATTTGCATCGCACCATCACGTTGTTGGTTACGAACAGCTGCGTATGGACAGTTTACAGGAATTTGTAAGTAGTTTGCACCAAGACGATAACGCTGTGTATCTGGGTAAGAGAATAAACGACCTTGTAATAATTTATCTTCAGATGGTTCAATACCATTTACAGTTGCACTTGGAGAGAACGCCACTTGTTCTACTTCTGCAAAGAAGTTTTTCGGGTTTCGATTTAACGTCATTGTCCCCACTTCAATTAATGGGAAGCGATCTTCTGGCCATACTTTCGTTGGATCTAGTGGATCAAAGTCTAAAGAATCCGTTTCATCTAGTTGCATGACTTGTACGTGTAAATCCCATTTCGGGTAGTTCCCTTTTTCAATTGCATCGAATAAGTCACGAGTTGCATGGTTGAAGTCTTTCCCTTGTACCTCTTGCACTTCCTTCGCACTTAAGTTACGTACATCTTGCTGTGGCTTCCAGTGGTATTTAATGTAAACAATTTTACCTTCTGCATTAATCCATTTAAATGAATGGACGCCGAAACCTTCCATTTCACGATAACTCGCTGGTGTACCATAATCAGAAAATACCCATGTCATCATATGTGTTGATTCTGGAGTTAATGTCATGAAATCCCAGTAACGATCTGGTGTTTGAACATTTGTATCAGGTGCTGGTTTTAAAGAATGCACCATGTCTGGGAATTTAATTGCATCACGAATGAAGAAAACTGGTAAATGGTTACCTACGATATCGTAGTTCCCTTCTTCTGTATAAAATTTAACAGCGAATCCTCGTGGATCACGCGCTGTTTCTGGAGAACCTTGACCATGAATAACCGTTGAGAAACGAACGAATACAGGTGTTTCAGTTCCTTCATTTTGTAAAAACGCTGCTTTCGTATATTGCTTCATGCTGTTTTTCGTTACGAATACACCGTGAGCACCTGCACCACGTGCATGCACAACGCGCTCTGGAATACGTTCACGATCAAAGTGAGCCAGTTTTTCTACTAAATGATAGTCTTCTAACAATACCGGTCCACGGCGACCAGCTGTACGAGAATTTTGGTTATCTCCAACTGGAGCACCTTGGTTTGTTGTTAAGCGATTATTTGGATTCGTCATGGGGGGATCCTCCTCTTTCTCTCATAGTAATTATTATTTATTTAAAATTATTATAAACTAATTATTATTCAAAAATAAATCCTTGTCAACTATTTCCTTCATTTTTTTGGAAACAATTTCAGCTAAGCAATCAATAAATACAGATTGTGAATTAGGCATATTTGGTCTAAAATATGCGGCATTTAATTCATCAGTTACAACTTTACATTCATAATCGTTGTCATATAAAACTTCTAAATGCTCTGCCACAAAGCCAACTGGACAATATACGAAAGACTCATAACCATGTTCTTCATATAAATCTCTCGTTAAATCTTGCACATCTGGCCCAATCCATGGATCTGGTGTATTTCCAGCGCTTTGCCAACCCGTTGTATAATGCTTTATACCGGCTTCTGCCGCAATTAAATCCGCTGTCCGCTGTAATTGCTCTACGTAAGGGTCTCCCTCAGCAATAATTTTCTCCGGTAAACTATGTGCAGAGAAAATAACAATTGCCTTCTCTTTATCTACAATGTTAGTAAACGTTTCTTCAATTTGATTTGCCCAATAAGAAATAAACTTCGGTTCATCGTACCATTGCTCAATCGGTTCAATAACAGGCCCACCTATTTCTTTTGATAGGCGAATTGCACGGTCATTATACGCTTGAATACTAAATGTAGAATAGTGCGGTGCTAATACGATACTAATCGCCTGCTCAATTCCATCTTTCTTCATCTCTTCTACTGCATCTTCAATAAACGGAGTAATATGTTTTAAACCTAAGTAACAAACAAATTCATACTCTGTATACATTTTATTCAATGAATCTGTTAATTTATGCGCCTGCTCTTTCGTTATTTTTGCAAGTGGTGAAATTCCGCCAATCGCTTTATAGCGCCCGATTAAATCTTGAAGCGCTTCTTCAGACGGCTTACGCCCGTGACGGATATGTGTATAATACGCCTCTACATCATCTAATGATTCTGGCGTTCCATACGCCATTACGAGTAAACCTATTTTTTTCTTTTTCATCTATATAACACCTCAACTTCGCAAATGAGAATCTTTTTCAAGAACATTTGTTTCCAATTATAACAAGTAATAATAAGTACGTCAAAATAATTATTCTAAATAAGTACTATTTCTAATATGATTTCGAATTTTATATGACAATTCATTTAATATTATTTGTCATATTTTTGTATTCTTCTTAATTACTGTGGAACTTCACAACACCTTAAAAAAATCTCAATATTCTGGTTATAATTCCTCAAAATTTGTACTTTACTATTTATCTTAGAAAAGAAAACAGAATTCCGTCGAATTCTAATTAAAGAAGCATATAAGGAGGATTTAAAATGACACAACCTTTTATAAAAAAAGCAGCATTGATTTCTACACTTTCCATGAGTACGATCCTATCCACGACACTTCCATTTAACGTTTTAGCTGCACCCACCCCAGCAATACAAATGCAACAAGAAAAACTCACTGACGAGGTTATGAAACTTTCGTTCGAGGAAAATCTAAATGATAGTTCCGCGTCCAATCACATCATTTCGTATAAAAATGGTAATCCTTTATTTACAGATGGACGCATAAATAAGGCTCTCAAGTTTAAAGCAATATCACAAAAAACCGCTTCTTATATCGACTTAGGAGACACTTCGCAATTAAAATTTGGAGAAAGTACAGATTTCACAGTAGCCTTTTGGGTAAAATCTTCCGGGGTAAATGCTGATCCAGCTATCATTTCAAATAAAGATTGGAATAGCGGTGGAAACTTAGGGTGGTTTATTGGGTTAAAGGACAAGGCCCTCCTTTGGAATTTCAAAACTTCTGGTAGCTCTCGCATAGATGCCTCTATTCCAAATATCGCTGATAATGTTTGGCATCACATTACGATTTCTCATGACCGCGATGGATATGCAACTATTTATAAAGACGGAAAGCTAGAACAACAAATTGATATTAGTAAAATGAAAGGTACAATCGATACAAATTACACAACAAAAATTGGAGTTGATGGCAAAGGAACTTTATTTGGAAACAACTTTGACGCAACACTAGATGAAGTATCTATTCTAAGAAAAGCAGTAACAGCTGCAGATGTTCAAAAGATGTATCAATCCGCTCCACCAATTGCTGTTACTGACATCTCCATTGATCAACCAACCCTTCATTTAAATATTGATGGTTACACCTATTTACAATCCAATATCCAACCTTCCGATGCAACAAATAAAAAAGTTACTTGGACAAGTAGTGATAAAAGCATCGCAGACATTGAAGCGACAGATGAAAGAGTCAAAGTAATTGGAAAAGGCATTGGGAAAACGACAATTCAAGCCATTTCTGAAGATGGAAAAAAAGCCGCTACTGCAGAACTAACTGTTGGAAATTCTTTAGATATAACACGTGATGGTTTACTTAAACAAGACGATTTAAACTTTATAAAACAATACACCGGATCAGATATAAATAGTCAAAACTGGGATGAAATTAAGCATGCGGATTTAAATGAAGATGGAAAAATTGACGAAAAGGACATGCTTCCTCTTCAAGAGCGGCTAAAACAATCTACAAACTACCCATACAAACATGTCTTTATTATCGGGTTAGATGGAGCCGGTATCGCTGTTAAAGATGCTACTGCCCCTAATATTAAAAATTTTATCGCTAACGGTGCCAGCACTTATAATGCGCAAGCTCTTTCACCAACGATTAGCGCTCAAAACTGGGGTGGCATCATACATGGTGTAACACCTGATAAAACCAAACTTGATAATACAGTCGCAGGGTCAGTAGCATTCCCTGAAAACTCACCTTATCCATCCTTTATGAAAGTACTAAAACAAGAACGACCATACGCAAAAATAGCCTCATTCGCTGGATGGAGTCCGATTAATAAAGGGATTATCGAACAATCTGTAGGCGCTCACTTAGAGTCTGTCCCGGATGACCAATTAGCACCAAAAATCTCAAATTACATTAAAACCGAAGGAAAAGATACTGCGATCACATTCATTCATTTTGACGATATTGATGGTGCTGGTCATTCTAAAGGCTACGGTAGCCCCGCATATATGCAACAAATTGAAAAAACAGATAAAAATGTAGGGGTTGTATTAGATGCAATTCGTGACGCTGGTTTATTAGAAGATAGCCTCATTATTATGACAACGGACCACGGAGGAAAAGGATATGGACATGGCGGAGAATCTCCTGAAGAAAAGACAATTTTTTGGGCGGCAAACGGCCCTGGAATTCTAGCAAAATCCTCTATTACAACTTCTATGACGAATATGGATACAGCGGCAGTTGTAGCACAAGCACTGCGCTCGAATAAACCTATGACTTGGGACGCAAAAACACCTGAGAAATTACTTGAAACGTTCCCTACTAACCTTACACTTAATCAATCCGAACACTCTTTAAAAGAAAGAGAAACCTTTGAACTTGTTGCGAAGATTACCCCAAACGTTACAAATAAAAAGTTAATTTGGAAAAGCGATAATCCAAATGTAGCAACAATACAAGCAACGGATGAAAAAGCAAGTATCCATGCTGTACAAACTGGTACTACAACTATCACTGCAACAACTGCTACTGGCGAATATGTAGCAACATGTAAAGTAACTGTCGAACCAAATCACGTGCCCGTTACAGGTATCAAAGTAGACGAACGATCTTTTGAGCTAAATCAAGGAGATGAAAAACTTGTATCTGCCTCCGTTCTTCCTGAAAATGCAACAAATCAAAAGACAGTTTGGAAAAGTAGTGACACAAACATCATTGCCCTGGAAATCCAAAATGATACAACTCATGTGAAAGCTTTAAAACCCGGACGTGTTGTCTTAACCGCAACAACAGGTGATGGAAAATACAATAGATATGTTTATATTCAAGTGAAATAGAAAAAAAGGCGGCTTACACAACATGCAAGCCGCCTCTTACTATTCCTTAATATTCACCCCATACTCTTTAAACCAAACATGAATTTGCGCTAAATGAGCTAAAAGCTGAGGCCCAGTCATTAATTGACCGAACCAAGGCGATTGAAATGCACTGCCACCTGATTCAATTAATCCGCTTAGCTGCTGTTTATCAAATAGTTCGTGTAAAATTGATCCTTTATCTGTTAATAAATCTTGTAGCCATACTGTGACTGCTTTCGTATAGTGTGGATTATGCGTTTTCGGATATGGACTCTTCTTTCTATATAAGATGTCATTTGGAAGCAATCCTTCTAACGCTTTACGCAATAGACCTTTTTCGCGGTTTTTATACATTTTCATTTCCCAAGGAATATTCCACGCATATTCGACAAGTCGGTGATCAGCAAATGGAACGCGTACTTCTAAGCTTGCACCCATACTCATACGGTCTTTTCTGTCTAATAATGTTGTCATAAACCATACCATATTTAAATAAAATAGTTGCCGTCTCTTCGCTTCTAGTGGGCTTTCTCCCTCTAAAATAGGAACTTCTTGAATAGATTCTTCATAACGCTGCTGTACATATTGTTGTAAATTTAGTTTACTTCTCCATTCTTTCTTTAGAAGTTGTTCACGCGCCTCTGTAGAGCGCATCCATGGGAATGCACTTGATTGTAAATCATCTTCTCTATAAAACCACGGGTACCCCCCAAATATTTCATCTGCACATTCCCCAGATAAACCGACGACAAAATCTTGTTTAATTTCACGACAAAACCATAATAATGACGAATCAATATCTGCCATACCTGGCAAATCACGAACGAGCACTGCTTCTGTTAAATACTGTGCTAGTTGTTCATTTGAAATGACACAACGGTGGTGGATTGTTTGAAATGTCTCAGTCATTAAGTTAATAAATGGAGTATCTGAATTAGGCTGAAATGCATTCGCTTTAAAGTATTTTTCATTATCTTCATAGTCAATAGAATACGTGTGTAATTGACCTTTCCCTGATCTTTCATATTCTTTTGCGGCAATTGCTGTTATAGCACTTGAATCTACACCACCCGATAAAAATGTGCATAACGGTACGTCAGAAACTAATTGTCTCGTAATCGCATCTTGTAATAAAAAACGTGTCTTTTCTACGGTTTCTTCAAATGAATCTTCATGTTTTTTACTTTCCACATTCCAATATCTCCATATGCATAAACCGTCTTTTGAGAAAGTCATCGCATGACCCGGACGCAGTTCTTTAATACCAGCATAAATGCCGTGACCAGGCGTTCGAGATGGTCCAAGACCTAATATTTCTGATAATCCTTCTAACGTTACTTCCGCCTTCACCTCTGGATGCACCAGTATCGCTTTTAACTCTGAACCAAATAATAATCGTCCACTATCATATTTATAAAAAAGCGGCTTTACACCTAATCGATCTCTTGCAATAAACACTTGTTCTTTCTGTTCATCCCATACTGCAAACGCATATATACCGTTTAAATGATCGACACATTCTTCTTTCCATTCGATATAAGAAGCTAATAATACTTCCGTATCAGAATGACCCTTGAATGTGTACCCTCTTCTTAACAGCTCCTTCCGAATGTCTTCTGTATTATACAGTTCGCCGTTATAGCAAATGGCATAATTCGTTTCATCTTTTAAACAAGTCATCGGCTGTTTACCACCTTCAGGATCTACAACGATTAACCGTTTATGCCCAAATGCGACATTTCCTTTTATCCAAACTTTATTATCATCCGGACCACGCTTCGCTAACGTCTCAGCCATCTTCGTAACGACGTCTCTTTCTCCTTCTAATGAGCGTTTATAATCTACCCATCCTGTAATCCCGCACATAAGAATCATCCTTCCTAATCTAATATCTGTTTCTGAACGTGCAGTAATCCCCACCCTATGAGTGCGGATACATAAAAACAACAAACTTGACGATAACTAACTATTCATATATGGAATAGCAGTTTCACAGTGTAAAGCGTGTTTTATTGTATGCCCACCTCTCTTTAGGTGTGTCTAGTTATAAAGGACGTACGAACTGTCCATAACAAGAATAACTATTTCTATAAAAGGAGAAATGAACTATGTTACAACGCAAACATATTTTGTATAACCAGCCGCGCGCTCATACAGTCGGTAATGTAGAATATATAAACAATGAGTGGGTATTCTTTGATGATGAAAATGATGAAGCATTTTTATTAGAAGATATTATCCAAGATGGATTTGAACTTTTGTATAACAACAATTGGCTACCAGCCCGTTTCTATGAACAAGATGTATTACAAATCGCCAACGAACAGCATCATTTGCAAAACGGGGAAATGATACGAATTCGAAAAAAATTACTTCTTAGCTATAATGAATGGCTTGAGGAGTTACCTGACTCTGTCTTTACATTATTAACTGAGGCATTACAATCCCTTCATTACTCTTTATATGATTGCATGTATTGTCATAATTATTTATCCTTCTTGCCAAAAGAAGAAGCATGCGAAGGTGTAAATATTCTTTTATTCGATAATGAAGAGATGATTTGTACACTGCAACACCATTTTGTTCGTCACTCTGCTTCAAATAAAAATATGTTCCGTTTTACGAAAGTAAATGGAGAAGAGTTGCATATCGATGCGACATAAAGTGAAACTTTAATCAGTAGGGGCATCCCCCACTGATTATCAGCCCGCAACAATCGGGTGTTTACGGGATAAAATAAAAACCACCTTATCTCCCAAATATTCGAGAGATAAGGTGGTTTTATTTGTAATTAAAATACTTTCCAACCCATCGGTAATTTCAGTCCAAGATAAAATACTGCTACTAGCGCAACAATAAATAAGCCCCAAACCGCCCCTGTTGGTTTGTTTTTGCTCATTTTTACAAGAACCATTTCCATGCCGCCGATCACTAAAATACCAGCTAGCATTTTCATGCCGTACCACATGTGCATGCTACCTGTTGCCGTCTTCACAATACTCATGTACAACATGAAACCTGTCACAATAATGATAATGTACATAAGGCGAAGCCCCATATGTACACCTTTACCTTTTCTTCCTGCCGAATAAAGTGAATACGCAACGAAGAATAAAATTAACCCTAACGCCCATGCTGTAATATGCATATGTATCATCGTATTCCTGCCTCCTCTTTTTCACACTTTTTCACTCTATATGATAACATGTTCATTTATTTTCAGGAAATGTTTCGCTTTTTTACATTTAAATGCTATAATATTTAGAGTATTTACAAACTTCTTGTAATAACAAAAGGGGGAACAATCATGATTCAAACTAAGGATATTATCGAACTTACAGACACATACGGAGCAAATAACTACCATCCACTTCCAATCGTTATTTCTAAAGCAGAAGGCGTTTGGGTAGAAGATCCTGAAGGAAACCGCTATATGGACTTACTAAGTGCATATTCTGCAGTAAACCAAGGTCATCGTCATCCAAAAATTATTAACGCTTTAATTGACCAAGCTAATCGAGTTACGTTAACTTCTCGTGCTTTCCATAGCGATCAATTAGGTCCTTGGTACGAAAAAGTTGCGAAACTAACAAATAAAAATATGGTACTTCCTATGAATACAGGCGCAGAAGCTGTTGAAACTGCAATTAAAACAGCTCGTCGCTGGGCTTACGATGTGAAAAAGGTAGAGGCAAACCGTGCAGAAATCATCGTTTGTGAAGATAACTTCCACGGACGTACAATGGGTGCTGTTTCTATGTCATCAAACGAAGAGTACAAGCGTGGCTTCGGTCCGATGCTTCCTGGCATTATTGTAATTCCTTACGGTGATTTAGAAGCGTTAAAAGCTGCGATTACACCAAATACAGCTGCATTCATTTTAGAGCCAATCCAAGGTGAAGCAGGAATTAACATTCCACCAGCTGGTTTCTTAAAAGAAGCTTTTGAAGTATGTAAAAAAGAAAACGTTTTATTCGTAGCAGATGAAATCCAAACAGGCTTAGGCCGTACTGGTAAAGTATTTGCTTGCGACTGGGACAATGTAACTCCTGACATGTACATACTTGGTAAAGCACTTGGCGGCGGTGTATTCCCAATCTCTTGTGTTGCAGCAAACAGCGACATTTTAGGCGTATTCGAGCCAGGTTCTCACGGTTCTACATTCGGTGGTAACCCACTTGCATGTGCTGTTTCTATCGCAGCTCTTGAAGTATTAGAAGAAGAAAAATTAACAGAGCGTTCTCTTCAATTAGGAGAAAAACTAGTTGGACAATTAAGAGAAATTGATAACCCAATGATTACTGACATTCGCGGTAAAGGTTTATTCATCGGTATCGAATTAAACGAGCCAGCTCGTCCTTACTGTGAGCAACTAAAAGCAGCTGGTCTATTATGTAAAGAAACACACGAAAACGTAATTCGTATTGCACCACCTCTAGTAATCTCTGAAGAAGATTTAGAGTGGGCATTCCAAAAAATTAAAGCTGTACTATCTTAATCATAGTGGGGTTGTCCTAAAATATAGGACAACCTCTTTCTTTTTTTAGTAATTTACCGTAAAATAAAATTGAATATTCCGTCTTTTTAGAAAAGGGGGTAACTGTATGTTGTTGAAATACGGTAAACATATTAACTATTTAGCTACAATTTTTATTTCTATGACATTCATCGGCTTCATATTATCTACAACGTTACTCAGTCATTATTCAACTCCTAATACATTCACACTACTAAAAACATCATTTTGGACTGCTGTTTTCCTTACAATTATCGGTTTTGGCCGCGAAAGAAGCGCACTTGCAGTTATGCTAATTGGAATTTGCACTTTAGCATTAATCAGATTGTATATTTTTGCCATTTTAAATTACTCTGTTAATCCGCGACCATAGGAAAGAGCTATCTTATGAAAAGATAGCTCTTTTTTTATTTCACAATATTTCTAAGCGTACCAATTCCCTCTACTGTAACAACAACTTCATCACCAGCATGCAAAAACTTCGGTGGTGTAAAACCTTTTCCAACACCAGCTGGTGTCCCTGTTGCAATAATATCTCCTGGCTCTAATGTCATGCCTTTACTTATAGTTGAAATAATTTCTTCTACTGAAAAAATCATTTCTCTCGTATTTGAAGTTTGCCTTACTTCTCCATTTACCACCGTTTCAATGTGTAATTCATTCGGCGTTCTAACCATCGATTTATGAATTAAATACGGTCCCATCGGACAAAATGTATCGAAACTTTTCCCTAGGAAAAATTGTTTATGTTTCCTTTGAATATCCCGAGCAGTTACATCATTTATAACTGTATATCCAAAAACATGGTCAAGAGCTTTTTCTATTTTTATTTGTTTCCCTCGCTTACCAATAACGATTGCTAGCTCCCCTTCATAGTCCAGTTCATTCGTTGCATGAGGGTGACCATTAATTTGCTCATCAATTCCGATCACTGTTGTTGGCGCTTTTGTAAAGATCATTATATTTTCAGGGATAGACTCTACTCCGCCCATTTCCACCGCATGCTCACGATAGTTCTTTCCAACACAAAGAATATTTTTTCTCGGCCTTGGAATCGGTGCTAATATTTTCACTTCTGCTAACGGATAATACGCTGCTTCCGCATTTTCCTTCGCCCAATTTACAATATCGTACACCTTCTCAAGGCATTCACTTCCTCTTTCAATACACTCTAACATAGTAATTGGGATCGTAACCTTTTCCCCTTTTTGTCTTTGCGCTTCTCTTAAATGTAAGACTCTATCTTCCTCTTCATCCACAATACCTACAAATACCTTTTCTTCTTTCTTAGCCGTTACAAAACGCAATATTTCCACTCTCCATCCTAAAACTCATACCCTTTAATTGTATTCGCATCCTTAAGAAAAAAACCTTCTTATGCACGCTAATTTTTACAATATTCAACCATTATTATATTTGTTCCACATCGTCATTTGACATAAAATGTAGAAATTATACTTTTTTTAGCGAAGATGTTTCTTTTTTATGGGATTTTTGTATAATATGTACTACATATATACATAAAATTTATTGAGAGATGGAGCCGATTTCAATGTTTGAGCAAGCTATCGAAAAAAAACGCGAAAAAATGATCTATTTTGCTGAACGCTACGGAATGACTTCTCAAAAAACAGTGGATTGTAGCCAGGAACTGGACAGGCTCTTAAATGTTGTTTGGCCTATACACACAGATTGCACACACACTCAAATGTTCGAAACACATACGCAATAACGTATGTGTTTCTTTTATTTCAAAAAAGGACACATTTTATTGAAAACGCCCATACAATAGTAGAAAAGAAAATTTTAAAAATGAAAGGTGTTTTATATGCCAGCTATGGTCGGACATATTCGTATCGTTAATATTGGTTCAAGTGGGATTTTTCATATTGGAGATGTATTTGCGATTAGACCTATTAGTTATTCACGTGCTTTTGCCGGGGCCGGCTCCTTTAATGTTGGAGATAATGTCTCTGTCTACAATTATCAAAGTTCAACAACTGTAAATGATTCAGATGTAATCGATCAAGCGATAATTGGTTCAACTTAAAGGAGGCGATTACATTGAATTTTTATGTAAACCAAAGCATCATCATCAACAGTATTAAAATCGATAGCATTACGACATCTTCTGTATTTCAAATTGGTACTGCCGGAAGTATTAAAGCTCTATCTAAATTTTCAAATAGCGGTGGATTTACAGCACCTCTTCGCCCTTTGAATGCGAAAGGACAAATTATTTCCATAAAGCCTTTCAGCTAGTTCTTCTTAGGCCATCCTTATCATAAATATATAGCAGTAATATACCCTCCCTATTGAAAAGGAGGTATCACAAAATGAATCAAGATATATATACTTACTTACACCAACTTCAGCAAGCTCTTCAAACACAACAAGCAACCATCCTTAACCTAGAAGATCAAGTCCGCCTATTACAAGAAGAGCTTAATGAATTAAAAAATCGCCCCTCCTCTTCTATAGGAAAAGTGGAATACAAATTCGATCAATTAAAAGTAGAAAATTTAAACGGCACTTTAAATATTGGTTTAAATCCATTTGCGACAAAAGGGCAGCAAATTGAAGATTTTCAAGTGGATACAGAAACGTTGAAAGTAAACCCTGAAACAGAACCAAATCCAGACTTCTATCAAGGTGTCCTTCAAGAAATGCATCGCTATTTAGATGAAGAAGCATATAATCGAATCCTCCATTTTGAACAAGAAGAGAGAACACCGCTTGATGAGATGTATCGGCAAATGATGGTGGATGACATAAAAAAACAGATGGAACATAGACTTCCGTATTATTTATCACAAGTTCAATCTTATGAGGGTGTTTCAACAGATCCCAATTATTTACGAGACGTCATTATTCAAGCAATGAAACAAGATATTGACAAAGCCTTTCTTTCCTTTATTCAACACATACCGGGCAATTTCCGAAAGGAGTAAGTATGTATGAATTTAAATGTTGTAAACCGCGAGTTAAAAGTAGGGCAGATTAAAATGAACGGGGTTTCTTCTTCTGCATTATTTTTAATTGGAGATGCAAACCTTCTCATCCTTTCTTCTATTCTTGATACGCCATTCGAATCTGTTACAGAGGGGCCATTTGTACCATTAGTAACAGATGTCCCTCCAACTCCAGGCTAAGGAGACCAAACTTATGTTACATCATGTTTCCGTCGTCCAAAATGTTTCTATTATTTCTTTAGGGATTACCGCAGTACTTCAAGTTGGTGATGCAAATCAAATGGAATTAAAAAGTAGGGCACTTTTAGTTCATCGGGAAATTCCTTGTTATTTAAAAGGAGAAGGTCGCTTAGATGCTTTTGAAGTTTTCACAGATGAGTACATTACTATTCCAAAGCGAACAACAGATGTAAAAGTAAATATTATAAATGAATGCCCTTTTATTGAAGTAAACAATGTTGAATTGCGAACACTTTTAAATTCTGGTTGCTTTCAAATTGGAAATGTCGATTATGCTTTTAATAACTCTCGTATTATGCAAATCCGCCAATACATTAGTGATGAACCTTCCGCTCAATAATTCATATAGTAATTAAAAAGCTTAGTAAAGTAGGTGGATAGCATGCCTTCTGTTGTAGGAAATCTCGTCGTTCAAAACAGTAATGGCTCTTTCAATTTAGGGGATTTTTATAATGTATCTCCGAAAGAAAATACGAAAGCTTATAACGGGTCTGGGGCTTCCAATGTCGGATTTGTCGTTAATACTTTTAGCGGAGTTAGTGCAACAAATACATTTGATTCGGACGTTGCAGACCAAGATCAAATTGCAACAGCGTAAAAAAGAAACAGCTTTTAGCTCTATTTTGTGTAGAGCTAGGGCTGTTTCTTCTATTTTTAGCATCTTACATATTTACGTTTGAATCCGAGTCTTCCTCGATCAAGTTCTTTATGAATACTTTCGTAAGCATTTAGAAAACTGCTTTTCTTGTTGTCCCGTTTTAGCTCCACTATGCCTACTTCCTTTGCAATTTCAACTGCCTTTTCATGTAGCGGCACATATGAAATCCCCACGGTGTTTAGAAAATTATTCATAGCGGATTTCGTACGTTCTGGCGCATCATGAATTGTATTTTTTACAACTTCTAGCATATTGGCAATCTTACTTTCGGAAAATTCATGGTCTTTTCGATTCCCTAAAAGCCAGCAGTAGCAACTCCACCCCGCTGACATTCTTAATTCGTCACCACTTGCAATCCATTTATCAGCCACGTCTTGTGCAAACTCTGATTCTGATAAAGTTACTGCCACCACATAATCGGATAGCATATAAAAGTACGCCCCATCCATCCAACGATCAAAATCCGATTCGTTCATAGTTTTTGGATCTGCAATAATGCCTGCAAAGTACATCGCATCATAGTTACCTGTAGCATAAAGCTCTTCAGCTAAACTTTGATTGATTTTTATTTTCTTCGCGATTGGTTTCATAGCACCTGTAGCTACTCCAAAAAGTGGCTCCTTTGCACCATTGGATATGTATATTTTTTTAGTCCGTTCCTTGCCGAGAGTTTCAAGCTCTTGCATTACTGTTTCGAAATCCATAGTATTGCACTTCCTTTCTTACTATTATAATCAATTCACTTATATTCTTTATCAAGTTCTCTACACTTCATAAATTCATCTGTTAAAGCGTTTTGTCCATCGATTTAAGATTTTCAAAATGAGATTTCGTTATATACGTTTATCCAGCTAATTAATACCGATTATATAAACTAATCATTAGTTAAGATGCTACTCCTCACTAATGATTAGTTTTTCTTTATTTAAATGATAATCCCTTATCTGCTAAAGCCGCTCTCAATTTAGGTAAAGATGCTGGTCCTATACCGTGCAGTTTCAAAATTTCTTTTTCACTGTACTTTGAAAGTTCTTCTTCAGTGTGAATTCCATAGTGTTCTAACGCTCGCCTTGCTGGTGCTGAAAAAAGAGAAAGAAAGCCTTCTTTCGGCTTTCTCTCTTTCTCACAGGTTGGGCAAGTTGGACAATCGCTATTTTTATAATACTCGTGTCCTTGATCACAAGTTCTTAACGTCGCCATACTCCATAACCTCTTTCTAAGCTCTATTCCTCAACCTTTACAACATGATTCCCATCAAAGAAGTATAAACACTTCTCTTTCACAGGATGTTTTAAGCTTTTCTCGAGTGCTTTTGCATATAGTGAAAGCTGTACTTTGTATCGGTCTTCTAAAATTGGTTTCGCTTGATCAAATCCGCCTGGAAACTTTCCTTCAATCGTATCTGTTTTAAAGTCGATTAATGTAATTCCGTCTTCCTCTTCGATCATACAGTCGATAACCCCTTGGACAAGTATTGATTCGCCTTTCTTCCCTTGCCAATCTTGATACGCTTCTTCTGCTGAAAGCATCATCGTAAATGGTACTTCACGCTCAACACTTTTTGCTGCTACTACTCTTTTACCTAAACCACTATCAAAGAATGAAATGACTTTTTCAATCGCTATTTCTTCAGCTTGTTCAAATGTTAATAGTTCTTTATTTACCATTCTTGCAATTTGTTCTTGAAGAACTTCAATCGTAATTGGTTTCTTCAAATCTACATGCTGCATAACGGCATGGACTGCTGTCCCTCGCTCTGCGTACGTTAGTCCTTTTTTCTCCATAAAGCGCGGACGTGTTTTAATTGGTGCACGAAGTTTTTTAATAAAGGCATTATCGCTACCTTCTTCAGATTGATAATTTCTCTTTATTTCTGTAACAGATTGTTTCGCACGGTGCGATGTCGCGTCCTCATACCCGTATTCCCACATTAATCTATCGTACACTTCTTCTTTCCGTTCACTTTCTAGCGGAACAGCCTTTTTCTCACGAAGCGCTTCTAACAATTCTTGTTTCTCTTCTTGAACTGGTTCTGGTGCAAGTAAATCTTTTCCATCAACAACTTCTACTTTCCAGCTAGTGTCATACTCATAAATGTCGACTGGAATATTTCCTTGTCCTAATTCAAGAAGCATTTCACTATCACGATGTCTATATAATGAAGGTGCAATCCAGTCTAAATAGCAAGACGCTCCGGCACGTATATGATCTGGTAATAACCATTCACTATGCTCCCGCGCATCGAGCCATTTTTCCATTTCCTTATTGGCATCCTTAACTGTTCCGATTAAAATTAACTTCTCTTTTGCACGCGTTAACGCTACGTATAATACGCGCATTTCTTCCGCAATTAATTCCATTTTCATTTTACGCTTAATCGCTAGTTGTGATAATGTCGTATATTTAATTCGTTTACGAGGATCGATAAATTGTGAACCGAAACCGAAATCTTTATGAAGTAAGAAGCGTTTCATTAAATCTTGTGTATTAAAACGGCGACCAAGTCCAGCTACAAATACGACTGGGAACTCTAGCCCTTTACTTTTATGAATCGTCATAATACGAACAACGTCTTCTTGTTCTCCAAGAGCTCTCGCCGTTCCCATATCATCTCCGCGTTCTAAAATACGCTCAATAAAACGTAAGAAGCGGAATAATCCTCTAAACGATGTTGCTTCATATTGTCTCGCGCGGTCATATAGTACGCGTAAGTTTGCCTGTCTTTGCTTTCCGGCTGGTAAACCGCCGACAAAGTCGTAATAGCCTGTCTCACCGTACACTTTCCAAATTAAATCGGAAAGTGATTGTTGACGCGCAAATTCACGCCACCCTTGCAGTAAGTTATAAAACCACTCTAATTTATCATGCAGTTCTTGTTCTTCTTCAAGCGGTGCTCCTTTTAAGAATGAACTCATCACTTCATAAAATGAACCTTTCTTTCCATGAGCACGAAGCGTTGCAAGTTCTTCGTCATTTAGTCCAACGATCGGTGAACGAAGTACAGCTGCAAGCGGAATATCTTGCATCGGATTATCGATAACGCGGAATACGTTCATCATAATATTTACTTCTGTCGCTTCAAAGTAACCAGTCGCAAGGTCAGCATATACCGGAATTCCTTGCAGCTTTAACTCTTCCATAATTTGCGGCGCCCACGGCATGGAGCGAAGTAAAATAACGAAATCACGGTATTGTACTTGGCGCATACTATCAGTTTTACGATCATACACTTCATAACCTGAATCGACCATTGCTTTAATACGCTGCGCCATAAGACGAGCTTCAAGCTGTGCTTTTTCTACTTCTGCACCTTCTTCACCGTCTAGCACTTCTTCTTCTGTTTGCTGAATGCATAGTAATTCAGCCGCTACATCTTCACCTTCTGGATAGCTAGCACCTAGCTTTAATTCAGCGTCAGCATCATAGTCGATTTCTCCGACTTCTTCGCCCATAATTTGTTTGAAGATAAAGTTCGTACCTGCTAACACTTCATGACGGCTACGGAAGTTTTTCGCTAAGTCAATCTTCATTCCACCGCCCGATCCTTCTTGTGTGAATCGTTTGTATTTCCCTAAAAACAGTCCTGGTTCTGCTAGTCGGAAACGATAAATTGACTGCTTCACGTCACCTACCATGAACAAGTTTCCTTCACTCTCAGAGTCTTTCGTTACGAATTTAATAATGGATTCTTGTACGAAATTCGTATCTTGATATTCATCGACTAGTACTTCAGCGAATTTATTACGATATTGCAGCGCTACTGCTGAAGGCTTCATTTCACCGTCTTCACTTTGCTCGCTTAAAATTTGTAAACAGAAATGCTCTAAATCTGTGAAATCAACCATTCCTTTATCACGCTTAATCGCTTGGAAACGCTCTGTAAATACTTTTACAAGCTTCACGAGTTTTTCTAATACAGGATGCATATCTTGAAAATCTCGTAAGAAACTTTCAGGTCTGCGGCTAAATAGTTCTTCTTGTAATTTCTTTACTTCATCTTTCGCTTTATTACGAAGAGAATCTACTTGTTTTACAACATCTTCGTTGTAATCACTTTTCTTAATACGCTTTAGCGTTTGCCACGATACGTTTTGCATCGCTTCATAAACGCTTGTCCACGACCCACGAGCTGCTGAGGATAACATTCCAAGTAAAGCTAAATCCGCTTGTAACGTTTCAACGCGAGGCGCCGGACCGTCAGGAAGCATTGCGAGTTCAGTCGCTTTACGAATATGCTGTTCCGCTGTTTCCAGCTGGAATTTCACATCTTCTAATAAGTAAGAAGCGTACACTAAATCTTCAATCGTCTTTCCTTCAACATCGTATGCTTCTACTAATTTATCAAGCCATTTTTCCGGGTTTGGATGCGCTCTTGATTCTGTATGAAGCGCTAAAATCATTCGTTGTAGGTCATCGTCACTACGGTCACTCGTATAACGATCAACTAATTCAAAGAAAATACTATTATCTTCGATTCCATACTCTTCTTCTAATATGTCATCTAGCACTTCTTCTTTTAACAATTCATTTTCTGTTTGGTTCGCAATACGGAAACGAGGATCGACATCAAGCATGTAGTAGTATCCTCTAATCACTTGTAAACAAAATGAATGGATTGTTGAAATGGAAGCTTTATTTAATAAGCTAAGCTGCTTTCTTATATGCTGTGAACCTGGCCCATCAATTAATACTTTTTCTAACGCTTCTCCAATTCGATTTTTCATTTCTTGCGCCGCTGCATTCGTAAATGTTACAACGAGCAGGCGGTCGACATCGACTGGATTTTCCTCACTTATAATCTTTTTAATAATACGTTCAACTAATACTGCTGTTTTCCCAGATCCAGCTGCTGCTGCGACTAAAATATCACGTCCATTCGCTACAACCGCTTTCCACTGGTCATCTGTCCATTGACTACCTTCTGGTTTTTCAGGCCAATTTTCTATCATTCTCCGCCAACCTCCTCTCTAATTTTCTCCATTGCTTCGCTATCTTTCATATCTTTTAACGTACGGAATTGGTTATCTTCAAGTGATTCATCAAACTGACAAACAGATTTAAAGTTACAGAACGTACAAGCCGCTTTATTCCCCTTTTTGTAAGGAGCAATATCGATAACACCTTCTGTGATGTCTTTTCCGATATTTTCAAACGAGTGGTGTACATATTTTTGAAGTACATTAAACTCTTGTTCACTTGCAATGCTAGAACGCGCACTAAAACTACCATCTTTTTTCAGACCAGCAGAAATAATATCAGAGCTTCCTGTTGAAAGTTTATTATCCATTAAACGAACAACATCAGCATCTCCTAGTACGAGCCCTTTCATTTTAAATTTCTTTAAAATTTCTTTCTCAATTTCTTCTTCAGATGCATCGCCTTTCATCTCAACAATCGGGTTATGAATATGGAAATACAATACACCCGCCGGTGATGCAGTGCCGCCCTTTTTCATCCACGTATGTGCATTTGAAGTAACAACATCCAAATACGTTAACATTTGAAGCGCTAGTCCGTAATACACTTCTGTTAAATCTAACGCTTTCGAACTTGATTTATAGTCAATAATACGAAGGAACGTACCACTCTCATCTTCTGCCTTATCAACACGGTCAATACGGCCCACTACTTCCATCTTCACACCATTTGGCAACGCAAATTCCATTGGCGGAAGAGATCCAGTCCCGCCCATACCAAACGGTACTTCTAAATCAACTGGTACAAAACCGCTAGACTTCGCATGTTCACGAAGAATGAGTGATGTACGGAATATGATTTGTTGTAGTTTTTGTTTTAAATAGAAATGACGGTTTGAACTTAATAAAATTTGTCTTTGTAATAATGGTGCAATTTCTTCTATTACTAAAGTAGAAAGATGCTCACACTCTTTTATTGATAAATCTGCCCAAGTACGGTTTTCACGTAATAACCTGTCTGCAATTCTTTTCAGCGCTGCATGGAATAGTTCACCGATATCTGGCGCATCAAGTTTGAAAATATCACGCTCTCTTAGCGATAAACCGTGCTGTGCGAAATGAGCGTACGCACAACGGTTAAATAATTCCATACGAGAAACGCTTCCCTTAATTGTATCTCCGTATAAATCTCTACTTACCGCTGTACTTAGTTTCTGTGCACGATTTCGGTAGAATAAACTTGATAACACGCGGCTACTTTTTTGTTTCCATTCATCTGAAGTAACGTAGAAATTATATACATCCCACCAAAAGTCTAAATTACCTTCAAATCCGTATTGCTTCCATGTTTGCAGCTGCTGCATGACATAAGACAATGTCACTTCTGGCGTTGCTACGTATGAAATTTGTTCCGAACGTGATAAGTCATTTACGTCATTTGTAATAAATGATTCTTTCACATCAGGGAACATTCTTTTTATTTTTTTAATAAAACTAGAAGCAAGTAACGTCTTCCCTTCTTCATCTGCAAGCGGGCATGAAATGTATAATTTCTCAGATGCTCTCGTTACCATTTGATACATAACAAACTGTTCTTCTAATAAAGTTTGTCTCGTCGTTGGCGCTAATTCAATTCCTGCCGCGCCAAGAACTTCTCTTTCCTCATCAGACAGCATCCCTTCATCCATAGGTGCTGCTGGAATAACGCCTTCATTCACTCCAATAACGAATGTCGCTTTAATATTTGATAATCTAGAACGATCAATATTAGCAATTAACACTTGATCTAGTGACGGCGGAATGTTCGCAAATTGAAGCGCCTCAAGACCTGTCGACATAACGTCCGTGAACATAGATAGTGACATCTTCTCCTCACCAAGCATCTCTACAAACGTATCAAGAAGGCTCATCACTTCTTCCCATACTTGCTCATGGTCTGTCGCAAATAAGAAATCTCCACTTTCTTCTGCACGAACACGTAATTCTTCTAGTTTTTTCGGAACGTCAAGCTCCTCTAAAAATAAATATACCGCTTCGCACATTTGCATAACTGTTCCAGCACGCTTCAGCCTTTTTTGCATACGAATAACTGGCGTTCTTACAACGTCACGAAGTTGATTTATTTTCTCTTCCATTTCACGCTCACTGTCTGTTATCATTTCGCTCGCATCATCAAGAGAACGATAGCGGCGATACATCCACGGATCTTCTGAAGTCCATCTCTTCCCTTGTACACCGTACGCTAAACAGTAGTTTTCAAACTCATCCATCTCTTCGCGCATCGCTTCTTTTCTTACATCTAATGGATATAAAAGCTCTGTTTTCACGCAGCGGAATACTGCATCATAACGCCAATTCCCGCTAATAATCTCGAGTGCAGAACGAATACATTCTACTAGCGGATGATGTGACATTGGGCGTTTTTCATCGATGAAATGCGGGATATTATAATCTGTAAATAACGTTCGCATTACGTCGTAATAACTTTCTCCGTTACGAAGAAGGACTGCGATATCTCGGTAACGATAGTCTTCATCCGCCACAAGTCTTCTAATTTCACGAGCAACACCTTCTACTTCAGCTCGTAAATTAGCTGCTGTACTAATCGTTACACTTGCTTCACCGTTAAATTTTTCATTCGGACGCGCTTCATAATGGGCTTCTAAATGAGCTAATGCCGGAGAATGAAAACGCGGCTGCTCCATCAACGGAATTGTTTTTTCAATTTCTATTTTCTCTTCACGAGCTACTTGCTTTATTCGTTCATACGTTAACGTCGTTTCATAAAATAAATCTAGTTCATTCACTGGCTGCGCTAACGTTTTTTCATCTATTGTCAATGTGATTGTGATTCTAGTTCCTAATCTCATTAGCCCTCTAACAATTTCTAGCTCTTGAGGGGAAAATGAATGGAATCCATCTATATAAATTTCCGCGCCTTTTACATATTCAGATTCTGAAAGCTTCTCAATTAATAATTGTAAGTAATCTTCTGAATCTAAATACTTTCCGATTAAAGCACGTTCAAAATCATCATATAATAACTGTAAATCATACACTTTATTCGCTAGCAGCTTTTGCTCTGCACTACTGCTATGCGCATCTAATTGTTGCCACATTTCATATACGTTAGATGGCGTCACATTGTAACGTTTAAACTCCGCAATCATACTACCAAGATGTTCAAAGAAACCGTTTTGCTCCGCTGCTTTTTGGAACACCGATAATCCATCTTTACGGGACTCTACAATTTTACGAAGTAACATATGCACGCCCGCTTCATCAATATGAAGACGACTCGCTCCGCCAACTTCTTGCAGCACCTTCCACGCTAATCGCGAAAAACTAAAAACTTGTGCCCGAATAGAACCTCTTACCTCTTCACTCCCAATTAACGCCTGTTGCGTTTGGAATGTCATCTGTTCTGGCACAAGATATAATATTGTTTTCCCTCTTGGGCGCTGCTTTAACTCTTCTTGCACTTCGTGTAAACAAAGTGTACTTTTTCCACTTCCAGCTCTACCAATCACAAATCGAAGTGACATGTAACCCCACCTTTCACTTACATAACGAACGTTAGTTTGCTACCATAATTGTATTATAGGACACGAAAAAAGACAAACTGAGTTGTTTGTCTTTTTCTATACTTTTACTTAATTATATCAACCTTTTGAAAAATTCGTTTGCACCTCTTTAATCGGCCAATATCGTAAATCAACTTTACCGACAACTGTATCAGCTTTTACAAATCCAAAGTGCCTACTATCCCAGCTCCCGAGGCGATTATCACCTACTACAAAAATATATCCAGGTGGTACCGACTTTTCTTTCGTTAACTCTTCTAGTTTAAAATCACCTGTTAGTTGTCGTCCATTTATCTCTTTCTTATACTTCTCTAAATAAGGTTCATCTACGAATTGTCCATTTATATATAGTTTATCATGCTTATATTCGATATGATCCCCAGGTAAACCGATAATTCGTTTTACATAGTCCTCTTTTTTATTCGCATGAAACACAACAACATCAAATCGATTCAAGTCCCCTACTTGATAACTCACCTTATTTACAACGAGCATATTGCCATCTTGCAATGTCGGCATCATTGACTTCCCCTCTACAACGTACGTTGAAAAGAAAAACGTTCGAAAAAATACAGCTAATAGTACACCAATTAAAATTGTTCTTATCCACTCTAGCCCTTCTTTTTTCAAAGTTTTCTTCATTCGCTTCTCCCCTCGCCCTTTAATAATGAAGCTTTTCTTTATAAAGAAGACTTTTCCTAATGTAGTTCTAACTTTACTTCAATTTTTTTACCTACATACCATAAAATAAAAATACCAATTGCTACAATAACGGATTTTACCGGTTTATGAATAAACGACATTAAATCATGACCGATATACGTTAAAATAAAAATCATAACAAGCTTTCCGAATGCTAACGCTAGTCCAAATTGTTTTACGCTAATGCGAGACAAACCAGCTACAACGTTTATAAGCGCAGATGGTGTGAACGGAAAACAGAATATGACAAAGATTGGCGCAAACCCTTTTCTTTCAATCCATCCCATCGCCTTTCGCACTCTCTCATGTTTATTTACAAAAGAAAAGAAACGCGTTCTTCCAAAGCTACGAATGATGAAAAATACAAGCATTGCACCAATTACTGATCCAAGCCACGAATAAAGAAAACCGAACCAAAAACCAAATGCAACAGCATTCGCCAGTACAAACACAATGAGAGGCAATGCTGGAATAAGCGCCTCTATCATCGGTAAACCAATACCAAGAAGCGGCCCGAACGCTTTATAACTTTCAACAATGTGATCCATATTTTCTGGTGAAAAATATTCTTTGATTGTCTGAAAATCCATTCTACACATTACCCCTTTACTCTAATTACTACCTCTACTGTATCATCGCTTATATGAAAGAGGAAATGGTAGATATGACATATGGAGATGTAATTATTAAGTTTCCATATCTTCCGCTAGAATTCCTTCATTATTATGCTATGATAATCTTTCAATATTCGACAGAACATGAGAATAATTTAGACACCACGCACAGGTTATAACTTAACGGTTACATATTATGAAAAAGAAGGAACTACAGAAGTATCAATCCGTATTTCCATACAGGTAGAAATGAGTAGTGACAAATAATTGTTATACCTTCAAACAATCCTCTTTTTCTAATGACTAGTTCTTACAAGAAACTTTTTTAGTAAGCGTATACTATCAATCACGATAAGTATTAATAAATATAAGAAAGATAGTATTAATACTGTACTCGGAATAGGTAGCATTCGAAATTTGTATAAAAACTTATCAATCGTATATATATCTTGCTCATCAGTTATCGTACTAGGAGTGAATATAAGATAATCTTTCCAATTATCTATCCAAGTTAAACTAACTGCGGAAAATTGCATTATCCCTAAGCACAAGTAAATAAAAATTGGTATAAGAATCATATATTGCAAACTATGTAATATCTTTCTTTTCTTCTTACATTCAATAATTTGAAAGACAATAAGTGTCAGTACGTACACAATCGATAGCAGAAATACTATGGTGACAACTGGCTGAATTGAAAAAGCAAATAGCAATTTATCAACTTCACTAATTTGACTATATTCTGTTGCATTTTGAGGCGTAAAAATAAAATGTTGTTTATCAGCACCTATCATTAACTGACTACCAACGAAACCAGTAAACATAAAGGTAAGAAATAATATAGGCAAAACAAGAATATATTGCGCCCAAAATAACATAGTCCTTTTCAACATACCATCTCCTTTTTATATAATAAGGTAAGAAATATCCTGTATGCCGCAAATGTAAAATGATGTATATTAACATCGCGATAAGTATATGTGGTAAAATTACCCTTATATTGTAATTTTACACTTCCTTAAGCTATTAAAGAACAAAAAATCCGCAAATTTTTCTCGTTTTATTTATGAATCTTACAGCGTAACGGTATATATAATGAAATCAAAAAAGGATGAGTCTCCTCACCCTTTTCCTCTCACACTTCACCTTCCCTTACAAAATACACTTTCTCATAGGCTGGCGTTAATTTAGATTCTTCACTTTTATCAATCTCTTTAAAACAAGGATTTCCTTGTTTTTTCTTACGGTCTTCATACTCTGTCCGTAATTTCGCTGTACGATTTTGCTGATTTTCAAAGCTACTTTTGGATATTTCTAATTTCACAGCGAAACCATTTATAAATCTAATAATAAGATTTCCATCTTTTAATTCTTTATTATTTTCAATATGAAAATGAGACAACCACGCACACTCTTTTCGAGAATAAGAATACGTAGGGAAAAAATAAAGTTGATCTGTCGGGCTAATTGCGATAGGAGCTTTATGTGTAATACTAGTTAACTCCTTCGTTCCTTCTTTTCTTCCAAAAAAACTTGAACCATGTTTCCGGCAACTTCTCTCTATAATATCGAGAGGTTTTTGAAATACGAAAAAAGAATCTTCCATTTCAACAATTCGCGTAACCACTTTCTTTTCTCCTAGAACAACAGGAAGTAAGGCCATCGTATTTTTACTTACAACATAATTTTCGACATAACGTTCTACTTTACTTTCCATATTCTACTATCTCCTTTTTTCTATTTATAGTAGCAGCTGCATGTATAATTTTAGCACCTACGAAAAGGAAATGCTTTACAAATCCCCCTTTTTTACAATAATTTATCATTTATCAAACATTTATCAAATTTAAAAATAACTATATAATAATGAATTGATTAAAACCTGTACAAAAAATATTTATAATCTCTTCCTCTTTTCACATCATTACAATAATTAACTTTGCTATAATTAAAATATAAATCCAATATATGGGGGGCCATTATGGAAGAAAAAGAGATCCAACCAACAATTCATATAAAAAATAACAGCATTGTGATTGTGAAAAACTCAGCTAGTATTATATTCGCTTTATTTTTCATTCTACTGTTCTTTGCAAAGCCTTTTCGTAAATCAAAATGCCCAGAATGCAAGAAACGCAAAAAGAAAAAAATTGGAAAAGAAGAGTAAAAGGCCCTCCTTTTTTGGAAAGCCTTTTACTCTTTTTCATTACCTCTACAAACATCGAGTATTACTTCATTTATATACTTTTCCATCATATATATTCCCACCTTCTCCCCCAATATAATCATTATGTTCGTATATTTCAACAACAAAAAAAGGATGGCATGAGCCATCCTTTTTTCCATCATCAACTATAAAATTATAGTTTGATTACGTTTTTAGCTTGAGGTCCACGGTTGCCTTCTTCGATTTCGAAGCTAACTTTTTGACCTTCTTCTAGAGATTTGAAACCTTCAGTTTCGATTGCAGAGAAATGTACGAATACATCGTTTTCGCCTGGAACTTCGATGAAACCGAAGCCTTTTTCGTTGTTAAACCATTTTACTTGTCCTGTTACTGCCATGATTATTTCCTCCTAAGAAAATACAAATTATTTTAGTCTTCCTGTATAAAAAAAGAATCCACACATTATCAAATACGAAACATAAACTAGTTCTCACATACTTTTTCTCGTTCGTTTTCGGCACTTGATAATATATGGATTGCTTAATTTAACTATTCAACTGACATCATCATAGCACATTAAAATAAAATGTACAATCTTTTTCGAAAATAGAATTTCTAATTTTTAGTATTTCTTATAAAATATAACCACACCGATTTTAATAAAGGAGGATTACATGGCAGAAATAATCCCCGAAAAAACATTAAAGAGAATTGAAAAAGAGATTGAAAATAACAACCTCGGAAAAGCAAGAGATAGATTACACGGATTAATCGCTACTTATCCGAATGAGTTAGAACTTAGAAAAAAACTCGGTGATATTTACTTTACATTACAATACCCCGAAATGGCTGGACGATATTGGTATCTCGAAAAAGAGAAAACAGATATTATGCACGCTGCATGTCGACAATTTGAAAAATCGATGGGAAACGACCCTTATCATATTGTACGTGCTTTAAAATTCAAAGGAGATCATGACATTATTACAGGACTACACACCGAACATCCTTTACAGCCATTGCAGAAGAAAGTTATAGAAGAACTCATTGATGATTATGAAGAAACATGGAAAGACAAACTATTTACATGGGGATGTCTAGCATTATTCGCATGCCTTCTTTTCACTGCTATCGTTGGCATATTCACTATATTAAATTGGATATTTTAAATAGAAGTAGGTGCCTATTATAGGCACCTACTTCTATCTCTATTTCGTAAACTGTTCTTCTTCCGTAGATCCTTTTAGAGCAGTCGTTGATGAAGTACCGCCTGTAATAACTTGTGCTACTTCATCAAAGTAACCTGTTCCTACTTCGCGTTGATGGCGCGTTGCAGAGTAACCATCTTTTTCTGCTGCGAACTCTGCTTGTTGTAATTCAGAGTACGCTGCCATGCCGCGCTCTTTATAACCACGCGCTAATTCAAACATGCCGTAATTTAATGAATGGAATCCAGCAAGCGTTACGAACTGGAATTTATAACCGTATGATGCAATTTCTTTTTGGAAGCTTGCAATCGTTTTTTCATCTAACTTTTGTTTCCAGTTAAATGAAGGGGAGCAGTTGTAAGCCAGTAGCTTCCCTGGATATTTTTTATGAATTGCGTCCGCAAAACGTTTTGCATCTTCTAAATTTGGCTCCGACGTTTCACACCAAACGAGATCTGCATACGGCGCATACGCTAAACCACGTGCAATTGCTTGATCAAGACCTGCTTTCGTACGATAAAACCCTTCTGGTGTTCTTTCACCTGTAATAAACTCTTGATCAACTGGATCGATATCGCTCGTAATTAAATCTGCCGCATCTGCATCTGTTCTTGCGACGATAATTGTTGGTACACCCATGACATCCGCAGCAAGACGTGCCGAAATTAAATTACGCACCGCTGTTTGCGTCGGTAATAATACTTTTCCGCCTAAATGCCCGCATTTTTTCTCTGAAGATAATTGGTCTTCAAAGTGCACGCCAGATGCCCCCGCTTCAATCATTCCTTTCATTAGTTCAAATACATTTAATTGTCCACCAAATCCAGCTTCAGCATCCGCCACAATTGGGACGAAATAATCCGTATCACCGCTACCCTCCATATGCTGAATTTGATCAGCACGTTGAAGTGTTTGGTTAATTCGTTTTACAACAGCCGGTACACTGTTCGCTGGATATAAGCTTTGATCAGGATACATATGTCCAGAAAGATTCGCATCTGCCGCTACTTGCCAACCGCTTAAATAAATAGCTTTTAATCCAGCCTTCACTTGTTGCATCGCTTGGTTTCCTGTTAATGCCCCAAGTGCATTAATATAATCTTCTGTATGAAGTGATTTCCAAAGCTTCTCCGCACCGCAGCGCGCTAACGTATGTTCAATATCAATTGATCCGCGCAGACGAATTACATCTTCCGCTGAATATGGACGTGTGATTCCTTTCCAGCGTGTATCTAACTCCCAGCTTTCTTGCAATGTATCAATTCTTTCGTTTTTCATATGTTCCATCCCCTTTTCTTGTTTCTTATAAAATTTCATAACCCGGTAATGTTAAAAACGGCATGAACTCGTTATTGCGAACAAGGCTTGTAAACAGTTTTGTAGCTTCTTCAAATCTCCCTTTCTTAAATGCTTCCTTACCAATCTCTCTTTCTATTTTTGCTAGTTCTTCTTCTTTCAATTCTTCCATCAATTTAAAAGTGATATCACGGCCATCACTTAGCTTTCCACCCTCATGACGAATCCACTGCCATACTTGTGCTCTTGATATTTCTGCTGTTGCTGCATCTTCCATTAAGTTATAAATTGGAGCTGCTCCCCGCCCACTTAACCAAGATGCAATATATTGAATACCGACGTTAATATTCGTGCGAAGACCACTTTCTGTAATCGTTCCCATCGGTACTTCTAATAAATCCTTTTCTGTTACACGTATTTCTTCACGCTTTCTAAAAATTTGATTTGGCGTTTTCATTATGTGATTAAATACTTCCATTGCAACCGGTACAAGTCCCGGGTGGGCAACCCAAGTCCCGTCATGTCCATCTAAAGCTTCGCGCTCCTTATCAGCACGCACTTTCTCAAAAGCCGCCTCATTTGCTTCTGGATCATTCTTAATTGGGATTTGCGCTGCCATCCCTCCGATTGCTGGCGCATTACGGCGATGACACGTTTGAATAACTTTCAAAGAATACGCGCGCATAAACGGCGCTGTCATCGTGACTTGCGCTCTATCTGGAAGTAAAAATTCATTATGATTTCGGAAACTCTTTAAGAAACTAAATATATAATCCCATCGCCCGCAGTTTAAACCAGCAGAATGATCTCTTAGTTCATACAAAATTTCATCCATTTCAAATGAAGCGTGAATCGTTTCTATTAACACAGTCGCTTTAATCGTTCCGTTCGGAATACCGATATATTTTTGAGCGAATATGAAAACGTCATTCCATAATCTTGCCTCTAAGTAACTTTCCATTTTCGGTAAGTAAAAGTATGGGCCACTTCCTTTTGCTAAAAGCGTCTTCGCATTATGGAAAAAGTACAATCCAAAATCCACCAAACTGCCAGACATGTTCTTGCCGTCAACTTGCATATGCTTTTCTTCTAAATGCCACCCTCTCGGACGCACAATTAAGACAGCCGTATTACTATTTAAACGATATTCTTTTCCGTTCTCATTTTTATGTGAGATCGTTCCCCTAGTAGCGTCTCGTAAGTTAATTTGGCCTTCAACAGCATTTCTCCAAGTTGGTGCATTCGAATCTTCAAAGTCTGCCATAAAAAGATGTGCTCCTGAATTTAAAGCGTTAATGACCATCTTTCTATCTACTGGTCCAGTAATCTCCACACGACGATCCTCTAAATCTTTCGGAAGCTCAGCGATTGTCCAATCACCTTCACGTATATGCTTTGTTTCTTCTAAAAACGTAGGAAACTCCCCTGCATCAATTCTTTTTTGTTTCTCCACACGCTTTTGTAAAAGTTCCGCGCGACGTTCATTGAAATTTCCATGTAGTTCCTTTAAAAAGCTAAGCGCCTCAGGTGTCAATATTTCGTTGTACGCTGGTAACATTTCTCCGGGCAGTGTAACCCGTGAAGTTTGCGTCGACATATTAGCATCCCCTTCTTAAACTGTTTTATAACAGATTTGATTTTATGTTTTATATTATATAACAAATCTTCAGAAAAGGAAGTTTTTTTTGAAAATTTAACAGATTTTTTCCAAAGATATATTTATTTCAAGCAAAAAAAAAGAGCTGGTGTTGTATAACACCAGCTCTTTTTATAAATTATTGTTGCTCATCATTTAAAATTGCTCTATGTAAGAATGTTGCATATTGTTCACGCTTTACACTCATAGACGGACCAAATTTATTTTCGCCTATTCCATTTGTAATATTATTTGTTTGTATTGCGCTAATCGCATTTTTTGCCCATGAATCTGCTGGAACATCATTAAAAGTATGAGGTCCCTTTGCTTCTAATTCAAAAGCATTCGTAAGAACCTGTGCCATTTCCGCACGTGTTAGCGTATCCTTCGGTCTAAAGTTCCCAGTTCCATCACCTTTTAAGATACCTACTTCTGTTAATACTAAAATTTCTTCTATGAACATTGTTGAATTTTCATTAATATCTTTGTATGGATTCTCAAGTACGTCGCCTTCCTCAAACACTTCGCTAAAATCAATCGTACGATAAATTAAAGCCGCTACTTGCTCACGTGTTACATTATCGCCAAAACCAAACTTCCCATCTCCATAACCATTAATGATTCCCCAGCCTGCTAGAGTGTTAATAGCTTCAGAAGACCAATGACCTTTTGGTACATCTTTAAATACAACAGAATTTGCTTGTTGTTGTTGCTTCACAACTACTTCAGCATTTACTTTAGTACCTTCTGCACTTAATACAACTCCACCCATAATTGTTAAAGCCGTTGCTATTTTTAAAAACTTTTTCTTCACCGCATTTTCCCCCTAAAAACATACTTTTTTTCTACTATAAAGAATTAATAAAAAAGTATCAATATACTTATTTATATAAATTTTGTCTAATTTGTGAACGGTTTTTCACATACTTTCCTTTACACTTCGTTGATAATAAAGTTACTAAATAATATCTTTTTCTTATTAATTGTCACTTTAACACACCTGTTTTTTTCATTTTTGGTAAATTCATGTTTTGTATTAAAATGAATAAATATACATGAATTACATAAAAAAAAGCGCAAAACTTTTGCACTTTTTTTAAAATAACATATTACTATAATTAAAATATTTTCACCTTACTATTAAACAACTTTTGAATTTCCGCTTAATACTTCTCATCTTTCAAATGAAAATTAATAATAGCCTTATATAAAAATGCTGCATATTGCTCACGTGTTACAAATTTATTTGGTTCAAATTTTCCATTCCCTGTTCCTATTATGACATTATTAGATTGCAATGTACTAATTGCATTTTTTGCCCAATAATTATTTGGTACATCTGTAAATGTATGTTTCTTCTTCACTTCAAATGAAAATGCCCGTGTAAGGACTTGTGCTACTTCTGCACGTGTTATCGTTTCCCTCGGTCTGAAATTCCCCTTCTCATCACCTTTAAAAATACCATGTTCTGTTAATGCTAAAATTTCCTTTGGAAACATTGTTGATCTTTCAGAAATATCTTTATACGGATTGTGTAATGGCCCTTCATGTTTTATATTAAGTGCGCGATACAGTACTGCCGCCACTTGTTCTCGCGTTACATTATCGCCAACACCAAATTTCCCATTTCCATAACCTAGCATAACTTTATTATATGCAACGTCTATAATATATTCATATGCCCAATAGTCTACTGGAACATCATCAAATACAATCATTTCTGGATACTCTTCTGCTTTTATATTAGGAACATTTGCATTTAATAATAAACCACCCATAATAGTCGCTACCGTCATTATACGCAACATTCTTTTCTTCATTGCCCTCTCTCCTTCATTTCCATTTCATTAAAATGGAAAATAATAGACTACATTCTTTTTCCATATTACATATGCTGTATTTGCAAATCTCATGTAATACATTCATTTTTAACATCTATTATTTTGAAGATTACTACTAAAGGGAAGCAACTCCGTCCTCATTTCAATTGGTATATCGAATCATAGACAAATTATTATGACGTACACTCTGTAAATCCTTCTTCAGTTTCAAAGGATTTACAATGTTGTACATTAACATATTCTATAAGATTTTCATTAAATCCTTTGCTTATAAAAACTTCATTTTTCAGACAAAAAAAGTGCAAATATTGTCCATTTGCACTAAAAAACATTCCACCTATTAACATTAATGACGTAGCTACTTTTAATCCCGGTAAATATTATGCTTCTGAGTACACTTTCACTCTTTCATCCCTCGGCTTCCAGAAAGTAAATGCCATTCCTACAAATATAAGGATAATCCCCACTACTTGCATACTAGTCGGTCTAAATCCGGTAAAGACTGTATCTAATAGTATTGCAACCGCAGGATCTAAAAACACTAATACCGAAATTAATCTCGTCGATAAATTTCTTAAACTGTCAAAAAATAAGTAATATACAAATCCCGTATGTATAAGTCCTGTCGCTGTGATCATCATCCAGTTCATCTCTGTTAATCCTTGAAACTTCCCGAAGTCTACGAATGGTAGCAATAAAAATATACCTAAAAACGTTTGTAAAAATGTCATCGCATATGCACTCGTATGCTTAATTCCTTTTCCGAGCAACGTTGTAAATGCATAAAATAAAGCTGCAAGAAGCGCCCACACCATTCCAGATGACATTAATTTCTCAAGCGACACATTGCCATCTACTCCAGCTATTAAAACTGTGCCGATGAAACATATGACAATGGACAGCACCGCAAATGCTGTTAATCTCTCTTTAAATAAAATACTACCAATCATTAATACGATGATCGGCGCAAGATGATACACAGAAATCGCAATTGTAATCGACATGACTTCAAACGCTTTAAATAAAAATACCCAGTTAAAAACGAGAAATACACCACAAGCTAATATTTGTATAGTCTCTTTTTTGTTCCATTTCTCACTTTTGTATTGCCCTGTTACTAACCAACATAATGCTAAAAATAAAGTCGCACAAATACAACGAACAAATACTAATTCAAAAGACGGTAAACCAGTTTGCACAGAAAAGAATCCAATCGATCCAAAAATAGACATCGAAAGAATCATTTTTATAGCTGGCATTGATTTTGAATGAAACAAAATATTAACCTCCTAAATATTTCACTGAATATTCTATATATTATACAAAATTCGAATACTCCACAATAAAAAGAAGCAGTATCCTACTGCTTCTTCTGTTTTTCATATTGTTCAAACGTATGAATTCTTTCGAAAATTGGTGGATGTGTGTATAAGAAAAACTTCACTAACGCAGGCGGGTTTACTTGGCTTAAACTTGTTTTTGATAAATATTGAAAAGTTCTCACACCTGATTTCCCATCTTTCGTCATATCTAAAGCATATTGATCTGCCGCACGTTCTTCTATACGTGAAACATAGTTTGTTGCTGGTTGTGATGCAAAAGATAGTAAAGAGGAAATTAAGAAAAACAAAGGTAAAATTGAGAAACATGCCACTTTTGAAATTTGCAGCGTATCTCCCCATTTTCGAATACACATATTTAAAATACGACTAATTAAATACATACCTACAAACGATAACAAGACATAACTAGCAACGCCCCAATATATATGTTTCATAACATAATGTCCCATTTCATGGGCCATTATAAATAAAATCTCTTTATCTTTTAATTGCTTAAGCGTTGTATCCCACATTACAATACGCGAGTTAAGACCAATTCCTGTTACATATGCATTTAACGAATTCGTTTTTTTCGACATATTTACTTCATATACGTGTTTAGCAGGAATGTCAGCTTTGTCTGCCATCGCTAAAATTTTCGTTTCTAACTCTTTATTTTTCAGCGTCGAGAAATCGTTATAAAGTGGATCAATAATAACAGGTTGCACAAACGTTAAAAAAATCGTAAACGGAACAGAGAGTGCCCATCCTGCTAGCCACCATCTCTTCGGGAATTTACGGATGAGCCATAATAAAACCGTAACAATGAGGAACATAGTCGCATAATTCACCCAAAAATCGATGACGTGATCTTTAATCCAGCTTTGTGTACTTTGCGTTGAAATACCGTAATTAACGGATACTTTACGGCCGATCCATTGCATCGGTAATGCTAGTACCGTTGTAAGTAATGATAAATAAAAGAAATAAATCGCAACTTGTAAGACACTTATTTTAGTCGTTTCCTTCGACCATTTCTCAAACTTTTTTGAAATACCGAGCACAAGTACAAATAATAAAATAATCCATTCAAGAGGCGTCGCTAAAAAGTACAGTAAATTTTTCATACGCGAATAATCTTGGCTTAACATAAGCTCTTTCGCATTCATAAAAGTTTCTGGATCTGCACTCGTTCCTTTATACATGTCCGGAATGAGTTCATGATTCCATCCAAATAAATACCAATATATAAATAACGCAAACCCAACGTACAAAAAAAGCGACCACCCAATAACTTTCTTCACGTTATTCCCTCCTCTATGCTGCCTGTCTATTATTATTGTAAGTTCGTACTTTCAAAATTAGAACAAGCTAATCGTGAGAATTGTTCTAACTCGTTCAATCTACATAAAAAAACTCTTCTATTACAAGAAGAGTTTCACCTATTTTCTTCGGCTCATAATCTAGTATAAGACATGTACTTACAAACAAGCCGCTTTTACATATCATACTATTCCTTACGGGAGCACATCTATTAACAAATTAAAATCTTGCAAAGAAAAAGAACTATATTTCATAATACCTTGTACAGTTAAAAGTAAAATAAGACCAATCACACACATATAATTAATACTTTCTTCATGCTTTTTCTCAGCAACTACTCCGCCCGTTATGCATAAAATCCCTAATAAATGGAGCGCTAAATACATAAAAAAGTAAGCTTCCTCCCAGCGAAGAACAACATTTACTGTCGTAATCAATACTAAACTCAGTACAATCAAATAAAAAAACTTATTTGACGATATTGTTTCATTCATATAATTTTATACATCCCTTTCAAATTTCGAATTAATGATGTTTCATAGCTATAAAGTAAATGATTGTTTTCATGCCATAAAACAAAAGGAAAGCCCCCATTACTTTCTCGAATACTTTATGAACCCACGCATACTTCTCTTCATTTTTTCTGAAGATACGCTTCATCATTGCTTCTACAATAAGACCAAATATTATTAAAATCCCTAATACAATAAGAAGAGAAATAATATTTTCTTTTAAATGAGTACTAGAAAATAAGTAATACTCTGGAAACACAATCGTATCTACTACAGGTTGTAACCAATGACAAACGCTTTTATCACACATATCTGTAAGAGACGTAGACTCTATAATGTCCTTCAATATTTTTTCAAACGTTTTCTTCATCTTACTTATCCCCCACTACGTCTGCAAAACTCTTTTCCTGCTCTACATATATAGCTGGCATTTCTTTATTCCAATATTTGCGATTAACAAATAAAAAGATGAGTACTAAGTTTAATCCCGTTATAAAAATAATAAGTCCTGGAAAGAACGTCGTATAATTTGAGAAATCTGCAAAACTCATTATCTCTTCTTTATTTATTAGAAAAGAAGCGCCGATTACAAACGCATTGTTTAACATATGAATGGCAATTGGCATGAGTAAGCTTTTCGTACGAATATATACAATTGATAGTACGATGCTAAACACAACTGCACCGAGGAAATCAACATGTAAGCACGCAAATAAAAGTGCTACAACGACCACCGCTATACTAGTACCCCATTTCGCTGCAAAACGCTGTAGTAAAAAGCCTCGAAAAACAAACTCTCCGACAATAGGCGCGATAAATACAACCATAATAACTTGATATACATATCCCCCGGTACTATCTATAATCGGTTCATGCAAGGCATTCATAATAAAATCTGGTGTAATCCATGCAAAGCTATACATATACAAAATAAGATAGCCGTAACTAAAAATACATAGCATAATTGCGATATACAAAACTTGCACTAGATTAAATGTTTCGTTTCTATTAATAAATAATGAAAATGAAACACAATGCTTTCTATATCTGTAAAACAGCCATATTATTGGAAGGATATAAAATATAAGAATATTTATTAAAGATGAATTCTGTATATGAAATGTATTTTCTAGCACTTCATTACTACTTCGTGCTACTAAAATTAATAATGCAAATACAATTAAAAAATATCTAGCTCGCATCGTTTGAAACGGATTCACATTCATCTCCTCCCTATGTTACTTTTATCATATCATTTGAATCTTAATTTTTTGTGAAAGAAAACCTTAAAATTTCCTTAAAAATTCCATAAGTTACAAAAAGATGATATGATATTCGAGGAAATTAGGAGGGATTCATATATATGTATCACGCAAATATTTTACTTGTTGATGATGAAACAGCAATTTTACAATTACTAACTACCATTCTTAAAAAAGAAGGTTTTTCTCATATTACAACTGCAACATCTGCGGAACTGGCCTTATCTCTCATTGAACAAAACAATTACGATTTAATCATTTTAGATGTGATGCTTCCTGGACAGTCCGGTTTTGACATTTGTCCGATCATTCGCCAAAAGACAGATTGTCCGATCTTCTTTCTAACAGCGAAAACTTCTGATTTAGATAAAGTATCTGGATTTTCATACGGTGCGGATGATTATATTACGAAGCCATTTAATCCACTTGAAGTAGTCGCTCGTATGAAAGCACAACTTCGAAGACATATGAAGCAAAGCGTACAAGAACAAAATACGCACTCCATTTCATTTGGGAGATTTGAAATTGATCAACATTCTGCGGAACTAACAGTAGATGGAAACGTTGTCGAATGTTCCGCTCAGCTCTTTCAATTACTACTCTTCTTTTGTGAGAATCCGAACTACGTATTTTCGAAGGAAGAATTATATGAAAAAGTTTGGGGAGCTCCTGCCTATAATGGAGATGATAATACTGTTATGGTTCACATTCGAAAACTACGTGAAAAAATTGAACAAGATCCAAGTAAACCAGAATACATAAAAACAGTTCGTGGACTTGGCTATAAGTTCATTACAAAGTAGGTTACAGATATGAATTTTAATAAGCGACTTATAATCCAGTTTATTTTACAACACGTTTTTGTCTTAGTTACGTTACTTATCGCAGTAGTTGCTTCTTTTTCTTATTTAATTTTTCTTCTTAATAGTACTTTATATGAACCTAATATTTCTGATTATGATACCTTTACAATCTCCGAATATATTTCTTCTGAAGACAATAACATTACTTTAAAATCTGAGGTAAAAGATTTAATAACAGAAAAGAGTGATTGGCTTCAAATTGTAGATGAAGATGGAAAGGTCCTTTACAACTTTAATACGCCTAACGATGTTCCTACCTCTTACACAAAGACATCCTTACTTACGTATTTACAGAATAGCAACAACAGTATTTATAAATTTAACTATTGGGAAATTAAATTAGAAAAGAAACCAGTGATCGTTATTTACGGTGCCAAACTAAAAAGTAATGCTTTACTAAAAACGATACAACAAGGGCATCCTTCTTTATCATTAAATGAATTTGCACTAACTGAACAAGAAAAACAATTACTTTCTAAAGAAAAAGCAACACTGCAAATATTTAATAACAATAGCGAAGAAGTTTTTTCCTATCCAACTGGGAAGAAAAAAACATTTTCGGCTATAAAAACGGCTCTTAATGAAAAAGAACCGTGGAATTATAAAGAAAATATATCTAGTTTTTACGATTCAAATAGCGGTCATCTCATCGTTGTATCCGCCCCAAACGCTCATTATTATCCAGATGATGAATTAGATGATGTATTTACTAAGAAACTTCTAATCGGATGCAGCTTAATCCTCCTTATTGTGTTTGTTTATTTAGTCATTCTTTCAATTTGGTATGGAAATAAGTTTGGAAAGCCTTTATTACACACGATGCGCTGGCTTAAAAACATAGCCGGAGGAAAATATGAAGAACCTGTTAGTAAAAAAGGCAAGCCTGTTCGGTTCCGGCGCTCCGGTAAAGAAAAATGGTCGTTCCGTATATTTAAAGATGTTACAAACTCACTAGAGCACCTTTCTATTACTTTGAAAAAGAACGATGCAATGAGAAAAGTACTGCAACAAACACGCGAAGAGTGGATTACCGGCCTAACGCATGATTTAAAAACACCGCTTAGCTCTATATACGGCTATGCATTATTACTAGAATCTAAGCAATATAATTGGACTGATCAAGACATTCAACAATTTGGCCATGTAATGAAAGAAAAATCTCAATATATGACTACATTAATTGACGACTTAAGCTTAACATATCAATTAAAAAATAATACTCTTCCTGCGCAACACGTAAATGTTGAAATTAATCAGTTCGTCCAAAAAGTACTATTACAATTTATTAATAACCCGACACTACAAAATCAAAACATTGAATTTGTGCCAAGTTCAAGCAAAATCCAATATTTTATTGAAGAAAAATGGTTCCAGCGTATTATCGAAAACTTATTAGCAAACGCTGTTAAACATAATAATGAAACGACAAACGTAATCGTAAAACTTTCGCAAAATGCTAACTTCTTTACACTTTCTATTTCAGATAACGGAAAAGGAATGGATGATAAAACGAAAGAGCTTCTATTCGAAAGATATTACAGAGGAACAAATACAGAAGAAAGCAACATCGGAACTGGACTTGGCCTCGCCATTACAAAACAGCTCGTTCATGCCCATAACGGAACGATCTCCATTGATAGTGAACTTGGAAAAGGAACGACGATTATAATTGTGTTTCCGTTTAGTTCATAGGAAAGACGCTGTAGGGCGTCTTTTTTTTGAGGGATTTTTTCGGTGAATGAAATTATGAAGTAGTTTTTCTTATTAGTTCTACGGTACATGAAATTACATCGGCGCAACTCAAATTATATCAGCGATTTTCAAGATATATCGATTTACCGACAAAAATCGTCAAATGTGGCAACCTATATGATAAAAAAGCGAACCACTGAGTGGTTCACTTTTCCTCTTATTATTTCTTCTTCACTGGTATCCAAAGCTCAACTTGAGCAAACTCACTTTTATCTGCATGGGAACGCTCATCGTATAGCTCAAATTCTGTAACTCCGCAATGTTCATATCCTGAGTGCGGGAACCATTCTGAGAATACTGCATTCCACGTTTGATGAATAGACGATACCATTTCTTCATGAGGAACTTTCGGCGTTGTAAATACTGCATATGTCGCAGCTGGGAATGTACGCTTTGCAACTGCATTTGGTACATTTTCAAAGTCTGTAACTTCCATTCCGATAATATAAGTGAAGTCCCCTGTTTCTAAATTAAAATCAGTACATAATCCAAGTTCTACCCATTGGCTCGTATCTTTACGATTCGGAATCGTCGTTCCAAGATCTTTTTGTAAATATTCTTGCCAAAATGCTGGAATCTCTTGATGGTTTTTTCCTTCTTTACTTGTCGTCTTCAACTCATAACCCGCCATTAAAAATTCTGGTTTATTTACAATACGATATTCCATTTGTATGCCCCCTAAATATGGATTTAATTTTCTTTGTTTTACATTCACTCTATAATACATTGGTGTTTCAATTTCTTGTTTTCGATATTCACTTGGTGTCATTTGAAATAATTTTTTAAAGGCTCTCGTGAACGTTTCGTGAGATTGAAAGCCATGCTCAAATGCGATATCAATAACTTTTTCATCCGTATGAGAAAGTTGATAAGCTGCCTGGGCTAACCTCCTCTTTCGAACATACTCCATTACTGTATCGCCTACTAACGCCTGGAATACACGATGAAAATGCGACTCAGAAAAACCTGCAACACGTGCTAAATTACGCAGCGTTTGTTTTTCCATTACATCTTCCTCAATATAATCAATGGACCTTTGAATTTGTGTTTCATAGCTTTCCATCTCTGTTCACCCGCCTTATATGTATTATGATAAAAGAGAATCCTATCCAATTCTTGACGTTTTTTACTATAATTCCATAAAAATTGTAACTTTTTTATATGTATTTCGTTGTTATGTATGAAGGGAGGGAAATGTAGTGAAACGCAAACAATCATTAGAAGAAATTTACTCAGAGCATATGCAAGATTTATTTCGCTATCTTCTCTCCCTAACCGGAGATTCCCACTATGCGGAAGATCACATGCAAGAAACGTTTTACCGAATGCTCGTCCATATTGATTATTATAAAGGAGAAGAAATTAGGCCGTGGTTATTTACAATTGCCTACAACGCCTTTATCGATTGGTACCGAAAAGAAAAGAAGTATAAAACAACGCAAATTGAAGAATTCCATTTACCAAACGTGCCAAGTACAGAACACTCTTATTTCGTAAAACATGAGATTGCTAGTTGGTTAGACAGTTTATCTTCTCTTCCGCTCCAAAGACGAAATATCCTGCTACTACGAGATTACTACGGATTCTCGTATAAGGAAATAGCAGAAATGACTGGTCTCTCGTTAGCAAAAGTAAAAATTGAATTACACCGAGGACGAAAAGAAACGAAAAGCATAAAGGAGTGATACAGATGGGGTGTGCAGAGTTTAAAAAACTGTGGGAAAAATACGAAAAAGGAACACTCACACGTGATGAACAAGAAGAATTAGAAAGCCATATAGAGACTTGTGAGGAATGTGAAGTATATTTGGATGAATTGCTTACGAAGAGTGAGCCGATCAAGAAAAGACTACCACCACAAAATCTTAATGTCCCATTTTGGAAAATAAAGTGGAAACAACGTTGGCAAACCGTTAGTTTTGTTCTTGCTGTTTGTATAGCAATCTATTTTGTCGGTCATTTTTCATCTTCTTTTTACTTCTATAATATGAAAAAGTTAGTCGAAGTAGATGAAATTCCAGCACTCGCACTAGAAGCAACAATGCCAAATAGTCGTTCCGCTGGAGGCAGCACAAAGATTAAACCCTTTTTCCGTACAGAAAATGAAATCGATTTATATAAAACGGTCGGCAAAAAAGAAATTCCAATCGGCACAGTAACAACGCGTAGTTTCTTGTCGTCTGTAACTGTCTCAAATCCATCCTGGGAAAACAGATCTTATTCAAACAAACTTTCCTTTGTTCATCCAAAAATCAAGCAAGGTGATTATTTGAAAGAACCATCTAAAAAAGTGTGGGATACACTTGCAAAAGTACATGAGGGAACTGTTGCAGAAGTAGCGATATCCTTTGACAGAGCTTATACTTTACAAGAAATAGAATCAATTCTATATAGCGTATTTGAAGCACAAGAAATGCCGCCAACCCCTGTATGGTACGCTTTAGACACAGGACAAGAAAGAATAAATGAAGAAGATTTTATCTTGCATGGCAGAGAGGTTATCGGATTTCGAGAGCATATAAATCTCCCTAATAATGAAGCAAAACGACCAAAGACAAAAGAAGATGAAGTAATAGAAATGATGCGTATTCTTTCTGAACATAAAGAAACTGTAAGTAAAACTACTCGAACTCATGAAAAAGAGCTGAACCTAGATAAGCGCTATCAGTATGTAAAAGATAACGGCGTAAAAGTATATGGCATTGTCATTACCGGTCCGTCGAAAGAGTTATTAAAACTACAAAACTCCCCGCACGTACGTTATGCGACTCTTGGAGATATTGAGATTTGGAATTGGTTTGATAATTAATAAAAAGAAGTAACGCATTAGAAATGATGCGCTACTTCTTTTTTAACTCGCAATCACTTTCACATACATCCCTCTCACCGCTTTTTCATAAGCGATATCACTCATCTGTCTTATATTTTCTGACACAACAGACGATTGAATAACCTCACCTGCACGAAGTAATAGAGGATCAATAAGACGTACTTTATTTTTCTGATGTAAATCATAATCATCTCTATCTTCTTCTACTTTTACATTCGGATGAACTTTGCTTAATACAGCACGTACTTCTGTATCTTTACATAGCTGCAATTTCACTATAAGCTCATCATCTTCGAGAAGAAAATCATCTGCATGAATAACCTTTTTATGCAAGGCTAATTTTAACGTTTTAGCTAGCATTTCATTTCCGTAAATATTCATTGGTTTCATAAAGAAATCAATTACTTCTTTGTAATACGTCTTCGTAAACCATTCTGCAATTTCAATATTTTGAAGAACCATTTTTCCATTAACTTCGACTAAATCATCTAAAAAATCTTGAGCCTCTTCTAAAGAAATATATCCATATGTATACATATCTCTCAATGTATAATCCACTCGGTCTGCACATAATTCTGGCGCAGATCTTTCAAGTAATGTCCACTTCGAATCATCTAACAAAATATCTTCATAGTTATAACCATATTTTGAAAGAATCGCCGGGATTTCCGAGTTTTTCACGACAGAACTAAATATTTCTTCATGATAACTTTCATTTTCGTTATCAAAAACATAATCAATCACATGAGAAAAAGCAGTATGCGATACGTCATGTAGTAAACCAGCAATTTGTTCTTCTACTGAACCACCAAGCTTTTTAATTAACAACATAGCACCAACTGAATGATCAAAGCGTGTTACATTCCACTTCTCATTTATTAAGTAGCTTGCGCCGTTTTGATGAATACCTTTTAGTCTTTGCACAGACTTACTTAAAATTAACTCTTCTAACACTGGATCCACTTCACATTCTCCGTATATTACATCTGTTATAACCACTTATAATCCCCCTTTATCTCAGACGATTCTTATAATCGTACCTCTTTTATGAAATTAGCACCAATAAAAATTATAAATTATAAATATATAGATATAACACATTTAGTGTTGTATATCATACATGGCTGTTATTTGTTTTAATTCATTTATTTTTATTGAGTGCTCCCTGTGTGAGCTTTTTTTATTGAAAAAATATGAGGACTTCCATTTCTATCAAGCTAAGATATTAAAGTATCCCAAAAAGAAAATTTTATCTCTTCATAGTTGTCCATGGGAATTCAGTTCGTTTTTTGTTTTGGGAAACAATGTATTTCTTAACTTGATGGCGATGTGGCGAGTCCCTATTGTAAGTTCACTTTCTTCCTCCGCTCCGATTATACCTCTTGCATTCTTTTATCTCAGGTTAGTCTCATACATTTCTCTCCAAATACCTTTTAAAAAGAAGCATGGATAAACTAATAAATATAAATTAGGAATCCACCAAGAAATATCGAAATCTAAACGGATTGTCCAAAATGCGAGAGCTTGTAATCCTGAACAAAAAGTTAAAATTAGTGATAAGAACGCAACATGGCTCCAAATATGCTTTTGTTTAGAATACAAATACAAACTTAAAAATCCCGTCAACGAGATTAATAAATCTAAAGGTAGAAAAGACCAATTCCATGCCACTAAAATAGGATTTTGATAATTTTTAAACAAATATTCTTGTGGAATCATATGAAAAATTGTTATGAACCAATATATAACAAACCCAATATCAGTAATCAGGAAAAAATATTTTAAACGGTTCAATGTACTCGTTCCTCCACCATTTCTTTGTTCTTCTCTTCATGTGTCGTACTATTAAAATTTAAAATCACGACTCCAATTAAAATAAAAAAAATTGCTAGCATCTTAATTACATTGATACTTTCTCCAAAATAAAAAAAGCCAATTATTGTAATTGTTACAATTCCCATGCCTGACCAAACCGCATACGCAACGGACATCTCCATCCCCTTCAATGCAAATGACAGAAATGAAAAACTTACTACATAAAATACAAAAATAAGAATACTTGGGACAAGTTTTGTTAATCCATCAGATAGTTTCATCGCAGTTGTACCCGCTACTTCAAATAAAATTGCTAAGCATAAATAAATCCACTGCATTATTCTCCCACCTTCTATTTTGAATTAGAAATTCCATACAGCAACATGTCCATAATGGATTCCAGCATACTCCCCAATGTATAATCACCCTTTTCAATAAACATAGGATCATATATGCGATTCAGTGCTCCTAAATATACTTCAATAAAAAATGGAACTTGAATTTCTCTAATACTCCCTTCTCTCATTCCCTCTTCTATTAAGCGAATTACAGTAGACCATCCTTCACGTAAAAACTGATCTAATTTCACCCATTGATTATAATGATGTTTTTTTAGTTCTACTAATAAACGTGCATCCATGAATTTGAATTGTTGTGGAATACAAATTAAGATGCTTCTTATTTTTTCAACTGTTTGTAACGTATCCTCTTCAGCGATATTTTTTTCCTTTTCTTGAATGCTTTCTATTACATTACGAATAACTTCATCTACGATCTCATTTTTTGAAGAGAAGTGCTCATAGATCGTCCTCTTACTCACAGCTAATTGTTTTGCTAAGTCATTAATTGTAAATGTAAACCCCTTCGTTTGAATTTGATGAATTGTTTCTGTTAATATTCTTTGTTTCATAATCCGCCCCCTAAACCCTTGGTACCAATTTAGTTTTTTTAGTACCATTTTATTTTACAATATTTAACACTATCTATACAACTAGTATTGCACAAACTCTTTTTTATCTAACGAATTAATATCACTTCTGTTAGTTCAGTCATTACATACAAGGTGTAGGTAATTATTATTGTCCATGAATTAATTAATACACCTCCACAACAAATAATTAAGATTTTATTCAAGTAAAGAGTACGATTGTGAAATAAAAAATAAAAGGGACTATACATATTAATCATGTATAATCCCTTTTATATACCCCTATTCAAACGTAACTTCCACCTGCACAATCTCAGATCTACTTCCCAGTCTAAGCGGTGGTCCCCAGAATCCAAATCCAGAAGAAACAATTGCGTGGAATGCACCTTTTTGTGCGTATCCCCAGTCTAGTTCGTACATTCTTCTCGTCACAATATGGTTCGGCGCCATTTGTCCGCGATGCGTGTGACCGGATAATAATAAATCAACGCCGGCGTCCGCTGCTTGTTTTAATTCAAATGGTTGGTGATCCATTGCGATAACAGGAAGCGATTTATCTACCGTACTCATTAGATTTTCAAAACTTTGACGATCACGCTCTGTTTTATCCCTTCTTCCGACGAGATAAAAATCATCTTCAATTGTAATGACTTCATCTAAAAGAATACGAATATCAATCTTATCCATCTCTTGTAAAAACTCAGGAACAGCTCGGCCGTAATATTCATGGTTTCCTAACACACCATATACGCCTAATGGAGCTTTCATCTGTTTCATGATTGGTCCCATATTTTTCTGAATGAACACACCTGGATGATCATCGATAATATCACCAGGCAGTAAAATAATATCGGGCTCCATTTCATTTACATGACGGACAAGTCTCTTCAAATGAGCAACACCAGACAATTTACCGAAATGCATATCAGAAGCCATCGCAATGCGTAAATTTTTACGCCCCTCTACCTTTTTCGGTATGTGCACTTCGTATTTTCTTACTACTGGACTATACGCATTAAATACTCCATACGCAAAGATAAAGATAAATGCAGCTATCACAGCCGCCCCTGTCCAAATAATTGCTGTTTCTTTCTCCACCCCAAATTGAAAAAGGAAAACTGTAATATCAGCCAGTGGCAACAACATAAGCGCATATTGTATGACCGCAAACCAAATCGAACCAATCGTTCGCAGAAATGGCAAAAACTTAAACACTTGCACGAGAATATACGCATATGAAATAAATCCAACTACGAAAGCGTAATATCCCCAAGATTCCCAGCCAAATACCGCATGAAGCCAAACCCATCCGTTCCAGCCTATGTAAAACATAAGTAGTGTGTATACAAGTAACATAGTAAATATATTGAAATAACGAAGATTCTTCACAGCCAGCCTCCTTATTGATTTCTTCTATTATAACTTGTTATGCACGTTAAACGTAAATATTAAGCACCTTGTTCATCACAGTAAAAACCTCTAATTGTTAGATTTGCATTTAACAATTAGAGGTCTAAATTAATAGGATCCTTTTGTTACATTCATTTTCTACTTATGAAACCTTACAAGATTGTCACCTTTACGTAAGGTTATTAGATAGTTTATTTACTATTGCAATGTAATAATAAAAATCAGATTCTGTTGCAATATTCCTCAGCTCTTTATGTCTTCGGAAACTTTGCAACAAAACCTGAAACATACACTTTGCTAGTAACAATGATGAAGGAGAATTGAAAATGAAAATAGCAAAGAGAAGTAGGAACATGCTTATAGTATTTATTGCTATTTTTGTGACCTTATATACTTATTTAGCTTTTACAAAAGAACCCGTTATAGAAGCTAACGCTGCTATATTAATGGATGCACAATCAGGAAAAGTTGTTTATGGTAAGAATGAAAATGTGCCCCTTGCTCCAGCAAGTATGTCAAAGATGATGACCGAGTATATTGTACTAGAAAAAATTCATAACGGTACATTAAAATGGAGCGATCCCGTCAGAATTGGTCCAAATGCTGTAAATAGTATTGGAGCTAAGATCAATATACGAGTTGGTAATCGTTTAACTGTTAGAGATTTATTTCATGCGATGGTAATATCATCAGCCAATAATGCTGCTGTTGCTTTAGCTGAGCATATTTCTAAAAGTGAAGAGAATTTTACAAAGCTTATGAATATGAAAGCAAAGCAATTAAATTTATCTAATGCGACTCATTTTGTTAATGCTACAGGACTACCAAATGCTCAAAATAAAGAGTCAAAAATGACTGTTTTAGATGTCGCAACGCTCGCGCAACATTTGTTAAAAACATATCCCGAAGTTTTAGATATAACCAAGCTAACAAACTATACATTATCGTATAATGGTTCAACTATAATAACTACAAATAAGATGCTCGATACATCTAATGATGAATTGTATTTTCAAGGAATTGATGGTTTGAAAACTGGATTTACAGATGAAGCAGGATACTGTTTTACAGGCACAGCAAAACAAGGTGAAAACAGGCTGATTTCTGTTGTTGCGGGAACTAACGAAGATACTAAGAGATTTATAGAAACAAAAAAATTATTTTCATATGGATTTAATAAAATTAGCTCGACTTTTTTGAATTGGCAGCATTAATCTTTAAATTATAATAAATAGCTAATACGAAATTATATAGAAACGTAAATTTTAAAATGGATTTGCTATAAGGAGTAAATAAAATGATTAGAAAATTAATAGGCCGCTTAGTAGGGGGAGCTGTTCTTCTCTTCCTATGCATATATATTTTTTTCCCTAGTATAACTGACATCGCTAAAGGCAAGGACGATATACAAAATAATGATGGATCTGTAACTATTGGATCCCCCAATAGTGTCGATGTAGTAGTTAACAAAAATAGGAAACTTCCAAGTAATTATAGACCTGACGATTTAGTTGTACCTAAAGTTACATTTGCATTTGATGGGATTCAAGAAAAAAGTCATTTACGAAGTGAAGCTGCTATCGCCTTGGAAAAATTATTTACCTTAGCGAAACAAGATGGAATCGTATTACATGCTATATCCGGATTTCGTTCTGAAGAATATCAACAAACTGTTTATAGACGAAATGTAGAGAAACAAGGTCAAGTCCAAGCTGATAAAGTTTCTGCAAGGCCAGGTCATAGCGAACATCAAACGGGGTTAACGATGGATGTATCTGCGAATAGTGTCAATAATACACTAGAAACGCAATTCGCGAATACTACTGAAGGAAAATGGCTGAAAAACAATGCTCATCGTGCTGGATTTATTATACGTTATTTAAAAGGAAAAGAGCACATTACAGGCTATTCATATGAACCATGGCATATTCGATACGTAGGTGACATTGCAACAGAAATATACGAGAAAGGTATCACTTTAGAAGAATATCACAATGAAAAATAACCCATTACCTTGTTACAAACACCTTAGGAGGTATATGGCGAAACAATTATATACTGCACCCTACATCTCTGTACCTATAGAATTGGCAGGTAATAAAAACAGTGCAGTGGAATGAACTCAAATAGTTTCCAAATGAATATAAAGCTGAGAAGTACTGATTAAACACAAGGCTAAGGGGCATACCTTTAGTCTTTTTATAATAAATTAAATACCCCTTCACTAGGATAAACCTGTATATAATCTTCCACATCGTTCACATAGGCAATCTTCACACCATCTAATAATTGCTGATTTTCTAATTCATCTAGAGTCGTTTGCAACGCTTTATCAACGTCAATTACGAAAGTAAATATGTTAATTGTCCCGCTACCAATATCTCCACCATCACAATGTCCATTTCCAGACCAGCCTAATGCTTCATCCATCATCTCTTGAACTTGGTGTCGCTTTTCCAGCGCCTCTTCCAACTGATTTTCTTTATAATCATATTGCAAAACAAATTCTATCAGTTCTTCCTCATCGAGTTCCTTATAACCATCCGCCAAGTGTTCATCTGCTAACTCTTTCATTTCTTTTTCAACACGTTGGAATGGATAAAGTTCTATTTCATACATTTCCCCTGTATCACCAACACAGCCACAATGCACTATTAAAGTTTTCTCATCTTCTTCCCATACTTCCCAGTACAACACTTTATCCTTTTCTTGCTTAATCAATTTAATCATATAAAAACCCCATTTTGAAAATTTTCATTACTCATAATAAGATCCAGCTAGTAATAGCGTCGCTATGAAATTCCATGATATATTTTTAGACATCTCTTCACCTTTATTTTGAAAGGCACCATCACAATCACTCAGCTATGCTTCCATTGATTCTAAGTAATCTTCTAACGTTATGTTCTCCCAATCTTCTCGATTTTCTTTGAAATCTTTTTGAAGATAAAACAAGAATTCTACTAGCTTTTCTTTTGAATCTACATCATTAGCTAACTCGTAAATGTCCATATCATTACTCCTTCTATATTTTTAAATACTCCATTCCTCAACTTTCAGCTAAAGAAAATTTCATAATAATAAATTCCTACAGTTTAACTTTCTTTCCACAGCACTACCTCAACATTATACTCATTCTTTAGAAAAGAAAATGCACTTCTCATAGACTCATCTACTACAATAAGACTAGAATGAATTAATCCCCTTTGCGGATCATCATATCCAATAAAATGTAGTATTTCTTTTGTATACAACATGAAATCTTCTAATTTTAATTGCACACCAAAGTCCCAGTTTTCATGTGCATACCATACAATAATCTTCTTAGACAATAAACTAGTTAATTCACGTTCAAATTCTTTTATTTCATCGATAATTTGTTCCGCATTTGATTCACTCATAACTTTGACAGGATTAGGTGTCTCATGAATTAAGAACTCTACTACTGAAGCTATTTTGTCTCCACTAACAACTTCGAAATTTTTTATGGACGGACATAACATCAAAAACTTTTCTCTAGCAGCTTTTCCCTCTACTTTTTCTCTTAACATTGCTATTCTCTTTAAGCGTTCGTTCACATTTATCACCTCACATATTACATGCATCAACATAATACAGCGTATCATCCGTCTGAAAATACATAACAGACCCACGGCTATAATAATTAACAAATTGAATTGGTTCTCCTCGTTCATTACAAGGGCTACTATCGTACACATGGTTATTATTTAAATCATAAACAACCAACTTTTTATCTTGAGTAATGAATACTACTTTATCTTGAGCAACCGCAAAACTTTCCGACCATATTTCCCTAATTACATTTATTTCATTCCACGACATATGAAATTTTTTATCTTTCATTTGAACTAAAGGAAATTCTGAATAATAATAGAGCCAGACGTCTCCATTTAACACATTAATTGCATAACAATCATCTATATAAGGTATATTATATTTTTCTACATATTGATCATAGCTATCAAAAATCAATTGGCCTGTAGAATCAAAAGCAACTATACCATTTACTCCAATTGGGCACTCTCCGAAAACCCCTTCATCACAATAACTAACCCAAATATCTTCATTCACATCAGCCTGGCAATCTTGAATCCCTTCTCCGGCATAAAACTTAACATATTCACTTCCATCCGGATTATAAATAACCGCATTCTCATCTTCATAATTAAATATAAATAACCATCTCTCTCCGATTCGCTGCATACACATCACAGATTCCACATCAATATCTACGTTTAAATTAATATGACTTATATTCCCATTATTTTTATCTAAATAAATAATACAAGGGCGATCCTGATTGTCTTGTACTAATAAAATTACATTTTGTTTATAGTCCACATTCATTTTTCTAAATTGATAGGCTTCAACAATAGACTTAAAACTTATTAATTCTTTACATACAATATCTTTCATATATATCAAAAACCTCTCATTTATTCTAAACATAAAACATAAAACATAAGCATCAAACTTCCTTAATATTAATAAGAAAGAAGAGCCTATATTCGCTCTTCCTTCATACACACATGTAACAAATGAATCTTTCTGACCACTAACTTTTCTGGTGATATATTAATAACCTCTAAAAGCAAACTGAATATACATGTAAGTACCAACACCATAAATAACAAAAGCAATTATAGTAATCCACCAATTTTCACTATTTTTTTGTACATACTTCGAGAATGCCCAAATAAGAAATAAAATAATTAATTGAATTGCAGTCACTTTTGAGACAGCGATTATAGTAGTTTCCGTAACAAATATTACCCATGTCCCGAACAACATACGGATACAAAAAATAAATGCCGCAATACGTGTTTCAATATATTGTTCCTTTATATTCATAAAGAATGTATCCTGAAACATAACAGTTAATATTAATACAACTTCTAAAGCCAAGATAGAAGCAAATTCTAAAATTTCTATAAGCATTTTTAGTCTCCCTTCATTAACGTCTTCCCACTGCATTCGAAATCTTCATAAATTTCGCTGTCGTTGAATTTTCAAATGCTTTTTCCCTTTGTTTTTTCGTCCTTTTTGAGTTATTCTTTTTCAAGCATTATACCCGACCATAAGGTTTGTTTTAGATTTTTAATGTGCGTTTCTATTTTCCCTAGAATAATTCACCAATCGTTTTGCATTCACACCATACTAATATGTAACATTGCCATGTATCTTAAACTACCATTAATTTGTTATCAACATTATACCGAATTGTTTATAAAATACATATAAAGCTACTACGCTACATAATTATAAAAAAGAGTTTGAACTGCTTCAAACTCTTTTCTTATATAAACGTATTTTCAATTAATTTTCTCTTTAACTCGTTATTCCACAAAATCACTCAATGTTTTTTAGTTGTTTTTCTAATGACCACTCAGTTGGTTTTTCGGCGTTGTTATGCCAAACCGCGCCTTTTTCCGACCATTTTTCTCTCTACGCAACAAACGTATAGCCTTGATCACAATCATCAAAACCACAGATTAAACATATATAATTCATATTAAATATCCTCACATGAAATAGCTGATTCAGTATTCAACTTTTTATATAGAACCCTCAAAGTTTACTTCCATTCATCCCCATTGAATTTAAAAGTATTTAAAAATGAAGTAAGCTGACTTTTAATACTAGGTATATATTCATAGGATTCATATATATAACAACTTAGCGTACTATCTCCTTCAAGCTCTTTAAATCTAACTGAAATTTTAAAAGATGCATCAATGTCCAAGTGACAAGTTAAAGATAACTCATTTGATTCTGATTTAAAATGTACTATTCCAGATCCCACTGTATATATTTTTTGGAGATCTTTGTAAAAGTGATATATATCATTATTGTCAAAATAAAATGATGTCGTTTTCACTTTAAAACCAGTACAGCCTAGTTCGCATTCTCCTTTGAAATAAGCTCCTCCAAAATAACTATCTCCTTCACTTGAAAATTCAGTTATAACAACCTTGATGAAATTATCATCCCGCTCTCCTATATGAAAACATTCCATTATTTACACCTCCTACATATATCAACTTAATAGCTTCGAAACTATCCTCTAGTATCTCCTTGCGCTAAAAAAACATTTAATTACCTCTTATTATTTTCATGTTGCATAAATATCGAAATTATTACTAGCAATCGTTAAAAGCGCACCATCATATTGAATAAATGCACACGCCGATGATGGAACCAATTCGATTTGTGGTACAAAACATTCTCCCATGAAACACTTCATCAATTTACTTTGATTTATTTTCTCTAGTTTAATACCAACACTATTTCCTAAACTGATAATAGCAAAAGTATTTTCTATACTTACACCATAAAAATACTTGATTATATATGATACTTCTGTCCTTGGTATAGAATCAAAAACAAAGAAAATGTTCCTTCTTCCCGAATCAAAAACTGTGTAGGAAATGTTTTTAGACCCTATTTCTTCTTTTTAATTTTTTTCCTCAGATTTATCTACATGTACAATAAACTGATGAATCCTCTCTTGAACAAGTAAACTTAAATTATCAACATTGCGATTATAATCATCAAATAAATCTATTTCATAAATATCAGTTACATTACTAACACGATATATATTTGCATCTTCAATACGTTGAACCTTTTCGAATGTAAACTCCATAATACACCTTCTTTTCTCTCAAAGTTATATTTATCCCTATTCCATCCTACTATTCTCATTTAATAATATTAAGTTTATCTATTCCTATTTGTTTTTATTAACTACAAAATGAAATACTACACGAAAAGGAGTAGGCAATCGCTCTCTGAATCAAAACAAACCCTGCCTTTTATTCCAGCTTCTTTGACTTGATTCCTTACGAATTTCATTGCATCATAATTTCCCTCTAAACCTAATACCTCCGCTAAATCTTCAAAAAGGATATAATCCTTTAAGCTAAAATCTAGTATAAACATACGCATTTTCCTGACCTGTAACATATAATTTAATTCATTAAATTATACTAATTCCGTTTATTCTCCCTCTTCTAAAACTCCATGTTGCTCCCAGCAAAATAGACTGTTCTCTTTAACAGCGTATATCTTTTGATCCTTTGAAAAAATATATTCAAATTGAATAAGATTTCCCTCACTATCTACTGTTAACAGAGTTGCTAATTTTTTATTTACAAGTGAATATGCATATATTTGATTGTTATCTACACCAAAGATGATATTATTTTTCACTTTCAAATATAGTGACGTGTGATTCAATGTTGTTTCATAAAGGATAACTTGTTCACATCGTTCTTTATTAATCTGTGTGAATGTATATGTTCCTTGCTCATTATAATAAGACATTAAAATATCACCTGTCTTTTGTATATTTATTGCTGTACAATCACAGACAGATTTCTTTATTGAATTATTGAATTCATTAGTAATTAAATTGCCATTCTTAGAGAAAATAGCTAATCCGCTCTTTTCAACTTTATTAATATCATATATATTTTCCCAATCTATCGAATCAAACTCTTCATCTGAAATAAACAATTCATCTACAGAAGTAAAGATCCCTTCTTCACTATACCCAACCAATAAACGTTCTTCTTCATCAACTTGAAAATATTTAATTCCAATTCCTAAGTAATATGAAGCAATGATGTTTCCTTTATTATCAAAAATTGTAGCTGTCGTATCTACCTTTTTCTCAACGAAACCTTTAACTAAAATCCAATTTTCTCCCAAAGGTTGAATGAAGTTAAAGTATTGATTATTTTCTATAGTATATTGTTTCAAATCGCCAGATTTCAAAGAGTGTATAATTTTATAATAATAAGTGTCTGTAACCTTTTTCTCCAATACTAAAATTATAATATCTTGTTTATTTCCCTTTGTAATACAGAGAATTTCTCCTTCTATATATGAAAAATTCATCCACTTATTGAATACTAGTTTTTTCATAACTAACAGACCTCCAATGAATCAATAATAATCTAATTCCTATCACTCCTGGAAACCTTCTTTTTATTTATACTTTTACAATCGATCCAAGCTGCTTCCCATCACTGCATGTTGCTGTTACAGACTTTATTTCTTTTCCACTCTCTACAACTTTAACACTTATACGGTTTCTAAAACTACCATATATGCAAGATTTACTTCTTCCATCTTGCAATGTCGCGTTTAAAACGTTAGTGCATTGGATCATAATCCAAAAAAAGAAGAGCCTACGTCAGCTCTTCTTTTTAGAACGTTTCTATTATGAATTTAAATATTCAACTGAACATCCTTTTTTCATAAATTCTCTTTTATATAATTTTTAGCTACTTCATTATTTGGGTCATCTTTTAATATTTCTTTTGCCCACTATAAATACAAAGTAAATTAACCCATCTTTTGAAATTTGTTCAGACGGTTCATAAATATCATAACCTTTTACATGTAGTACATCTGCCATTTTCTCTGCGATGTCTATAGTATCTAATAAAAAATAATGTTCTAGGTAATGTACTTTCGTTAAAGTAGAACCTGCCTGTTTCAAAGCCGCTAACGTTTCTATATCCTGATTTTCTCGTTCCTGTCTTTCATGAACTGTTTCTAACATTATAAATCTCCCTTAAATTCCTTTATAGGGTGGATACATATTACTACTATCCTCAATGTTAATTATTACTCTACTTATTCTTCCTCTTCTATTTCTTTTTCCGTCGTCCTACCAATGGTTGTTCCATCTAGTGACAACATTTCATATACATTTTCTATTCTTCCTCTTCAAATAGCCCATAAGAATAGTAAGTGGTGAGTAGTTCACTGACGAGAAGCTTCATAATCAAACATACTACATGATAGTATTAGCAAAAATACTACACCACTATATTGTATTATAAGAGGAATACTATTTAAAACAGACGCTAATATGTCTGTAAATGTAATAATAAAAAGTAGTGTAAGTATCGTTAACATAAGTGCGGCTGAAAATAAGAAACCTTGTTTGATACATTTAAAAATCCAGCCGATTCCAATACATATTAAAATTATACGTACTGGATACTTTAAAAGTATCGAAAATAAATTATCTACACTATTAAAATTCATCATCATCATATTCATACGTTGCTACAACTCCTTTATTTTGATTTAACACCGCAGATAGTGAAATATTTTGATTAATAATTAAGAAGCTATTTCAATAATAAAAAAAGAGATTGAATTACTTCAAATTCTTTTACATATAAGCGTAATTTCAATTGATTCTCTATAAAATAATACTTTCAATACTACAGAACAAACTTAAGTGCTCTGCATTAAAGTTTGTATGATTAGACATTCTTTACATAGATAAAAATATAAAAAACTCTCTCCTATTTGAAAAGTTATTCCTCCTGTAAGTCCCCCTTCGTTCCCATAATCCTCTCCAGTCAACATAGCCACATAGTTCATACTTTTCGAGCAACAAGGACACGTTACCTCTATAGAATCGTCTATGTATAGAGGCGCTCCAAGTATTCTACAAATATAATCTCTTCCCATAGCATCTAAAGCTTCGTCATATTCATCTTCATCACAAGGGACATCATAATTTTCCATCGTTATTAATTTCATATCATATTTCGGCAAAGGAACTGGTATCTTATCAATTAATTCATACTTCCAATCAAACATCTCACTTTGAGTAATGGTATGTATAGAGCGTTCCATTATATTTATTTTAAAATTTTGTATATGTTCATATAAGGAACAATTTAAACAAGTGATTAATGGCAACTCTCTTAACCCTTCTGTCTTAAGTTCCTCTAATCTAGAATCATTCAAATCAAAGGTAAATATTTGATGCGCTTGTTCATTACATTGTGGACATATAGGAACTTTCCAAGTTTCTCCACCAAAATAATGACCATATCCCTCTTCTCCGCGAATAACTCTAAACCCTAATTTATTCATACATTTACCTCCACCTTATAAATTATATAATAAGTATACTTTACATTTAATCCTCCATTACTATCCGCCTTGTATAACAATAATTATAAGGGGATACATCACATCGAGTGCGTTCCAAAGTGCACGACATGTCAGACTTTTATTAACGAGGAATGGATTGAAATGGATAATAAAAGTTTGAAAGAAAATGTATTGGTATTTAAGTCATTTGGGGATGGATTAAATTTTCTAACTGGTGGAATTGACATTGAAGATGCTTATCGTGTGGGATTTGACTTTATTGAGGTTGATATTGTTTCTAAAATAACAGGTCTTCCATCTAAAACAAGTATTTTTATTGATAAAGAGCATGTAGACTTTGTGTTTGTTGCAGAAACATATGATAAAAATATCCAAAATTAAAATAGTTTAATAGCAACAATGCTTACGAAAACAACCTTAAAAAAACACATTATATACGTGTCTACTAACGACATGATATGAACATGATTCAACAAAGCTCTTATGTTCACTTTTGTTCTAGTACATTTCATATGAGAAAAAATTATCACGATAACCAAAGAGGAGGTCTCCCAAAAGATATTTTAGGAGACCTTCTCTTATTAATAGATTGCTGTTAATTCAATTGAATTTTCGCTCTCTTAAATCACAAAATCCTCCGGAATAAACACCTTCACTTCTTTCGGCTGTACATATACAACATCACCCGCTTGAATGCTTAGCTGTCTAAACTGTTCTTTACTAATTTCTGCTTCTAAATACTCATCTGTTCCGTCTCGTTTTAATTCTACATATACGACAGGTCCAACTGCGTGAGAGTATGATACTTTTGCAGGAATTGCATCTACGCTTTGTTTCGTACGAGAGATGGATAAGTGATGCGGCCTTACGTAAGCTACTCCGTCTACGTTTGAAACGTGCTTATGCTCTGGTGCTTCTAGTTCCACTGATCCTACATTCAGCTTACCTTTATGGACGCGGCCGTGAAATAAATTTACATTTCCTAAAAAGTCGTAAACGAACGGACTTGCTGGGTTTTCATATACTTCTTCCGGTGTTCCCATTTGTTCAATGCGACCTTCATTCATTACAACGATGCGGTCTGCAACGTCTAGTGCTTCTTCTTGATCATGCGTTACGAATACGCTCGTAATTTGAAATTCGTCATGTAGTTTCCGAAGCCATCTTCGTAATTCTTTTCTCACTTTTGCATCAAGTGCACCGAACGGCTCATCGAGTAATAAAATTTTCGGTTCAACTGCAAGTGCCCGCGCTAGTGCGATACGCTGTCGTTGTCCGCCAGATAGTTGCGCTGGGTAACGTTTGGCGAAACCATCCATTTTTACTAGTTTCAATAGTTCTGTTACCTTTTCTTCTATCACTTCTGCTGACGGTCTTAAGCTTTTCTTTCTTACCTTTAAACCGAAAGCGACATTTTCAAATACATTCATATGTTTAAAGAGCGCATAATGCTGGAAGACGAAGCCGACTTGCCGATTTTTCACATGAATGCTTGTTAAGTCTTCCCCATCAAATGATATAGAGCCACCATCCGCTTCTTCTAATCCGGCAATAATTCGTAATAACGTCGTTTTCCCAGAACCTGACGGGCCTAATAAGGCGACAAGTTCGCCTTTTGGAATATCCAAATGAATGTCTGTTAGCGCCTGAAATGTACCATATTGTTTTGATACATTTTGAATTTGAATACTCACCATAATCCCCCCTTATTGTCGTTTTTCCATTCTCCATTCAATCCAGTTTTTTATAACGAGCGTAAACACCGCGATTAATGACATTAATGTTGCTACTGCGAACGCTGCGGAAAATTGATATTCATTGTACAAAATTTCAATATGAAGCGGCATCGTATTCGTAATGCCGCGCACGTGACCTGATACGACAGAAACTGCTCCAAACTCACCGATAGCACGGGCATTACATAGAATCATGCCGTATAAAAGACCCCATTTTATGTTTGGGAGCGTAACGCGCCAAAACATTTTCCAGCCACTTGCGCCAAGTGATAAAGCTGCTTCTTCTTCACTTTTCCCTTGGGCCTGCATAATCGGAATTAGTTCACGTGCAACGAACGGGAAAGTTACAAAGATTGTTGCGATAATAATGCCTGGAACAGAGAAAATGAGTTTCACTCCATGTTCGAGTAACCATTCGCCAAGAGCCCCCCGCGGTGTGAAAAGTAAAACGAACACTAATCCTGCAATAACTGGTGACACAGCAAACGGCAGTTCAATAAGAGAAAGTAATACTTGTTTTCCTTTAAACTGAAACTTTGTAATAAGCCACGCAGCCGCTACTCCGAATATCGTATTAAGCGGCACAACGATTAACGCAACGAGAAGCGTTAACCTGATTGCTGAAAATGCTTCTTGATCTGTGATAGCGGCAAGGTATACATCAAATCCTTTTTCAAAAGCTTTCAAAAAAATTGTTACGAGCGGGAGTAATAGAAAGAGAGATAAAAATAAAACTGTAATTGTAATTAATATACTCGGTACAAGTTTAGATTCTTTTGTAGCTGACACACTTTTTACTATCTTCTTTTCTAATAATGTTGGTTCCACTTTCTCTCCTCCTATTCACTTTTTAATTCATGCCTTCTACTCCAGCTTTGAATCATATTAATAAGAAGAAGGAAAAGAAGTGAAATAATAAGCATCACGGTCGCTACAGCTGTTGCTCCTGCATAATCATATTGTTCTAGTTTCGTCATAATCATAAGCGGTGCGATTTCTGTTTTCATCGGCATATTACCTGCGATGAAAACGACAGAACCGTATTCTCCTAATGCCCGCGCAAATGCGAGTGAAAAGCCAGCAAGTAAAGCCGGGAATATTTCTGGCAAAATGATTTTCACAAATATTTGAAAGCGTGACGCCCCTAAGCTAGAAGCCGCCTCTTCTACTTCTTTATCAATATTTTGAAGTACCGGTTGCACCATTCGAACGACAAACGGTAAACCGATAAAAGTCAGCGCAACGATTATTCCGAGCGGCGTAAAAGCTACTTTTATATGAAACAGACTAAATATTTTCCCAATCCATCCATTTTCCGCATAAAGCGTTGTAAGTGTAATACCAGCTACAGCTGTCGGAAGGGCAAACGGTAAATCAATGAGTCCATCTAATAATCGTTTCCCTGGAAATGTATAACGAACGAGTACCCAAGCAATTAATAAGCCAAAAATGGCATTTACAACTGCTGCTGCAAGTGAAGTCGTTAAACTCACTTGATAAGAATGCAGTACACGCTCGCTCGTTACAACCTCAGCAAACTTCTTCCAGCCTAGCTGCGAAGTTTGAATAAATACGATAGAAAGTGGTATAAGTACGAATAAACTCATATAGAGCATTGTAAATCCAAGAGATAATCCAAATCCCGGTAACACACGTTTTTTCTTCCTCATATTCCTTCACCTCATCACCCTTTAGCAGCGCGCATTATTTTTGATAAATTTTATCGAATACGCCTCCATCATTAAAATGTTTTTCTTGCGCTTTTTTCCATCCGCCAAATAGTTCATCAACTGTAAATAATTGAACTTTCGGAAATTGTGATGCGTACTTTTCTGCTACTTTTTCATTACGCGGACGATAAAAGTTTTTCGCCGCAATTTCCTGTCCTTTTTCTGAGTACAAATATTCAAGATACCCTTCTGCTACTTTTTTCGTTCCTTTTTTATCAACTACTTTATCTACAACAGCTACTGGTGGTTCTGCTAGTATACTAATTGAAGGTGTTACAATTTCGAATTTATCTTTTCCAAGTTCTTTTTGGGATAATAACGCTTCGTTTTCCCATGCGATTAATACGTCACCAATTCCTTTTTCAACAAATGTTGTCGTTGCTCCGCGTGCTCCTGAATCTAATACTTCTACGTTTTTATAAATTTGGCTAACAAACTCTTTCGCCTTATCTTCACTATTATTATATTTTTTCAGTGCGTATCCCCACGCTGCTAAATAGTTCCAACGTGCTCCTCCTGATGTTTTTGGGTTTGGTGTAATGACAGAAACACCTTTTTTCGTTAAATCATCCCAGTCTTTAATTCCTTTCGGGTTTCCTTTTCGAACAAGAAATACAATTGTTGATGTGTACGGAGTGGAATTATCCGCAAGTCGCTTCTGCCAATCTTCTGCCAACTGTTTTTTCTTACTAATTGCGTCAATATCATAAGCGAGTGCTAACGTTACAACATCCGCTTCTAAACCGTCAATAACAGAGCGCGCCTGACTTCCAGATCCGCCGTGTGATTGTTTTACATTTACTGTTTGGCCATGTTTCTCTTTCCAATACTTCGCAAAGTCCTTATTAAAATCTTGATATAACTCACGCGTTGGATCATATGAAACATTTAAAAGCTCAACTGTTTTTGTATCTCCACTTCCTTCAGAATTATTAGTGGACGTTGCCGAACCACACCCTGATAAAAGTACAACTGCTGATAATAAAACACCTGTACTTTTCATAAACGTTGTCTTACCCCACTTTTTCATCGTTAAACCCCCTTAGTTTATACATATAGAAAAAGGCACACAATATATTCACAAACGTGAACATTGTGCGCCTTCAGTTTATCTGATTAGCTTCTAATGTATTCTATTCGATTTCTTTTCATTTTAATTCCGTAATTCACATGTGTCAACTTGGAATTTGAATTTGTTATATAAGAAACTCCACACATGCTAAAAATCAGTGGGAATGGAATCCCACTGATTTTAGTTTCGATTTATTTCTTTAACTTATCCGCCTTCGCAATAAATTGTGCAGCTTCCGCACGGCTTACCGATTTATCTGGAGCCCAACCATTATCTGTTCCAACGGAAATGTTTTCTTGGATTAAAATATTTGCATACTTCGCACCCCAATGATTTTTTAAATCAGCAAATTCTTTTGGTAGTTTCATATTTTCATTTCTTTCTAATTTGTATGCATTTACTAGCATAGAAGCCATTGATGCACGGTTAATTAACCCGCTCGGATTAAAGTTACCCTTCTCATCACCTTTTACAATACCTGCTTTTTCAACTGCGGCAATATACGATGTAGCCCAATGATTTTGCGCATCACGGAATGACGGCTTCGCATCTTTATTAATTTCTAATCCTAAAACAGTAGCTAATATTTTTGCCGCTGAACCACGATCAATATTTTCAGCTGGAGCAAATGTACCATCTGGCTTACCATGTACTGCTTCTTTATCTACTAAATATTGAACTGACTCTTGTGCCCACGTTGGTACATCTGAGAACTTAGATTTCTTTTCAATCGCACTTGCATCAATTTCAAACTGTACTTGATATTTATGGTCATATTTAATTGCTGGAATTAATATATGCATTTGCATATTATATTTTTTCGAGAATTCATCAATTTCAAATTGAACAACTTTCGTACCGTTATTTGCTTTATCTTCGGAAATCACTTTTACATCATGGAATGTCCCTAATTTATTTGTATCTTCTACTTTAAGATACTGAAAATAGCTACTATCTTGAACTGTTAACGTAACGATTTTTTTATCACCTTGAATGGTTACTTTTGCATTTTTTAAATATGTAGAAGCAACTGATGTATCGTTCGTTTGATCTTTATAAGTCTTTAAAATAACGTCATATGTGCCATCTGCTAGTTTGCTATTTGCTTTCATTTCAACCGCTGCATCTGCTTTCGCAATCGGTGCCATAATACCACTAAATGGAACTACTAAAGTTGCTGCTATAACGAACGCATTAACATGTTTTTTCTTAATCATTATTAATATGACATCTCCTTTTATATGAATATATCCAACATAACTATCATATTGATAATGATTATCATTGTCAAATATAATTTAAAATACTATTTCCTACATAAGTACGCCTTCCGCTCGTTTTTAAAAAGTAAATAATGAGCCGTATGAACTTTCCTTTCTAAATAATCGATAGAATACGAGCTTGATGGATCAACTAAATCACCTATCGCACCGGAAAGATGATCAATTACTTGCTGCAAGATTTCTAAGTTCTTCTTCTCATTTTCAGCGTTCATTTCATCCATAATGTCACAAATAAGATATTGAACTCTCCGTAAGCGTAATTCCTTCTGCTCCACGTATATCTCCTCCCTTTTGGTCATATTACGGTTTAAATATATGGCATCATAGCTTAACCAATGCTAAAAAATACAAAGGCAACCACCTTGTTAAAGATGGTTGCCCCATTTTTATACTTGCAATGCCTTCTCTCTCAAAGCTCTTCTCAGCAACTTACCCGTCGTATTCTTCGGTAGCTCTGTTAAAAATTCTATGCTCATTGGTACTTTATATTTCGCTAAATGTAACGTGCAGTAATGCATTAGTTCTTCTTCTGTTACGTTCGTTTGTTTCAGAACGACGTAAGCTCGCACTGCTTCTCCTAAATTTTCATCGGGAACGCCAATTACAACAACTTCAGCTACCGAATCGTGAGTATATAATACTTCTTCTACTTCACGAGGATATACGTTATAACCGCCAACTAGGACGATATCTTTTTTACGATCAACGATATAGAAGTAACCTTCTTCATCCATTTTCGCTAAGTCACCCGTATACAGCCAACCCTCTTTTAGTGTTGCTGCTGTATCTTCTGGCGCATTATAGTAACCCTTCATAACGTTAGGTCCGCGAACAATTAATTCACCGACTGCACCGACTGGTACTTCTTCCCCAAGTTCATTCACAATTTTATTTTCTACATGCCAAATATTTGTTCCAATTGATCCTGGTTTACGAGGACGATCTAACGGATTGAAACAAGTAACTGGTGATGCTTCTGATAAACCGTATCCTTCTGAAACGATTACACCAAAACGTTTTTCAAAGTTTTGCAGAAGAGCAACAGGCATTGACGCACCACCTGAAATACAAAGACGCAGCGTCTTCACATCTTCTGCGCTCGCTTCTTCAAATAAATATAAGTAATTGTACATCGTCGGTACACCAGCAAAAATCGTTGGCTCATACGTACGACAAATACGGAATACTTCTTTCGGACTAAATTTCGGTAACATTAAAATCGTCGCCCCGTTCACAATCGGCGCATTTACCGCAACTGTTAAACAGAACACGTGAAACATTGGCAACGCCGCAACGACACGATCATCGGCAGTATATTGTAAATACGACGCCACATCGCTTGCATTACTATATAAGTTTTTATGTGTTAACATAGCGCCTTTTGGCTTTCCAGTTGTACCTGAAGTGTATAAAATAACAGCTACATCTTCTTCATCTAGTTCCGGGCCTTCGTGAGTTATATCTCCAGTCCCTACAAAATTAGTAAACGTTTTCATTTTTTCGGTTTCTGTATGGTTAAAATCTGATGAGGTTTCGCATATGATGATATTTTCAAGTGAAGGAAGTCTTGTTGTAAGAGATTGTATAACAGGTAGAAGGACGTCGAGTACGATGATTGTTTTTACATCTCCATTTTGTAAAATATAATGTATTTCGTCTGCTGTATAAATTGGATTAATCGGAATGACAGTTGCTCCGGCTTTCATCGTTCCGTATAAACCGACTAAAAAATGTGGTGAATTTCCAACAGCTAATGCGACATTGTCCCCTTTTCCAATGCCCATTTTTGCTAAATTGCTAGAAAACCTAGTGACCATTTTGTTTAATTGGTCATAAGAGACCGACTGATCCATAAATATATAAGCCAGTTTATCCCCCTTCTTTTTTGCCGTTTCAGCCAAAGATTGAACGAGATTCACACAAACCCCACCTTTATAAAATTTAGAATATTTAAAAATTCTAAATTAATTATATTAAAAGAAAATTAAAGTGGCAAGTGATATTCTATTAACTGCATATACACGGAGCATCTTCTGTTGAATTTATTTGGGAGGATAAGGGAATTCCACTTACCAGCAAATTATTAAACTAGCACAGAAATCATTTTAGGATAATATGCACTCATCTTCTCTCTAAGTTTTTCAACTTCCTCCTTATTTAAATGCATATGCTCCCCATACAAATTGAGAGCGTCCGCTCCATTTTCATGAATGTACACTGTAACATATAATGTCGGCAATCCTTTATTGTCCTCATCTATCGACAAGACAAAATCTGGCGTTTTACCAACGGTACTAAACGTTTCATTTCTTTTCCATTTCTTATTTTGAAACATAGTTTGTATATCATCTATCTTTCGCTTGTTATCTGTATGCGTATAATATATGACATTATCCTTCGCTGGCTTTCCAATAAGTAAAAGTGTACGACTTGAGGAAGTTTTATCGTTACAGGCTGTCATTCCGATGATTAGGCTGAGCAAGAATACAACGTACATTACTCTTTTCATTTCGATCCGCCTCCTTTTGAATATATATATTCCTTTATAAGGGGCGGATGCCCTGTGATTTTATGGTAAATGAAATTATATCGGCGATTTTTCAAATATATCGACTTACCGACAAAACATGACAATCTACGCAAACAGAAAGAGGCTGCCCTTTATGACAGCCTCCCCCATTATTTTTAGAAGAATAAATGTAAGAAATCTTCTGTTGTAATATTACCGAAATAACGCGCGATATCTACGCCTTCTAAAGCTACAGTGAATGCATCTTTATCAAATTGTACGCCTGTTAGACGCTCTTCAATGTCATGAACATCTAGTGAACCGAAGAAGTCACCGTAAATTTTACATTCTGTTACTGTTCCTTTTTTCACTTCAAGACGAACGTCAACTTGTCCGACTGGGAAACGGTGTGAATGTTGTAAGTTGAACTTCGGAGATTTTCCGTAGTTCCAGTCCCAATTACGGTAACGCTCTTCAGAAAGTTTATGAATTTTTTTCCAATCCTCTTCTGTTAATTCGTACGTTGGAATTTCTGTTTCTCCTTCGAAAATTGTTTCTAGAAGAAGTTGTCTAAACTCTTCTGTCGTCATTTTTTCGTTTAGGAATTCTGTAATGTTCGCAACGCGGCTACGGATTGATTTAATTCCTTTTGATTGAATCTTATCCATTTTTACTTTTAACGCTGATACAACGTGATCGATTTCAGAGTCAAATAGTAACGTACCATGACTGAACATACGACCTTTCGTTGAGAACTGCGCGTTACCTGAAATTTTTCTACCCTCAGCTAAAATGTCGTTACGACCACTTAGCTCTGCATTTACGCCTAATTTACCGAGTGCTTTCGTTACAGGCTCTGTGAATTTTTTGAAGTTGCTGAAACTATCTCCATCATCTTTCGTAATAAAGCTGAAGTTTAAGTTTCCTAAATCGTGATATACTGCGCCTCCGCCTGATAGACGACGAACAACATGAATACCTTTTTCTTTTACGTAATCTGCATTAATTTCTTCTACTGTGTTTTGGTTTTTACCAATGATAATGGAAGGTTCGTTAATGTAGAACAGTAAATATGTTTCGTTAATATCTAAATTCTTCACACAATATTCTTCAATCGCTAAGTTTATTCTAGGATCTGTAATCCCTTTATTATCAATAAATAACATCGTATCACCTCATGAATTCCATACGTAGCCACTATGCGCTAGCGTAATATGGCCACTGAAAGTTTGTTTTGCTTCTGTTACTAAATCAGATGGGTTTCCTGTATGCGGTAAGTGCGTTAATAAAAGTTCTTTTACATTTGCATCTTTCGCAATACTTGCTACTTCTGTACTATTCATATGCCCTGCTTTTGCAGCCTCTTGATGTGCATACATATTACACTCACAAATGAAAAGATCAGCATCTTTCGTGAATGGAATAAATTCAGGAATATAACTGGAATCAGCGCTGTATACTACAGCATCATCGCCAGCTGTAATACGCATCGCAAAGCATGTAACAGGATGAACAGTTTTTAAGAACGAAATCGAGAACGGTCCAACTTGAAGTGTTTCTTCTGGGTTGTACGCGATTCCTTTCGTATGCGGTGCATGCGTTAAAGAATGGAATCCATTCTCATCAAACGTATGACCGTATATTGGTAATTCTGGTAGTTGCCCTTTTGTCGCACTCGTAATTAATCTCGCATATTGCAATACCCCAATATCTGCAACATGATCATGATGATAGTGTGACAGTACAACTGCATCTATATCAGATGGTGTTATATATTTTTGAAGCTGTGCTAGTACACCACTACCACAGTCTACAAGTAAACGAAAACCATCGTGTTCAAACAAATACCCCGACGTTGCTTCTCCCGCTTCTGGAAAGCCGCCCCAAAAGCCGACAACAGTCATTTTCATATGTATCCATCCTTTCTAAAACCGAGTAGGAATGCAGTTTTTCTCCGTACTTGAGAAAGTTTTTTACTTACATCCTACATTGTTAACTATAATCCATTTCCTAAACTTTTTCATTAATTTTCAATTTTGTTATAAAACAGTTGTTGACTTTTATTTTTTGTACTAATACAATGATAGTAAGAAATGGAAATGGAGGGATTGACATGATCGATCAACCAATGGAGTTTTTCAGAAATTTACCGACGAAAACTTGTGCACACTGCGGGAAAGAAATTGATGAGCAGCACGAAGCATACCATAACAAATGTGACGATTGCGTTCACGAAGAATAGTAGTTTGTGAACATAAAAAACCTAGCAGACATAGTCTACTAGGCTAATAACATCGTATCCTTCATCGTTGAACCTTTCACCAAGAGCTCCAGTTCAAACTCATACAATTCTTTTTTTCGATAATTTTTCGTATGAATTTTATCCATCATCAGGTCGACAACTTTTCGAGCCATTTCATCGATTGGCTGTTCAATTGTCGTAATACCTGGTTCTGTAATTTGTGATAAAATTTGATTATCAAAACCGATAACAGCGAGATCCTCTGGGATACTCCAATCATGGCGTTTCGCCTCTGAGATAATTCCAGCTGCAACCTCGTCGCCTCCTGCCAAAATCGCGGTAGGATTTTTTTTGTCCTTTAATACTTCATGGAATATTCGTTTTCCATCATCCCAAGAGAAAGCGTTTTCAAGAAAATCGATCGCTTCCACTTCTCTACTCTTTTCAGTAATAGCGCGTAAAAAGCCCATTTTTCGCTGTTGGCTAACTACTTTGGTTTCGTTACCACGGCAAAAAATAAGATTACGATATCCTTGTTCTAATACATGATTGGCAGCTATGTATGCACCTTGCGCATGATCAAATTTCACTGTTGGGACATTTGCTTCTTCAATATATTCATTACATAACACGATTGGACCGTGTTGTAAATATGGCTCTACATCTTCCCACGGATTTTCTAGTGAACATAGAATAATCCCATCTACTTGTTTCGTAGATAATAATTGTAAATACTCCATCTCTTTTTCTGGTAAATACCTTGTTTGACAAATAATCAGTTTATATTTATGTTCAGAAGCAGCAATCTCGATTGCTTCAATAAATCGACTGAAGAAAGGATTTGTAATCCTTGGAACAAGCACCGCAATTGTTTCCGTTTTTTGTTTACGAAGCCTTCTCGCCGCAGAATTAGGAACGAAGCCTAAATGCTTCATCGCTAATTGAACCCTTTTTTTCTTCTCATCTGAAACATATGGATGATTATTAATCACCCTAGAAACCGTTGTCCTTGATAACCCCGCTAATTTCGCCACGTCCTCGATAGTCGACACGAAATTTTCCCCCTTTGCATGAAAACGTTTTCTTATCCTGATTATATAGTATATTATTGGAAACTGCAATATAGGTTCTTATGATTTTACTATATTAATATTATACATAGGGAAAAGTCTGTTAATGGCAGGAAATTACACACTACTTTTAGAATTTCACAATAAGAATATTTATAAAATAAAGGATGATATTTCATGAATCGGACGGATCGTTTATTAGCTATATTAATTGAATTACAAAGAAAACAAACTGTCACAGCACAAAGCTTAGCTGAAAAATTTGAGACAAGTATACGCACTATTTATCGAGATATGGACGCACTCAGCGAATCCGGCGTTCCCATTTTTTCAATGCCTGGTCACGGCTATTCATTAATGGATGGTTATTTCTTACCACCCATTCAGCTTACGCCAGAAGAGGCCGTTACTCTTTTATTGGGCGGTGATTATATTGAGAAAGCTTTCACCTCTTCTTTTTCTGTACATGCGCAATCAGCAAAAGAGAAACTTGAGATAGTCCTCCCTACTGATCAACAAAAGAAAATTGAGGGCTTGCGAGGAACTTTCCGTTTCCTTTCTCCTATATTTTCAAACCAGCAAGCCGAGCAAGAAAAACTAGAGAGCCAACTTTTCTTGTTACAAGAAGCTATTCAAAGAGAGCAATCTATCTCTTTTTCATATCGTAAACCGAGAGAAACTACAAAAACAAAACGTACCGTTCATCCTTACGGTTTAGTCAACATTTCAGGAATTTGGTACATCGTTGCTCATTGTTTACTGCGAAAACAAATACGTAATTTTCGCTTAGACCGTATGGATACATTACAGCAAGAACAAAAATTTTTTACAAAACCGAAGGACTTTTCTTTACAAGACTATCAACCTGAAAACAATCGTACTGTTACAATCCATTTATTATTCCCAGCCCACATTGCGCATAAAATTATTGAATCACGATACTTTTTTATAGATTCATACGAGCATAAAGATAATGGTTTTCACGTCTTTTTGAAATCAAGAAGCATAGACGAAGTATTTCAATGGGTATTAAGCTGGGGAAGCCAAGTGCAAGTACTAGGGCCAAAAATTCTTTCTGAGAAAATCCGTGATGAAGCAAAAAAAATGTTACATCTTTAATTTTTTTATTTCACTACTGACATAATGTTGTCAGCAGCCCTCCTTTATAGTAGGTATTAACAAATACATTTTCATAAAAAGGAGTTAGCAAGATGAAGAAATTCGAGGAGTTAGCAAAGTATTACATAGAGGAGTTAGAAAAATACTCTATAGAACAATTTAGGATGAAGCCTTCTAGTGAGGAATGGTCCCTCGGTCAAATGTATAATCATTTAGTTGCCTCCACATACATGCAATTAAATGCAATCGCGAAATGTAAAACTGAAACACCCTCAGTAACTAATAAAAAAACCGATATGGGTGAAAAGGTATATATACTGGGGGCTTTCCCGGACATACAAATCAAAGTGCCAGGTCATCCAGGATATACACCTGAAAACCCAACTAACAAAGAAGAAGTGCAGAAACAATTTCTAGAATTAATTACAATTGTAAAAAATACCGAAGCAACACTTACTTCTATTTCAAATAATTGTAAAGTCGAACACCCTGGGCTTGGTTACTTAAATGCAACAGAATGGTTCCAGCTTATTTCTATGCATTTTTCACATCATCTTCGTCAGAAAGATCGGCTGGAACTTAAGGTTCGCTCAGTGTAAACATTGCCACTAAAAAGAGACTGCCAATATTGGCGGTCTCTTCACTAAAATGTTCACTGACTATACGATTACTCATAAAATCCCGTATTCCAGCATGCTACTGGCTACTAATAGAAGACTTCTCTTTTTTAGCCAATATAAAAATACATTAATCGCCGAATTTGAGTATAAAAAAATTGTATCTATAGAAACGAAGAGAAGAATCTTTGACAAAAAAATAATATTTTACTATGAAGATGAATATATAACGCTTGGATACATTACAAGTTCAAATGTTGAAGAGTTCATAGACTTACTACAAAGAAACTGCACAACTAGCACGGACTCATAATCAGTGGGGATCCCACTGATTCATTATTTTAACTCCTCCCACTTCGTCCAAGCTTCCCTCCCATTTATATGGTACATATTATCCTCACGATCCATAAATCCATGCACTATGAATTCTCGTCTAATCGTACAAAAGTCCTCGTGATATTGTTTTATGAATGTATTAATTTCTTTTTCCGTATACTGATTCTCTGCATGTAACTTGCTAACTAAATGCTCTAACAATACTAGTTTTTTCTTCTTTTGACCTGGAATCGATTTTAAGCGGTCCTCTTTATCGAAAAAGTTACGAATGGTTGTATCCCGGAATTTCATTTCGCTTTCAGTCATTTTTTTATCCTCCATCAGTTTTTCTATAATAAAATTTCACTTTTTTTCTTTATCGTTTTTCTTTATTCTTTCGCTTACAACATCAATAATGTAATATCCACTAATTAACACATAGTAGAATAAAAGTATTCCCAGTGTATCTTTCATACTTGTATATTCTTCTTTATGAAACAAGATAGGTGAAAGGACGAAAACAAGAAAGAAAATTAGCGGATATAAGATAAAATAATAAGTTAGATTTCCTTTCATCATATCAACTCCTCTATTTTATGTTTCTCTGTAAATTGTTGTAATTCCTTTTCTTTCGTTTCTAGAGCTTTGGAAAACATTTGTATACGAACGACAGAAAAGATGCTCTGCACTAAAATAAAAAAAGCACCAAAAAGGTGCTTTTTTCTAAGCTTCAATCGATTGATTGTCAGCAATATTTTTAAACTGTCGTTTGTGCATCAAAGTTAAGGAAGCGATTGTTCCAATTGATAATACAACAATAAAGATCATGAGCATTCCAATGTTTTGCCACATAAAGTTAAAATCACCGCTTGATACGACTGCTTTAAATCCTGATACAGAGTATGTCATCGGTAGCCAAGCATTAAATGGTTGTAAAAACTTCGGAATCAATTCTAGCGGGAATGTTCCAGCGCTTGTTGTAAGCTGAATAATTAATGTTATGATGGCGATGAAACGCCCTGCATCACCAAATGCTGTTACTAAACATTGAATTAATGAAATAAACGCTAAACTCGTAACAATACTAAAGAGTATGAAGTATGGAATACTTTGTACTTCTACACCTAACCAGAACAGTAATATGACATCTGCTACTATTGCTTGAATAATACCGACTGATAGTAAAACGCCGAACTTACTAATAAACCAGCTGAATCCTGATTTCGGAACGCCAACTGTATCGCGTAATGGGTATACGATAGATAATAGTAATGCCCCAACGAATAAACCGAGTGATAAGAAATATGGTGTGAATCCTGTTCCGTAGTTTGGAACTTCCGCCATTTTCTCCGTCTTCACTTTTACAGGGTTTGCAAACATATCATACGTTTTATCCGTTCCTTTTACTTCACCTGTTTTTTCTGCTCCTTCACCAAGTTTCTCAGCCAGTTCACCTGAACCATCATTTACTTTTACGAGTCCATCTGTCACTTTTCCGGATCCGTCTGTTAGTTTATTTACTCCGTCGATTAGCTGGGTTGAGCCAGTGGATATTTTATTTAGCCCACCATCTAGAGTACCTAAGCCAGTTGTTACTTGCCCTGATCCATCTGCTAATTGATTTACGCCACCTATCATTTGGTTTGTTCCTACTGATAATGTACCTAAACCGCCTGTCACTTTGCTTGAACCATCTACTAACTGATTTACACCACCTGCCATTTGATTTGCTCCTGCAAATAATGTGTCTAAGCCACCTGTTACTTTACCCGAGCCATCTGCTAATTGATTTATCGCATCAATTAATTGACCGGATTCGTTTTTAAATTTATTTGCTCCGTCTTTAGCAGCATTTAACTTCTTACCAAATCCTTGAAAATTTTCAACAAATCCTTTTTGTCCACTGGCTAATTTCTCAATACCATCCGTTAAAGATTGCAATCCCGCTGTATCCGGTAGTTTGTTTTGCGCATCACCTGTTGTTTGATTTATTCCAGCTTTTAATTGTTTTACTTCTTCATTTAATTTATTTGTTCCACCTGCTACTCCAATGGCTTTCTGCTGAACTGTCGCTGTACTTTTTGCCGCATTTGCTATATATGGTTGTAGCTGCTCTTGATATTCTTTTGGTAAACTCTCGATTTGCTTTTGCAAATTAGCTACATCTTGCGCTGCAGTTTTTGCATCTCCTGCTGTTGATTGAGTGAATTCATTTAACTGACTTACATTTTCTCCAGCTCCATCTATTTTCTCATTTAACGTATTTAATATAGTAGGAACTTTCGACTGCATTTCCCCTAAATTTTTCACTGTACTATTTAACTCTTGCAAACCCTTTTCAATGTTTTGAGAATATCCTTCTAATTCACTTTGTCCGCCAGCAAGTTTTTCCATACCGGTTGATAATTCATTCGTTCCTGTTTTTAATTCACCTGTTTTACTTACTAATGTATTTAAACCTACTGTTACTTTCTGAGATCCATCTTGTAATTTCCCTATACCTGTCTGCATCTCACCTGTTTTACTATTTAACGTATTTAAACCTGCTGTTACTTTCTCGGATCCATCTTGTAATCTACCTATACCCGTTTGTATTTCGCCTGTTTTACTATTTAATGTATTTAAACCATCTGTTACTTTTCCGGACCCATCTAATAATTTACTAGATCCATCTGCTAATTTCTGAACTCCATCTTTCATTTCTCCAGACTTCCCTTGAAGTGTATGGAGTCCATCCGTCACTTTACTTGATCCATCATGCAACTCACTAGCTCCATCATGTAACTTATTTGCTCCATCCGCTCCATCTGCTAATCCTTTTGAGACATCTTTAATGGAATCAAACATTTTTTCTGCATATGTTTTCGTTAACGTGCTTGATACTTCACTTTTAATTTTTTCAATGGCTGTTCCGCCAATTTGTGAAGATAAGAAGTTCAAACTTTCATTTGGAATATATTCTAAGTTCAATGGTTTCGGATTGTCTTTTAATAACGTTGTAGCGTTACTTGAGAAGTCATCTGGAATACGTACTAACATGTAATACTTTCTGCCTTCCATTCCCTCTTTCGCTTCTTTTTCACTTACAAATTCCCATTTAAAACTTTTATTATCTTTTAAGTTATCAACGAGCCCTTTTCCGACCTCAATTGGTTTCCCATCAAGTTCTGCACCTTTATCTAAATTGACTACTGCAACTGGTAAGTCATCTAGCTGTTCATACGGATCCCAAAAAGCCCATAAAAACATACCCGCATATAAAATCGGTACAAATAAAACCGCAATGATTGGGATTAATATTTTTTTACTTTTTATAATCTCTGCAAATTCTTTGCTAAGCAACTTATGCCATTTCATAATTTATCCCCCTTTTTAAAAATGACCAAAATCAACATTCGGTCATTTTTATGCAAACAAAAAGGCTATATTCTGTTCATACATATGCCTCATCCCCAAATTTATACTATGCAACTTTTCCTCATTATGAAATTTCTTTCTCTATTCCCCCCTCAATTAAACTTATGACCATTTTGTTCAATCAGTCATTTTTTATAATAATAAAAGGATTATCTTAGTTTGACAATCCTTTTAATAAATAAAGTTCAAATAATTCTGCGATTTTTTCTTTTTCTAGCGGTTCATGATTTTTTTCCCAATCAAAAATAAGCGATACGTATAGGCGTAGCATAATAAATGCTGTAATTTCTGGATCACATTTGCTAATTTCACCTTTTTCAATTGCAATCTCTAAATAAGATTGAATGACAGAAACAATTTCCACATCTACTTGTTGCATCACTTCTTGTACTTCTTTCGTCCCCATATCGCGCTCTTCTTGAATTAATTTAATCATGAGCTGATGTTCTTTTCTAAATTCTAAGATGCTATATAATGCTCTATGTACATTTTCAAAAAATGAAATATCTGAACGAATTGCATCTTTTGCAACTTGCCTCATTTCTGTAATTAAATTAGAAATAATTTCGCCAAATAGTTCTTCTTTATTTTTGAAAAAAGTATAAATTGTTCCTTTTCCTACATTCGCTAACTTCGCAACTTGATCCATCGTCGTCGCCTTATAACCGAATGCTGAAAAAGACTTTGTTGCAGCTTCAATAATAGAACGTTTTCGATCTATCGCCACATCATCACCTCCAGAAATGACCAATTGGATAATATAGTCAATCAGTACATACTTGATATTACCACACGCTTACATTGTATACAAGTTCTCTTTTTTATTATTTCCAGTATAAAAAATTCCAGTCAAGTTATATAACACTGTCCATAGTGTATCAAAAAGTATACTTGTATGGAAAGCTAGAATATATTCATAATAATTGCTGGCTAGATCACACTAGAAATCTAATTAAATAGACAGTGTTCTTAAAACCAAAACTTTAAGAACACTGTCTTTTATTTTGACATAGAAAGTAATATTTTCTCCATCTCTTTCTTAGTTAGCTCATCATCGATTATCTCTTCGTATATCTTTGTATCTCTTGTAAAAATATCATTCACTATGACAATTTGATACTCACTATTCTTGCCTTGTTTGGGTACAAACATTTTGAGGCCCCTTAACTTACCCTCTCCATGAGAAGATTTATTATAGACCATTCCTTTCCCGTCTAAACTATAACTTTCTAGATTATCTTCTCCAGGCATCATATAGTGTAGTGGATCCTTATTACCACCTGCATACATCCTTGACTGATAAATTGTAAAACCATATTTCCCTTTTGTATATTCTGATTTAATAACTAATTCTACATCTCTTCCAAAATATGAGTCAGCCCATTCTCTCTTTAACTCATAACCTTCAGTTATATAAGTCGGCTGCTTAATTTGAAATGGTACATGATTTTTCGCTTCTTCTATAGTATATGTTAAAGACTTCTCCAGCTTATCTCCAAGCGGTTTTAATTTCTTCTCAATAGTAGCTAGTCTTTCTTGATCAACTTTCTTCAAGCGTTCAGGTTTAAATTCCTTTGTATCTCCATCATAATTCTCAGGCACATTTTTCTTAACCATTGCTTTTTTACGAATTTCTTGTGCTTCCTTAAAGAATTGAACATACTCATCAAATTCTTCTTTTGTAAAATTCTTTTCTGCTAAATATAAAAAATCTGTATTCCTTTTATATGACTTTATTGACATCCCCCATTCTCTACTTGCATTCTCCGGTGTACCTAATACTGTTTCTATCGCTTTCTCAAAAGCCGCTTTAGATTGCTTTTTTTCTACAATCTTTTCTTCCGGTCTTTCATCTCCCTCAGTTATCCTTGCATTTAATAAGAATCCACCTGCTATAGCAACTATCGTAATCACTCCAAGTAAAGAAAGGCGATACGATTTCTTTTGGAACTTTTTAATCATAACGATTCTCCTTTTTAGTGTTCGTTTATTTCTACTTAAATTTGCTAGGCTTGGTGCTTGATAGGAATAATGTTCTAAAAGAGTAATAATTGTATGACCGTATGCAATTTGCTCCTCTTTATCTATAAAAGTAAGTGCATATGCATCACAGGCTAATTCTTGATCTTCTCGCATACAAAAATAGGCGTACCAAAGAATCGGATTGAACCAATTTAATAAGATTAAACTGTACATAATCCAATTTACAGCTACATCGTTTCTCTTAATATGAGCTAACTCATGGTAAAAGACATATTGTAATTGTTGCTCATTTAATACTTTCATATGTTTTTTTGATAGTAATACTTTCGGACGGAAGAAACTGAAAACAGTTGGACTTGATATTTTCCCTGCTAGATGCAATGAAACTGCCTTCTTCATTTTCATAGTCTGCTTACAGCGATTAAACACTGTAACGACCTGTTCATCCGTAATATCCGGTTGTTTCTTTATGTACGAATATAAACGTCTATTTGTAATAAACGTGATGGCTGCTAATACGATTACTCCAGCTAGCCAAACATATAGAGCAAGTTTGTATAAAGAAAATGGAGGCTGTTGTTCCGCACTCGCGTTTACTTCAAGTTCATTATTTTTTGTCATAGTTTCAGAATTTGTTTCCAATTCCACTTTACGGTCGCTTTCTATGTTCACTTTACTCTCAGTAGACGGCATATTTTTTGGAATAACTTCCGATACACTAGAACTATAGGAAAGTAATGAATAAATGCTATACGAGCTATCTGGTGACCATGGTAAAAGGAGTCTAATCATTAATACAATCCACAGCATATATTGCCACCTGGGCGTTAATTTATTTCTAAATAAAATTTTTATACATAAAATAAAACCAACTAATATGCTAGCCATAAGTGACGTTTCTATAAGCCAATCAAAAAAATGAGGAAGGTATACATTTATAAGCATGTCTATCATTTTTATCGATCCTTCCTCTTATTCTCCTCTGTCTTCTCATCTAAAATACGTTTTAGTTCATTAATATCTTCTGAAGATAATTTTTCCTCTTTTAAGAAATTAACAAGTAATGGCTTAAACGCCGCGCCGCAAAAACGCTTTAGTAAAGATTTCGTTTCAACTTGCAAATAATTATCTTGTGATACTAACGGATAATACGCGTACATACGCCCTTTATCTTGATGGTAAGAAACAGCTTCCTTTTGTACTAACCGATTAATTAATGTACGGATTGTTTTCGGTTTCCAGTCCATTGCATCTTCCAGTTCTTCTATAATTTCATTCGCTGTTTGTGGAGAGTTCGACCAAAGTACTTTCATAATTTCTAATTCCGCTTCAGATATTTTAGGTAACTGATTTGTCATAGTATGTTTCACTCCTAAGTATTACATTTGTAATCTATTATTAAGATTACAAATGTAATACTTAATTGTCAACCATATTTTAGAAAATAGCTTTTATCTCTTTACAGTTAAACCTTACTTCACAACAACAAAATTCTCCTTCTTCAAATAATCAAATAAAAAAACAAGAAAATCCTTACAATTAATAGTAATATAGAAAGTAGACAGATTTATAAAAATAGTGGAGGCTTTTTCAGTCATGATGCGTGCACTTCGTTTAAATATAAAGCAAGCTTTTTGTAATCGTGTTTCTTTAATTATTATGTTTAGTGGATTAGTTCTTATTTCTATTTATCATTATTATTATGTAATTCGTTATTTAGGAGGCGCAACGAACGAGACTATGGCAACTGCTTTTAAATGGATCGGGTTTCGTGATAATGAAATGGATGTTTATTTATTATTACTTCCTGTTATTGCAAGTTTACCATTTAGTACAAGTTACAATTCCGATAAATCCGATGGTTTCAAATCTTTTATAAGTAAGGAAATTTCCCTATTCTCGTATTCCTTTACGAAGTATATCGTTACATTTTTCTGCGGTGGATTTCTTTATACTTTACCGTTCATTCTTTCTTTATTACTTTGCAAATTAACAATTCCAAATGGAGATCCCACCGTTGGTACTAGCATGATAAACGGCAACGGAATGTTCGCAGAGTTATATTTCTCTTCTCCCATCACTTATATTCATCTATATATTGGGATTAATTTTTTATTCGCTGGTTTAATGGCCCTCTTAGGTTTAGCAGCGTCCACATGGTCACAAAAGGATTACATGGCACTTCTATTTCCATTTGTAGTTACTTCCATTCCTTTCGTCCTACTAAATACACTATTCCCTACAGTAGGCGGAGCACCTATTCACTTATATGATCCGAAACAACCATTACACGGGATGTCACCATACATTTTACAATGTACATTTTTCTTCCTTGTCAGCTTATTCATGTACATAAAAGGATTACAACGGGATAAAAAAAGATATATGAGAAGACTTCAAAAACGAGATCGGTGTAGAAAAGCTTTTCAAGCAATTTCAGACTAAGTGATTAAAACGAATAAGAGCGTAATTCCCTATGTGAGATGGGAATTACGCTCTTATTCGTTTACATGTATCAAATGCATACTTTCACTACTCATCTAATCACCTATTCTTTTACGGCGTACCAGCCAATCCCCACAAAATAACAACCGCCGCAAAATAAATTGCTTTAATAGCTACCACTAAACATAATGAAATAATTGCATATTTACTTAATTCTCTTCTTGCACCTACTAAAGTAAAAATAACCGCCAAACTAAACGTTATATAGGAAGTTGCTGTATTTATTAAGTAATACATACTATCTAAATTCTGGGTAAGCCCTGTTATATCGGCTACAAACTGAAGCATGACGATCGTACTAAAAAAAATTGCAAGCTGATTCATTAATTTCCCATTTATTCGTGCTTGCATCGCTGACCCTCCTTAAAAACTAAATATTCAATTAATTTTATCATGAATTTTATAAAAAGGGGTATCTATATATAATCTCGAGTAATTAGTTATATTCTCTTTTTCAAATAAAATGATCAACAATTTAAACTGAGTTAAAAATTTACAATATTATAAAAATATTTTTCCAGTTATGATTTGCATATGGATAAACATAAATAGTCCACATTACCTCAGAAAGGGGCGTTTTGATCATGCAACCTAAAATTCATACTTGGAAAAGTTATATGTTTTTAACCTTTAGCCTATTCAGTACTATTTTAATGGTTTCACTTGTTCCTGTCTTAGATCGATTTGGTCCCAATACAATTACTCCTATGACGTACGCAATATTATGCGGAACCATTTTATCTATAATAATGGCTATCATTTCATTTATTAGTCCTTCTGAAAAGAAAGTGTTACCTATTATAGCTTTAGTGGTCACTCTTTTGAATATTTTACTTATTAGCTCTGTTCTCTTATTTGGCTACCTTTTTACTAAATAAGCATATAACATTAGCAATTGGGGGTATTTCATTATGCAGCCTAAAAAGAACGCTTAGTTACCTAAGCGTTCCCCTACTTTAAGAAGCCTTCTTCAAATCAATTTGAGCCAGTACTGGGTCGTGGTCACTTACACGTCCATGTTCTTTCATAATGTTTGAGTTTAAGTGTACTGGGTCTACAATTGTGTGTGGTGCGATGTTATTTGTTACTAAAATATGATCTAACACTTGTGCGTTACCTTCATGAATGTACGTGTAGCGATTCTCTTTCGGCACTGTGTTTAACATATCTTTTAATATCGTTCCTTGCAGTGCTGCTAGTGGTTTAGAGAACTCGAAATCGTTCATATCACCTAATACAACAACTGGTGCATTCGTATTCTTTTTCTGAATACCTTGTACGAATTGATTCACTTCTTGTGCTAATTGAACTCGTTTTTCTTCACTCTTTAATACAAGCGGCTGCACTTTTCCAAATGGCGTTGCATCACCTAGTTTTGAGTTTAAATGATTTGCAACGACAACGATGTTTTGTCCTTGGAACGTAAATTCTGCCGCTAACGGTTTACGTGTACTTTCAAATAAAGGATTTTCGTCTCCAATACGAACAACATTTTTATCAAGTAACTTCGGTACTGCTGCTAATTTTACACGTGATGGGTTATAGAAGAAACCGACACGGATATTAGCTCCAGGTGCCCCCCCGTCTTGATTGTTGCTTGGCGCAATTTCTACATACTCATACTTCGGTCCACGAATTTCTAATACAGCATCAATAATACGTTTTGCACTTAAAGATGCATCTGTTGTACCGTCATTGATTGATCCATTATTATCTTGCATCTCTTGTACACCGATAATATCAGGCATTTTTAAGTTATATTTAATAGAATAAGCTAACGCTTTTACTTTTTCGTCCGTTGTTTCTTTTTTGTTCGCTGAGAAGTTTTCAATGTTATATGTAGCAACTGTTAACTTATCAAGACGCGGCTGAATATTTGCCCCTACTTGCTTAAATCCACCGTCCACTGCAGATGGTAATTCCGTTACTGGCGAAATGCGGAACGAACCGTAGTCATATCCTACTACGCCTGTTATATCTCCAGTGAACGTATCTCCTACTTTCGCGACATAATCACGAGGTACTTTTACAGAAAGACGCTCTGGATTTAATTGCTCTTTATCTAATAAAGGTGTACCATACTTCGTTACTACTTTATCTCCGCCATTTTTTACTGTTACATATAAATTACCGTTTTTCTGCGGAGCGATAATTTTTGGCGTTGGCATCGTAACGCGCATACCTTCTACACTTTCATAAAAATCGATTGCATCTTCATTTGGATCAAATAAACCGAATGCATCATTATCGATAATTTGATCAGGGATTTTCACACCGTTTTCTCCTAATACAATCGGTGCTGGTAAAGGTTGATCTTTTGCGATTACAGCAATGCGACTCGCCTTGATTTCCGTCGTCGTTAAGTCTGTTTCAAATCGCTCTGCATATCCAGGTCCAACATATTCTTCTACTTCTCCATCAACTTGAATAAGATCTCCTACCGCTACATTCGCATCTTTTTTGTATACGTAAATACCTTCTGACGTAGCTGGGTCATTATCTGGCTGATTGTCTTCTATATAAAAGCCATTTTTATCAAGCGCTGTTACAACGCCTTCCACATTGTATACTTTCTTCCCATTGTAAGGAGAAATATGTGATTTCCCTTGAATATCATGAATACGAACTGGTTCATTGTTTACGATAATAAATGAAAATGTTGAAATCGCCGAAGAAGTAAACCCTTCTTTCTCTGCGATTGCTTTCACTACACTATTTTCATTCACTACAATTTGTCCGTTATAACGAACACTTTTGTTTGTAGGATTAGAACCATCTAACGTATAGTAGATTGTTGCTCCTTCTGTGCTCGTTGTTAATGTTACCGCTGTTCCTTTAGCAACTTCCCCGCCACCAGGCGAAGCTACTACATCGCTAACACGGTTTTGTCCTTCCCCTTGAAACTTATGAGCTGTTACCGATTTTAAACCTGGGCTACTAAAATATAATTCAAGCGTCCCTGTTAAACTAACTTTCTTCCCGATATTTTCAGGATGATCTTTCACGTTTACTGCCGATCTCACATCGCCTTTTGGCAACTGAACAGGCATGATTTTGTCTGGATTCGTTTCGTTTGGCGAATCGGCAATTGCTACGTTTGTGTCATCAAACTTAGCCGGATCCTTCGTGTATTTAGAAGGACTTTGCGTATATCCGACAATATATCCTTCCACTATCTCCTTCGTTTTCCCTTGCTGCTTAAATACTTGAATTGCTTTTTCTACTGACATAGAAGTAGTTTCTTCTGCCTGCGCTAAAGTCCCCGTAAATGAAAGCAATAGCAAGAATGATAAAAAGACACTTAACAGTTTCTTCACAGTTATTTTCCTCTCCCTATTTCATATTTTCTCAGCATGTCTATCATAACAAATGATTCGTTATATAGAACTATATTCCGACAAGTTTTACACAAAATTTATTTAATTTACAAGTTTTCAAACTATAACACAAAATAACTTATATAGGTTTATTAACTAACAGGTATTTTATCCAATAAACAAACCGCCTTCAATATAATTGAAGGCGGTTTGTTTGAAATATTTTAATTTGCGACTAATTCCGTTTCCATTACTTTCTCTAAATGAGTTAGCACACACTTTGCAGCTCTCTCACCTTGTTCAATACAGTCCGGAAGACCAGAACCAGCGTAAGAACTACCTGCCAAATACACACCTGGCAACTCACTTTCCATAAATGTTGTGAGCTTCTTCATTCGTTCTTTATGGCCTACTGTATATTGAGGCATCGCTTCTTTCCAGCGGCTTACAATTGTAAACTCTGGATCCTCTGTAATATCCATTGTCTTTTGTAAATCCTCTAATACAAGCTGCACAATTTCTTCGTCCGTTTGTTCGACAATCGCTTCATCACCTGGACGTCCGACGTAACAGCGAAGGAGTACTTTTCCTTCTGGCGTTGTATGTGGCCATTTTTTATGTGTCCACGTACACGCCGTAATCGTGTAATCACTATTTCTTGATACGACAAATCCAGTACCATCAATATCGCGCTGAATGGCAGACTTCGGGAAAGCAAGTGCCACATTCGCAACGGATGTAGATGGAATGTTACGGAAGAAACGAAACTGTTTATATTGCGCAAACATAGATGGTAACACTTTATGCGGCGCTGCGACTACAATCGCATCTGCTTCTAGTTCTTTTCCGTTACTAAGAGCAATCGTATAGCCATCACCAAGTTTTGCAACTTTCTCAATACGCGTTCCTTTTATTACCATATCATTAAGAATCTTCACTTCAAGAGATTCTACTATAGATTCTAAACCGGTTTTCACAGTTTTAAAGATTCCTTTTTTCACTTCGGCCTTCTCTTGCTTCGGAGCGAGCGCACGCATACCGAGTGAAATACTACGGTGCTCCTGTTCGATTTGATAAATTTGAGGGAATGTTGACATTAAACTCATTTCATCAATATCCCCTGCATAAATACCAGATAATAATGGCTCAATTAAATTTTCAACGACTTCATTCCCGAGGCGATGTCTGAAAAACTGCCCGAGTGATTGGTCAGAAACTGGTTTTGACCTTGGCATTAATAAGTCAAAACCAGCTCTTAATTTACCAATTGGGGAGAACAATCCGGAAAATAGAAACGGCGTAATTTGCGTTGGAATTCCCATCATTGATCCGCTCGGCATTTTATGTAACCGATTATTTACAAGGATAAATGATTGACCTGCCTTATTATTTACAAGTTCATCGCCAAGTCCTAATTCTTTCACTAATTTAGCTGCACTCTCTTTTCTTGCTAAGAAAGAATCAGGACCACGTTCAATTGTAAATCCATCTTTTTGAACGGTTTGAATTTTCCCGCCAAGTTTACCAGACGCTTCTATAAGCAATGTATCTATCGGCAAGTTTTTTTCGCGAATTTCTTTTTGTAAGTTATACATTGTTGTTAATCCTGTGATGCCACCGCCGATGATCACAACTTTTTTCCTCAAGTAAGCTCCCCCTTTCTACTTACATTACAGATTCTTTTTTCTTTACTACAACATCTGCTAAACAGTCAATAAATGCGTCCGATGCGTTTGGCATTTCTGGACGATAATATTTTGCCCCAATTTCATCCGTTACAACTTTACACTCAAAGTCATTGTCATATAAAACTTCTAAATGTTCCGCAACAAATCCAACTGGTGCATATACGAATGAAGTATAGCCGTACTTTTCATTTAGTTCTCTCGTTAAATCTTGTACATCTGGACCAATCCAAGGATCTGGCGTATTTCCGGCACTTTGCCAGCCAACTGCATAGTTTGCTACTTCAGCACCTCTTGCAATATAGTCCGCTGTTTCATTTAGTTGATCTGGATACGGATCGCCCAGTGCGATGATTTTTTCTGGTAAGCTATGTGCAGATACGATTAACACAGCTTTTTCACGTTCTGCTTCTGGCATACCGTTATATATACCTTTCACTGCATCGACCCAATACTGAATAAATTTCGGTTCTTTATACCAGCTATCGATGCCGTGAATTGTTAAGTTTCCAAGTTTTTCTGCTTCTTCTTGCGCTCGTCCTACATACGACTTCACACTAAAAGTAGAATAATGAGGGGCAAGAACGAGTGCAATTGCATCTTCTATTCCATCTTTATGCATAGCTTGTACTGCATCTTCAATGAACGGTTCGATATGTTTTAAGCCAAGATACATGTGGTACTCTACTTCATCTTGCACTTCATTTAAACGCGTCTCTAACTTTTTAGCTTGCTCTAATGTAATAGTAGCTAAAGGAGAAATACCACCAATTGCACGGTAACGCTCTGTTAAATCTTCTAGCATTTCAGGACTTGGCTTTCTTCCTCTGCGAATATGTGTATAGTAACGTTCAATATCTTCTTCTTTATATGGCGTTCCGTATGCCATTACAAGCAAACCAATTTTCTTTTTCATACAGCCAATCTCCTTTACTTCGCTAACTGTTCTTTAGAGTACTCATGAATAAATGTAGTTAAGCGTTTTAATGTATCTGGATTTACTTCTGGGAATACACCGTGACCTAAATTAAAGATATAACCTGGCTCTTTCATCCCTTGATCTAAAATACCTTTTACATGTTCTTCAATAACAGACCATGGTGCTAGTAAGAACGAAGGATCCATATTTCCTTGTACCGCCTTATGAACGCCACGTGCGCGTGCTTCTTCAATCGGTAAGCGCCAATCTAAACCTACTACATCAAGAGGTAAGTCGTGCCATTCATTTACTAAATGTGCAGCACCTACGCCGTGCATAATCATTGGAACACCCACCTTACGAACTTCTGCAAAAATACGCTCCATCGCTGGTTTAATAAATATACGGTAATCCGCTACATTTACTGTTCCAACCCAAGAATCGAAAATTTGAACAGCTTTTGCTCCTGCGTTAATTTGCGCTTTTAAATATGTAATAACCATATCTGCAAGCTTATCCATTAAAGCGAACCAAGCTTTCGGCTCTGCATACATGAACGCTTTCGTATTATGGTAGTTACGAGAAGGACCGCCTTCAATCATATAGCTCGCTAACGTAAATGGAGCTCCTGAAAAACCGATTAACGGTACATCTAACATTTCTGTCGTTAATAAACGAATTGTATCTAGTATGTAAGGTACGTCATCTTCTGGATTGATTTCCCCTAATTTTTCTACATCTTGTAAAGAACGGATTGGATTATCAATTACTGGGCCAATACCAGATTTAATTTCCACATCAACACCAATTGCAGGTAGTGGTGACATAATATCTTTATAAAGAATTGCTGCGTCTACGTTATATTGATCAACTGGCAACTTTGTAACATAAGCGCATAATTCTGGATTATGTGTAATTTCAAATAAAGAATATTTCTCTTTTATCTTTCTATATTCCGGCTGTGAACGACCTGCTTGACGCATATACCATGCTGGTACATACTCTGTACGTTCCCCCCTACATGCTTTTAAAAATGTCTCATTTATAGTTCTTACCAAGACCCTAGCTCCCTTCCTTACCAACGCTTTTTCTTTAAATATTCTCTATTCCGATATTTATCTTTTTTTACTATACAGCTTGTAAAAACAAAATGCATAACATTATGTACGTTGTTCATTAAATTGACACAAATGTTCGTAAAACCGCTTACTATTTTCACAACATTCTTATTATAGCACAGAGAAAAACTACGGTTTAGCTACTTTTGACTTTTCTCCCTCGCGGTTCGTTTGTGTGTTAAATGGCACAACGTAAAAACTCGGTTTTGAGAATATGTTAATAAACTTTTCCTCATATTTCCCAGCTCCTTTTACCGTCCCAACGTGAGTATGAATTCCTTTTTCAACTTTATAAATCCGGTACATAATTCGCTCATCAGGAAGCGGCGTCCAACTTAGTTTCATCGCAAATAAACCGAAAGGACTAAATGCTAGTTTTGCTTCCACGTTTTTAATCTTATCTAAACGAATTGGCAGTCCAATTGTTTCAACACCTTTTGGCCTATGAAAACTCGCTTTATCTTGTATGTTTGCTTTCGTTAAAATCTTTTTAAATAACATCGTTGCAGATGCATTTCCATCTTGTAATTGATGCTCCTTATCGGTGCGGTCATAACCAATCCAAACTGCACCTACTAAATTCGGTGTATATCCAACAAACCACATATCGCGCGCACCATGGTCATCATTCGGCAATGAAGTTGTGCCTGTCTTTCCAGCTAAAGCTCCATTATATACACCAGCTTTCGCCGTACCTTCTTTCACAACTCCTTCCAGCATCTTTGTCATGTACCATGCCGTTTGCTTTGAAAAGACTTTCGTTTCAGCTTTTGATGATTCTCCAAGAACTGCACCGTGTCTATTTAACACTTTATCAATAACGTGCGGTTCAATAATATTCCCGTTTGCTAAAAAAGAGCGATACATTTTAACAAGATCAAATGGAGAAACACCATTTTTAAGCCCGCCAAGTGCCGTGCTTAAACCTGAGTCCGCAATATGAACATTTCCTTTCTCTAAATATTGCTTTCCCTCTTCTACCCCTAATTCATTTAATAAAGAGACAGCTGGCACGTTTGCTGATTCTAATACCGCATCGTACATCGTCATCTCTTTCGTATACTCATGATTATAATTTCGAGGTTCATAGCCTTCAAACGAACTTTTTTCATTCGTTAATAAAGAATATGGATTATATTTTTTCGTCTCAAGTGCTGGTCCATATACGATAAGCGGCTTTAAAACAGAACCAGGCTGCCTTTTTGCAAAAACACGATTAAGCCCTCTCGGAACATACTCTCTTCCGCCAATTGCTGCTTTAATTCCGCCAGTTTGGTTATCCATTAATAAAAATGCACCTTGCGCCCCGTTTTCTTTACCAGGGAAATTTCTCGCATCTTGAAACTGGTTATATGCTATCTTTTGAATTTTCTCATCCATCGGTACAACAAACGTATATCCTCCGCGCAGTACTTCTTGATGTGATAAACCATATAAACGCGCTGCTTCATCTATAACCATATCGATATACGGCATATATGCGAGTTCACGTTCGTCTGCATTTTTATAAAGAGCGATTGTTTTCCCTTGGTAACGAACACTATCTTCCGCTGTTAAATAGCCTTGTTTATGCATTAGTGACAAAACAAGATCACGGCGCTCTTTACTCTTTTCTGGAGATAAGTACGGTGAATAGCCATTCGGCGCTTTCGGAAGCCCTGCAAGCATCGCCCCCTCTTCCACTGTTAAATCTTCTACATTTTTATTAAAATACAACTTTGCTGCCGCTTGAATTCCATATGCCCCGTGGCCAAAATAAATATGGTTCATATACATTTCAAGAATTTGCTGCTTCGTATATTTTTGCTCTAATTGAAGAGAGATTGCGACTTCTTTCAATTTGCGCGTAAATGTTTTTTCACGAGTTAAAAAGACATTTTTAGCTAATTGCTGTGTAATCGTGCTACCGCCTTCTACCTTCTCTCCAGCTAACGTGTCTTTATAAAGCGCCCGAAATATAGAAGGATAATCAATTCCTTGATGCTCATAAAAACGAGAATCCTCCACAGCAACAAATGCTTGCTGCACGTACTTTGGAATTTCTTCGATCGGCACGAGTTCTCTATTTTCTACATATAATTTCGTAATTTCTTTTCCTTTCTGGTCAACGATACGTGATGAAGAGTGGAAAACAAGCTGCTTTTCATCCATCATATAGCCACCAGCTAACACAATAAGTTTATAAAGTACAATTGCTACTACAAACGTTGCTAACCCGCCCAATAGAGTCCACTTTGCTTTCTTCATACATCGGCCTTCTTTCCAAATGATGGTACATTTATTATTTGAAAAAGAAGTATCTTTATGTATATAATCTTCGAAGTTTTTTAAGAGAATTGATATAATAGAGACAAACCATAAAGGGGGCATTAAAATGAAGGCTATTATTTCATACGAAACACCTCTAGAACAAGCGCATTTCACTGCAAAAAATAACGAAAAAGATATGTTTTATAAAGAAAATACAGAAGAGTCTGTAGAATCAGCACTTCAGTATGACGTATTAGACGCTGTTGGGGAATTTAAAGGACAACCTGGCTACATCGTTTGTAACAACATTTCTGTAACAGACGAAGGTCGCCCTGTATTTGAAAACCGTTTTAAAAACCGCGCAGGCCTTATCGAAAACGAACCTGGCTTCCAAGCAATCCGTGTTCTACGCCCATTAAGTAACGATACATATGTCATCTTAACGATGTGGGAAACGGAGCAAAACTTTAAAGACTGGACAGAATCACGTTCATTCGAAAACGCTCATAAAAAACGTCCTGCACAAGCAGAAGGACAAGCCCAAGCCCAGGCTCAGGCGCATCCACATGCAGAACAGCAAAAGAGCATTTTCTCTCGTCCGTCATTCGTGACTACTTTTGATGTTTTAGTTTAATTAAAAAGTAGTACAACACCGGCAGTACGTGAAATTATATCGGCGCAACTCGAAATATATCAGCGATTTTTGAAATATATCGGCGCAACTCAAAATATATCAGCGATTTTTCGAATATATCGACTTATCGACAAATGACGACACAAAAAAGGAAACACCATTATACACCGGTGTTTCCTTTTTCTTTATACCAATTATATATGCGAAGCGCGTCTCCTTTTTGCATGTGCTTCACTTTATACCTCTGCCCCGCTACTGATACGGCAGCTGTACATAACTCATCTTTCTTTTGAAAATGCGACTGACTGTATCCTACTGCTTGAACATGCCTACTTCTCATGATTCCTGTATATTTCGCAAGGCCCCGGTACACCATTACTAACTGATTTTCTCGTATCATATAACCACTACTTGTATACCTAGCATATGCAAGTAACGTAAATACGATAAATAGTGGTACCAGAGTGAACAACGCGATATTTTGTTTAAAATATATACTCGCACCGATGATCGGCATTGCAAGCACGGCACTTGTAATCCAGCCCATTATTATGTAACGGCGCAATGCAGCCTTCGGTAAATGAATGATTTCCTCTTCCATTTCATACGGCAACTGTAAATATGTAAGTAACTGCTGTACATCTCTCTTCTTCATAAAAGGATGTAGCATCACTTCATTCCCTGCCGCTTCTATACTTTGAATGACCTCTACTTCGACAGAGCAATAACCGAAAGGCTGACGAAGCATTCCTTCTTTCACAGTAATCGCTTGAATGCGGTGCAATTTTAACACAAACTCTTTCTTATCAAACAATCCTTGCACGATACGAACTTCATTTCCGTTTCGCTCAATTGTAAAGTTCGCATACTTTAACGCATAGCCAGCTGTTGAAATGACCCACGAAATTGCCATTAAAATCGCAGCCATAACGATTAATTCATATACACCGTTATCCATCACATACGCTTCCACTTTATTTATAAGCCATTTTGGAAGAAATTGATTAAATTCTGTGTAAATAAGAAGTAATCCAGAAAACACTAATCCGAATCTACCAGACGTAATGGAAGCTACTAAAATCTCTTTCATCGTTAACTGATAAATCGTCTTACTTTCTTCTGCCATGGGCACTTCCTCACTCGCAGCGCTTCTTTTTTTATTTAATAAGGCAATCAGTTCCTTCGCTTCATCTTCTCTAATCCCAGCTAGCATCACTTCCGGCTCACTACCGCCGCCCGCTACTTCTATATTTAATTTCGTAAGCCCAAGCATTTGATAAATGACATTAGAAGACGTACTAATATTTTGCACACGGTCTTTATTTAAGTAGCTTTCCTTCTTTACAAAGACACCGTGCTTTATATGTACAATATTATTTTCAACCCAGTACACTTTGAAATACCACTTTACAGATGAAAAAATAACCATAATGAATACTACAAACAAAAGCACAAGATGCAATAAATACCAGGGTTTTACTTGACCATCTGATCGAAATAAAACAAGAAAAATAAAAGGCAACAAAGTCGCAACTCGAATACCTAATAAAATCGTAATCGGATGTTGCCTCTTATACATCCTCATCACTCACTTTCGCAAGCTCTCCAATTTGTCTTTTTAGCTGCTCTGCTTCTTCTTTCGTTAAACCTGGAATACTATGAGAAGTTGCTGCTGTTGAAATATGTAATTCTGCTAAATTATACTTTCTCATAATCGGGCCTTGTTCAATCGTTACGTGCTGCACGCGAATCATCGGAATAAGCACACGTTTTATAACGAACATTCCCTTTTGAATCTCAATCTCTTCTTCATTTAATCTGTAACTATAATAACGTTGACGTAAATTTGGAAATACAAAATAGTCGAGTGGTATGTATATAACTGCTCCTGTCACTAACAATCCAAACAACCAGCCCCACCAGTTAAAGTTAATCATAAAAAAGAAATACGCAATTACGACTGCTAATATAACCGCTGCCCCCATTAAAGCGTGAATTCTCCACACTTTCAGCATATTAGAATGAATCTCCCTTTCTAACGGCTGCATCTCATCACTCCAATTATATGAATTTATTAATTATATATTAGTTGCTATATACATTTTTGTAAAATTATAGTTTTTTACATCACATCAATCGTTTCTTTAAAATTCCCTTCATTAATCGAATACACTTGAAACTGAATATAATCTATTTCATCCGTATTAGGACGGGCATATGGCAAAATGTTAAATTTAGAAGCTGATCTTCCTAACATATCTACAATCATCAGTGCAACATCAATATATTCGAAGTCTACACGGAATACTACCGCTTCTCCCGTAAACTCATAATCTTTAATCGCATCATACGACTTATTCGCACTAATTAGCGTCACTTTTAATAGTTGGTTGAAATTCTCCGGTTTAAAATTAATCATTTATATAACTCCTTTTTCAATAAAACACTACAAAAATAGTGTAATCTTATAATTTCATAGCTTCACACATCAATTATATAAAAAATAAAGCTAGTTTTTTATAATTTTTTTGATATAATTACTTACGGGAAAAGGGAAGAATTTTTTCTTCCCTTGTGTTTTTATTTGCATCTAGTACTTTTGCTAGATGCTTTTTTTATACCAAATAAGCTAAAAAAGGTATCCTCAAATACTTGAAGGATACCTTTTCACTTTCATTATCTTTATTTTTATCGCTGTTAAAGTTCCTGTGCCTATTACACTTGCACTTTATAACTATGTTTTATTCTATTCATATCGTAACGCTTGAATTGGGTCAAGCTTAGACGCTTTATTCGCTGGAAATACACCGAATATAACTCCAACAAATAAAGAGAAAACAAATGATAACAACATAACAGGTATGGAATAAGCTATTGTTGTACCTGTGGCTATCGTAAATATTTGTGCACTAATTACCCCAATTCCTATTCCAATTATTCCACCGAACGAACTCAATATAACTGCTTCGATGAGAAATTGAAGCAGAATATTTTTACGCTTTGCTCCAATTGCTTTTCTAATACCTATTTCTTTCGTACGTTCTGAAACTGATACGAGCATAATGTTCATAATACCAATACCGCCTACAATAAGAGAGATTGCTGCACTGCCACCTAACATGAACGTCATCGTGTCATTGACAGATGATGCAGTTTCCATTAAATCTTTCGGACTTGATACGCTATAACTATCTGTATCACCCAAGATTGAATTCATCGTTCTTTCAATTCGGGTCGATATGAAATTAATCATATCTTCATTTTCTACCTTCACATATGTTGTCCCAACATTCGTAGTAGCAGCTAAACGCTGTCCGGTGCTAAGAGGGACAATAATCGTACTATCTCCGCTTGTTCCTAGTGAGCTTCCTACTGATTCAAGAACCCCAACGACTTTATACGATGTTCCGTTCACCTTTACTGATTGACCAACCGGGTCTCCTAAACCAAATAATGTTTGTGCTGTGCTTGCACCAAGTACTGCAATTTTTGAATGATTCTCCTGATCTAAGTCTGCAATGAAGCGTCCTGATTGCAGTTTTAAATCACGGACGTCTAAGTAAGAAGAAGTTGTTCCAATCATTGACACTTGTGTATTCGTTTTTTCATGTTTCACTGTTACTCTTCCTGATACTGTTGGTGCAATATCTTTAATACCATCGATATCCTGAATTTGTTTTGCGTCTTTTTCTTTAAAGGTAGCCTCTGAATCCGTAATCGATACCGTTAATACATTTGTACCTAAGTTGCCAATTTGATCTTGTACCTCTTTTGTCGAACCTTGCCCTATTGCAACCATGACTATAACAGAGGATACACCGATAATAATCCCAAGCATCGTTAAAAATGCTCTAATTTTATTTGCTTTAATGCTTTTCAGTGCCATTTTGAATGTTTGCAAACCATTCACCTCCATTCTCATAGAGCTGTCCATCGTGAATCCGGACGACACGGCTTGCTCTCTTTGCAACCTCTAAATCATGCGTAATAAGAATAATTGTATGCCCTTGCTCATTTAACGAATCCATAATCCTCAATATTTCCTTACTCGTTTTACTATCCAGTGCTCCAGTCGGTTCATCTGCTAGTAAAATAGGAGGGTGTCCAGCCAACGCACGTGCTATTGCAACACGTTGCTGTTGCCCACCGGACAATTGAGATGGCAAATGATTCGCTCTATCTGCCAATCCTACTTTTCGTAATGCTTCTAATGCCGTTTCTCTTCGTTCTCCCGCTTTCATGCCTCGATAAATGAGTGGAAGCTCGACATTCTCAACTGCTGTAAGCTTCGCTATCAGGTTGAAATTTTGAAAAATGAAACCTATTTTTTCATTTCGAATCGTCGCCAGCTCAGAGCTTTTCATTTTCCCTATTTCTTCATTATCTAGCAAGTATTCACCTGAATCCGGTCGATCTAAGCATCCAATCATGTTCATAAATGTTGATTTTCCAGAGCCTGATGGTCCTATGATAGAGATAAAATCGCCCTTTTGAATATCGAGGGAAACACTTTTTAGAGCCATTACTGTTTCGCCGCCAAGTTCGTACACTTTCTTCATGTTCTTTATTTGAATAATTGGCTCTACCATAACATTAACGTCCTCCTTGTCCGCCGCCAGCTGGAGCTCCGCCGTTAGATCTTCCTCCAAATTCACCACCAGGTCTTCCTTGGAAGTTACCGCCACCAAATCCCCCTTGAGAGTTTCCGCCAGGCATCATCATAGGCCCTTGAGAAGACTTGCCGTTAGATTTAACCCTCGGTATTTGCACCGTATCTCCTTTTGCTAACCCTTTTGTAATTTCTACATGCGTATCATTTGAAATCCCAGTTTCTACTGTCACTTTTTTGGTTGACTGCGCTGCATCGTCTGAAGATGTAGGAACTAGTACATATTTTTCATTTCCTTTTGTATACACCGCTTCTACCGGAACGTATAATGCGTCTTCTTTACTTTCTATTGAGATACTTGCTTCAGTCGACATACCTATTTTCATATTTTTTGGATCTTCAATTTGTACAGTTACGTCAAATGTAGAAACGCCTTTTTCTGCTGTTCCTTTTTCTGCTACACTTGTTACCTTTCCGCTAAATGTTTCATTTCCGAATGCACTTGCTGTTATTTTTACCGCCTGACCTTCTTTTACTTTCGGTACATCTAATTCATCAACACTAATCGTTGTTTGTAGTGCATTATAATTTGTTATGTGTGCAATTGGATCTGCAGCCTGTACAGAATCGCCGCTTGCAACAGAAAGGCTTGTGATTGTTCCAGTTACTGGAGCTTGCAAAATACTTCCATCTGTAAAGGTTACAAGTGTTGCACCTGTATCTACAACATCACCTTCCTTTACACTGACACTATCGACTGTCAAGCCACTTCCACCACTTGCTTTATCCGAACTTACACTATTGTTTCCTCTCGTTACAGGTGATGTATATCCATCTGCATCTTCCATACGAAGAAGAATTGTTCCTTGTGATGCTTTGCCGCCTTTTTTCGCACTAACTGATTTAATTTCCCCATCATATGGAGCCGAAACAACAGCACCATTTTTAAACGTTACAAGTGTGTCACCTTTTTTTACTGTATCTCCAGCCGCTACACTTATAGTATCTACAATAAGAATGGTACCTTTCGCTGTTACATCTTGATCTGTATTTGCTGTAACCGAACCCGAACCACTAACTGCTACCTCCAGTTTTCCTTGTTGTACTGTCGTTGTTTGAGAAGCGGCTATAACACCTTGCGTTTTATCTGTTTTATGTAAAAAGAACCAAGCGCTCGCTCCTCCTATTACAACAATAATGGTTGAAATAATAATCCACTTTTTCAAATTTCTATTCTCCTTCCTATTGCTCAGTTTGTCCCGATTGCTCTTGATTCGGCTGGAATTGACCATTACCATTACCCGGGAACATCCTACCCTGCCCTCTCGAGCCCATCTCTGAAAAATCAGGGCTTTTACTTTGTTTATAAGCTACATATCCTACTCCGATAGCTGCACACGTACTGATCCCAAAATTTACTATGAGTAAAATTTGTATTAACTTTTGTTTCGTTTGTTCCATTTTCATTCCACCTCGTATATTTTTTTGATAAGCCTATTATGACTTTCGTTCCTTAACTTTTTCTTAAAAACTATTACGGGGGTTTTTTGCAACAAAAAAAGTCTACTAATTAAAGTAGACCTAAAATAATGCCATATAACTGCTAATTTTTTATAATTTTTTTGATATAATCACATACAGGAAATGGGAAGATTTTTATTTGCATCTAGTTCTATTGCTAAATGTCTTTTTTATACTATTTTACATAGGCGCGGGGGATTATATTGAAGAAATTTACTGTTAGCTATATAGCATGCTTACTAGTTTCCTCTATTGTTATGAATGTTTTGCAGTATACACTAGTTCCCAATTACGCTGATTCATGGGGACCGATTTGGGTTTCGATCATTATGTATATTATTCTTGGAAGTATTCCCGTTCTTATCGGTTGTTTATTAGGTGAATTTTGTTATAGAAAAATAAAAAGATGTCACGAATTAAAAATTGGAATTCCTGCATTTATACTGTTAGGTATTTCCTACAATTATTTATTTTTTACGTGGTTTAACGACAGAAATTTTCTATCCTTTAATTTAGAAGCCTTTTTAGAAACCGGCCTTCCTATTACGTTATCATCTTTATTATTTTACCTTATAAGACGGCGTTAATTCTTTCGTCACTACATAAAAAAATGTTATTACTCTTGTTAAATGGAGTAATAACATTTTTATTTAAAACTACTCAACAAATTTGCTTCCAACTAGCATCCTTCACATCTTCACTAGTCGGCTTTCTAACTGATTTCACAAAACATTCCTCGCAAGCACCAAATGCAATGAAATTTTTCTGTGCTTGTCTTAGCGAAGCTTCATTTGCCCCGCCTTCAAAGTCAGGATCGTTAAATTGAACTTCATCATCTTCCCAATAACATATATTACAAATTTCATATGTACCTGGTGGCTCTTCTTCTAATGTTCTACCCCGCATTAACGGGCAGTAAAACTCCCTCCTCAAAATTCGGCTAGAGCAAAGAAAGGTGTTAGGTGGGAAATTAACTGCCCGTAAACGCCCGATTGGTTCAACTAATAATCAGTGGGGAATGAACAAAATCCCCACTGATTAAAGTTTCACTTTATATCCGCAACATGGACATGTATATTTCATTTTATCACTCCATTATTAACTTGTTTTTTCTCCAATATATTCCGGCCCACAAAGAATGTAACAGCGCAAATCATAGTTATCCCTATGAAATACATCATTTCAAGAGTACGAACTTCTTCATATGCAGCTGGAACTCCTACCATTACAGACAAAAAGATAAAAACAATACTAAAAGCTAAAAGTAGATATAATAATAAAGATATAATATAGCTTAATTTAAATCGTAAAATGATACCTCTAAATAATAACTCTCCAAGAAGACATCCACCTAAAATAATAGGTACTCCGAAATACAATGTAAGGACTCCCATTTGCGAAGTAGATTGAATTACCTTTCCCAGTATGTTCGGCGAAGTCATCTCATCATTTTTTCCCATCCTATCATATAAATCAAGTGCCGTTGCTGAAATAAAGAAACTTAATATAGAAAATGAATACGGAATTAAAAATTTGCTCAATCTCATTCACCTCGCTTTTTTTCTTTACCTATATTATTCATGATTTCCTATCATTTTCATATAAAAAAATAACCCTCTATAATAAAATATAGAGGGAAGAATTTCTATATAAAACACCTAAACCATCTGCTCCCTATATTCTTTAGGATAGATGGTTTAGGTGTTTTATTAGAAAGTAGTGCCTTCTTTTTTATAATATTCTTTTGAAATCTCTTCATAAAATGCAGCTGATGTCGCGTAGAAATAAGGTGCCAACCATAAGAAACCGATTCCTATAGTAAGAATACTTAAAATGAACCAGCCAATGAAGCTTAAGCATAGTAAAAAGTAATCCATTTTATGCCCATCCATCATACGGCGACTTTCAGTAATTGCTTGATTCGCTGTGTATTCTGGGTGATCATTCAAAATAAAGTACGTCATAGCATAAGAAAATGATTTAATAATTCCCGGAATAATAAGAAGTAATGTCCATAGAATCAAGTATACATACATTAGTAAATATGTTAAAAATGCCTTCATAAACTTACTTCCATCGCTAAACCATCTAAATAAATGACCAATACCAGCATTATCCTTACGGATTACATGTAAAACGAGATAATAGGCACCTACTGTTAATGGACCGATAACAAGCATTGCAATAATACTTACTGTAAGCGAATCACTTGCTTCTTTCCAGCCCCAAAACATCGAGAAAACACCCGTGGTTAGAAGTTCAACAACTCCAATAAGGATTCCAAGTAATAAGGTTGCCCCTACCGCTAATCCCCATTTTCCTTTTAATGCATCAAGTGCTTCTCTTTTTAACTGACTTATCATATATAGCCTCCTAATACTTTTTCTATATCAGTATACCATTTATATCAAAAATTCCACAGATTTTCCTGAAATAGAAGTATACTACTTTTTTTGATATGTATTGATATATGTGCGCTGTAGCTGTACTAATATATGGATTAAGTCACTCATTTTCCTATAACAAAAAAAGCCTGCCTTTCGTAATAGGCAAGCTTTTTCAAGTTATTTCTCACTTGATTTCTTCTTATACCAATCCTGCATTCTCTTCGCATCTTCTACTCTCGTATGCTCTATTTTATAATTCGATGATGCACTGGAGAACTTATACGTACATAAATCCGCGCGGCGCTGGAAATATGATTGTGTCTTTTCCATCGATTGGACGTGTCTTCTTCTGACAAGCCCTGTATATTTTCCGAGACTACGATATACAAGCGTAATTTGCTCTCCGTTTACACTGTAACCATTTGTTTTAAATGTTGCGTATCCAAGTGTAAAGGTGAGGATTGCGAGCGGAATTAATGCCCACATGATGAAATACTTTTCAAAGTATATGCTTATCCCCGTAAGCGGGATTGCTAGCATTGCAAAGAAAATGAAACTATCAATTAAATAACGGCGCAAGGCTGCTTTTGGTAATGCAATAATGTTTGTATTCAGTTCATATGGCAATTGTAAATGAGCGAGTAACTCTTGCACACGATCTTTTCGAATAATCGGATGCAGCGTAACTTTGTCTTTCTCTTCTCCCAATCCCTTACTTTGAATAACTTCGACTTGCACAGCACAATAACCGAACATCTGACGGAAAATACCTTCTTTTATCGTAATCCCTTGAATGCGGTGTAACTTTAGTACAAGTTCTTTCCTTTCAAGTAATCCTTGAGAAATACGCACTTCATCGTTTTTTCGATTTACTGTGAAGTTGCCATGTTTTAACGCATAACCAATTGTGGATATAATCCAAGAAACAACAAGTAAAATAGCTACCATGTAAATCCAGCCGTATATATCATGATCCATTACATACGACTCTACGCTCTTTTTGATCCATTTCGGAATGTACTCATCTACTTGGTGATACACGAAAAAGATTAATGAGAATAATAGTCCAAACTGACCAGATGTAACAGATGCTAATAAAATTTCTTTCAAAGTTAATTTGTACTCTGTCGCTTGCTTTTCCTCCGCCATAACTTCTTTTTCTACTACTTCTTCTGATGTTTTTTCTACTTTCACTTCTGGAGTCGGCTCATTTAGTAAGGAGATAAGCTTCTTCGCCTCATCTTCCGTAATACCAGCTAGGCTTACTTCTGCATCATCGCCTCCACCAGCTGTTTCGATTTGAATTTTCTTTAAACCAAGCATTTGATATAAAATGTTTGAACTTGTATTAATCGTTTGAACACGTTCTTTATTTAAGTAACTCTCCTTCTTCACAAAGAGTCCTTGTTTCACATGTAATACGTTATTTTCAACCCAATATGTTGTGTAATACCATTTTTCAAATGCTGAAAAAATAGTGAGTAAACCGAATCCAGCCGGAATTAAATACCAAAATGGAAACTTTCCGTTTAAACTAAACATGAAAATAAGTAATGGTATAAAGTCTGTTATTTTTAATTCTAATAACATCGTGATTGGATGCTGTCTCTTATACATCCTCATCACTCACTTTCGCTAATTCTGCGATTCTCGTTTTCAGCATTTCTGCTTCATACATCGTTAAACCTGGAATGCTATGCGAAGTTGCTGCTGTTGAAATATGTAGTTCTGCTAATCCATGTTTTCTCATAATTGGCCCTTGTTCAATCGTTACGTGTTGGACACGAATCATCGGTACTAATACACGTTTTACAACGAAAAGACCGTGCTGAATTTCAAGTTCTTCTTCATTTAGTTGGTAGCTGTAATAACGTTGCCGCAATTTTGGAAACGTAAAGTAATCAAACGGCGTATATACAATTGTTAATCCGATGAGCACATAAAAAATCCAAGCCCACCAATTAAACTTAATCATAAAGAAAAGATATGCCAAAATGACTATAATACTGATTCCTAGCTCAATTAAGGAACGCGTTTTCCACACCTTGACCATGTCAGGGTGAATTTCATTTTTCAATGGATCCATGTAACCACTCCAAATCTAGTAATCTAATATACGAATGCTTATACCCTATATTTTACATAACTTTACATAAAATTGATATTTTATTATTTTCCTTCTTCTTTATCCTTTTTCTCAGGAATAAAATATCCGAACCAAAGTAGCCAAACGAAACCGATTAATGCAAACCAACCTTTATCCGCTTGAAAAGCTTCTATCATACCTGGTATTTTATAAACCCCAATAAATCCAAGAAACCCGAGCCACCAGTTTTTTTGCATTTTCATCCTTATTCCCCCTTCATTACGTTTTTCACATTTCGAATCCAAATTTCTTTATACTTTAAATCGAATCCTATTAATATGTAATTACTCATGTTATCAATAACAAGCGCTAACGTATGCGCGTTTTCTTCTGTTCCATGTTCTGACACAACACCAAGTTCCACACCTTGCTTCAATAAATCATGGAATCCATTTAAGAAATCTTCTTGTATTTCAAATAAACGTTTCTGATACTTTTCATTTCGCGTCGCAGTTACGATGAATTCATTTATAACGCGTAATATACCTTCTTGGCCTTTATACTCAGACAACATTTGTAAACCATCTGCGATTAACTTTTCTGCAAAATTTTCTTTCGTATATTGTTCTTTATCGAAGTAATTTACGAAATGATATTCAGAAAAAATCTCTTCAAATAAAAAATCTACTAACGCTTCTTTAGACGAAAAATGATAATAAATAGCTGGCTTTGATATGCCTACTTCTTTCGCAATCATGGAAAGACTCATCTTCTCAATACCGTGCTCTGCCATGAGTTTAAATGATGCCTCTACAATGTTTTGCGATGTTTGTAAATTTTTTGTCATACTGTACCTCACTTACTTTTACTTACCGGTCGGTAAATAAATTATAAAATGAAACGAAATGATTTGCAAGTTAGTTAGCGCTCCAGAAGGGATTTATTGGTAAATGCAGAAAACATAAAGTAAAAGCAACATATAACAATAAGGAGGATGTTCATATGGGACTTGGCGGTAAAGGCGGTAGTGGTGGCACTGGCGGCGGTGAAGCTGGACAAGATGGCAAGAGCGTTAGTAGCGGCTACATATTACTCATTGTGCTCTTTATCATATTAATCGTAGCTGGAGTCAGCTATAGTGGACTTGGTCTTTAACTTTCACCAGTAATGTTCGCAAAATAGAAAGCACTGGCTATATTAACGGCCAGTGCTTTCTATTTTCAGCATTCTTATACATCATGTGTGTTTCATTATTGATCATCCACAATAATATACGCTGTTCTAATTGGACCATGTACACCTACGACAAGGTTCATTTCAATATCTGCGCTATTTGACGGACCAGAAACGAAATTCACACAAGCCGGCAGGTTTTCTCCCGCTTTACTTTGATCATGAATCAGTTTTGTAGCTTGGGTTAATCTTGGTACGATCGTACTTTTAGGAACGATTGCAATATATGACTCTGGAAGCAAACTAACATGTCTTCCTTTTAACCCATCATTAAATAGCACAACGGTTCCTGATTCCGCCAGAGTCATATCACTGAACGTAATACCAAGGTCAGCAGCTTTCGCAAATTTTATGTCCTCTTCTTTATGATCTAATCCCCATGCGCGAAAATGTGTTGTACCTTCATTTTTGAAAAATGGAGCAAGACCATACTCATTAAAGCGCTCATCATTCGCATACATAACAGATTTAATATTCCAATCTGTTATAAAAGACCCCAATGTTTCAACAAGATTTTCCTTTGTTGTTCGCTTCACCTCTGTATGAATCACTTCGCAGTGCTCTATTAACTTTGATACAAGTTCGTCTTGCGAAAGTCCGTCAAAAACATTCCACTGCGGTGAAACAGACCATTTCGGTTTTTCCACTGTTTCTGGACGATTTCTACCAAGCTTTTCTGATAATTGGAATAAAAACTCCTCACGATTTTGGATGGCCATCATCGTTCTCCTTTACGCGTTTTTCAAACCACTCTCGGAATGGTTGTTTTTTCGGAACTGGAAAATCTCTCGCTTCCGTCCACGCTTTTAACGGCCCAATACCACGCTCGATCTTATCGCCTTTTGCAAGAGGTTTTAATGCATACGGAGCACTCTTCGCAGCAAAAGAAAATAGTCTAGGACTCTTCACCGCTTTTTCAAAACCTTTCATAGCCACGTTCCAAGCTACGGGTGATTGTTTTTCTTCTACAATGCGGCTGCGATGTTTAATTAATAAGTCGTGTAACGGGATTTTCACTGGACACGCTTCTGTACAAGCACCACAAAGGCTAGATGCATAAGGTAAATCCTTATATTCATCATATCCCCCTAAAAGTGGTGTTAACACAGCTCCAATTGGCCCTGGATAAATAGAGCCGTATGCATGTCCACCAATATGCCTGTATACAGGACACACATTAATACATGCCGCGCAACGAATACACTGAAGAACACTTTGGAATTCTGTTCCTACAATATCGGAACGACCGTTATCAACAATGACTAAATGAAATTCCTCAGGTCCATCTGTCCCGCCAGGCTCAGTTAATCCTGTAATATAACTTGTTAACTTTTGTCCTACAGAACTTCGGCATAGGAGTGTTACTAAAACATCAAGCTCTTCCCATGTCGGAACAATACGTTCCATCCCCATAACTGTAATCAGCGTTTTCGGAAGTGTCGTAGTAAGTCTTGCATTTCCTTCGTTTGCTACGATAGAAATTGATCCAGACTCTGCAACAGCAAAGTTACATCCAGTCACTCCTATATCCGCTGCAAAAAAATCATCCCGTAAATATGATCTTACAAACCTCGCCATTTCCGTAGGATCAGATGTTCCAGTGTAATTTAACTTTGTTTTAAATATTTCACAAATGTGTTCTTTATCCTTGTGAAGACACGGAACAACAATATGCGAGGGAGGATCGTGGTCGTTCACTTGTAGAATAAATTCAGCAAGATCTGTTTCTAACACTTCCGCTCCAGCTTCTTCAATTGCTTCATTTAAACTAATCTCTTCTGTTACCATCGATTTTGATTTCACAATTTTTTTCGCATTTTTCTTTTTTACAATCTCTTTTACATATTCCCTTGCGTCTTCTGCAGTCTTTGCGAAATAAACAAAACCGCCGTTTTTTTCGATATTTTCACTTAGCTCATATAAATAATAATCAAGATTTTCTAATGTATGCTTTCGAATTTCTTCTCCTAAAGCTCGCCATTCCTCCCAATTCCCAAGACTCTCAGTAGCTTTTAATTTCTTAACTCTAAGACCATCTTGCGCTTTCCTGACAGCCTGTCGCATAAATTGATCCCCAATGCCTGTTTCAGTACGCTTATGAAAGAGATCGTTCCCAATTCTCATTCCCATCTCTATATCCCCCTCTTATTTTCGATCTTCATTTAATACTTGAGCAATATGTTTTACATCAATTGGGTAGCCATTACGTGTTAAACGCCCTTTTATATTCATTAAGCAGCTACAATCCATCCCAATTAACAATTCCGCACCGGTTTCCATAATATGCTTTACTTTTTCCTCAACCATTTCTTCAGAGATCTCTGGCATTTTCACCGAGAATGTCCCTCCAAATCCGCAGCAATCATAATTATGCGGCAATGAAACAACTTCCAGTCCCTTTACACACTTTAATAATTTTTGCGGCGGTTCCTTAATCCCCATTAATCGGCTCATATGACAAGACGTATGAACCGTTGCTTTTTTATGAAGCTCTGCACCTAAATCTTCTTTCCCTAATACTTCAACGAGAAATTGTGTGAATTCATACGTTTTATTCCCGAGTTCAGTTGCTTTTTTCTTCCACTCCGCTTCACTTTCAGAAAATAAGCTAGAAAACTCGTGAACCATCATAGCGCAAGACCCCGATGGCGCCACAACATACTCTGAACTAGCAAAGGCTTCAATCATATGTTTTGCAGCTGTTTTTGTTTCTTTCACATACCCGCTATTATAAGCAGGTTGTCCGCAGCAAGTTTGCGTTTTTGGAAAATCAACTTCACACCCTAAATCTTCAAGAATTTCCACAACATCTTTCCCTACTTCTGGATAAAAAACATCTGCAACACAAGTAATAAATATTGATACTTTCATATTTTGCACCCCTAAATACAGTAAAGTAAGCTCAAGTAACTTTATAACCAAATCCACTTCATATGTATATTATTGGTAAAATAATAAAAAATATGAATAGAAACAAAAAAAGACTCTCAAATTTGAGAGCCTTTTTTATCTGTTTAGAACTTCTTTTTCTAAAATTAGCGAATATGTGTCCGTGCGACGATCTCTTAAAAATTGCAATAGATTACGTGCTTCATTAATTTCCTTTGTATCAATTTTTCGGATGAGTATTCCTTCCTCCTCTCCTAAAGAACAAACAATGTCCCCCATTGGATTACTGATAAAACTTCCTCCATAGAAACACATGTCCTTTTCTTTCCCAACTCGATTTACAGCTGCTACAAATACACCGTTATGAATACTATGAGCTGAAATAGCTTTTGTCCAAACTGGTTTTGTTGATAATTCTGGATAATCTGGTTCAGAGCCAATTGCAGAAGGATAAAATAATATTTCTGCTCCTTTTAATGTCAAAATTCGTGCTACTTCAGGGAACCATTCATCCCAGCAGATCCCGATTCCTATTTTCCCATACTTTGTACTATATACTGGATACCCTGTATTTCCTGGTGTGAAATAATATTTCTCATGGTAACTCGGTCCATCTGGAATATGATTTTTACGTGTTGTTCCTAAATATTTACCGTCAGCATCGAACACTGCTGCACTGTTAAAATAAATCCCTTGTGCCACCCATTCATAAAAAGGAACAATTATAACCACATGAAGTTCTTCCGCTAACCTTTGCATCGCTTGTAATGCTTCATGTTCAAAAGGAATTGCCAGTTCATAATTACGAACCGAAACGTTTTGAGCAAAGTATTCAGCATGATATAACTCCTGTAAACAAATAATCTGTGCTCCCTTTTCCGCTGATTCTTTTACCTTTGCTATTGTTCTTTCTATATTCCCCTTGATATTCTCATTACACGCTAATTGAACTAGCCCAATTGTCACTTCACTCATTCTCATCTTCCCCCCATTAATTCTTTATACTTTCTTTTTCATTCTGAAAAACTATATTTCCATTTACCACTGTAAAAGTAACCTTAGCATCTTTAATTTCTTCCACCGGTACAGTAAACAAATTCCGATCTAGCACAACTATGTCAGCTAGCTTCCCTTCTTCTATTATGCCTAGTTCATTTTCGCGAAATGAGGCATACGCAGGAGTATACGTGTATGCTCGTAACGCTTCCGCTAATGATATTTTCTCTTGCGAATTCCATTCCACACCTTCATCATCTAGCCTTGTTACAGCGCGGTAAATTTCTGGTAACGGGTTTACTGTAACAACAGGATAATCGCTGCCAAATACAAGCTTTGTTCCTGCATCCATTAATGTTTTCATCAAGTAATTGTATTGCATTCTTTCTGATCCAATTAACCTTCTATATACTTCTCGACTTGTAAGATTAATATGTTCAGGCTGGATAGACGCCAACACCCCTAATTTTTGAAACCTCTCAATATCATTGGGATGAATCATTTCGACATGCTCAATTGCGTGCCTTGCATCTCTTTTTCCATTCTGTATTTCAGCCTCTTCAAAAGCATCTAACGCTAAACGTACAGCTCCATCTCCTATTGCATGAAATCTTACGCGAAAGCCCTCCTTATCAGCCGCTACTGTCCATTTTTTTATGATTTCTGGTGGATATGTAGTATGACCTCTTGTCGTTTCTTCATTATATGGTTCAAGTAAATATGCCGTATAACTAGTTGTTACTCCATCAATAAATTGTTTAAACCCGCAAAATTGAACCATACTAGATTGGTATTTTTCCTTTAAGGATTTTGCTAAGTTTAAATCTCCATTTAGCGGCGCAACAAAATGAATTCTCGTTGTTAATTTTCCTATCTTTTCAAATTCATCATATAACTCCGCTTCTTCCACGCCCATTTCTGGTATCCTCAATAAATCATGCACAGAGGTTACTCCATATTTCGCAGCTTCTATTAAAAAATTTTGAAGCAGTGTCCTATTTCGTTTAGAGTTAAACTGCAATACGCTAGTTACTAACCCGACTGCATTTTCCTTTAAGACTCCTGTTGGCTCACCATTTTGATCCCTAACGATTTCTCCATATGGTGGACTCTTAGTTTCTTTATTAATCCCTGCCATTTCAAGTGCTTTACTATTTAACCAAACACTATGAAATTCAGCATGGTATAAAAACACTGGTCGATCTGCAATATACTCATCCAATATCATCCGATGTGGCTCTTCATGAATTTCCCACAAATTCTGTTCCCAACTGCTTCCAATTACACAGTTTATCTCTTTATTTCGTTCAGCAAATTCCTTTACAAACTTTCCAACTTCTCTAGCTGAACGCGCATGAATTAACTGTACTCCCTCACTTACTAAACTTCCTAACATTAAATGAATATGGAAATCATGAAATCCAGGCATAATAAGCTGATTTCCAAAATCACGTACAATTGTGTCAGCATCTACATAACCATGAATATCTTCTTTCGGAACAAGAGCAATAATCTTTTCATCCTTAACAATAATTGATGCCGAGATAGGTTTTTCTCCTATACCTGTAAATACAGCATGACTACTTAAAATCATATCCGCTTTTTTTCTCATAATTCTCCCCCTCTAAATAGATACTTCTTGTCCATCTTCTTTTGGCAATTCATCAAAATTCATCTGTGGTGGTTGAACACGGAAGAATTTTGTTATATATAGAAGATACACAATACCCATAATGGTCCATATTCCTCCCAGTATGAGAGACATCTTGTCTAAATCACTCCACAATTTAATTGTTATACATGCACCAATTAGCGGTATTAACAAATAGAGAATCGTAGATTTTAATGACCTTTGTCCCCGTTTAATAAAATAATGTGCGATGACGGAAATATTCACAAATGTAAAAGCAATCAATGCACCGAAGTTAATAAAAGATGTAATTGTAACAAGGTCAGTAAATAGTGATACCAAAGCAAAAATACTCACTAAAATAATATTTTTGATAGGCGTTTGAAAACGCGGATGTATATAGGCAAAAAATGATTTTGGTAGTACAGAGTCCCTCCCCATTGCATATAAAATACGCGAAACACTAGCATGAGAAGCTAAAGCGGATGTGAATGAAGTTACAACCATTCCTGCAAGAAACAAAGCATTAAATAAATTTCCGCCTATCATTCTAGCGATTTCAACAGCTGCCGTATCTAAACTTTTATATGCCAAATAGTCTGGATGTATTAGATGTGCTAGATATGAGACGATAATATAACACATTCCAGAAAAGCAAATGACAAAGAAAATCGCTTTAGGAATAGTTCTTTTTGGTTGAATTGTTTCCTCTGCAAAAGTTGTTAAAGCATCAAACCCTAAAAAGGATAAACAAAGTATAGATGCCCCTGAAAATGCTGCAATTATTGAAGAATCTGGATTCATAAACGGTCTTAATGAAAATAATGTTCCCTCTCCTACTCCATTAAGAAGTGAATTAATACATAGAGCACAAAAAACTATCAATACGATATATTGGAACCCTAAAAAAATCATATTCATTGTAATCGTTACTTTTGTCCCTACAACATTAATTACTGTCACAATTATAATCATCGCAATAATCCATATACTAGAAGGAATAGAAGGCAGATATTCCGATAAATAGAGTGAAATAATGAGGAAGTTAATCATGGGGATAAACAAATAATCCATTAAAATTACCCAACCAACCATGAAACCTAATCCTGGATTTAATGACTTTTGTGTATACGTATAAGCTGATCCCGAAATTGGATACGCTTTTGTCATTTGTCCATAACTATATGCTGTAAATAACATCGCACATAGCGCAAGTATATAGGCTGTTGGTATCACTCCTTTTGATAAAGATTCCACTACGCCAAACGTAGTAAATACCGTTAATGGTGCCATATAGGCTAAACCTAGCAATACAAGTTGAAAAAAAGTCAACGAACGCTTTAACTGAATGTCATCTTTCACTTTTCAACCCCCTTCATCTTTGCAACTTATCTATGCAATTTTTGTTCCATTTTGTTACCTTATGGGAAAATCATTATTTTCTCATGTTATACAGCCAAAAAAACGGATAAATTCCCCACGGGAAAATATCCGTTTCTGCATAAATTATGAATACTTGCATACTTTCCATGCGCCAGAAATACCAAAAAAAGAAAAAATCTCGCGTGAAATTAAACCTATATAAGCTTAGCTTGATGGGTATACGTCAGAACCCCAGATATATAAATCCAACTATGATAAGACCTCTGCAAAAAATCTGAGGGTTACTGCACTTTATTGATTATACTGGGGCTCATCTTGTTGAACCTCCTGAACACGTGGTTCTAAAGAATCAATAATTGTCTGCGTTTGCTGAGCTGCATTTTGATACAGTTGTTTTGCTTGCTGATTGTCAGTATCAAGAACAAATCCTTCTAAACATGCTTGAGCACTTTTTAATCCAGAAATAGTTTGTTTAAGCTTAGTAATTGCTGTCATAATTAAATTCCTCCTTATAATTATGAATTCACTATTTAGAATAGCTATTTTCTACTAAAACAAGATTTCCAAATTTTAGTTATCTTTATAGAAGGGATAATGATAGTTCCACACAGTCATTAACTTAAGAATTTTATAAAGCCCCAAAACAAAAAAATGTACATTTTTTCCTGGAGATGTCAATTTTTTTGTTTTTAGGTATTTGCTTTTCTTATCTTGACGGTGATGGGGCGATACTCCTGAAAAGAAAAAAGCACCCTAAATTACACATTTAGGATGCTTTTTGTAACGCAAATTAATTTCTATTAAGCAATCGCATACGATAACAATTCATCGTCACTTCTCCAAGTCTTTGCAACAATTGATAATTCGCATATGCGCCAACCGGGGCACCGATGATTGGAACGAGTTGAAGCATTTTTGCTAAATCGATATAGTCTCGGTACTCTGTTTGGAACTTTTCCCAGTCCATATGATTTTCTTCTTCTGTATCCCACGTTTCAATTGCTTTCCATACTTCTTTTCGGTAATCGTCACTTGAAAAAGCAAGCTGGAAAACGTGAAGAATAAAGAGGCGTTCTTCTTGTTTACTCGTATCAAATCCGTACAATGTTGCTGCATCAAATAAAAATTTTATTTTAATGGTCAGTAATAACGGGAAATCGGCAAGGCCAAGGAGAATACCACCTGCTCCTGTTCCTGCCCCTTCTGCCGCTGCGACTTTTTTGTACTCATCCATTTTTTTACGGACTTCATCGTCTCGTCTTTGCAGTGACCAGTTCGTTTCTTTTAGCTTCGGTTTTATGAAGTTTGATCCAGCGCTAATTGTTTGCACCATCATCCGAATCGTTTCTGTTAGTACCTTTTGCACTTTCGCGGGCACTAGTTGTTGCACTTTCACCTGCACTTTTTTAGAGAACCGTGTCATCATAGAAGAATCTTTCATGAATGTAGCTTTCCACTGCTCCAATTCTTTTATAACCTTCTCTTCATATGTAATCATAGGTTCATTCCTTTCAATTTAAACGCTCAATACGCTTTGCACCGTATTGATAAACGAAACCAATACTAAATAATATGCTTACGACTAGTAAAATTCCTGTCATCATGAAATCTTTCGTTGCTAGTGCAAATATAACTGTAAAGATTACGCTCCCGATGATTAGAATCGCATTTAATAAAGTAAGAAAATCTTTCTTCTTTTCATCTATCTTTACTGGATACAAATCAAGCCAAATTTTCATGCGGTGATGTTTCCATAAAGTTAATAGCTGATAACCGATTAAGTATAGGAAAATAAAACTTACGATAAATCGTCCATATAAAAACGGTATGAAGTAAAGAATAACTCCGCCAAGAGCGAGCAGGCGCACATATAATCCAAAATAGTTACCGGATCTTAAAAACGTTCTCGTATATAAGTATAAATATGTACGTTTCTCACCGATCATCGAAAGGATGAAATCAAGCCATTTTCGGCGTGATACTCTCTCTTTTAACGCTGGTACATCAACGAACATATTCGCAATGCGGTACAGCAGCATCATTTTTTTACCTTCTTCAGAAATTAAATACTCCCAGTTCAGCGGCTTTCCCTTCACCTTTTGATGCATAACAGCGAGGTATAGCACCATTAAAAAGACAATTACACCGGTAAAAATGACTGAAGTACGTTCTACAAGGAAGTACACAAATAAGCCGTTTAAGATAAAACGAATGAACCAATCTGCTTTTTGAACGCTTTGATCTGTTAAAAATGATTTTTCCCACGCAACGAATAAATTCCACGCCTTTACAATGACGAACGCGATTACAATCCATATGTAAGCCGCTCCTGTTTGTTTCATTTGCTGGAAGTATAACGGGGCAAGCGCAGCCGCTACGATTGCGATTATGTATAACTGAATCATAAACGTAAAGAGAAATGCCTTTGTAAAGTAAGGCTTTAACTTTTCTTCAACTGGCAGCAAATAAACGAGGTCCGCTTCTTTTAATAATGTTTGGATTGACCCCGCTGTTAACACGAGGCCAAGTATGACCGCCATAACGAGCGCTGTCGGAAACGAAGATGTTAACGTTTGTAACCATTGCTGGTAATAATACGCTCCTGCACCGATGATAAATACGAAAATAAATTTCAAATGATCATTAAATACGTATTTACTATATGTACGAACTTCTTTTAGAAAGTGTCGAAACCGTTCTTTCCATAACGCTGTGCTATTCATAATCTTCTTCCTTTGTTAATGCAATGTAAATATCATCTAACGTTGCACCTGGCATATTAAACCCGGATTGAAGTTCTGATAATGTTCCCATCGCTCTCACTTCACCTTGATGCAAAATAATGAATGAATCACAATAGCGCTCTGCTGTCGCTAAAATATGTGTACTCATTAAAATACCCGCACCACTCTTTTTCATTTGATCCATCATTTGAAGAAGCGATTGAATCGCTAAAGGATCAAGACCAACGAAAGGTTCGTCCACAATGTAAAGAGATGGTTCAACTAAAAATGCACTCATAATCATTACTTTTTGTTTCATCCCTTTTGAGAAATGAGACGGAAACCATTTCAAACGATTTTTCATGCGAAACTCTTGTAATAGTTGTCCTACGCGTTCTTCATATTGTTTTTCATCTACACCGTACGCCATCGCTGTTAATTTCAAATGCTCTTCTAACGTTAACTCATCATATAATACTGGCGTTTCTGGAATGAAGGAGAAACTAGAACGGTACGCTGTCATATCATCACGAATTGTTTTCCCGTTAATTGTGACAGTTCCTTTTTTCGGCTCCATTAAACCGATGATATGTTTAATTGTCGTACTTTTACCAGCTCCATTTAAACCGATTAAGCCGACAAGCTCGCCTTTATTCACAGAGAACGAAACATCTTTTAGTACAGGTCGTTTCGTATATCCTCCTGTAACATTTTCTACACGCAATAACTCGCTCATACGACACCACTTTCTTCATTAGTATTCATTCTATATTCATCTTACCAAAAATGGCGCTGTACTACATAGTATCGATGCCTCCAAAAAAAATTTAAATTTATTAGCATATATTTTTACGAAAGCGGACATCATAATTAGTGAGGAAGGAACACATTGAAAAAGCAACCACCAATTGATGAGTATAACAACACAGTGAAGTCATCATGAAATGGGGTGTCCAAATTGGACAATGAAATTTACACATAACCAGATAATTTGTTTCATTTTCGAAACGGGGTGTCTCCGAAAGAGCATATACTGTTTTAAAAAATAAACAATTTCATTTTAAAAAAAGATTGCAATTCATTTCACTTGAAAATGGGGTGTCTACGGCAGAAACTTTAGCCGATTTACCGTGCATTTCTTAAATAAATGAGGTGTCTGCGAACCGTAAATTATAAAAAATGCTTTTTCAATCCCTCTTCAGAAAACAGGAAGCTGAGTCAGCTTCCTGTTTTTCGTGTTTGTTCTCCTATGTAATTATGGTAAAATACGGCTAAGGCTATTTGAAAGGATGAGATCGATGAATCATACAGCGGACAATTGTATTTTTTGTAAAATTATTGACGGGCAAATCCCTTGTTCAAAAGTATACGAAGATGAACATGTGCTTGCATTTTTAGATATTAGTCAAGTAACAAAAGGACATACTCTTGTTATTCCAAAAGTTCACAAACAAGACATTTTTGCGTTAACGCCAGAAATCGCATCACATATTTTTGCTGTCGTTCCAAAAATCGCAAATGCAATGAAAGCAGAATTTAATCCAGTTGGCTTCAACTTGCTTAACAATAACGGCGAGAAAGCTGGACAAACTGTATTCCACTTCCACCTTCATTTAATTCCACGCTACGGTGAAAACGATGGTTTCGGTGCTGTCTGGAAATCACACCAAAATGAATACACTATGGAAAATTTACAAAACATCGCAAGTACAATTGCAAATAGTGTGAAATAGTGCCACTATAATAAGAAGTAATACATAACAAGCCTTCCCTCCGGCATATATTGCATGGCTTGTTTCTTCACAAAAAATGCCGGGGATATGATTTTTTGTGCATAGCACGTACAAGAGAGAAAAGTTCACTTTTCTTCCCCTTGTTTTAAAGATATGCACAGTTTTATACATCATGAATACGAACGAAAAATAAGGAGGTTTCCTTTTATGTCAAAAGCTAAATCCTTTATTACAGGTGTACTTTGCGGCGGAGCAGTTGCTGGACTAGCCGTTCTTTTCTCAACTCCTTCTTCTGGTAAAGCCATGCGCGGTAAGCTGAAAGAAAAAGGAACTGATATTAAAAAGACATTAGCTGATATTACAGCTGATACGAAGTTGTTAAAGCGCCAAATCGTTGAAACTGCTTCAGAAGGTAAAGAAGTATTTCAAGAACTAAAAGACGATATGCAAGACACGCTTTCTAACTGGAAACAAGATATTTCTCAAAACAAACGACATATTGAAAAAGAAATTTTAGACATTCAAAAGTCAATTGAGAAACTACAAGAAGCCGTTCCAGAAAAAGCGTAAACATATTCCTGCTTAGTTTTTTGCATATAACAAATATTTTTTATACGAATTGACCTTGACACGGCATATCACATAGATATGCCGTGTTTTTATGCATTTACAATATCTGTTATCCCTTAACATGTATGGACAACACATGTATTCTTGACTCATAAAACGCTTCCATAGTTATGCATGATTTGTATAGAATGTCATTTTTCCAAAAAATTTTCACAATTCTCACAAAAAGACTTTATTAATTTTTATTTTACTGGCATAATAGATAGTAATGAAAAAGAATGTTAAAGTGGGTGAGTAAATGAAAAGTGGAGAAAAAGATTACTCGGTAAAAGAAGCGATGATTTTCAGCCAACGCATTGCTCAATTATCAAAAGCGTTATGGAAGTGCGTAGAGAAAGATTGGCAACAGTGGATTAAACCTTACGATTTGAACATTAATGAGCATCACATTTTATCAATCGCTTATCATTTAAAAGGGGCTTCTATTTCTGAGATTGCTAAGTTTGGAGTTATGCACGTATCAACGGCGTTTAACTTCTCTAAAAAGCTAGAAGAACGCGGCTATCTTGTATTCTCGAAAAAAGAAGATGATAAACGAAATACGTACATTGAAATTACAGACAAAGGGGAAGAATTACTACTTCGCTTAATGGAGGAGTATGATCCTGAAAATAATTCTGTGTTTAATGGGGCACTTGCTCTTCGTAATTTTTACGGTAAGTTCCCAGAAAATATCGAACTTATCGCAATCCTGCGTAATATTTACGGACAAGACTTCATCGATATTTTTGAGAAATCATTAGAGAATATTGAGGAGAACTTTACGGAGTCCGATCAAAAATTAGTTAAAAAATAATCTTTTTATCTTTTCGCAATCATGCGTAAAAATTCATTCATAAGTGGCACAAATAAGCCTTGTTTTACTAGCGCTTCCGCAGTTTCGTTTACTTCGAGCTGATGTGGAAGCGCTTTTTCAAATTGATCTAACAGCGCATCGAACAATAGAAAGCCTTCCGCTTTCTCCTTTACGTATTGTTCGTTCAGCTTTTCACAAAGATTTAGTATACGTTCAATATCTTTTTTACGAGCTTTTTTCTTTATGATTAAAGAATAAAATGGACACTTTTCTTCATCAATCATTTTAAATAGTAGGTCTACGTAATATTCAGCTTGTTCTAGTCTTCTTACAACGTCCATTTTCTCCCTCACTTCCTAACACAAAGTCTTCTATTTCTGAATTTTGTAACACGAACAAAATATCGTATGATACAATATATAAAGTATATGTATTTTAGCCAAAAGGAGGTCTCGCCTCATGACTCTTATAACCGTTGTTTTTGTCGCATTTGCACTTCTTGTTATATTTTACACGAATTTCATGACACATACACTGTGTGAGCGAAAACAAATATCTGCGAGCCGCCAGCCAGGTGTCTTTCGAGTTATTAATGTATGTATTACCATTCTATTAATTTCTAGTTATGTAGAAATTATATTTCATGGAAAGTGAGGAAGGAAAGCCCCTTCCTCATTTTTTTCCTCTATAAGCAAATTATACCTACTATAACCAATAAAATAAACAGTACAAGTAATAAAATAAGTTGAGAATTCATCCCCCATCCCCTCCTCTTTTCTGTATATGCAGCATGCGCCCAATGTGGTACCCCTTCAAAATCTGACACAAACTGGTTAAAATTTCTTTATCAATAGGAAAACGAGTCGAAATATGATATATTAAATTTTGTACATATTGCTTATACTATGAAATAAACGACACGCATCTAAACTTTATCCCAAAGCCTCGCTAAGCCCTGTTAAGCGTGCTTTTACATATAAAAAAAGCAAAGACATCAGTGAGACTTAATCGGGTTCTTATGAACGAAAATAACCTATCATAAGGCGTTTCTTCATTTGTATGGGATAAATTAAAAATACATAATAGTAGGAGTGTTTATTGAATGAAGAAAGCTATGCTTGCCTTAGCCGCAACAAGTGTAATCGCATTATCAGCATGTGGAACATCATCATCATCAGACAAAATTGTTACATCTAAAGCTGGTGACATCACTAAAGAAGAGTTCTACAATCAAATGAAGACACAAGCTGGTAAACAAGTACTAAATAACATGGTTATGGAAAAAGTACTTATCAAAAACTACAAAGTCGATGACAAAGAAGTAGACAAAAAGTACGATGAAATGAAAAAGCAAGTCGGTGATCAATTCGATACACTATTGAAACAACAAGGCCTTAAAGAAGAAACAGTTAAAAACGGTGTTCGCGCTTCATTAGCTCAAGAACAAGCAATTGCAAAAGCAATCACTGATAAAGACTTACAAGCAAAATATGAAGACTATAAGCAAGAAATTAAAGCAAGCCATATTCTTGTAAAAGATGAAGAGACTGCTAAAAAAGTGAAAGAAGAACTTGCACAAGGTAAATCTTTCGAAGAGTTAGCGAAAAAGTACTCTGAAGATCCAGGTTCAAAAGAAAAAGGTGGCGACTTAGGATTCTTCGGACCAGATAAAATGGTTAAAGAATTCGATGAAGCTGCTCGTAAGCTGAAAAAAGACGAAGTAAGTGAGCCAGTAAAAACACAACATGGTTACCATATCATTAAAGTAACTGATACTCATGCTGACAAAACTTTCGATCAAGCAAAAGCTGACATCAAAAAAGAAGTAGTTCAAGAAAAATCACAAGACGCTCAATTTATGAACGATCTTATGATGAAAGAAATCAAAAAAGCTGACGTAAAAGTTGACGACAAAGATTTGAAAGATCTTTTCGAAGAACCAAAAGCTGACGCTAAAAAAGACGCAAAGAAATAATGAAAAGCTCGGGCTTAGCCCGAGCTTTTTTGTATGTTCTCTCTTCGCGATACGTTACATCCAGATTCGGTAAATGAAATTATGCGATTGGTTCTTCAAATCGATCAACTATAGATCTATTTATATCAGCGATTTTTCAATTATATCGACCGTAACTCCAATTATATCGGCGATTTTTCAATTATATCGACCGTAACTCTAATTATATCGGCGATTTTCGAAATATATCGACTTACCGACAAAAACTGACAATGCTTGCAGTCCCCTCTTAAAGAAAAACAAAAAAACCTTGATTCGCTCAACACGAAACCAAGGTTTATCTCATCATTATTGATTAAATTAAAAAACTATGTTAAATTAGTACAGAAACGCATTCGCTAAAAACAACAGAATGTATTTATCCGTATCTTAATTGTACACCAAAACACATCTTCAGTCAACCTCTATTTTTCACTTTTAAAGGAGCGCTTACGTATGAACAAAAAACTTGATTTAGAGCAAAAACGATTGGATACCGTAATAGAAACGATTACGGAGCAAATTGATAAACTGGAAAACGAAACTGGCAGACGCCGGGCAGAAGTAATCAATATTCGTAAACATTTTTGGGATGACGTTAAAGTGAATACTGATACTTTTGATGATTATCTTGAAACAGTTATCAACTTAAGACAACAAGCTCAGTCACTAGCTGTCACACAAATTACCCATAAGCACACCTTTAATCGACTTGCCGCATTAAGACGCATGCATAAAGCACCTTACTTTGGGCGAATTGATTTCAAAGAAGAAGGAGAATCTGCTGCGGATCAAATTTACATCGGCGTAGCCACACTTACTGATGCAAGCGGAGAAAACTTTCTTATATATGACTGGCGCGCACCCATTTCGAGTGTTTACTACGATTATCCACCAGGACCGGCTGAATACAGTACACCAGGAGGCGTAATCCACGGTAATGTGGAGAAGAAATTACAGTACATTATTCAAAATGGCGAGATTGATTCTATGTTCGATACGAGCCTTACAATCGGCGATGAAATCCTGCAACAAGCGCTCGGAAAAGGTACAAACAAACATATGCAAAGTATTGTTGCTACTATCCAGCGCGAGCAAAATGAAATTATCCGTCACGATGAAGGTCGACTACTTATCGTGCAAGGAGCTGCTGGTAGCGGGAAAACGTCAGCTGCCCTGCAACGAATCGCCTACTTACTATATAAATATCGCGAATGGTTAAAAGCAGATCAAATTATTCTCTTCTCCCCTAACTCTATGTTCAATAGCTACGTTTCTAACGTACTACCTGAACTCGGTGAAGAAAATATGCAGCAAGTTACATTCCAAGAATATTTAAACCATAGACTAAGCAAGTCATTTGACGTTGAAGATCCTTATGAGCAATTAGAATATATGTTAACTGAAACGAATAGCCCTATCTATAAAACGAGAAATGCTAGCATTCGATTTAAAGCATCTACTCAATTTTTCGAAATGATTAGAGCGTACAGACAATCTCTTGAATCTTCAGGCATGCTATTTAGAGGAATGAAATTTAGAGGAAAACTGATTGCCTCTGCTAAAGAAATCGCAGAGCAATTTTACAATACCGACTCCTCCCTCCGTTTCCATAATCGAATTGAAAAGTTAACGGATTGGCTAAATAAACAAATAGATGCAATCGAAAAGGCAGAACTAAAAAAACCTTGGGTAGAAGAAGAAATTGAACTACTTAGTAAAGATGAATATCAAAAAGCTTATAAATACTTACAGAAAAAAGGAGAGTTTGACGACAACTCCTTTAATGATTATGAGCAAGAAACGAAAGTACTTGGACGTATGATCGTCCGCAAAAAATTGAAGCCGCTTCGTAAAGGTGTTCAAACACTACGCTTCATCAATTTCACGGGAATATATAAACAACTCTTCACAGATGCATCATTGGTTACTGGAGAAAAACCGAAAGAATGGGATGATATTTGCTCATTAACAGTGAACATGCTCGATGAAGGAAAACTATATTACGAGGATGCGACTCCATTTTTACTTTTAAAAGAGTTAATTGAAGGCTTCCAAACGAATAGATCGATTAAACACGTACTCGTAGATGAAGCACAAGATTATTCGCCGTTTCAGTTCGAGTTTTTAAAACGTCTCTTCCCTGCTGCAAGAATGACTGTACTCGGGGACTTTAACCAAGCGATATTTGCCCATGCGAGTGAAGCAGTGAATTTCAATACACTTACTAGCTTATACGGACCAGATGAAACGAACGGTATCAACCTAACTCGTAGCTATCGCTCAACAAAACCGATTATTGAATTTACACGTGCTCTCGTACCGGAAGGCAATAACATTCATGCCTTTGAACGTGACGGTGAGAAACCTACAGTGACGAAAGTGTCTAATTTCAGCGAACTGCACGACCGTATTACTGCCAAAGTTGCTGAACTACAAAAACAACAGCACAATACGATCGCAATTATATGTCAATCCGCAGCTGAAAGTGCCGCTGCCTACGAGGCACTCAGTCATATCGAGAATATTAAACTTGTGAAAAGTAACTCAGCCGAGTATGAGCAAGGCATCGTCGTTATCCCTGCTTATTTAGCAAAGGGTATCGAATTTGATGCTGTTATTATTTACGATGCTTCTAAAGATGTGTACAGTGATGAAAGCTTGTGTAGATTGTTCTACACTGCTTGTACGCGCGCGATGCATGAATTGCAGCTTTATAGCGTCGGCGAAGTTAGTCCTTTTGTACTTGGGGCTGATTCGGAGAGTTTTGAACTTATAACGAAAACACCTTGATGATTCAAGGTGTTTCTTTTTTATGCAGGATTTACACCTTAAAAATAGAATATATCATTTTATAAAAAGCTAAGGAGTGACAAGATGAACCATTATTTTATTGCTATTTATGACGGCGTGTTTCCTACCGAAAAATTACATACCATTTTACAATCTAATCCTACTTTTACCGACCTAAACATCCGCCCTCTCAAAATCTCATCACCAAGACCTTTCACATTATTAGTTGGCGAAGAACATGATGCACTCACAACTGGACTTACAGACAAATACCACTTATTAACGAAAGAGTTGCAAACACTTGAGCAGCAAGAGAAATACTATTACGTATACGATTATAAAATTAGAAAGACCATCGAGAATCCTACCCAAAAATGCTTTCCATTAGCACAAATCAATATAAGTGTTACGAAATTCCATCAGATGATTCAAAAAGTAAAAGACTTAAAACGACCTGTATTTGCAGGGTATAACATCATTTCTCATGATGCAGACATACTTACGATTGATGTACTTCTTTCTTCACCTTTATTGGATCCTAACACTTCCGAAAAAAATACGGAAGAATACTCCTATTTACAGCAGCTAGCTGAATCAATTTCTCGTTCTGAATTATGTACTTCTATTAAAGCCAGTTCGCTTATTTAAACATAAAAAGAGGGTTATTTATCATAACCCTCTTCTACTATCTATTTACGTTTGTACTTGATCATAGTAATGATTTTTTTATATACAACTTATATAAGTATCAAGGTGTTTTTCTCATTCTAAACGAAATATCTTTACGTCGATATACACTGAGCACAATCCCCATTAAAAGCGCATGAAATACAGTCGGCGTTAATCCGTAGCTAATAAAAGGTAAGGATATAGCAGCAATCGGTAATAGGCCTAGAATCATGCCAACATTATAAATAAATTGAACTACAAAAAGAGTCATCCCTCCAACGAGAAGCAGTTTACCGTACCGGTCATTTATTTTATAAGATATGACCACTATCCTTGCCACAAAAAGAGAAAGAACGAACACAAGAATTAGTGCCAGAAAATACCCATAATAGTAAGTCAAACTTGCAAATACAAAATCAGTATCTCCAGCAGGGATGAACTTTGTATCTCCAGCTGTACCAAACCAACCTGCTGACGACATTACCTCTTTTAAACGTATATACATAAACCCTGCGCCACGTGCATCACGCTCTGGATTTATATATGCTAAAAAGGTAGGCCAGTAGTATCTTTTCACTGAATCCAGGGAAAAGGACATCCTAATAATAAATAAGCAAATGGGTACAGCTGTAATAATCACTGCCGTTTTCTTTCCTAATTTACTCCACCAAAGCATAACGAAGACCATCGCGATATAAATAAACATTGTTGAAAAAGCGGATCCAATTAAGAATAAATACAGAGAAAACAAATACAAAGCCACAAGATACCTAACTTTCACCCTACTATTATTGAAAAAAGAAGCCCAAGCTAGAAAAAAGAACGGCACTGCCATTAAACGGCCAATTGCAACGGGACCAATTTTTATTAACGGTTCTCCAGCCACCCCAGCGTTTGGAAAACAATTTAATATTAACAAGATAAGTACACCAATTGTATAAAACAGCCACCCTAATCTCTCTAATTTCCGGTAATCAAGTAGCATCATCACTACAACTGTTGCAATACCGAGAATAACAGATAGCACCTTATTCATTAGAAAATCATTCATATATCCAAAAGCTAGAACCGGCAAAAATCCTAGCCCCATCGCAACCACTAATAAACCAATTAAAAACCAATCCACCTTTGGCTTATGTAGTTTGTTAAGCTCCTGGCCAAGTTTAATCGGACTCCCCATTTGCTCAACAGCCTTATCTTCAGCAATTTCCTCGCTTAACCCTTTATCCATCCACATATTCTTCGTCTGTTTTAAGTGAAAGTCTAGTTCAGTTGCCACCAAGTCCTTCGCTTCTTTTGATTTAATATGGTTCGTAACTTCTTTTAAAAACTGCTCCCCTTTTTTGTTCAATTTTTTCTCACTCCTGTACTAATCCTTTTAATATAATTCGTGCCTTCGTAGCATTCTTCTCTGCCTTTCGCAGCATCTTATTTCCTTTATCATTTAATTGATAATATTTAGCTCCTTCGTGATCCCAACTCGATTGGATAAAACGATTCTGTTCTAAGCGGTGTAATAAAGTGTATAAAAAACCTTCATTTCCTTCGAACTTTTGAATCCCTCTCCCCCGTAGTAACTGCATCAATTCATAACCTGTTTTTTCATTCATAAGAAGTTGCAACACTGCTAAAAGGATATCTTCTTCCTTTTCGGACGATTGATTGATTTTTTCACGCACCCGCTTTCGATGCTGATCAGAAAAACTCAAATGTTTAAAAGTTGTGTTCTCCATTGATTTTCGCAAGCCTTTTAATCGATCTTCCATTTGATTATCCCTCCAATCCTTTCTTCAATAGTTCCTTCGCTTTTTTCAATCTCGTTTTTATCGTGTTTTCCTTCACTTCTATTACCGTAGCAATCTCTTTAATTGATAACTCTTCATAATAAAATAGATAAATCACTTCTCGATATTTTATCGGTAAATTCATTACTGCAGAAGCCAGCCTACTATCCTCTGCATTTTGAATGACAGTTTGTTCGACACTATCATTTTGAATCTCAATATACGCAGATTCATCCTCTGTCACGATAACTTTTTTGTTATACCAACTTTTTAAATAGTCCTTACAATGATTAATCGCAATTCTCCATAACCATGTTTTTAAATTAGAATTCCCTTTATATGTATGAAGAGATTTATAGCATTTCACAAATATATCTTGCGTTAAATCCTCAGCAACCTCTTTATTATTCACATATGAATACACAAGCTGCAGGACTTCTTGTCCATACTTGTTCATTATTTCGTCGATAAGGTCCTCCTTATCTTCTATTTCAAACACTTCTACCGTTAATTCATCCACATCATTTCCTCCTTCCCATATATTAGACGACGCACGCCATGGAAAAGTTTTATAAATTCATAAAAAAATACGGATGGCAATGTCCGTACCGTTTTTTACCTTTATTTTAAATCTAATTTTCTTTACGAGGAGTAAACCTTTTATTCATTTGTATTAGCTCAACCAAAGAGCAAAATCCCTTTGCTCATTTTTGTTACGAAAAACTCTAACTCGTTACCTTAATAAAGATTATGAGTATACCATTTAATAGACGTATCAATATTTGTAGTTGGAATATAATTATGTCCTATCAGTGTAAATAAAAACTGTTTTAACATTCATTTCTATAAACTTTCATAATTATCCGCACGAAAAACATATCGCATACATTCTTTAAGGTTAATTTTAATACCCTCAAATATAAAAAGCGTTATCCTTTCGCAAGCTCAGTTTACTTTCACTCTTACTTTGATGGATGTGTAAGGTCTCCCTACAAAGAACAATATAAAAGTAACATCCATAATTTTGCACTCACCCTATTTTACATTTACTCTGATTCTGTCATTTCATCCATATGAATCTGTTTTCCTGTGAATAGTTTGTAAAACAGATGTGTGCGAATATCTAACAATTTATGTAGCGCATACCGATATCCATCTCCCACCTAAAATTAGTGTTTCACATTTTTGAGGAAGGAGTATTTTGTCAGAAAACAATAAAATCTTATTAATTTTTATAATTAGTAGAATTTTTATAGAAATAATCTTCTTAATCTATTAAAATTAATATCGAATGATGACAGATTATATCATATGATGTCAGATTGTAATAAGGGGAGAGAAAATTTTATGTTAAAAAAAATCATTCCAGTTGCTTTAGCATTAAGTACAATTACTTTTTCAAGTGTATTTGCTGCGCCTTCGGCTCAAACAAATACAGAACCAAACCGCTACATAGATGTACAAATGCTCGGTATTAACGATTTTCATGGGCAACTAGACACTGTAAAGAAAATTAACAATAAAGATGCAGGGGGAATCGAGTACTTAGCGGCTTATTTACGTGATCGTGAAAAACAAAATCCAAATACATTAAAGGTTCATGCGGGCGATATCGTTGGAGCAAGTCCTCCTGTCTCAGCATTATTACAAGACGAACCTACGATTGAATTTCTAAACGATTTAAAATTTGATGTTGGAACCATCGGAAATCATGAATTTGATGAAGGTGTTGAAGAAATGCACCGCCTTATTTATGGTGGATACCATGAAAAAACAGGGAATTTTAAAGGAGCAAAATTCCCATATGTTGCCGCAAATTTCTATAATAAATCCACCGGGCGTCTATTTTTACCACCATTTACTATAAAAAAGGTACAAGGAGTTCCTGTTGGCTTTATCGGAGTCGTAACAACAGATGTTCCTAACGTTGTTATGCCTACTATGCTAAAGAATGTAGAAATTACAGATGAAGTTGAAGCCATTAACAAATCCGTAAAGCAATTGAAAGAACTAGGCGTTAAATCTATCGTTGTTCTTGCGCATAACGGAGGTACAACAGATGCGAACGGCGTAACAAATGGTGATCTCGTCCGATTAGCAAATGAGACTGATCCAGAAGTCGATGTTATTTTTGGGGGGCATAGCCACACCTATGTAAATGGAACTGTTAATAATAAACTTGTCGTACAAGCAAATTCTTATGGAATGGCTTTTGCCGATGTTGATGTAAAGATTGATCGTAAGACAAAAGATATTGTCGAGAAAAAAGCAGAAATTGTTACAACTTACCATGAAGGCATAGAGCCTGATAAAAAAATAAAGAAGAAGATGGAGAAGTATCAAGCTAAAATCGCACCTCTTGTCAATGAGGTTATTGGTAAGTCTACCAATCCACTAGATCGCAAACTAAATACGGCTGGTGAATCTACTCTCGGCAATTTAGTTGCTGATGCCCAGCGTGCAACAATGCAATCCCAAATTGCTCTTATGAACCCTGGTGGTATTCGTAATGACTTAGATGCTGGTGATATTACATGGGGAGAAATATATGGCATTCAACCATTCGGAAATCAATTAATAAAGGTTAATTTAACGGGTCAAGACATACGTGATATTTTAAATCAACAATGGCAAAAAGACATCACAAGAATGCTTCAAATTTCAGGGATCCAATACACTTGGGATGCGAACAAGCCAAATGGAGAAAAAGTCACAAGTATTCACTTAACAAATGGAGAAGAAATTATTCCTTCTAAAACTTACAGCGTTGTTGCGAATGCATTTCTAGCTTCAGGTGGCGATGGATTTGTATCCTTTAAAAATGGGAAAGATGCTGAAACAGGACCAACTGATTTTGAAGCATTAGTAGATTATATAAAACAAGCAAAAGAACCAATTCAGCCTATTATTGATGGAAGAATCCAAAAAATAAATTAGCTTTCATTAATCTCAAAACACCTAACCTAGATTACCTGTTCACTATACTTTTTAGTGTGCAGGTAATCTTATTTTTCTTGTTTTGGTTTGAAACAAAGTCCTACCGTGGTCAACGAATTTACCATCGATATGCAAAGCACCAAAAAAGTAAAGTCAACGTCAAATAATTTGAGCTGATTTGAATTATCTAGATATGTTTTCCATCTACAATACTGTATAACTCTCACCTGTTCAGAAAAACGGGTTTTTCTTTTAATAACTTTGCTTAGCGTACGAAATTCGCGTTTTGTTGGCGCTACTCCATCACCATCAAGCTATGAAAAGCAAATACCCCAAAACGAAAATATAAGCCGTTTTCTTTCAAAAATACATGGAATTTTTAGCCTGTGTTGTTATAAAATTCTTAAGTTGATGGGCATGGGGTACCCCCAGCATGGTAGGAACATATAAAAATATAGTTATAGAAAAAGAGAGAGTGGATTCCTTTTGAGAGTAAGGATCCGCTTTTTTCTTGCTACTGATAATGAGACACTATATCTGACTTACATAAATATCCTATTTGTTCAAATTTGTCCTTGCTGATGGTACAATTAAAGTCATGGAGGGCTATTATGTTAAATTTTTATGTAACACTGTTTCTTATATTCGGCACTGCAATATTCTTATTTTTTAAATCTGGTTCACCAAAAATTAAGGCTAAAAACCTATCGTTGATAATGGTCTGTTTAGGGATAAATCTACTCACAAGTCCAATAGCTTTTTTTATAGGCGGGATGGCAACAGCCCCTCCAGATAGTACTGCACTTGATTTTTGGGGAGGATTTCTCTTCATTCAGGGAATACCGCTTCTCATACTACTTGCAGCTTTTTTGAAGTTGGCACTAGCAAAGAAAACAAAACAAGTATAGAAGCATATAATGAATAGGTGGATTCCTTGCGAGAGTAGGGATCCACTTTTTTCTTCCTATCAATAATGTTACGTTATGTTAACTTTATATGAATATCCTATTCATCCAAATGTACACAAAATAGGCCTTGCTAATGGTACAATTAGGATAACGGAGGAATATTATGGGATATCTTAATCAGCTTTATGTAATACTGTATTTTATAATCGGCCTTGCAGTATTCTCATTCTTCAATTCTGATTCACCAAAAACTAAGGATAAAAATCTAACATTCATAATGGTCAGTTTAGGGGTAAATCTATGCACAATTCCAGTGGCTTTATTTATAGGTGTGATGGCAACAGACTCTCCATATAGTACTGAACTTGATTTTTGGGGAGGATTTCTCTTTATTCAGGGAATACCGCTCCTCCTACTACTTGTAGCTTTGATATGGTGGTTTATCCGCAAGGGCAAAGAAAAAATCGACACATAGAAGTTTAAAATGACTTCCGCTAACGATAAGTATGTAAATGAGCTGCCGATATGGGCAGCTCATTGTATTTTGCTTAACATGTTTTTTCAAAAATGATATCAGTTAAAAGAACAAAAAACTAAGACCGCAACTAAGAATCTTATCTCTTTCTATTCATTCTTCAATTACCATCCACCTTTAGGTACAATCGTAAAGTCAATGTTGTTTACTGGGTCTTGACCTACCTTTAGTTGGTAGTAGAACCCCCTCCCATCTTTTACCTCGTTTAAGTCTACTCCACTATCTATTAGCTTATTTACTTCTTCAATATTGAGTTTTGGGTCTGCAATACGAATGATGATTTCCATTAGTTTTCGATACTGCTCATTAGCTGTCTTATCCTCAAATACCAGTTTTTCAGTTGTAACCGAATAGGAGTTTGACAGCCAATCACTTTTACCCATTTTGGAATAAATTTCAAATCCTTTCCAGTCTGCTTTATAGATACGATCGTTTTCTTTATCACGATACTCTATATTTGAATCTTCGATCTCAATCATGCCATTTGAGTATTCTTTTAACTTATTTTCAAAGTCTAATCGATGTGTGAACCCGTCTTCAATAGTATCCTTAGTTAAAATATCTCGTCCGCAACTAGAGAGAATAAGTAGTAAAAAGATAGAGAATAAAATAGCGCAAATCTTTTTCATAGAATTTACCTCATTTGGTTTATTTTTAACATTTATATTTAAACATAACTTGATTTTAAGATAAAGGGTGTATACAACTTTGTTTCAAATTCACAATAAAGATACAAAATAAAAAGTACCCCTAATGTAGCGGTACTTCTGTTGTTTTATAATTCCGTCAGCAATTCGAATTTTCTTTTTTGATCCGAAGATAGTTCATTTTCTACATAACTTTTTATAAGTAGATCAATTATTTCATGAGTATATTTAGCATTTTGACATCATTTACCGTATTCGTGTTTCCTCTACATTTTAGCTCCTTGGTTAAAAAGTCCTAATTGATTTTTGTTCCATAAAAGGGACATATAATGTAGTAACTGATCGCATAAATATAATCATAATATTTCCGCATTTCCATTGGATTTAATACTAATAAATTATAAAATGATACCGTATATAAAACTATACGGTATTCAAAAAGATTGCTATTATTCCTCGTAATGAAAGGAGTTATTACAATCAAAAACAATAATAATCAACATCCGCCGGACAAAATCGATAAGTGGTTGGTTTTTACTGGTTATGCAGCTTTTGTTTGGTCAGCTCTATTCGGGTTAATTCACATTTATTGGGCGGCAGGAGGTACTTTAGGATTTGAAGGCAGGACAATGGGCAAAGTGTTATTCATCATTAATCTAGTTGCAATTGCTCTATGTATAGTTGCTGCATTTACTGCACTTGCACTTGTTCAAGCATGGGGACGAAGATTTCCATCCTGGTTGTTGCTCACTGCAGCATGGGGAGCATGTGCAATTTTAGGTTTGCGGGGTGGCGTAGGGATAACTCAAAGCTTGTTGGACTCAGAATCCCTTTCTTTACTATTAGTAATTGTTGAACCGTTTTTCTTGTTAGGAGGAATCTTATATGGGCTTCTTGCTTTTCTTTATATTTACACCTCCAATAATAAGAAAAAAACAAAACAAGACGGGATAAATCTATAACAATATGGCTGGCTATGTCCATACCGTTTTGTTATACCTTTATTTCAAGCTTATTTCTCTTTAGGAAGAGTAAAACACAACACTTTAATCGATATTTTAGCGCATTCATAATAAAACAAAAACCACCTAAAGGCTCCCCTTCAGGTGGTTCTCTATTTTTACGCTAACGCAGCTGCTTGTTCTTGTTGATCTACAGGAATTACAGCGTCTGTTAATGCTTTTTCTAGTTCAGCAGTATATTTCATTTGCTCTTCTTTGCTCCAGCCTAGTTTTGCAGCCATGTAGTTGATTACTGCTTCTTTCCACTCGTATACCCAGTGGATGTTAAAGAATACAGCACCTCTGCGGCGTACGAAGAAGTCAACTGGTTTCGCTGTCATTTCGTAATCCATTGCGTATACAAGAGGGATTAGAACGTCTAGCGGCATGTTGTATTCTTTCGCTTCGTTTTTATGTTTTTTCGCTAAGTCGAACAGTACGTCTACGTTAGAGCCATAGAATTTCGCGAATTCTTCTGCTTGAGCTGTTGTTAAACCGTATTTCGTACCTTCGCCTGCTTTTTTCGCAACGAATGCTGAGAATCCATGTGAACCACTTACATGTCCACCAGAGATTGGCATATGTTTCGTGTCACTCTTCGGATATGCGCTATGTCCTTCTTTTTGTAATAGGTTCGTTACGTAGTCTACTACCATTTCAGCCATTTTGCGGTATCCTGTCAATTTACCACCTGCGATTGTAATTAAACCAGATTCAGAAGTCCAAATTTCATCTTTACGAGAAATTTCAGATGCATTCTTACCTTCTTCATAAATTAACGGACGTACACCAGCCCAACTTGATTCCACATCTTTTTCTGTAATTTTCACGCTTGGGAACATGTAGTTAATCGCATTAATGATATATGTGCGATCTTCTGTTGTCATGTGCGGTACAGCTGCGTCTTTATCATAGAACGTATCTGTTGTACCTACGTACGTTTTTCCTCCGCGCGGAATCGCGAACACCATACGTTTATCTGGTGTATCGAAGTAAATCGCTTGGCCTAATGGGAAACGTTTTTGATCAATTACTAAGTGAACACCTTTTGATAACTGCAGTACTTTACCTTTTTTCGAGTTATCTTTTTCACGAAGTGTATCTACCCAAGGACCGGCTGCGTTTACAATTTTCTTACCGTAAACTTCGTATACTTCACCGTCTAGTAAATCGATTACACGTACACCGCATACTTTTCCATCTTTATATAAGAAACTGTCTACTTTTGCGTAGTTAACAGCTTTCGCACCATGCTCAATCGCTTCTTTCATTACTTCAATTGTAAGACGCGCATCGTCTGTACGATATTCTACGTAGTAACCGCCGCCTTTTAATCCTTCTTGTTTTACAAGAGGCTCTTTATTTAGCGTTTCTTCACGGTTAAACATCTTTCTGCGCTCGCTTCGTTTTACACCTGCTAAGAAGTCATATACACGAAGACCAATTGATGTACTAAATGATCCGAACGTACCGCCTGTATGGAACGGAAGTAACATCCACTCTGGTGTTGTTACATGGGGACCGTTCTCATATACGATCGCACGCTCTTTCCCCACCTCTGCTACCATTTTCACTTCAAGTTGTTTTAAATAACGTAAACCGCCATGTACAAGTTTCGTTGAACGACTTGATGTACCTGCTGCAAAGTCCTGCATTTCAAACACAATCGTTGATAAACCGCGTGTTGCCCCATCTAATGCAATACCAGAACCAGTAATACCTCCACCAATTACGATCACATCTAACTCTTGCTTATTTACTCCATTTAATACGTCTTTACGTTGTTTACTTGAAAATTTCATGGTAATTCCTCCCTTTGATAACGAAAAAAGAGACCACAAACTCCGCTATAGATTTCGCCTCTATAGCGCGTTGTGGTCTCTCCAAATCTCCTACCGAATTATTAACTTGTCACCATTATAACACTGTTTATGATTATTTGAAAGCTTTTGTTGCTTCAATTGCCTTTTTCCATCCAGCATATAGCTCTTCGCTTGTTTCCGCTTCCATCGTTGGTTCAAAGCGTTTGTCCATATGCCACTGCGCTTTAATTTCATCTTGGTTTTTCCAATATCCAACCGCAAGACCTGCTAAATATGCTGCACCTAAAGCTGTCGTTTCATTGATCACTGGACGCTCTACAGGAACCTCTAAAATATCACTTTGGAACTTCATTAAGAAGTTATTTTTAACTGCTCCGCCATCAACGCGTAATGTGTTCAGTTCAATCCCTGAATCAGCTTCCATTGCGCATAGTACATCTTTCGTTTGGTATGCTAAAGATTCTAGCGTTGCACGAATGAAGTGCTCTTTCGTCGTACCACGTGTTACACCAAACATAGCGCCGCGTACTTCACTATCCCAATACGGTGTACCTAAACCTACGAATGCCGGTACAACGTATACACCTTCAGTTGATGCAACGCGTGATGCGTACACTTCACTCTCGCTCGCATCTTTAAACATGCGCATTCCGTCACGTAACCACTGAATTGCAGAACCTGCTACGAAAATACTTCCTTCTAATGCGTAATTTACTTTACCATCTAAACCCCATGCAATTGTTGTTAATAGGCCATGCTCAGAAGCAACTGCTTTTTCGCCTGTGTTCATTAACATGAAGCAACCAGTTCCGTAAGTATTTTTCGCCATACCTTCACCGAAACAAGCTTGTCCAAATAATGCTGCTTGCTGATCACCAGCTACACCTGCAATCGGTATATTTTGGCCGAAGAAGTGATAATCAATTGTTTCACCATATATTTCAGATGATGGACGTACTTCTGGAAGCATACTCTTTGGTACTGTTAACATGTCTAGAAGCTCATCATCCCATTGTAAGTCGTGAATGTTAAACATTAATGTACGTGATGCGTTTGAGTAATCTGTTACGTGCGCTTTACCGCCAGATAATTTCCATACAAGCCATGTATCAATTGTTCCGAATAATAACTCGCCGTTTTCCGCTTTTTCTCTTGCACCTTCAACGTTATCTAAAATCCATTTTACTTTCGTACCAGAGAAGTATGCATCAATTAAAAGACCTGTTTTTTCGCGAACCATCTCGCTATAACCTTTTTCTTTTAACTCATCACAAATTTCAACTGTTTGACGAGATTGCCATACGATTGCGTTATAAATTGGTTTTCCAGTTGTTTTATCCCATACAACCGCTGTTTCACGTTGGTTCGTAATACCGATACCAGCGATTTGTTCTGGTTTTACATCCGCTTCACTTAAGCAAGTTGCGATAACTGCTAAAATAGATCCCCAAATTTCTTGTGCATTATGCTCAACCCAGCCTGGCTTTGGAAAATGTTGTGTAAACTCTTTTTGAGCTGAATGAACGATTTTTCCTTCTTTATTGAAAAGAATTGCGCGTGAGCTTGTTGTTCCTTGGTCTAATGAAAGAATATATTTTTTCATATCGGTTTCCCCCTATGCTACTTTTCTATTATTTGTAGTGCTTCCGCTTTTTTTACTTGTCATATAAGAGATTGCTAGTACAATCACAGTTGCAATAATCACATAAATAAGTGCTGGATTTTGTTTTCCTTCAAATACAACTTGATGGAATAAACCTGCAAGTGATCCACCTAGAATCGGACCAACTACTGGAATCCATGCATACTTCCAATTTGAACCGCCTTTTCCTGCAATCGGAAGGAAGAAGTGTGCAATACGCGGACCTAAATCACGAGCCGGGTTGATTGCGTATCCTGTTGTTCCACCTAATGATAAACCAATACTTACAATTAAGAAACCTACGATAAATGGATTTAATCCATCTGCAAATTTATTTGCTCCAATTGCTAATATACCAAATACTAAAACGAATGTTCCAATCATTTCACTCAAAAGGTTTGCAAATGTGTTCGGAATTGCTGGACCTGTTGCAAATACACCTAACTTTGTTCCTGGATCTTCTGTTTCTTTCCAATGTGGTAAGTAGTGTAAATATACGATAACTGCCCCGATAATTGCCCCAATCATTTGTGCTGCGATATACATAGGTACGTCACTCCATGGGAACGCTCCCTTAAAAGCAAGTCCTATCGTTAAAGCCGGATTCAAATGTGCCCCACTAATTGATCCAACTGCATACGCTGCCATAGCAACCGCTAAGCCCCAGCCCATTGTAATTACAATCCAACCAGAATCTTTCGCAAACGATTTCTTTAAACTTACACCAGCACAAACGCCGCCACCAAGTAAGATTAACAACGCTGTCCCTATTAATTCCCCTAAAAATGCTGACATAAAATCCCTCCACAATCAATTTAAACGCTTTTAAATGTGATAGAGGTAAAATGAATGGCCATTCGTTTTTGTCAAAAGAAAAAGACCCACAGCTTTGCACGTTTCTATATAAAATTATATAGAAACAATGAAATGTGGATCTCTTCTTTTCTCCGTCACGTTTATTAACTTGTCTATAATGTTAACCTCTAATGAAAGCGGTGTCAACAGAATTTTTTCACATTTTCGTCACTTTTTTTGGTAATGTTTCCATAGTTCGCGTTTTGATGTCGTAATTGCTGTCGCACCAGCATTTAACGCTTTCTCCACATCATCAACTGTACGAATAAAACCACCCGCCAAAATCGGTACACCAGTACGCTCCTTCACTTCAGCGATAATGTCCGTCATTGCTCCTGGAAGCACCTCAATATAATCCGGCTTCGTCTTTTCCAAAAGGTTGCAACTCTTTTCCATTGCGCTAGAATCGATTAAAAAGATACGCTGAATTGCCACAACACCCTTTTGCTTCGCCTTCATAATGACACCGGCCTTTGTCGAAAGTAACCCGTACGGTCTAAACTCTTGGCATAAATACTCCGTCGCATGCCCATCACTCTGCAACCCATGAATTAAATCCACATGTAAAAACACCTTTTTACAATATTGCTTCGCAAGTGATATAACACTCCTCAATTGACCGACATGAATATCTAAAATAACGATATACTCATACGAACTATGTAATAGCTTTTCCAAATCTTTAATTTGCCTCACTGCCGGCAAAATCTTCTGTTCATGAAATTCCATTCTAAATGTCCCCTTCTTTATGTCATCCTATCCTTTATAGTACACAATTTGAGTGGAAAGAACAGCTAGTGTAGGGGGATTTCTTTCATTATCTATATATTTTCTTCAACTTATCAGAAACTGTACCACCTATAACCATTAATATGAGGGGTAAAAAGTTCATTACGTATGGTGCATCCGCTAAAATTGTAATGCCTGCTCCTGCAAACTTATTTAACAGCCATACAACGATTTTTGCAATAAACAAAAATACTCCTATCATAAATAGACCATCAAAGAACACCTTCCATTTTGGATGCGCTAATTGTTTACTATCTTCTATTACTTTCTGCGTCAACTCTTGACCACTCCTCAATAACTCATCAATCGTAATGCCGAACAGATCACTTAAATGAATAATAATTTCAATGCTCGGATAGTTCTTTCCCGTCTCCCATTTCGAAACAGACTGCCTGCTCACATGAAGTTTTCAGCCAAATCATTTTGCGACCAATTTCTTTTTTCCCTTTCTTCTTTCAAACGTTCACTAAAAATCATACTGTGCTTATCACCTCTCTAAGCCTAGTATGGTCAAATAAATGATGAAGAGTAAAGCTAGTTATCGTTGCATAACCTGTGCAACTTGTGCGTTACACCTTATAATAGCGCCGTTTTGTATTTTATATCATGCAAATTTCATATACTTTTCTTCTATAATAATTTCCCGAACAATAATACAAAGAACGAATACTAGTAAAGACTAGATTAGGCATAAAAAATACGCCATCCCTTCTTATCAGTCTCCAGAAAGAATAACGCAAATTTTCATTTTTACTCATAATTTTTCGGACTATATGAAAACCCAGGATATTTCACAACAGGCCATTTCTCTTTACGTAAAGAATCCATCACTTGCGGCCCAACATGCACATTACTTTCCACTATTTCTTTAGGAGTCAGTGCCATCCATTGATTTAACGACACATCTTCAAAACGATTGCTTCTGAACATCTCTAAAAACCACAATGTTTCGGTACCTGTATTTTGAATATAATGACCCGTCGCAAACGGTACATATCCGACATCACCAGCTCGATAATCAAATGTACGAGCTGCACCATCTCCAAGAAATACAGTCATTCTTCCTTGCCCAGTAAGATAATACTGCCACTCATCGTTGTTAGGATGCCAATGGAGCTCTCTCATTCCGCCAGGCTCAATTTCAACTAGTGCTGCTGCAATTGTTTTTGAAATAGGAAAATTAGTAGAGTCTACAATTCGGACACTACCACCAGGGGTCTTGATAGGTGTTTGTTTTAACAATTCGTGCTTGAAGGTTAAAAGAATTTCTCCTTCAGGTGACTGGACTTCCTGACTCTCAAGCGAACCCGGTACCTCTCCTTGATAAATATAGATTTGCTCTGATGGAATAGAGTTAAAAGCACTTTCTGGCACTCCGAAATTAGCCGATAGAACTTCTTTTGGCGTATGTGCAAACCAGTCTGAAATAGCTAAAGTAGATAGATCAGAAAAATGTCCATCATCGAAAACGAGCAGGAATTCACAATGTTCCAATCCTTGAATAGAATGCGGAATACCAGGCGGGAAATACCAAAGATCACCCGGACCAACATCAGCAATAAAATTCCGTCCATTTTGATCAACAGCCGTTATGCGTGCCTTTCCTAAAAGCATATATGCCCATTCTGCTTGTTTATGCCAATGGAGTTCACGTACTCCTCCGGCCGTTAAACTCATATTTACACCAGCAATCGTAGTCGAAACCGGAAGTTCCCTAACAGTAATCTCCCGAGACCACCCACCGTGTTTTAAAATCATAGAAGTGTCTGAGAATGAAAATTTCAAGTTAGGAACTAATCCAGCATCAGTTATAGGCGGAACGAGCATATTCGGATTTTGAATATCCCGCATAACATTACGCGGGCCAGAATCAATCGCACCTGCTCCATCGCTACGGATTGGTTGTGGTATACTTCCTCCCGCTTCATTAACAGTACGTTTCTCCATCATTACACTCCTTTTTCATTGGATTATTAGGTGAAAAAACCTCTATCCTAGTGTATGAATTGGGGTTTGGATGGTTACTGTGACTATGGATACAACACGTTTTTCTCTAACAGTCTACTACTATCACTGTTTAAAATAGAAAATAATCTATAAAAACTTTACGGAAAATACAAAAACGCCCTCTGTTTTAGAATAATAAACAGAAAGCGTTCCTTTTTTATAAACTGTATTTAGAAATTATTATTTAAGGTATTTCCCCAAATCATCTAAGTTTCTCGTATGATTTAGAATGATTACATACTCAACTTCAACTTCTGTTACTACCATTTCTAATACTTGATGGATTTCAATATAATCATTTTCATATTCTTTTGCCGAAGCTACAATCTCTTCTAGGGTTCTTACAAATGTTTCAGCACTCCAGTCTTTTGTTGACAACGCCACATAGGTTTGAAATTTTTTTGTATTCATGTCAGTCCCTCTCCTCGAGTACAATGGGAATTGTGTACTTTTTGGTAACTTCATCTAAACTAATTTATTTTGGACTAAAATTCACTTCAGTGGCGGCCGTTGTTAAATTAGTGAATTTAAATTTACTTCTTTTCATAGTACATCCCCCTCCTTTGTAACGTTAAAATCATATATTATAATAAATTGAATATATAGTATTCTCTAGCAAAAATCAATTCCATTTTCATTTTTATACTAATCTATTTGATTATCTGACAAAATACATATGTATAAGACAGCCAAGATACATATAAAAACAGGACATAGTATAGGCCTTCTTCTGTTTCACTTCGCATATGCACATTGGATTTTTGTGATAGCTAACAGAGTCCATTTGGTCCTTTCTCCACTAAATCAAATTCTTTTAAAATTGTCCCGTAATTCTTCAATATCATTACTTCACAATTGATTTAAATGGACTACAAACAATGAACTTGGAGTAATATCATTTTTCCTTTTCACTTTAAATCCCTTTATTTAGCAAATCTTCCGCATATATCATTTTGCAAATAATTACATATATGATCAAAGGTATTTATAGTCTTTAAAGGTAAATTTACTAGACGAAAAGAAAATTTTGATTTTTATCTCTTCATCCACTAAAAGTGTCATTTTTAAACCTTTTCATCACAAAGAAAAGAAGCTAACAATAAATTGTTAACTTCTCACCTTAAGGAAAAATAGTATCTTTCCTTATCTTCTACTATCTAGATTGTGATTTAATATTTGTAAGATGAGCATCAAACATATCAATTATTTCAAGAAATCTATCAGCTTCACGAAAAACATGGTCTGCTAATAATGGATGAATGATACTCTTTATTTTACATTGCTCAATTAAATCACGTGCCGTTTTCTTAAAATCCCGAAGAGATGTAACTGACACACGATTTTGATCTAAAAATTGATCTAAAAGAGGAACAGTTTGAGATTGTGGTTTCATAGATTCTAAGTCAATTGCTTGATACATCAATTCATCAAAATCATTGCTAAAATTCCGGGCTGTATCTACAAGCTTTCTTTCCGATGGATCAAGAAGATGACCAATAAATTTAGCATGGTCTGCCATAATCCTTAAAAAGAAAACATTTTCTTTAATAATAGCATCAGGAAGAGCATCTAATTTACCTTCATTTAATTCAATTAAACGTCTTCTAAAATAATCAGCTTCCCTACTTGTGTGGTCAACTAACAGTGGAAAATTATTTTGTCCTGGCAATTTACATGTGAGAATTAAACCTAAAATTTTCCGCTTAAATCCCCAAATATTAGTTGCGGCTTGTTGTACTTCTGAATTAAATCTTTTTATTTGTCCAGGATCTGTTTCATTTGTATAGGAGTATGCTATTTGTTCGATATGTTCAAACAATCGATAAAATTGATTAGCCTCTTCGATTAGTTGGGTATCCTCGCATCTAAACCCCAATCGAAGAAAAAAAGAATGCTCCTTCATGATTCTAGACCAAAAACGAATTTCATTTAATGAACGTTCAACAAACATTACAGACGTAACACCCGTATCAGGATGTAATGAGGTTTCATCCCTATTCATTCTTAATCCCCCCAATAAATACTAAGCTAGTTCCATTCTTATGAGTAAATATATATATAAATACCATCAATAAAAGTTCATGATGAATCTCGTATATATGTAAAATTAAACTTATATAAGCTTAACTTGATGGCATGCACTTGCTCCCCTCAAAAGAAAAAAAGACTACCAACCTAGATGTAAAGTTCTACTAAGTGGTAGCCTTTCAAAATTTCTATTAAAGCAATACTGAATCTTTATCACTATCCTGATTGCGTTTCTCGCGCTCTTCTTCTAATCGCTTCATATAAACTTCGCCTTCTTTTTCGATAAACTCATTATCCATCTCTTGCTCTCTTTTCGAAGTATATAAAACCATGTAACCACTCAATACAATCCCAACGATCACAAGATAAATCCACCATGGTAAAGTTTCCACTTTCGTTCATTCCTTTCCTTAGACAAGCCTTATTAGTTTCACTCTATGAGGAAAGAAGTGGATTTATGCTTGAAAATTCATTTTATCCTTGTGGATGCTTCGCGAAAAACGCTTGTACATATTCCATAAATTCGATTGGTTCCTGGCGAAACGGTGCGTGGTATCCTTTTTCAATGATATGAAACGTACTATTTGCAAATAACTGATGATACAGCTCACCGTTTTCCCAAGAAACACTCTTATCATGTCGACCCCATATAATCAACGTTGGCACTTTTATTTTATCTGCCTCCATCGCAATACGGCGCTCTTTCATTTTTGTAAGCTCATCATAATGCTTTTTATCATCCCGACTATTCTTCACTTCATTTTTATTATAATCCGTAATCGCAGTTACAGTTTGCAGGTCCGTTGATAACTGTGGCATTTCATAACCTTCTTTTTGCTCAAAAGATTCAATTCCTGTAGAATCCGCTAAAATAAGATGCGTAACCGCGTCCGGATATAAGTACGCTAAATTAAGGGACATCTCTCCACCCATCGAATGACCAAGTACTGCGAACTGATCATATCCAAGTTTCTTCATTAACTTATAATATAAATTCACTTGCGCAGGAAACGAATACTGAAAATCTATTGGCTTAGAAGAACGCCCAAATCCTAAAATATCAACCGCAATAATCGTATGATCTCTCGCTAGTTCCGGATAAATATCACTAAATCCATCTGAAGAACCACCAAACCCGTGAAGCATAAGTAAAGGCGGTTTCCCCACGCCAATTTGCTTAAAATAAATTGTCTGCCCATCAATTTGTGCCATACTCTCTTTCGTATTTATCTTCATCATCACAGTATCTTTCACTTCTTCAACCTTCGCAATCGGCTTATCAACGAAGTTACAAACTATTAACAAAACGAGCACAATACCGCTAATCATATAAAACTTAAACCGTTTCAAAATCCCCGTCTCCTTTCTCATGTTGCTATTTAAAGGTTTTACATTTTTTGGTTGTTTTATGTTCCTTTTTTAATCGTAACCGTATCGGTTACAATTAAATTAAAAAAATATTACTCAATGCCACTACTAATGGTTACTTTGTAACTATTATAGTTACAAATAAAAAGTAAGTCAATTATTTTATCCGCGTTAACGGGCCGTCCGATTAGTGTGAGATGAACCATCAAAGATTGTTTGCTCAGCGCTATTTGGTGCTAGCTTCCTTTGCATCGCTGAATTACTTGGTCGGACAATTGGATATCCGAAAGAAGGCTTGTTATCACTATACTTGGTGTCCCTTACTTCTTTTAGTTAATAAAAAACGCAAGCTTCTTTTGATTAGAAGTTTGCGTTTTTTATCGTATACTTTATTTTTTTCTTCACGAGCCAAATCGATTACAACATCTTTTAATAACACTTTAAAATGATTCACATTATCAAAAGTAGTAACATCAAAGTTAATTTAGAGCACATTATGGATACCTTAAAACCAGGACAGGTTTATGAAATAGTACACTTTGTTTCCACTCTTAATTTTCCCATGATGAAAAAGAGCGCTGAACAAACATCAGCACTCTTTTTCATCATCATCGTTATTTATACAAAGTTGTTCCGCTATCTCTTGCACCCGTTCCATCGTCATTCCTTCTCTAAATTCCACTGCTAGAGGATGGTCTGTCGGTTCCAGTTCAATATAAGGACGAATACCATCCGCTCGCGGATGAACCATTGTTTTTAAACTTACTGTTTCCAGCTCATATGGTAAATCAGTCGAAAGCCACCCAAACATCGGCTCTAATAATTGTTGCTTATCCCAAAATTCATTCACCTTATCAAAATTCGCTTCACTTAATGAAACCCATACACCCCATAGGAAGTGTTCATCTGTACCAATGATAGGAATCTCAATAATTCCTCGAATGAAGAAATGTTCACCATCCATCACGCATAAATCATCGTTCATTTCAAATCTATCTTCTCGTTCTTCAGGTTCAGCATCGTAATAATAAGCTGGAGCTTGGTACCCATAACTTATGGGAATTTCTTTATGATATGTACCGCAGCATCCACAAGTATACCCACTAATTTTCGTCATTCTATTCCTCCATCAGTTTTACATACATTTTAGCAAAATACTTGTAAAGCGAAAACAAAAAAAGCAAGCAATTCCAGCGATCCGCTAAAACTACTTGCTCTCCTACTTATTACCTCTATTTTTACTCTTTAATAAATTCCTTCGTACTTCTCACTGTATCAATTGGGCGAACTAATTTTTCAATTTCTTCACGCTTTGGCTCTAGGAATGGAGGTAAAGATAATTTTTCTCCAAGTGTTTCGTATGGCTCATCTCCCATAAACCCTGGGCCATCTGTTGCGAATTCAAATAAAATTTGCGGTGCCACTCGTGCGTATAATGATTCGAAGAAGTGACGATTTACATAACCAGATGAAGGAAGCCCTACGCTACCGATTCTTTCAATCCATTCTTCTAATACAGCGCGATCTTCTACGCGGAATGCAGCATGGTGCACTGTACCAAAACCTTGTTGTGCTTCAGGAAGAACTGTATTATGTTCTACAATGACAGAGGCACCGTTTCCACCTTCGTTCACTTCAAATAAATAGAATTCTCCTTCTTGAGCAATCTCTTTGAATAATAGAACTTTTTCTAACACTTCTTTAAAGAAACTAAAGTTCGCGATACGAATAAATACAGGTCCTAAACCAGTAATTGCATATTCTAATGGAACTGGACCGTTTTGCCACGGTGTACCTGATTCTATTCCTTTATCTAATTCATCAGAGATTAATTGATACTGTTGATCATCAAAATCAACGAAAGAAAGAGTTTTCTTACCAAATTGCTCTTTAATTCCTGTATGTTCCACTTCAAGACGGTCAAAACGTTTCACCCAATATGCTAACGCTGCATCAGTTGGAACTCGGAATGAAGTTTTTGAAATTTCATTTGTACCGTGTACTCCTTTTGGAACGCCTGGGAAGTCAAAGAATGTCATATCCGTTCCGGCACTCCCTTTATCATCTGCAAAGAATAAATGATACGTTTGAATATCATCTTGGTTTACTGTTTTTTTAACTAAACGCATTCCTAAAACATGAGTGAAAAATTCATAATTCTTTTCTGCACTACTTGTAATCGCTGTAACGTGGTGTATTCCTTTTAATTGGTTCATTTTCTATTCCTCCAATGGTTTTAATTTGTATTTAATAATTTTATTTTTGCTTGCTGGTCAGCGAAGCGCGTGTTTATAAGAAGTAATTAATTCATTTTACTAGTCAAGTGATAATTTAAAAAATAATTCAATGTGTAAAACGATCCGTACGAAAGTAGTAATTCCTTTCGTTACTATCACTTTACAACTCAAGTGATTAAAAAGCAAGTGAATTATCTTGAATTCGAGATAATTTTTTAATATCTCAGTATTAGTTTAAAATGCTATATGTTTTGTGGCGTAATTATTTTCGTATCTACTGGTAATAAAACCTTTTCACTCGCCAAAATAAATAGCCTACAATCAATGAACTAATCATAGGCTATTAAAATTCTTTAATAGTTAAATATCCTTACAATAACTTGTAATTTTAGCGAATAATTAATATTAGTAATTCTCCGTTTCATTAAACGATTTATTTTATATATTCCAAAAATCACTATTTATATCACTGTTATATTTATAATCCACCTTTTCTTTACCACATTTTTCGCACTTATAAATATTAGCTGTCCCAATCTGCCCTGTTTTAAAATTTTCACTATCCTGAGTTTTAATAAATTTATAATTGTGTATACATCTAGGTTCTCTTACTTTATCCATCCATTTTCCTAGCATAAAGTAATCACTCTCCTTAAAAGAATATTCCTAATACAACTCTATATTTAGAATACTCTACAAAAGATTTCCAATCAACGAACACGTTCTCTTGCCTCCCTTGCATCACATGATATGCAAAAGAATTGTTTTGTTTAAGATCCGTTTTTTTATTGACAACAGACTCTCATCCATTAGCTTTACACAAGCTAATGCAATATAAATTTTCCGTATGATTTACATCTTTTTCTCTCATTATTTCTTTCCTCATCAAGGAATAAATAATGGTTTTTAAAGCTGTTTGCAGTGTCTTCCCTTATCAGGGCAACAAAAGATGGTGTGAAAACTTAATTTCACACCATCTTTTTAAACAATTTTATTGTCATGCCACACTTAATGAGGCCATTCTATTCACAATCTTAATTATGGAAAGTTGGCTTATAGAACGAACGATTATCAAGAGCAAAGACACGCTCTGTGTATTCACCTGGTTTTGTACGTCCTAATGCGCGGTCCATCATATTCATTTTTGCATCTAAGTTGTCGATGTAGTGCAGAATTTCTGCTTCTTTTACTAATGGTGGTTTTGGGCTACCCCACTCTGCTTTTCCATGGTGGGAAAGAACGATGTGTTGAAGAATTAATACTTCTTCTGCATCGATTTGTAGTTCGTCTGCTGCTTTCCCAATTTCGTTCACCATGATAGAAATGTGGCCAAGTAAATTTCCTTCTAACGTATACGTTGTAGAAATTGGGCCTGATAGTTCGAATACTTTACCAAGGTCGTGTAAAATAACGCCTGCATATAGTAAATCTTTATCTAACGATGGGTATAGCGTAGCAATAGCTTTCGCTAAATCTAACATCGACACTACGTGATAAGCTAGTCCAGATACGAACTCGTGATGATTCTTCGTCGCTGCTGGATATTCTAAAAATTCGTTTTGGTGCTTATTTAACAAATGTCTTGTTAGACGCTGAATGTTCGGGTTTCTCATTTCAAATATGTATTGCGTAATTTTTTCAACCATATCTTCTTTTTTCACTGGTGCTTTTTCTACGAAGTCCGAGATATCTGTTACTTCATTTTCATTCGCAACACGGATTTGTTTCACACGTAATTGAATACGTCCTTTATAGTTTAGAATATCTCCAGCTACTTTAACGATTGTTTCCGCTACATATTGTTTTTCAACTTCTGGTGATACATCCCATAGCTTCGCTTCAATATCTCCACTTGGGTCTTGTAAGATTACTGTTAAAAACGGTTTCCCATTGCTTGCGAGACCTTTTGTCGCTGTTTTAATTAACAAGAAAACATCGACTTGTTCACCAACTTCATATTCTGCAATTTTCTTTTTCATTCGAATTCCTCCACCAAATCAGTTACTTTTAGTATAGCATACTACAACTCATTTTCTTTACGCTTATGCGTTAATTTTATAATCTCATTTTCTGTAAAATACGCGAGTAAATGCGCATGACATGTAAAGAAGATTACTTGTCTATCTTTCGCAATTTCCTTTATAAGTTCAATCGTTCGATTCGTCCTTATCGCATCAAAATGCACGAAACTATCGTCAATAATAAATGGATAATCATGCTCAAACGTTTTCGCTAGTGCAAATCGTAACGATAAGTATAACTGCTCCGCTGTCGCTTGGCTTAGTTCATGACTGTAAAAACGCATACCATCGTTACGTTCAACAATGAACGGCTCCGCCTCTGACGGTGAAAAGATTTTACTATATCGTCCGCCTGTTAAATAGACGAAATACTCTTCTGATTTTTGTAAAATACGCGGAAGATGCACTTCATGATAATATTGCTTCGTTTTCGTTAATACTTTCTTTGCCGCCGCATAAGCAGCCCACTTCTTCACTTGTTCGCGTACTTGCGCTTTTTTCATTTCCCGTTCATGCATTAAATCACCATACGTACTACCTTCTTCTAAATTCGCAATTTCCATACGGTGTTTCGCAATACGCTCCGTCAGTTCTTTCTCTTTCGTCAGACAGTTTTTCGCGGCGGTCATTTCTTGCTTTAACTTTTCATCATAACCGTCAGCCTCATAATGCTCAGCTAATGACAAACTCGTTAAGCGCTGTTCTAAAAGATCAATTTGAGGTAATAAACGCCTCACTTGCTTATCCGCATCTTCACGTTTTTCTGCCCGTTTACCTGCTTCTAAAAACATCTCTTCATTAGTAGAATCTGCGATATGCCATAAGCTATCTCGTTCTACTAATAGTTGTTTCAATTGCTCTTGCATGAACTCATATTCTTCTCGCCATTCCGTCAGCTTCTCTTTCAGCTGCTTACAAGTTTGGCGCTTCTCTTTCTCATTTTGCATACGACTTTGCGCCTCATGCAAATTACTATACTCCGTGCTACCGATAACAGTTTCTAGTTTATGTTCAAATTGCGAAATCATTTCATATAATGAAGATTTCCGCTCGCCTTGTTTATCTAGCTCACGATATAATTGCTGCATTTTTTCAATACGCTCAAACGCTGGCAACATGTGCGCATACGTAAAAAATTCAGGGAACATATAGCGCGTTTTATACGCATCTACTTGTTCTCCTATTTGGAAAGTTTCTCGCTCCCATTCTTCATACGATGAAACGACTTTATCATAAGCTCGTTCCATTTGCTGCAATTTATAAGACTCTCGCTCAAATAACTTTCGAATCTCTTCATCCTTTTCTAACTGATAACGAACTGTCATCGCTTCTTCACTTTGGCGCCCGCCAGCACTTTGCTGAAGAGTAAGGAGTTCTTCTTGTAATCCGCTTGATGGATCTTTATATAAAACGAGTGCTAAAACAATCCCTACAAAAACAATGACACTAATAAATAATAGCACGCGGTTATCTATAAATAGGCTCGTGAATAAAACAAGCGTGTTAATAAGAAGTAAAATAAGACAAACTCTTTGCCACTGTTTTTTCTTTTGCTTAGCAACTCCCGCTTTCTCTTCATACTGACGCTTCATTCTCTCTGCGCCCATACCGATAAACGCCGCATCTTGAAATGACTTTTCTTTCTCAACTAACGTATTTCGCTCTTCATCCGCTAACATTTGTTTCTGAATCTGTCTTATATTTTCTTCTTGCTCTTCTAATCGCTCCTGAGCCGTTTTAAAACGTTCATCTAGTTGTGCTTTTTGCGATTCTAATTCACGCGCCTTTTGCACAGTTTGCGTAATTAATTCTTTCGTCGCTAAACTTATATCAAATGAAAGAACCATCTCTTGTTCAAAAGTGGCTCCAATTTGCTGCTGTAGTTCTGCGATTTCTTCTTTTATATTCGTAATACTTCCCGTCATATCACGCATTTCTTGGCGTGCATTTTCATAAGACATGTGCTGCATACGAAGTTCTTCTACGTAACTTTCTTTTTGTAAAAATGCTTCATCTATTTCTGTGGAATCAATTTCTGATTGCACTGTTTCTATCTTTTTTTGAAGTGAATCTACTTGTACTTGGAGCGGTTCTATCTTTGCCTTTACCGCCTCATAGCGCACCATTCCGTTTACAGGAAACTGCCCGTTCTCGTTTTCTAACACTTTCTCGTGCGCACTCTTTTCAATAACGAGAGGCTCAAGCGCCGCTAATATTTCATAGTCTTGCTTTCGTCTTTCGGCTGACTCTTTTTCCGCACGAACAGAAGCAAGTTTCTCTTCACTTTCTTTTAACTGCTCGACCTGTTTTTCATACGTGCCAATCTTCCCTTGCCACTCTTTCATCTTTTCCTCAATTTTCTTCATCTCTTGCAGTGACACGTTAATTTCAGGATTACGACCACTCGGCTTAAAGCGCTGATTCATTTCTTTTTCTAATTTTTTATCTAACTGCAATAACGCATCGCTTCCGACTGCGCTTGCCGAAAATAAATAATTACCAATATCCGCTTCGCCGAGCTGATGAATATTTTGCAAACCATGCATATCAAATGAAAAAACAGAATCAAATAAGCTTTCATTCACACCGCTTAATATATCGTTTAAAATATCTTCGCCGCCAGTTTTCCCGTCTTCAAAATAAACGGTCACCGCGCCTACTGCCGTCTTTGGCAATCGTTCAATTTTTAAACGACCGTACTTTTCTGTTTGAACAGTAACTGCTCCGCCATACTTTCCGCCTTCTTTCGGTTCATAACGGCGCTGTCCTCTCGTTGGAAAACCGAATAAAATACTTTTCATAAACGAGCGAATTGTCGATTTCCCCGCTTCATTTTCACCGTATAACACCGTCAGCATTGACAGATCCATTTCCACATTTTCTAATTTTCCGTACCCATAAATATGGAGTCTTTCAATTCTCATTTCTTATCCCTCTCTTGCTGGAATAATTGCTCTAAAATAATATTTTCCGCTTCCTTTTGAATCTCTTTCTTCTCTTCTTCCGTAAAAGCTTCAATGCTATTACGCGCTACAGGAGATGTCCAAATGGTGCGCAACACTCCGTCCATATTTGTAAAAGCTTCTAACTCTTTTAGCACACTACCGACGAAATGATTTTCCTCTTTCAAACGTTCAATTTCCGCAAAAGAAACCGTCTCATTTTTCCACTTCATCGCATAAACGAAATCTTTTCGCTCTTCTCCCGCTGCTAAAATATGAAAAATCTCTTCCACGCGCTTGTCTTCACGCAAATAAGGAGAAAGTGGCCCCTGCCCTGTAAATACGACAGTTAAAAGCGTGCCTTCCTCTTCTCTTCGGCATTCATTCATCGCACTTGACGCGCTCGTCATAAGATCATCAACCGTTTCAAGCCCATCGATACTCACTTCTATCTCATCCCATACAACATCCGCCGTATGAAAAAATGAACAATGCGATCCTTGTTTCGTAAGTTCAATAAGGTACGCACCCTTCTCGCCCATTTCCTTACGATGACGCCCTTGTATATTGCCCGGATAAATAATATAAGGCTCTTCTGATAAAATTTCACGTTTATGTATATGGCCAAGAGCCCAATAATCAAACTGCTTTTCCTTCAGCTCACGAATTTGAAACGGTGCATAGCGATTATGCTCCGCATCCCCTTCCACACTTCCGTGAAGCATCCCAATATGAAAAGGCGCATCACTCATTTTCGTATACTGCGCTGTCATATTATCCGTTACCGCTTGCTGCAAATAACTAAACCCATAAATAGAAGCTAATAGCTCACCATTTTTATAAAATGACTTCTCTTCCACATAAGGCTCCGTAAACACATGAACATTTTCCGGAAACTCAATCGCTGCCCAGCTTCCCCCTAAATGATCGTGGTTACCATGAATAATAAAAATGGGAATATCGTACTGCGAAAGTCTCTTCATTTGCTCACGCACAAACACTTGCGCTCTCAAACTTCTCGTCTCCGCATCATACAAATCCCCCACTAGTAATACGAAATCAACGCGCTCTTGAATCGCTTTATCAACAATACGTTCGAACGATTCAAACGTACTTTGCTTCATTCTCTCCCAAACAGACTGTGCTACATTCATTTCCATCCCTTTAAACGGACTATCCAAATGCAAATCAGCCGCATGTATAAACTTCACTTGTTTCACAAATAACGATCCTTTCTATAGTTCAAAAGTTTCATTTTATCCGCATGAACACAAACAATAAATGCTCAATTGGTGAAAACTAGTAATAAGCAGGAAATAAAAAACTCCCCACTGATTAAAGTTTCACCTTATTGTAACACGCAATGTCATATATTTCTTTGCATATTCTAGTGATTTATGCCAAAATAGTTATAAGATTCTGATTTTTATTATTGGAGGGAATTTTCATGGGAGTATACGTTCTAACAGTCTTTGAAAAAGATGGTTCAAAAGCATTAGACGAATCATTCGAGGCGGCAACTGAAAAAGAAGCGAAAGCAAAAGGTGAATCTATTTTACAAGAAAAAGGATTGTATGAAAAAACACATCGCTGCACATCTTCTGCAGGTAAGCTCGTTTTATTCCAGCGCTAAAAAAAAGAAGCGTCATCCGCTTCTTTTTCACTCTACTATATCTTCGTCACACCACGTAAACACCACATCTAGAATGCGATTGCCGATACGTACGCGTTTATTCCATTTACCTGTTTGGATCTGATGTTGCAATTCTGCTTTCATCTTTTCCGTCCAGTCGTGAATCGTTTCACTACCGTCGTACGGATATACGCTTGGAAACTCTTCCTGCAGTAGATGCAAGCTCTCTGCATCAAAATGAAAATGGAAGAAGTAGTTTGCTGTAAGCGATGGTTCTTGTAATCGTAAAAAATGATCATCAATTTGCTTTCTATTTCTATAGAAAGTAAAGATATTCACTTTACCGCTCGTAATTTGGTCAATTTGAATTTCGTGCTTCTCTATAATCACGTCTTGCCCACCTCGTTATATACTATCCTTAGTATATATGTCTTTTGCAACAAAGTTAACCATTTTCGCGCGAAATTCATTTCCTTCATTATATTACCTGTACCTCCAAGTACAATCAGAACAAATAAAAACAAAGTTGAAGGGGAGCGATCACATGTATTTCGGAAGCAAAGGTTGGTATGTAAAAGAACTTAAAAAATTAGGTATTCGTACTTATGAAGGTAAAAAGCTAGAATCTTATCGTACGCATATTTTATCTAGTTTACTTGAGAGAATGAAGAAAGCTTCGGCTTAATAGATGTAGGAAGCGACTACGGTTGCTTCCTTTTTATTTACTAAATAAAAAGAAAATCATCATACCTTAACTTTTTAACTTTACCGTTATACTTCCTTGATAGAAACCGCCCATTATCAACTGAATCTCTAGTACCAAATACTCTTCCAGATAATCATTTGTATATATTTTAAATTCTCCATACTCATTAACCCGTCCGCTTCCAACATACATATCACTACTTGTTATGACAATTGTTGAATGAGGTTCTGCACGGCCCAATACACAATTATCACCATATTCCACAGAATCTATCGTTATTTTTTGATGCATATTATTAACTGAACCTATACCGTTCTTATTACACAAATTAACATCTCTTTCTTCAGCCCTCGAAAGCGCTCGATTCCTGCTAATCTTTTCTGAAGAGAAAGCAACATTCCCCAGCCAACTAAACCTATCAAATATAGTAATAGGTAGAAACATCTACGTTAACTCCCCCATTCTTCCAATACTTCCTTCACATTTTTTATCAACTACAGTCTTTTAATGAACTTACAGCAATACGTTTTATGTTGGGATAAAAGAAAACAGCTTTGATTTTCCATTCAATTTCGCACTGTTAATTTGTACAGAACACATAGAATACTGGTTTTCACCCCAGATGTAATGACAACACTACACAAAAGAAACCACGGTCCATTAAATATAAATCCACCTTCAAATATATTAATAATAATTATGTTGCCAATTATTAAGAGAATCCATGAAATGGAATACTGTTTTCCATTTGTAATATATAAAATTTCATCCACATAACAGACTGTAATTCCCCCACCTTGCCAAATACCAATAGCGAAAGAAAAAAGCGTAACTGCCAGTAGCTCTGCTTGTAAATCCCTAGTCATTGGCTGCGGCGCCGTATAAGTAATAATCCCTATCATCATGAGAAAAGTTATAATATCTATCCAGTTTATTTTTCTTTGTTTGCTTTGCAGCCAAATAAAGAAAATTACTACAGGAATTAAAAGCAAAGTTTCCATTTAATTATTCTTCTTCCTTTCCTACATTAGAAACGTCTGTAATTGTAATGCAATTAGATTGTTCTTAAATCTCTCATACTTTCTGAAGCATAACATGAGAAAGAAATAAAAAAATCGTACAAAAGGGCAGGCCTATAATGTACGATTGGGCATATATAATGTTTTAAAAATGAATTAACTTCCTTTCAATAGATACAGCTACTGCTTCTGATCGGGAATTAACACCTAATTTATTGTATATATTTGTTAAATATGCTTTTACCGTTCGCTCAGCTATCCCCATATCGAATGCAATTTCTTTATTCTTATATCCGCGTGCAATAGCTTTCAGCACAAACAATTCCTTTTCTGTTAAGTTATTCCCTTCAACCTTATCAGCATGTACTTCTTTCCTTTTATACTTCACTATCTTTTCCATAATATTTGGTTGTAGTAAAATCTCACCTCGAATAGCCGCTTCCAATGTTCGAAACAAATTCTCACGATCCGTATCTTTTAGCAAATATCCTTTTGCCCCTAACTCAATTCCCTTTAACATTAATTCATCTTCGTTATAAGTAGTTAATATGATAATCGGCGTATGGTTTTGTTTTTCATTCAAAGCCTCAATTGTTTCTAAACCACTCATTTTAGGCATATTTAAATCCATTAAAATGACATCAGGTTCCTTTTTCTCTATGAAGGAAAGGGCTTCTTCTCCATTTGCAGCCTCACCTATAATTTGAAATGAATCACTCGTTTCTATTATTAGTTTCAGACCTTCTCTTACAACGAAATGATCATCCACAATTAATACGTTATACTTCATGGCTATCTCCTTCTTTATTTATAGGCACTTGAATATACACTTTCGTACCCTTCATCTTTTCACTCAATATATGTATTTCTCCCTTAATCAATCGAACACGCTCATTTAAGCCAATCAAACCATAATGTCCAGGATTCTTACCGATATATCCAGTGTCAAACCCAATTCCATTATCTTCAACTCCAATAGTAAGTTTTTCAAGATCATCGATATATTCAACTTTTAAATTTACCTCTGTTGCCTGTGAATGTTTTGCGATATTCGTTAAACATTCACTAATTACATATAAACAGTGCTCCTTTACTAAGCTTGAAATATGCGGGGGGCTTTGAATAGTAAATCTCACCTGTATAGACGTAGCCTCAGAAAAACGTTGAACCTCTTCCTCTACTGCTCCATTAAATGAATTAGTAGTATGACGCAAATCATCAATAACCAACCTTGCATCATGTAAAGTTTGTCTCGCTCTTATCATAGTTTGTTTCATGATCTCTTGAGATCGTCCTGTATTCCCTTTTTGCATATGGGCATCTATTGCTTCCAATTGCATAATTAAGCTTGCTAAACCTTGTGCTAACGTATCATGTAAATCTCTTGCCATTCGCTGCCTTTCATTAGCTAATGTCAATTCTTCCACTCTCATATATGCAGATTCTAACTCTTGGATGTAGCTCTGTATACGATTACGTGCATCAAATTGCTGCTTATTAATATAAGAAAAAGGAACAATAATTGCTAACACTAAAAGAAACATAGAGATAAGAATAGCTAATTTATTTACACCATAATTGATACTAATTGCAGCACAAAATATTGCATACATAAGAGTAAAAACTGCCATTACTTTAAATATATTGTTATAAACATATAAACTTTGGGCGATTAAAATAGGAGTTAATCCAACAAAAATCGCTATCGAAGCATTTGTTGCAATAAATGCAGCCAAAAACACAATGAAAAGTTGTACAAAAAAGAAGTACAACAATTGCCTATTCTTTAATGAACTCGCATGCCAATGAAAAATAGTATGAATAACAATGACTATTGTAAAGAAAAAACTATCTATAGAGAAAATATTATTACGAAATTCTAAAAGAATTGACGCTATATATACGAGTATAATCCATAAAATAATAAACCTTCTTGGAATAAATACCACTTCCAATACATTTGTATCCAAATCTATATTTAAACTTATTTTTTTCATATCTGACCTCCACCATTACATTATACAAGATGCAACTTACATTTTGATAAAATGAAGGCTTTTACATACAGCCCGACTCCCACAAATAGCGGGGTGAGTTACTGATTCCTCTACATCCTCATTACCAAATACAAATATGAAATATTGCATATCGAAATGCATTGATGTTCACGTAAACGCTTACTATAATGGTGATATAAATATTTATTACAACTTACTATTTAAAAAAGGAGGCAATCATATGGAAATCGCAATGGCAGTTTTAAAATTTGTAGGTGGAGTAATTCCATTGGTTCAAGAACTTTTAAAAGCATTTATGTAAGATTATGATTCAGCAATTATCTATAAGAATTCTCATACAAATGATCTGTATATCAAAAACAAATTGATACACAGATCATTTGTGTGAGAAAACTTCAAACAAGAATTATATACCCTAGCAGAACAATAATGATACATCTATCTCAAGTTGGAAAAAGACGCTCACAAGGGCGTCTTTTTATTATATTAATATGTACCTAATAACTTATTTAGGAAATCAATTTAACACTCCATACAATGCTACATAATTAATATATCTTTTTAACATTTGCACAATAAAAGTCCCCTCAAAGCATAAAGCGAGCCTATTTTTCATTAATTTTTTTATATACAGCAATACCATTTTCTACGATTTTATTAAATGAATAAACGACGACTGTCTGCTCTTCTTTATTTAGTGCTACTGAAATAATCAATTAAGCTAAAAATGCTATAATTAACCCAATCAAACTAAGGGGGAACGTTTATCTTGCACAGAAAATACATTCAATTTCATGAGTTCGGTAACCCAAAAGATGTATTACAAGTTGAATATAAAAATATAGAACCATTAAAAGATAATGAAGTTTTAGTTCGTATGCTAGTTAGACCGATTAATCCATCTGACTTAATTCCAGTAACCGGAGCGTACGCCCATAGGATCCCTTTACCTAATATACCTGGTTATGAAGGTGTTGGTATTGTAGAAGATGTTGGCTCTTTCGTTTCTAAAGGCCTTATCGGTAAACGTGTTTTACCTTTACGAGGGGAAGGTACTTGGCAAGAATTTGTTACAACATCAGCTGACTTTGTAGTCCCTATACCTGATTCCATTGATGATTTCACAGCGGCACAAATGTATATTAATCCCCTTACAGCGTGGGTTACATGTACAGAAACTCTAAACTTAAAACGTAATGACGTTTTATTGGTGAATGCCTGTGGATCCGCTATTGGTCATCTATTTGCACAGTTATCGCAAATTTTAAACTTCCGGCTCATTGCAGTGACAAGAAATAGTAAACATACAGAAGAGTTACTTCAGCTCGGTGCTGAATATGTAATAGATACTTCCTCTGCCCCGCTTTATAAAACCGTTATGGAATTAACAAACGGGATCGGTGCAGATGCTGCGATTGATTCTATCGGGGGACCGGATGGAAATGAATTAGCTTTTTCCTTACGTCCAAACGGGCACTTTTTAACGATTGGTCTTCTATCAGGTATACAAGTAAACTGGGCAGAGATTGTCACGAAAGCAAAAGTGCACGCGAACATATTTCATTTACGACATTGGAATAAAGAAGTGTCACCATATAAATGGCAAGAAACGTTTCGTCACTTAATTCGCTTAGTAGAAAATAAGAAATTACGTTTCATGACGGTACATTCTACGTATGACTTAGCAGATGTGAAAACTGCGGTTGATGTTGTGCAGTCTGCTGAGAAAACGAAAGGGAAAGTGTTTTTGACGAGTTATTAACTACAATTGAAAGGTTTTTTTGATTGGCCTTTTAAATAAACTAGATAGTACTTTTAAGAGTGCATTTGTAATTATCTGGTATAATTCCTTTAAAAGGTGAAAGGAGATTCTAACATGTGGTTAATTACGGTAATTGCGCCTGTTGTAATAGTCGGAGGAATCATATTATATGTGATTGGAAGGCTTAAACATAAATATGACAACGGTAACTTAGGTAAGAAAAAATCAAAAAACGCTCAAGTTTTATTAGATAGTTTAATACCAATGGGAATGCTTTTGGGGTGTTTAATCGGTATAATTGTCGACATATTTTTCCCGGGTCACTCACTGTTTACAGTTGGTTTAGGAGCTGGAATAGGCTATTTATTTGGATTTTTTGCTTATGAAATTTATAGCAAGACAGGAAACAATTATTCATAATCCAAAAACAAACACAATTGTGGAATAAGCGAGGACAGTACATATGAGTCATATAAAATATGTGCTGTCCTTTCATTTATTCATCAACGTTATCCCCTCCCGCTCCAACTACCTAAAAAATAACATTGTCAACAGAACTTAAATTGGTTATCATAAAAGCGAATATAACAGGAGATGAGCAGATGAATATAAACGAAAAGAAATCTTTTTCAAAAGTTTCTCGACGGAAATTAGTCGATGAAGTGTTGGAACGTTTACAAGAAAAAATCTTTTCCGGCGAGTATGAAGTTGGTGATCGCCTCCCTACAGAGCCGCAATTAATGGAAGAGTTAGGTGTAGGGCGTTCGACGCTGCGAGAAAGCATAAAGATATTAGTACATGCCGGCATCTTAGAAGTTCGACAAGGACAAGGTACTCGTATTGTCTCACTAAATACAACACAAGATTCATTTGAAAAACGATTGCAAGCAGCTAATATTAATCATGTGTATGAAGCAAGAAATATGTTAGATAAAGAAGTAGCGATGTTAGCGGCACAGCGCCGAAGCGAAGAGGATCTTTTATACTTAAAAGGACATTTGAATAAAAGAAAAAATGCCCTTCAAGAAGGAAATTATGTAGCATACATAGATGCAGATATTCAGTTTCATCTAGCAATTGCAAAGGCGAGCAAAAACGAAGTTCTACTTGATTTATATCAATCTTTCGTACCTGCCCTTCGCCACATTTTAAGCCAATTAATATTAAATACAGTGAACTATGAAGATAACTCTGACATTCATGAAAAGTTATTCCAAGCTATTTTTAAACAAAATGCCGAAGAGGCACGAACATACGCCGTTCAAAATTTGGAGCTGAAATAAGCTCCTTATATATTACACTCAAACATCAGATGATATACTCAATAACGTCCGATGTTTAAGAGGGGAGAAAATTAAATTGAAACATCAAGGACGAACTTATTTGTATATACTAGCACTATTTTTTGTTTCCATTAATTTACGTATCGGAATTACATCTATTTCACCTTTATTAGAAACAATCCGACAAGACTTAAATATAAGCAATTTTTCCGTTAGTTTTTTAACAGCTATTCCTGTGTTTTGTATGGGGACATTCGCCTTACTGACTGGGAAGGTAATTAAAAAATATGGGGCAGAAAAAGCAATTATGGCTTGTCTTATTTTAATTGGCTTCGCAACATGTATGAGAGCTTTTACCTCTTCCATTTCCACATTATTCGCGAGCTCTTTATTTATCGGTATTGGGATCGCACTTGCAGGTCCGTTACTATCAGGTTTTATTAAAGAAAAATTCCCTACGAAAATCGGCTTAATGATTGGAATATATTCAGTAGGTATGGGGACAGGCGCTTCTTTAAGTGCAGGATTAACGATTCCTTTACAACATGTATTAAAAGACGATTGGAATATGGCACTCGCTTTTTGGGGGGGACTTACTATTATCGCTATTCTATTTTGGTATCCGGTTATGAAACGAAAAAAGAATACGAGTACACAAGATAAAAAGAATAATAGTTTACCTATAAGAAATAAAAAAGCATGGTTGTTCACAATCTTTTTCGGACTACAATCAGGAATCTTTTATTCCATTACGACGTGGCTTGCGCCAGCAAATCAAAGTATGGGTGTCAGTAGCGAACAAGCTGGTACTCTTATAACTGTTTTTACAGTTGTTCAAATGATATGCAGCTTTTTAATTCCAACATTAGCGGATATTTATAAAAACCGAGCACTTTGGTTATTAGGGAGTATATGCTTCGTACTCGTAGGTTTATCGCTTATGATTTACCCACTAACTACACCATGGATCCCTTCTATTTTACTAGGTATCGGTCTCGGCGGCGTATTCCCACTCGCTCTCATGCTACCGCTATATGAAACAAAAACTTCAGAAGATGCGAGTGCATGGACTGCTATGATGCAATCAGGAGGATATATTATGGGCGGATTCATTCCTGTCTTAGCAGGAATCGCTCGTGATTATTTTGATGGTTATACGCAAGTTTTTATTATAATGGCACTTTTAAGCTTAATTTTGTTCATTTTAACTTTAGTCATGAGCAAAAGAAAGATAGAAGTGAAAATAGCTTAACTGAAAAACAAAAAAATCCCCTTAAAGCATAAGCTTCAAGGGGTGAGCCTGTTTTTATTTACTTATATACGTACAGCTGTACCACTTACAGCAACCATTAACATTCCATCACGAACAACTTCGTAATCTACGTCAATACCAACGATAGCATTCGCACCTTTTTGTTTTGCAAGTTCTTTCATTTCATCCATCGCAATATCACGTGCATCTTTTAATTTACTTTCGTAAGCACCAGCACGACCACCGACAACATCACGAACTGAAGCGAATAAATCGCGGACAATATTTGCACCCATAATAGCTTCACCATTTACAATATCAATATACTCAATAATTTCTTTACCTTGAATTCCAGACGTTGTTGTTACAATCATGACTGACACTCTCCTAATAACTTATAGTTTTTTGATTAGCTTTCTTATGTCTTTATTATGACATGGAAAAAGTATCTAATCTATTGAATTACCTTACATGAATGTGACAATTTTGTAAGAGTGAAATATTATTCTACCTTTTCCTTACAATAACTACCTAAATTAACAGAATATTGTTATAATTAAATTAGAGGAGGAGATAAAATGAAAAAAATCACTTACATATGTGCTCTAAGTGTTCTATCTTTCAATTTAATAGGTTGTACAAGCACCTCAGCTACAGATAAAGCTTCACAAACTAAGCAAGAACATACACAAAATACATTTCAATTAAACTCCGCAAATATTACAGACATTGAAATACTCAAAACAATAAATAATACTACTTCCAAATCCCAAACAGATAACGAAAAAATGATAAAATCTATCGTTTCAGCCGTTCAAAAAGGTACCTCTAAACCAATCACATTAGATCAAAAAAAGAGAGAATCTGTGCATTCTACTATAACCGTTACATATAAAGATGACTCAAAAGAAGAGTTTCTTGTGTGGGTTGATAATAAGAAGCAAATTACGATTGCTAAAGATGAGAAGAAAGATACAGTCGAGGGTGTGATATTGAATATTGAAGATGTTAAAATGATGAAGGATTTTTTTAAACCGTAAAAAACTAGGTTTCCCTGTGCCAATTCGTCATTGGTTAAAAAATGAAATGTATGATTGGGCTGTAACAATTATTAAAGAGAGCGAAACTGATTACTTAGTTGATAAGAACTATGTTTTAAATCTATTAGAAGCACACTGCACCGGTAAAGGTGACTATAGCCGTAAAATTTGGACAGTCTTATCCTTTATGATATGGCATCAAATTTATATAGAACACAAATTTGATACGAGCTCATTTCATGGAACTATGACAGTATAAAGTGAAGCTATAATCAGTCGGGCGTTTTTCTTTTTTAAAAAAGGACCTGCTCCATTCATGCGTAAATACATAAAGTAAATTGAATCCGTTAAAACACATGAGTGAACCTTTGTTTTTCCCCTCCTATCTAAAGGAGGAACTGTTATGGGCTTTGGTGGTAGTTGCGGCGGCGGCTTTGCTGGAGGATTTGCTTTATTAGTTGTATTGTTTATTTTATTAATCATCGTTGGAGCTGCTTGCTTCTGCTAAAAAACTATCGGAAAAGACACTCATGTGAGTGTCTTTTCTTCATGAAAAAATCTCCGTGCTAAGCAAAAAATAAAATAAGCTACCCATATGGACAGCTTATTTACATAATTATCGTTCTCGGAAATAGGGTTTTAAAAGTAATCTATCCATATTGATACTAAAATTACTACTAACAGGGCAAGAAAAAATGTTATATTTCGAATCCACTTTTGTATATCATCAAAATACCGTTCTATAAATGCAACGTTGATATAAAACATGAGAAGTACAACAAAGAAGGTAAAGTTGCCAAATTTATCGTTCAATTTTTAATTGGTAAATGTGCCCACATGAAGGAATAGTAAAGCAAACGTTACTAAGAATAGCTCAAATAACCTTTGCCTGCTCAAGCCACCATCCCCTTACAGTAATTTCCTTTCATTTCATTTTATCAGAACATAGTATGTGGCAGACTATGAATATTATATTCACACAAAGTTAACATAACGTCTCATTATGGGCACTCCAAAACCATAAATTCCTCATCAAAATACTGTTCCTTGTATTTTAAAGCTTTTTTCTCTATGCCGAATGTCTGAAACCCCATAGACTCATACAACGCCTTTGCAGGTTTGTTATCTGTTAATACAGTTAAAGTAATTTGCTCTAGGTTTAATTCTTTCGCTTTTTTTAAAGTTTCTTTTAAAAGTGCTTGGCCTATACCGGAATTTCGTTGACTAGGTGTAACATACATAGATACAATAACGCCCCTATGTTGTAGTTTTAATCGTTTTTCTTGCAATACAGTAACTATTCCTATGAGTTTATCATTCTTAAATGCTCCAAACGTAAAACTTCCTGCTGTTTCTAAATTATTAGCAACCTGTTGCATTGATTCTTCATAAGTTGTTGCAAATGCCTCTGGGTTCTCTTTTAAAGATTCCAACCTTAAATTCCAATAACTCTCTGCATCAGTTGCTTGCAATAGTCTTATAGTCATATGTAACTCCCCTTCACTTTTATTTACTTATAGAATATTAGATTCTAAGAAGTCAAATTCCTTTTGTATATTGCATACATGTTTGGTTAACATAACGTAATATTATCGGGATTCAATGTATTTAAAAGATTATTAAAAGTCCTCCAGATTGTTTAACTGGAGGACTTTCGTATTCACATAATTCTCATTAGCGGAAGTTACTCAGTCTTAAATAAATCTGATATTTGTTTAGCACAATGTTATTTAGGATTAGTTTGGGTATCACTCCAATGTAAAGACTAAATGATTTTAGTAACTAATTTTGAACTTTCTCCTATAATCTCTAGTATAGAAACGGAATAATTCGCCAAGTCTTGGACTGATATTGTTTATATTGTTCACCAAACAGTGTAATAAGAATTCTCTCTTCAATTTTTATACGATACGAATACGCAAAGAAAAATAAAATGATATTTATGATAATGGCAATGAACGAAGATGAAGATATAGCAAATCCTAAAAAGGTCAAAAAAGACCCTAAATAACCAGGATGGCGAATATATTTATATAGACCGTTTTGAATTAACTTATGTTCCCCCTGCATTCCGACATTCCTACTATAAAATCTCCCTAAGATTTTCATTGAAGAAAATCTTATCCATACACCAATGAGTCCGACAGTAACACCAAAAAACAGTAATGAATTAATCTTATTTATTGTCAAAAAATACATAATCTCTGGAATAGTGAACATCAAGGCTAAAACTACTCCGATAAAAAAACTAGAACCACGATTTTGTTTTTCTTCTTTAACAGGTGAACTTCTATAAAATTCTAATAATAAATACAAAATAATAGGTAAATATGCTATAGAAAACATAATTTTTTTCCTTTCAATAAAAGTATCTTATGATTAATTAATTAATTAATTCATTTAAGAAAAAAAAGAACAGGACTATCCAAATTCCTTTTTGAAAAAAGTCATGCAGTATATTGAATATAGCATCAAAAACTTGCATGAGAAAATTCATTGAGCTCTTCTTTTTCCTTATTACACCATTTGGAAGAGCTGCTATGTTGTGTAATTTCGGTTGTATATCATATTCATGTAAGATTAATACAATGCCTCATTATTGGAATTCAATGTATTTAGAAACTTAGGTACAATAGGGACGGTAGCGGGAATAGATGCAAGAATCATCTTTATGGGCATTTGCGCAAATACAAAGACTGGGTCCAATAAATTAGCCGTAGCAATATGCTCTGGATTATATCTGGCCAAATTCAAGAGATTTTTTGCAATAGAACCGTATAAACAATTGATGCTCTATGATAAAATACAAGCAATGGAGAACACGCAAAATGAAAATTAGTTATGGGGGATATGTATGATTAATGACATCATTAAGCAGCAAAATGTAGAGTGTATTGGTGGATTTGTTGCTAAGTACGCAGATCCAATTATGGCTCATATAAATCCTGGGAATTTACATAAAAATGATATTGCTATCATAATTAAAAGCGATAAGACAGTATGGGCAAAGAAAGTGATTCAGCAAGACGTAAATCAAAATTACACCGAGTGGTTAGAAATCCCGAGAGATAATATAAAGAAGAAAAGAAGTCTTATTCTGAAAAAAGTATGTTTTTTTGAAATCCAAAAGGGTAATTTATATGGTACTTATGTAATTTCAGAGAATTTGATTTCAAATGACCGATTTTCCGACCAAAAATCTTACCTTGATTTTATGATAGGATAAACAGTATTATTTTTAGTCTTCACGAAGTGAGGACCCTTTATAGATGGGCCCTTAATCTTTATACAATGATTAACATTTACCAGAGTCTAAATAAAAAGCATAAAAGTCGATACTTCATTCGTTATACTAGATTTAATCTACTATAACTTTTATTGAATAAAAAATGCTATTCTTTCTTCAAAAATCATTCGAGAGAATAGGCATTTTTAGCTTCATTAATCATTATTTTATTAAGGCTAAAATATAAAACTAGTAATTTATATGTATTAGTAAATTTAACGACGGATTGCTTCTATAGGGCTTAATTTAGATGCTTTAATTGCTGGTATAATACCAAACGTTATACCTATAATCATCGATGTAAGAGTCGATCCAATAAAAACATTAGCTGTTAAAATGGGGTGAACAGGTAAAAATATACCTATAAAACGTGAAAGACTATATCCTAGTGCAATTCCAAAGCCCCCACCTAGGGTAGTGATAAAAATCGCTTCAACTAAAAATTGCAATAATATCACCCTCTTTTTCGCCCCTATAGCACGGCGAATACCAATTTCTTTACGGCGCTCACTAACAGAAACATACATAATATTCATTACACCAATGCCGCCAACAAATAAAGAAATACCTACTACATTAATCATTACAAGTAAAGTTACAATGCCTATTAATGCAGTAAAAATCTTCTTTTTATTCATTATTAATCATCCAAAATATAAAATTATAAAAGCTATCATATTCTATCGAATTAATACAATAAAAAAAGCATCTAAAACAGATGCTTTTTCTCATTCTTAATACATAAACGTAATCGTCACCAAAGAATACCCTTCTTTTGCATTATACGGCTCCGCTTTATAAGAAACACGGTTTGATCCTTTTGGATAACCGATTTCTCCAATCACTTTTCTCACATCTTGCAGTGAACCGTCCATTGATTGCTTATAAAGAACCTCAATTTTCTCTGGCTTTGCACTATAGCGCTGCTGCATTTTATTTTTTAATTCATTATAGCTATTTGCGATGTATTCATTTCCTAAATAATTTAACTTTGTATCTTTCAAAATTTGTTGGTACACAGCTGATTTAGAGTTTCTCCCTACAATTTTACTCGTCAGTGTATCATAATAATTTGTAGTAGCTTGCGGATAGTCCCCTCGGTTCCACACGTGATTTCTTGCAATTTGCTCATCTGATAAGTTGAAATATGAATACGTTACGCGGCCTTGTACATCTGGCACGGGATCATCAAATGTTGTATCGAGGTGGTACCATTTGTTATCGATTTTCACTAAATTCCAAGCATGAGGCTGACCGTCTCCAGTTCCTACTACAAAATGATTCTCAATTCCAGCTTCTTTTAATAATTGATAGGTTAATAGTGTGTAACCTTGGCAAACAGCAGAATGATTTACGAGTGCTTCATATGCTGTATAAGCTTTATAAGATGTGTCATAAGAAACATGTTTTACTACGTAATCATGAATCGCCTTCACTTTTTCGTGATCATCCATTCCTGCTTGAATAATAGATGAAACAATCGCTTTCGCTTGTTTCATGACATACTCTGTTTGTTCTTTCGTTTCACGATATGTAATCTTTAACGAAAATGTGTAATTTCCAGGTGATCCAGACAGTGAATAGGAAACATTCGATCTATTATAATCTGTATACTCATTTTTACTTGCGACTTCTTTATACGCTTTAAAAAGTGTATTCATCACTTCTTCTGTATTACTATTTTTTGTTTTATATGGAAGTGTAATGTTCGTTTCGTACGTATTAATACGTGTTTGCACTTCATTTTTGAATGCTGTTAATAATGCCGCATCTTCTGTATCTTGCACCGCAACCTCAGGCTTTTTATATTTCAATGCATTATATAAAAACTGTGCATACTGTTCACGCGTTACCATTTTAGCTGGTTCAAATTTCCCGTCTCCCGTACCAGATGCAATCCCGTTTGACTGCACCGCACTAATCGCGTTTTCTGCCCAAAATCCATTTGGAACATCATTAAATGTATGTTTTTGTTTAGCTGAAACTTGGAACGCGTTTTTAATAATTTGCGCCATTTCTGCGCGGCTAACAGAATCTTTCGGTCTAAAACCGCCATTTCCATCACCTTTAAAAATCCCCAATTTCGTTAACGTTAAAACCTCTTCCGGAAACATTGTAGAACCTGAGCGAATATCACGATACGGATTATTTAAAGTAGACCCATCTTTTAATACATAACGGGCACCATCATTACTAAACGTACCACCTTGCTTATTCGGTACTAACACTCGATAAATTAAAGCTGCAACTTGCTCCCTCGTCGCAACATCACCAAAACCAAACTTTCCATTTCCATAGCCTGAAATAATATTTTTACCCGCTAAATCTTTAATCGCCGGATAAGACCAGTGCGATGTTGGTACATCAGAAAAAACGCCCGCTTCAGCAGCTTTCACATCACTGCCATTTGTATATAATAAAGCACCACCAATAAGCGATAATGATGTAATTGATTTTAATATTTTTATGTACATAATGCATTCTCCCAATACGTCTTCTATTTTTGTTATTTTTTGTCGAAAAATCTAAAAGAATATGACAAAACACATTATACAATTAAAACTTTTCGGAGGATATATTAAATTTAAAAATATGCAAAAACTCATATTACTATAGTAATTCGTACTAATATTATGTTGCGAATATATAAAGTGAAACTTTAATCAGTTGGGGGTTACGGGCAGTCCGACTCTCACCTAACTTCTTTGCTCCACCTGAATTTTGAGGTGGCAGTTTTACTGCCCACAAATAGCGGGATAAATAAAAAGAAAAATACTAATGTAACATTGTTACTATACATATCGCTTTTCGAGCTTTTATTTCGCTAAAATGTACAATGCTATCCCCATTAAAATCGCAATAGAATCTTGAGAGCATACCTTTTAACATAATTCATTATATGATTGCAAATTTCATGTCCTTTATTTAAAACAGTTGTTACTAAGTGTAATTATTTGCATCCACTTCATACCTCCATGCAATATTCTTTAGAACTTTTGGATACATTAAATACGCATAGCATTGTAGTTTGCATATATTTCACTTTTGTATTTTTGGACTAAGTATTAGGAGGGTATTTATGATGAAAAGCTGTACAGCATTCCTTATTATTGATGTACAGGTAGGTTCATTTGAAGAGAAAAAAGTCCTATATAATAGAACGGAATTATTAAGAGTTATTCAATTATTGATTTCTAAAGCCCGTTCTGCTTCAGCCCCTATTTTTTATATGAAGTTTAACGGGAAGTCTGGTTCCTTACTTAGTCAAGGGACACCTGGATGGGAAATTCATAAATCAATTGCTCCAGCAACAGGAGATGTCGTTCTTGAAAAGAATCATCCGGATTCTTTTCATAAAACGAGTCTGCAACAAGAGCTAGAAATGAGAAATATAAAACGAGTTGTTATAGCAGGAATTCAATCTGAAATTTGTATAGATGCAACATGCCGGCGTGCATACAGCTTAGGATATGACGTTACTCTTGTAAAGAACGGGCATAGTACATATAATTCTACAATATTATCGGCGTCTCAAATTATTAAGCATCATAACGAGATAATAGGTCAATGGTTTGCCTGCGTAAAAAATTCCGAAAGTATAGAGTTTTGATTCCACTTCTATATTTGATAGTCTATATATTTTTTACGATAGTCTCTTGCGCTTTCAAAGAATCGCTTTCCAATGAACTGGTTCCTAGACTGCCTCTTTCTACAATAAGAAGAGAGCTGCCCATAGGTCAGTTTCACCGACTTATGAGGCAGCTCCTCTTAGTTTCACTTTATTCTATCGATGAATCCAAACTGCACCTGCAGATTTGTCTTCAGCTTGACCTACTACTTCAAACTTCAATCCTAGTTTCGGCAACTTACGTCCTGCATCTGGAATCGCGCTGTTGATGTACTGCTTAGAATCATCAAATTTTGCAACGCCTGGTAATCCTTTATAGTCAAAGATACCGCGAGTTGGCGAGTCTACTCTCCATGCTGGCGTTTTATCAAATGAGAATGCCGCATCGGCAATTTGATAACGCGTACTGCTCTTCACAGTCGGTTGTCCGTTTAATGTCCCTACAATTGCCTCTGGATGAGAATCTACTACTCCTAAGAATCCTTCACCTGGATGAACGCCTACCCAGTTATCTGTAAAGCTTTGATCCGCATACCATACAACCATTCCTGTATTAAACACTGGACCACGCGCATGTTGTAACGCCGTGTCAGAACCAGCGTAATTTCTCCACTCTACATAGTAGTTATTTTTTTTCTGTTCAAATCCGTTAGATACAGTAAATCCTTTTAACGTCATTGCTGGCTGACCTTCTGCATCATCTGAGAAAACAACTTTTCCATCTACAGTTAATGCCGCATTATCTAACGCAAATCCTTTATAAGCTACTGCAATATCTGTTAAATATTCAAATTGCAGTTTTACTTTTTTCCCTTTGAATTTGCTTAAATCGTATGATTTATCAACCCACTTACCATCAGTTGTATCCATACCGCCTTTTACATCTTTTTCGCCAATTCTATCAATACGTGTCTTCGTTCCATCTTCTGTAATCGCATTTACGTCAAGGAAATCATACTTCGCTTCAAGTTCGTAGAATGTCTTATAATCGAACTTAGCATTCGTTGCATTTGTTAAGTCAAATACTGGTGTTTCAAGTGTTGTATGAATGTCATTTCCTTTTGTACTGTAATAAAACTTCTTACCAAATGCGGATTCGATATTTTTTATATCTTTGTCCGGCAAGTTAACACGAACGATTCCTGGTCGTTTTGATTTTGTAACACTTTGATCTAAATATGTTGCAGCACCAATTCCCGTACGAAGTTTATCATAATCTACCTCAACGATATTCGCCCAGTTACCATTCATATTCTTTTGGAAAAACTCTTTATTTTGTGGTGAGAAACTTGTTGGCTCTGTTCCTGCAATTTTTCCAGCCCAGCTACCGCCGCTCATAATAGACCATGACTCAACAGGTTCACCTTGTCCTGAGTACTTCGTATCGTATTCATCTGGTAATCCTAAATCATGACCATACTCATGCGCAAACACACCAACCGCTCCATCTTCAGGCTCGATTGTATAGTCGTATGCAGCCATTTTTCCGCCCCAATTTGAAACAGAAGATTTTGTGCCATCAATCGCATATGGTTTTGATCCAAGTTTTGAACGATGAGACCAAATCGCATCATCTTTCAACTTACCGCCGCCAGCTTCTTGACCCACGCCAGCATGTACAACCATTAAATGATCAATAATACCATCTGGCTCGTTTTTATTTCCATCACCATTTTGATCGTATTGATCAAATTGATCAAAGTCTGCTAAATTGATTCCTTTTGCTACCGCTGCTTTTAGTGCTTCTTTCACAAGATCACGTGGCCCTAAAGGACCTTTGTTATCATGTCCAGTACCTGCATCCGCACCATAATCTGAAGCTTTTCCTGGAACAGTAAGCCATTCCGTTACAGTACCATCAACTGTGTAGCTCCCGCCAGATTGTTCTTCATAATATTGTTTAAATGTATTAATCTTCGATCCATCAAATAGAGTAAATGGTTCATCACCAAATAACATTTTTTGATAATGTTCACGATTGAAGTCCTTAGAATACATGTATCCTGGCTCTTGATCAATATTGTTATGCTTAAAATCGCTAAATTCTACAAGTAAAACAAGCACTTTATCTTTTCGAACAGCTCCATTGTACTCAGCTTGCTTCGCTGGTGCAGTAGGTACTTTTCCATTTAATTTACTAGAATTCAATGCTGCATCTTGTCCAGCTACTGGGCCTACTGCGGGCTGCTGCGCCTGTTCATTTTCCTTCATCTTTGAATCTTTTACTTTTTTCATAAAATCAGAAGCTTCTTGCGTAAGACTATCTCCTGTCAAGATTTCTTTACCAGGGTTTTCCCCTTTCTTTTTCTCAACATATTTCTCAACAGCTTTTGACGTCTCAGCTTGTGATGCAGATTGATCAATTACGCCCCGTTGTTTTAGCGCTTCTGCCAAACGCTCCTCCGGTATTAAATGCTCATCTATTGGTAGAGATGATGGCGTATCAGCATACGCTGCATGACTTCCAAAAACAAAACTACTACTTAGTACTGCCGCTGTTGCTAAAACTGATAACGGTTTTAATTTCTTATTCTTTTTCAATGCATTTCCTCCCCAGTGTCTTCTTTTTGCCGATAGCAACATAATATTCTTTATAATAAGAATATTCAATGTTTTTCAATAGATAAAATGTTGAGAAATATTTTTTTGTGCAGGGTGGGATGCGTAGGATAACAAAATACAAAACTTCTACTAGTTTATGTTTTGCACATAACCATAAAGTGGGATCACTCGTTCTTTTGTTTTGATGGCGATAGAGTAGTGCTGGGAAAGGAAATAACAAACAGCCCAAGTTCCTCATTGGAACTCGGGCTGTTTGTTATTTGAATGAATACTTTCCATATGGATTCTTATAAGATTCTGAATCAGTTTATGCAGATTCACTTTACAAAAAAGCTGTTATTTATTTTAAGTGCAATAGTCATACTTACTCGATTCACTTATTTTTTGGCAATAAATAAATGATCACCACCTAAGGAATCCGATTGAATTCCTTTTCTATTTATATTCTAATTACCTTTTAAATTATCAGAAAATTATTGAAAAAGTTTTTTTCTTTCAATATATTACTCTATCACACTTAATTTCTTGCTAGTATATACATACCAATATACAAATAAACATAGTAGAAAGTGGGGAGAATTATGGTAAGTCACCTAAAAACAAGAGATATGATCACACAACTTTTAAATAATTGGTATCAAGAGATACGTGCCCAACACCTAAAGGAAGCACAACACTTAAAAGACGAGATTGATAAATACATAAATAGCATTAATGAAGATTCAAATTTACTATTCCATTACTCACTTCTTACTTTTCGCTTTAAAGTTCTGCTTAATCATTTAAGCATCACACCAACAAGCTTCCAGGCAATTGATTCACTGAATATACCAAAAAATGAATCGTTGTCTTATTATTATCACTTTTTCAAAGGGATTCACGCCACACTAATTTCAAACAACAATGAAGCCTGGGAATACTACGAAAAAGCCGAAACGCTATTACAACATATTCATGACGATCTTGAAATAGCCGAGTTTAGCTATCGTTTTGCTAACTTCTATCTTCATACCTATCAACCTCTATTAGCAATTCAACATGTGACTAAAGCTAAAGAGATTTTCTCTAAACATAATGGTTATGAAAATAATGTTGCCGCTTGTGAGAACTTATACGGTTTAGCATGTATTGATATAAGACAATTCCCTGTGGCAGAAGAAAAATTTAATTCTGCAATAGATATTTTACGTAAAAATAATGAGGATTCCCTAATATTAAGAGTCCGCAATAATTTAGGGTTTTTATATAGTAGCCAAAACTTATCCACTTTAGCAATCCGACACTTATCAGAAGTAACAACTAAAACTCCGGAGCATTTTAAAGCCCTTTTCCTTGAAGCTAGAGAACATTTCAAACTCGGTGAAGTTAATCAATCGGCCGAGTTGATCGAACGAGGATTGGCGATTTGTGAGCAATTAGACAATAAAGAATACCTATATCATTTCAAAATTTTAGATTGTATGAATAAAGGTGTTCCAGCTGCTATTCTCGAAGAATTATCTTGGGAAGCTATCTCATTTTTTGATAAGCAACAACTATTTAATTACACACAAGAATACACTGAAAAATTAGCAATCAAGTTTTACGAAGAAAGAGACACTGTAAAAGCTAGTAAATACTTTTATATTAGTCATCAAGCTAAAGAAAAAACTTTCGAAAAAGGAGCGTTAAAATAATGAAGAAAATTTTCGGAACGATTTTAGGTTTAACCCTTTCAGCTGCTTTATCTATAGGATTAGCATTCCCTTCACAATCAGAATCCAAGGAACAAGTTGATTCGACTAAATCTAGTACAATTATGTACATGCAATCCAGTCACGGTGACTCCTGGTAATATAAAGAGATTCTATATCATGAATTACGAAAAGGGCACTCCCTCAATGGAGTGCCCTTTCTTAAACAACATATAGCAGACTACTTATTAACTTCAGCCCATTTAACCTTAAACTCTGCACCGAAATTATTTGCAACTAAAGTAATTGATTTGCTTCTAAACCACATTAATATATCATTCAACTATATTAGAAGATCCCCTCCACCTTAAGGCAGAGGGGACTTTCTCATTCCTATTTCAAACTACCCGCAATCTCCGTAAAGATAACCCCAAGCGCATGCGCACCTGCATCTGGATATCCTAAACTTCTTTCACCAACTGTACCGGCGCGGCCCATGCGAGCTACGATTTCTTTCGTATACTCTGCGCCTTTAACGGCTGCTTCTGCTCCTTTTGCAAAGGCAGTTTTCATGTCTTCTTCGTTTGAAGCACTGTCTAACCAAGAGTCTACACATGGAGCAAGTGCATCAACAAGCGTTTTATCACCAACTACCGCTCCTCTACCGAATGATCTTTCACCGATAGATTGTATGCCTTGAAGTGCTGCTTGCAACATTTCAGCGAACTCTTTTACTGTTAGCTCACGTTTTTCTCCTGCTTCTTTACTAGCTGCGCGGAATGCACCACCCCAAATTGGACCAGAAGCTCCGCCGCAATGTTCCATAATAATCATCGAACAGCCGTCAAGGAATGATCCGATTGTTACATTTTCTTGTTCTACAATAGAATGCCACTCACGTTTTAATTGTTTAAATCCTTTTGCCACACTCATTCCGAAGTCACCGTCACCTGCATGTGTATCTAACTCACAGAACGGTACTTCATTTTTAATAATAACGTCGCTCATTTTATCAACGAGATAAATCATGTTGTTTAATGTAATGACATTATTTTTCATAACAGCGTGCTCTTCCGCTGTTTCTAGTTCAAATGAAACTTCCTTCTCTTCTACATCTTCAAGCGCATTCACGTACTCTACACTTTCAACTGGTCCGTCTACTTTAAACGCAGGTGTATTACACTCTTCCGATAATAACGTTTTTAGCTCGTCATCTAATTTCATCACTGTTAAAGACATACCAGCCATATCGATACTCGTCATATAGTTGCCGACGAATACTCTATTGATTTTAATGTTTCTAGCAGCTAATTCTCTCGTAACTGCGTTGTTAAATAGGTAAAGTTCTTGCAGTGGTGTTCCGCCAAAGCCATTTACTAGAACCGCAATTTCTTCGCCATCTTTTACTCCTAAATCTTTTATTAAATCATTTGTCATACGGTTCGCTAATTCATCAGCTGACATCATTTTTTCACGTTTAATTCCTGGTTCGCCGTGAATACCTACGCCGTATTCCATTTCATCTTCATCAAGTGTGAAAGTAGGTGATCCACTTGCTGGAACTGTACAAGAAGTTAACGCTAAACCAATTGTGCGCACGTTAGCCGCTGCTTTTTCTGCTACAGCTTTCACCGCCCCTAAATCCATACCTGCTTCCGCTGCTGCACCGGCAATTTTATGCACTAAAATAACTCCCGCAACGCCGCGGCGTCCTACTGTATACAAACTATCCTCTACCGCAATATCATCGTCCACTTTTACGTAGTCTACTTCAATTCCATCTTCAGTCGCTAAATGCGCTCCGTTTTTGAAATTCATAATATCGCCGCTGTAATTTTTAATAATTAATAACGTACCTTTTTTACTAGCTGTCTCTTTAATCGCTTGATATACCTGAATTTGTGAAGGCGAAGCAAACACATCTCCGCACACTGCCGCATCTAACATTCCTTTTCCGACTAATCCCGCATGCGCTGGCTCATGACCACTACCGCCGCCACTAATTAACGTTACTTTATTTTCGTTCATTTCTTTCTTCTTAATAACTTTATATTTTTTCAAAAACTCAAGCTCTGGATGAGCCATAACCATTCCGTTACACATTTCCATTACTAATGTTTCTGGTTTGTTTATAATCTTTTTCATTGTGATTCTCCCTCAATTCCTTTAATATATTGTGATATATTTGAAATCTTCTTCTTACTACTCATGTTAAAATGAAAGCGTTTTATAGTAAACGGACAAAATGGACAATCTGTCTAAAGACACCGCTCTCATTTTTGAATAGGATTTTTATATTACTAACATTCTAGGGATGATTCAGATGACCTCTTCTATAATTTCTAAAAAGATAATCGCGAACTCGTTGAAACATTTAATGGAAACAGAGTCGTTTCATAAAATATCAGTGAGCGATATTATGTTACACTGTCAAATGCGTAGGCAAACTTTTTATTATCATTTTAAAGATAAATTCGAACTATTAAGCTGGATTTATAGAGAAGAAACGAAAGAAAATATCATCGACTTTCTCGACTATGAAACATGGGAAAATATTTTTGATTTATTATTTGATTACTTTTACGAAAATCAAAAATTTTACCGAAATGCATTTAAAGTCATTGAGCAAAACTCGTTTAATCACTATTTATTTGAGCATACGAAAAACTTATATATGAAAATTATTGATGAACTATCTATGAGCTGTGGATTCAGCCTTTCTGATGAGACAAAAAATACGATTGCCTCCTTTTATAGTCACGGCTTCGTTGGAACGATAAAAGATTGGATTGAAAGCAAATGCGAAGTAGATCCGGCTATTATGTCTTCTCTCATGAAAAATATGATAAACAATCAATTACTACTATTACTGGAGCAATCAGCAAAGTAATTAAAGGGTGGAAAAAGCAATGAAAAAGATTATGAATGATGTAGAAAATATTGTTCAAGATATGCTGCATGGCTTTTATTTTGAACATAACGACAAAGTAAATTACGACGAAACACATAACATCATTTATGTAAAAGATATCGAAAAAATGAAGCAAAACGTTGTCATTATAAGCGGCGGTGGTAGCGGACATGAACCTGCTGACATTGGTTATGTAGGAAAAGGAATGCTTACGGCAGCAGTAAACGGAAGTATTTTCACCCCGCCTACAGTGGAGCAAATTGTGGCGGCAACTCGCCTCATGCCAAAAGATAAAAGTATATTATTCATCATTAAAAACTTTAAAGATGACGTAGCAAACTTTCTAGCTGCAGAACAAGTCGCAAAAGAAGAAGGAAGAAAAATTGACCACATCATCGTAAATGATGACGTTTCAATTGAAGATGATGCTTCTTTTAATAAAAGAAGACGCGGCGTAGCGGGCACTGTTTTCGTTCAAAAAATAGTAGGCGCGGCCGCTCCCCACGGACATTCTTTAGAAGAATTAACAACACTTGGCCGTTCTGTCATCCGAAACTTACATACATTAGGAGTCGCCCTTTCACCTGCCAATGATCCCATGCAAGGAAAAGCTTCCTTCACATTGAACGACGATGAAGTGTTTTACGGCGTCGGCATTCATGGCGAAAAAGGTTACCGCAAAGAAGCACTATCCTCTTCTGAAATATTAGCGATCGAACTAATGAATAAACTGAAAAGCATTTATCGCTGGAGAAAAGGTGACAACTTCGCCATCCTCATTAACGGACTCGGTGCGACACCATTAATGGAACAATACATTTTCGCAAACGACATCCGCCGTTTATGTGAGCTGGAAGGCTTACATGTGAAGTTCGTAAAAGTCGGTACACTGCTAACCTCTTTAGATATGAAGGGTGTTTCGCTCAGTTTGCTTAAGATAGAGGATTCTGATTGGGTGACGTGGTTGAAGACGGATGTTGGAGCGAGTAGTTGGTAACAATAAACGAAAAATTATGACGATTTAACGTTTAGTAATCAAAAATACTGCCTTATATGAAGGATGTATAAATCTTAGGTATCTGTAAATAAATCGAAGCATAAATACTATTTGCAATTTATCCACTAGTTTCGAAATACGGTTATCAAGTTGTAGGAAGGCACCTTAAGGTGTCTTTTCTTTATTTTCAAAAGGACCTGCTCAATTATTGCGTAAAAAACATAAAGTAAATTGAATCCGTTAAAATACATGAGTGACCCCTTGTTTTCCCCTCTTATTAAAGGAGGAACTATTATGGGATTTGGTGGTAGTTGTGGCGGCTGTGGATTTTCTGGCGGCTTTGCTTTATTAGTTGTATTGTTTATTTTATTAATCATAGTTGGAGCTTCTTGCTTCTGCTAAACAAACTATCGGAAAAGACACTCTTATATGGGTGTCTTTTCTTTATAAATTAAAAAGTATGAGAACCCAAGCCTTTAGCCATTATTACGACTGAAGGCTATTTTCTATATAAAAAAATAAAACATAGTAAGAATAGAATGCTCGCTTAAACTGTTTTGTTTCCTGCATGTATTCATCACCTATTCTTTAGACAATCATATTCTCAAGCTATATTACAGTGCAACCTTTTATAAATTCACATACCCAAAAAAGCCCTATTACTAGAGTACCTCATTCACATTTAAAAGAATCTACATATACCTCCTTCCCTTAAAATCACCAAAACCCATTTACAAATCTATAAAAGTAGATATAATATCCTTATGGAACCTTTATTAATTTATAAAGCATTGTCAAATGAAACAAGATGTCAAATTTTATCATGGTTGAAAAATCCAGAAAACCATTTCGATGAAAAGCCTTATCTAGAGCAAGATCTTAGCTTTCAAGTTGGAGTATGTGTAGGAGATATCCAGCTTAAAACTGGCTTAGCCCAATCGGTTATTTCTAGTTATTTATTAACTATGAAAAAAGCAGGCTTACTAGACTCTGACCGAATCGGAAAATGGACATACTATCGTCGAAATGAAAAAACAATCCGAGAGTTTTCTGAATACGTTCAAAACGAATTATAAAATGAAAGCTAATAATCAATTGATTATTAGCTTTCACACATTCTGCTTTTTACAGGTATCCAATTACCTTTTATAAAATTACACTACCTATAAAAGCAAGAAACATAGAAAGGAGAAAATTTTTTAATATATCATATCTAGTTATTTAGATATCTGTTATTGTATTTCGAATTACATACCCCTAATAATATTAGCATCCAATCATGCTTATAATAATGCTTATTTTTTAATGAATTTACTTTCAAAATACTGATACGAATGGAGAGTTTTATAAATGAAAAAAGTAAATCCTTTACTTATTCTGACACTGGCAATAGGTGTGTTCGGAATTATTACTACCGAGATGGGTATTGTCGGCGTATTACCACAAATCACTCAAAAATTCGGAATTTCAACTACACAAGCTGGATTTTTAGTAAGTATATTTGCACTAGTTGTTGCTATTTCTGGTCCGTTTCTAATTCTGCTCGTCTCTAGTATTAATCGCAAAATAATTTTATTAACAGCAATTTTCACATTCGTTATTTCAAATATAATCTACGCTTATACAACACAATTTGAAATCATGCTTATTTTTCGTATTTTACCGGCAGCACTTCATCCACTCTTCTTTTCAATCGCTCTTGTAACAGCTGCTAAACTTGTCCCTCCAGAAAAGAGCGGTCAAGCGGTTACAAAAGTTTTTATGGGAATTACTGTTGGCTTTGCTTTAGGTGTACCACTAACCTCTTACCTTGCAGACCAATTTTCACTCGAAATTGCTTTCTTATTCGGAGCGCTTGTTAACACTCTTGCATTCATTGGAATACTAATCCTACTTCCTTCTATGCCTGTTACAGAAAAAATGTCTTTCGGCAAACAAATTCGTATACTCGGCAAACCAGGATTATGGTTAAATATTTTAACCGTCACATTCCTTTTTGCAGCCATGTTTTCCGTATACAGCTACTTCGCTGAATACCTTGCAAAAGTAACTTCCATGAACGGATCTCTCATCAGTATCATGCTATTCATATTTGGTGTAGTTATGATTTTAGGCAATCATTTATTTGGTAGTCTCCTGCAAAAAAGCATAATAAACACCGTAATATCATTCCCTATTCTATATTCTGTTGTTTACATATTGGTTTATTATTTAGGTTCCTACCTTGTTCCAATGATTTTTATAGTATTCGTTTGGGGAATCGTACATGCTGGTGGATTAATTGTTGGCCAAACATGGTTAATAAGCGAAGCAAAAGAAGCACCTGAATTTGGTAATAGTCTATTCGTTTCGTTCTCAAATCTCGGAATTACTTTAGGAACAACTATTGGAGGCTGGTTCATTTCAAACTTAGGTATTCACCAGCTTATTTGGAGCGGATTTATATTCACACTACTTTCATTTCTATTAATTATAATAAAACTAAAATTTTTCAATTCTAATAGCCAGGCTTCATTATCAAGCTAGTACATTTTCAGTTTCAAATTTGATAAAAAAACATTATAAATTTTTCTCTATATAAAATACAGGTTATTTTATATATAAGATTTCATAAACTAAAAGTATAATGCTCAAAGCCTTTAGCCATAATTACAACTAAAGGCTTTTTTGTATATAAAAATAATTCTAAAAGGAGCTAATTTTATGGAACATAATCAAAATGGAATACTTGCTTTAATTGTTTTGTTTTTAGTATTAGTGTTTTTTGTTAGTGGCATGGTTTATCATTTATGGGGTTCTTTTTAATTTCAACTTTTAAACAAATAAATAATTCAAAAACTAAAAAATGTATTGTAATGATTAATATGGATTATTTCCAAAACAACCAAACATAGATTTGAATTTTATTTCTCAATGGATAAAATAAGTTAACATGGTAAAATAATATTTGGACGGGAGTCCAATATTATTAAAATTAAGATGGTTCAAGTCGTAGGAAGGCACCTTAGGGTGTCTTTTCTTTTTTGTTAATTAATAGATTGTTCTCTTCTAGGTAACTCTTTAAAATATAAATTTTAATAAAAAAGACGCATTTAGATTGATGCGTCTTTTGGCGATGTCTCTTTTGTGAAATCATATAAAGCTATTGCACCTAAAATAACAAGTATGCTTTCAGGAGCATCTATCAAAATAGTTTTCCAAATTCCTGGTATTATCCATTTAATATCTGCTGCTGTTTCAAGATATGTTTGAAAATAACCGATTGTAAAATCAATTACAGATAAACATACAAATAATGTTAGACAAAATCGAATTAATTTCTTATTTTTAAACATGTAACACCTCTCAAAATTCATTGGATATTCCTACTTTTAGTTTGTTATATATTTACATCCTTATATTTGATTTTAACATACAAAAAACCCAAATAAATACAATATGCATATTTACATATCATATTGTCAGTATTCAATTAAATAAGAATTCGCTTTTCCATTCAGGATCCTTTCTATCCTCTTCATTATAATCAAGAAGACACTCTTTCATTATTTTTGTATCTCTCGGTAACCTTTTTTCTAACTTGGACCATCCGTCGAAGATCATTTTGTTTGGCAAAGGACATACAAATCCTGTAATACAATCCCAAAAAGCATCCCAGTTTCCCCCGTACAAATCAGGAAACTCAAGCTTCTCTTTAAGAAGTAAATGCAATTCTTTTGCATTATAAATGTTGCTTACATCTATGACAATAATTGATTCATGTTCATTACTCAATTATATATAGACCATGCTTAGTTAAATTGGGTTGATTTTATAAGGAGTAAAAACCTCTAAATGTTTATTTTATAAGTATATAAATAATCCTAATATCTCCAAAAATTGATATAATGATACAGTTATTAATAACAATTAGGGAGATATACAGCATGGACTATACACATATGCCAAAAGAAATAGGAATGATTAAGCAGACTCCATTCACTTCGATACCGAAGAAATCCATCGGTATTGGTAAGATTGTTAAAAAACAAACAAAAGTGGAGCGCCCTACATTAACCCAAGACGAACAAGAAATTATTGAAAACAAGTTACTATGTTCATTTCTTTCTGAAGAGAAGATATCGATTACTTATTATAGAGATGGTCATTTGCTTACTAGATATATGACTGTAACTGACATAAATCCGATAAAGAATTTAATAACTTGCACTGATGCATCTTATAACAGAGTTTTCCTTAAATTTATAGATATAATTGATTTGAGATAAAAAACATACCGTTTTTCAAATATATCCGGGAATAAAAATGAAAAAATCTTGTATTCAAGGTTACATACAGATAGAGAAAGCTAAAGAAGCATTTACCACCTGATCTAGTATCCATCCACCAAGTAATCTTGTCTAACCCTGTATTAGGTAGGACATCGGTTTAGATATAACATAGTCCCCTGAATAAAATTCAATATTCCGTCAATACTATAGACAACCGATTAAGTTACTTTCTCCTTGTTCCCCCTTGGAGAACCGAGCAGTTAGCTTTTGCTGACTGTTCTTTTGTTTGGAATTAAAATAACGTTTTTGTTCCAAATGATGTCCTCATTCATTTGGACACATTTACCAGTATTTTTACCAAAAAATTCATGATATCGTTAATTAGTCGAGTACGTCATTACTTGACGATTACCCTTAGGAGCCCCGCAGACAATCGGGGTTTCTTTTATTTAAATCCATTTTCTATTTTAGGGTGATATAGTCCTTAAGATCTTGTTAAACCTGTGCAATTACGGTTGGAACTTCATTCTGTTTGACACATATCCCCAGGCTATCTGGACATGATAAAAGATGAGGTGACTGACATGAAGGATAAAATATTAGAATTAGTACCAGGATCGGTAAAAAAATTACTCCAGAAAAAAGTTAAAGATGGAAACCGATGCATCATTGATTTGGTTGTGGATGATGCAACTGCTTATGGATTTGAACCTGAGCAAGTAATCCCTTGTATCATGGCGGGTTATTATGTTTATGAATCTACCACCTATCCCAGTGAAATGGAGGAAGAATGGAAGCTGAACTTGGTTTTTCATGCGGCCAATCGCTCGGCAATGAAGCTTCTGTCTTATGGGAAGTATAAAGCGAAACAATCTGAAAGTGGATGGATGAGATATACAAATCCATAAGGTTTACTTAACATACACTAACTAGCTTGGTGAGCATAAGGCAACGTCACATGCCCATCGACTTGAGATTTTGAAATACCCCCAAGTATTTTGGTGAAAAAAAGCAACATTTAAGTTCCTTATGACATTTTTCTTATATAAGTTGTAACATTGCCTAAACAACAACTACCTTGTGGATTGTTTACTTCACAACCACATCGATTTTCTCTTATGTTTTCGCGAATATGCTCTACTGGATTAGGAGTAAGTCCATTTTTCACATGTTGTTTGATTTTTTCTTTTGTCCAATCAAAACAATAACAAATTGGTGTAGTTGCTGAGTCATCTTTTTGATTTACAGCTACCTTTATGTCAGATACAAAGTATTTTTTATTATTCGTATCAAAATAGACTACATCACAATCTTCATTTGAACAAAAATAGTGATTTTCTTTAGCATTTAATGTTTCTAATGCAGATGGTTTAAGCAATGATTTTAGTGTAATCAACTTTACATTCTTAGCTTTATTTTTACATGATGGACAATGACCATTATTTTCAACTTTTATTCCTTTAAGGTTAATACAACAATCTTCCATTATTCTTCCGCCTTTACAATTTATTATTTTTATAAATATTCTTCGGCTTTCTTTTCTAAATCTATTAAAGTTTCGATAATAAAATATTGCATCTATCTCACCTCATATAAAGTATAAACCCTATACCATAGTACGGGGTCAAGGAAAGTATTATTTACTATATTATCGATTTATTTTCTTAAAATAAACTGTCATTATTCAATAAGCCTTTTTCAAAAATATACTCCGATTGCGAAATTCTAAAACTACATTTAGGGCGATTAACCTTTATCACCTCATAACTCTTTACTACAACGTTTTACAAAAAACGCTGTTATTAAAATAATAATTCCTATACTCAAAACAAGTAATTGATCGAGTGCAATCACATCACGAAAAATTCAACGAGAAACAAAATCGAAGCTAGGCATGCACACACATATAAAACCATGAAAAATCTTACTGAGTAGTAATAGGAAGAAATTCGTCATAACCCCTCCATATGGTAATTATTTCATAAAATATTTTAAATCTATAAATTTCCCTGTATAATTTTTGTAAGAATCTTAATCTTCAGAAACGGAGTGAAAAATATGAAAAGTTTTGGTACGTTAGTAATTTCTACCGTCCTTTCAGCAGGCTTATTATATTATAATGTCGATTCTTTTTATAAAAAGTTCACATCAGGGAATACATATTACTGGTTAAACGCTATCCTAGCTGCTGGATTCCTTATATCCTTAATTATCAACATAAAAGATATTATCAAGAAAAACTACACAACTTCTGAATCGAACTAAGGAGCCTATTATGGTTCCTTTTTCTATGCAAAATAAAAAAGCAGCTGTTAAGCCACTTTGAATTCTTCTTATCCCCAAATGAAATGATATATATATTCTCCCGTTACACGTTCATTAATTCCAGCAATCCTAGCGAATCTCATTAAGTCCGCCCCTTGAAGAAAATACACCGAAATCGTAACTGGTACTTGTGACCACATGAATTGATAAAGCTCATTCACTCTCTGATTCGTCGAAACGATTAAATCATTTACAGGTCCATGATTCCATGCAGAGGTTTGAACTGAAGTGAACGGAAGGTCTTTCCCATTAACCACTATTCTTGCCACACTTTGAGTTATGTCCACAACAATCCCCTCCACCATTACAAAAATTAGACCTTCTATACTCATATTCTTGATTAATAATAAATGTTTAAGGCAAACCCCTATTTTCATTTCTACTCAAAAAAAATTTATATAAAATAAAAAAAGCAGCGGATTCGCTACTTTAAAGTAAATTAAACTATTCCCTTTTCTTTTGCTATTTCATACAAAACAGTACGACTAACTCCAGTTTCATTACATATCTTCTTTACGGTATAACCGTTATTCTTACGATCTTTAAATAATCCCAAAGCTTGTTTCATACTTTCATTTGTCTCAGTGTATTTCTTAGGCTTTCCTTTATACACACCACTTTATAAACACTATCTTTTTCTTATATTTTCCATTAGAATTTAATAGAAATATTTCGATAACAAAGGAGCAACGTATGAAGCATAATATAAATCTATGGTCCTTTATTTTTTCATTCGTTTGCATTGCTTTTTTTCTTTTATATCTTGAATTATGCACACCTGAAATGAATGCATCTTTTATAAACGTCGTTTATTTTCACCCTTTATTTTTCGTACTCATTTTTTCAATAGGAACTTTTTTTGCTGGTATTATAGGATTCTCTAAAGTAGATAATTGGATAGCAATGCTTAGAAGCATAGTAACAGTTCTACTAACATTGTTATTATCAGTGTTTTTAACACTAACTTTGATCGTTGGCTATGCATTAAGTTAAACGTAATTCTTCATGAATAAAACTCAATATTCCGTAAATACTGTATATGACATTAGATTTTCTCCTTGTTCCCCCTTGGAGAACCGAGCAGTTAGCTTTTGCTAGCTGCTCTTTGTTTGTAAAAAGTACTCAATTAACTGGGCATACATATAATATTCTGTGTTCCTTTCTCTATATATTGAAATTGTCTTTACAAATGGATAATCTCGTCACGAGAGCACTTTATTAAGTACTCTTTTTGGGTTTTAAACTAATGAAAAATGAAATTTTTACCATGAAGATAATTGTTAAATATTTTACTCTTATACAGTATAATGGGATAGTTATTGTGTATTGGCATTAAGAGGAGCGTCCTGATTAAGCGCTTCTCTTTTTTTAACAAACCGTTAGTTGATTGTGCTGACTACCTTGATGTACAAAATAACGATTTTGTTTGACTTTAGTTCTTAGATAAAACCGACTAGACACTAACATTTTTATGTAGTACAATTCCTATCAGAAAATGTTAGGAGATTTATTTATGACTTTTGAAGATAATCGTAAATTAGGAATTCAACAAGGATGTATAGTATTAACAGATCAATCACAATATCTTGTTGTTAAAAAGAATGAAAATTATTCTTTATTAAACATCGCAACTGCGGAATGCATAAACTTTGAAGTTTCACTTGAACATCTTGAAGAAATGGTCCAAGTAGATTTAAAAGAAAAAATTCAAGATATCATTCCACCAGAGAATATTAAAATCGTAGCTCAAAACAGAATATAAAATGTATTTTCTAAGAGCACTTTCGATAGTGCTCTTTTTTCGTGAATAGTTTCAAATAATTATTTTGTTCGACTTTCCATTAAGCTAATTTTTCTAATAAACCTTACAAATTTGTAATACTAGTGTCACCTTAATGAATAGTAGACTGGTTAATATTGGTCTAACATTTAGATTGTTAACTTGATTAAACAAAACATCATTAGTAGGTGACAGTTAGTGGAAAGAAAATTATTACTTTATGGCATTGTAAGTATAGCTTTTATTACTATCCCCATTTTATTTATACACTTTGTTTCATCTCAATTCGTTCCAAAAGAATACAGTGAAGAATGGCCGGAAGTAAGAAAAACTGCTGAACTAGTAACTATCGGTTACTTTAAAAAAAATATGGAACTTGATATTGTAGTTGACAAAATTAATCCATCAAAAGAATATAGAACACATGAAATCCACCTATACGGACATGTCGCAGATAATAAAGAGCAAAAAGTTTCTGCTGTTGTAAATTTTAGTGAAAACTATTCAATTAGAGACACATCTGAAGTTAAAATCAAAGAGCCTTTAACTAAAGGTTGGATGCTCTTTCAGTTAAAATAACGCATTCATTAAATTTATCTAATACAATCGCTTGTCTATTTCACTTTGTCACCTTCATTTCCTTTCCTATGATTACAATATCCTACCTGTAACTAAATATTGATTGTATGTCCCATAAGAACGCCTCAATATTGTTGGCATATACTTTAAAGGAAAAAACGTTTCACATTAATCATATACCTACAAATACTTTAAACTCAGTTACTAATAAAATTTATCAAGACATACCTAACATTTTAATTTTTTAAAAGGAGGTATTTATGAGATATAATCGAAAATCAAATTCACCAAATCCGTGTGATAAGTTTCAACAACCCTGCTTTATTTCTATATCCCCTTGTGATCAAAGTAATTGCTGTACACCTGTTTTTTTCTCAAATTCTCAACAACAAGAATTATTGCAAATAATAAACCAATTAAATCAAGCTATCCTTTCTTTTTTCACAACACCCAACCCAACGACTATACAAATACTCCAATCAGCATTACAGGCATTAAATGATTTATTAATAGCAGTACAACCTAATACACCAAATAGAAATTTAGTTATAAGAACTATAAATCAATTAATCCATTCTTTACCTACTGCTTCTCTCACTCAAATCTCAGCATTATTCCAATTTCTATTCCAAAACTTGTCTTCACTTATTAGTTGTTCAAATATACTGGACCCCTTGTTACAGCAGACATTTAACTTAATTTTGCAAGGAGTCTTGAATAGCTCACTATTAAACATTACTGGAACGACGGGGCCGACGGGGCCTGAAGGACCTACTGGACCTCAAGGTGTGCAAGGTATTCAGGGACCCGAAGGGCCTGAAGGACCTACTGGACCTCAAGGCGTGCAAGGTATTCAAGGGCCTGAAGGACCACCTGGATCTACTGGACCTCAAGGTGTGCAAGGTATTCAAGGGCCTGAAGGACCACCAGGACCTACTGGTTCAGGGACAGGAACAGGAGTTCCCGGGCCACCAGGACCTACTGGACCTCAAGGCGTGCAAGGTATTCAAGGGCCTGAAGGGCCTGAAGGACCTACTGGACCTCAAGGCGTGCAGGGCATTCAAGGACCTGAAGGGCCTGAAGGACCTACTGGACCTCAAGGCGTGCAGGGTATTCAAGGACCTGAAGGACCTGAAGGGCCACCAGGACCTACTGGGCCATCGGGAGATTGTGATTGCCCACCGGGACCTACTGGACCGACGGGGCCTACTGGACCGACGGGACCTACTGCACCTGGATGTAATTTCCTTGTTTATGTTACAAACGCAGGAGCTATTGATGATCCTTCAGATGATACAGTATCGGTAATTAATACCGGAACAAATACAGTAATAGATACAATCACTGTAGATAATGCACCTCTTGAAGTAACAGTTTCACCAAATGGGGCTCGTGCTTATGTTACTAATATTTTCTCTAATACAGTTTCCGTTATTGATACTGCTACCAATACTGTTATCGCTACCATTCCTGTTGGAACTAATCCAATTGGTGTAGCTGTTTCTCCAAATAACACAACTGTTTATGTTGGGAATCATGGTAATAATACCGTTTCTGTTATTAATGCTGCTACCAACACAGTTATAGATACCATTCCTGTTGGCATCGCTCCGCAAGGAATCACTGTTTCTCCAAATGGAGCCCTTGCATATGTTGCAAATGAATTAAGCAACACAATTTCTGTTATTAATACTGCTACCAACACAGTTATAGATACCATTCCTGTTGGCATTCGCCCTAGGATAATCGTCTTTACACTAGATGGGACTCGTGCTTATGTCACAAATCAAAACAGCAATACTGTTTCTGTTATTAACACCGCAACCAATTCCGTTATTAATACAATTAACGTAGGAACTGAACCTGTTGGTATAGCTATTACACCAGATGGCACTCGTATTTACGTAGTAAATAAAGTTAGCAATAATGTATCGGTAATAAACGTGGCGACAAATACTGTAATCGATACGATTCCTGTTGCTCTATCCCCTGATCAAGTGACTATCATACCCAATGGCACTCTCGCCTATGTTACAAACCAAGCTAGTAATACTGTTTCTGTCATCAATACTGCTACAAATACGGTTATTGATACCGTCCCAGTAGGTGTTGCTCCAACCGGAATAGCTACTGGAACTATCTGTGAATAAAATAAAGAAATGAAAGATACAGATAATTTTTATTAATATTGATAGTATTTTATATTCTTTCTTTAACTACGTTTAGATAACCAGAATAAACCTCTATATTCTGTCAATATTCTATCCTGTCTATTCTTAAAGAACCTGCCGAGCAGTTAGCTTTTGCTAGCTGCTCTTTTTCTATAAAATTCAAATTTGGTCTTACTTCACGCCTGTAGATCCAAACCTACCAACGCGTCATGGGTGACGCCATTCTTCTCAGCGGCTTCATACTCCTCTTTTTCTAGCCATCTATTTATCGTCATAACGGTATGCCTCCTAATCTAAATTCATTATTTCCTCTAAGGTTCTATCCGAAATATAGGTGGTAATAATTTGTATCTGTCCGTATTTCTTTTTAGCCATTTCTATAGCGTCGCTCTCTGACTTCGCCTCAAACCAACGGAGTTTCCACTTCTCGTCTTTGTCGTAAAACTCTATTGAGTACGTCATAACACTATTACGCTTCAAGAACTTTTCCGCTGTACTTGTTGCGGTATAATCAAAACTTCCTACTACATCCTCAAGTGTTAGCTGCTTCATGCTCCTAACCCCATTGGACGTGATGTAATCTCGTTTTTATCCGCCTGATCCATTATCAACGCCGCAATTTCCAATTGATGTCTTCCCAATTCTTTTGCAATTTCGATAATGTTTTTGTTCTCTTTCCACATTTCTTGCAATCGAATCACTTCAACACCAGGTCCAGTTCTTCTAAAGCGATATACATGTTACGACGCGAGTTCTTCATATACTTCCTTTGTTGTGCTGCTATTGTGTAATTCTCCTTTTCCAAATCCGTCCCAAGTCTCGGCATCCCATTTCCCCTCCAGTTGTAATTGGTGAATTCCTCTTAGTATCGCCATAACGGCATGACGTCTTCTATCCACTTCCTCAGAACTACGATTCCCTGCCTCGCAAATACATGGTGCGAATTGATATATACCCATTCCAATGTCGTTCTGAATTACTCCCGTTCCGTTACATGCACACATTTTGATTTCCCCCTCTTGTATTCAGATAACTCCTATTTCATTTTCTTTTTCTTCATCATCACAATAGCAATCTTCTTCAGCTTCATTACAATGCTCACAAACTTTTTCAATCTCAAATCCCTTAAATTCATAAATTGGCTCTACTTGATATTTTTTGTTACATGAATTCCATTCTACATAATGCCTTCCTTCTTCCCATTCAGCACAACAATCTTCAACACTTGAAGCACAATATGGACACTCTTGATTTTTTAATAGATTCATCGCCTATTCCCCTTTCCAATAACATTCAAATTGAATAAGTTTTTTATTTAAAACGGCAATGCCCTTCTTGCAATAGACAACAGCCGTTATTGTTTAAACAAAAAGAGATACAATGCTTAAAATGTAAAAGTACCCTTGTTATAAAATAAAAGCTCCAATATATGGGGCTTTTTCTTTTTTCTCAATGTATCGTATTACTTAACGTGGTAAAATATTATTCGGACGGGAGTCCAATACATATTATTAAAATTAAGATGGTTCAAGTCGGAGAAAGGCACCTTGTGGTGTCTTTTCTTTATTTTCAAAAGGACCTGCTCAATTAATGCATAAAAGCATAAGGTAAAGTGAACCCGTTAAAATACATGAATGACCTTAATTTTCCCCTCCTACTCAAAGGAGAGATTAAAATGGGATTTGGTGGTAGTTGCGGTAGTTGTGGCGGCGGCGGTTTCGCTGGAGGCTTTGCTTTATTAGTTGTATTGTTTATTTTATTAATCATCGTTGGAGCTTCTTGCTTCTGCTAAAAAACTATCGGAAAAGACATTCTTATATGGATGTCTTTTCTTTATGCGTTAAAAAGCCCACCTATTTCCGTAGGTGGGCCTTATCTTTATTACACAATATCAAAGTATACTCTCTTTTTCTCATAAACTTTATGTAATTATACATATTCGTAAAAATTACACCAAATAAATATTACACGTAGTAAAATATAACTTGTGGACACGCTCTATAAAGCAGATTCTCCGATTAAAAGGCGTAACACATCTCACCCATATAGATGTGGCGTTACTTTAATCTAGCTAGCCAAACAAACGATCTCGATTCTCTTGTATTTGTACACTAACAATCTGGTAAAAATAAATGATTCTGTTTTATAGGGCGTGTTTACTTAATGTCCAATACATATTATTAAAATTAAAGTGGTTCAAGTCGGAGAAAGGCACCTTAAGGTGTCTTTTCTTTATTTTCAAAAGGACCTGCTCAATTATTGTGTAAAAAACATAAAGTAATTTGAATCCGTTAAAATGCATGAATGTACCCTTGTTTTCCCCTCTTATTAAAGGAGGAACTATTATGGGATTTGGTGGTAGTTGTAGTAGTTGTGGCGGCGGCTTTGCTTTACTAGTTGTATTGTTTATTTTATTGATCATTGTTGGAGCTTCTTGCTTCTGCTAAAAAACTATTGGAAAAGACACTCTTATATGGGTGTCTTTTCTTTATAATAAAAAAGCTCTCCATAAAGGAAAGTTTTTAGGTTTATACATTCAAGTCATCCAAATTAGTTATTTACACAACACTTTATCACTTTCAGTCTTTAGTGTGAAATACAAATAATCCTTCCGCAACACAAAGTTGCTCAACTAACTTTAATTCCTTAGATTCAAAACTTAAATAGTTAAAAAGGCCGATTAGTGTGTGTTGATTAAAGTTTCACATTATTTCTTCGCATCTTTCATGCTGTAATATCCTAAATTAATAATAATTAAGAAATACCCACCCATAATTCCAGCAGCAAATGTCCACATGAACTTATGATGTTCAATTTCATACATAATAATCGCACCGAGGATCGCGGCTGCAAACCGATTCATCATTCCAAGCATCGGTGCTTTTTCTTTTTTTACAATGCTATCTCCAAACTTTTCAATACGCCTTCCTAAAATCCAGGCGCAGTACATACTAACTAGAAGGCCAATGCCTATCCCGACAAAATGGGCTGAGAAAGGTGTCATAAACCACCCCAGTAACATCACGCCTAGCAAGCAATACATTTGTATGTTAAATGATCTTAGTGCCATACGGATCATGTTATGCTCCTTATCTTTCTCATTATATTTACGTATCATCAATCCCATCTTTCAGACTTCAAGCTTTCCGTTATATCTTTTTTAAAATGAGGGAATTTGATTTTACTTACCATTAAATAAGCGAGTATGCATGTGCCAAACGCCACGGAAACTGGATTATTCAAAAAGCATAAAATAAGGAGACACATTGCTGCGAATGGAATGGGCATTCCGATAAACGTTGGGAGTTTGCTTTGTTGTGTGTTAAATCTAGCAAGCCGCAGCATTCCACAAACACTGTAAGCAAGCGCACATAACATCCCGATAGACTGCAAATCTTTTAAAGCGATACTATATGCAAGAATAGACGGTGCTACACCAAAAGTAACTAGATCGGCAAATGAGTCTAACTCTCCGCCAATTTCCGAAACAGCATCAAGTTTCCGAGCGACCATGCCATCAAAAAAATCAAATAACATTCCTGTAATAATAAAAACTGCTCCCAAATACATATCGTGAACGAAAACAGCATAAATAGCCAAAAGCCCACATACAAAATTTGCTATCGTAATCATATTTGGTATGTAACTCATAACACGCTCCTCCTCCTCTCAACTATCCACTTCATATAGACTTTCTTACTCATTCGGATCAATGTCCTTCTGTTTTTCTTCCAATATAACTTTATTTATTTTCGTTAATGTATCAGTCATTTGCTGTAAAGCATCGATATCGATTTTAGAAAAGTACTTCTCAATTAATACGTCATCTAACTCAGACAACCGCTCTATATACTTACTACCGTTTGGACCAAGCGTAAGGAAATACTCCCTTTTATTATTAGGGTTTACTTGTTTCGAAATCATCTTCTGTTTTTCCAATTTCGATAAAACTTGGCTCACAGCACTTTTAGATATATTAAAAGTACTCGCAATGTTATTTGCTGTCGTGTTTTCATTTAAATTGATATAAAATAGCATGCTCTCTTGCTGCCCTGTAAGACCGAACTCATCCTTTAACTCCTGAAATAGTAAAATGTAGAAGTCATTGTAGGCTCGATTCATTTCATTAATTACTTCTTTATACGATCTAGTCATAGCGTTTTTCCTCCAGTCATGATGTTATTTCGTTTCGTAATATAGTTTAGTTAAGTTAACTAAACTATATTACACCTTTATGTTCGTGTAAAGGGAAATATCGCTCCATACTTTTCTACACAATTTGTGTAAATTATGAAATAGGGTATGCTCCTTTACCTTGTCTACTGCTTTTAATGGATCAAATCCCAACATAATATACTACAGATATCATTCCGAATAATTAAACGTACCCATTATTAAAATTCCATATAGACCCATTATTGGTTAAAATGTTATAATTAAATCAACCTACATAGTTACTCATGTTCAGGATGAGGAACTAACGTCTTAATAAGCAATGCGCATAACTCAAATAAAAAAGACACTGCAAAGTGTCTTTTTTATTTACATTAAGTTTCCTTTTTATCCCAAAACCGATATAATAAGATGTAACATTCAATACATATAAAGAGAAATATAGATTTTCCAAATCATTATCCCCCCCCCTGAAAGTGCCTTATTTTGGAGGGAAGGAACAAAATATGAACAAAAGGTTATTAACATCATTATTATGTAGCACATTCTTATTTGGATTATCAGCTTGCAGTTCACATGATACATCCAGCAATAACACGAAAAACGAACAGGAGACTTCTAAAAAAACAAAGAATGATGAACTTAGCAACAAGGATCCTCAAAAAGAACTTCCAATCAGTGGAGATTTTTCTGATATATACATATCTATAGGCCCAGTAGATTCATTAGATGTTATCGGTAATGGAGAAGTTCAAGCACAAGGCGTATTTAAAGTATTAGATCTCCGAGTGCATAATGGTCAAGAGGAACCCATTACACTAAATAGCGACAACTTTACATTAATTGACGGAACCGGAAGAGAATATCACATTTCTAATGAATATCAATTAGTACTTAAAGCTGCTAATACCGCTACATTTAAATTTGGTGTTCTTAATCCTCGTGAAAATTTGGAAGGGAACATTGTATTCGATGTGCCGAAAAATACGCAAGGATTAACTTTAAAAGTTAGTGGAGATACGTTGGGTAAAGGGATCGAGTTAAAAGTGGAATAGTCAAAATAGATAAATCACCTAACATAACAAAAAGTACAGCCTTTGTATTAACTACAGTAGACTGTACTTTTTTATTTGTGATTTTGTGTAACTTACTATCACATTATCCCTTAATTCTTTTGAGAAGATGCTCTCCAATCACGAAACGATGTTGGGCGTCCAGAATAAGCTCTTTGCTTTGGAGCAGCTGGTTTTTCTTCAAGAATAGTTGATTTCTCCTCAGAAATAGTTTGTTTTTCTTCAAGAATAGTCAAAGCTGTTTGCATTTTCTCCAACTGCTCTTTTAAAGCTTGCTGTTCAATCTTTAAATCCGTAAGTAAACGTAAAATCATCTCAGAATTAGCCATAAAGATCCTCCTTCCCCCAATACACAGAATAAAATAACATATGTAATAAGCGGAATACTCGTGACAAAAATACGCTCGTCAACTCTCTTAAAATACCGAATACTTTTATTTTTCCAAGGGACCTGCTCAAGTTTATCCGTAAAAACATAAAGTGATATAAATCCATTAATATATGGACTTTATGGAAGGAGGAGTTAATATGGGCTATGGTGGTAGTTGTGGAGGCTATGGTGGTAGTTGCGGTGGCGGCTGTGGTTTTGGCGGTGGATTCGCCTTACTTGTTGTGCTCTTTATTTTATTAATCATCGTTGGAGCTAGCTGTTGGGGCGGCGGATTCGGCTGCTAATAAGAGGCACTCTTGAGAGTGTCTTTTTTTTATTTCTCAATATAGGGCTAACCTATTTGTGTTACTATCAAAGTGCGAGATTCTCTAAGCGTAATATAGTAGTTTACCAACTATGAAAGCCACTGTCACAAGAAAACAGTGGCTTTTATTTTGTTATTTAAAAAGATGAAAACAAGGATCACCCTTTGCACGAATCCACATTTTAAAATTGACATAGCACTTCATGCACCATATACTGTTAACAACAGTATACTGTCATTAACAGTATATATTCCAATTCATTCTAGGAGGTATATTCATGAAACATACAGGAAGACATACAGGTGCATTTCTTTTGTTATTTTTAGCAGAAGGTGATAACTATGGCGGGCAACTACTTCAGAAATGCGAAGAAGAACTTCCGGTCAATCCAATCGATAGTGCCATTCTTTACCGCACGCTGAAGAAATTAGAAAACGAAGGTGCGATTGAATCTTATGTAAGTACATCCGTTCCAGATAAACCGAGAAAAATGTACAAAATTACTACAGCCGGAAAAGAACAATTAGCAGATTTTCAAATGGATATTGAGGAAAAAATGAAAAACTTAACCTTTTTCTTAAACAAATATAAAGACTTAAAGAAATATAAAGACTTAAAGAAATCTAATCATGATTAATGGCGCTATTCTTTACACTTTGGCCATTATTCTTACGGGGATTTCTTTTATGAAAGATCGTAATAAAACGAAAGACGCTCTAATGAAGTCATGGAAAATGTTTCGAAATCTTCTACCTGCCATGCTTTCCATTATGCTTTTCGTCGGACTATCGCTTTCTATATTAACACCGCCCTTCATCTCTTCTATTATTGGAGAACAGTCTGGATTGTTAGGTATTGTTTATTCAGCAATACTCGGCTCCGTTGCACTTATTCCAAGCTTTATCGTATTTCCTCTTGGTAATACGTTAGTCCAACACGGCGCAGGCCTTCCTCAAGTTGCGGCACTTATGTCTACACTCATGTCAGTAGGGCTTACAACCATGCCGATGGAACAAAAGATATTCGGCCGAAGCTTTGCTTACGCACGTAATGCATCTGCGTTACTCATGTCACTCCTATTCTCATATATCATTTGGGTGGTGATGGTATGAAAGAACTAAAAAGATATCGCTTCTTTTTCATATTACTGTTTGGGCTTCTCTTATTAACTTTTATAAACCCATCTTTAGGATGGAGCGCATTACAACTAACAGGGAATAGTATTTTAGATATGCTATTTCTCCTCCCCCCTGTCCTAATATTTGTAGGGTTACTCGATCAGTGGGTGAAGAAAGAGACGCTTATGAAATACATGGGAGAAAAGTCCGGCATATATGGAATCTTATTCTCTTTATTATTAGGCGGAATTGCAGCTGGTCCCCTCTATGTTGCCTTTCCGATTGCAGCACTACTATTAAAAAAAGGCGCAAGCATTAAGTACATCGTATTTTTCTTAGGCGTTTGGACAACTGCGAAATTACCAATTATGGTGTATGAATTTTCTTCATTCGGAGCTACATTTACACTCATTCATATTGGATTCGGTCTAGTATTCTTCTATGTAATGGGGATTATTTTCGAAAAGTTTTACGATCAAAAGCAATTGTTGCAGTATGATATTACGAAAGAAATGTAAAAAGACATCTTTAATCGTAAAGATGTCTTTTTACTATGAACCTTAGTTTTCGTTCTGTAAAATCCCTGCTGCCTTTACTTCCTCTTTCTCTTCTTTTAAGAACAACGATACGATAAAAGCAATAACGATAAAGATTAACCCTAGTGTAAATGCACCTTGGAATCCGGATGTTAAACCGTTTAACTTCTCTACTGGATCCATTGGATTTGCGGAGCCTTCCATATACTTAGTTGTTCCTGAAGACATTTTCGATATAAATATAGCTGTACCAATTGCGCCAGCTACTTGCTGCAACGTATTAAATAGTGCTGTTCCGTGTGGATATAAATCTGGTGTTAATTGATTTAAACCATATGTTTGTGCTGTCATGACAAACATAAGTCCAACCATTAATACGCTATGCATGACAATAATTTGTAGCATTGATGTTTCAGGAGTAATGCCTTTAAATAAGAACATTGCAATCCCTACTAACACAATGCCAGGAACGATAACAACTTTCGGGCTAAATTTATCAAATAGTTTACCTGCAATCGGTCCCATTATGGCGCTAATAATACTTCCCGGAAGCATGATAAGTCCTGATTTAAAGGCTGTAACGAGTAAAACTGTTTGCAAGAACATCGGTAATAAAGTCATCGTTGAAAATAACGACATCATCACAATGACGATTAATCCAACTGATAATGTAAACATCGGAACTTTAAATGCACGTAATTCTAAAATTGGATTCTCAATTTTTAATTGTCGAACGACAAAAATACATAGTGATATAAGCCCAACAATTAAAGCGCCATACACTTTCGCATCCGACCATCCTAAATCACCTGATGCGCTAAAGCTATACACAATTCCGCCAAAGCCTAATGTCGATAAAAGAATAGATGGATAATCTACTTTTGGCCTTGTTAACTCTGAAACATTTTGAATATACTTCATTCCAATTACAATGGAAATAATTACGATTGGAACGACAAAGTAGAATAACCAGCGCCAATTCAGTGAATCAACGATTACTCCAGATAATGTAGGACCAATTGCTGGCGCTGACATCATAACGAGTGCGATTAATCCCATCGTAGCACCACGTTTTTCAGGCGGACAAATAATTAAAATTGTATTCATTAATAACGGTGAAATTAACCCCGTCGCTACTGCTTGGACGATACGGCCGACTAATAAAACGGAAAATGTCGGTGCAAATCCCGCAATTAATGTACCGACTAAAAACGTTACCATAGCGATCAAGAACATTTGTCTCGTTGTGAGCCATTGCTGAAGTAACGCTGTAATCGGGACTAAAACACCAACTACTAACATGTAAGCTGTAGAAAGCCATTGAATAGTTGAAGCTGTTACGTCAAATTCTTTCATTAGTACCGTTAACGCATTCCCAAGTAATGTTTCGTTTAATAACGCAACCATTGCCCCTAAAAGTAATGCAATTAAAATGGGGGTATGTTTCATATTAGAAGTATCAACTTTGCCACTTGTAGGGCTCTTAGTTGTAATATTCATGTATTGATTCTCCTCCTGTTTTTTTACTAAAAAAGCTTTATATACACCAGAACACATGTAATATAATATACATATGTAGATTAAAAAGGGAGAATCAATTTTCAGCCACTGTATATTTAATCTACAAAAAAGGAGAATTGTAGATGAACGATAATGAAAAACAACTTGATTTACGTATTAGACGTACACATAAATTATTGTGGGATTCCTTATTTGAATTAATGACGCAATCAAAACAGAAATATAGTTCCATCACGATTAACCAAATTTGTGATCGTGCGATGGTACATCGCACAACCTTTTATAAACATTTTGAAGATAAAGATGCTTTATTAGCATTTGGATTTAAACGCTATGGCGAAATGATTGCTGAAATACCGCTTTTAGATCGATTAAGTAAACCATTTCAAGTGATGGAACAATTCCTTCATCATGAAGAAATCGGTAAAATATTAGAGGCGCAAATGTCTGATGAGCAATTTATTAGCCGTATACATTATTTAAGTCATGAAACAAGAAAACAAGAAACGGAAGCATTAAATCAACTTTGTAAAAATCATACGATGCCAAACGATTTAATAACGGAATTTTATTCAGGAGTAATCACTTCATTAAGTGCGTGGTGGTTTCAAAATGAAAGAAAAGTTTCTGCAGCAGAAATGGATAGGCACTTCCATCAACTTATTAATCGGGATATTTTTCAGTTTGGAAAGGAATAATTTCACCATTAAAAAAAGCCCATATGAAAATGGGCTTTTTGCATACTATTTATTCTCTTTTAACTTCTCTAACTCCAGCTGTACTTCTTCTTGCAAATTTTGATCTAACACTTCTTGTTGATTAGGAGACTTCAAATTATAAAAATAGTTACTAGCAGCTGTTTCTGCTTCTAGTTTTTGCACATACGATTCAATGCGTGCAAAGCCTTTCGCTGCACTTTCTGTATGGAACGAATCAATTGCCGTGTTGCTCTCTTTTATCGCTCGCGCCGCATTTAACCGCGAAACAAGAACTAGTTCTTTATATTGCAACTCTCCATATTTCTTTTGCAATTTGTCAATTTGTTCATAAAGCGTCGCTGTCTGCTCTTTTGTTATTTCGTACTGCTTGCGATATAGCTCCGCTTTTTTCTCATTCACGATTTTTTCTTGCAGGGCTAACTGTGCCATTTGATCTTCTTCGCGTGATACTGCAAGCTCAGCTTGGCGAGTTCTCTTCGCAATAAGGGCATCCGTTTCTGAAATTAATGCTTCATATTTCTTCTCTAAATAATATTGATGAGCGAGTGCTTTTTGAGCTTTCGTAATTTGCTGTTCTGTTTCGCGAAGATATTGCTTCAACATGCTAACAGGATTTTCTACCTTATCTAACGTTTGATGCACATCCGCTACCACAATATTTTTAATACGTTTTAAAATACCCATTATTACTTCTCCTCCTTACGAATGTTGCGTTCCCATTGATCTAAAATATCTACTTGTTGTTGTACTTGAAAATCGCTGTATAAATCTATATCAGTTGCCATTCTTTTTTCTTTAAACTTTTTATATGCCCAAACAATCGCTGCAACAAATGCAAGCATCGGAAGGACCGGTAATAAACCAATAACAAGGAGTAATATGCCTGTCCATTTTTTAACCATATTCCCTTCAGACTTACGAAGGATTAACCAGCCGAAAAGAACAAATCCAAACGCTAACAGGAATGGTATAAAGAATAAACCTTCAAACTCTTTTTCATGGTGTTTTTCATGATGCTGATTTCGCTCAAAGTTATTAAACTTTTCTTTTTGCGTGATGAAAGCTTCCCTTTCTTTATCGTGAGAAACAGTATACGCCGCTTGCTTATGCTTCTCATGGTCCCACCTTTCGAACTTCATACTATGTAATCCAAACAATAGTAATACCAGAAGTAACGGAAGGATCAAAATCCATTTTAACCAACGCAATTTTTTACGTTTATTCTTTTTCATCTGCTCACCACCATCTATCATTCGTTTTGAGATAAGTAAAAAATGTATTACCTCCCTTTACCTTTGATACATATGAGTGTAAAACTTGGACGTGAGAAAAGGATGAAAGAAACATGATGAATATATGAGAAACATCTAAAAATTTTCTCATAATTATTCCAAAACGAAAGAACCCAATCTCTCCATATAAAATAGAGAAATTGGGTTCTTTTTCATTATTTCTATTCACTTTAGAAACTTACATACCGATTTTCTTCAGGTCCGAACTTTCAATAATTGGATGGAGAAAAAAGCGTCGATAAATTTTTGTTCCAAATATTCAGAATTGATATTAAAATAAACAATAGGGATAGGGGTATGGAATCATAAATTATACATAACGAGGGAATAGAAATGAAAATTCAATTAAAAGCTGATTTAATGCTACTACTAGTTACATTTTTTTGGGGTGCATCCATCCTACTTACGAAGCTTGGACTTGATGGCATAGAAGAATATAATTTAATCGCATTACGATTTATTATTGCCTTTCTTTTATCAGGTTTAATATTTTACAAACATTTATTCAAAGTCGATTTAAAAACTGTAAAATATGCATTTATATTGGCCTCTGTTTTATTTATCGTTTACATTTTTGCGACGTTTGGCACAAAGTATACTAGTGTCTCTAATGCTGGTTTCTTACTATGCCTCACAGTCATTTTCATTCCAATATTATCAGCTATATTTTTAAAACACATTCCTGAAAAGAAAGTTATAGTAGGAATTGTGTTAACGATAATAGGAATCGGCTTATTAACATTAACTAGCGAATTCAAGATCGGTAATGGCGATATATTCTGCATATTATCTGCTTTATTTTATGCCATTCATGTCATCATTACTGGAAGTGTAACGAAACATGTGAACTCGATTGCGCTCGGGGTCATACAACTCGGTTTCGTCGGCCTATTTAGCCTTATTTTTTCATTCATTATAGAAACGCCAAAGCTTCCTGGCACGATCGACTCATGGCTAATCATCTTAGCCTTAAGCATATTTTGCACCGCAGTCGCATTCATCGTGCAAGTTATCGCCCAGCAATACACTACGCCTACCCATACAGGACTTATTTTTTCATTAGAACCTGTCTTTTCCGCAGGCTTTGCCTTCGTTTTCACAGGCGAAACGCTTACTGGGAAAGGATATTTAGGGGCGACGCTTATATTGTTGAGTGTGTTGATTGCTGAGTTGGATTTTAAGAGTTTGTTGAGGCCTAATTATAAGAAGAATATAGAGTAAACATTTCACTATGATCAATAAACATACCCCAGAAAAATATGAGTTTATATTATTTTCTTTTAAATGAGCCTTTTTTTAGATGCTATCTTCGAATAAGGTAGCATCTAAAAAATGTTAAAAGAAATTTGCCCCTAGTATCTTCTTATATTTTATGTAGCCTTCATATTTGACCTTTTCTACGTTCTTTGAAGTGAAGATGTTCAAAATTACTTACTGAATATAGTCATACAGATTTTTCGCTAACAATAAACAAGTTACTGTAATGAAAAGAGCACGAACATACCCGCTTCCTTTTTTTATAGCAAATTTGGAGCCAACAATCCCTCCAGCAATTTGAGCAATCCCCATTATAAAACCATACACATAGTTTACTTGCCCTACATACATAAACATCAACAATGCACCAACATTACTTCCTAAATTAAGAAGCTTCGCATTACCTGCTGCTTTTAAAAAATCATACCCAATAAATAAAAGAGAAAACATTAAAAACGAACCTGTGCCAGGACCTAGAAATCCATCATAAAAACCAATAATAAAAATAAAAAAAGTAAAAATAATGAAGTGTCGACCGGACAATTTCTTATGAGTGGAAACACTACCCCAATCCTTTTTGAAAATCGTATAAATAGCAACCGCACCAAGCATGATCAGCATCAATGGCTTCAGTACTTCTGGGTTCATTAAATGAACGGTCCATGCACCTATTACGGAACCTATGAAAGTGAGTGGAACTAATTTAAACGCCGATTTCAAATCAAGATTACCAGAACGATAAAACACAATATTACTAGTTGCACACCCCATTGTCGACGCTAGTTTATTCGTAGCTACTGCACTTGCTGGATTCAGTCCTGTAAATAATAAAGCTGGTAAAGCAATCAGTCCACCGCCACCTACAACTGAATCAATAAATGCAGCTAAAAATCCAAAAGCAATCAAAATAATTAATACTGATGGGTCTAAATAAAAATCCATACTATTAACCTCCCCTTTAGTCACTATTCGAATAGTAACTAATAATTTGCTAAATGTAAACAGTTATTGTAACGTTGAAATATAAAAGCAAACATCGGAGGACGAAAAAAGTGGACTACATAGTGCAACAGCTTAAAAAAATTGGTTTTAATGAATATGAAGCTAAATCTTATGTATCTCTTGTTAAACAGGGGCCTGTCACAGCCTACCAAGTGAGTAAAGATTCAGGTATCCCAAGAGCGCGGATTTACGAGGTTTTAGGTAACCTTGTAGAAAAAGGAATTGTCATGAAGGAAGAAATAAATGACACCACTCGCTATTCACCTCTACCTGTTGAAATCTTTTTGCAGAAGGCTCAATCAGAATGGCAGTCTACTTATGAAGGAATCAGTGACTCATTAAAAAAACTAGAAACTTTCGAGGAAAAAACGGATAATCGAGTGATTACTTTAAAAGACAATAAAACAATAATTAGCTACTGTCAGGCATTAATCAAAAAAGCAGAAAAACGTATTGTCATTTCGATGTGGGATGAGATGTACGAAGTATTAAAAGAAGAACTATCTGAGGTAGCCGATAAAGTCATGATACAAGGTATTACCCTGCATGTTGAAAATCCCATTAAAAATCTAGAAGCCCACCGTATAACACCTTATACAGAAACCCTGTCTACAGAACATTGGTTTATTTTATCGATAGATTCTAAAGAGATGATTTATGGACCATCACTTGAGGAGCGTAATATTGCTTTTTATACAGATGACCCCGTTCATATATACCTATTAGAGGATTATGTATGGCATGATGTTTTAGTGAATCGACTTGTACGACGTAGCCAAGATGACTTGCAGCAATGGATTACTGCAGAGAGAAGATCTTTCTTTATGGAAAAATAAGAAACATATTCAAAGAATCAAAAAATAAAGCATAAGTTAATTAAATAGAAAACTTATGCTTTATTTTATTTGCAAAGTGATACTCCAGTCTTTTCACTATTTTCCCTCCACAAACCGTCCAAACTCTTTCAAAAATCTCAGTTTAAAACTACCAACAGGTCCATTCCGATGCTTCGCCACATGAATCTCCGTCATCTCTTTCTGCTTCGTTTCCTTATCGTAATAATCTTCACGATACATAAGCATAATGACATCCGCATCTTGCTCAATTTGTCCCGTCTCTCTTAAATCAGATAAAAGCGGGCGCTTATCTTGACGTGATTCTACTGAACGAGACAATTGCGACAGCGCTACTACACAAACATTTAAATCACGCGCTAATAACTTAAGCTTACGAGAAATCTCACTAATCTCTTGAAACCGATTGCCCTTATGCTTCGGATCCCCCGTAATGAGCTGCAAATAATCTACAATGACTAAAAGCTTTTTATCGCCGTGCTTCCTCTTTAACTTACGAGTTTGCATCCAAATATCTTGCACTGTAACGCCTGCATTATCGTAAATCTCAAGTGGTAACTCCCCGATCTCCGCAAACGCCTTACTCACCTTTTCCCAGTCTTCCATCGCAAAACGGTGCTTCGGATTTTTCAATCTGCCTCCTGACACTTCACCTACGCAAGACGCCATCCTTTTTAACAATTGCTTACTACTCATCTCTAATGAAAACAATCCAACTGCCGCTCCAGACTTCGCCGCATGTAGTCCAACATTTAACGCAAACGCAGTCTTCCCCATAGAAGGGCGTGCACCAAGAACGACAAAATCACCTTCCTGCAATCCGCACGTCATTTTATTTAGCGATATATAACCAGTCTCAATACCAGTATTCTCTTTCGTATCTTGATGAAGCTCTTCATACAAACCAACTAACGCATCCTTCAAATCAAACTCACATACACAGTCCTTTTCCTCTAACTCACAAAGTGCCGTAATCGTCTCACCAATAATTTTCTCATTCTTCTCCTCAATAAGACGCTCTCCCATCTTGTGCCCAAGAACACCAGCCTGATACATTTTCCATGCACCTCGAACAAGCCCCTCATAATAAGAGAAGTTGCTAGTCGCAGGCACACCATCCATTAACCCTATAAAATACTCCATTCCCCCGATCCCCTTCAAAAAATTCGGATCTACCCTAGAAATGAACGTCACAAGATCAATGGGTTGCCCCTCTTCTTCCATTTTTCGCATTAACTGAAATATAGACTTATGCACTGGCATAGAAAAATACTGCTCCGTCAAACGGCACTCCTTAATAAGCTCTCCATCAAGTAATAGAGAACCTAACACCGTCTTTTCCGCCTCCACATTTTGAATACTCATGGACGCCACCCGCGCTCCGCTAAAAAGCGCTGCAACTCTTCCTCAGACGGCACATTCTTCTCCCACTCCTCACACTTCGCCAAAAAATTTGCCGTCTCCCCGCTACTAACAGACGACTCCTTCTTCCGAAACCTTGCCGTATCCGCCTCAACCTCAGACACTTTCGTAAATCCTTTCCCGTGCCACCCCCGCAAAATCCCCTTCACATAAGCCATCTTCCGGTTTTTATTCTCATACGAAATTTGAAGAGCCTTCAGCACAAGCTCCTCTGACAAATCATTCATCCACGCATTCAATTCCTCTACCGTATACGGAGACAAACTACCAAAATGTTGCTCGTAAAAAGAAAACACGCGACTCCCCGTCTCTTCCTCTTTAACCTCTTCTTCCGCCTCATCACAGACCGGATCAACATCATGAACGGCCAAATCACTAGGCATACCGAAATGTGCTAAAAGCATCGGAACATTCAGCTCCTCCTCTACGCACTTACGAAGAAACATACATACAAACTCCTTATTCTTCACACCCTTAAGCTCACGAAGCACACACTTCTCCACATTCGTATTCGTCACAGGATTATAACGAAGCCAATTTAAAATAAATAACTCCCTCGTATCCGCATCATAAAGAATCTTTCCATAATCAATGAAGCGCTGCACAAGCTTGTCAACAGTCTCCCGATTATAACCCGTCTCCATCTCAGCTAACCGCTTCGGAAAAGGAAAAATCCCGCACTGCGTCGTCTTCGAACAAGTTAACAAATACACATAAAAATACCGCTCCTCCGGCGTCAAATCCAAAACAAAATCATCCTGCCAAAAATTTACCTGCACATTACGATACACCGCCATCAAAGTTCCTCCCGTCTCCATTCAAAAATGAAAAATTCCTCTTTGTACTATATATAAGAAGGAGGGGTGGGTTTTTGGCGTGTTATTTCAAATTTTTTTTGACTACTACTACGGTGTTTGTTGGTGTTTTTGTTTTGTTGTGTTTTTTTTTAGTGATTTATTACTTGGGAGGGGCTTAGGAGGGGTTAGTTATCAGTTACCCTGATTAAGAATACTCGATCTGAAAAGCCACCTCGTTCTTCCGCTTTCTTTTTACGGATATTATTGATTTCTTCTAGTGTTGTGCCTTCATGTTCAGCTAGGGCGTTTATTAGTTCTAGAAGATCGGATAGTTCTTCGAGTTTATGTTCTTTTGTGTCTGCTTCTAGGTATTCGGTTAGTTCCTCTTGTGTTTTTTTGCAGAGTTCTTTTATGTATTCGTCTTCAGATAGAATTCTTGTTGTTGGTGTTTTTCCGTTAGCTTTTATTATTTGTGGGATTTTATTTCGGATTAGTTTGTTGTAGGTTGGCATGGGATTTTCCTCCGTTTGGTTTTTCTTCTATTATAATGGAAAAGCAGTTTAACTAGGGGTTAAACTGCTGGATTGCTTCTTTTATATAGTTTTCTTCTTCGGTTGTGAAGAGGGTTGGGAATTCGGATAGTGGGAGGTTGGATTTTTGGATTATATCCTCCACATCACTTTGAGGTGTATCAAGATATTTCGTTACCTCTTCTATTAAATTGAAAAATTCCTTCAAAGTAACTTGAACGTCATGATGACTCGGATCCTTCTCTTCTTCCTTATACTTTTTCAACTTCCCTATCACATCCATAAATCGCCGATCAAACTTTTCTTTTAGTTCCTTATTATTATAAACCGCTTGAACACTCTCCTTTGAAAAATGTTCCTCTAACCATTCCTTATTTTCTTTCTCCCATATAAAGGTTTGCAGAAACGAAGAAAACAAAGCGATATCCACTCGTTCTTCCTTTTGAAACTTCTTCGTCATCTCATCCATATGCGAAAGTACCTTCGCAATTCTTTCTTGCTCTGCCAAAAGCAGTTCTCTTTGAAAATGCATTTGTCTTAAAAATTCTTCCGTCTCTATATCACGCTGCAATATAATATTTTGAATTTCCCCAAGCGAAAAACCGAGATGCTTAAACGATTGAATTTGCTGCAACACATACAAATCATCTTTCGTATATAACCGATGCCCACCCTCAGTATAATCGCTCGGCTTTAATAAATTAATCTTGTCATAATAACGAAGCGTCCGCACCGTAACATCCCCAACACTTGCAAACTCACTAATCATCCACGCCATATCCTCACCTACTCCACTAACTTCTCTTTCACATACTGAAGCATATGAGAAAAACTTACCTCATTCTGCCTACAATATTGAAACAAACCTACAACAAGTAATAAAAAAGGAACCTTCCCGCTATAACGATTTTCATACTCACTAATACCATCATAAAAGTGCTCATACTTTCTTTTTCGTAAAACAATATAAGTCGCAATAAACAACACGGCAATCATAACGAAAAATCGCTTTCCTTTTATCTCCACTTCTTGTTTCATCATCTATTCTCCTTCCACTGCATACTTATCTTCTTTAAATAACAGAATTCGAATGAAATAACGATATGGTTCGTCGCGTATTACTTTCCAAGCAACAATGATCACTTGAACTACCTCAAAGGCAAATACAATCCAAAATAAAACATCACTAATACACGAACTAATATTAAATAGAAGAAAGATTAACAAATGAAAGTTGAATGCTTTTCGGCAATGGTATTTGTACACCTCATTTTTACGTGCCAGTGTGATGTACATGAGTAGTGGTGAAAAGATTCCTATTGCAGCTGAGAGTAGTAGCATGATGATGGTGTTCCTTTTTTCTTTTGTGGTGGTTTTCATGAGTGGTTTTGTCCCCCCTTTTTGATTTGTCTTCTTTAGGTTAGGGGGTGACGTTGGGGGAGGTACAAGGGGAATGTATAGAAAAAATCCGGTATCACTAATATAGAGGTAAAATAAGACCTTTACCTTGACAGGGTGGAGGTCATCATTTAGAGTTTCACATCCATGTTATTTACAAATAAAAGAAGAGCATATACCCCATATGCTCTTCTTCCCATAGTTAACAATACACTTTATCCAACTAATATTTATCTATTACATTTAAAAACTTGGCCCTTATTCATGACTTAATCAACCTTGTATCTAAGTGCTATTCCCTAACATTTAGTACTTTTATAACTTCTTTAAACAACACCGATCCCCGCCCAACAACCAACTCCAAAGGCACCTCTTTAACTCGTCCATCTCTCCCAACCATAACAACCCCATTCTCATAATCAACCCAAATCTGAACATCCTGCACATAATAACTCTTAACAGAAGATGCCTCATCTAAATTACGATGATCCAGCTCAACTTTAACTTGCCTCGTAAAACGGCGTAATGTTTTCCAAAGGATTCGTTCTTCTTTTGATTTCATAAATAGTTCCGGGAGTTCTTGCACCTCTTTTAATAACGACATAGTTGTTATTGTGTATGCTTGAATGCCATATCCTACTGGGCGGATGAGGTGGTCTAGTTTTTTCCATGGCTCTAGTTCGAAATTTACATACTCATCGTTTTGTTGCATTTGAATGTGTTTAATTTTTGCGAAGTATTGAATGCCACCTTTTTCTCCGTGCCATTTTTTCGGTGCATATAATGCTATGTACTTAGCTTCTTGCCATCCTGGTTTTAGCTGTGTGACTGGTAGCTGATATACGCCATTTTTTCTATATGTTTCATAGTCACTTTCAGTTTTCACGCTGCCCACTAATACTTTTTCTTCTAGCGAGGAGTGCCATTCTTCTTTTGTTCCTCTTGGAAGGATGCCTTCTCTTATAATTTCTTCTGGGCTTTTTTCAATGAGATGATCTAGAAATTGTTCTACCAGTCTCGTTGCGTTTGGTAAGAATGGGAAACCACCGATATTTACTTTTTCGATACTTTTATAAAATGGATGATTCTCGTATTCTTCCTCTTGATTCCATGGGAATAGTACGTACGCTCCGTAAGCTGTTCGCTCAAAAGGCCCCTCTTGTTCTACCACTAGTGCGTCTCTGTAACGATGCATTGTATTAATGTCTTCTTCCATTGGACCAGGGGTGCCATACTTCCTTTTGTAATGAGGATTTTCAGCAAAATCAATTCGATATTTCGCATCAAAAATGTATTGGTATTGATAGTTCTTTCCCTTCTTCTCAATAGCAAGCATCGTATCTGGCTTTTGTGTAACTGTTGGCAGTCTACCGTTTCTTTTCTGGAAATAAAGTTCTATTACTTCATCAGTGACTGGATGCTTGAACGTTCTTTTTGCAGTTTTACTTTCATCAAGCGTTACGTATAAACCATCTTGTTTAACTTGAATAACGTCTTGATGGAGCGGTATATATTTTTTAGATAGAATTTGTCCGAGTTTTAAATACGTCCAGTATTCGTATAGCCTTGCGACATCTTTTACCGACATTTTGAAAATTTGTCCTCGTAATGTTAAACCTCGCGATAGCATTAAAAAGATTTGATACGCATCTCTATATCCTGCAGCCATTTGGATTACGAGCGAAAAGACTGAGCGATCTAATTTTCCTATTCCTCGCCAAGATGGATCGTTCAATTCATTTTTCATTCGATACTTCATATTTTTTACACGTTGTAGTAAATCTTCATCAGTTTCACCACGTGTATATCTAGACTTTGGCTCTAGCGCCTTAAGTAAATCCTCTATTTTATGTACGACTCTTTGAATCATCCATTTAACAAATCGATTTTCCAGCGTGTCATATGACACTTCCTTATAAGCTGTAATTCCTTTAGCCGGTATACTGTTTTCTCCTTGTATTAAGTGTGGTCGCTTTCGCAAATAATTCATTCCGACAGAATCAAATTTACGAATTTTTTCTCCTCGTACAAGTTGATGTCTAGTCATAAGCGTATGATGCGGTTGTCTTTTAATGTAAGAGATCGACTTCATAAACCGCTCAAAGGAATCATTTAAAATACGATAAAACTCACTCTTCGATGGATTTGTAGCGTAAATTGCAGATGCTCCTAAGTAAGTTCTCTTTAGTAAATGAAACGCTAAATTATAAATTTCATCATTTACCTCATCTAATAAAGCTCTGTAATCATCCTTATAATCAAGCTTTACCGGAAAAACTTCAAATGTAACTGTTAATAAAGTTTCTTTATCATCTTTAATTTCAAACGTTGTATTTCCTACTTCATTCGGAAACGAAAGATTCCCCATTAACACGTGTAGTGAACCCATTTGAATAGAACTAACTTGTTTTCGAAATCCCGGATGTTCATGATAAAAAGAGAGCTGCTTGTTATTTTTCGGAACAACAACAAGCTGATAACTTCTATTCTCAAAAAAGATTGGCGGATGTTCGTTCCATTCATCTAGCCGCTGCAATCTCGCATCAAATACAAAAACGGATTCCGTCTTCCCATCTACATGAAAATACATCATTTCATCTGCGTTCATAGCATGATATTCTTTTAAACTCTCGTATTTTTCATGATAAGGGTTTCCTTTAATCGTCAATGATAGCTCCTCTGTTTCAATCTTAACTAGCTCTATCTCATTATTAGATCCAGAAAGAGGTGAAGCCATCATACTCGAACCTCCTTAACATATGAGACAGCTTGTTAGCTGAACGAGGATACTTAGCATATGAGGCATCATTATTACCACTATCATATTCTTCATTTGCACATAATACATACAACTGCTTTAATACCTCTTCTGTTCGTCCATCGCTCCCTGCAAGACGCGGTAAAATCTTTTGATATATTTGATAATCAAGCGCTTCATCAAACGATAATAACTTTCCTTTTTCGTTGTATGCCATATAGAAACAAATTTCATCTCGTATACGGTATCCAACTTGAGCTCCAACTGATTCAAGTGTTTTATTTATTTCTATTAAAATAGTTGAGATATTTCTCACAAGATCTTCGTTTTCTTTAAAGCATTCTTTTAAATGAAGATACTTGGTTGCTAAAGAGCTATTAGAAACAATTTCAGCTTCCTTCTCTTCCATATCCATTAAGAAATTAAAATAATCTAAGTTAACGGTATTAAATTCAATTGTATTCGCACGATCTAATACTTTTTTACTTAACGGATGTGTCGTTTCATCCATATTTACCGTTCCGATAATATATACATTTGATGGAATCGTAATATGCTTATTCGTAATTGATTCTGGAAGTACTGGTGACGTAACAATTTTTCCATCTTTCCATTTACGACTTTCAATTACACTTAAAAAATCACTAAAGTAGTATTCCACTCTAGCTAAGTTCATCTCGTCCAACACTACAAAATACGGCCTATTTGGATTTGCATCTGCATTTTCAAGAACTTTAATTAACGGTCTTTCTTGAAATTCCCCTTGAAGATTCACATAACCAAGCAAATCAGAACTATCACTCCAATCAGGTCGAACCGGAATGAGTGTAAATTGTCCATTCTCTTCCGTAGCCCCTAAACTCTCCGCAAACCACTGAACAATTTTCGTTTTCCCTGTACTTGAAATACCTGATAAAATTACAAATGGCTTCGTCTTTAACGAAAGGAAGAAATTATTAAGATCCTTTTTCTCATAAAAGAAACCTTTACTTTGAATATAAGAAGACACATGATCGATAATTGATTGCTGATCTAAATACACTTCTTTCCTCTCATAAATCATTTCATATTTCGTTCCTTCCTCTTTATAAGCTATGAATCCCTCATAATAGCGAAGCATTTCTTCTAGGTCCTCTACTAACTCTTTTTCACTTGGCATATCATTAGCATCATACGCAATATAAGCCGCTGTTGAATTCGCATATCCTTTCGCTTTTGGACTTGATCCTAGGAAAATCTCATTATCTTTTTTCACCTTTTGGGACATATGTATTTGTTCACGGATCTCTTCTTTAATTTTTTGCATCTCTTCTTTAGTCGTTTCCGTCACACCTTGCGCCAACGTTAAATATAATCGCTCCATATCTTCACTAAACAAATAAACGATATAATAACCTCTCTGCGTAGATGTCGTAATATCTTTATTCATAATCGCAAGCCACGGAACAGCAGCCCAATTCCCTTGTCCAATTGAACCTGTGACAACATATTGATTATGATTAATAAATGGTAACCTCGTTATTTCCGTTGTCATTTCATGCCTAACAACCGCTCCCATTTTATGACCTGCAAATCTTTCTGTTCTTGCCTGTAAATATTCATCCATAACCGTTAAAAACTTTTCACGTAAATTACTGTTCATACTACCGCCCTTTTCTCTATCATCTTTTACGTATTGTTCAATAGGAATCCACTCATTATTAATCAGCCCTACTTGTTCCAACCAATCTAGTAAGTTATTCGTACGCCGCTTCGCTACTGATTCAACCATCAAATTAGCCCCTAATGAATTTCGGACAATCGTCATTCCCAAACCTACTAAAGCTTCTTTCTTTTTGACGGAAATATTCCTGTCTTAAAACTAGCTGTGCAATGTAAGCATTCTTATCTTCTGATTGAACATATTCATTTAATAAAAGCTGATTCATTTCATGAGATTCATTCAAAAAGCCCAACAATCTTAAATCCTGGCGTGCATTAGATTTCACTCTATATAAATTTTCATCCGCTTGTTCACTTAACGTACTTGGATTATATGTACCATTCATTGTCTCTTCTAAAAAGAGCATTACTTTATCATATTTTTCACTTGGTAGGTTATCTGTTTTGAATTCTTTAAATTCAATAGCTCCTGCTTCCATTACATTCACAAATGGAAGCTGTGAACAGAAAGCTACCAAGAAAGTATTACATTCACTTGCTTGTCCGAAATCCTCACTCTTTACCGTGCGCATATCAATAATTTTTTGCCAAGCATCCTTAAGAAGTTCAAAGCCCACGTTAAAATAAGACGGTGCTTCTTCTTTTTCATATCGCTCACGTGAAAATTTAATTTCAATTTCTAATTCTCCATTATCCTTATTTCTAATCAAATAAGTTTTATCACCATTTATATCTTCAACCTGCTTCGTTGATTTAGCCAATTCAATTATGAGTTGATCCAACATTTTTATCCCCACCGTTACAATAAATTACAATTACTACTATTTTATCAAACTATGTATAAAAGAAAAATCATACGCCATACCGTATGATTTACTAATCCCTATTATTCCCCACTAGCTCCCCATACTCCTGACTACTCTCCTCAAGAAAAATCCTACTCTCCTCACTATTCTTATAAAAAGAATTCCAACCCCTCTCCCTCAAAATCCCCTTCCAACTCTCACTCTCCACCATCCTCTTAATGATATTATCCCAATAAGCAACCTCTTCCTCCGTCATATCCTTCGGGCCCATAATCCCTTTCCAGTGCTGGAATATAACGTCGACTCCTTGTTCTTTCCACGTCGGAATTTCTGGTAGTCGGTCTAGGCGCTTTGGTGCGGATACGGCTAGTATTTTTATTTTGCCGGCTTTGTATTGTTTTTCGGCTTCGGATAGGGTCATGGTTGCGGCATTGATTTGTTTGTTCGTTAGGGCGTTTATGATTTTTTCTTTGTTTTCGTAAACGAAGAATTGTAGTTCGGCTGGGTTTATGCCGAATGCTTTGCTTACTTGTACGAAGGATAGGTGATCGTCGTTTCCTAGGCCGGGGGCAACGCCGATTTTGAAGTTTTTCTTGTTTTGTTTTAGTTGTTCCATTAGTTCGTTTGCGTTTTCTATGCTTGATTCTTTTGAGACGACAACGACTTCCCAGTCTGATGCTAATGTTGCGAGCGGGGTGAAGTCTTTATAGGTTAGTTTACTGTGGCCTAGTAGGTTGTTCGTTATGAGTAAGCTTGAGTTAATCGCCAGTACGTGACCGCCTTTTTGTTTCGTATATTTCCAGCCGACATCACCACTGCCACCTACTTTATTTGTGACTGTGATTGGTTTTGTGAAGATTTTTTCTTCTGTTAGCGTTTTTTGCATTGCCCGTGCTGTTAAATCCCATCCTGCTCCTTGAACGTTTGGCGCAACGATTTCTACTTCTTCTATGTCCACTTTATTCGTGTGCGTTTTTTCTACGGAACAACCAGCTATTACTCCTGTCATGATCCATATACATAGTAATAATCGTTTTTTCATAGTCCTCGTCCTATTCGATATTTTCGTTCTGGTCGTCCGATAATGCCGTATGTGTACTCTACTGTGCATTCGTTTGTCGCCACTAAATATTCTAAATATCTTCTTGCAGTTGTTCTGGAAGCTCCCATTTGTTCTCCCATTTCTTCTATTGTAATTCCGTCTTCGAACCCTTTTATAATTCCTTTCACTTTTTGCAGTGTTAACGGATCAACACCTGTCGGTAAGTTTTTCATATCTTGTATTTGTGAAGTACCGAAGAAGTTATCGATTAGTACTTGATTTACTTCATTGTTACTATGTAATAATTGCTTCTTTCTTTTATAGTCTTCAATGGTTCGAACAAATTTATCTAACGTGACCGGTTTTATAAGGTAGTTGCTTACGCCGTTTCGAATTGCTTTTTCTAGCATATGGTTTTCATTCGTCGCTGTAACCATAATGACGTCAACGTTTGGAAAGTCAGCATGGATTTTCGGCAATAAGTCTGTACCAATTCCATCTGGTAAATAATTATCTAATAGAAGTAAATCGATTTCTTCCTTTTGTAGTAGTTCCATCGTTTCTTTTGCATTCAATGCTTTTCCGATCACTTTTACGTCCTTTATTTTTGATAAAAACTCCTCTTGAATTTGCGCCACGCGGAAATCATCTTCTGCAATTGCAACCTTCAACATATTCCCATCCCCCTGTTTGTCATGTACTTTCTCTCAATGTTTTCGGAAGGTAAATTGTAAAAATAGCTCCCCCATTTTTCTCGTTTTGAATTTCAATTGTTCCTTGTAGTAGATCTACCATTTCTTTCACGTTTGCTAGTCCGTAACCACGATCATTCCCTTTCGTTGAAAACCCTTTTTGAAAAATGGTCGTGATTTTTTCTGCCGGTATCCCTGCTCCACTATCTATCACTTCAAACACAATATCGTGTCCAATATCCGTAACAAAGAAGGAAACACTCTTTTCCGCTCGTTCACTCACCGCATCAAACGCATTGTCGATTATGTTTCCAAGGATCGTAATAAGGTGCGAAACTTTTATATGGTCTGGTAACGGTTGAAGCGCACTATCTCCTTCAATATGAAAATCGATTTTCTTTTCAGACGCTGTTCCGAGTTTTCCTAATAAAATAGCTTGTACTTTCGCATCGTGAATTTGATGGAATAAAATATGGTTTTGGCTTTGATGAATATTAGATTCTTGCTGGATGAATTCAATTGCTTCTCTGTAATGTCCTAACTGAAGTAATCCTGATAAAACGAAAAGTTTATTTGTAAATTCATGCGTTTGAGCGCGTAAGTCCTCTGAATATTTTCTTACCTCAGATATTGTATTCACAAGGTTTTGCAATTCTGTTTTATCTCTAAAACTACATACAACGCCTACCGTACTATTATTTTCGAGTATCGGTGTCATGTTTAAAATGAATACTTTATCTTGAAACGATATTTCTTGATCGTTTTCTAACACTCTCTCCATATTAAATTCTGGCAAAACTTTTGAAATGTGCTGCTGCATATAATCACCATTTACATACAGCATTTCTTCTGCCGAAGTGTTCATCATCGTAATAAAACCGTTTTGATCAATAGCGATAATTCCTTCTTTTATAGATAGTAGTATCGCGCTTCGTTCCCGGTATAGCGCTGCGATTTCATTCGGCTCTAGACCGAGTGTATCTTTCCTGATACTACGTGCTAAAAGAATGCCACCAACAATTCCGGCTAGTAATACAGCTAAGGAAAAGAGGATAATTTCTTTCGTTCTGCTCAATATGTTAGATTCAATACCTTTTATTAAAAACTCCACTGTCACAACACCTACGACTTGATCGTAGTCTCCGTTATGAACAATAATGGGTGCCTTCGCCATTAAAGCCGGGCCACTTGCACCATTTCCTTCGAGTGTATAATAGCCACCAAAAGTGAGTGCTTCATAGTTATATGGATTGTTACTCTTTGTACCAATCAACTCCGAATTAGAATGTGAATACATAACCCCATAACGATCTTCTATAATGACATAATCTGCACCAGCTTGCTCGCGAACTTGTTCCGCAATGGATTGAATGGTACTTTTATGCTCGTTATATTGAAAAGCATCTTTTATAGCTGGCATAAAAGAAAGTGACTTCGCCGTTTGCAGAGCTAATTGTTCCACTTGGCGCTTCGTATCAACGGACTGAATGTAAACAAATATTCCGGCTAATAGGAGAACGACAAATAAAATTAACGTAATAATTAAGCTTACTATTTTCGTTTGTAATGACACTTTGTGTGATTTCTTCATACTCCATATCCTTTGATAAAATATTCTAAACTATCAATCTCCTTTTTCTATTATTATGACAAAACTAATAATGAAGCAACTATTAAAACTCTCCATGTACATAAAGTACAAAAAGAATAAAATTGTCATAATATTGAGATTTTAATTCATGAACAGTACAATTCAACTATATTGAACGCGCTTTCATAATTATCATTTTATTTATAAGCAAGAGGAGGAATTATTATGGCTCAAGCAAAATCTAACCGAGTCGCCGGCAATATCTTTAAAGGTTCCGTCGGCAATTTAATTGAATGGTACGACTGGTACGTTTACTCTGCTTTTGCTGTTTATTTTTCAGCAGAATTCTTTCCTAAAGGAGATCCAACGAGTCAGTTACTGAACACAGCAGCTATTTTCGCAGTTGGATTTTTAATGCGTCCTATCGGAAGTTTGCTAATGGGACGCTATGCGGATCGTCATGGACGCCGGGCAGCATTAACGCTTTCCATTACGGTTATGGCCGGTGGTTCTTTAATTATTGCCTGTACACCGAGTTACGAAAGCATCGGTATTATGGCGCCAATTATTTTAGTTCTTGCCCGTTTACTGCAAGGGTTGTCACTCGGCGGAGAGTATGGAACTTCCGCAACGTATTTATCTGAAATGGCTAGTAGTGGACGCCGTGGCTTTTATTCAAGTTTCCAATATGTAACGCTCGTTGCTGGACAGATGGTTGCGTTAGGCGTTCAAATTGTTCTTCAGCAATTACTAAGCGAACCAGATATGAAAGCTTGGGGATGGCGTATTCCATTCATTATTGGAGCAATGGGCGCAGTAGCTGTATTATGGCTTCGCCGTACGATGGATGAATCGGAGCAGTTCTCAAAAATGGAATCTAAAAACCGCGAAAACGCAGGAACAATTCGCGCTCTTATGAAGCATCCGAAAGCAGTATTAACTGTAGTCGGCCTAACACTTGGAGGCACTGTTGCATTCTATACGTACACAACATATTTACAAAAATTCATGGTAAACACAGTCGGTCTTCCGAAAGAAATTGTAAGCTGGATTAACTTTGTCGCACTTCTTATTTTCGTCGTACTTCAGCCGATTGCGGGGCTACTATCCGATAAAATTGGACGCCGCCCACTATTAATGGCTTTTGGTATTCTCGGAACGTTACTAACAGCACCGATCTTCTTCTTTATGGAAAAAACGACAGAACCAATGGTAGCATTCTTACTCATGATGGTCGGCCTCATTATCGTTACTGGTTACACTTCCATTAACGCAATTGTAAAAGCCGAACTCTTCCCAACTGAAATTCGCGCACTAGGCGTAGGTTTACCGTATGCACTAACAGTTGCGATATTCGGCGGAACAGCGGAATTTATCGCATTATGGCTAAAGAGTATCGGGATGGAATCACTATTCTATTTTTACGTAGCTGGATGTATCGCAATAAGCTTTATTACGTATTGGCGTATGGATGAGTCATCGAAGACTTCGCAGATTGAGGCGGAGCTTAATGGTGGAGATAAACTAGCTAATAATAAATCTAGTTAAAATTACGTATGCTATGTTCTTCGTTTACCTGAACTCGATTTACTTTATCTAAAAAAGCATAATTCATTAATATACAATTTAAAAACCTCTACTTATATGTAGAGGTTTTTGTATGACGAAAAAACACGTAGTTCCATTGTTATTTTACAAGCCCCAAATTCTTCCTCATCTTAAAGTGGAACAAATTTATTACTTAGAGTGTCTAATAAGTGTATTTCTAATATTAGTTGTCCAGATTGGATACAACATATCCCGTTTGACATCTATTTTTATGTATTACAAAAAAAGAAAGGAGTTATTATCCAAAAAGCGGAAAATATAGATCGTAATACTACGGTTAAGTATTACAAGTTTAATACTTTCACAGGTGAACCATTACAAGTGAAAACAAAAAAGAAACAACCCAAACCGTGACTTATCAATCATATAAAGTGAAACTTTAATCAGTGGGGGTTTTGTTCATCCCCCACTGATTATCAGCCCTCACCAATCGGGCTTTTACGGGCAGCCCGGCAAATAGCGGGATAAACGTTTTGGATGTCATTTAACCTGTGAAATTTTAGCTGCAGTAGTATTGTTACCCAATGCCATCTTTAATTGCATTGGTATTTAGAATACCTAGACAAAATCCATATATTCTTGAAAGAGGTTGAAAATTTATGTTCGTTTTAAACAAGTTCTTTAACATCTCACATTACAAAAAGATTGTGCCTGTAGTATTACTTTCATGTGTATCACTTATAGGCTGTTCCAATAGTAACACTCAATCTGAACCACCTAAACAAGCGAATCAAGCTAATCAAATTAAACAAGAAAATACAGGTAATCAATCTTTCGCTAAACTTGAAAAAGAATATGATGCTAAGCTTGGTATTTATGCACTGGACACAGGTACGAATCAAACTGTTGCTTATCATTCAGATGATCGTTTTGCATTTGCATCTACATCTAAATCATTAGCTGTGGGCGCTCTTTTACGCAAGAACTCATTAGAAGCTCTTGATCAAAGGATTACGTATACTCATGAAGATCTTTCTAATTATAATCCAATTACTGAAAAGCATGTTGATACAGGAATGACGTTAAAAGAACTTGCAGATGCTTCTGTTCGATATAGTGACAGCACAGCACATAATTTGATTCTTAAACAGTTAGGGGGGCCCTCTGAATTTGAAAAAATCTTGAGAGAAATGGGAGATACTGTTACTACTTCAGAACGATTTGAGCCTGAATTAAATGAAGTGCATCCAGGAGAAACACATGATACCAGTACACCAGAAGCGATAGCTAAGACACTTCAATCATTTACATTAGGAACTGCACTTCCAATAGAAAAACGTGAACTATTAGTAGATTGGATGAAGAGAAATACAACTGGAGATAAATTGATTCGTGCGGGCGTACCAAAAGGATGGGAAGTAGCTGATAAAACAGGCGCGGGATCTTACGGAACAAGAAATGATATCGCAATTATTTGGCCACCAAATAAAAAGCCGATTGTTCTTGCTATACTTTCTAATCATGATAAAGAAGATGCTAAATACGATGATAAACTTATTGCAGACGCAACCAAAGTCGTGTTAAATACCTTAAAAGCCACGGAATAAATGATAATAGGTTAAAAGTTTTCTATTTTAGGCGGGTGTTTTCATCAACTAAAAATTTAATAGTGTCCCAAAAATGAAATTTGGTGCTAACTTGTAATAAAAAGCTCATTTTTATTGTTTGGGGATAAATCGTTCTTTAAGCTTGATGGCGATTTGGTGCTATTCCTAAAACATCTGGACTTTAATAGCCAACTAAAAAATGCAAACAAAAAGACCTTTAATCAGTCGTTTTGTTTGCATTTCCTTTTTCTAAAACCACAGAAAAGATAAGTACTATAGTTAACACCATAATAAACCTTACTTCACTTCCATCACTTACAAAAAATGAATACAAAGTATAAATTAAAATTAATATTCCATAAATAACTTTGTGCAATGAACTCCCCCCTTTTTGCCGTATATATTTTAGTGTAAAAATTCAATTCAAGCCCTATATCAAAATGAAAATAAAAAGCACCTGTGATATACACAAAGTGCTTTTCTCTTGTCAATTTATCTATTTTCACTATATTTATCTACTTTCTTTTTATAACTCAAATTTCTTCGAATCGTACTTTTCTAGAGTTTGCTGCAATTCATTTTGTTCATATGGAATATGTTTATCTGTCTGTACATCTTCAACATTTTCTCCACCTGTTAATAATCTCCTGTACTTAAAAGAGTGCCTTGTTAATACTGTTGTAATCATTTTGCATTGCCCTCCTTTTGTTTGATTACTTGTATCATAAAACAAGTATCTGAAGTTGATATGTAGTTTATCTAGAGTGTATGTAAATTTAAAAAATCTCTAATAAAATGTTTATGTTGTAACGTTACCACCAAAACTAGTGCTTCAAACACCACGATTTGAAGAGACAGTAACCCATATTCTAGCTTAAATTCCCTCTACGGTTCTATATTGAGTAAAACCGGTTGGTTCCTATAATATAAAAAGAGCACCACTTTTTGGATGCTCTTCGTTATAACTATATATTATTTAATTTCCTTCTTTTGTTGGTACCATTTTTCCTTCTTGAGAATCTGTACCTTCTGTTCTTTCAACAGTTTTTGCATGTTCTGGTTTTTCAGGGGCTCCCATTTCAAATCCAGATTGAGAATCTGTACCTTCTTTTGCTGGTACCATTTTTCCTTCTTGAGAACCTGTACCTTCTGTTCTTTCAACAGTTTTTGCATGTTCTGGTTTTTCAGGGGCTCCCATTTCAAATCCAGATTGAGAATCTGTACCTTCTTTTGCTGGTACCATTTTTCCTTCTTGAGAACCTGTACCTTCTGTTCTTTCAACAGTTTTTACGTCTCCTTTAGGAGTTGCTGGCACTGCATCTTTAGGTAAATCAAAGTTTTGTGAGAAAGACGTTGTTCCATCTGCACTTTGTGTAATTACTTGATTTGAACTATCTTCATTTGACTTTAAATTGTCCATTTTCGCATCATCTGCACCTACTGCACCTCCCGCTACCAATCCTGTACTTAAAAGTGCTCCTGCTAATAATGTTTTAATCATTTTTCATTACCTCCTGTTTATTTGTAATATTCATCAAAAAAGTATCTAGAGTTAATGTTTTAGTCATTATCTTTATCTACTTGCTTTTTGATTACATTTAGCATAAGACAAGAATCTATAGTTGATATGGACTGTATCTGGAGATTATGTAAAGAAAAATGGATGATCAATTCTATATCCTAATGGATGCTTAGACAAGATTGAAACTTTTTATGAGTTTGAACAATTGAGTTCCCCTTTGTTTTTGGGTGTGAGGTTTTTAGCTGGAGTGGAGTGAGGGACTAACCTTTTCTAATTTGAAAGCAAACTTTTTATTATTAGTTTACATTCAAAACACTGTAAATAAAGATGTTAAAAATCCGTGAACAAAAAACCACATCTCATTGATGTCCACCCCATCAGAAGTATGGAAGGGAATTAAATATAATCCTTCCCTGTCTTTATGCATTAAGATAGAAAAAATTATAAAGTGAAACTTTAATCAGTGGGGGGTTTTGTTCATCCCCCACTGATTATTAGTTGAACCAATCGGGCGTTTACGGGCATTCGATCTCCCACCTAACTTCTTTGCTCCACCTGAATTTTGAGGTGGGAGTTTTACTGCCCGGCAAATAGCGGGATAAATATAGACTTAAATATTTTTTTGAAAGGATATTGTTTAACAAACATAAAAAAGAGCTAAGGCTGTATGAGAACCTTAGCTCTTTTTTATGTTTATTGTTTATTATATAAATTATTTAACGCTACAAGCCATACCAACTATTATATTACCAACTGAAATACCACCAGGTCCCCCCGATGCTTCCCCCTCTAAAACAAATGACAAGCCACCTCATGCCCCTTCGCAATCTCAAGCATCTTCGGTACTTCCTGTGCGCATTTTTCAGTGGCGAATTTACACCTTGTTCTGAATTTGCAGCCGGATGGTGAGTTTAGTGGGCTTGGTACTTCCCCTTGCAGAATGATCCTTTCTTTACCTGTGTTTGTTGGATCTGGTTCTGGCATGGATGAGAGTAGTGCTTGTGTGTATGGATGTGCCGGTTTTGTGTATAGGTCTTCGCTGTCGGCAATTTCTACTATGTTTCCTAGGTACATGACTCCGATTCGGTCTGATATGTGTCTTACCATGGATAGGTCATGGGCGATGAATAAGTATGTGACGCCTGTTTCTTCTTGAATATCCTGCAGCATGTTTACGACTTGTGCTTGGACTGAGACATCTAGTGCTGAAATTGGTTCGTCACATAGGATGAAGTCTGGTTTTACAGATAGTGCGCGCGCGATGCTTATGCGCTGTCTTTGTCCTCCGCTAAATTCGTGCGGGTAGCGATATAGGTGTTCTTCTTTTAGGCCTACTTTTTTGAGAAGGTCTAGAATGATTTCTTTTCTTTCTTCCGCTGTGTAAGATCCGTGAATGTTCATCGGTTCGCTAATAATTTGGAATACGTTCATTGTCGGATTTAATGATGCGTATGGATCTTGGAAAATGATTTGCATTCGTTTTCGATATTCTTTTAGTTCACTTTCTTTTAGATCTGCGATATCTTTTCCGTCGAATAGGATGTTACCTGAAGTAACGTCGTGTAAACGAATGATGCTTCTTCCTGTCGTTGATTTTCCGCAGCCAGATTCTCCTACTAGCCCGAATGTTTCACCCTTTTTAATTGTGAAGCTAAGATCATCTACTGCTTTTAATTGCTCTGTTTTTCTGCCGAATAGTCCTTTTTTAATAGGAAAATACTTTTTTAAGTTCCGAACTTCAATTAAGTTTTCTTCATGCATGGGAATCACCTACCGCCCTATCATTTAGCCAGCACATAGAGCGCCTTCCGTTTCCGATTTCAAAATATGGCGGACGTTCTTGTTCACAAATGTCCATTTTATGTGGGCAACGCTCTGCGAATGGGCATCCTTTCGGCGGGTGTAATAAGTTTGGTGTTACACCTTGAATTGGCGCTAGTCTTTCTTTTACGCCGTTCGATATTTTTGGTAGAGAGTTTAATAGCCCTTTCGTATATGGATGATTCGGCGATTGGAAAATATTAAGTACAGGTCCTTCTTCCATAATAAGTCCGCCGTACATTACGATAACGCGTGTACAGTTTTGCGCAACAATTCCAAGATCATGCGTAATAAGAAGTAACGACATATTCGTTTCATTTTTTAAGTTTTTCATTAAATCTAGTATTTGTGCTTGTATCGTTACATCAAGCGCTGTCGTCGGTTCGTCCGCAATGAGGAGGTCTGGATTACAAGACATCGCCATTGCGATCATAACCCGCTGCTTCATACCGCCGCTTAGTTCATGCGGATATTGTTTCACCCTTTCTTCCGGTGAAGAAAGACCGACTTGTTTTAACAAGTTGACTGCGATGTGCTCTGCTTCTTTCTTTTTCACTTTTTGATGCCGAATAATTACTTCCGTCATCTGCTTTCCAATTTTCACAACTGGATTTAATGCCGACATTGGATCTTGAGATATAAGTGAAATTTGATTTCCTCTAATAGAACGCAATTCTTTTTCAGATTTTGAAAGTATGTTTTCATTGTGAAATAGAATCTCTCCCTCTTTCACTTTCCCTGGCGATGTAACAAGAGACATAACAGATTTCGCCATAACGCTCTTTCCACTTCCAGACTCACCAACGATTCCAACTACTTCTCCTTTATTTAAGCGAAATGAAACGCCGCGAACCGCTTCAACTTCTCCGTCTTCTATGAAAAAAGAAGTCTTTAAATTTTTCACTTCTAATAGTTTTTCAGACACGTTCCTCACTCCTCTCGCTTAACGACTTAGTTTTCATGTCCGGCCCCTTTTGGTGCGAAAGCTTTCTTAAGCGCTTCACCAATTACGTTAAAACTCAACACTGTTAATAGAATAAGGAACCCTGGGAAGAGTGTTAAATACCAGGCTTCGCCGATATATCCTTGCGCATTGTTAAGCATGCTGCCCCAAGAAGAATCTGGTTCACGAATACCTAATCCTAAGAAGCTAAGTGATGATTCCATTAAAATCGATGACGCAATTGTTAATGTCGCTGCGATAATAATGGTCGATAAAATATTAGGAATGATGTGTCTTACAATAATCATCAATGATTTTTGTCCGGATACTTTTGCATATAAAACGTACTCACGCTCTTTTACAGATAACGTTTCTGCCCTTACGATACGCGCGGTGTCCATCCACGTTAATAGTCCGATAATAAGAACAAGCGTTGTAATTCCTGGTTTTAAATACGCATTTAATAACAACATTAAAAAGAATGAAGGAATTGACATTAAAACTTCAACAACTCGCATTAAGAAGTTGTCTAACTTTCCGCCAAAATATCCGCTAATTGTTCCAACTGCCGTGCCGATTGTAATAGAAACAACCATCGCTAGAAAACCAACAGCAAGCGAAACTCTTCCGCCATATAACGCTCTCGTTAAGTAATCCCTTCCGTAATCGTCTGTACCGAACGGATGACTCATACTCGGTTCTTGTAAACGATCTGGAATCGACATTTTGCTAGGATCATATGGTGATATGAATGCGAAAAGAGACGCTATTGTTAAAACACTAAGTATAATAACTCCCATTAGTACAAACTTATTTTTTGTAAAACTACTTTTTATCGTTTGAAATCTCCTATTATTCATTCCAAATCACCCCCTCATTCGAATGCGCGGATCTACTACGCCATATAAAATATCAGCAATTAAATTACCGAGAATTAACATGAACGATGATAATAATGTGATTGCCATAATAATTGGATAATCAAATCTAAAAATAGCATTCACCCCGAGTGAACCAAGTCCCGGCCATGAGAATACTGTTTCCGTAATGAACGCTCCGCCTACTAAACTTGGAATGGATAATCCGAAAATTGTAATGATTGGTATTAATACATTTCGAAGTACGTGATTAAATAAAACTGTTTTCTTTGAAGCGCCGTACGCATATTGAATTTGTACGTAATCTTCTTCTAATTGCTGGATGGTACTTGAACGAATATATCTCATATAAACAGAGACGTTTTGGAACGCTAGCACCATGCAAGGTAAAATGCCGTGCTGGACAATATCCCAGAAGGAATCTTGACCAACTGTGCGCATACCCATACTCGGAAGTAGATTTAACTTTAAAGAGAATAGGTAGATTAATAGTAAAGCAAACCAAAAGACTGGCATTGAGATTCCCACATAGGAGATAAAGTTCACGATGCGATCAAAGATAGAATTCTTTTTCACACCTGTAAATAGTCCAAGCGGGATTGCGATTACAAATGAGACGAGTAAAGATGATCCCATTAACCCAATTGTTGCGGGTAATCTTTCTGTAATAAGTTCCAAAACAGGGCGGTGATTTTGAAGTGAGTATCCAAAATTCCCTGTTAAAATATTTTTTAGCCATAAAATATATTGCACGTAAATCGGTTGATCTAGTCCTAAACTTTTGCGAATACGCTCGACATCAATTGGACTCATATTCGGCGTTACAAAGTTTCGAACGGGATCGCCCGGCGCTAGTTTTATTAATAGAAAAGAAATAATAGAAATAACAAATAAAAGCGGAATTGCATTTAAAAGCCTCTTTGCAATTACTTTATACACAAACTTCCCCCCTCAAGATAAAGAAGCTGATTTCCACCAGCTTCTTTACAGTTTCTTATTTCACTTCATAAATCTTCGATAGATCTTCAAACATTGTGACTGGAATTGCTTTTGCTTCTTTTAATCCATCAAACTTTTTATCTACTGCAATAACTGCTTTCGGATATGCGATTGGAAGATACGGTAAGTCTTCTCTCGCTGTATCTTGAATTTTATGGTATAGCTCTGCGCGTTTCGTTTTATCTGTTTCAACTGCAGCTTCTTCCCATAACTTATCGAAGTCAGCATTTTTATAACGTGCATAATTGTATTCTGCATTGCTTAAGAATAAGCTCTTATATGAATCTGGCTCTGGTCCCATTATGTAACCACCAAATGTAATGTCATATTCTTTATTCTCTTTATCCAAGCCTTTTTCACTTGCCGCACTAGCATCTAATGCATTCAGTTCAACTTGTAAACCAACTTCTTGTAATTTTTGCTGTGTATATAGCGCTAAGCTTTCCATAATTTTATTATTCGTTACATACATAACACGTATTTTTTCTTTATCTTTTACACCAGCTTTTGCTAATAAATCTTTCGCTTCTTTTTGATCATACTTATACTCTTTAATATCTTTCGCATAATACATAGCGTCTGGTGTTAAGATTGAATTTGCCGGTTCCGCAAATTGACTAGAAACGAACGCTGAGTTAATCATTTCTTTCTTATCTAATGCATGCGCAATTGCTTGGCGCACTTCTTTTTTCTTCATAAGGTCTGTATTAAAGTTATAAGCTAAGTAGAATAATCTACCTTCAGGGAAAGTCACCATTGAGAAGTTCCCAGTGCTATCTAATTTCTTAAAGTCTTGCGGTTCGATCATCTTCATATTAATTTGACCATTTTGAAGTGAAACATTTGCTGTATTACGGTCTTTTACAACGCGGTACACGATAGAATCTAATTTCGCTTTACCAGCAAAATAATCATCAAATCGCTCTAACGCAACATATTCATCTGATTTAAATTCTTTTAATTTAAATGGACCTGATCCAACAGGTTGTAAGTTTTTCTTACTCTTCACTAAATCTGCTTCACCTTCAAATACATGTTTCGGAATTGGGAAGAAATCGTTCATAACCCCTTCGAAAGATGCACTTACTTGTGGTAATACGAATTGAGTCGTTAGCTCATCCACTTTTTTCACCTCAAGCGGCTTTCCTTTAAAAATAAAGTTTTCACGGCTTGAACTATTTTGCTTCTCATCTAAAATAGATTGGAATGTAAATACAATATCGTCTGATGTAATTTTCTTACCATCATGCCATTTCAAATTATCTTTTAGTTTTAAAGTCCATGTTAATTGATCTTCTGAAGGCGTAAAGCTCTCAGCAAGAACAAACTTTTTCTTACCGTCTTCCATATGATACAGCGGTGCATATAAAGCTTGCTGTATCGTTAACGACACACGATCATTCGCATAAAGCGGATTCATCGTATCGGGATTGTCGCTAACACCAACTGTTAACGTCCCTCCATCTTTCGGAGTCCCTGATTTACTAGTGTTCGCTTGCTTCGAAGAATCTTTCTCTCCTGAGCAAGCCGCTAATGCAATAAGTAATAGTAGGACAAATGGTAATGCAAACAACTTCTTCTTCATGTTTCGACCCCTCTCAACTATTTACACCTATAAGAAAACTCGGAATTAATACCGAGTTTTCTTATAGGTTTTAAATTACCACTACCCGTATGTATTGTCAAACTTTTTCGCAAAGGTAGAAAGTTTGACATCTATCAATGAATCCTTGCGATAAACTATATTTATGCGGAGGGTAAAATAAAAAGACCACGAAAAGGTAGCCTCGCAAAATGAGTTAAAAAACTAGCAGCCTACAAGAAATTCCTCTGAAATGGTTGTTATATATGATCGAAAATGTAGAATGGGATTAAAGATAAAAAACATTTTTAGGAGGTTATCATGACATTTGATGAATTGAAAAAAAACAAACCAACAACCCCATGGATTGAGAATGATGAAGATGGGGAGTTTTTCACTGAAGAAAATATAAGTGCAACAAATAAAGTTCTCGACACTTACATTAACAATTTAGAGCAATTGGGTGAGAATCCAACCGAAGTCGAAATAATGCAAGTCGTTAAAGAAGTCGTTGTTAACATAAATGAATTAAATGACGAACATGACTATTTTATCGAAACAATGGAAAGAGAAGATCTCTATGAATTTATCGATACAGCAGCACGAATAGCTGGATTAGAATCCGAAGAAGACATAACAGAAGAATGGCGGGAATGGTAAAAAAAGTTGCACCTCTAATTGTTAGAGGTGCAACTTTTTTCATACGCCAATTGAATTAATGATTTGATATCTGCATAGGGTTCACATGTTCCAACATAATATCAATTTAATTTTTATCAAGAGGATCTAATTATAAATTCTAGCACACTCATCCTCTCAAAACTCAATCCTATTCCCAATCCCACGCTCCACCGCTTTCTCATACAAATACTTCGCAACGATAATATCTACTACCGCTAAACCTACCGATTTGAAAACGGTAATCTCTTCATCGTTCTCTCTACCAGCTTTTTCCCCGCTTATAATTTGACCAAGTTCAGCGTGGATGTCGCTAGTTTTAAATAAACCTTCTTTTATTGGCACTAGAAGATCACCTGTTTCTTCTAATGCTGCTTCTTTTGATTCGACTACTACTTTGTTTGAGCTTGTGATGGCGTGAGATGGTAGTTCTTGCATGCTCGGTCTAAATGAACCGACGGCGTTTATGTGGACGCCTTTTTGTAGTTTTTCTGAGAAGACTGGTGTAGATGCATTCGTAGTTGTGACGATGATGTCCGCTTCGCTTATTGCTTCATTTGGATTTGTGTAAACGTAGGCCGGTTTGCTGAATTTCTCTTGTATATATTGCGCGAATGCATAGGCTTTTTCTTCCGTTCGGTTGTATAAAATTACTTTTTCAATATCTCTAACCGTGAATACAGCTTCTGCAATTCCTTTCGCCTGTTCACCGGTGCCGATGATACATAAAGTTTTTGCGTTATGACGAGCTAAATGTTTTGTCGCTACTCCTGATAAGGCGCCTGTTCGGATCATCGTTAAATAGGAACCTTCTAAAAGTGCGAGTGGTTCTCCTGTTTGAAAGTCTGATAGCATTACAATTCCGTTTATCGTTTTCTTTCCTATCTTTTTGTTTTGCGGGACTACTGTTACTACTTTTAAACCAAGAGCTTCCAGTCCTTCCGCTACCGAAGGCATAATTAATGCGGTATTTTGCTCGCTCGCAAATGGTAATGAGCCGCGAATTGGTGTGATCGTTCTTTCTGCTGAAAATTCTTTTAAAGCAAGCGCCGCGTATTCAATGACTTCATTCATATTTACTAAGTTTTTTTGCTCGTTCGCGCTTATGACTAGCATATTTGTTTATCCCCCTTTTATCCTATTAAAAACCCCCGATTCAACACATCTCTCGGGTCTACAACGAACTGATGGAATCCTGTAATAAACGCATTCCCCGTTACTTTCGGAACGACTGCTTCATATTTATCTACCTCTGTTAAAGATAATACTTCTCCTTCAAATTGGCCGTCAGTAATGCATTCGTGGATGAAAATCTCTCCTTTTTGTAAGGCATCTTTTTCAAAAAGGGTTGCGATTCTTGCGGAAGTTCCTGTGCCACAAGGGGAACGGTCTACTTGCCCGTCAGCGAAGATCGTTACATTTCGTAAGCTAGCGTCTTTTCCTTTCGGTTCATCTGAAAAAATAACACCGTATATTCCTTTTAACCCTTCTTCAAGTGGATGCTTAACTTCCATTTGGCTCTCAATATAATGTTTAATTTTACCGCCCCACGTTTGAATAGCAGGTAAGTCTTTGAAATCAACTTTCAAACCAAACTCTTTACTATCCACTACAGCATAAAATGCTCCGCCAAACGCGATATCTACTTGAAATTCATAGTTATCTATTTTAATAGGAACGTCTTTTTTGTATACAAATGAAGGAACATTTTCAAACGATACGGATTCTACCTCGCTACCATTAAATTTTGCGTACGCAATGACTTCCCCAGCAGGACTATCAATAATGAACTTCTGTTTTTCACCTGTCGCTTCAAACATACCTGTTTCAATTCCTACTGTAATAACAGCAATAATCCCGTGACCGCACATCGTACTCCAGCCTTCATTGTGCATAAATAGTACGCCAAAATCAGCGTGAGCACTTGCAGGCGGTGTAATGATACAACCGTACATGCCGTGATGGCCTCTCGGTTCGTACATAAGAATTTCGCGAAGATGATCCAAATGTTCCATACAGTATGCACGTCTTTCTAGCTGCGTTTCTCCCTTTATTTCTGGCACGCCGCCCGTAATAATTCGAAGCGGTTCCCCAGCTACGTGCGCATCAATTGTTGTGTATATTTTACTAACCTTCATTTCTATCTCTCCCCTATATGTTAATACTATTTTCATTGCAAATATCATGCCAACGCATAGAGTATAAAATGAAACTTTAATCAGTCCTCACCAATCGGGATTTTACGGGCAGTAAGGCCCCCACCTAACTTCTTTGCTTTCGCTGAATTTTGAGGTGGGGGTCTTACCGCCCAGCGAATAGCGGGATAAATCTGTATACATTTTTTGAAAAATACACACGACTGTCTACTTTTTTATACAGTAGACAGTCGCTGTCCATTAACCTATAACCAATACCACACTCCGCAAAAATATATCAGCGATTATTCAATTATATCGACCACAACTCCGAATATATCGACGTTTCGACACAACATATCGACTTACCGACAAACTTCGCGCTTTTGCACCTAATAACCACCAACCAATCCCACGACCGGCCCCCGCCGAATAACTGAAAAACAAAAAAATCCCCCGAAACCCGGGGGACCCATTACCCATCAAACCCTAACCGCCACAACATCCGGTACTTGCTTAGCAATCTCCTCACCAATCTTTATACTAGCCGTTGCAGCTGGAGATGGCGCATTACAAATGTGCAGAGAATTGATGCCAGGGATAATGCAGAAGTCATCAACCATATTTCCGTTTGATAAAATAGCTTGTGCCCTTACACCTGCATGAGTTGGCACGATATCTTTTTCTGTCAGTTCTGGTATTAAGCGCTGTAAGCTTTTCAGGAATGATTGTTTACTAAATGAACGCACCATTTCTTTTATGCCTTCTTTCATATTTGGCATTGCCATTTTCCAGAAGCCTGTGTATGTCATTGTTTCCATGAAATCTTTAATATCAAAGTCTGTTTTCGTATAACCTTCTCGCTTAAAGCTTAATACTGCGTTCGGTCCTGCATGTACGTCTCCGTTTATCATTCTTGTGAAATGAACACCTAAAAACGGGAATTCTGGATTTGGGACTGGATAGATTAAATGTTTTACGAGATGACGTTTTTCTGGAACAAGTTCATAATATTCACCACGAAACGGAACGATTTTCATATCCGTTAATATGCCTGTCTTTTTCGCGATACGATCGCTATGTAATCCAGCGCAGTTAATGAGGAAGTTCGCTTTGAATACGCCTTTGTTTGTCTCAATTGTTACGGCGTCTTTCTTCTCAGTAATACGCTCTGCGGCTGTTCCTAAATGTACTTCTCCTCCGCTTTCTTGAATCAAACGGGCAAATGCATAACTTACTCCTTTATAATCAGCAATCCCGCAAGAAGGAACACGGATTGCCCCAAGTCCTTTTACATGAGGTTCAATTTCAGCTAATTCTTCCTTATCTATTTTTTCAATACGTAAATCGTTTTGTAAGCCTCTTTCATATAAGTTATGTAAAAGAGGAAGTTCTTCTTTTTCTGTAGCGACAATTACTTTTCCGCACATGTCATAAGCGATGTCATTTTCTTTACAAAATTGAACCATAGCTGCGTTTCCTTCTTTGGCAAACTTCGCTTTATAACTCCCTGGTTTATAATAAATTCCAGAATGAATTACTCCGCTATTATGTCCAGTTTGATGATGTGCAAGTTCCTTTTCTTTTTCAATGATCGCGATTTTCGCACGAGGGAATTTTTTCGTTAAAGCCATTCCAGTTGAAAGGCCAACAATTCCTCCGCCAATAATTATAAAGTCATACATCCTACTTCCCCCTTAATATGATGAAAGGCAGGCCTTTTTTAAGACCCGCCGTACAAACTTATTTAGAAAAACAACCACGTTGACGCATTAGTTCTCTATATAAATCTTTATTTTTCTCAAATGCAGCTCTTCCGTGCATCCAAAATAAGTTGTTTAAAAGAACTAAGTCCCCAATTGGTAATTTCAATGCATGTGTTGCTGGTGAATTTTCAACAGAATATGATAAGTCTTTCAAATAGTTTGCTTGTTCAATATTATCTGGATAAGCGAACTGATCAATAAAGCAAATACACGGTGCGTTATTTACATCAAAAAACGTTTCACGATAAACGATTTCTTGCGAATTTTTACTTGGTGGTGCTTTATACGTAATTTTAACAGATGCGAGTGAATGATCTCTAAATTTCTGAAGATCTTCCCAATCGTCTAAATGTAGTAAACGAGATTCTCCGCCTACTGCATTTTGCTCTTCAATTTTCATCATCAGAAGCCAATCTGTCGGCTCATCAACGAATGTACCGTCCGTATGAAGAGTAAACAATCGGTACGCTTGACGAAGGTAAGAATCACTACTATCTGTATCTTTTACATTAAATCTAGCATAATACGTTCCTGTCATTGCATCAAAGTTTGGCTCCCCGATTAAATGTGTTAATGCTGTTGCAAATTTAACGTAGTCTGCTGGATCTGCCGTTTCACCTTGCACCCCAATTGTAAATCCGCCCGTTTCACGGTCATGAATAATGCCGCGAATGTTATCCATAAATGATTGCCCAAAAATCTTTCTCATTCCATCCGCAAGATTAAACCGAGAATAAGGAATGTATTGCAGTGACTGCTCTGAATGCTCTTTTACCTCTTCAAAGAACTGCTTAAGCAATTGCTGGTTTAGCGTAATATGATATAAACGTTTATGCTCTGGATGAGGAGCAATTTCATACCCCTCATATTTTTTTGCAAATTTCATCTTCGCATTTTGTTCTGTAATAATCGACATTTCAATTCCTCCCTAATTTAAATATGAAGAACGTATTGACGCTTTTTACAGACAGTTATCCTTATCTTCTTATGCTGAGATTCGGTCTTACTGTCCTAATAACGAAAAAGCCAGTCATACGCATACCACGACATAAAATCGTAGAAACGTACAACTGGCTCATAATTACGAATGTTCTTTAATCTCTTAAAGTACAATAATAATAGACAGTTTGTATGAAAATATTTGTAAAACAGGAAAGAAAGATCGGATATAGAGAAGGCTAATTTCTCGTATGGATCTTATTAATTAAATAATAATTCGAAATATTCTAACTGTCAATTCGTTTTTTATTATTTTCTCGACAAACTTTACACATTTTACAAATACCCTTACTTTCAGCACACCCTCTTTTTTTCGTCTCTTGTTTTACAACTTGAACTTCATTTAACTTTTTCATAGTTCTTGCCTCCTCAATAAAATAAGCCAGTTGTATCCCGTTAACGGAAATACAACTGGCTCTCGTTTATGGCGATATAAAGTGAAACTTTGATCAGTGGGGACTTAGTTCATCCCACTGATCATTAGTTTCACCAATCGGGCATTTACGGGCAGTTGATCTGTGGAGATCTTACTGCGCGTTCATGCGGGATAAACTAGACAGTTTTTATGGTGTTGTTTCCTCGTACTCTCCTTCTAGCTGTTCATCATTTAAATAACTTACATATTGGCGATGCAAATCTTTTACCGCACTGACAATGGCATTTTGCGCTTTTCCTTGATAATGGTCCATAATATCTTGAACGATTTCTTCAATACCATCTTGCAAACTATGTCCTCTCAACATTTGAGCGACGAAGTCCCTACCATGCTCTGTCGCAAGCGTACATGACGCTTCAATAATGACGTGATATTTATGATCTGCCTCAATTGTAATCGTTAATGTTTCGTACATACTGCGAACAGCCATCCCTTTCGGAAGTCTCGAATGTCCTGCCATAAAAAATGTCCCTTTACGCATATTTCATCCTCCGTTACTATGTTTTTTAGTGTTTATACTTGATCTACGTATACTGTCTTTATTCTCGTGTAAAATTCTTTCGCTGCTTTTCCTTGTTCACGCGGTCCAGCACTAGAGTTTTTCATTCCACCAAACGGAACTTGTGGTTCTGCTCCTGCAGTTTCTGAATTCACATGAACCATTCCAACTTCCATATCATCAATAAACCTTTGCGATAAACTTAAATTATTTGTACAAATCGATGCACTTAGTCCGTATTCTGTATCATTCGCTAAAGAAACTGCTTCTCCATAACTATTCACTTTAAATAAACATATAACTGGACCGAAAATCTCTTCTTTTGCAATGCGTGCATCTACATCTACATTTTCAAAAATAGTCGGTAAAACATAACATCCTCGCTGCAGTTCAGCTTCGTCCGGCACGCTACCTCCATACAGTAAGGAAGCCTCTCCTTTTCCTACTTCAATCATCGATAGAACAGATTGCTGCTGCCCCTTTGAGACACATGGGCCCATGAATGTATTAGGTTCTAACGGGTTCCCAACTGTAAGAGCTTCAGTGCGCTGCAATAGTCGATTACGGAACGCTTCATAAATTTCCTCTTCGACTATTACTCTACTTGTTGCGGTACATTTTTGCCCCGTTGACATAAACGCACCTTTTATCGCAATATTTACCGCCTTTTCAATATCAGCATCCTTTAATACAACTAACGGATTTTTCCCGCCCATTTCTAATTGGACTTTTTTCCTAGTTTCAACAGCTGCTTTCTGAATGATATTTCCAACGTGATTAGAACCCGTAAAAGATACCGCTTTTATATCAGGGTTTCCCGTTAATTCTGCTCCAACTTCAGAGCCTTTGCCGAATACACAATTTATAACGCCCGCCGGAATGCCAGCCTCATGAAAAGCATTCACGAGATGGTACACCGATTTTGGTGTAACTTCAGCCGGCTTAATGACAATCGTATTTCCGTAAATAAGTGCCGGCGCCATTTTCCATGCCGGAATCGCAATTGGAAAGTTCCACGGCGTAATTAATCCGACTGGTCCTACTGCCACACGTTTACTATAGAGCATTGTACTTTCATTAGCAGACGGGATAATCTCTCCAATCGGCTGATTTGCTTCCCCGGCATAATATTCAAGAATGCTAATTGCTCGCTTCGTCTCTCCTATTCCTTCTGCAATCGTCTTTCCTTCTTCATTCGTTACATCCCGGCCAACTTCATTTACCTTTTCTTTTAAAATAGCTGCCGCTTTCCATAAATAACTTGCTCTCTCTTGAAACGATAACTTTTGCCATTTATGAAAAGCCTCTTTCGCTGATGCAATTGCAACTCGTGTATCTTCTACTGAACTAAACGGGAATTCACCTAACACTTCCCCGTTATGCGGATTATAATTTTTCACATATGCATTCGTGGAAGGCTCTCTCCACTCACCGTTTATATAATTGAAAAACTTCATTCCCCTGCCCCCACCATTTTTATTTTGATAGTTTCGCAATAGCAGCTTCTAAAATAGTAAGCCCTTCTTCAAGCTGTTCATCTGTTATAACAAGAGGCGGTAAGAATCGAAGTACGTTACTATAAATACCGGCGCTTATCGTAATGACCCCTTTACTATGCGTTTCCTTCATAATTGCTTTAACTTCTTCCGCTGCTGGCTCTTTCGTCTCTTTATTTTTTACAAGCTCAATTGCCGTCATAGCACCAAGGCCCCTGACATCACCAACTAGTTCATATTTCTCTTTCCAGCTATTAAACACTTCCATCATACGCTCGCCAATTTCTACAGCGCGCTTCACTAAATTCTCTTCTTCGATTACATCTAAAACAGCTAATGCAGCCGCGCAAGCAGCCGGACTTCCTGAGAAAGTACCACCTAATTGACCTGGTCCAGGTGCATCCATTAAATCCGCTCTTCCTGTTATTGCGCTAAGCGGCATTCCAGCAGCGATTGATTTTGAGAAAGTCATTAAATCTGGAGCTACGCCGAAATGATCCATTGCAAATAAGCTGCCCGTACGAGCGAAACCAGTTTGAATTTCATCCGCAATCATAATGATTCCATACTTATCACAAATATTTCGGACACCTTGCATGAATGTAGTCGTCGGAACGATAAATCCACCTTCTCCTTGAAGCGGTTCCAAAATAATTGCAGCGATATTATCACTTGCTACTTCCTCTAACATAAAGCGTTCGAAATACGCTAAAATTTGCGCGTCTACTTCTTCTTGTGTTAGCCCTTCGTCAGCACGGTAATAGTATGGATATGGTAATTTATATACTTCTGATGCAAACGGCCCAAATCCATGCTTGTACGGTTTCACTTTACTTGTAAGTGACATCGTCAAAAGTGTACGCCCATGATATGCACGCTCAAACGAAACGATCGCGCTTCTTCCAGTTGCTTTTCTAGCAATCTTCACCGCATTTTCTACTGCTTCAGCTCCGCTATTCGCAAACATCGTTTTTTTCTTAAAATCACCTGGCGTTAACTCATTCAGTCTTTCCGCCAGTGTAATATAACTTTCATACGGCGCTACATGAAAACAACTATGAATAGAAGATTCCACTTGATCTTGAATCGCCTTTACTACTTTCGGATGACAATGCCCGACGTTTTGCATACCAATTCCGCCCGCAAAGTCGATTAATTCATTACCATCTACATCCGTAATAATCGCGCCTTTTGCTGATTGCACATACAACTCTGTAATATTGTAAGGCCCTTCTGGCACCGCATTTTTTCTTCTTTCATGTAATATGCTAGATTTTGTAGTTGTAATATCCTTCTTCTCTTTTAACATGGTACATACCCCTTTTCTTATTTTTCTTCTAAACTAACTTCCGAATCTTTTATAATCGTAAAATCATTCAACTTTTGCTTATCTAACTTTCTAACTCTTAGAAAATAACTTATTATTACTAGGATCGTAGCTAGTAATGTCATGTAAAACTGCATACGCATATCTTCTATAAACGCCTGTGAAGCAAATATCGTGACAATCATTAAAAGCGTTGCATATGTGAGATAAGGGAATAACCACATTTTCACTTTCAGCTTTCCAGCCCCTTCTCTTTCCCTTTCTCGCCTTAACTTGACATGTGAAACGGCAACGAACATATACATAAGCATCGTTACCCCGCCTGAACTATTCGCTAAAAATGCGAACAGTTTATCCGGAGATATAAATTTCAACATCGCACAAATAAATGCAAATACGATACTTGCATAGATCGCTACAACCGGCGTCCCTCTACTATTTAATCGTGAAAAACTAGCCGGAGCATCGCCTTTTTTAGCAAGTGAAAATAACATACGCGAACTCGTATATATACCTGAATTCATAACGGAAAGTAGTGATAAAAAGACAACACCATTCATAATTTCTGCGGCTGCAGGTACTCCTGCCATATTAAATAAACTTGCATACGGAAGTTTTAATAACTCCTTATCCGTCCACGGAATAAACATAACTAAAATCGTTACCGAACCTACGAAGAAAAGCATTAGGCGCCATACAACACTATTAATAGCTCGTATAACATTCTTCTCTGGATTTTCCGATTCCCCGGCTGCAATCGCTGCTACTTCGCTTCCCGATAAAGAGAAAGAAATAAACACAACGCTCAGTAAGACAGGGACAATTCCATTTGGGAAGAAACCACCGTGCTCCGTAATAACAGAAAGACTCGGTCTATCCACCCCTGGAACAAGACCAAAGAACATTGAAACTCCTAAAATTAAAAACGCAACAATCGCAATAACTTTAATAAACGCTAACCAATATTCAAACTCACCGTACAATTTTACTGAATATACATTCGTCATCGTCATTAAAAGAACCATACATAAACTCGCGATCCATGCTGGAACTGAAGGGAACCAATTGTTAATCATCACGCCTAAAAGCACCGCTTCAATCGCGATAATAATGACCCAATTAAACCAATATAACCACCCAATCGTATACCCTGCCCACGGCCCAATTGCTTTATTCGCATACGTTGCGAAAGAACCGCTATCAGGATTTTCCGCTGCCATCTCTCCTAACATCCGCATCACGAGCACAACCATTAAAGCGCCAATAATATAGGACAAAATCGCTGCTGGACCCGTCGATTGAATAATCGTTCCACTTCCTACAAACAAACCGCCCCCGATAACCCCGCCAATCGAAATCATTGTTATATGCCGAGTTTTTAAATCCTTTTGTAACTCCTTTTTCTCTTTAGCCAACCAATTCACCAGCCCCTCCATTAGCGTGGACGTGCACCATACTCCATTGACAACGCTTTCTAAAAATCCCCTCCTACTTTAAGTAAAAAATAAAAAGAGCCAGAAAAACAACACATGCAACTGCATTGAATTTTACTGCCCCTATCCTTATGGCTCGTCCTCCTGCTAAGGAAGCTCAAGTGGAAAGAAGTTCCTCTATTCAATTGAATAAAAATATACCCGGGCTTACAGAGAGGCTAATCACTGTCATCCGATAATAAGTTAATCATAATACAAATAGACTGAATATTCAATGTTCATTTCTGTAAATTTCATGAATAAAAATAGAAAATTCTCTCGCCCAGGCACATATACTGTTCAAAAGAAAAAAGGAAGTGGTCTCATGTATTACGGAACAAAAGGCTGGTACGTAGCTGAACTTAAGAAATTAGGTGTTCGCTATCATGAAGGAAGAAAACTAGAAAGTTACCGCGGACACGTATTACGCAATTTACTAATTGCACAACAAGAGAAGACGAAAGAAGAGTAATTGTACTAACAAAATGATATCGATCGATTCTTAGAATATATCGACGTTTCGACCTGGAATATCGACTTATCGCCAAATCCCTCCCTCTATTCCACCAACCAATCACACATCATGCTAAGATTATGCAAACCAAAAAAGGTCACCAATATTTTATATTTAGGTTAGGTAAGTGGAACAGTTGAAATTAAAAAGACCACACATATTAAACACGTCTAATATGTGTGGTCCTTGTTCAGTTAAAATAATGATTTAGACTAAACATCACTGGTTTAATTGTATTTATCTATTCTTATGTTTTAAATTTAATAAAATAAGGATGTAGACTGTTGACTAAATTTCACTTTATACAAAGATTTTTTATTATTAAAAATTTCTATTTATTTAGAGTCCAAATATTCCATAAAACCCCTCATATAATTTAAGTACAAAACTTCACAAATTAAAAATTATATATGTGTTTTGAGTTTGTATAGAAAGTCAAAAGCGAACTTTTCCTTTTCCTTGTATTTTTCAATATTTTCGGGTAAGTAACAATGATGTTTATTAAGTATATTTGTTTCCAGATATTCAATCGTTTCTAGTAAGGATTGTCCCCTAAGTGATCCAGTGATTAAAGATTTAACAATTAAAAATGTCTCTCCACCCTCAAGTAAATGTGCATCGTGGAGAATTTTAGCTTCTAGGCTTTCTGGTTTTCCATCCTTTTGAGAACCGTCTGCTACTTCTAGAATTCGTTTTATTTTTTCTCCACTAAACCCAATACCCTTAAGAAATTCTTTAATACTTATTCTTATCTCTTCTTCATATATTACTCCGTGAAAATATGCGCCATATTTAAGTAAATCCTCATCTACTTTATTTTTATATATTTTAGCCATTTCTAGAGATAAATTTAAAATTCTTTTTATATGTTCAACATTGTGCATTATATCTTTTTGAGTATAGTAAGGTAATATGAAATCTTCAATTAATTGAATAGTGTCCAATTTCAACAGCTCCTTTAATTTTAATAAATGTATTTGATTTCCTCCCACATTATAGATCCATTTTCTTTAATTAAACTGTTCTTTAGTTGAATACAAATGTACATTCTTTTATTTAATTCCATACTATACATTTTAAACCATATTCCCAACCTTTATTTTCCAAATCAATTATGTAAATAAAAAAGGATAATCAGCCCTCATAATGGACTAACTATCCTATTAATTATTACCTAAATTTAACAAACGGGTGATCTTTCTTTCTTATTCACAAACAAGAATTTGTCTAGAAAATGATCCTTTTCTTGTGATACAGCGGTCTGTAATTTCAAATCCCGCTTCATGAATCATGTCGTCCATTGTTTCCATCGTGACAACGACTACTTTTTTTGCGATACGGCGCGCACTTGAAAGAATCGAGAGTTGATCTTCTGGTGTTGCGTGCGTAAATAGGTCGTACGGCATATCGATAATTGCGACGTCGTAGTTCTCAGTAATTTCTTCAATTGGGCCTTTTGTTACTGTTCCTTCAAATCCGAAATGTGCGATGTTTTTTCTCGTTCCAAGAACTACAAGTGGATTTATATCTCTACCAACGATGTTAATCCCCATAGAAAGTGCTTCTACTACTACTGTTCCAATTCCGCAGCACGGGTCAATTGCTCGTACTCCATCTGGGTTTGGTACAGCGATATTTGCGACAGCTCTAGCAACACGTGTGCTCAGTGATGTCGAATAGCTATGCGGTTTTTTTATGTGATGATACCAAACTGGATCACTTTCTACATAGTGCCCGAAGTACCAGCGTCCTCCAAGAGGAACAATCCCGAATACACGCTCTGGATTACGAACATCAGCTTCTCCTTCAATATGCATGCCAAGGTCTCGTTCAATAAGGCGTCTTTCCCCATATTCAATTTTATTTTCTTTACCAAGATCATTGATTTTAACGAAGATAACTTTGAATGTCGCTCCCGCTAAATCAATTTGTTCCACTTGTTCTAAAATGCTTTCTAAGTCGTCCCCTTCATACATAACCTCAACGCGCTCTTTAATAAACGGACTTCTACTCGGAGCAATCTTGACTTCACTTTTCAAAATATTAACGTGAGACTCCATCCCAAAGAACGAACGCATTTCCAAGTAACATAAAGCACGTTCCTCTTCTCGAAACGCATACGTATATATACATGCAGGTGTTTTACTATAATTACTCAATCTATTATCATCCTTTATCGTTTAAAATTGTTATGATTACAATTACTCAAATACCTTTTTACGTAAAATTAAATGATATCATATGCTCGAAATAAAGAGAAACCTTTATAATTTGTTTCATAAATAAAAGAGACTGCCCATTGGCAATCTCTTTTATTTATTAACGGAAAGAAGATACGTCGTTACCCATTGCTTCGTAGTAATCTAAAATACCTTGATAAATAGCTTCCGCTGCACTTTGTCTCTGTTCTGGTGTAGCAATTTTATCTGCATCACTTTTATTATCTACAAATGCTAATTCTGTTAATACAGCTGGCATTGTATTTTCTCTAGTTACGTATAAGTCCTGATGTTTCGCACCACGATCTTTTGTTCCAAGTGCTTTCACAAGACGTTTTTGAATTTTTTCTGCTAATAAACGACTCTCTTCTACATTTGGATTCGTTGCTCTTGCTCGTTCTGAGTCATAATATAATGTTTCTGTGCCTTGTCCATTTTTCAAGTCAGAACCATTAGCATGGATACTTACAAAAATATCTCCATTATTTCGCTGTGCAAATTCTACACGTTTTTTTAGAGAATCAGGACCACTTGTTCCCAGGCGTGTATCATCTGTACGAGTGAATAACACAGTAAACGGTGTCTTTTTCTCAAATATTTTCTGTAATCGTAATGATACATCTAATACGGTTTGACTTTCTTTCTCATAATAACCAGGGTTCCCTGAGTCAATTCCACCATGACCTGGATCAATAATAATCGCTTTACCTTCTAGGAAGTTACCTTGCTTCACTGGATTTAATTGATTTTTATCCATCCACTGGAAACCAACTCCCATACGGATACGAATCCAGCTATCTTTTTCTTCAATAACAGTTACTTGTTGTGCTTTATGTGTCCCTGCCACTGTAGACGTATGTGAAGCTTCTTGATATGTAGTAAATCCTTCATTAATAGACTCTGTTTTTTCTTGTAATGGCGTCCACTTCTCACCTTTACTTGTTACAACCTTCAACCATCCATCCCCTCTTTGCTCTGTCACTTCAATCATTTGCGGCTTATGTTGAACGTCAGTAATACCAGATGATAACGATGCTTGATGATATGTAATAAAGTTTCTATTCATATACATTCTTTTCGATGTATTTGTTTTATTTTTATCTGCCATCGCGATGAACTGAGCTGCTTCAGCACGAGTTACAGTACCGTCAGGATTCCAGCCATTTCCTGTACCCATTGAAATCCCTAAAGCTACTAAAATATTAGCTTGTTTCTTACCCCAATGCGGTTCCAAATCTTTAAACTGTGTTGGAAGTTCTCCAATAATTTTCTTATCTAATGAATATGCTTTTACAAGCATAGATGCCATAGATGCACGGTTAATTTGGCTTGATGGATTAAATTTCCCAGTACCATCTCCACTAATTACACCCGCTTTTTCTACCGCAGCAATATATGGTGCTGCCCAATGATCTTGCGAATCTTTAAAAGATGGTTTCGCTTTTGGATCAATTGGTAAACCAAGAACTACCGCTAATATTTTTGCAGCTGATCCTTTATCTACTGCTTCAGATGGAGAAAACGTTCCATCTGGTTTTCCATCAAGTGCTTTTTTCCCTACTAAATAGTCAACCGACTCCTGCGCCCATGTAGGAACATCCGAAAACTTTTTCCCTGCTGCGAAACTACTAACTGGAGACGATAATAAACTTGCGGCTAAAATACCTGCCGCGACTGCACGATACTTCATAAATAATAATACTCCCCTCGAAAATTAACGTTTTAAAAACACACAATCTTAATATACAAATTTTAGAAAATATAAATTAAAAAAATTAGTGCGCCTCTATCATTTTATAATACTAGAATTCTATAGTAAACCTACTTTTTTAATATTGCACAATACAATTTAAGTAGTTTTTATGCAAAAAAAAGTGGCTGATTCATAGAATCAACCACCCTCTCACTATTCTACTATCATTTCTGATAACACATATGCATAAACAAGTGCTTCTGTATGTACAATCGAGCTTTCATGCGTACGCTCAAATGCGTGAGAAGAATCAATACCAGCTCCAATTAATGCATGTTTCACATCAAATCCAGCGTGAATCGCGGCTGATGCATCTGATCCGTAGTATGGATAAATATCCACTTTATATTCAATAGCGTTCGCTTTCGCCAGTTCAACTAAATGCTTACGTAAAGCGTAATGGTATGGACCGCTAGAGTCTTTCGCACAAATGGATACTGTATATTCATCAGATGCTTGTCCATCACCTAACGCTCCCATATCAACTGCTAAATATTCTACAGTTTCTTCTGGAATGTTTGAGTTACCACCGTACCCAATCTCTTCATTATTAGAAATTAAGAAATGTGTTGTATACGGTAATGTTACCTTTTCATCTTGCAATCTTTTAATTAATTTTAATAGAATTGCTACACTTACTTTATCGTCTAAATGACGTGATTTTATGTATCCACTCTCTGTAATTTGAACGCGTGGATCAAATGAAACGAAGTCTCCTACTTCAATTCCTAACTCACGTACTTCATCTGCCGAAAAGACACGCTCATCAATACGCACTTCAATATTTTTCTCATCGCGCTTCGCTTCCCCTGCATCTTTGTACACATGGACAGAAGTTTGATGCATTAAAATTGTACCTGTATACTTCTTACCGCTTGACGTTTCAATTTCGCAATATTCCCCTTCTACAGAGTTCCAGCGAAATCCACCAATCATAGATAGACGAAGACGACCGTCAGGCTTAATTTCTTTCACCATCGCACCTAACGTATCAACGTGTGCAGTTAATAAACGATGCTGCTCATCATTCTTTCCTTTAACCGTTAAAATAAGAGCGCCTTTATTATTACGCTTCGTCTCTACATTCCACTCACTTACATAGTTTTCAATAAAATTAATAATTTTCGCCGTATTTCCAGATGGACTTGGAATAGAGACAAGCTCTTTAATTAATTCCATCGTTTCTTTTGCATGATGTGTCATTGTCGTTTCCTCCTCATTTTCTCTACTATTTAGTATAGCGAAATTACAATAAAACCTCTACTCATATAGTCTAATTTTCTAAATTATAGTAAAATTTAGTTTAGTAAGTGAAAAGGAGATAACAAAAATGAATGTAACGAAAAAACATGTACATATTGCACTTATTTGGTTTTTATCATCATTACTATGTTTACAAGTTTCTTATGTCTTTCACACTACTACCTCAATTACAATTGGCTGGGCATTAACGATTATTTTCTTAATCACTAGCCTAATTGTAGGAAAAAAGCACAGCGCTACTGAGTAAGCTGTGCTTTTTCTATTAAACTACTCTTCCGAAACGTCCATCAAATAAATCCCTCTTGTAAATCCGCCGCGTTCTTCTTCTTTTTGCTTACGAATACGCTCTATATCTTCAATTGTTGCACCTTCTGCACGCGCTAAAGAAATAATAACTTCAAGTGCGTCTGCAAGTGAATCTAGCGCATGCTCACGTTCTTTCATTGAAGCAAATTCACGAATTTCTTCTGTACCAATTTTCGCTAACGCTTGTATGTAAGCTTGTCCTGTTAATTTTTGTGCTGTATATGTTTTTCCAGACATTAAAATTTTCTCCGGGACACGGTCTCTCACTAACCTGTTATAAGTTGACATCACTTACCTCCTATTTTTAAAAACAACCAAGCTCTGCTTTATAGAAAAACCACTCTTTTTTCACACAAGCACTTAACATATCAATTCCCGATCCGTGCGCCCTTACTACCGGAAAGAAGTAATGCTCTGGTTCTTCTTTCTTATCGCCGTATAAGGTCCGGTACTCATCAGGAATCGCCTCTTTTTTCACATCCCGTGCTTTCTTCACTTCACCTGAGAAAGCAACAGTTGGATGTCCCTCAAAGAATAATGCAGTCCGCACCGCAAGAGATGGTGTACTATGCAAAGCATAATATATAAGTAAAATCATAACGATAACACCGATAATTTTCTTCATTTATTACTCCTAAAAAAAGTGCTAACACAATTATACTAAAATGTGTTAGCACTTTCTTCCCTTTATCTCGAATTAACGGGCAGTAAAACTAATAATCCGCGGGGGATAAACAAATCCCCTCGGATTACAGCTTCCCTTTATTCCCCTTTAAATGCTGGTAAACGTTTTTCTAGAAAAGCAGCAATACCTTCTTTATGATCCGCTGTTTGTCTCATCGCATATTGACCACGCTTTTCGAGCTGAAGCGTTTGTTCTAAATTAGAACGATTTACTTCACATAAAATTTGTTTCGTTTGAATCATCGCCTTAATTGGTTTGTGTAACCATTCATTAATTTTTTGCTTCACAGCCGTTTGGAAATCCTCACCGATTACTTCATCAATTAAACCGATATCTAACGCTTCTGTCGCTGATAATTTCTTCCCTTCCCAAATGATTTGCTTCGTCATATTTTCACCGACGCGCTTTTGAAGGAAGAAATGGCCACCACCATCTGGAATTAAAGCGATTCCAATAAAGTTCATCGCAATAACTGATGATATATCTGCCATAACATAATCAGCTGTTAATGCAATACTTAATCCAAGTCCAGCAGTTGGTCCATGAATTGCACTAATAACAAGCTTTGGCATCGTATATAACGTCACAACGATTTCAGCAATTGTATTCATAATGCCTTCAAACTTACTTTCATCATTACTTGAAAGCATCGATTTAATATCTCCACCCGCAGAAAAACCACGGCCACTGCCGCATAACACAACAACGTGAACAGAACTTTCCGCCACTTCTTTCAACTTTTGTAATAACTCTTTTAACGTTGGTTCATCTAATGCATTTAAAACCTCTGGGCGATTGACCATAACCGTCGCTACGCGCCCTTCATATTTTACAACAACAGATTCTGTTTTACTTGTTACTTCCATTATATATACCCCTCTTTTCCACATAAAGATTATACTTCTATAATTATAGAAAGCATGTTAAAAACCCTTCTTTTTTCTTAATTTTCTGTCTAATATTCTCGTAATTTGTATATATATCCGTATAAAACATACAATTTCGTTAAAAAATATAGAAATTAAAGTCGGTTTATCATTGCTTTTCATCTATTTACCATTGCAATGAAATGGTGTATTCTTAAGTTTGATGCAAAAAACAAACATTGAAATTCATTCACCTTACTATGCCAAAAAAAGGCTTTTATACCCATCTCTCGGGTGTTGAAATAAAGGAATGAAGAAATGGAGGAACATATGGTTACTAAGTTGAAACAAACGGCTAACTACTTCCCACATTTCCTATTGCTATTCATTGTGTTTCAACCAATTTTAGATTTATTAACATCTTTTTCAATCTATGTGTTACACATGAGCGCAACAGTTGGAATCGTAGTCCGTTTCGCCTTTATGCTTCTTGCATTAGGTTATCTACTTCTTCATAGAAAACAACACGGGGCAAAAAAGTACATTCTCTATTTATGCCTACTCGGGATCGTACTAGCAATTGGTCTTGTAAATAATATGATGGTCAAATCTCCAGTTTCATTTGGCGAAGAAGTGAAATTTATTTTAAAGAGCATATATCCAATTGTGCTACTGTTTGGATATATTATCGTCTTTAAAGAGTTAAAAAATAAAGAATATACGTTTCATAAAATCATTACATATTTCTTATATGCAACTTTAATTTTCAGCATCACACTGATTGTTGCAATGCAAACTGGTACAGATTTCCCAAGCTATCCTCACTCAAAGATTGGTTCAAGAGGTTGGTTCTTTGCTGGAAATGATTTAAGTTCTATTTTTGCAATTATGTTCCCAAGCGTAGTGTTATATTCGATTCATAAAACAACTTCTTTCTCGAAAATCTATTACTGGATTCCAACAATACTTGCGATGTATGCAAGTATTATGGTCGGAACGAAAGTAGGATATGGTGCAATTGTTCTAACGCTTGGCGTGGCACTTTTATTCTCATTCATTGAATATATGATTCATCGCAAAAAAGAAGGTAAAGGATTCACATATCTCGTAAATACAGTTGTTGCCGCTGTTGTTTTAGGAGGTTTAATTGCACTTACACCGCATACTCCTATTGCAAAAAATATGGGCATCCACATGCAAATATACGAATACAAAAAATCAGTACAAGAAGAAAAGGATAGAAAAGAAGGAAAAGTAATTAAAGAAGATCCAGACGAAGCAAAAAAACATGCAAAAGGTGAGCTAACAGACTCTGAGGTCAAAAGTTTAATTTACAGTGATCGCGATAAGTTTTTAAAAGTATACAAACAATACTATAAAGAAGCACCGCTATCACAAAAATTATTCGGAATGGGCTATGCTGGTAACTATACGGTTAAAATTAAATTAATCGAAATGGACTTCCACGATCTATTCTTTGCATTCGGAATCGTCGGTTTCCTTATTTACTTAATACCGCTTCTATACTTCGGTATTAAATTATTCATTCGCGTCATAACAAACTTTAAGAAAATAATAACCGTGAAATATATGCTATTAGCTAGCACTGTTGTACTATCACTTGGAATCGGCTTTATGTCCGGCCATGTATTAACAGCGCCGTCCGTTAGTATTTTCTTCGTTGTTATACTCGCTTACTTAATTGTTGATTTAGAAATAGAATAAAAAAAGAAGCAGCATCTATTTGGATGTGAACTGCACCCCAATTGTTAGACACACAATCTAACAATTGGGGTGCAGTTTTTCTATGGATAAATTTACCTCCTCTCATATTCAAGATACTAATTCTTACCGCTTCTGTAATAAGTGGTTTTATCTGCTTATTACATTTTTGTATAGACAGAAAATCTCGTTGTTCCTCTTCATTACTCCATACTTCAAAAACATATACAGCATTCGGCTCATCATTAGAATTACTTACAATATACACTTCACAAGTATCCCTAATGACTGCATTGATTCCTTCGCCTCTAACAAAATATCTGCTAATATATCTCGATTACTTTCTTCCACGATAAATTTGCCATACAATCCGAATTTACTCCCTATTCTCCTCCTTAGTTATGTCACTTCTCTTATCTCAAAATTAATAATTCCCATAAATCACTCAAATGCCTTCTTTTCCATTTTAAAAAACACTTAATTGCCCACCTTTCTTATGTATTAAATTAGAAACTATTTACATAGAATAATTATTTTAATCGAATTATTAACATGCTAAAATATTAAAGGCACTTTTATTTAAAAGAATATATAATAGAAATGTCGTTTTTTTGCACGAAATGTATTTTTGAATAAAGTGAGGAGAATCCTTTGGTATTTAGTAGTTCGATTTTCTTATTTATCTTTTTACCTCTCGTATTATTTTTCTATTTTATAGTGCGTGCCGAGCTTCGTAATTTCGTATTACTTGCATTTAGTTTAATTTTCTATGCATGGGGAGAACCACGTTTCGTTCTTTTAATGCTCTTTTCTATTGTATTAAACTATTGCTTCGGCCTACTCGTGCATCATTATGATAAACGAAAAAATATGAAAGTCACATTTTTGATTATGGCTGTGGTCGGGAATATTTTATTACTTTCTTATTTTAAATATATTTCATTTTTCACAGACATTTTAAACAACGCTTTACATTTATCTATCCAAGTGGAACCTATTCCACTACCAATTGGGATTTCATTTTATACATTCCAAGCGATGTCCTATGTCATCGATATATATCGTAAAGACGGTGATGTTCAAAAGAACCCACTTAACTTAGCACTATATATTTCTATTTTCCCTCAGCTTATTGCCGGACCAATCGTTCGTTACAATATCGTTGCTGAACAAATTAAAACGCGTATCCATTCTTTTGAAAAATTTACAGAAGGTCTACAAATTTTCATTCTAGGATTAGCGAAAAAAATATTAATCGCCAACCAAGTCGGGTTTGTCGCAGATAAAATCTTCGCCTTACCGCCGTCTGAGATAAGCGCTGGAACAGCTTGGATTGGGATTATCGCCTATACACTTCAAATCTATTTCGATTTTTCAGGGTACTCTGATATGGCAATTGGACTTGGAAAAATGTTCGGATTTGATTTCCCGAAAAACTTCAACTATCCGTACATCTCTAAATCTATTTCAGAATTTTGGAGAAGATGGCATATTACACTCGGCTCTTGGTTCCGCGATTACATATATATCCCGCTCGGCGGAAACCGCGTTTCAAAACTAGCGAATTATCGTAACCTCTTCATCGTATGGGGGTTAACTGGTTTATGGCACGGGGCGAGCTGGACATTTATCGCCTGGGGCTTATATTATGGCTTTATTATTTCAATTGAAAAAGCTGGATTCGAAAAAATATTAAACAAACTATGGAAGCCGCTGCAACATGCATACGTATTAGTAATCGTTATGATTGGCTGGGTCTTCTTCCGAGCTGACAACTTCGCTTACTCGTTCCAATATTTAAAAGCTATGTTTGGCATAGGGGGGCACTCTTTCGTCGATGATAATACAATGTTATACGTACATGAATACATTATTATTTTTATCATTGCCTTTATCGCAGCGACACCTATTTTAAAGAGAGTTAAAAACATACTAGAACTTGCACCAAAAACATATACGTTCGGGATGCAAGTTGTACGTCCTATATTATTACTAACATTATTTATGCTTTCGATTATGTATTTAGTTAATTCAACATATAATCCATTTATTTATTTCAGGTTTTAACTTATCCCGCTATTTGCCGGGCAGTAAGATCCCCACCTCAAAATTCAGCGAAAGCAAAGAAGTTAGGTGGGGGTCGGGCTTCCCGTAAAAGCCCGATTGGTTAAGGCTAATAATCAGTGGGGATGAACAAAACCCCCACTGATTAAAGTTTCACTTTATGTAGGAAGGAAACGTTATTATGAAAAAATTGGGGAACATCGTCCTATTTACCGGTTTTCTCACCATTATCTTTTCATTTGGCATATTATCGCTTCTCAAAACTGACCGAGCAGTTTCGCCCGTTGAAAATCGTCCACTCGCTCAAAAACCAGCTCTTACAAAAGAAGCTGTCATAAATGGTAGCTTCTTTAAAGACTTTGAGACATATACAAACGATCAATTAATCGGAAGAGATGATCTCATAAAAAACTATACACTTGCTCAAATTAAAATGGACAAGTCTCTCATTAACGATATTATTTTAACTGATGATAAATGGCTTCTTAAAAATCCAGCATGGACTACAAAATATAATGAAATCGATCAATCCATGCCAGCTGTAAACGACTTATCTCAGTTTTTAAAAGAACAAAATATCGAGTTTTACTTTGCCTTACCACCGTCCAAAACGAATGCATTATCATTTAAATTACCTTCTCATATTCACACATATGCACAGGAAAATTTAAATTATTTTCTAGATAAACTTCCAGCGGACGTAAAACCAATTAAACTCATGGAACACTTTAAGAAAAACTATACAAATGAAGAAATACAAAGTATGTACTTCAAAACAGACCATCACTGGAATATGGATGGTGCCTTCTTAGGCTATCAATATATAATGAACACAATCGTGCAACAATCTTCTATATATAAAGGAAAAGAAATAAAAAAAGAAGATTACACTCGTACGTGCGCTCCAAATAAACATCTAGTCGGAAGCTTTAACAACCAGCTATACCAACTGATTGATGCGACTGGTGAAAAACTATGCTACTACACACCAAAAGACGGTTTCAACTTTACAAGCGTAACCGCAAAAGATGTGAACGGCACTGTATATCGCACATTGGATGAACTATATGGCGTAGAAAAACAAAATGATACAACATCATACGCCGGTTATTACACAAACGACTATCCAGAAATCGTCATCGAAAATAACAATGCACCAAATGATGTACGAGCTTTAGTCCTAAAAGATTCATTCGCAAACGCAATCGTGCCTCACTTAGCACAAAGCTTCAATCACACATCTATCCTCGACCTTCGTCACTATCACGAAAAGGATATATATCAATACATTAAAGACAACAACATTAACATGGTATTGTTTGTGTATAGTGATTCGAACTTGAGCGGTGAGATGTTTAAGTTTAAACAATAAAAGAAGCCTCTTGTACATGTACAAGAGGCTTCTTTGTATTATATATTTGGGTGTGTACAGCTTGTGAAACGATTTCGCTTGTTACAACATCTTTATCTCTTAATACTTTGAATACTAATGTACCTTTGTCAGTGTACTTAGTAGTTAAAGTATTGTAGATGTCTGCATTGAAGTTTGGAAGTGCAGAAGCACGGTCAATTGCTTCAGATGGATCGAATGTTCCGTCTGGTTTACCCTCGATAGCCTTTTTTGCTACTAAATAATTAATGTACTCTTCACTCCAAGAACCAGGTTGAACGTCTGAGAATGTTTTACCTGCTGCTACTGAAGATACAACACCTGCTACCATTGCTGCTGTCATTGTACCTACGATTAATTTTTTGCCGACATTTTTTCTTTCATACGCTTCTCTTTCAAATTCTTACTTACATAGCAAAAAAAGAACAGGTAATTCCTGTTCTTTTTCAACTCAATTATTGAATTAAAAGAGGAATGACCTCTATTCTATTCCTCTTTTTATAGACTCTTTTGCATGTAAGTCATTAATAATATATTTGGACGCTATGGCAATTTGCTCACGCAATTCCTCTACCCTTTGTCCTAACATTTCTTGTACATATTCTGTTTGCTCTAATTGTTTAACCGCCATACTATGTAATGTTTCTGTCGTCCAGTCTCCATCAACATTCCCAATAATCGGCTGATTTACTTGTTGTAAAAACGAATCGATCTTTGGATCATATGAAATTCCAATCATAGGCGTGTTTGCAACTGCCGATAATATAAGAGCATGCAGTCTCATCCCTATTAAAAGGGAGCATTCTGATAAAATAGAGATTTTCTCATGAATATCCATTTTATAAGGGAGCATGTGCGCTTCTTCTCCCATCAAATTAATGATATCCTTTGATGCATTTTGATCAAATGGTCCATGCATCGGTACAAATAAAATATGGTATCCCTCTTGCTTAAGCTTTTTCAGCGTACCTGCTAACTTCTTCATATAATCTTCTTTTGCATCCCAGTACCTTACACTAACCGCAACGATCTTTCCTTGCAGAGAATGTTTTTGAAGCCAATTGGATTTCTTTTCTTCTTGCTGACAAGCTAATACCGGATCTGGAACAAGTTCGATATCTTTCTTAATACCAATTTCTTTTAAATACAAAAAAGAGTCTTCATCACGTACTGATATATATTCAGCCTTTGATACATGCCATTTCACTAATAAACGATTTTGCTTCTTCGTAATAGGTCCGATTCCTTGAGCGTAAATATAATACGGCTTTTTCAAAAAACGGGCAAGCCGCATAATACCCGTATAGTATAAAATACTTTTAATACTCGTCTTATCTTGCAAGAGACTTCCGCCTCCGCTAATTAAACCATTACTTCTCTTTATTTCTCGGTAAATCGCTCTTATATCCCAGCGATTTACTGCTTCTACACTGTACATTTTCCTTGTATAGTCGGGGTCATTTGAAAGTACAACAAGCTCAAGAGTAGGATCCTCTTCATGTAGCGCTTTAATAATTGATTGCAAAATTGCTTCGTCCCCAACATTATAAAAACCATAATATCCTGATAAAACTAACCGCACTCTTAATCTCCTCCAACATTTCACAATCAACTCTTTTTGTAATTAAACAAATTGTTATCCATTCCTTGCCGAGGAAGGATTGATAACTTCAAATTGATTTCTTTCGCAAACATCTAAAAAGTCGTACCCATTTATAATATTGTTCATTTTCTATAACAAACGATTTTATTTACGTAAAAATGGAATTTGTTCTTTCGATATCCAGTTTAGTTTAAGTGCACATATGCCATATAATACTGAAGCTACACTTAGCGCTACACCACTATATATCATTGCTAAAACCCTGGAATCTGTCACATTAATTAATGTAGACACAAAGTATAATGCTATACCTAAAATACTAGATACTCCAATCACAGCCAAAAACTTCCCTATATCCATTGGATAAGAAAGATCTTTTCTAATATAAATATGATTTGCGATACAAATCATTATATAAATAATTAGAGTACTATACGCTGCTCCATTTATACCGAATTGATTTACTAGCGCTATATTTAATATAATTTTTACAAAACTTGCACCGATGACAATCCATGCTGCTTGCATCGAACGATTAATCCCTTGCAAGATTCCTATTGATAATACCATAAGTGATGTGAAATACGAGCTACCAATTAAAATAGCTAACATACCACTTCCTTTTGTATCTGTAAATAATGCAACATTAAGCGGTACTGTGAGCGCCATAAGCCATATCGTTATCGGCATTGTTAAAACGTGCGCAAACTCATTTGTACGTTTTACTGTCAGTTTAGCTAAAGCTATATCTTTTTTTGTTAAAGCTGCTGTTAATAATGGAATTAATGGAAATACTATCGCACTTGCAAATACAACAATTAATTGCGTAAATGCAAAACCACGGCTATATATACCAAACTGTTCCTGAATCGTTGTAGAAGATTCATGTAGCACATGTGGAATTGTTACAGAATCAACTAAATTTAAAACCGGCATAGATAACGCTCCAATTGCAATCGGAATTGAAATACGGAGTATGTTTTTCCCGTTTTTCTTAAAGTCTTGCAATGAATATGTTTTACTCTTATAGCGATACGGGCTTTTCACATATTTTACTCGCAAATATATGAGTGACGTAATAACACCAAAACAAGAACCAATCATCGCTCCGCCCGTTATGATATCACTGCTTTTATTCGAATATACAAATACATAAGCGATCGTTAACATTAAGAATACGCGAATCAACTGTTCAATTACTTGTGATACACCAGTAGGTATCATATCTCCGAACCCTTGGAAATATCCACGGTACACTGCCATATATGGTGCGATTAATAAAGCAAACGAAGTAACAATTAATGCTAGCCTCGTCTCTTGCCCACCAAGCATATTTGCAATGCCACTTGACCCCATGATAATAATTAAAAATCCGAGCACCCCAAATATAACACCGATAATAGACGCGGACGTAAACAATTTAGCTATTCCGTCCCGATCATTCTTTTCATGAAGCTCAGCTATTAACTGAGATATTGCTAGCGGGACTCCCGCTACTGATAAAGTTAAGGCTATCATATATACAGGAAAAACAAGGCGAAAAATCCCAAGTACTTCATCCCCCGCTATATTTTGCAATGGAATTTGAAAAAAACTCCCCACTACTTTCGATAGAAACGTTGTAACGGTTAAAATCGCAGCGCCTTTTACAAACTTTTTATTCATCTTCTATCTCTTTTCTTTCAATATATAATCTACATAAAATATTAAATCAGTATTATTCATTCATTTTGAGAATCATCACCTTATCTCATTTAGTTATCATACCAAATTTCTTATATGTTGAATACTCTCTTTCTTTTTATGTTTTAAATATAATATGTGCCATATATATGTTCTTTTATCCAGTTTTTTCTTCAATTTACTACTTCTACTTGTTCAAGATAAATATGTGCTATATAACGTAGCTATTGTCAGTAAGAGGAGTGTTTGTAACATGCTGAATGCGGTAAAGAAATTGTTAGGAGATTTTCAAAAGAGAAAGCTAAAAAAGTATGAACAACTTGTTCAAGAAATTAACAATTTAGAAAAACAAATGTCTAGTTTACCTGATGAAGAATTCCAAATATAACAAACACAGTAAAAATAATAAAAACTTTCACACTCTACAAAGCATTCCGTGTGAAAGTCCTTATTATTACATAGATTTAGTTCCTAAAAATTGTAATTTCTCTTTTTGTTCATTATTCGCCATCATCACAATCGTCTTTTCAACATGCGGATGTATATGTTCAAGTGTTACACTCGCTCCTGCTTTATCCGATTGCTCAACAAAGTTTAATAATGCCATAGCCCCTGATACATCCATATAGCGTACATCTTTCATCCGTAAAATAACTGGTGACTTCACATCTTGTAAAGAAGCAAAAATACGATCTACTGTTAGAAATGAAAGTGGTCCCTGAATTGTATACGTCGCTTCTTTTTCTTTTATAATAGAAGCTTTACGTTCTTTACACTTCACCATGTATATAATGAAAGAAAGAATAATGCCAAACGCAACAGCAACCATTAAATCAAATTTCACTGTCACAAACATCGTTACGAGCATTACAACTACATCACCTCTTGGTGCTACATGCATCTTCTTCATACTTTCCCAATCAAACATTCCAATACCGGTTAAAATTAAAATACCTGATAATACAGCGAGCGGAATATATTGTACCACTGAACCCAGTCCCATAATGAAAATGAATAAGATGACGCTATGCATACAAGCTGAAAGTGCCGTCTTCCCCCCGCTTCTTATATTAACGATAGACCTAACAGTTGCACCTGCTCCTGCTAATCCACCGAACAAACCACTTGCAACATTGCCAATACCTTGTCCGATTAACTCTTTATTACTTTTATGACGTGTCCCCGTCACATTATCCATTACGACAGATGTTAATAATGAGTCAATTGATCCCAGTAAAGCAATACTAAGTGCCGGTAATACAAGTGCTAACATGCCATTTGCGTCTAAAGTCGGTACGTGAAGAGATGGCATCGCCTCTGGAATTGCACCTATCTTTTCAATCATCTTATTTAAAGAAAGAGTTCCTACAACTGGTAAGTTTACCGTAAGTCCTTGTAGCATAGAAGAAAACAACGGCAACGTTACTGTAACACCTACTAATGCTACTAAACTTGATGGAATGGCCTTAATCCATTTTCCAGAAACAATCATTACAATGATCGTTAATAACACAAGCAGAAAGCTATTTTGTACGTGCTTCATTTCACCTAAAATAATAATGAGTGCAATCCCATTCATAAACCCTGAAACAACAGGATACGGAATATAACGAACGTAAGAGCCTAGCTTACATACACCAAATAAGATTTGAAATAACCCCGCCATCATAAATGCAATAAAACTTGCTTCTAATCCGTGAGTTGCAATAACACCTGTTGCAATAACTGTAATCGGCCCAGTAGGACCCGTTACTTGCCCCGGTGTACCACCAAATAACGCCGCAAACAAACCTGCAAAAATCGCACCATACAACCCGACTAGCGCTCCCTCAGACGTTCCCGTTGCGGCAATACCAAATGCAATTGCTAGCGGCAAAGCAACAATCGCAACAGTAAACCCTGCTAAACATTCCTTTGCTATTTTTTGAAACATAAGAATAACCACCTTTGTATAAAGTCCATTTTCCATTGTACACCTAAAAGGATACATTCGTTAGTTTACTTTTTACAGTATCGTGACGTAAACGGATTCAATGAAAAGTTTCCCCCTTACCTTTGGAAACAATTGCAACTATGCTATAATGAACAAATTAAATCTTTTACTATATACTTGGAGGCACTATGCTAACTTTTGAAGAAAAATTATCAATTATTGAATCTTTCCCGGAATTAGAAAGAAAGAACGTATCATTAAAACGCGTAAACTTTCACTTTGAAGAAAGTCGTTTAGATAAAAAGAACGTTGTATATCATTTACATCCAAACGGAAACGGGTTTGTATACGCAAACTTCATTAAAGGTTATAAAACAGATGATAAAGGCATGATTAACATCCGTGAGTTTTCAGAAGAAGAATTGCGTTCAGTAATTGAAAAAGTAATTGAACGTCTATCACAGGAGCAAGAAGAAATTGTTACACCGATGGAACCTGCTGCAGAAGAAGAATGGAAGAACGAAGACGGTCATATCCTAACTCTTATTCAAGAGGATGATATGTGGAACGTTTACGCTGGCGTAAACTTAGACGGTACATTCAACTCTTATCCAGAAGCTGCGGAATACCTTGATGAAGAAGGTTTCTCACGTAAATAATACGTTTCTTACTACTAATGAGGCCGTCCCATTTTTTTGGGGACGGCCTCTCTTATTAATAGGCAGGTTATTATTGTCGTATTTTGCAGTTAAGTCGATATATTTAGGATTAGGCTTTTGGAACATTTCCATCCCTAAAATTATGGAATCAAAACTTCTTATTCTCACTATCCCCTATAAAAATTTGAATTTGACAACTATAAGACTCCGTATTAAAAAAATCATTAACTAACTCTACTTCAATAAAACTCTCTACTTCTATATTATTTTCTCTTGTATATTCGATTATAATATTTCGACGTTCTTCTTCATTTTCTTTACTATACGCTAATGTTACATATTTCCCGCCTGGTAATACTTTTATATTTGGCATCTCTTCCATATGTACATAATCTTGTACCTTATTAAAAACATACTTTGGTTCTACATCCCACTTTTCATTGACATTGTATAGAATCCCCATTTCCATTGACATTTTCTCTTCATTATCTTGAATAAGTTTCTCTAAATCCGAATAATAAAGTAACTCCTGTAAACTCCCCACTTCTTTACAAGGCGCTACAATTACATAACGCTGTTCAAAGAACTGAATAGATATTTCATCATTCTTTAATATGTCCTGTGAACTCCCTACTTTCTCATTTAACCCATCAATCGTTTCAATTACCTCTTTCATTTTCTTTATATGTTCTTCCGCTTCCGCTCTCTTTAATTGTAAAAATTGTAGCAACTTATCCGTATTACATTCCTTAAAAATCTCTTGAAGTTCTACTATACTAGTGTTCAACTCTCTACAGCTTTTTATAATATCAATATGAATGAATTGATCTATAGAATAATATCTATATCCTGTTGATTCATCAACATGTTTTGGAATAAGAATCCCCATCTTATGATAGTACCTTAGTGCTTTTATCGTAATATCCTTTATTTTTGCAACTTCTCCAATAGAAAATATTTTTTTCATTTGAATCTCTTCCCTCATATTTTTTCTCACAAGACTATTGACTCTCCTCTAAGAGGAGACCTTACTATTTATAATAAGTTATTTATATTGATAAAGGGAGTATAGAATTATGAACACAGTAAAATATAGAAGTCTTGTTAAGGAAGACTATGAGCCTATAAAACATTTAATTGGTGAAGCATTTGGATTTAATGAATTCATTACAGATAAAAAGTTTTTAAACTCAATATTAAACTTCTATCTACACAGTTGCATTTTAGGAAGTTCTTTTAGTAAGGTAGCTGAAAAAGATAATAAAGTTATCGGTGTTATTTTAGGCGATTCCGAAAAAGATAAAAACCGTTTAAAGAAATTCCATAATACTATTAGCTTTACCTTTAACACGCTGAAACTATTCATAACAAATAAAGAGAATAGAGAATTTTTAAAAGCATTTATAAAAGTTCAAAAAACATATAAAGAACTCATTCAAGGAAAAGAAGATCATTTTCAAGGCTGTATACAATTATTCATCGTATCCGAAGAATCGAGAGGTCTTGGAGTTGGAAAATCTTTATTAAATCATTTATTCCAATACATGACAAAAGAAGATGTAATATCTTTATATTTATATACGGATAATGAATGTAACTATAAATTTTATGACAAACAAAACTTCCAACGTATACAAGAAAAAGCAGTTGATTTTGGGCCAAAAAAAGAAGATTTCAACGTATTTTTATACCGCTATGACTTTAACTAATCGTAGCGTGTACACTTCGAAGCTCTTTGCTACTTAGCAAAGAGCTATATTAAGTATGATCGTGAGTGGTTGTCAAAAATCATACTAACCTAGATCCTTCAGCCAAACTCTTCTACTACTATTGTTTCAGTTCGATTAGTGCGAAAGAGAGGAAGATGTATAACAACTTCAATATAAAAAGGAGCGCACAATATGGAATGGATTCACGAATTATTTCAGCAATATGGGTATTATGTGGTACTTGTCGGATTACTATTAGAATATATTGCTCTTCCGTTTCCAGGAGAGCCAACATTAGCCTATGCAGGATTTTTATCACATCAAGGTGATTTAAGTTTACCAATTTTAATTGTTTTATCCTTTATTGGGACAAGTGCAGGTATGACATTCCAATACTTTTTAGGGAATAAACTTGGTATGCCTTTCATTCAGAAATACGGGAAATATGTATTTTTAACAGAACGAAAAATTAATTTAACGAAAATGTGGTTTGATAAATACGGATATTTTCTAATCTTTATCGCTTTTTTCATTCCAGGCGTTCGCCACTTCACAGGCTACTTTGCAGGAATTATCAACTTACCGTTTCGCCGCTTTGCGATGACAATTTATGCAGGCGCCCTATTTTGGGTATCATTCTTCTTAATCAGTGGTTACTGGTTAGGGGAAAACTTAGACAATATTTTCCTAGTACTTGAACAACACATTTGGAAAATTCTCTTCGGTATTATTATCATTACGCTAATCACCCGATTTCGCAAAAAAATAAAGCATGCGTTTGTAAAAAATATGAATTAAAACGAAGAGCATGTTATTAAAATCTTTCAACAATACGTTTTATCCAAATTAGCTGCGTACAAAAATAATAAAAAGCGGAGACCCATAGTCTCCGCTTTTTCACATACATTTTGTTTCCGAACTAACTCTCACCATTAATTTTTTTTGCGTCTAAACAATCTCGATCCCAAAATTAATGCAAACATACCTGCAATAATAGAAGTAGATTCAGTTGATGCTCCCCCTGTTTGAGGAAGTAATTTGGATTGCTTATTATTTTCTTTACTAGATGGTACTTCAGATTTATTTTGTACATTTTGTTTGTTTTGTACTTCCGGTTTCTCTTTTACTTCTGGTTTGCTTGGTACTTCCGGTTTCTCTTCTACCTCTGGCTTGTTTGGTACTTCCGGTTTCTCTTCTACCTCTGGCTTGTTTGGTACTTCTGGTTTGTTCGGTACTTCTGAATGCTCTTTCTCTGGTGTTACCAAGATCTCCGGTTTTTCTGTTACCTCTGGTTTCTCTAGAACATTCGGTTCTTCTGTCACCTTTGGTTCTTCCGGTTTCGATGGCTCTTCCATTTCTTCTGTTGTTTCTTCTGTTGTTTCTTCTTCGATCGGTGTTACCTCTACTTGCGGTTTTTCCGTTACCTCTGGTTTCTCTAGAACATTCGGTTCTTCTGTCACCTTTGGTTCTTCCGGTTTCGATGGCTCTTCCATTTCTTCTGTTGTTTCTTCTGTTGTTTCTTCTTCAATCGGCGTTACCTCTACTTGCGGCTTTTCCGTTACCTCTGGCTTCTCTAGAACATTCGGCTCTTCTGTCACCTTTGGCGTTTCCGGTTTCGATGGCTCTTCCATTTCTTCTGTTGTTTCTTCTTTATTTTCTTCTTCAATCGGTGTTACCTCTACTTGCGGCTTTTCCGTTACCTCTGGCTTCTCTAGAACATTCGGCTCTTCTGTCACCTTTGGCGTTTCCGGTTTCGATGGCTCTTCCATTTCTTCTGTTGTTTCTTCTTTATTTTCTTCTTCAATCGGTGTTACCTCTACTTGCGGCTTTTCCGTTACCTCTGGCTTCTCTAGAACATTCGGCTCTTCTGTCACCTTTGGCGTTTCCGGTTTCGATGGCTCTTCCATTTCTTCTGTTGTTTCTTCTTTATTTTCTTCTTCGATCGGTGTTACCTCTACTTGCGGCTTTTCCGTTACCTCTGGTTTCTCTAACACATTTGGTTCTTCTGTCACCTTTGGCGTTTCCGGTTTCGATGGCTCTTCCATTTCTTCTGTTGTTTCTTCTTTATTTTCTTCTTCGATCGGTGTTACCAAGACCTCCGGTTTTTCTGTTACCTCTGGTTTCTCTAGAACATTCGGTTCTTCTGTCACCTTTGGCGTTTCCGGTTTTACTGGCTCTTCCATCTCTTCTGTTGTTTCTTCTTCAATCGGTGTTACCTCTACTTGCGGTTTTTCTGTTACCTCTGGTTTCTCTAACACATTTGGTTCTTCTGTCACCTTTGGTTCTTCCGGTTTCGATGGCTCTTCCATTTCTTCTGTTGTTTCTTCTGTTGTTTCTTCTTCAATCGGTGTTACCTCTACTTGCGGCTTTTCCGTTACCTCTGGCTTCTCTAGAACATTCGGCTCTTCTGTCACCTTTGGCGTTTCCGGTTTCGATGGCTCTTCCATTTCTTCAGTTGTTTCTTCTTTATTTTCTTCTTCGATCGGTGTTACCAAGATTTCCGGTTTCTCTGTTACCTCTGGTTTCTCTAACACATTCGGTTCTTCTGTCACCTTTGGCGTTTCCGGTTTTACTGGTTCTTCCATTTCTTCTGTTGTTTCTTCTTTATTTTCTTCTTCAATCGGTGTTACCAAGATTTCCGGTTTGTCCGTTACCTCTGGTTTCTCTAGCACATTCGGCTCTTCTGTCACCTTTGGCGTTTCCGGTTTTACTGGCTCTTCCATCTCTTCTGTTGTTTCTTCTGTTGTTTCTTCTGTTGTTTCTTCTGTTGTTTCTTCTGTTGTTTCTTCTTCAATCGGTGTTACCTCTACTTGCGGTTTTTCTGTTACCTCTGGTTTCTCTAGAACATTTGGTTCTTCTGTCACCTTTGGTCCTTCCGGTTTTACTGGCTCTTCCATTTCTTCTGTTGTTTCTTCTGTTGTTTCTTCTTCAATCGGTGTTACCAAGATTTCCGGTTTGTCCGTTACCTCTGGTTTCTCTAGAACATTCGGTTCTTCTGTCACCTTTGGCGTTTCCGGTTTTACTGGCTCTTCCATTTCTTCTGTTGTTTCTTCTTTATTTTCTTCTTCGATCGGTGTTACCAAGATTTCCGGTTTGTCCGTTACCTCTGGTTTCTCTAGAACATTCGGCTCTTCTGTCACCTTTGGCGTTTCCGGTTTTACTGGCTCTTCCATTTCTTCTGTTGTTTCTTCTTTATTTTCTTCTTCGATCGGTGTTACCAAGATTTCCGGTTTGTCCGTTACCTCTGGTTTCTCTAGCACATTCGGCTCTTCTGTCACCTTTGGCGTTTCCGGTTTTACTGGCTCTTCCATCTCTTCTGTTGTTTCTTCTTTATTTTCTTCTTCGATCGGTGTTACCAAGATTTCCGGTTTCTCTGTTACCTCTGGTTTCTCTAACACATTTGGTTCTTCTGTCACCTTTGGCGTTTCCGGTTTTACTGGCTCTTCCATCTCTTCTGTTGTTTCTTCTTTATTTTCTTCTTCGATCGGTGTTACCAAGATTTCCGGTTTCTCTGTTACCTCTGGTTTCTCTAACACATTTGGTTCTTCTGTCACCTTTGGCGTTTCCGGTTTTACTGGCTCTTCCATCTCTTCTGTTGTTTCTTCTTCCACTTGTTCTTCTTCTGGTTTTACCCAGATTTCCGGTTTGTCTGTTACCTCTGGTTTCTCAAGAACATTCGGTTCTTCTGTCACCTTTGGCGTTTCCGGTTTTACTGGCTCTTCCATTTCTTCTGTTGTTTCTTCTTCAATCTTTTCTTCTTCTGGTTTCACCCAAATTTCCGGTTTGTCTGTTACCTCTGGTTTTTCTTGCTTATTCGGCTCTTCTGTCACCTTTGGCATTTCCGGTTTAGTTGGATCTTCCAGTTCTTCTATTGTTTCTTCTTTACCTTGCTCTTCTACTTCCGTTGCTTCCTGTATCTTTATATTTGTAATATCATATCCATTAACTTTCGATTGATATCCTGATACTGGTTGTTCTTTCACTTCATACTTATGAGCTTTTCCTTCATTATCAACTGCTGGTAATTTTTCAAACTCATATTTCCAATCATTTGCTGCGGTAACTTCTTTCGTTGTAATAACTTTACCATTTTGCAGTAAATCTACTTTAATTGTTTCTGGGCGATCCTTTACTTTGTCGCCTTTCCACGTTTTTGTTCCTGTAACTGATGTAGTTTTCAACTTATTTGGAACCATAAGTTTTATTCCATTTACATCATCCTTCTTAATTGTAAAAGGAATTTTCGTTTGTGGATTGAACTCTACATAGTTCGGTGCTGAAATTTCTTGTACATAGTAATTACCTGGAGCAAGGTTTGGCGCTTCAACTATTCCGTCTTGATTTGTTGTATAGGAATCACCGATTTGCTGACCTGATTCTGTGTACACTTTAAAAGAAACACCTGGGATAATTTTCCCTTCGTTTCCTTCAATATGCTTAACAATTTGCAATGTTCCCTTCGCAGGTAAATCCCCTTCAGCTTCGCCACCAAATGATATATTTTTAACCTTTACACTATTAGATTCAGAAGTAGGCTTCTCATATAAAATTTGATAATCAAGTTTATAGTCATTTTGTAAAAATTCTAACTTTTTCCCACTCTCAGTTATAGTTGATGTATAGGCAACAGTAAATGAAGTGGCATTCCCCATATGTCTATAAACTACAACTTCAAATGAGTTATCACTAGTAAACTTAATATATCCATAGCCTCGCTGTTGAAATTGCTCAAGAGACAAATATTCTCTATTATTAATAGCTATATTAAAACTACCTTTATTAAGAATTTGTCCTTCTTGTAAAGTATCTTTCAAAACGATATTGTCATGTAAATATTGTTTCTTTAAATTTATATTTAAAAACCAACGTACTTCATTACTTTTGTCTGGCTGAATATCACCAGATTTATAGAAAAAGATCCCCGGTTCTGTACCTCCTCCTTTCGAGTGGGTAATGCTAACCGTTTGTTTTTCTAAATTTGTTCCTAAATTCGTTTGGACATCTTTCGTTTTTCCTGCTTCTACATTCGTAGCTTGAACAGTGAAATTAAAGTTCCCTCTAATATTTTCAAGCTTATCTACTGTATCATTAAATGTACAAACCACATTATTTCCATTAATCTGACACGCACCAAAAACACGTCCTGAATCATCCTTTAATGCAATTGTGCCACTAAAACCCTTTAATTCTGGAGGAAGTGCTAACGTTAATGTATCCCCGGACTTCATCTTTTTTCCAGGTTTTTCACTAAAGTTTACACGTATGCTAGTCTGTTCCCCATAATTTAATGTTGTTTTTTCGATTGCAAAACTATCAACAAATCCTGCTGTGTTTAATTCTTGAGCATGTCCGATGATAGGTGTAAAAACTTGTCCAATAATAACGGTAACAATAAAACAAATTACAGATATTCTTTTTAAATATGTACTCATAACGCCTCCAATTTCAATCATCACATTTTTATATTACAAAATCCTTTTCACCCTAAACCACCTTGAAAAAGGTTACAATTAAAGAATATTTGCAGCATCAAACTATCTTTAATCATGCAAAACAAATCAGTAAACAACACGATTCATTAACCATATTGTTCTCTTTTTCTGGCAGCCAACAATAAATATTAGTACTAATAAAAATGCATTACAAGACTGTTCATTTGCACTTTAATTTGTTACTATACCAGTAGTAACCAAAAATTACTAAATGACCACTTTAGTCATACGGTCATCTGACGACTGATTTTTTTCTCTTTCAAACATTATCCATCACCATTCTCCTTAATAATTTTATTCCACTAGTACCAAAGCACGAACATATTCTGAAATTACACACCCACATTTACTATTTTAATATTTCTCATCACTTCAAAAATAACCTTTTTAACAAGGATCATATAGTATTAAAATTAAAACAGGAAATAATAAAATATATCCTACTATAATAATAGGAAGTAATTATAAATAGAGGTGCATACAATTTTTTTTAGACTGTTATCTCCTCATTTTTAATAATTTCACAATAATAAGGCTACCTTTCCTTATTAAGAAAGATAGCCTTATTTGTATAGACAACTGCTCTACACCTTATTTCTTCGCGCTTTTTAACGACTCTCTTAGCACAAATTTTTGTAATTTTCCGCTCGCATTACGAGGAAGTTCATCTACAAATAAGTAATGACGCGGACGTTTATAATCTGCTAATTCATCACTTTCTTTACAATACGTTTCTAAATCAGCTTCTGAAATATTTTCATCTTTCTTTACAACGACCGCAACGACACGCTCTCCCCATAATTCATCTGGCTCACCAAGTACTGCAACATCTAATACACCAGGGTGACTATGAAGGAAATCTTCAATTTCACGAGGATAAATATTTACACCACCGCTAATTACCATATCATCAACGCGGTCTGCGACGAATAAATAGCCGTCTTTATCGAAGTAGCCTAAATCACCAGAATGATACCACCCTTTATACATCGATTTTGCATTTGCTTCTTCTCGATTATGATATCCAGCCATCATAGTCGGGCCGCGCAAAATAATTTCCCCTACTTCATAAGGAGGCAATACATCGTCTGGCTCTGCTGGTGCATCTTCGTTCGGTTTAACAATTCTAATTTCATGGCTAAAGCACGGTGTTCCTGCTGAACCAGCTTTCGTAATTTGATCCTCCTCTACGAGAAACGCAACAACCGGTCCCATTTCTGTCATTCCGTAAATTTGGACAAGATCAATATAAAGACGCTCTTTACATTCCTTCACTAGTGCTGGAGCCATCGCGGCCCCGCCATATACACCGATTTTCATCGAAGTTAAATCATACTCGGATAGATCTTTTTGCAGTAACATATTCCACATCGTTGGTGCTGCAAAAAACGTCGTAATCTTCTCTTCTTGAATTGTATGTAGCACTCGATCCGTATCAAAATGATGTAAAATAACATTTTTTCCGCCAACTTGAATGCGCGGTATGATCCCAGCATTTAACTCGCCGCAATGATATAAAGGCGCTACCACAAGTCCGGCGCTATCCCTGTTATATTTTATGAAGTACGTACAAATCATACTATGCTCAGCCATATCACGATGGCGATGTAGTACACCTTTCGGATGACCAGTCGTACCACTCGTATAAAGCATAGAACAATAATCCATCTCATCTACTACAATATCTACTTTTTCAGCTGATGCTTCATTTACTTTTTCATGGTAAGAACTCGCATAGGAAGGTGTATCGTCTTCTACATACCAAAAAGACGTATTTGGAAAATCTCGTTCAATCATAGCAACAGTTGATTCGACTGCTTTTTCAAAGACAACTAATTTCGAGGCTGCATCTTGGAGGATATACGATAATTCTTTTGCTTTTAAGCGGAAATTGATCGGGTTAAAGATCGCCCCAATTTTGGCACAGGCTAAGTAAACGTTTACAAATTCACGACAGTTATATAAGTAAACAGATACAGAGTCTCCTTTTCGTACTCCTTCTTTCAATAGAGCTTGCGCTGTTTTATTTATTTGCTCATCCCACTGTTTATATGTCCAGCGAATATTTTTTTCTGGTTCTACTAACGCCTCTTTATTCGGATACTTGCCAACTGCTAAATCAAAAATTCTCCCTATCGTCATGTACATGCCAACAATTTCCCCCTTTTCTCTTTCATAAATCTATCATTTCGTCTATAAGTAGACATTGTCCTCTAATAATTTAACTAATTTTTCTGATTATTATCGACATAGTTTTACAAACAGTGCCACTTGACGGTAAATGAAATTATATTGACGATTTTTAAAATATATTGACCGCAACTTGAAATATATCAGCGATTTTTAAGATATATCGACGCAACTTGAAATATATCAGCGATTTTTAAAATATATCGACCGCAACTCAATTTATATCAGCGATTTTTCGAATATATCGACTTACCGACAAAAACTGACAATATAAAGTGAAACTTTAATCAGCCCGGCAAATAGCGGGATAAAAAAGAGACTGTTCCAAATCGGAACAGTCTCCTTCTCCTTACGCGAATAGCTCTTCTAAAATTTTCAGTTTATCTTCTGTATATTTCACAAAGCCATCGTTATATGATTTTGGATCTTTCGGATTCGCAAAGTGTGTAATTGCTCCTGTTTGTGGGTGAACAAATTTACTTGATGCCCCGCAACCAAGTCCAATAATTGATTGTACTTCTTCCATAATAACAATATTGTAGATACTTTCTTGCGTAGGCATTGCATATCCAACGTTTTCTAAGTTACCTAAAATATTTTTTTGACGATATAAATAGTATGGCACGTAATTGTGGTTCTTCGTCCACTCTTCCGCCTCATGCATCATCGCAGTGATTTCTTCGCGACCTGCTACTTTATATTTACGTTTATTTTGTGTCATTTCAGAAGCACGTTTAAATGATAACGTATGAACTGTTAACGATTCTGGCATTAACTTTTCTGTTTCATCTAACGTATGCTTAAAGATTTCTAATCCTTCACCAGGAAGACCAATAATTAAGTCCATGTTAATATTGTTCATTCCCATTTCACGTGCTAAATGATACTTCTCAATCGTTTCTTCTACAGTATGATGACGTCCAATTGCTTTTAGTGTCTCTTGATGGTATGACTGCGGATTAATACTAATACGGTCAATGTTCCATTTATTTAACACTTCTAGCTTCGCTGGTGTGATCGTATCTGGGCGACCTGCCTCAACTGTTACTTCACGTACATCTTTCACATCTGGGAACGCTTCGTACATTTCTTCATACAGCATATCCATCTCTTCTGCTGTAATACTCGTCGGTGTACCACCGCCGTAATAAATCGTCGTAACTTTAACACCTTTTTCTTTCAAAAACTTACCGATTTCACGAACTTCATAATGTAAACCGCCTAAGAATGAATCAACAGATCCTTGGCGTCCGTTAATTGCGTAAGCAGGGAACGTACAGTACGCACATTTTGTAGGACAAAACGGAATACCGATATAAATACTTACTTCTTCTTTCAAGCGGTATAAATCTGGAACCACCGCTAATTGGCAATCAACAATACGCTGAAGAAGTTCAATTTTCTCTTCATGAATTAAATAACTTTCACGAAGTTCTTGGTGCGCTTCTTCTTTTGACATACCATTTTGAAGCATTTTGTGAAGCAGCTTCGTTGGGCGTACTCCCGTTAAAATACCCCAGCTCTGTTCAAGCCCAGTTAGCTGTTGAAGCACAGAAAGATATACATAAGAAACAACATGTTTCACTTGCTTCATACGTTCTTTTTCATCTGTAAAAGCAGATAAATCTTTCGAGAATGTTTCTTCATACACATTTCCGGTTGCAACATCTGTTAAACGAGCTGATGCTGCCACATTACCTTCTATCTGTATATCAACGATCAGATTTGCTTCTTCTTTCTCAAACCCTATCGTGCTCTCTTCAAAAAATAAACCGCCAATATTTTGTAGCGGACGTAAAAAACGATCATCTTGTAACGTTTTAATTGAAATTAACAACATTATCACCTTTTCATTTGCAAACTCTCTTTAGTTTACTTGAAGGGAGTTTGCAGGTCAATACAGAAGGTTTTACCTTATTTCTATATTATATTTACAACATACTGAATATTGATTTTCCACGAACATTTTCTAGTTGTATAGACATTATAACATACTCTTGCTACAATCTAGAACATATTTTGTTACTAATTTAACTATAAAAGGAGGACTGTTAACACGAGATACAGACTATAGCGTGTTATAACAACTATGAAAAAACAGTTTTACAACATTTTAGCACTTTCTTTGGCATTACAAACATTTGCAACTCCCACTTATTCATTTGCAGAAACTGCAAAGACAAACACAGAAACATCTACTGATGAAGAAGCCTTAAAAAGCATCGAAGAACATGCAAAAAAACATCGACATGATGAAGAGAATCACCTTGAAATAAATGGTGAATATCTGCTCCATTTATCAAAAAAACTTCCACTATATGATTCGAACACTTTACAGAACAAAACAAATAGTGAAGTTACTGACCAAGTCGTAAAGGCAACAAAGAAAAAAGATACTGCATACTATGTACAAACTGCGTCTAGTTCTGGCTGGATCAATAATGATGATAATAGTTTAGAAGTACGAGAGATTCATAAACTTTCCAATAAAAAATTAATTATAAAGGAAGAGACTTTTACATATTCACTTCCTTTCGAACCATTTAAAGAAGAAAATAAAATACAACCACAAACAATCACTCCTACTGAACAATCTGGGAATTGGTTTAAAATTCAAGTAAACGAAACATCAAAATGGATTTACGCGCCTTCAGCTACGTTTGAAGGTACGAAAGCATCCTTATTAGAAAATAAGAGTTCTACAGAAAAGAAAACTTTATATAGAACTCCCGCAAATTTATATACAAGCAATATTTATGGTGTGACATTTAAAGAAATGATTGTCCCAAAAGGTAATGAAAACATTCGACCTGGATACGCAATGGATCCAAAATACATTACAATTCATGAAACTGCTAATACGAGCAACGGTGCTAACGCTTTAAATCACGCAAAGTACCTAGATAGTCAAGCACGTGGAAACACTGATCGTTCAGCATCTTGGCATTTTACTGTCGATGATAAAGAAATTTATCAACACCTTCCATTAAATGAAGTTGGATGGCATGCTGGAAATAAAACTGGAAATTATGAATCAATCGGAATTGAAATTGCTGTAAATAGCGATGGCGATTATGTTAAAGCAGTAGAAAACGCCCGCAAATTAGCTGCGTATTTAATGAATGAACTAAATATCTCACTAGATCACGTTCAAAAGCACCAATTTTGGAGTGGAAAAAACTGTCCTGCATTTATGATTCAACGTGGACAATGGACTGCTTTCTTACAAGGAACAAATGCTTATTATAATGAAAATCGTAAAGATGTTATCCCTGAAGAAATCCCACATGAAAAAGACGACATTACAGGTGGCTGGTATGAGCAAGATATTCGCCAGTTAGCAGCTAAAAAAATTATGTTCGGCGACGGTAATGGTTCTTATTGGCCAAATCGTCTTGTAACACGTGCCGAATTTGCAAACTTAATGTCCCGCTCTTTAAAATTACCTGCTGGAAATTCTAAATTTACGGACTTAAACGAAGCACATTCATCTTTAGTAGATGGAATTAATCGTGCCGCTAGCGCAGGTATAATTAATGGTCGTGGGAATAATACATTTGATCCAAATGCTACAATAACACGTGATGAAGCTGTTATTATGATTGATCGTGCACTAGAATACAAATGGATTTATAGAAAAGAAGTGAAATTACCATTCACTGACCAAGACTTAGCATACAATAAAAAAGCATTACAAAACGTTTATGCATACGGAATTGTAAAAGGTAATGAGCGAAACGAGTTTGTCCCAAAAGGTACAGCAACACGTGGTGAAGCTGCTGCATTTTTAAATAGAATGCTTAAAGTAATCGAAGCATAAAAACAAAAAAGAAACGTAGCGAAAATGCTACGTTTCTTTTTTCATCGTTTCGGTGTATTTTTATGATTTTTCAAAAATGGAAGCGGAAATTGCTTACGGAAATGCTCTTTAATCATATATTCTACGCCGTTCTCAATATTAGAACGTGTAATCCAGTCTGCGGCTTGCTTTAACTCTACAGGCGCGTTCCCCATCGCTACCCCAAGTCCAACGTTTTCAATGACCTCTAAATCTTCTATGCTATCCCCAATCGCGACCATTTCACTAAGGTGAATATTTAAATGCTCCCCAAGTAATTGTAAACCACGTAGTTTCGATACATTTTGAGGGAGAATTTCTATACGCCTCGCATCACATTCGACGTACTCTATATCTTGAAATGCCTTTCTTAACGTATTCATCCCTCTTTCTTTTTCACCTTTCGTATGGAAAACAATATCAATTTTTGGTGCAGCTACTGGATGATCGCGCAGTGCATCCCCTAGCGAATCTACAAATTGAACTGGATAAAATAACGGATCTGCGCTCGATAATACAGTACGCGCAATTAAGTTTGGTGTATTTCTCTCACGATTCCCAATTGAAAATCGTTCATGAGAAATGCGAACATTACAATCAAAATGCTCTAACACTTGCACAATATTAAAGGTTTTCTCTTCAGATAATCTCCTTTGAGCGAACGGCTTATCTAACGATGCTGAAACGAAAGCTCCGCCATGTGTAACTAATATAGAATCTAATTTTAGCGCCTTGGCAATTTTATGAGCCGATTGAAAATTACGATTCGTAAATAATGTAACGTATACATCTTTTCTTTTCACAAATTCAATCGTTTCCCGTAACCCTTTTGCGATTTTTCCGTTGTTGTATAGTAGTGTCCCATCTATATTAAGAGCTAGTAAGCGATAAATCATGTCGCACTCCCCCTCTTCGCTGTTGTACTCTATCCATAATTTATGAAATAAATGTAGCAAATAGAACGAGTTAGAATTACTACTCAAAATTTGGTTTACTATATACATATACAACCAGCAAAGGAGATAGTACAATGCAGGCACCACCTTCTTTCTATGAAGGCGATACGTTAGAAGTCGCAAAGAAGTTACTCGGACATAAACTTGTTCATATTGTAGATGGAATAAAACGAAGCGGAATTATTGTAGAAGTAGAAGCATACAAAGGTCCAGATGATAAGGCCGCACATAGTTACGGCGGTAGACGAACAGATCGAACAGAAGTAATGTTCGGTGCACCCGGACATGCTTACGTATATCTTATTTATGGTATGTATCATTGTTTTAACGTAATTACAGCACCAGTCGGCACCCCGCAAGGAATTCTCATTCGTGCTCTTGAGCCTATAGACGGAATCGAAGAAATGAAACTAGCGCGCTACAACAAAACCGATATTACAAATAAGCAGTATAAAAACTTAACAAATGGACCTGGAAAACTATGCCGCGCACTCGGAATCACTTTAGAAGAACGCGGGGTATCATTACAAAGTGATACATTATATATTGAGTTAGTTCCGGAAGAAGAACATTTATCATCCACACATAACATAATAGCTGGCCCTCGTATTAATATTGATTACGCAGAAGAAGCCATTCACTACCCATGGCGGTTTTATTATGAAAAGCATCCGTTTGTTTCAAAATAAAGAAGCTATCCTATAAGTCAGTGAAACCAACTTATAGGATAGCTCTTTTTTCGTAATTCACCACACGTCGAAAAGCCGAAATCCGGGCTCGGATTTCGGTTTTGCTTCTATAGAAGAAACCGTTGTTCCTCCAACATTGCCAAATACAGCTCATCTCCAAAGAGAAAACCTTAAAAGCATTATTTTTTTAATGCATAATAATTATCCAAATTGAATTTCGACATAATGAAAGTTCCTGTTGGCGTTAAAAGTTGTGACATAGATTGTATGACCTGAGGTAATTGAGCTAACTCAATAGGATGTGATAACAAAATGTACTGGAATTTTTCATCTGTAAATACCTCATGTAACTTGTCATACTCAGCAGAAGTTGTAGGAGCTACCCGATTTGCAAGAGCTGCCGCTTTTTCATTACTTTCTGCTCCGAATAAAGAAACTGCCTGATAACACCCTTTCATTTTTAATAAAGTGGCACCACATCCAGCTCCTATATGAAGAATATTTACTTTATCAGGCGCAAATCGTTCTAAAATTGCTAGTAAATCATAATGAATGTATAAACTTTCACCATAAAATCCCCATTTTTCATACAACTTTATATTATTCGCATGTAAAACTACAGAAAATTTCATACTATCTTCTTTCCATGAGACACTTCCATAGTGATGAATAAATGTATCTCTACATAAATACAATTTATACCCTTTTTCAAAAATTCTTAGTGACAAATCATCATCTTCATAATTCCCCGGTGTAAATCGTTCATCTAATAATCCAACTTCATCTAACACCGATTTTTTTATAAGCATACAAAATCCGATTAATTTCATACGTTCTTCCCATTTATCTTTATCACTTTGATTATATAAAGTTGCAAACTTCTGCATTCCTTCAATATCTTTATAAAAAGTTTGTATAGCAGTATAGTAAGCGGCATTATTAGTTACGGGCCCTACCGCTCCAGCATCCTTACTTTCATATAAACACCGAATTAAGTTGCTTAGCCAATTTTCAGTTACGACCACATCATTATTCAATAATAGAATATTGTCACCTTTTGCCTCTTTAATTCCCTGATTGCATCCCTTTGGGAAACCCATATTCTCCGCATTTTCCACTAGCATAATATCCGATTGTTTTTGTAACCATTCTACAGTACCATCTGTTGACGCATTGTCCACAACTATTAACTCATACTCTTGTTCCACTGTATAAGTTCTAATACTTTGGATGCATTCTTTTGTATACTGTAATTGATTATGAGTCAATATAATTATACTTGTGAGCATGAATCAAACTCCTCTCAGCAGCCAAAATGATTATCTAGTATTATTAAATATTATTTTTCCGATAAACTATCAAAATATTTTCTATTATATTCAATGCTTGGATTATTAGGTATGAACTGTGCAGCTTGTTCGTTATGATAAATCGCCTTTTCATATTCTTTTATTCGATCATAACAAATACATAGTTGAATATGCGGCAACCATGTATGACACTCTTCTCGGACAAACGGAGAATCCTTTGGCCTTGGCCCGTCAATTGCTGCATGGTACCAATATATCGCTTTAGAATATTCCCCTTGTTGCAAAAATACACGTCCTAAGTGGCAACAAAGTTCTCCTCTAGGCGTGTCATACGTAAATGATTGCAAACAAGATTGTATAGATTTTTTTAAGTCCCCCAATTCTAAATAACATTCGGCTCTTTTTAAACAAGCTTGAATATTATCTTCAACCCAACCCTTTTCTTCATCTAAAAATTTAGAATACCCATTAACAGCCTTATCAAATAATCTGTGATCTCTACATTCATTTGCATAATAGTACACATCACGGGGACTAAATTCTTTTCCACTCTCAAGATGTTTTTCATATATTTTTAAATTACGATTAGTATATGCTTTTATTTTTTTATGACTTACCCCTACATCACTATTTATAAGATTTCCATACACCTCTAAATATTCATGAACAAATCCATGCCATTGAAAATTTCTACTTCTGTTGACTAATCGATATCGCCTTAAAGAATGTGTTGGATTTCCTTCTATATCAAAAGTTAAATAATATTTCATAGATACTGCATCCGTACTACGATCTAACGTACTTTTTAACTGCAACAATTTCTTTACATCTTCCGTATCTATTATGTCATCTGCGTCTAGCCAAAGAATATATTCTTTTGTAGCTTTAGAAAATGCAAAATTTCGTGCCGCTGAAAAATCTTCAATCCATTGAAAATCATAAACTTTCGCGTCATACTTCTTCACAATTTCTTTTGTAGCATCTGTGGAACCTGTATCTACAATAATAATTTCATCCACAACACTTTTGACCGATTCTAAACATTCCGATATAGTTTGTTCCTCATCTTTTACAATCATGCATAAACTAATAGTAATCGAGTTTCCCATCATATCCCCCCTATCCTTTTGATGTATATGTTTAGGGAGAAATTTATATTTCTTTTGATTCAAAATTGAGTTTTCATTTTACAAATGAAACATAATGAGGCGGTAGAGGGGAATTTCACGAGAAGATTGCTCATCAATAAAAAAAACGAAGCCTGAACAAGACTTCGTTTCTTATATAGAGAATACATGATTTCGATTCCTTTTACTCCGCACCTTCCGCAGTCGCAATATTATCCTCTAAATTTTCTCTTGATAATTCAGCCGCCATAAAATCAGCTGTTTCTGGAAGTGCTAAATGCATATGAGATTTTTGGCAAATTTGGATCGTACAGTTTTCTACAACATAATCGAAAACATGTCCACCCCCGCTAATTTCATCATCAATGTAATGTAAGTGGAAACCAGCTACACCAATACCTTGCGCGTAATCCGGTGTCCAAAATCCAGCCATCGTTCCATCCGTATCTTTAAACGAAAAAATCGGTTGTGATTTCGTCACTTCAACGAGTGGCGTATACGGTTTTTCTTGTCTTGGAACAGTTCTCGTTCTAACTTCACGGAACGTACCGTCCATTCGAATCGCATAAAATAAGTTTTTACTTGGCATTAACTCATGTAATAATGCTTCCACTTCTTCACGATTCATCGGACGCTCTACCGTATAGCTCATTTCTTTTTCAAAAAACGTTACAGTCGCAAACGGTGTTGTTTCTTCCGGATCTACCTTTTCCGCTGAACCGTCTGAACGTAAATGATAAAACTCATTATCAAACGCAATCATTTCACCATCTAATTGATCAAATGTGCCGATGCCAAAATCACCACGTTCTTTCAATTCCTCAAAGTTAATAACACCATCATATATACCATCTAATAGCGCAAGCATTGTAGATGTTTGATATACTTCATTACTCGTTTTCGTTTTTTTTGCATCAATATCAATTAATTGCGCAACATTCATCTCACTCATGCCTCCATTAGTTTAATTGATTTGGTAATAGTTTTTCACTTAATTTAATGTTGTCACGATAATCAATTGGAATATCAATAATGACAGGACCGTCTGCTTCTAATGCAGTTTTCAATACATCTTCTAATTCATCTGGTGTATTGACACGAAGACCTAACGCCCCGAAACTTTCCGCATATTTCACAAGATCAACATCGCCAAACTCTGTAGCTGATGTTCTGCCGTATTTCATCATTTGTTGGAACGCAACCATATCGTACGTACCGTCTCTCCATACGAGATGGACAACCGGAGCATTTAAACGTACCGCTGTTTCTAATTCCATTGAAGAGAATAAGAAACCACCATCACCTGACACGGAAACAACTTTCTTGCCCGGTTCAACTAAAGTAGCGGCAATTGCCCAAGGAAGTGCAACACCTAACGTTTGCATACCGTTACTAAATAATAGTCTACGTGGTTCATAAGAACGGAAACATCTTGCCATCCAAATAGAATGTGAACCGATGTCGCATGTAACGGTTGTATCGTCACTAATTAAAGAACGAAGTGTACGAATGACTTGAAGTGGATGCGTAACACCTTCTGAAGCACGGTTTGGAACTTCTGCTTGCTCTGATAATTTCGAGCGTAATCGTTCTAAAACTGCTTCTGATTTCGTATTTAATACAAGCTTCGGTAATTTCTCTGCAATGCTATTTACAGTTAAAGCGATATCGCCAATTAATTCACGCTCTGGTTGGTAATCATGGTCGATATCTGCTTGATGGTCATCAAGATGAATAATCGTTCTGTCTCCAAGTTTATTCCAGAATTTCGGATCGTACTCAATTGGGTCATAACCGATAGAAATAACAAGATCCGCTTCTTCTAGTAAAATATCACCTGGTTGGTTACGGAATAATCCAACGCGGCCGAAGAAATGATCTTCTAACTCACGTGAAATCGCACCAGCTGCTTGATATGTTTCAACGACAGGAAGTTCTGTATCAGCAATTAATTCACGAACCGCTTTCGTTACTGCATTCGTGCTCGCTCTCATACCGAGTAAAATAACTGGTAATTTCGCTGATTTTATTTTTTCTACTACATATGTAATTTCATGTGTGGGAGCGATTCCAAGCTGTGGCTTAGAAAGCGCACCGATAGACTCTACAGTCGTTTCCGCAGTCATAACGTCTTGCGGAAGACTTACTAAAGTAGCTCCTGGATTTGTGGAAGTCGCACTTCGGAATGCATTTGATAGCGCTTCTGGCACATTATCAGGATGCTCTACTTCTACGCTATATTTTGTGATTGGTTCGAATAGTGCAGCATTATCCATAGATTGGTGCGTACGTTTTAATCGATCCGTACGTGGAACCGCACCAGCTAAAGCAACAACGGGATCACTCTCCGCATTCGCAGTAACAAGACCTGTCGCTAAATTCGATGTCCCTGGTCCTGAAGTTACAAGACACACACCCGGTTTCCCTGTTAATCTACCAATAGCAGCTGCCATAAATGCTGCGTTTTGTTCATGACGACAAACAATTAACTCTGGTCCTCTTTCTTGCAGTACATCAAATACAGAGTCAATCTTCGCTCCTGGAATACCGAAAACATGTGTAACACCTTGTTTAATTAAACAATCAACAACAAGATCTGCTCCTCTTGTTTTTGTTTTCACGTCGTTTGCTTTTACACCTGTACTCAAACTAATCATCCCTTTATTTCATAATGTGTGTAATAAAGATTTTTAATTTCACCTAGTTAATTAATGTGGTGAAGTATCGTTTATCATTATATTACAAATGCATTATTTTTCCAACGATATGAATTTGACAGTTTTTTGACAACCTCTAAGGAATACGCTTACAACCCTTTGTTTATCCTAAAATAATATTTTTATATCTCCTCTAAAAATGCACGAAAAAATTCCATCTAATCACAGTATTAATAAGATTATAGTACCTTGCAAAGAATACTACTAAATGATATATTTGTAAATATTGGAATACCCAATAATTGGAACACTCCTTATAATTCTTATCCCCCTTTTCAAAAGATAGGATTCTTAGCTGTAATTCATCATTTTATAAAGGAAAGTGATTGTTATGAACAAAAGTGAATTTTTGGAACAACTTAGTTCTTCCCTGCGGAATATGCCTAATGCAGAAAAGAAAGATATTATTTCAGAGTATGAAACTCATTTTATCAGTGCTAAACAGGATGGGAAATCTGAAGAAGAAATTTCTAGAAAACTAGGAGACCCTAAAACTATTGCTAAAGAACTTAATGTTTCCTATGCAATACAAAACGCGGACAATAAACGAAGCTTCAAAAATATGATAACCGCACTATTTTCTGTTATGAGCTTAAGTGTTTTAAACTTTGCCTTTATCATTATCGCCTTTTTCGTACTACTCTTTTTATTACCGATTCTTCTAGCCCTTATCATTGCCACACCATTGTTAATCATTTCACCTATTTTATTACTAGGATTAGGATTTTTTAAAGGATTTCATCAAATCAGTTATTCAGATGTATATAGTGTGTTCATAGCTTTTTGCATCGGTTTACTAATTTCTGTGATATCTTACCAAATGATAAAACATGTATACTCAATTTTAGTAAAGTATTTAAAGTGGAATTTTTCCATTTTACAAAGATATTAATGAATGAAAAAGGAGATTAAAATGAAGAAATACACTTTATATCCACTCATACTGCTTGCTCTTTTATTTATATCAGCTTGTTCACACAGTGCACAATCTAATGATATGAACAATACACAATCCGATAAATTAGACGATGTACAATCTATTAAAGATGTTACTATTAAAATTCCAGAAAATATATTTAACTCTCAAAAAAAGGACGAAAATATTAATGAAGACGAAATGAAACAAAATATAAAAAATTATTTAGATTATAGCGGAGAGTTATTTGAAAACACCGTTCCCCTTTCATCAGCCCTGTCTGACGAGAATGTCACTGAATCCGACCGAGAGAAATTAAAAAAACTAATAGATTTAGCAAAACAAAATGATGCAAATTTCCATGATTTTATTAGTAACAACACTATACCTAATGATTACAAAAAGCCTTCAAAAGAAATCTATGAATTTATTTCATCGTCTACCGCACTTTCAATAGAGCTAGATCAAGAAATAGAAAAAATCGCTCAAGATGGTAACTTATTCAAGGCCGATTTTTCTTTTACAAAGCGCTTTGAGAAAGTTAATGGTAGAAAGCAAAAAGAGATTGAAAAGTTTTTGAAGGAAAAGAATATTGAAACTGAGTATTTCAACAAGTGATGAAATATTCAAAAATTGTTGAATCTATCATAAGCCCATTCAAAATAGTCACTAAAAAAGACTATTTTGAATGGGCTTTTTTTTGTGGATGGACTATCAAAATGCAATTCATCTATTTCATAAACAAAAAAGACGCCCCTATACTAGGAGCATCTTCATCATTACGCTTGTTGTTGCGCGTTATATAATTCTTCAAGTGGCTTCATGATAATTTTGTTAACGTCAGTGATAACGATGTTTAAACGTTGCTCAGTTTCCATTAACTTTGTGATTTTAGCATCTTGTTGAATACGAGCTACAACTTCTTGTGCTTTTTGGTTATCTTCTTCAGTGATTTCTTGACCTTGCATCATTTTTTGTTGTAGGCCAAGTTGCATCATGCGGAACTCATCGAATAAGTTCTTTGAAACTGCATCTCCTTGTACTGCTGCGTAGCTTGCTTTTAATGTTTGGAAATCTTCGTTTTCAGCGATTGTTTTTTGTAATTCATATGCAACATCATGAATGTTTTTTGTCATTTTATTTTTCCTCCTTTAGAAGGCTAGCGCTTTTCGCTCGCACTGCCTTTTAAGTGCATTTACATACGCACCTCTTCTTACCATATCAAACTATGCAAGAGATGTGAAGAAATTTCACTTTTATTTCTATGTATTCGCTTCTATTACCTAAGGAACAACAGTAACAATCCTTGCACGAGTCCGATCATTCCTCCTAATAATGCCCCTAAATACGTAATCATTTTCAATTCATTTTTTGTTATAGATAAGACTAGATCCTCTAGTCTCTCTGTTGAAAATGTAGACACTTCTTGCTGTACAATTTCCGCAAGGTGTAGATTGTTTAATATACTTTCTACGTTTTCTGTCCCCCACTTCAATCCTTTCGTTACTGCACTTGGGACTACCTTTTCCATGATTGTTTCTCGAACTGGCTCACATACTTGCTGAACAGATTGATTTAAAAATTTACTCACTGTTTCCTCAACTTTAACTGCTGACAATATGGATTTCACAATCATTTCTTTTTCTACAAACGTTTCTAATTCTTTTACATCTCTTCCTTTTAACTTTTCCCACTCTTTTTGCAGTACATCACTTAAAATCTGCTTCGTGCCATCTTGCCCTAAAAACTTAATGACTTCTGGCTGTACTCGATCCACTAAACTGACATTCCCTAAAAACATTCCGACTAAGTTAAGTAGCGTTCCTCTAGAAGCAAAGAAATCATCAATCATTTTTGAAAGACGTGCTTTTCCTTCTTCACTTTCAAAAAAGCGAATTCCTCGCTCTAAAATAAACGCCGAGATATTCGGAATCGCATGCTCTACTTTTTCATGAACAGAATGAGGCAATGCTTGTTCCCATGTATATGTATAATACTCTGCTAAAAATGCATGAATTTTTCCTGTAATAACATGTTCGATTTTTTGAGTCGCCTCTTCTTCGACATGTGTTAAATTCCATTTTTCTAACATATCCCGTAACGATTGTTCATTCGTAATTACTTTCTCAACTTCAACTTGCGCCCAGCGGATTAAACCGACTTGAAACTCTTCATTTGTTAGCTTCTTTCCGATTCCTTCTGGTGTTAACAAATGCTCTACAACCATTTTTCCTAATTGAACAGCAAGCTCATCACGGCGCTTCGGAATTAACCCTGGCGTAAATGGAACTTGAAACTTCCCAATATATATAGGACGATGAGGACGAAATAACATTTTTATTGCTAAATGATTTGTGTACCCTCCAATAATTGCCCCGAGTCCTGTCGTTGTTAACATATTCAACCATATATTCATCACAATCAACCTTTCACTTCTCCAAAACTATAGCATATCATCATACGGACAAAAGTATAATAGTATAAAAACGTATTTGCAATATATAACTTCGCCTATTATGCAAACATCTTGTTAATAAAGGAGTGATTTCGTTGGTTCTTGGTCTTTTAACTTCCGGGCTCCATCACGAGCAAACGTATTACACCGAAATCGCTAAGCGTGCTCGTCTTTATCATAACGTCGTTGCTCAATTCACACCGTTTAGCATTGATTCAAAGACAGATCTTATTTCCGGTCTTATTTACGATACAGATACAGGAAATTGGATAAATCAAACCTTTCCCATTCCTTCATATATATATGATCGTTGTCATTTCAAAGAGGATGAGGAATTCCAACAAGCAAATGCGATTATTCATTCATTACACAAACGTTCTTCCACTACTTTTTTAAACAACACTCTTATTAATCCAAACGATTTGCACAATCTTTTTCTTACTAATAAACGTCTTTCTCCTTACGTACCAAAAATAAAAAAAGGGACAGTACAAGGAATTTTTAAATTACTACTAGAAACAAGAGATATCATTATAAGACCAATCAATATACATTCCAATGAAAATTTATATCGGGCCACTTACAAAAATAAAACATTTCATGTCGATACAATAAATGAACAGCATCATACTTCTACTCAATTCAAACGGACAGATGAATTTATATCATGGTGCAAATTTCACATACACGCATCCCGTTATATGATTCATCCAATGTTACAACCTCCAAATCAACTATCATATCCAATTCATATTCGAACCATTATGCAAAAAAATAAAGAACAGAATTGGGAAGTACTCGGTCAATTTATACAAAAGGATACCTTCCCTACACAATTTTTACTTTCAGCAACAGAACGTTCTATGTTACATCCATTTCCTAAAATTAAATATTTACTTTCTTCAACTGGCGTTCAATTATTGAAAGATGCTTTACATGACGTTGTAACTGAAGTTTTTAAAACACTTGATCAGTCCTATTCTTCATTATTTGAATTAGAGCTTTCTACCATTATGGATCACAAAGGTGCCATTTGGCTTATGTACGTCAATACAATGCCGTCATACGAAATTTACACCAAGTACAACGACCAATTAGCCGAACAAATTTTTCATGGTCCATTAAAGTTTAGCCGATTTACACCATAACGAAAGGAGGAGACACCCGTTGAAAGAGCACATATATACATTAAGTATTTCAGATGAGCATCCAAATAGTATTACTTTACCTTACGTTTTTTCTATTACACCGCCAATTACATCCCTTTCCTTTGGCTTACGTTATATTGCATGTGAGAATATTAAAATTCATTATTCATTCACGCGAGAAATTATTATTGGCGAACAGATTGCAGCCGATCTTTTACTACCGCATTCAGCAACAATTCATGCCTTCTTACACAATCAAACCATTGTTTTCGGCCCATTAATCGGGATTTTCACAACTGGCTTTAACGATGATTCTAATTCTCCTTTAGGAAGTCGTTCCATCTCTCTCAGTGAGTTATTAACACCACCATTCACATTACAGCCATTTGTATTTGTCTTTGGCCTTCAACATATAAACTGGGAAGAGGAAACAATTGAAGGGTACTTCTTTCAAGATAGCAAATGGGTAAAGAACAAAGTCCCTTTACCAAATGTCATTTACGACCGTTTACCCAATCGCCAAGCAGAAAATTACAAACCTATCATAAGAGCAAAAAAACGATTAGAAAGTGACTATGCGATTCCATGGTTTAATCCAGGTTTTTTCAACAAATGGGAAGTTCATCAACTTCTAATAAAAGAAGATTCGATTCAACCATTCTTACCAAAAACAGAAGCATTTCAACATTTTGAACAAGTAGAACGACTTCTCGGTACGTATAAGTACATTTATATGAAGCCGATACATGGTAGCTTCGGAAGAAATATTCATCAAATACTCTATTCCCAAACGGAGAATTGCTACTATTGTCGTTATCGTGAAAATGACCAAAATAAACTAAGAAAGTATCAATCATTAGAAGCTCTTCTGAACCATGTGTTAAAAGGACATGATTTAAAAAAGTTTATCGTACAACAAGGTATCTCACTGCTCCGCTTCGAAGGGCAACCCGTCGATTTTCGCATTCATACAAATAAAAACCATTTTGGTAATTGGGTAGTCAGTGCAATCGTCGCAAAAATCGCCGGCAAAGGTAGCTTAACAACTCATGTAAATAGCGGCGGTGATACGAAATTACTTCAGGAACTATTTCCTGATTCAACAAAGCAAGTTCAAATTGAAAATAAACTAAAACAAACAGCCTTACAAATCAGTTACGCACTTGATCAACAAGTAACCGGGAACATTGGAGAGATTGGTTTCGATATCGGTTTAGATACAGCGGAAAATCCGTGGTTATTTGAAGCAAATTCTAAACCGGGGCGAACTGTATTCCAAGATGAAAAGTTAAAAGAACAAAGCGAGCTTACGCGTCAATTATTTTATGAATATGCCATCTATTTAACTGAACACTCTTTGCGCGATTCGAAAGAAAAAATATCTCAAATACAATCAAATCCTGCACCTAACACTGAAAATATCCCGTCCCCTATGATTAACTCACAAATAAAAAAACAAAAACTTCCACCTCACTCATAAGGTGGAAGTTTTCTATTTATCCCGCTATTTGTGGGCAGTAAAACTCCCACCTCAAAATTCGGCTGGAGTCAGGCTGCCCGTAAACGCCCGATTGTTACGGGCTAATAATTAGTGGGGATGAACAAAACCCCCACTGATTAAAGTTTCACTTTATACAAACTTCACTACAACTTCCGTTTCCACATTACATACTCCGCAATAAAAAATATGATTGCAATATTCATTTGAATTATTATGTGTTAAACCATCTACCGCACTTAATAATTCCTGATCCATATATGCACTGTAATCATCTATGTAATCCACAGTTTTCCCATAATCTTGGAGTATTCCTTGGCAATTTTGACAAGAATATGTTTGTGATTCTAATGCATTGCAAAGCGGGCAAATTCCCATCGTGATTCCTCCATATGTTATCCTTTTTAGATTCTAGCCGTGCATAAGAGCGGTCAGTCAGTACCTTTTCCTGCCCCATCCCGGATTAAAACAGAACTATGAAGTTAATACCAATTTAATTTTTATTTTACTAAGCTGTAAGCACAGCTGATTATATATAGAATTTAAACGTAGATGATTTCGCTCTTAGTTTAGCCTTCTTTCTTAAAAATACAACGATTACTCTTATTTCATAATTTACAAAATAGCGAAGATTTTTTTACAAAATTTACAAATTATTATTTTGTATATCTTTCTAGGTAACATCCATACTATGAGTACAAACTTAATTACCGATGGATTAGCGCCAAACGGGGCGATAATCTGGTTCAAATCCAGCTAGTCCAACCAAAAAAATTTTTATAACTCTAAGGAGGATATATTCCTATGGCAAACCAAAGTTCTTACAATCAATTAGTAGTACCAGGAGCAACAGCTGCAATCGATCAAATGAAGTACGAAATCGCTCAAGAATTTGGTGTACAATTAGGAGCAGATTCTACGGCTCGCGCTAACGGTTCTGTTGGTGGAGAAATTACAAAACGTCTAGTTGCAATGGCTGAGCAAAGCCTTGGCGGATTCCAAAAATAAATATATATGGCAAAAAGGTCTCAAGGCATATGCCTTGAGACCTTCCTTAATTTATTGCAACATTTGTAAAAACTTCTTCGTTCGTTCTTCTTTTGGATTTGTAAATACATCTTCCGGTGTACCTTGTTCGACAACGACACCGCCATCCATGAAAATAACACGGTTCGCAATTTGATGAGCAAAGCGCATTTCATGCGTTACAATGACCATCGTCATTCCTTCTTTAGCAAGTTCTTTCATAACCTTTAAAACTTCTTGAACTAGCTCAGGATCAAGTGCTGACGTTGGTTCATCAAATAGTAAAACTTCCGGCTCCATCGCAAGCGCACGAGCGATTCCAACGCGCTGTTGTTGTCCACCTGATAATTGGAACGGATATAAGTCTACTTTATCCGCAAGACCAACTTTTTCAAGGAAATAGTTTGCTTTTTTCTTCGCTTCTTCTTTCTCCATCTTTTTCACTGTAACGAGCCCTTCCATTACATTTTGAAGTGCCGTTAAATGAGGAAATAGATTATGGTGCTGGAATACCATACCTGTTTGCGTACGAAGATTTACAATATCTTTCTTCGATACTTTTTGAGCGAAATCAAGCTCTTTATTGCCGATACGAATGCTACCAGCGTTCGGCGTTTCTAACACGTTGAGGCAACGTAAGAACGTTGTTTTACCAGATCCAGATGGCCCGATAATAACAACCACTTCGCCCTTCTCAACTGATAAATCTATATGCTTTAGTACGGTATTATCTCCGAAACTTTTTTGTAAATGTTGAATTGAAATCATAAAAACAAAAACTCCTTTTATGAAAGGGTTATTTTAGAGTATAACGTTCTGAACGTTTTTCTAATATTTGTTGCACGATAGATAATAAGAAGCAAATTACCCAATAAATTAGACCTGCTTCGAAATAAACAATTAAAAACTCATAGTTCATTGCCGCAATTTCCTGCGCTTTTCGGAACATTTCTGTTACTAAAATTAACGACGCTAATGACGTATCCTTCACTAAACTAATAAATGTATTCGAAAGCGGCGGAATAGATACACGCGTTGCTTGCGGTAAAATAACACGTTTTAATGCTTGTGGATATGTCATCCCAATTGTGTAAGCTGCTTCCCATTGTCCTTTCGGAATAGAAAGAATAGAAGCACGAATAATTTCAGATGCATATGCACCAACATTTAATGAAAAACCAATAATTGCTGCTGTATATGGCTCAACCTCAATATTAAGAGTTGGAAGACCATAGAAAATAATAAATAACTGTACAAGAAGTGGCGTTCCGCGAATGATAGATACATAGATACGAGCAATCCATTGTAAAATACGACTACCTGAAATACGAGCGAGCGCTGTTAGCGTCGCAAGTATAATACCGATAATAAATGTAATAAGCGTTAATGGAATTGTCGTAAATACAGCTTCCTTCAGCATAGGCATGAAGGAAGACTGCATAATATCTATCCAAGTAGACAGTCGATCTGAGACCACTACACTACTTAGAAACATTTTCACCGAACCATTTTTTCGTTATTTTGTCATACGTACCGTCTTTTTTCATATCTTCTAACGCTTTATCTACTTCTTGTACAAGCTTATCGCTACCTTTACGGAATAAGAATCCACTTTGTGAAGCTTCTTTTTCTGTATCTACAATTTTAATTTTTGCATCTTTTTTCGTTTCTAAATAATTTAATACTGATAACTTATCATTAATTGTAAAATCAACGCGTCCTGAAGCTAATAATTCTGCCGCTTGGCTAAATCCTTCTACACCTTCGATTTCTGCACCGTTTTTCTTAGCAATATCTGCATAGTTACTTGTTAAAGATTGTGCTCCTTTTAACCCTTTTACATCAGCAAATGTAGCAGGCTTATCTTTATCTTTTGCGATAACTAATGCCGCTGAAGATGAAATGTATGGTTTAGAGAAATCGTATTTCTTTTGACGATCTTCACGAATACCAACTTCGTTTGCAACCATATCGAAACGTTTTGCGTCTAGGCCAGCAAGTAAGCTATCCCATTGTGTTTCTTTAAATACAGGTTTTACACCTAAACGTTTTGCAACTTCTTCCGATAGTTCAACGTCAAATCCAGTTAATTTATTGCTTGAATCGTGGAACGTAAATGGTGGATATGTACCTTCTGTACCAATTACAAGTTCACCGCTTTGTTTAATCTTTTGTAATGCGTCTTGACTAGCTGTATCTTTTTTCTCTTCTTTACCGCAGCCGGCTACAATCCCGATCGCTAATGTAGTTACTGCAAGCACTGAAAATAATTTCTTCATGATAGTAATCCTCCAAGTATTCTGATAGGAATTTAAAAACTATATTGATTGTATGCAATCTTGAGCAATTTTTCAATGAAAATGTTCTTATTTAGTTTATCCTTTTTCTTCATAATCAAACAAAATGGAAAAATAACGCTACATACAAAAAATAAGTAACATTTTTAAATATAGCATTTATATAGAAAAAGGTAAAACAATACTTCTTATTTAACTGCCCTGATTCACTAAAAAAAGAACTTGCGAAAATCGCAAGTTCTCCCCTCTACATATTAAGCGCTCTGGTTTCCTTCCATTTGCGTTTTGTACATATCGTAATAACGCCCGCGCTTTTTCATTAATTCATCATGAGATCCTTTTTCCAAAATCGTTCCTCTATCAAGTACAATAATTTGATCTGCACTTTTAATTGTTGAAAGGCGATGAGCAATAATAAATGTCGTTCTTCCTTTTTTCACAACTTCTAGCGCTTGTTGAATCATCGCTTCTGTCTCTGTATCGATACTAGATGTTGCTTCGTCTAAAATTAAAATCGCCGGATCAAAAGCGAGTGCCCTAGCAAACGAAATAAGCTGACGTTCTCCAGTGGAAAGCGTGCTTCCCTTTTCTGTGATTTCTTCATTTATATTGTTCGCAAATCTTTCAGCACCAACATCACGCAATGCTTTTACGATGCGATCCTTTGAAATGTTTTCATTCTCTAAGCTAACATTAGATGCCACTGTCCCGCTAAATAAAAACGGATCTTGCAGTACGATTCCCATATGTTCACGCGTTGCTTGTTTCGGCATCTCTGTTACATCGTGACCATCAATTGTAAGCTTTCCTTTTTGAAATTCATAAAACTGGAAAAGTACATTCATAATGGAACTTTTTCCTGATCCAGTATGACCGACAAGCGCTACTGTCTCGCCTTGTTTCGCTTCAAAAGAAATATTTTTTAACACTTCATCTTTTCCATTATAAGAAAACGACACATTATCAAACTTCACATTTCCTTGTAAGCGAGGCATACGTTCTTCTTCTACCGCTTCCCCTTTTTCCTCTAACAATTCAAAAACACGCTCTGATGCAACGCGCGATTGTTCTAAATTAGCAAGCTGATTAACCATATTTGTAATTGGTGAGAACAATCGTGTTAAATAATCCACGAACGCATACAGTATCCCCAGCGAAATGACGCCTGAAGCACTTAATGAAGCACCACCGAAATACCAAATCACACCTGTAAAAGCGATATTTCTTAATACAGACACTAAGTTATGCGAAGTTGCTGCATTTAAATTTAAAATTTTATTTTGATACTTAAAATAATCGCCATTTAATTCTTCAAACTCTTTTTTCGTTTCACGCTCTTGACGGAACGCTTGAATAATTGGCATCCCTTGAATCGATTCATTCACTGTTCCGTTAATATCAGATAAACGTGAACGCATTTTATGATTGTATACAGACGCATACTTTCTATAAAGAATTGCCCAAACGATTAAAATTGGGATGATAAGTAAACATAACGTCGCCAATTTTACATCGAGTAAAAATAGCGCAGCGAATATCCCGATAATATAAATGATACTAGAGACGAATGTCGCAAGCACCGTTACATATAAATCACGAATCGCTTCCGTATCATTCGTGACACGCGATACAATTTTCCCTGCTGGTAAATGATCGAAATAACGAATCGGCAACGTTTGAATATGGGAAAAGACATCTTCCCTCATAATTTGAATAATTTTGTTTGCTGCCTTCTGTAAGAAAAACTGCTTTCCGTATGCAAATAATGATACAACTACTAATAAAGCGAAATATCCACCGCCGAGTAGTAATAATCGATTTATTTCTGGTTTATAAAACGCAAATACTTCCTCTTTCGTTAAGGCTTTCGCTTTATAAACCTGCACTGCCTTACCACTTTGTACTGTAAGCACATCACCCTTAACAGAACGAGTTCCTTCAAGCGTTATTTTATTTGGTACAAAATAGTACTGAAAACCAACTTGAATAACCCGAACCTCTTTCCCTTTTTTCTCACCTTCCTCAAAGCGATCACTTCGCTTATACAAGGCGCCATTATATGAAACAGCATCCTCACTCTTTTCTGTTTCATACCAAGGTCTCTCTATTCCAACGATATGCTCATCAATCATCGTTTTTGCGACGAAAGGACCCGCGAGTTCTGCGATAACGAAAACAAATAGCATCGCCATTGCTGCAAAAATCGGCCCTTTTACTTTCATCGCGTATTGAAACAATCGTTTTGAAACACTCATATTTTCACCCCACTATCCGCACTTTCATTTTCACCTTGTTGTCTTTCGAACTGCTCTGCATACCAGCCTCCACTTTTAATAAGCTGATTATGCGTACCCTCTTCCATTACTTCACCTTCATCCATAACGAGAATCCAATCCGCATGTTGTACGGCTGATAAACGGTGCGTCGTAATAATCGTCGTTTTTCCGCTTCTTTCTGTTCTTATATTTTCAATAATCGCTGCTTCCGTACGAGCATCAACAGCTGATAAAGAATCGTCCAAAATTAAAATTTCTGGATTTTGAATTACAGCTCGCGCAATTGAAATCCTTTGTTTTTGCCCTCCTGATAAAGAAACACCCTTCTCTCCAACGAGCGTTTCTAACCCTTCTGGTAAAAACTCTAAATCCTTTGTAAACGCTGCGATTTCAATCGCTTTCTCGAGTTCTTCTTCCGTCGCTTCTCGGTTTCCGAATAAAATATTTTCCCTCGCTGTTTTCGAGAACAAAATATGTTCCTGAGGTACATACCCAATCCACCCGAGTACATTTTCATTCGTTATGTTATCTAACGTCACATCAGAGACTGCAATATCCCCATCTCCAAGTGGATATTGACGAAGAAGTTGACGTACGAGCGTCGTTTTTCCGCTTCCTGTTTTCCCAACAATCCCAAGCGTCTCCCCTTGTTTTAATGTAAACGAAACATTTTTCAAATTTGTTTCATTTGATGAAGGATATGAAAAAGTAACGTTATCAAATTGAATGTAATCAGGCTCTTGTACAAGCTTTGGATTTTTCGGATTCTTTACATCTGGTTCATACGCTAACGTTTCATTCACACGGTCGAGCGACGCATTTCCTCTTTGCATAACATTAATTAATTCACCAATTGCAAACATCGGCCAAATCATCATCCCTAAATACACGTTAAAAGAAACGAGCTCACCAAGTGTTACCTTTGATTGAAATACGAGGTATGCACCGTAAACTAAACCAATTAAATAACTAAGGCCAACAAGCATTTTCACAGTTGGTTGGAATAACGCATCGATTCTTGCTACTTTCATATTTTTTTCGTAGACGTCATCTCCTAAATGATGAAATCTTTCCTGATCTGCGTTCTCTTGTACGTATGCACGAATCACGCGCACACCAGCAATTGATTCAAGTACTTTATCGTTCATATCACCGAACGCATCTTGCGCAACTGTAAATCTTTCATGCAATTTCTTTCCATATATATTCATCGCATATGCCATAATCGGAAGCGGTATAAGGGCCGCTAATGTAAGCTCCCAACTTATTGTAAATCCCATCATAAAAACGATTGTAAGCATATATAAACTAGAATCTACAAGCGTTAATATACCGAAACCAGCTGTCATAGCGATTGCTTTTAAATCGTTTGTTGCTCTCGCCATTAAATCGCCAGTACGATTTTTTTGATAAAACGTCGGTGTCATCTTGAGCAAATGCCCCATAAATTTCGAGCGCATCGTCTTCTCAAGTACAAACGCACCTCCAAACAATTGATGTTGCCAAACAAAAGTAAGAGCATATCCAACTATCGTAACTCCTATTAAAATAAGAATAGACTCCATAATTGCTGCATTCGTTAACGTTCCTGTTTTTATATTATCAATCGTAACCCCTAGTACTTTTGGGGGAATGACTTCAACTATATTTACAATTAAAAGCGCACCAATCGCGATGCTATATCTCTTCCAATGCTCTTTAAAAAACCATCTTAACTTTAGTAATACTGAAAACAATGTAACCTCTCCCTTCTCGTTTTCGTTTAACCCTCATTTCTTTATCCGCTATCCAAACCCATCACATTTACATTTCGTAACCCATACAATCTCATCACATTTTTCCACCTTCCAAATTTCAGTTTTATAGTAACCATACAAAGTATGGAAACAAGCAAATTGGACAAAAAAAAGCATACCGTCGCTTGACGATATGCACAAAAATGCATAGAAGCGTACGTTACGATATACGCAACGTACGCTTCTCATAAGACAAAAAAGTCCTATATATCCGCACGGGTTGCGTAATAATATGAATGTTTTCCGCCGTTTAATACAGCTAAGCCCATTACATTTACGATTACAATCATTACGCACACCCCCTTCATTTATTTTCCATTTATAATCTTACAACTTTATTGAGTATTCTGTCAATTGTTTTTTCGCTTTAGAATAAAATAATCTTTTATCACAAAAAATGAAAGTGATGCATTCTACTTTATAATTCAGTTTGAAATAAGAGAATCTTCTGTAAGAAAGGGCATACAAAATAAAAAAAGAATAAGAAATCGTTTTCACAAACATTTCATTTGAAAAATGTTATCAAACCCCCTACAATCACCTTATACTCACTCTTACAAGTTGCTATTTTAGGAGGACTAATCATGACAACTAGCAATACGTACAAATTTTATTTAAACGGAGAATGGAGAGAAAGCTCTTCAGGTCAAACAATCGAAATTCCATCTCCATACTTACACGAAGTAATTGGTCAAGTACAAGCAATTACTCGCGGAGAAGTAGATGAAGCAATTGCGTCTGCAAAAGAAGCTCAAAAATCATGGGCTGAAGCTTCTCTACAAGATCGCGCAAAATATTTATATAAATGGGCTGATGAGCTCGTAAATATGCAAGATGAAATTGCCGATATCATTATGAAAGAAGTCGGTAAAGGATATAAAGATGCGAAGAAAGAAGTTGTTCGTACAGCTGACTTCATTCGTTATACTATCGAAGAAGCTTTACATATACACGGAGAAAGCATGATGGGTGATAGCTTCCCTGGTGGAACGAAATCTAAACTTGCGATCATCCAACGCGCACCACTTGGTGTTGTATTAGCAATCGCACCATTTAACTACCCAGTAAACTTATCTGCTGCAAAACTTGCACCAGCATTAATTATGGGTAACGCTGTTATTTTCAAACCAGCAACTCAAGGTGCAATTAGCGGTATTAAAATGGTTGAAGCACTTCATAAAGCTGGCCTTCCAAAAGGTCTTGTAAATGTAGCTACAGGACGCGGTTCTGTAATTGGTGACTACTTAGTAGAACACGAAGGTATCAATATGGTATCGTTCACAGGTGGTACAAACACAGGTAAACATTTAGCGAAAAAAGCTGCAATGATTCCACTTGTACTAGAACTTGGTGGTAAAGACCCTGGTATCGTTCGTGAAGATGCTGACTTACAAGATGCTGCAAACCATATCGTAAGCGGTGCATTCTCTTACTCTGGTCAACGTTGTACAGCTATTAAACGTGTACTTGTACACGAAAACGTAGCGGACGAGCTTGTTGACTTAGTAAAAGCGCAAGTAGCTGAACTATCAGTTGGATCTCCAGAACAAGACAGCACAATCGTTCCATTAATCGACGATAAATCTGCTGACTTCGTTCAAGGTTTAGTTGACGACGCTGTTAAAAAAGGTGCTACAATCGTTATCGGTAACAAACGTGAGCGTAACCTAATTTACCCAACATTAATCGACCACGTAACAGAAGAAATGAAAGTTGCTTGGGAAGAGCCATTTGGCCCAATCCTTCCAATCATCCGTGTTTCTTCAGATGAGCAAGCAATTGAAATTGCTAACAAATCAGAGTTCGGCTTGCAAGCAAGTGTCTTCACAAAAGACATTAACAAAGCATTTGCAATTGCTAACAAAATCGAAACTGGTTCTGTTCAAATTAACGGACGCACAGAGCGCGGACCTGACCACTTCCCATTCATCGGTGTAAAAGGTTCAGGTATGGGCGCACAAGGTATTCGTAAGAGCCTTGAGTCTATGACACGTGAAAAAGTAACTGTATTAAACTTAGTTTAATCTTATATTCAGCAGCTGATCTAATATTTAGGTCAGCTGCTTTTTAAATTTCTGATACACCTGCGTATTATGAAGCGGCTTAAACCCTACAGATTTGTATAACCTCTCAGCACTTTCATTTCCTTCTATATAACAGAGTCTAATATCTTCGTACCCAACTTCTAACAACTTGTTCATCCCAAATTGCAAGGCGTTACGTCCATATCCATTTCCTTGCTGACTTTGTGCAACCATTAAATTCTCTATTGTCCCTTCCCCTACTGTAACTGATGCAACCAACTGTTCATTTTTAAAAACCACATACACATTACTTTCATTGTTCAATTTGTATTTTTTTATACTATCTTCTGGAGCAAGATAAGGCTTCATATCATTCCTTTCATGCAATTCGTAATAACATTCCTGTACCATTGTTACAAACTGGTTAAAAAATTTATCTTCATACTTAATAAATTTGAGATCGGTTTCAGGAAAACTCCCTCCCTTATATATCAATTCAAGCGATCCCCACCATCTTTCAAATCCCATTTTCTTAGCAAAACAAATACAATTTTCTGATTCAACTTTCATATAGGTACACACAAAATTCGGTTTCATTTCAGAAATACATTCCTCTATTTCCTCATATAAGGCAGAACCAATACCTTTCAAACGAGAACCAGGTTCCACATATACACTTATTTGACCAATAGACTCTCCATTACTATTTGTATAAAAGGATGAATACGCGAATCCTTCAATCCCATTTTGGTTATATAAAAGAAAATGCGTGGAATTCGATACAATATCATCTAAAGAACCTATCTCTTCTTCTGTCCCCAGACTTTTTATTAAATTTAACATACCGATTCTATCCTTTTTGCTACTATAAGCACGTATCATTTAAATAATCCCCATTCCCATTAAAAGTAAATTCCCTATTGGAATTTATTCAATGAATCCGTCTCAAACCCTCCAATCCCTCAATAACGAACTCTTCTCTATAATCTGATTATTACCATATCCATTGACGTATAAAAATACATTTGTTACTCTTAAATACGTTAATTTAATATTTAAATCCTCATTCGTATCTCGGTGAGGTAGAGGTTGCAGTCATTAAGAGTATCATTTCAGGAGATGTAGTGGCATTGATGAAGGAATGAGAAAGGAATGATTGCCGAAGTAAGTCGTGTCCACCATGCACGCTTGCTGGGTCTGCATTTAATAAGTGCAGAACTGTCACAAACGTTTCGTTTGTGGAGAGCTATCGAGAGGTATGTCGTGGGTTTCTTATAAGATAGAAAGCATGTAGCGGCAAATTACGTGCTTTTTTTGTTTTGTTTGGACCTTCTCTTCCTTATCAGGAAGACATACATATCTCCTCGCTTGACTTGGTTATACTAACTTTGGAGGTATTTTCTATGCAACAAAAAAAATGGGGCTTTTGGGTACTAACAGCTTTCGTTGTCGGTAACATGGTTGGCGCTGGTATTTTCATGGTGCCAAGTACGTTAGCACAAACAGCTAGCCCTCTCGGTGTCACTTTAGCTTGGTTAACAACAGGGTTTGGTGTTTTAATGCTAGCTCTTGTTTTCGGTAATTTAGCAATTCGTCGTCCTGATTTAACGACAGGACCACAAAGTCATGCATATGCTTTATTCTCAACACCAAAAAGAAAGAAAATGGCTGGTTTCAGCATGGTATGGGGATATTGGGTTGCAAACTGGGCAAGTAACGTTGCCATCATTACATCTTTCGCGGGATATTTATCACTCTTCTTCCCGATTATGAAAGATACGCGACTATTGTTTTCAATCGGCTCGTTCGATATAGAAGTTGGAAAGCTCATTACATTTACTATTTGTTCCGTCTTACTTTGGGGAACTCATTTAATATTAACAAACGGTGTAAGCGGAGCTGGGAAACTAAACTTCTTAGCAACAACAACGAAAGTAACTGGATTCCTTCTATTCATTGTCGTTACGTTATTTGCGTTCGAAGCTTCAAAGTTTGGACAATGGTACACACCGATGATCGATAAAGAAGGCGTATCACACGGTCTCCTTTCACAAGTGAATTTAGCGGCTCTTACAACGCTTTGGGCATTTATTGGGATTGAATCCGCCGTTCTTTTATCAAACCGAGCTACTTCTCCCAAAACGGTAAAACGTGCGACTGTTGCCGGTTTATTAATAACAGTTGCAATTTATTTAGGAATTACAATTTTAACAATGGGTGTACTTCACGTTGATAAATTACAAGCTTCTGAACGTCCATTAGCAGATGCATTAAACGCTGCAATGGGTCACGGTGGTGGGAAACTTATGGCATTACTTGCTCTTACTTCCCTATTCGGTTCAATATTAGGCTGGATTTTATTAAGCTCAGAAGTACCTTATCAAGCAGCAAAAGAAGGTTTCTTCCCTTCCTTCTTCACAAAAACAAATAAAAAAGGAAGCCCAATTTACTCATTACGACTAACAAACATTATGTCGCAAGTGTTCTTATTCTCAACACTATCAGGAACAATTGCGGAAGCTTATACATTCGTTATTACCGTATCAACACTGGCCTACCTCATTCCATATCTCGTTTCACCAATCTTCCAGTTAAAACTAGTCGCAACTGGTGAAACATATAAAAATGAAATGCGGGCAAGAATTACAGATGGTATAGTCGCAGTGATCGCACTTTGCTACGCACTATGGGTTATTAAAACCGGCGCATCCGATATAAAAACATTCCTTCTCGGAATTGGTTTGTTCGTAATCGGATTTGCTTTCTATCCATTAATGAATCGTGATCAGAAAAAAAATAACGAAAAGAAAAACGAGCAAGTTGCATAACGCAATTTGCTCGTTTTTTCTTTTATAAAACATATATAATAGAACAAAGAGGTGAAAAACATGTCAATCGAATCACTATGGAGCAGTCGCTTCCAACAACATATGCAAAATATCATTACATACTTTGCACGTATGATTAACGGTTTACTATATAGCTTTATCTTTATTTCATGCGTTGGCGCATACTACTATGCTCAGTTTCTAAAAACATCTCCTTCTAAAGGAATATCTTTACTACTCATCACCATTGTACTGACATTCATTATAACAAGATGCCCGATCCGTACATTTATTCAAAAACCTGATGCTGTCTATTTGCTTGCATTAGAAGAGAAATTAACATCTTATTTTAAAAAATCTCTTCTATATAATTACATCATTCAGCTTTTTCCATTATTATTTACGTTCCTGATTCTCGTTCCACTTGCCCTGCAATCATTACAAGTAACGGTATCTTTCTTATGTACAATCTTTATCGTTTTAATGATTACGAAAGCTTGGAATATGTACATACATTGGATGTGGCGTGATAGTTATGAAAGAAACATATGGTTCATTATTCGTATTACTTGTAACGCCCTAATCATTTACATGCTGTTTTACTCAGCAAATGTTCTCATATTGGGCGGATTACTCTTACTACTTGCTTTCCTGCTTCTATATACGAAAAAACAGCCTACAAAACGAATACCGTGGGATTACATAATCGAGCAAGAAGAAAAAATGGACGTTCGTTTTTATCAATTTGCTAGCATTTTCACCGATGTTCCGCAACTGAATAAGCAAGTAAATAAAAGAAAATGGCTTACAAATTGGATTGAACCTTTATTACATAAAAAACGAGCAACTTTCTTCTATTTACATACACTAGCGTTTTTACGTGGGAATGATTATTTCGGTATATATATTCGCTTAGGATTGATTGGTGCCTTCGCCTTATATTTTATACCAAACATATACGTAAAAGGCGCCATCGCATATATCGTCCTATATATGATTTCTATGCAGCTACGTTCCCTGTGGAAATATTTTTCGGGAAATATTATTGTAGCATTATATCCAATTGATACTGAAAAACGAATGAATCAATTTCTTCGCTTAATCTTTATATTACTAAGCATTCAACTCATTGTATTTTCAAGTGTTATACTCATTGCTACCGTACAATTTTTACATAGCCTTATCATTCTGATTATCGGGTTACTCTGGATCAAATTTATTATTGTACCAAAAACGAAGAAACGGATTTCTTCATTTTAACGAGAAAAGAGGCTGCACATCACAGCCTCTTTTTTTGTCCTAAAATTTCTATTCACTCTTCATAGGCAGTTCTCATATAGTGAAAATGACTATATAATTCCTATCCATACGTTAAATATTGATTTCGCACATATAAAGTGAAGGCATTTACGGGCAATTATCTCCCACCTAATTTCCTCGCATTCGCCGAAATTTGTGGTGGGAGTCTTACTGCCCGCAAATAGCGGGATAAATAAAAAAGATGGGAGCCATATTATGAATAACAATCCACCTTCAACGCCCCAAAACAACTCAGAAGAAAATAGCCGCGACATTAAATTGCAAACATTACGTGTCATCGGACTCATCGTCCTTATTAGTGGTTATATCCTCGTCGCTCTCTCAGAAGTAGGTGAACTAAAAAATCTTTTAACAAGCCCGAATGCCAATCCTGACTTAGCTGAAGTTGATCCGTTTTAGAGGCCATATGAAAAGTGAGTCCCAGTATAGCTGGTTCGCTTTTCATATAGTTTTTATCCGCTATGAGGAATATCTTCTTCTTCGTCGTACTTCTCTTGACTTATTGCCTTCATAAATAGCTAAATGCAGACATGACTAAAAATTGTGTAACGCTTAAAACATACATATTTTTCCGAATTTCCGACTTTCTTCACTTCTTTCACTCGTCTAATAATTTCATAGAACTTATAGGATAGCGCTCTCCTATCACTACATCCCTTGGGATGACTTTCTCTATAAAATCTTTGATATCCTTAGTCAATTCAATATCTATTGCGGCCATATTCTCTTCTAAATATTGAGCTTTCTTCGTTCCAGGTATTGGAATAATATCTTCTCCATTAGCTAATAACCATGCTAAAGCAAGTTGCGAAGTACTAACATTTAATTGGTGGGCTAAATCTTCTAATTTATTTACCAGCGAACGATTATGATTAAAATTCTCATCTTGGAAACGCGGTGTATTCCTTCTATAATCATTTTCTACTAGAGTATTAATAGATTTAATTTTCCCAGATAAAAATCCACGTCCTAAAGGACTATAAGGGACTATCGCAATATTTAGCTCACGGCAAAGTGGTAAAATTCCTTCTTCTATATCCCTACTCCATAGTGAGTATTCTGTTTGTAGCGCTGCTATAGGATGCACTTTTTGCGCACGCATAATTGTTTGAGCGGAAGCCTCTGAAAGCCCAATATGCCGAACTTTCCCCTCATCTACTAATCGCTTCATAGCACCAACAGTCTCTTCGATGGGAACACTAGGATCTACTCGATGCAAATAATAAAGATCAATATAGTCTGTTCCCAAACGTTTCAAGCTGGATTCACAAGCTTTTTTTACATATTCAGGACTTCCGTTTATCCCCAGTACTGCCCCAGATTCATTTCTGACAAAACCGAATTTAGTAGCGATATGAATATTCTGCCTCGACTCTTTCAAAACGCGCCCTATTAATTCTTCATTTTTTCCTAACCCATATTGATCTGCTGAATCAAAAAAATTCACGCCAAGATTTAAAGCATGATTAAGAGTTTCAATTGATTTCTCTTCATTTTGATAACCATAGTATTCTGACATTCCCATACAACCTAGCCCCAGAGCTGAAACACGTAAAGATCCAATTGTTCTATATTTCATACGTCATCCTCCTCCATATATCATATACAGTAAAAGTATACCGATTAGAGTACCCTCTAAGGCAATAAGGAAATAATTTATAGTTATAAACCATGTAATAAGAAATTATTATGCAAAAAAAAAGACCTTCTTATATTAGGTCTCATACAAGAGGATCTTTTTTAAATTTATTTTTCACCCTCCATTTTTTTATAGTAGTCAACTTTTTCATTAATCTTTGTGAAATCAATCTCAAGCTCTTTAATTTGCTGAAGCACTTTTTTTTGATGAGCCTCTAATAGCTCTCTTCGTTCACTTATTGTAGATTCACCTTGTCTTCTTAGTTCTACAAACTTTTTCATATCATCGATAGACATCTTAGTTTTACGTAACTTCACCAGAAAATCAATACATGAAATATCAGTTTCTGTGTAACACCGATATCCATTTTCATCTCTATTCACAGTGCATAAAAGACCAATCTTTTCATAATAACGAAGTGTATAAGAACTAAGACCAGTAATTGAAGAGATGCTTTGAATCGATAGTTTTTTTTCATATTTTTCCATATGGAAATTATATCATGATTCCACTTTTATAAAAATAATAAATCCGTATTAACTACTATTGAATGGACTATTTCCACTGTTTTTATAGTTAGTTAAAACCTTTCTACCTCTATAGGCTTATAGAAATCCTTTGTCTCCAAAGATTCATAAATTCCTTCATAAGTTATCTTGTTCCTATTTCGATTGGTTCAGTCAAATTTTTAAACAAATAGTAAAACTTTCTTTAAAATTATATTAATATATTAGGAATTTCACTTCCATTCTGAACGTAGCCAAATGCTACTTTCAAATCATGCGCTCCTATTTAGACGCTGCAATTACGCAGATAGTATTTTCAAAATACTATTTGCATTAGAGTGAACTATAAGTGTTACTATTCCATTGTAATTCATTTATATATTAGGAGGAATTCATGATGAACAAAGGAATTTTCATTTTAGCTCTAGCTACATTTGTAGCTGGGACAGTGGAGTTAGTCATTGCAGGTATATTAGATATGATTGCTCAAGATCTACATGTTTCAGTAGGGGCGGTTGGTCAGTTAATTTCTATTTTTTCTTTAGTTTTCGCTTTTGGCTCTCCCATTTTAATTGCATTGACCGCCAAAATAGAACGACGGAAACTATTAATTATTTCCATGTCTATTTTCTTTTTAGGTAATGTTTTATCCATATTAAGCACCAACTTTGCAATGTTATTAGTAGCAAGAATAATTCTTGCCGCAAGCTGTTCAATTGTTGTTGTTTTATCTATTACACTGGCAGCAAGTACTGTTTCACCTAATTTAAGAGGTCGTGCTATAGGTCTTATTTTCATGGGTCTAAGTGCTTCTTTGGTTTTTGGAGTACCTCTAGGAACTTTAATAGGAGAGAATTTTGGATGGAGAATGACATTTGTATTAGTTGCACTCCTTAGTATTATAGCTACTTTAGGTATTATCAAATTTTTACCGACAGTGCAACCTCAGCCGCCTGTCCCTTTACTTGAGCAATTAGCAACACTAAAAAGCCCCAAAATTATAATGATACAGCTTATATCAGTTTTGGAGTTAACAGGTCATTTTACAGTCTATACATATTTCACTCCGTTTTTACAAGCCACAATGGGATTGTCTGTAAATATGATTAGTCTAGTATTACTCATATTTGGTATAGCTAGTATAACAGGTGGTTGGATCGGAGGATGGACATCTGATAAATTTGGAGGAGCGAAAACAATTCCAATAGCTCTTGTTTTATTAGCAATCTCTATATTTTTACTTCCACTTGCTACAAATTCATTAATTAGTTTATTTATTGATGTATTGTTCTGGGGGGCGTTAGTATGGATGCTTAGTCCGTCTGTACAAAGTTATCTCGTACAAGCTGCTCCTGATTCCTCTGATATTCAATTAGGATTAAACACCTCATTCCTACATCTGGGAGTTGCCTTAGGTTCTGGACTAGGGGGAATACTAGTAAATCATTATCCTGTTACTACCAATACATGGATTGGTGGTATTATGGTTGTTTTAGCCCTTATTTCTGCTATTTATTCTGTAACAAAAATTCAAAAAAACACTGCAAATCAGCTAGCTGTAAATAAGAATTAAATAGCAAAAACACATGAACGAAAATTACATATGAAATGTTTGTAGGTAGTATATTAATCCCTTTTAGTAAAATATCTGCTTAAATAGTTAAAAACATCTTATTCAAAATATTTTTTGAGTAAGATGTTTTTACTCTGTATCGCTTTCTCAGAAGTAGGTGAACTGAACAATTTATTAACAAACCCTAATGCCGACCTAGATTTAGCTGAAGTTGATCGATTTTTAAAATTATATAAAAAGCGAGTCCCAGTATAACTGGCTCGCTTTTTATATAGTTTCATCCAATCTGAGAAACCTCCCTTTCATCCTCATACTTTTCTTTCCCTATCGCCTTCATAAATAATAAAATACTGCTCATACCAACGATAAAGTACAGAGCACTCATGCCCCAAGATGCAATAAACGAACCTAACATAACTCCTAATGCACCGTTCATTTTCGCCAATTGAAAGACCATTCCATTGATTGCCATATATGAACCTCTTGCCTCATTTGGTACCATGTCCGCCATTATAGATTGACGAACCGGCACATACATCATCTCGCCTACCGTTTGGAAAAGCCCTGCAATTAATAAAATCCATAAGCTATTGCTCGTTCCGAGTATTGTAAATCCAATTGTATAAATGAATAAACCTACATATAAAATTTTCAAATCGTTGAAGCGTTTCAGCATTTTAATAAGAAGAGCTGAACATAACACAACTAAAATTGTATTCTCTGCTGAAATCCAGCTCAGCATGCGAATACCTGTTAAATCAAACGTAACACCATTACCGAAGAAAAAGTGTACCGTTTCAAATTCCTTCTGCAAACGTACTCCTAAATAATTATTAATTTGAAACTCTAAAGATAATGTACATATACTTGCTGCACAAAAAATTAAAAACGCTCTATCTTTCATCACAACTTTATAACTTTCTGCCATATCTTTTAATATATTTTTCTTTTCTGCTGTTTTTCGTGCTACATACACTTCTTCTATATATACAGCCATCACATATAAAGTAATAACCGCAACCACTGTTAATACGATAAACAGTTGTAATCTATAGTTTTCAAATAGTAATCCACCAAATATCGCTCCAATTGCAATGGATAAGTTAATCGCCCAGTAGTTTATGCTGTACATCACTTTTCGATTTTCAGGTGTACTCACATCAATTAACATCGCCTCTGTCGCAGGATTCATAAGTCCAGACCCTAAACTATTCACTAACATAAAGATAAATGTTAACCACGGTGAATCTACATAATCTGAATTCGCAACTCCCATACAAGCAATGGAAATGACTTGTATACTTTGACCGATAATCATTACCTTTTTACGTCCAAGTCGGTCCCCAACATATCCACCGTATAAACCAATTACTAATGAAGCTATGACATTAATAAGTAGTAACGCACCAGCAATTGCACTACCTAACTTTATTGAAAAATAAATCGCCATAAATGGAAAAATCATCGTGGACACAGTACGTGTTAAAAACGAAGTTATAATTCTAATTTTTATATTTCGATGCATACTCCAAAATCCCATTGTTTCCCCCCCCTTATGCTTATTCATTTTACTTTGAAAAAGAGGAAGAAAAAGGTTAGAATATTCTAAAGAGTTTCCCCTTTTATCATAGAAGGAAGTGTATACATATGAAAATTATGGACTATTACATTAGACTAAGACTACACGCACAAGATCAACAACATATCCAAAATAGCTTACAAGAATTAGCAGATGTTTTATATTGCAGTACGAAAAACGTGAAGATTTTATTAAAGAAAATGAATGAGGAGCAATTAATTAAGTGGACACCAGGGCGAGGTCGCGGAAATAAAACGGAAATTATATTTGTACATAGTTTCGTAGAAGCGCTTGAATCCTATACAGATGAACTGTTAGCGCAAGAAAAATTAAAGGATGTTTTTCTTCTTTTAAAAGAACCCCTGCCTCCTGCACTTCACAAGAACATTGAAGGTAAACTTCATCAGCATTTTGGTTATGAGCCTTCAAATGATATGTATGACATATTAAAGATTCCTATATCAAGAAAGATATTCCCATTAGATCCCGCTTTTGTAGCTGTAACTACAGAGAGCCATCTTACGAGTCAAATTTTTGATACATTAGTCGTTTATAACAATGTTAAGGGAAAAATGGAACCACATATTGCGCATACGTGGGAATTAAGTGAAGACGGGCTTACGTGGACGTTCTATTTACGAAAAGATATACATTTTCATAACGAAACTATTTTAACTTCTAAAGATGTACAATTTTCATTTGAAAGACTAAAGCAAGTTCAATCCCCTTTCGAATGGTTAACAGAAGAAATTGTTCAAATTGAAACACCATCACCACTGCAAATTCGATTCCATTTAGCAAAACCAAATTTATTTTTCTTACATTATGTAAGTTCCATGCAACTAGCAATTTTGCCGCGTGATGCGAGTATTCAAAATCATCATTATATAGGTACTGGACCTTTCAAACTTGCTCATTACTCTGAAGACAATATCGTACTCGAAGCGTTCACCCATTATTTTAAAGAGCGCGCGTTATTAGACCGTATTGAATTTTGGGGTATTCCTGATCATGTGCAAATAGATGCTGATTATGAACTACCAAATGAAGAAGAAGATGAAAGGCATGATATACAAATAGAAGAAATAGGTTGTATTTATGCTAGCTTCAACTTTACAAAACCTGGTCCTCATCACGACATTTACTTTCGTAAAGCTTGGCGAGAAATATATGACGTTGAAACGATACTTCGTAACATAGAAGGCAGACGAACAATTGCTGCATCAAGCTTCTTCCCTGAGAGAAGCCGACAAGTTCCTAAAAGATCCTATTCCTTAGAAAAAGCGAAAGAGTATTTAAAACAGAGTACATATAATGGAGAAACCGTTCATATTTATTTCTTCGCATTTAAAGATAGTGCAAATGATGCAAACTTCCTAAAAGAACGTTGCAAAAGTTTAGGTATACAAGTAGAACTTCACCCATTTCTCGTTTCAGATTATATGGATCGTTCTATTAATAAATATGCCGATATTATTTTAATGGGAGAAGTATTTGCTGCCGATCATGAAATTGCATTCTTAAATGTATTTAAAAATAAAAGTTGCTTCATAAATCGGTTCATGGACCCTCACTATGAAAAACAAATTAATTGTTTGCTAGATACTTTTTTATTAGAAGAAAATAAAGAGAAGCGCTATAAGCTGGTGTATGAGATCGAAGAATTTTTACAAGCAGAACACATCATTTTATTTAACTATCACGTTTTAAAAAGAAAAACATACCCTTCTTCTTTAAAAAATGTAACAATTGATTCATTCGGTTGGGCAAATTTTGCGAAGTTATGGATACAGCCGTCCACGTATTAAAGTTTGAGTTTTTATAAAAGGAGACGAACAATGAAACGCACCCTAGAAAAAAGACTTTCCTATCTATACACAGGTGAGTTATTTTCAGTCATTACTTTTATTTTCACAAGTTACTTACTTAATTATGCTTATCCTACGTTACATTTATATTCCCTATATTCTTTTTGGGTCTCACTTCTTCTTTTAGAATTTATCTTATTACAAGGAACAATGTACTGGTACGTAAAGTGGAAACGACTAAAAAAAGAGAAAACATCTGTTACGCCTATTAGGATGATTCAATATTTAAAAGTACTAAAAAGAATAAATATCGGATTGATTATCGCAGGACTTATTATGTTTACTATTGATTTTGCAATTTGGTCTCCGCAATTACCTTTAGCTGGGCTATCATTCGCACTATTTGTTTATGTTTTTGCATTATTTGAGTATATTAACTATTATCATATTCAGCTTTCATATGATAACATCTCTGATATTAAATATTTGATAAAATCAAAAAAACTAAAACAGTCCTGTATAAGTAAAGATTTTCAACGTATTTCATGAAAGAGAAGGTACTACATCCTTAGTAGTACCTTCTCCACATACAGATACAAACTATTATTTAATTACTCCATCTAAGTGATCTTTCAAGTTCAATAAATATTGCTCAATATCCGGATTCTTCACCACATCATAACAAGCAAAACTCTTTAACGGACTCATACCAAGAAACTTCTGCACGCGATGTAAATGACTAAGTGCTGATTCTAAACTTTCTCCTTCAAAGAACTTCGTCTTATCTCCGAATGCTTTTTCAGGTGCGTTCCAAGTTGTAGAAAACATATACTGCTTCTCTTTTAGTAAACCACCTGTTCCGTATTCATCTGCACCTTTAAAGAACAAACCGTATTCATATACTTCATCCATATACGTTTTAAATAAGCCCGGTACACTAAACCAATAAATCGGTGTTTGATAAATCACAACATCGGCCCATAAAAACTTATCTTGTTCTTCTTTAATATTGTAGCCATCTTGAATCGTTGTTGTTTTCACATGATGATTCTCACTTAATACCGTTACCATATAATCAACTAACGTTCTATTTAATCGTCCTTCTTTCGTACCGTATTTTTCATGTCCATTTATAATAAATATATTTTTCATCACTTTTCTCTCCCCTATATAATTTACTCTTCAGCTATTAACCCAAGTTGTTGTTTCAGCGTAAGATTATCTTCTAAATGCCAATCTTCCGTTATCTTGCCGTCTTTCACATGTAAAATATCAATTGCAAAAAAATTGATTTTCTTATCATTATGAGTTCCTGTAAAAGAAAGACGAGCTGTGACTTTATCACCAGCAACTAATAAATCTTCAATCTCACAATGTATATCGGGAACGACTTTACGAAAATTTTGCGCCGCAAATTTTAATCCTTCAGTGCCTTGTGGTCGCCCTTTCGGCAGTGTGTTATCGAAAAAATTTTCAGTAACAGTCTGCGGAATAAGTTCCTCTTTACCTGTATCCCAAAATGCATAAAAACGCTGCGCTGCATGCACAATTTCTGTCGCTTCCTTTTTATTTAGTGAAGGATCAATTGTCATTGCTTTTGGCTTCGGCATTTCTTTTAATAACTGGATTTCAGTTTTTTGTTCCACGCTACATGCTACAAGCACAATACAAATGACAAAAAAACTAAAGAACCCAAACAACTTTTTTATACTCATGGAAATCACCACCTCCTCATACAAACCCTTTGTATTTCGTATTGCTATTGTATATGCATTAACTTCCTTTATGGAAGTAGTGATATTTTTTTCATATAGTTACCAAAAGTATAGTTTTGTGATACTATAAAGCAAATTCATTCGATTTTTTTATGGAGGCTATTTTCATGACCAATATAGATCCAGTTGTATTAACGAAAGGTTTACCAGGCATACCTTGTCCTATCGCTAAAACGCTTGACGTAATTAGTACAAAATGGACGTTTTTAATTATTCGCGACCTTCTTATCGAAGGAACATTACGCTTTAGCGATTTACAAAAATCAATGGACGGTATTAGTCCGAAAACATTATCACTTCGACTAAAAGAATTGGAGGCACAAGGGATTATAACGAGAAAAGTATATCCAGAAGTTCCGCCTCGTGTAGAGTACACTTTAACGGATAAAGGAAAGCAATTAGAGGGAATTTTTATTGAATTAAAGCGGTTTGGATTAAGTTTATAAAACAAAAACCCCTTACCGTCGTAAGGGGTTTTATTACTTCGCAAAACTTTCAGCTAGCTGTTTCTCTCTCCACATAAATGTAATGCCGAGACCAACTATTAAAACAACTCCTGAGAAAGCATATGGATAATGAATATTTATATCAAATAATATTCCACCCATCGCTGGTCCTGCGATATTTCCTAAACTCGTATACGTTGAGTTCATACCAGCAACGAATCCTTGCTCTTTTCCAGCTGCTTTTGATAAAAACGTCGTTAAAGCTGGACGAAGTAAATCAAATGCTAAGAAAATAAAGCAAGTAACGAGAAGTACAATCCAATAATTAAAGACTACAGTTGAAACGAACGCTAAAACTGCACCTACAATTAAACATATTTGAATTAATACTTTCTCACCGAACATGTCAACCAATTTGCCAAACATAAATACTTGCACAACTACCCCAAAAATTGAGCTAATTGTAATAATTGCAGCAATATCTTTCGGCGCGAAACCAAACTTATGATCAGAAAACAGACTAAATACCGTTTCATATGCCGATAATCCAAATGCGAGTACAAATACGATAATAAATGCGATTGCATACATTGGATTTAATGATTTCTTTAAATCTCCAATAAAACTGGATTCTTTCGTATTAGCAGAAATCTCTGCAAGTTCTTCTTTCGTTAACGGCTCTTTCAAAATAAATATAGAAATCACGCATGCGACAAAAGCAATCACTGCCGCCACAAAGAAAGGTACACGTATACCGTATTCTGCAATAAACCCGCCGATTCCAGGCCCTATAATAAATCCAGTGCTGATTGCCGCAGATAAGTACCCCATCGCCTTTGGACGTTCCTGAATAGATGTAATATCCGCAACATATGCCGTAACACCAGGCATAATAAACGCAGCACTAATTCCGCCTAACACCCTCGCTGCATAGAGCATCCATACATCTGTTCCTAATCCGAAAAGAAGCTCTGAAACACCAAAAATAAATAATCCAATGATTATCATTTTCTTCCTACCGTAAAGGTCGACCCAGCGCCCCGTAATAGGTGAAGTAATAAGCTGAGCCATTGCAAAAACTGCAACGAGATAACCCATCGTCTTCCCTGTTAAACCCATATCATTCATAAAGGATGGCATAACCGGAATGATTAATCCAATCCCTAAAAAAGCGATAAATATATTACTCAAAAGAATGACCAATACCATCTTTTGTTCTTTTATCGGTTTCTTCACTTTTTAACACCTCTTCCCGTAAATTCCTATCAAAAAATAATACCCAAAAAGCTTTTTCTTTATCCTTCTATTTGTGGGCTAATCATGAGTAGAGATGCCCCCTACTCGTTAGAATTTCACTGTATCCTTCCACACACACATACGCATTAGGTGAATGACTATCATTCAGTTTTCCTCAAAAATGAACCTACCTTTTCAGACAGGTTCATCTCACTATTTCTTTATATGTAGTGCATGTGTTAAAAAATCTAGTACTTCTGCCTTTTGTAGCTCGACTTGCTCATCATCTTTATGATCATATAAATAAACTTGTTCCGCTGCTGATTCAACAAGAGCGATAAATAACTTCGCTGTTCGCTCTGCGTGAACCGAATCACGAATTTCACCAGCTTCTTTTGCCTCGCTTAAAAATTCGCTTAGCCATATATAAAGAGGCTCATATACAGCTTCCCATTCTTTTATATGTTCAGTAGATGCAAGACCCGCATACATTAATGCTTGTATTTCACGATATTCAGCTATAAAGTTAAATACCGCATCTATCACTTGCTCAACTTTACTTGAAAAAGGTGCATCGTTCTGTACTTTTTCTTTCACTGCAAGTATCATCTTCTCAACCATCACTTCTGCTATTGCAGGCATAACAGATAACTTAGAAGGAAAATATAAATAGAAAGTTCCTTGTGCAATGCCAGCCAATTTCACGATATCAGAAATCTTCGTTTTTTCAACGCCCTTTTCCTGAAACACTTCAATAGCTGCATAGACAATTTTTTCTTTTTTATTCATCATCTAAACCCTTTCACACGCGTATTGAATGACTGTCACTCATTTTATAAAATAACTAGCTGTACTGTCAATCATAGTGCACTTTTCATAATAAAAATCTCCCAACAAATCGTTAGGAGATTCAACTTTAATATCAATTTCTTATGAAAGAGCCTTTAATCCCGTAACTCCACATACGATAAGAGCTACACTAATCAAACGTGCCTTACTTTTCGATTCACCAAACAGAAACATATTTAATAAAACTGCGCCTGCTGTTCCAATACCAATCCAAACCGCATAAGCCACACTTACTTGTAAGAACAAGAAAGACGTATATAAGAATGCGAAGGAAGTTGCAAATCCACCTATATAAATCGCTCCATTTGTCAACGTCTTATCTTTACTATACATTTTAAGGCCTATCACACCGACTATTTCACTAATTGCAGCACAAAACACGAAAAACCAACCCATTTTTAAGCAGCTCCTTCCATAGTTTCTTCCACAGTTTCCTCTTTATTATCAGCCAGTTTTAAACCGATCACGCCCGCTACGACCATCACGATAAAGAATAGTTTTCCTACACTGAAACTGCCGCCGAAAAGGAATACATCCATTAGGAAAGTACCTACAGTACCAGCCCCAGCAAACACCGCATATACTGTCCCTGTCGCAAGATGTTCACACGCTTTAGAAAGGAAGTGAAAATCAACAGCGATAACTCCTACAATAATGACCCAATGCCACCAAGTATGAGCTGTATTAAAACCGAACACCCAAAATATTTCAAAGATACATGTTAATATGACATATAACCAAGCTTTATTTTTCATATCTCTCACCTTCTATTATCTACTGACTGACCGTCAGTCATTTTTAGTTAAAAAATATAATCTCACGCTAACTACTATTTAAAAAACCAATATCATCCTCATTTATCCTTATATTTGTTCCGTTATTAAGCTAACTGCATATAAAAGTTGCTTATCTACACCCTTTCACATAGAAATGACTGAATGTCATTCATAAATATTCTACATGACCAATTGATAAAGTGTCAACACCCGGATTCTATTAACCAAATAATATTTTAAATTTCTTAAATCCATATGTATATTTCTCAATAATCTGTTAATAATGGTAGTAACAAAATATTTTCTCCATTCCCCCTTGGAGATCCCTTTGAATCGAGCAGTTGCTTTTAGCTAACTGCTCTTTTTTAATTTATCGGCACATTATAATAAAATACTCATAGATAAACTCCAAAACAAAGACCTGTACTCCCTTTTCAACATGCAACAAAGAACGAAATATTTTGTACGCTATTTACTTTCTAACGAGTCCTTGTATGCGATAATTTTATTTTCAAGCATCTTCTCTGTAATTACTAAGTTTTCTCTTTGAGTTTGAATAGATTTTTTATGATCTTCTAAAAGTTGTAAACGAGCTTCCGTTGTGTGCTCTCCTTCTGTATATAATCTAGCGTATTCCCTTATTTTCGCTATCGGCATTTGCGTTTGTTTTAACTTCATTACAAACTGCAACCACTTTATATGTGATTCTTCATACATTCGATTCCCATTTGTATCGCGATTTGCAATTAATATGTTCTCTTTTTCATAATAACGTAATGTATGTGTGCTCACTCCTAATAATTTAGCTACCTCACTAATTGTGTACATACTCATACTCCCTCCACTTGCCATTTACCATCATATATTTGACTGCTTTATAAAAAACATTTGACTTAGAGTATACTCTAACAAATACAATCTAACCATACTAAATTAATTTGAACTTAGGGGGATTTTATATGAAATATACTGTTATTACTGGTGCTAGTTCCGGAATTGGCTATGAAGCAGCTTTAGCCTTTGCATCTCGCGGAAAAAATGTAATACTTGTAGCTCGAAGACAAGAAGAATTAGACGGATTAAAATTAAAAATTAACGAAATGCATCCAGATTTGGATGTTGTCATTCGAAGAACTGATTTATCCGTCACTGAAAATGTTTATAAACTTTATGAAAGCCTACAAACTTTTCAAATTGAAACGTGGATTAACAACGCAGGTTTTGGAAATTTCGCCTCAATTGCCGAACAAAATTTAAATAAAATAGAAACGATGTTGCATGTAAATATAGAAGCACTAACAATACTCTCTTCCCTTTTCGTTCGAGATTATTCAATGGTTGATGGAACACAGCTTATTAACGTTTCATCGGGCGGTGGATATACGATTGTGGCTGATGCTGTTACGTATTGCGCTACAAAATTCTATGTAAGTGCATTTACAGAAGGATTATCTCACGAACTGAAAGAACAAGGTGCAAAATTAAAAGCAAAAGTTTTAGCTCCTGCTGCAACTGAAACAGAGTTCGCAAAACGCTCATTTGATATTGATGAATTCCAATACGATAATGTTGTACCAAAATTCCACACTGCAAAACAAATGGCACAATTTATGCTCGACCTTTATGATAGCGATAAAGTTGTAGGACTTGTCGATGGTTCTACTTATAACTATGAGCTTAAAAATCCCATTTTTAATTTTGCAGTGAGACAAACGAATTCAAATTCTTAACAACATCTCTTTCCTTACTAAAATATAGATACCCACTATTTCTTAAATAATAGTGGGCCTTTTTTCTCTCTAAAAATTTCACCCAACATACCGTATCATCGCCACCTCATCACAATAATCAACTTTTGGACAATGTCTACAATCAATCCACACTTTTTCTGGTAATGCTTCTCTATTCACAAAATCAAACCCGCACTTTTGAAAAAATTCCGTTTCATATGTTAAAGAGATTACCCTGTTCACTTTTATCTTTGCCGCCTCATTCATTACATGATTCACTAACTTACGTCCTATCCCTTTTCCTGCATATGTATGCGAAACTACTAACGATCGTACTTCTGCAAGATCCTCTCCTAATACGTGTAAACCAGCAACTCCAATAACATTCTCTTCTTCTTTCATGACATATAAACATTGTAAATATTGATAAAGAGACAAGAGAGAACGTGGCAAAACAACTCCCTCTTTCGCGTACACTTCAATTAAGTTATAAATCTCTTTCACATCACTTGTAACTGCATTACAAATTTTCATATTATATCCCCTTACCCAGCACATTAATATTTATAAAAACAAATGAATATTAATTCGTAATTTTATATAATAATACAATCCTCTTTTCTCCTCGTCAATTATTTTTCTGAATTTTACACAAACAAGAACCAAGCACTCTATTTCGTGCTTGGTTCTTCATTTCGTATCGGTAATACCGTCGAATATTTAATTTCGCGAAGTGCTAAACTCGTCTGTATCCGTGTAATACCAAGCTTATTCAGCTTTCTAATAAAATGCTCCAGTTCCTTACGATCACGATTCGCAACTTTTAATAAATAATCATACTCTCCTGTTAAACAGTGACATTCTAACACTTCAGGCATAGATTCTAATTCTCGTTCTAACACTTCAAGCTTTTCATACTGATGAATATTCGTGCTCATAAAAATAAAGCAAAGTAAATCAAAACCTAGCTTTTCTTGGTTTAAAATTGCGACTTGCTTATCAATAAATCCTTCCCCATCTAATCTTTTTATTCGTGCATGCATCGCAGCTGGTGATAAATTAACGCGGCGTGCAAGTTCCGCATTACTTACTTGCGACTCCTTTTGCAGTATATCTAAAATTTGTATATCCAAATCATCTAACACCTTAATAACAGATGACTCCATCAAAATTCCCCCTTTTTTCTTACCGACGATTATTCGAAGAAACATCTCATAACTTATATAAAACTGAATGTTTTTCTGTAAATAAGATTTCTAACGAAACATTTTATCGAGTTTTTATCATTATACAAAAGAATATATTAGATAATAAAGAAAAATGCTAAAATTATTTACAGTTCATTCTTATTTCAACAAAGGGGTTTTTAGTGTGCCTTATTTTTATGTCTTTTTACTATTATTAACAAGCTTATTATGGGGAGGGAATTTCGTCGTTGGGAAATCACTCGTCGATCATGCGTCTCCAATGACACTGACAAGTTTAAGATGGATAATTGCGATCATTTGTTTATTACCAATGGTATGGTTTAAAGAGAAGAAAATCATTCCACCACGCTCTGCAATACTTCCGTTAATACTTATGGGAATTTCAGGAGTCGTTCTTTTTAACATTTTTCAATTTTTAGCACTAGAAAAAACATCCGCAACGAATGTAGGTCTTATTTCTACATTGAACGCTATTTCGATTGCATTATTTTCTGTGTTATTTCTAAAAGAAAAAGTAAATACACTTCAAATTCTTTCTATGATTCTTTCATTTTCCGGGGTCATCCTTGTTCTTTTGAAAGGAAATTTCGCTCTTTTATTTTCACTACATTTTAATAGCGGCGATTTATGGATGATTGCAGCAGTTTGTATTTGGGGCATTTATTCTGTTTGTAGTAAATGGGCGACAAAAACAGTTACACCACTAATGGCGACGTTATATTCTGGCATTTTTGGCGTCATTTTATTGCTTCCATTTAACATAGGTAGCTTCACTGTTTCCAATATTAATTCTTCCTTCATAACATCACTTTTATATACAGGATTGATTTCAACGGTCCTTTGTATGGTATTTTGGAACATTGGTGTACAGAAATTAGGAGCTACTGCATCGGGCATTTTTCTAAATTTCAATCCAATTTTTACAGCTATTTTAGCATTTATTTTCCTTGGAGAAAAACTAACATGGATTCAAATTTTCGGGACAATTATCGTCGTGACAGGATGTTATTTATTTTCTCATTTTAAAACCGTTGCTTCGCAGCCAACTGGAGCTTTAGTGCGAAAGCATTCTTAATGAAAAACATCGCCACCAAAGTGGCGATGTTTTTATTTACCTTTCATTTCTTTCACATACTTCTTTTCTTCTTCTGGCGATAAACGTTCTGTTGCCTTTCCAGTATCACCACCTTGAATTTCCCACAAAAAGTTATGCTCCTCAACCGTTTGTGAAAAATCCCCTTTCTCCCAGCGCTCCAAAGTAGCAAGTAACTTTGATTTATTTTTAAAATTTGTACTGCTTTCTACTGCTTCCTTCGCACTACGAATTTCCTTATTTGTCATTTCAATAAATCCCCATTTTTCAGAGGATTTCACTTTTTGATGTACCATCCTATGCATGGTAGAAATAATTTCATCTTCACTAGCTTGTTGCTTCTCTTCCTTTTCTTTCTTCCCTTGTTGCCCCGTTACATTTTGTGCTTTCAGACTCTTCTCCTCTTTTTCTATATAATTAAGAAGTTTCGTAACACCGAATACAGCTCCTATCGCAATTACAATCATTGTAATTGTCCCTATAATCCATTTTTTCATATTATGTATTCCCCATTCCCCTAATAATCACATAAACAAATGGAATCGCCTGCGCACAGCCGATTCCATTTGTTTCCTTATTCCATTTTAAACCTTCATCGCTTCTCGCACAATATAACTATCCACATATTGCTTAAATTTTATGATTTTTCCATTTTCAAGCTGCCATATATGAACAAATTCTGCTTCAAACAATTTTCCCGTTTCTTTATAAACTCCTGAATAAACACCTTCAGCAATAATTACATCTTTTCCGTTTACTTCATGATACGTATTTACACTCGCTTTATAATCATCCCATTCTGATCCTAAACGACTAAATACATTTTCCATTATAGCCTCTGTACCTATATACGTTCCGCCGTACGGGAAACCTTTTGCCTCTGTCCATTCTACTTTTTCAGAGAGGGCTTCTGCTAAATGTTTTGCATTCGAAGAAGCTGATCCTTCATACGTGCCTTGAATAATTTCTAAATTTGATTTAAGCATAGTACTTCCTCCCTCGTTTATTTATTTTTTACACAAGATGTAACTGGATTAGTTACATCTTGTGTAAAAAAATATTCAAATTATTTTATTCTTAATCCAGTTATTGTAACTATTATAGTTACAATAACTCTTTAAGTCAACAATTTATAAATAAAATTTACTTCGTTTTCATTACTTTCTCTTTTAAGAAACGATCTACATATCCTTCTGCTTTTACAACGAATAAGTACGCACCCATTGATAATAACGCAAGATCTAATTCATACCCTGGATTCTTTCCATCTCCTAATAATCCTGCTGCTCCATTTACCTTTACGATAGCTCCAGCTAAAATAAGAGCGAATAACAATCCTACATATCGTACACCTAAACCGATAATTAATAATATACCACCGACTAATTCAACAGTTGCTACGCCATACGCAAGACCACCTGGTAAACCGATGCTTGTAAACCATCCTGCTACGTTATCTATACCTGATTGAAACTTTGCTAAACCGTGTGCAAAGAACGTAACTCCTAACACGATACGAATAATTAAATTCCCAATATGTTGATTCATTTTGAACTCTCCTTTTTGTTTTGTTATGGTGAACATTTATTCACAAGACAAAACAATACGGTATTTCTTTTCATTCGTCAAATGCTTTTTTTAAAGAAAACAAAAAACATTATCCGTTTTACGAATAATGTCTTTTACAAAATAGCGCTAATTCAAGCTTTTACTCTATCATACAGAAAAAATTGAAACTTTTTTCCAGCATCAATATACGGCAATAAAGACACGTCCTCTTCTACAACCATTCCAACAACATTCACTTTCCCATCTTCAGGCAAACCACTTATAACAATTTGCATTTCTCCAGCATATCTACCGTACAATTCATTATCAATTGTAATGCTGCCTTTCTTTCTTGACATTGTATTCATCGGTTGTAATACAACTTTATTTTCTTCACGCGATTCTACAGAGCGAATGACATCACGAGCTGGATCAAGCCGGTTCGTATGCACTCGTTCTAACAGTTGTATAGTGTCGCTATCATTTATAAATGATTGATATCGCACTGGAATAATCCCATTACTCGCAATTGCGATTTCTTGTACACTTTCTATGCTCCCGCTTATATCCCCAATTAGCACTTTATCGACGTCACACTCTTGCACAAGTTCTAAATACGCTTCAAGCGGCCGCATATAGCGGTGTTTTTCTAACGTCGGTAACCCTTCATATAACGGACCACGTTTTTCACCATCTCCCGGAATAAATGCCATCGTTTTTATTCCGCACTCATGTAAATACTTATTTTGTTTTTGTAAAAATGACTTTGCTAGTCCTGTTTCTGGACGCGGATAAAAATTATGCCACGCTTCTACACGATCTACTCGTATATTTTCCGTAAGTAACTCTTTCCAAAATGATTCTGTAATCGTACTCGCATTTAAAGCTACTTTCATCTTATGGGATACGCGTGCAATTTCTTTCGGCGTGATGCCATAATCCATTCGTAAACCAGTAATACCCCACTCTACTAACTCTTCCACATTTTCATACGATATTCCTAAATGATGTAACGATTTCGGAGAGACATCAACCATTAACTCCATTTCATTTTCGAGAGCTTGTTTCCCAAGTATTTGAATTAACTCTTTATACGTATTTGGATCATCTTCTGGAATATGAAGTGATGTGAAAATAGATGAAAATCCGTTTTCCTTCGCTACTTTCAACCACTCTTCTTGTTTCTCTACTCTCTCTTTTGAAAGATAAATTGAAACTCCTATCATATAAATCTCCCTCTCTATTAATAGAAAAAGAGAAAGGAATCCCCTTTCTCTTTTTCTATATATTTTCTGCCATTTCTTCTTTAAAGCCGAAGAAGTACGTAAAGATGAAACCGAAAGTATATGCAACTACTAATCCAAGGAAATATAATAAATATTTATTATCAGCAATTAACGGAATTAATGATAATCCTGATACACCGATTCCGAGTGCTGCTGTTTTCATGACTGCTTGGAATGCACCACCAACAGCGGCTCCTAGACAAGCAGTAAGAAACGGTTTCCCAAGTGGTAATGTAACCCCGTATAATAATGGTTCGCCAATTCCTAAAAAACCAACTGGTAATGCACCTTTAATTACATTACGAAGTCGTTTGTTTTTTGTTTTCACAAAAATCGCAATCGCTGCTCCTACTTGCCCAGCACCCGCCATTGCCAATACTGGTAATAAAGGCGTTACGTGCGTTTGATTAATAAATTCCATATGAATCGGTGTTAAACCGTGATGCAATCCGACCATAACGAGAGGTAAAAATGTTCCGGCAAGCACAGCTCCAGCAAACGCTCCGCCAATATTTAAAATCGCATTAATTCCGCTTGTAATTCCTTCAGATAAGAAACCAGCAACTGGCTGAATTGCTAACATCGTTACTATGCTTACAACTAATACAGTAATAAGTGGTGTTACGATAATATCCACTGCATTTGGCACTGCTTTTCGAACTTGTCTTTCCACTACAACCATAAGCCATGCTGCAAAAATAACTGCAAACAATCCGCCCCGGCCAGGTACCATTGCTTCACCAAATAATTTCACATTCGCCATCGCTGGGTTGAAAATTAAAATACCTGCAATTGCCCCAAGAACTGGTGTCCCGCCAAATTCTTTCGCTGTATTCCAGCCGACTAAAATCCCTAAAAATGTAAAGATACCGCCGCCAATGAGTAGTAACATTTGTAGCCATGTAGCATTCGGATCAGCACCGGCATTTTTCGCAAAGTTAGCAACTCCGTTTATAATTCCTGACGCAACAAGACCCGGAATTAATGGAATGAAAATACTTCCTATTTTTCTTAAAAAGTTTTTCACTGGTGTATTATTTTTCTTCTTAATTTCTGACTTCATCTCTTGCCCAAGATCTTCAAGGTGATGATCTGCCACCTCACCAATTCGCAGTCCCGTTAACCCTTCCATTTCAGCTGCTACTTTATTTACTGTCCCTGGTCCAACAACAACTTGAAGCGTCTCATCTTCAATAACGCCCATAACCCCTTCAACCTTTTTCAAAAGGTCCATATTCACTTTACTTCCATCATGAAGCGTTAATCGCAGTCTCGTCATACAATGAGCAATACCGCGAATATTTTTTACTCCCCCAAGTTGCTCTGAAATCTCTTTGGCCATTCTCTCTTCTTTCTTCATAATAGAATCCCCCTCCCTATTATTTTATAGTGCCTTCTTCACAAACCCTTTCGCTTCTTTTAATTTCTCCAGTGCTTCCCCATACTCACACCGCAATAACACCATAACAATCGCAGCTTTCACATTACGTTCTGCTTTTTCATAACACTCTGCCGCTACTTCATAACTAACTCCTGTTGCTGCCACAATAATTCGTTTTGATCGTTCTACTAACTTTTCATTCGTAGATTGAACATCTACCATTAAGTTTTTATATACTTTTCCTACACCAATCATTGACGCTGTTGAAATCATATTAAGTACTAATTTTTGCGCTGTTCCAGCCTTCAAACGCGTTGAGCCTGTTAAAATTTCTGCGCCTGTTTCTACTTCCACATTTAGTTTTGCATATTTACTTATTTCAGCATTTTTATTACAAGAAATACTCGCCGTACTAGCTCCCACACTATGTGCGTATTTCAATCCGCCAATTACGTAAGGGGTTCTACCACTTGCGGCAATACCAATCACTGTATCTTTCTCGTTTAATCCAATACTTTTCAAATCTTCTTCTGCTAACTCTTCGCGATCTTCGGCACCTTCTACCGCCTTAGTAAACGCTTTCAATCCACCTGCTATAAATCCTTGCACCATTTTATCATCCGTTCCAAATGTCGGTGGACATTCAACCGCATCTAAAATACCTAAACGGCCACTCGTACCAGCCCCAATATAAATTAATCGGCCCTCTTTTTCAAAAGATTTAATAACAGTCTGTACTACCTTTTCAATTTGTTCTATCTCTTTTTCAACTGCTAACGCAACCGTTCGATCTTCTTCATTCATACTTTGTAACACTTCTTTTATACTCATCTCATCTAGATTCGTCGTTTTCTCATTACGGTGTTCTGTCGATAAATTTTCTAACATATTGCCACCCTCTTTGAAATTATATTTCACACTTTTATTATAACTTTAAGAAACTAAAAATCAATAACTCTTTCTTATTTTATGAAATAAAATTTCACAACATGACATATTTGTGTCAAAGATAATAAAGTGAAACTTTAATCAGTGGGGGTTTTGTTCATCCCCCACTGATTATTAGCTGAACCAATCGGGCGTTTACGGGCAGTTGATCCCCCACCTAACTTTCTTTGCTTCCGCTGAATTTTGAGGGGGGTCTTACTGCCCGTTAATGCGGGATAAAAAAAGATGAGTCTCCTCACCTTTTCTCCTACTTTAACTTCCGTAATCGCACTGCTTCTTCTCTTGTCTCCATAAATTGATCCAGCACTTTATTGCCAATTCGATTGAAAGTAATCACATATAAAGCATCAATCATATTCAATTGCGTCATTCTCGAAGCAATACTCGCAATACGATGATCTTGTTCTACATCAGGCATACAAAGGCGAATGTCCGCTTCTTTATATAAAGGTGATGATTGATCAAGTTTCGTAATTCCGATAACAGTTGCACCTTGTCTCTTCGCATATTGTGCCATTTCGAGCACATCTTTCGTCCGCCCAGAAGTTGAAATCGCAACAAATATATCGCCTTCTTTTAAATTCGTCACAAGCGGTAACATCATATGAAAATCAGATAGCATCATCGCTGTAAATCCGAGCCTTGTAAATTTATAAGCCCCATCCATCGCCGGAGTAGCTGATCCGCCTACTCCGTAAAATATAATTTTATCTGCATTTACAATACGATCTGCAGCTTTCTCAAGTTCCTTTTTATCTATCGCAGTAACGCTCGCCTCAATTGCAGCTTTATTCACATATGTAACTTTATTAAACAAATCGTACGGTCCATCTTCCGTATTCATCACTGAAAAATCATTAATATTATAATCAGCAATCGTTAATTCACGAACGAGCGCGATTTTAAATGCTTTAAAGCTCCCAATCCCAATCGACTTACAAAAGCGAACAACACTTGCCTCACTTGCGCCTGCATTCGTTGACACTTCTTTCGTCGTTAAGTTCGGAACAATCTCTGCATTCTCCATTATGTACATGGCAACCTTCTTTTCAGCTGGTGAAAATTGATCCATATTACTTTCAATTTTAAATAGTAATGTTGAAGCTTTCACTATTTAACCTCCACTTCTTACGGTTGCGTATATTCTCTAATATCATTTGTATCATATAGATAAAAAGCATCATTACCAGGTGGATGGTGAACGATTACAGTTCGATCCCCTTTTTTATATGACGTTATTTCACCTTCAGATCGCTGTTTTTCCCATCCATGTATCCAAATTGCAAGGTCAGGCACAAAAGCAGTGTACTTATAGTCTTTCAAGTTTTCGTCTTCTACATAGGAAGAAAAAATAGAAACTGGAAAATCTTTCACTTTTGACTCTTTCCATGCAGTAAATGGTATACATAGTGCAATAAGTATGATTACACCTATAACTTTCCCCTTTGTAATCTTCACACTTCCCCCTCCTTGTCATATCACATACATAGATTTTACCATAATTCCAAACCTTTCATGCCACATGACCATTGCCTTTTGCAATAAAAAAAGAGCTTACCTACGTCAGATAAGCCCTTCCTCTCTATACAAAATACTTCTTCAAAAGCGGCGGCGTAATAATTGTTGTTAATATAACAACAATTACAATCGCTGTGAAATTTTCTTTCGCTAATAAATTCGCCGCAAGTCCATTCGCTGCGATGATAAGCGCCACTTCTCCGCGCGAAACCATTCCCGCACCAATACTAATAGAAGATTGAAGATTGAATCCTGTCAGTCTTGCGCCTAAACCTGATCCGATTAACTTTGTGAATATCGCAATAAGCGTCATGATGATAATGAACCAAAGCTGGCTTCCGATACCTTGAAATGTAATTTCCATTCCAATACTTACGAAGAACACCGGTACAAATATCGCATAAGCAATCGGTTCAATTTTATGTTCCACTTCATGCTTATACTCTGTTTGAGAAATGGCAATTCCGGCTGCAAATGCTCCAATAATACCTGCAATGCCCATCATTTCACTGTAATACGAAAATGAGAAACAAATAATAAGAGCTGCACTAATTAATGCTTCTGTTACGCGAAGTGGTACGAGCATTTTCATAATCCATGGAACAACTTTCCAAGAGATGAAAACGATACTTACAAAAAAGATAATTTTCTTTGCAATGACAAGCGTTACATTTACATCTTGTGTACCTAAAAAGCTCATCACAAATGCTAATAAAATAACAACAATTACATCATCAAATACAGCTGCCCCTAAAATTGTCGTACTTTCTCTCGTATTCATTTTTCCTAAATCTCTTAGTGTTTGAACAGAAATACTAACCGAAGTGGCACAAAGTAATAACCCTAAAAAGATAGCATGCGACTGTAACATTCCAAACGCAAGTCCTGCTAAATACCCACCAAGGAATGGAAAAATAATTCCTCCCATCGCTACTGCGAATGCAGATTTCAAATTCCGATTTAACTCTTCTAAATCTGTTTCAAGCCCTGCCATAAACATAAGTAGTAAAACACCAATTTCACTCAGCTCATCGATAAGTTCTGAACTATTAATAATACCGAGTACAGCAGGACCGATAATAATACCAACAATTAATTTACCAAGTACAGAAGGCTGGCCGAGTCTCACACTAATATCACCAGCTAATTTCGTACAAAGTAAAATGACGACAAGTTCAAAATAAAATAACATAGCATCTTCTCCTACTTTATAAAGTGAAACTTTAATGAATGGTTTTATCACTCCGTTAACCCTCGTCTATTTCTGCAAGTAGTTTCCCCTATTCATTCGCATTTTATTTGTCACATTTTTATTTGACAAAATATTCTGAATTATAATAAGATTAATCCAGAAATTTTAAAAAAACTACATACCATAACTGTATCTTCATTCACTTACATACTCTTTTCCAATAGGCTCGTACTATATTCGCAGTTATGGAGATGAAAACTAAAGGAGGAGAGTTCAAAGTGAAGTCATTATTACGAAAAAAAGCACTTAGTACTGAATCACCAAGGCAGCTAGATCGAACATTAACGGCACTCGATTTAACGTTTTTAGGAATCGGCGCCGTAATTGGGACAGGGATTTTTGTATTAACAGGTATCGTAGCGGCAAAACATTCTGGCCCTGGTATTATGCTATCATTCCTTATTGCTGCATTTACTTGTGCTTGTGTAGCCTTTTGTTATGCCGAATTCGCTTCTTCTATACCAGTCTCAGGCAGTGTTTACACTTATGCATACATGACTGTCGGAGAAGTTGTCGCCTTTATCGTTGGTTGGTGTTTAATGCTCGAATATTTACTCGCTGTTGCAGCGGTAGCTGTTGGCTGGTCTGGATACTTACAATCATTGCTTCAAGGGTTCAATATACACCTTCCCACCATTATTTCCTCGGCCCCTGGTACAGGAAGAGGTGGTCTCATTGATTTACCCGCTGTTTGTATTTTACTTCTCATTACTGGTCTTTTAAGTTTTGGTATACGCGAAAGCGCACGCATTAATAATATTATGGTCCTTATAAAATTAGCAGTTATTATCGCCTTTATCGTAGCAGGCGCAAAATATGTAAAACCTGAAAATTGGACACCGTTCATTCCATTCGGGTACGACGGTATTATTACTGGCGCTGCCACTGTCTTCTTCGCCTTTTTAGGTTTTGATGCAATTGCAACCGCGGCAGAAGAAACGAAAAAACCGCAGCGCGACTTACCAATTGGCATTATCGGTTCCCTTCTTATTTGTACAGTTTTATACATGATCGTATCTTTCGTTTTAACAGGCATGGTTCCTTACACGCAATTAGACGTTTCTGATCCAGTTGCATTTGCACTACATTTCGTTGGTGAAGATACTATTGCGGGGCTACTTGCAGTTGGTGCGATGACAGGAATGACAACCGTTCTTTTAGTCGTTATGTATGGACAAGTTCGTGTTTCTTATGCAATGAGCCGAGACGGCTTACTCCCAAAAGCTTTATCACGCGTAAATAAAAAAGTAAAAATCCCTTTATTAAACACATGGATTACTGGAGTATTTGCAGCTCTATTAGCAGGACTTTTAGACTTACATTTACTAGCTAATTTAGTAAACATCGGTACGTTAACAGCCTTCACCTTCGTTTGCTTTGCTGTACTTATTTTACGGAAAACTCATCCTGATTTAAAACGTGGATTCCGCGCACCACTCGTACCTGTACTACCAGTTGTCGCTATTCTTTGTTGTTTATATTTAATGATTAATTTGTCTAAAACGACATGGATCAGCTTTACAGTCTGGCTTATAATCGGTTTATGCGTCTATTTCTTCTACTCTAGAAAACATAGTCATCTAGCTAATGAAAAAACAAATGATGAGACGAAAGAAGCATAACAAAATAGCTCGCCGATAAAACGGCGAGCTATTTTCATGTTTTATTATGTTTTTTCGTTAACGATTGTAAATTGAAAAATATGCCGCTGCCCACATAGGCTTCAACCTTTGCATACTTATCCCCTTACTTCGTCTCCTTCTTTTTCTTTCTCCACGCGTTTACACTATCAAAGAAAAAGTTAATAAATAACGTGCCTAAACCCGCTAATAAGAAAGTCATTAAAAATAGAACCCAAATACTTTTATCTTTTAATAAATAATATCCTACAAGGAGCACAACCGCGATCCATACATATTCAAGAATTCTTTTTAGCTTTTTCTCTTCCAAATTATTCGCTCCCTTTTCTATACTACTTTTAGTATAACAAAAAAGAAGCCCATCATGATAAGCTTCTTTTTCTTATACCTTATTTGTTGATGCTTTTTTCAACAAGTGAAATAGCGTGCTCTAATGTACGATTCATTGATTCCACATACTCATCTTTTACATTTTTATCTTTTAACACAGATTCTGCAACTGTGATTTTTTGGCTTAATGATTTAACAGAACCGTCTGTTACATTTCCATCTTGCGCTTTCTTTACTAAAGCCTTTGCAGATTCAATATTCACTTGTAATTTTTCTTTCGGTGTTTTTGGCTGTTCTTCTGCTACCTTTGATTGGACAAATGTTTGGTTTGCTGTTTTTAATTCATTATACGTTTGAACAATTTGTTCTCCTGTACTTGCTATATTCTCAAACACTTTCTTTGCATTGTCATAGCTTCTTTGTAATTCGTTAAAAGCTGCTTGTGAATACTGACCTGGCTTTTCACCAAATTCATAAGTACCAGCTAACACTTCTTTCACTTTTCCACTCTCTTCATATAACGCATTTACTTGCTCTAATTTTGTACGATTAGAAAACTCGTTATATGCTGCTAATACTTCTGAAGAACTTAATGCTTTACTATATAATTTTGCTAACGCAATTTGTCCATTTAACGGAATGCCACCATTTCCATTGCTATCAGGATCAGCACCAAATGCAAATGGTACGTTCGGGTGATACACTTTCCCTTGAGCTGGCTGGCTATTTACTTTTTTACCATCTACATAAATTGCTACTTCACTTCCGTTATACGTTCCTGTTAAATGATACGTTTTGTTCGCTTCTAATTGAACGCCAACACGTTTATAACTTCCGCCAATATGAGCCCATAATTCTACATATCCACTTCCTGTAGACTCAAAACCAATTCCACCGCTCTCTGTATTTTGCAAAATACCTTGTCCGCGAATTTCATTCATTGAAAATACAGTTTCTAACGTAAATGAATTTGCTACTTTTTCTTTTTGTGCTACTGAGAATGGAAGGTACCCAAATGTATTTGCTTTTCCATTTAATTTCATTGCATTTGTTTTCAAAGCTTTATCATATTCAATAGATACATCGCCTTTCACATCACCTTTCGTTCCAAACGGTGAGTTATCTTTAAATGTACCATCTAAAAAATTCACATCAAAAACGTCTGCCTTTGGTACTTTCACATTCGGATCAATATTATCTTTTTTCGTTGTGATTTCTGCAGTTAACGGTTGCGCACTTTCATTGCCAAACGAATCAATTGCAACTACTTCAAGTGTATATGTTTTCCCGCCATCTAATCCAGCAAGCGTAAATGTAAGCTCTTTCGGCACTGGATCACGATAAAACTCAGAGAACGCTAATAGCTTATTTTTAATCTCACCTGTTTGTTTATCCTTTGCTTGCAAGCGATAAGAATGAACAAGAAGGTTGTCCAACGCTTGCGGGAATGTTACTGTTGCCGCATTTTCTGTTACATTTGATACAGCAAGCTTTGCATCCTTAGCAAAGTAAGGCTTTTCTTTATCACGATCTTCTACATGTGTAAATGTGTCTTTCTTTGCTGGTAATTTAATTTTCCAAGGCTCGCCTGTCCAAGAATTTGTATGGAAATCACGGCGATTAATTGTTACTTCTTTATCATCTACTTCTACTAATAAACCTTGGCTTAATGTACTAGCTCCTGGCGGGATATTTCCTTGTACTTTACCACCTTCAACCTCCATATAACTTACTGAAGATGTGCCAACTGATGTAAAGTCTTTTTGGTGAATCGATCTTGGATCATCTAACGGATAATGCGAATGCCCTGAAAACGTAATAACCTGTGGGTATTGTTTTAATACCTCATTAATTTTCGCACTATCTTTCGTTCCCCACTCTTGACTACCGTATACTGTATCTTTGATATGTTGATGTAAAAATACGAAAATCGGTTTTTCTGGATCATCTTTTTGTGCCTTTGCCATTTCTTCTTTTAACCAATTAATTTGCTTGTCCGAATAATAGCCATGCGTTGTTCCATCTTCCGGTGACATTACGATAAAGTGATACCCTTTTACTACATTATGATAATAAATTGATTCCATTCCTGTCTTTTCTAAAAAACGCTTCTGCGCTCCCTCTACAGATAAGCCGTTCCAATAATCATGATTACCTAGAGAATTCATTCGTACCGCATCTTTACTTGCATTTTCGTTATACACTTGCATGAAACGATCATATTGCTTTACTGAACCCGAATCAGTAAAATCACCTACAATGACAAACGCGTCTTGCTTTGGTGCAAGCGTATTAAATTGTTCAATCGCTCTTTTCCAGCGGAACGTATCATCTGTTCCACTATCTTTAATATGTACATCACTTACCACCGGGAAAACAATTTTCTTCTCACTTGGTGCCTTTTCTTGTTTTTTCTCTTCCGCTTTGACTGGTGTATTCCACGGCAATGATACAAAAGCTAATACAAAAACCATCAATAATCCAATAAGGCCTTTTACTTTTAGTAAAGCAGTTCTTTCCACGTGAATCCTCCTCATATAATGAATTAATTACAATGGTTATTGTATCGAACGCATATTAACTTCGTTTAAACTAAGAATGAAATTTATTTATTTTTTGTAAATATACAGTCAATTTTGTGTGACATCCCACATTACTTGTATTATCTTATACAACCACCTTTTGTCTTACAGACTCTCATAACTTATTACGAGCTGTAAGCCTATTAAACATGTTTCGTGAAATTTTTCGCCACTTTATTAACACAACCTATCGCTTTACAACATTTAATAGTAATAAATAGTAGCTATGAAGGGAGGAACTATTAATGGCTTGTAAAAAAAATATCGGCTGCTATGCCCCTTTATCTATCATCTGTCCTCCCTATAATCCGCCTAATCCACCAGAACCACCAGGCTGTGAATTAGTTATGAATGAATTTGCCGGTAATTTTTTCATAACCAATGAAATTCCACTACCTCCCAAAGAGAATCCAAATCCATTCCGTACATTACCACTTTGGGAAGATGATGGCGTGCTTAAAATATCCGGTACGATTTCTATATATAATAGTACTAGTAGTACAGGAGAAGTCACTGTTCAAATTGTCGGCCAAGTTACAAATACCTTTACTGTTTATCCTGGCAACACGATGTCGTACACAGGGAAATCATTGCAGTCCGTTACAATCATTAATATTCCAAATAACCCAACTCAATATATAGAGGGAAAATATTGTTGCCAATTCTCATTTTGCTTATAAAATTCTTTACCACCCTAACTTACAAACTATACAAAAAAGCATACCATTACGGTATGCTTTTCCTTACGAAATCGGATAACGTACTGTAAGGCATAATTGCCCTTGGCTCGTTGCCGTCCCTGTTGTTACAATTTGAATTGTAGTAAAATACCTTACTGTAAACGATCCACTACTTTGTGGTTGTACAGTAATTGTATTAACTACTGTCGCTCCTACTAGAAAGTTTACTGTAACTGGATTTACACCTACATCATATTTTACATATCCAGATGCGTACAAGTCTTGCGTAATATTATTCGTATATACCGTTTCAGTGACCGCACCAGTAGCAGCCCAATCTATACACACCTGATCTTGAACAAGTGTTTTACTGGAACAGCATGATAAGTTAGCATTGCACATCTTAGTCCTCTCCTTTTCTATTATGAAAGTGGATAACGTGTTGTTATACAAAACTCTCCTTGATATGTTCCAGCTGTTCCAGCAGGTAAAGTTACTTCAATTGTCTGGAAACGACGGTACGTAAAAGCTATACTCGTTCCAGGATTTAATGTTTGTGTATCAAGTGTAGCTCCTGTTGCATCCAAAACTGTCAGCGTGATTGGACCTGGCCCGACGTCATACCTAACAAACCCTGTTCCAATCATATTTTGATTAATATTGTTGTTATACAGCACATTTGTAATTGCAGTAGCAACTACAGTTCCTGACCATGGACTACACACTTTATCTTGTACAAAATTTTTATCTGGACAACAAGTTAACGCTGCCCCTGAGCATTCACAAGCCATAGAAATTTCCCCTCTCTCTTACTTATTCCTTATATGTGTATGTCCTTAAGAGTCCTTTGCCTGTATTATTCATCTATATTCACCAAAAATTATGCGCCTTTATCTTTAAATAGATTCCGTTTTGTCCCTCTTTTTCATATATTTACAGATTAAGATACAAGCCACAATTACAAGGACAACTACTAATATAGGTAACATGTACTCCCCAACAATAGCCCCTGCTTTTGCCCAATGCGGACCTAATTTCATTCCAAAATAAATATACAAAGTCGTTAACGGGAACATTGCTACAAATGTATATATGCTAAATTTCCATATATTCATTTTCGCCATACCACATGGAACGGAAATAAGTGTTCGAACTCCCGGGATGAAGCGTCCTAAAAATGCTACAACCGGCCCATATTTCTCAAAGAAATCATCTGCTTTTTGAATTTGTTCTTCCTTAATAAAGAAGTATTTCCCGTATTTTATTAACAGAGGACGACCACCGTAATAACCGAGTGCATATAACGTTAATGGTCCTGTCGTTCCTCCAATTGTTCCAGCTAATACAGCAAGCCAAAAATTCATATCACCCTCGTATACCCAATACCCAACAAGAGGCAAAACTACCTCTGCTGGAATAAATTCAAAAGTTAAAGCCAACACAACTCCAAAATAAGAAAACTGCTTTAAATACTCGATTATATCTAAAATCATTTGCTCCATACTTTTAGCTCCTATCCTACATTTACATTATGCTTTTCTTGCAATTGTACTGGCGCCATCTTTACAATTCGGTTCAAAATGAATAAAACAATTCCAATATCATCTAAAATACCGATAAACGGTAAGAAGTCTGGAATTAAATCGAGTGGCATAGCAACGTAACCAACTAAAAAAGCAATAGATAAGATTTTCTTCTTTATTGAAACCTCTTTTGAAGTGAAAAAGTCAAATAAAAATGGAACAAATCGGCGAACATGAAATACAACTCTTAATCTACTTATAAGTTTTTTCATTTTTATATCTCCTCTCTTTGTATACAAAAAGGACCCTACCAAATATGGTAAGGGTCCTAAAAAGACAGAAGGGGGCCTTTACCATTGCTGGTAAAGGTCTCACTAACAACGAAACGTTGCCAATAAAGCCGAGGGTTTCTCCCTGTAATGACGACTTTATTGTAATAAGTTACTCCCCTTTATATACACAATTTTATACAATCACATTAAAATATTTGGAGAGGCTTGTCAATATTTTTTTCATTCGCCATTCAGATTATTACATTATAAAAGTCTCTCTCCCATGTTCTCTATTGAAATAAATTGGAGTGTATAACCATCTGGATCATGAAATATTATTCTAACTTCTTCACCGCGGCGCTCTTCTATAAATGATATTTGATAAAACGCTAACTTTTTCTTTAACCGCTCGATATTTGTAGTTTTTAACAATAGTTCCTTCACTGATGATGTAACAGTTTCTCGATACTCTCCCAGTCCCCTGTTTACAACAAAACAAATTCTCGTGGAACCAATATCATACCACACACCTGTTACACGTATTTGTGGCCTCTCCTTGCTCGGTTTAAACCCTAGAATTCCTTCATAAAAATATAATGTTTCCTTTAAGTTTTTAGATTCTAATACAATACATGTTGTAACACTTTCCATCCGCACTCCCCCTGCCCCTTTTAGTTTTCTATATGAGTCATAATTTGTAATTATGTACGAATACAATACGTAGTGATGAATGTTTCATTTATAAAGGAGGCGTGTAACATGGATAAATTTATGAAATCCTACATACCTTTTCATGGCCCAAACGATCCTTGCCCTCCAATTGAAAAGAAATATTACTCAACTCCCCCACACCTATTTATGGGCTTTCAACCACCTAACTTACCTCAATTCCCACCAAAAGAAGCTTTAAGAAAAGGAACTCTATGGCCTGCTTTTTATGATTTTTATGAAAATCCTTACAAAAAAGGACGGTGAATAAAAACGTGACACAAACATTGCCTGATGAATATTACAAATGGATTGAAGAACTACAAGAACTAGACTTTGTATTAGTTGAACTTACCCTCTATTTAGATACGCATCCCGACGATACTGCAGCTATAAATCAATTCAACGATTTCTCCTATAAACGAAGAGTATTACAACAAAAAATTGAAGAAAAATACGGGCCACTTCAGCAGTTCGGAAATAGTTATTCTAACGCTCCATGGCAATGGAGCCAAGGACCGTGGCCATGGCAAATATAAAATGAAACTTTAATCAAGTGGAGTTTACGGGCAGCAAATAGCGGGATAAAGGAGAGAAACTATGTGGATTTATGAAAAAAAATTACAATATCCAGTTAAAGTGAGTACTTGTAATCCAGCTCTTGCAAAATTATTAGTTGAACAATATGGTGGTGCGGACGGCGAACTAGCTGCTGCCCTTCGTTACTTAAATCAACGTTATACAATTCCAGACAAAGTCGTTGGCTTACTAACCGATATTGGTACAGAAGAGTTCGCACATTTAGAAATGATTGCTACAATGATTTATAAATTAACAAAAGATGCAACACCTGAACAAATGAAAGCTGCTGGATTAGATGCACAATATGCTAATCATGATAGTGCGTTGTTTTATCATAATGCTGGTGGTGTTCCCTTTACTGCTACTTACATTCAAGCAAAAGGAGACCCTATTGCAGATTTATATGAGGATATTGCAGCTGAAGAAAAAGCCCGAGCGACTTATCAATGGCTAATTGATTTATCAGACGATCCCGATATAAATGATAGCTTACGCTTTTTACGCGAACGAGAAATTGTCCATTCACAACGTTTCCGCGAAGCCGTTGAAATTTTAAAAGAAGAACGCGATCGAAAGATTTATTTTTAATACACGTATCCTAGCGATATGTGTTTTTTTACGTTATAAGTTAAATCCTTCCTAATTAACATATAAATAGTATATTTATTCAATTTAATGCATTATTTTTTAATATTTTTAAAATTCCCTATTGCTTTCTAGTCATCAGACCTTTAAAATAATAACAGTTACTCGACAAATTATTTGAATTTTCGACAAAAATACTCATTAGGAGGATTTTCTTTATATGCGTACAACTTTAAAACCAGCGCAAATACTTTCGATTAGTTTATTACTATTCGCAGTTTTCTTCGGTGCTGGTAATATGATTTTCCCGCCCCTTCTTGGTCTTTCTTCCGGAGAAAATATGTGGATTTCCATTACAGGATTTATTATTACAGACGTCGGTTTATCTTTACTTGCTATCGTCGCTGTTGCCCTTGCCGGTGGTAGTTTTAATACTTTAGCAAGCCGTGTTCATCCAAAATTCGCAGCAGTATTCGCTATCATTATTTATCTTTCAATCGGCCCACTATTTGTTATTCCACGAACTGGAACTGTATCTTACGAAATTGGAATCGCACCACTCTTCCCGGACCAATGGTATTCTATGTTAGTCTTTAGTGCTATTTTCTTTACAGTCGTCTACTTCTTATCATTAAATCCATCCAAATTAGTAGATCATATCGGAAAAATATTAACGCCAATTTTACTTGGAATTATTGCAATTATGGCAACAAAAGCAATTCTTTCACCAGGATCATTCACAGAACCTATCGGTGACTATAAAGAAATTCCATTTTTCAAAGGATTTCTTGAAGGCTTTTTAACATTAGATGCAATCGGAGCTCTCGTATTATCAACAATTGTTGTAAATGCAATTCGCCAAAACGGTATACAAGAGAAAAAATCGATTGCGAAATATACAATTATTTGCGGAAGCATTGCAGCCCTATTCTTAACGATCGTTTACTTCTTACTCGGTTATATCGGTGCTTCAAACGGAAACTTAGGACAATTCGAAAACGGTGGTCAGCTATTAGCTACTGTTATGTATCAATTCTTTGGGACAAGCGGTAACATTTTATTAAGCATCGCGATTATAGCTGCTTGTTTAACAACAGCAATCGGTGTTGTAAGTGCATTCGCAAACTATTTCACAACAGTCCTAACAAATGTATCGTACAAAAAACTTGTTTTATATGTTTGTTTATTTAGCTTCGTTATTTCAAACTTAGGATTAAGTTTATTAATCAAAATTACATTACCCGTATTAATTATTTTATATCCAATTACAATCATTTTAATTTTCGTATCCTTTATTGATAAATATACGAAACGTAAACCTTCTGTCTATATCGGAGCGATGATTGCGGCATTCCTTATTAGCTGTATTCATGCACTTGATAATGTGGGAATGATACCACGTTTTATCGCTAATATCGTACACGCAATTCCTTTTTATGAATTAGGTATTGGTTGGATTGTTCCAGCAATAATTGGTGGTATAGTCGGATACTTTATTCCGCAAACAGAAACTGAAGGTGAAGTTTCTACAAAATAAAGAAGAAGCAAGCATTGATTATGCTTGCTTCTTTTCTATTTTCACATCGTATGTTTAAACGTAAACAACTCTTCTTTTGACTGCACAGCAAATTGTTCCTCTTCTACATTTGTCTTCTTGATCTCTCCACCTAACCTTACTTTCATCATCGCTTCTTCTATACTTTTCACAATCATATTCCCTGAAAAAATGGTAAGTCCGAAAAATGTAATTGGAACAAGAGGAATCCATGGATGCACTGTTAAGGATCTAAAGTACACTCCTATTAAACCGGACCATTCATGCGTGTAAGAATCTATTTCTTTTATCCCTATCGGTCCACCAAACTGGACCGTCCCACCAAAAAACACCTCAAGTAGCCCTAAATGAAGTAAAATTGTAAGAGTTTGAGTAAATTGTTGAAGAAATACGAGTATAAACGTCATATAGAGATGCGGAAAAATATGTTTTATAACTATGTGTCTTCTTGATCCGCCTAATATGCGGGCAGCATCAATAAATTCTTCCGTCTGTAATTTACGAACTTCCTTCGCAACATACAGTGCAATAACTGGCATCACAAGCATTACAAGTAATACAACTTGAAACGAAGCCCTTTCAAAAAAAGTTGTTGTTTCCTCTCCACTTCCAAATAGATTCACAGATTGAAGAAAGAAATACGCAATCATAACTGTCGGAATAACTGTGAAACTATCAAAAAAAGCCTCAATCTTAGAAAACCCTCTTTTTACATACGTTCCGAGTACAACACCGAAAAACACACCTATTACCATTCTAAGTGCTGCAATTAAAATAGATATACCAATCGTCCACTTCGCGCCTTCAATGACTAAATGTAAAAGGTCATATCCTTTCCGATCTGTCCCGAGTAAAAATTGTAATGAAGGTGAAAACGGTGGTACTTCTGGATTTCCAGCCGCATCATATTGCAATGTAACTTTTTTAATCTGTCCATCATTCCATATCGTATTTCCGATGCTCAAAAGAACTAATATGAGAAGAAACCCAATGCTTATCCAAAATCTTTTATCACGTTTTATATACGTCCACATATTATAGCCTCTCCTTCATCGCAGCTGGAATGAGATAATGAAACAATTTAAATAAAATAAAAATTGGAATATAAATAAGCAGTACACTAACGATGAAAACCTCAACCCTAATACCCTCATACGATTTCAAAAACATAAAAATACCACCCGTATTAAAAATCCATTCTATAATATATAAATTAGATAACATAAAAAAGATATTCGTTTTCGCAAAGAAAAGTGTACTAAGCAACACATTTCGTAATACATGACGATTTAAAATATGAAAGCGATTCAGCCCTTTCGCCTTAGCAAATAGTACATAATCTTTTTCTAGCTCATTTTCAAAACGAAGCACTAACATTTTTACAAACAGAATCGTAGTCGGTATACTCAAACAAAATATTGGTAATCCTCTAATCGACTCGCCCCCAATTGCCGCAATTTGAAAAGGTAAAAAACCTGTTTGTTTAAAAAACCATATAACTAAAATTTGTGATCCTAAAATAAGAAGAATGTCTGGAATGGATTCTAGGAAGATGAGAAATGATTTAATGCGATGTTGTATACGCGGTGAACTACTCATAATCACATAAACAATACAAAATGCTACAAATAATGAAATGAAAAAAGCAGCTAAAAATATAACAATCGTTTCTTTATAATGGACAAACAACTGTGGAAATAAAAATTTATCTCCCACATATTTAAAATTGGAGATGTCCATTAAATTCACAAATATTTCTTTTAAACTCTTTATGTACGTTGATGCACGCAGCTCAAATCCATAAAATAACTTCGGCAGTGCCCCTAAACAAATAATACCCAAAATCGAAATAATAAATTGAATCGTCACTTCCATCCCATTCAGAAAAACTTTTTTGACCACGTTTTCCCTTCTCTCTATATGTAATTTACCCTCTAATTTTATTCTTAATTTTCCGAATTGTAAATATTCATAAAATAAAAAATCACTAGGTTATGATCCTAGTGATTCTTTATGCGCATGCCCTTCTCTTTTCGCAAACGGCATATACAAAATAAAACATCCCATAAGCGCTGCAATTTCTAATGAAATAATATAGTAAGGATGCGGCCCTAACATATCGAGCAATGAAGCTGTTTCTGGCTTACGAGCTAAAAACATATAATTACCGCCCGTTTTGTAATTCACAAACGAAACAATTGGAATCAATATGTTTAAAAATATCATCGTGCGTTTAATAGATTGTAATGTCGGACGATATCCTTCCACCCATGTCATAAAGAGTGGTGCCCAAATGAGTAATACATGTGCAATGAAGAATTCTATAAAGCGAAAATGTGGAAAAGCATATTGCACGTTTGGCGTTAAAATGGCTTGTGATGCACCAATAATTCCTGTAAAAAACACAATCTCATATAATCGGTAACTTTTCGTTACAATCATAATCGATGCTAACAATAAACTAATCGTACATAACTCAAATGGTAATGAGGTGCCTAGCTCAAAAATCCCGGCTTTCCATTCCCACATATGAAGTCCAATCTCACTTCCTATAAATAGAAATGCAATTGCATATCGAACCGTTATATTCCACTCACTTTGACGTAATGAATCTTGATATTGATATAGAAAGAATATCCCTACCAACATAATAAATAATATAATGGCATGTTGCCTTGAGTACGGAATAAATGGCTTTAATGGTTGCGCACTAAAATAAGCTTCCATCTTCTCTCCTCCTCTCCTTCATATAATATTATTGTAAGAAAGAAACAACGAGTCAATTCATTTGCTTAAACTAGGACAACCTCTACCTTACATTTAGATATTCATACCTTACAAAACTGTAAGGTTATTGTAAGCTAAAACGATTTGTCAGATTCTTCACCTCTTTTATACTTAATGTAGATACTAAAACGAACGAAAAGGTGATAAATAGATGAAGAAGAAAAATAAAGTGTTAATTACTAGTGTAGTAGCAATTGGAATTGCAGCTGGATCATACTTTGCATTTGCTGGAGGCAGTTCAGAAGTAGCAATGGCATATAGCGGTTATAAAGTTACGGAAAAACAAATTGAAAACGCACAAAAATTTGGTGGCGAAGTTATTCCAAACGGAATTGAAACTATTTCATTCGATCCAACAAAAGGAACATATGAATTAGCTGTTAAAAAAGGCGATGAAGTGAAAAAAGGTCAGCTTCTGTTTAAATACAATGACCCTACTGCTAAACAAGGTGTAACAGAAGCAGAAATGCAAAAGAAAATCGCACAAAAAGAAGTAACATTGTTCCAAAAACAAATTGATGCAGCGAAACAAAAATTACAAAAAGATAAAAATGCAGGCCTTCCTGCTGAAGCATTAAAAGCATCAGAAGTTGAAGTTGGGCAATTAGAATCACAAATTGAAATGAAAAAGTTTGAAGTTGAAAAAGCTGATGAAATGATTAAAGCAGCAAAAGAGAAAGTAAACAATCTTTCTGTAACAAGTCCTGCTGATGGCGTAATTGATGATATCGTAAAAACTGCTGACGAAAAAACAGGTATGAGCGGAATTACTCTTCGTCACGCTGGTCAATTTAAAGTAAAAGGTCAACTTTCTGAATATGAGCTTGCTAGTATGAAAGTTGGGCAAGAAGTAACTGTTTCATCAAAAACTGTCGCTGGTAAGACTTGGACAGGAAAAGTAACGGAAATCGGTTCTACACCATTAAAGAGCATGGATGAAAATAAAACAGTTTCTAATTACCAATTCACTGTCACATTGGATAATAGTGAAGAATTACAAAACGGCTTCCACGTTTACGTAACAAGTAAATCAGGCGAAGCAACTGGTACGATTGTTCCGAAAAGCAGCATCGTGAAAAAAGGTGACAAAAATGTTGTCTTCGTTGTAAAAGATGGTAAAGCGAAAGAACAAGCGGTTACTGTTGAATTTGAAACAGATAGCGAAGCAAAAGTTTCTGGAGTGAAAAACGGAGAGCAAATTATCTCTAAACCTGAAAAAGACTTAAAAGATGGTATGGAGGTTGTCGTGGAATGATTAACTTAAAAGGCATCACGAAATCCTTCCAAAATGGTGCAGAATCCGTTCAAATTTTACACGGAATTGACGTAACACTGAACCAAGGAGAATTCACTTCTATTATGGGACCATCTGGTTCTGGTAAATCAACATTAATGAACATTATCGGTTGCTTAGATAAACCAACGACAGGTGCGTATGAACTAGCTGGTCAAAATATTTCAAACATGTCTGAGACAGAACTTGCACGCGTTCGTAATAAAGAGATCGGGTTCGTATTCCAAAACTTTATGTTATTACCGAGACTTACAGCACTTCAAAATGTTGAATTGCCTCTTATTTACGCTGGAGTTGATAAAAAAGAAAGACGCGAGCGCTCATTAGCTGCTTTAACAAAAGTAGGTTTAGCTGATCGTGCTACTCACTTACCGAACGAATTATCAGGTGGACAAAAACAGCGTGTCGCAGTCGCACGTGCAATCGTAAATAATCCAAAGTTCATTTTAGCCGATGAACCGACGGGGGCACTTGATACGAAAACGAGTACACAAATTATGGACCTCTTTTACGAATTAAACAAACAAGGCTCCACAATCATTATGATTACCCATGACCGTGAAATCGGGGAAGCTGCAGCACGTCAAATTGTAATTCGTGACGGAAATATCGTCCAAGATTGGAGAGGTTAATTTTGAACACGAGTGAAAATATACGCATGGCCCTTTCCTCTATCTTTGCTCATAAAATGCGTTCTATCTTAACGATGCTAGGAATTATTATCGGTATTAGTGCCATTATTACTATCATTTCAATGGGTGATGGTACAAATGCAAAGTTTAAAGAAGAATTAGGCCAAGGAAAAGATAATGAAGTAACGATTTACTACAAAAATCCTGATTATGGACCAGACAACGCCAAAATTACAGCCGATATGCTAAAACGTCTTCAAACTGTACCAGGTGTTAAAGATGTTTATCCAGATGTGAGTATGAAAGTAAAAGCATCTTCTGGTTCAAAAGATGCCTCTCTTGATTTAAAAGGTGGAACAGGCGCCTTCATGACGGATGCGAAAATAAAATTAGTTCACGGTCGCGAATTAAACGATAGCGAATTAAAGCAAGCAATCCCTGCTGTTATTTTAAATGAAGAAGCTTTCAACAAATTATTTAACGGTTGGGAATCAAATTTATATACAGACATAAAAGGAAAACCGTATAAAGTAGTCGGTGTTTATGAAACGAAAAATGATTTTGGAATGGCTATGTCAGAAGGTTATACATCACTTGAAAACGCTCCTGTAATCTCAGGAGTAACTGAGTATGATTCTGTAAGATTAATATTAACTTCGCCAGCAGAACGTAAAAGTGTAGAAAAACAAGCTGCTTCTGTTTTAAACGAAATGAAAGCTCCTAAATTTGAGCATAAATTTGAAGCGCAAGATATGGGTGACTTTACGAAGCAACTAGACGAATCAATCGGTATGATGAAAATGGTATTCGGTGGTATCGCTGCTATTTCCTTACTTGTTGGTGGTATCGGTGTAATGAACATCATGCTTGTATCTGTAACAGAACGTACACGTGAGATTGGTATTCGTAAAGCACTTGGTGCAACACGCGGTAAAGTATTAACGCAATTCTTAATCGAATCTTGTATTTTAACAGGACTCGGTGGTTTCATCGGATTCATGCTCGGTATTTTCTTCGCTTGGATCGTCTCAATCTTTGCTGGATGGCCACTTGTTATCTCAAAAGAACTTGGACTTCTTTCAGTAGGTATTTCAATGCTAATCGGTATTGCATTCGGTTTACTACCAGCTAACAAAGCTGCAAAACTTGATCCAATTGAATGTTTACGATATGAGTAAATAAAAAACGTAGGAGCTTACACTCCTACGTTTTTTTATTTTATTGAAGGCAAATTCAATTTTATCGCTGTTTTATTAAAAATCTGCGTCTCTAACTTCTACTATATAACTCTGAAGCAATTCGCGAACTAATTCATAACAATATCGTCCCTTTAAATCATGTTTCTTCTATTATATATGTTTCATGTTGCGATTACCTTTTTATCCTTGCAACTTTCATTTCACATCACAACTATCCTGCAATCATATTATTGCAAAAATAATATGTAATAACACAAATTCAAGGCGTAATTTTTTCCATACTACAACTTATTTTGTAACAATTATATCTCTATTTTATTAAATTTCATCCTATATATATGACTTCACACGCAAAAACATTATATTTTTATAATCATGTTGCGATTCAAACAGTTAAATACCTCTGTTTTGTAATACCACTGAAACATTTAGGTAATATCCATGATACATTATTAATCTATCAGTAATTAAAATAGTGTTGATTTTATGAATCATATGTTATAACTCCCCGAAAACCGCAAAGAAAACGCTATCAGGATATTAATGGAATTATTACAGAATATTAACGCCTCATTACGAATGCTTTGTAGTTTTGTGTTTTCCGCAAATAAGAAAATAATGGTTGCTATAATGAGGTCAACGAAAAACAAATGCAATGGAGGCTATTATGAAAAAATTTATGGGTATAGCAACAGCAGCGGTTTTTGGTCTTGGGATTTTCACAACATCTGCTAAAGCAGAAACGATTGTAACAACTGATGTACTAAATGTACGAGAAAACCCAACTACTGAATCAAAAGTTGTCGGAAAGTTATTAGATGGATATAAAGTTAACGTTTTACATACAGAAAACGGATGGTCAAAAGTTCAATTAAATAGTGGTAAAGAAGCTTTCATAAGCGCTGACTACACTAAAGATACTTACTACGTAACAGCAAACGTATTAAACGTACGTGCTGGAGCAAATACAGATTCAGCGATTCTTGGTAAATTGAAAAAAGATGATGTAATCGAAACAACACACCAAGTACAAAATGATTGGATTCAATTTGAATATAACGGCCAAACAGCTTATGTACACGTTCCTTACTTAACAGGGAAAGCGCCAGTTAAAGTTCAGCCAGTAGTTAAAGCTGAAAAAGTAACTAACGTTCAAGATACTGCTAAAGTTCGTGAAGCAGTTAAAGCTCAAGAGGCAGCTGAAGCTCAAGCAAAAACTAAAGCTCAAGAAGCGGCTAAAGCTCGTGAAGCAGTTAAAGCTCAAGAGGCAGCTGAAGCTCAAGCAGCAACTAAAGCCGGGGAAGTAGCTAAAGCTCAAGAGGCAGCTGAAGCTCAAGCAGCAACTAAAGCCGGGGAAGTAGCTAAAGCTCAAGAGGCAGCTAAAGCTCAAGAAGCGGCTGAGGCTCAAGCAGCAGCTAAAGCTCAAGAAGTGGCTAAAGCTCGTGAAGCAGCTAAAGCTCAAGAAGCGGCTGAAGCTCAAGCAGCAGCTAAAGCTCAAGAAGCGGCTAAAGCTCGTGAAGCAGCTGAAGCTCAGGCAGCGGCTGAAGCTCGTGAAGCAGCTGAAGCTCAAGCAGCAGCTAAAGCTCGTGAAGCGGCTAAGGCTCGTGAAGCGGCTGAAGCTCAGGAGGCAGCTAAAGCTCGTGAAACAGCTAACGCTCAAAAACCAGCTACACAACAACCTGTTGCAAAAGAAACTGAGAAAAACACACAATCTTCTTCTCGTGAGTTACGCGTTGTAGCAACAGCTTACACAGCAGATCCACTTGAAAATGGTTACAAAGCAGGAGACCAAGTGAAATCAGCTATGGGTCATAACTTAACAGCTAATCCAAACATGAAACTAATTGCAGTTGATCCAAGTGTAATTCCATTAGGTTCAAAAGTATGGGTTGAAGGTTATGGAGTAGCAATCGCTGGTGATACTGGTGGAGCTATTAAAGGTAATAAAATTGATGTTTTAATGCCAGATAAAGGTACATCAAGTAACTGGGGACGCCAAACAGTTACAGTGAAAATTTTAAACTAATTATTAAAAAAAGAGTTAGTCTCATTGTTGAGGCTAACTCTTTTTATGATTCTTGCATTCTTTCTTTCTCTTGAAAGTAACTAATATTATCCCGAATCCATTTTTTCTCTGACATAAACAAGTTTCCTCGTTTTTTATATACTTTACCAAACGTCTTTAAAACTTCTTCATGATCAGCAAACTTATGTAAGAAACGCAGAGCAATGACGATCTCTGATTCATCAGTAGGCTCTACTTCATTTTTACGTCTTCTAGAAACAACTTTCGTTACACGTTCGCAAATTGGCTTAATCGCCATCTCGTCCCCATACGCATAAATAGCTCGAACAGCTTCATATTTCACCATAACGTTTCTATCCTGTAAAGCTTCCATATAAACTATCTGTAAATCCGCTCCCCCTATTTTCGCTAAAACCTCAATAACGGTTGAACGAACATAAGCACTATCCCTATATAAAAGCCTTGTTAACGGAAGAATCGATTGATTTGTTCCAATCTCAAGCAAGGTATAACAAATATTTGTAATCTCATCTTTATTTTCTTGAGTATCCAGCAACTTTAATAAAGCACTTTCTGCTTCTAACGATTTATATAACTTTAAGGAAGAAACTGCCCAAAAACGAACACTATCGTTTTTATGATAAATATACGGAATGATTTTATTTGTACTACTTACTTCTGGCAATCTATAAATATTACTAAGTAATTCACTTAATAGCGTCGGACTCTCTTCACATTCTAAACGATCTACAAGATAATCAGCAATACAGATTTCTTTCGTATTGATAGCGAGTTTCATCATTAAATAATAAATATCTTTCTTCATAGATACTTTTTTTACTTTTATTATCTTCTCCTGTAAATAAGGGAAAGTTAATAAATCATTTAGTTCTTTCGCCTCATCATACGCACGATGCCATATCTCTGTTTCTTCATCACCCATCCGTCTTAATAAATCATCTATATACTCTTCCATCTCCTTCTCTCCCGTCCAAATTAAATCTATCTCTTTGCATTCTATATACGATAGACTACTATTTTAACAGAAAAAAGAGGATGCCCTAGCATCCCCTCCTATCTTCCCTATTCCACACAAGTAAACTGCGTCCAAGCCCCTACATAATCTAGTAAGAACAACTCCTCTTCAGCAATTATACCGACAATATTTTTCCGTTCATCTATCGGCATTTCTTTCAAGATGATTTGTAGTTCACCTTTATACTTACCGAATGAGTTGTTACCAATTACAACTTGACCTCTTTCCTGTAGTACACTTTCTCGAATTGGGAAATCGTCTTCTTTATACTTTTTACGTACTTCTGTAGAACGTACCATATACTCCGTTATGTCGCCGCGTCTTACGTGCAATTCTTGTAGTGTCGCTCTCTTCTCTACTTCAGTCGCTTCGTCTACAAATTGTACCTTTAGCTGTAACATGTAACGATTTAAGTTTCCTAGTTTCTCTAACTCTTCTTCACTCGCATAAGCATTTCCGATAATGACATCATCAATAAGCCCTGTCGCCCATAAATGTTTCGCTTGTACTTCAATTGGTAAATTACGATGTTGTTCAAGCGTACATAATCCGTCATTAATATCCCATGGACCAATGTTAGCAGCATGTGATGTAATAAATGCTGCACTGCGAATACCATGCTTTTTAAAACGTTCACTACAGCGAATGAAATAATCATACGGAAGACCAGTGAATTTTTGCGGATAAAAATTATGGCAACCAATTAAAGCCGCTTTATTCGCTTGATGCGAAAGGATATTTTCTAAATAGGCAATATCATTACTTACGTTTAGCTCAATTTTTAAACCGTACGGGTTGTTCGTCATTTTCGCTTCTGTTAATCCGTCAAATCCTACATCTAAACGAATACCATCTGCACCTAACTCTGCAAAGAATGATAGATCACTATAGCTAATACCAAGCTGATCAAACACAGCTGGTGCTACATCTAAAATGACTTCCATATTGTACTCTTTTGCATGATTAATAATTTCTTTAAATTCTGCTACAATTTCCTCTTTCGGACGATTCACAGACAGTAAACAAGTGAATATTCTTGAAAAACCGTGACGTGCCGCTGCTGAAATATATGCCATATCTTTTTCTTTCGTTGAATGCTCTGGATAAAGAGAAATTCCTAATTTACGCTCCATGCTTTTGCATCTCCTTCACACGTTGTATTAATGCCATGCTTGTAAATCTATATTTTGCAGATAAACATGTCGCACATAAAATCGTTGGTACGATGATAAAGTACGGTGATTCTAAACTAAATGCCACATAAGCTCCCATTGAACATCCGATAAATAATATCGACACAAGTAGTAAAACTAATAGCGATTTACTTTGTACCCATTTTGAATAATGTGCAATGCATTGTCCGACCACGAATGTAATTAAGATGATAATTGCTCCGAGCATTCTGTTTTCTCCTCTCCTGCTAATTGTTGCTTCTCATACATTTTGAAGAATGGATAGTAAATAACGAATGAGATAACAAAGTTAACAAGTACAAGTACACCAGCCATAATTGTCCAGTCCGTACTAATAATAGCTGCAATTGGTGCTAACATTGTAAACGGCAGCTTCGCCATCATCATCGGAATCATACCTGAAACAACTGCGAAGTATGATACCGTCGTTGTAACTAACGGTGTAATAACGAATGGAATAATTAAGATCGGGTTCATTACAATTGGTGCCCCGAAAATAATTGGTTCGTTAATATTGAATAATCCTGGTACGAATGATAATCTACCTAACTCTTTTAAGAACTTAGATTTAGAGAACATAAACATAATTACTAAAGCTAACGTTGAGCCTGATCCACCGATCCATACGAACCATTGAATAAATTGCTCTGTAAATAAGTTTGGTAACTGATGTGCATTTCCTGTAGCCGTGAATACTTCCATATTTTCAAGAATTGCTGAATCCCACATCGGACGAATGATTGGTCCTAAAATCGCTGGGCCATGTATACCGAACGACCAGAAGAACACGATTAAGAATACTGTTAATAAACCGCCGAATAAATTATTTCCTACTAATACTGATTTTAATGGTGCGATTAAATATGTGATTGTTGTGTTTACATCAAATTTCAAACCGTAACGAATACCCCAGAATAAAAGAATAACTACTAGAGTTGGAATTAATGCTGCAAACGAGTTTGCAACTGCTGGTGGTACACTATCTGGTAATTTAATCGAGATATTGTGCTTAATCATAAAGTGATAAATTTCCACTGCAATTAATGCTGTAACAATTGCTCCGAATAAAGAAGTTGCACTTAATGTTCCTACTGAAATATATCTACCTGCATCAATAACACCTGGTACAGCTTTTGTTATTTGAATTGGTTCAACTGATGCTAGTAAAAAGGCGAGTACAGATAATAATCCTGCACTTAATTGATTGAGCTGATAAAAGTTCGCGAGTGAAGCCCCTACCCCAAACGCTGCGTATAACGCCATTAAGCCTACTGTAAATCGGAATGGAATATCTAAAATATGACGAAACGGTGCAATCCATTCCATATATGCATCAATTGGTAAATTTAAAAAGATAACGAAAAATGATCCGACAATCGTTAACGGTAACGTAGAAATAACTCCGTTTCGAATTGCTAATAAATGTCGTTGCCCCGCAATCTTTTGCGTTGTCGGCATAATCTTCTGTTCCATAAAACTCATAAAACCATTCATCGATAACCCTCCCTATGTTCAATGTGGCGAAATTAAAAAGTTATAACATTATAATGTTTATATTTAAAAAAATATAATTACGCTAAAACTAATTGTTCTGCTTGCTTAAGTACTTTCAAACCATCACACATGCCATAATCTCGTTGTTCTATAATTGCAACTGGTATATTGTATGACTTCGCAAGAAACTCTACTGCTGGAAACAAATACTTCACCTGTGGCCCAATTAAAACAACATCAGCATTTTTAATTTCCAATTTCACAAGTTCCGAATCAACTGCTTTAATTTTATAATCCTTCCCTTGTTTCTTTGCCTCTTCTTGCATTTTCCTTACAACCATACTCGTTGACATACCTGCTGCACAACATAATAAAATGTACATATTATACTGTCACTTTCTCTTCCACTCGTTTATGAAGAGTAATAAATTCCTCAGCAAGTTCTTTTACTGTAATTGCATTCATTAAATGATCTTGTGCATGCACTAATAATAAACTTATTTCTGCATGATTGCCTCTTGCTTCTTCTTGAATTAAATCCGTTTGAATACGATGAGCTGATGATATTTCCTCACTAGCAAGTTCCATCTTTTCATTCGCATTCTCAAAATCTCCTTGTCTTGCAAAAGCGATTGCTTCAAGTGCCGCGCTTCTCGCGTTGCCACCATGTAAAATTAACGCAAATGGAGTTTGCATATCAGTCATTTAAAATTCCCCCAAGCTATGTTTTTTCTATATTTTTATCTTATTATGAAAACGCATACAATTAAACATAAAAAACTTCCGTTGTGTAACGGAAGTTTTTATATACTTTTCTTATAAAGATAATAATATCTCTTGGAATTCTGCAATTATTTCAGCCTGAGTTAATTTCTCTATCGTATTTTGACTAGACATAATATCGTATAAAAAATCATAAAGCTTTTGTAAATCTTCATTATTATTACGCTTTACACTAAATAAAATAATAACTTGTACTTTCTTATCTCCCCAGTCAACTGCTTTATTAAGTGTACAAAACATCAAAAATGTTTTTTCACTTAATAACTGCATCGGATGCGGAATCGCAACTAAATTTCCAACCGCTGTCGGAGATGTATTCTCTCTTTCCATAACAGAATCATAAAAGTTTGCAGGTACATAACCTTTCAAAACAGCTTTCTCACATAAAAACTGAATAACCTCTTCTTTTGTAGAGGCACTACGATTTAAGAAAATTAAATCTTCCTTAATATATTGCTGCACACTAGTATTCACATGCGTAAATAACTGCTGACCAATCGATTTAATCTCTTTATCATCAAATATTGAATTCACTTTTATAACTGGCACAGGCAAACCACTCGGTATATGAATCGTACTAATAATACAATCTATTTTATCTTTGTAAAGTTCTTCTACCTTCAATTGATAATAGCCTGTAATCCCTACAATCTCTAATTTATCTCGGAACTGTGATAGAATTTTATATTTTAATAGCTGTGCACTCCCTTGGCCAGTCGCACAAACTAATAAGCATCTTTTCTTTTGATTCTTTTCTTGCAAACGGCTCATCGCTCCACCGAAGTGAATAGCAATATAACCAATTTCACTTTCTGGAATCGAGTCACCTGTATATTCACCAATTATATCTCCAACGAGAACTGCAATTTCAAATGCATATGGATAATTCTTTTTCACTTCTGCCAAAAGAGGATTTCTCGTATTTAATTTATATTTCAAACGGTTTAATAACGTTTTTAAATGAACACCAAATCCAAATAATAATTCTTCATCATAATAAAAAATAAGATTCCGTTCTTCCGCTACTTTAAAAAGAATATGTTGCATGAATGCATATATCTCTTTTCCTAATAGCTCTTCTACATTTTCATAGCGATCTTTCGCTGTAACAGCAGTACTTAATAAATGCATCGTCACATATAAAACTTCTTCTTCTGGAAATTGAAATTCCAGCTCTTCCTCTAAATCCCCTAAAATCTGTTTCGCAATTTTATATTCTTTCTTTATTATAAGTTCAGATTCCTCCACATGCAGTGCTTGAATGTAATGACTATCCCTACATCTCTTTAACGCAATTGCAATATGAATTGATAAATTATCAATCTCTATATCTGATAAATATATCGTTCCTCCCTCGATGTATTTTAGTATAACTAAGCGGATGAGAGAAATATGAGGTAACGATAAATATGTGTCAGTCTGCTCAAATTGCTCATGAAACGGGGTATGGTCATAACGTGGTAAACCATATTGTGATAAACAAGAACGAATATTAAATTCCTCTCCCACAATACGTATACCATAATATGGTCTTTTTTCAATTTGTAACTCATAACGACTACAAATATCCGTAACATCTTTCATAATTAAATTTACAGTTGATTTACTCACATAGATCTCTTCCGCTAATTGCGAAAGCTTCACATACTCATCTGTCGTTAAAATACGTTGTAAAATATACGCTACTCTTTCTTCATAAGAAGTTGGGATCTTTTCCACCTGTTTTTGAAATAGACTCACGCAAAACTCTTCAAATTTCTTCGCTTGTATAATTTCTAGTTCGTACCCAGTCCCTCTTTGCGATTCGATTTTCGCTCCGTTTTCTTCTAATATATCATTTAATAATTTTATATCCTTTTGAATCGTCTTCGTTGATACATGTAAACGGCTCGCTAAAAAAGCTCGATTTAACATCGATTTCTCTTCTAAAAACTCCTCTAAAATAGAAATTAATCGCTGATGCACTTTTGTCATAGCTCTTCCTCTCGCTCTTTATATAAAAGGGAAAAAGCCACTGAAATCAGTAGTTTTTTCCCTTTTATCCCCGATTAATGAAGGCTAATAATCAGTGAGGATGATCTACATTCCCACTGATTAAAGCTTCACTTTATCCCGCTCTCATTATTTCTTTAGTGTAAATCCAAATTTATCCCAAGCTTGTAAATAATCTAATAAGAAAATTTCTTCCTCTACAATTCGGCCAACTACATTTGTTTTTCCTGTATTCACCATATCTTTTAAAGCAATTTGTAATTCACCTTTATATTGACCATACTGTTCATTATCAATTAAAAGATCACCGCGCTTAATTTCGCGCGTATTATGCGGTTTGAACTCTTCTTTTTTATATTTCACACGACTTTGTGTAGAGCGAATCATATATTCAGATACATCTCCGCGATAAAAATGTGGTTCGTCTAACACAATAATTCTTTCTAATTCTGTTGTTGTATCATATAGTCCTATATCAAATGTTTGTTTCTCTTTATTTAATGCACCTAGTGCTTGTAATTCTTCTTCCGAAGCATAAGCGTTCGCAATAATAACATCATCAATTAATTCTGTCGCAAATAGATGCTTCGCTTGTGTTGTCATCGGTAATTCACGGTGCTGCTCTAACGTACATAAGCCTTCCGTTACTGGCCAAGGCCCATATGTTGCATCGAATGATGAAATAAAAGCAGCGGTTCTCATACCGTAATCTTTAAATTGTTTCGAGCATTTAATGAAATGATCATATGATAATCCTGAATAACGGTGTGGATAAAAATTATGACAGCCAATTAAATTTTCACGATTTGGTCTATGACTCATAATGTTATCTACATACTTCGTACCGTTACTCATATTAATCTCAATTTTTAAGCCATATGGATTGTACGTCATAATTGATTCTTCTAAACCTGAGAACCCAACATCTAAACGAATACCATAAGCACCTAGTTCATGGAAGAACGATAAATCATTATACGAAATACCTAGTTGTTCAAACACAGCTGGACTAATATCAACTAATACTTGGAACCCTAATGCATTTGCATGAGAGATCGTTTCCTTAAACTCTTCTATGATTTTCTCTTTTTCGCCATCTACAGATAATAAACATGTGAATACACGTGTAAATCCGTATTTACTTGCTAACGTTACATACTCCTTATCTTTCTCCACTGTCGAATGTTCTGGATAAATAGAAATACCTAATCGTCTCATATGTACACGCCTCTTTCTTCATCATATTGTAAACCTTTTCAAATATATGCAGTGAAAAAGTATGTATCCCCTTCTCGTCCACTACCATTTGAATCCGCTTTCTTTAAAGAAAAAACAATTTCTATCATTCATAACAACTACTAGTCTATACATCTATACTTTACATCTTTTTTTCATAGTTGTGTAGCTTTTACACAAATTTGTCAGTTTTTCATCTTAAAAATTGTTATCCGCTTTCAAGACACCTTCCTTGACTGTTATGTTGACCAATACATATACTCGAAAGAACAGAGATAAAGTGAAACTTTAATCAGTGGGGGTTTTGTTCATCCCCCACTGATTATTAGCCTTCACCAATCGGGCGTTTACGGGCAGCCCGACTCCCACCTAACTTCTTTGCTCCAGCCGGATTTTGAGGTGGGAGTTTTACTGCCCGCAAATAGCGGGAAAAATTTTATATAGGGGATGAATATATGGGAGAAGCAATACTCGTAAAACGAGAACCGTTATGGACAAAAGAGTTTGTTGCACTAATTCTAGCAAACTTATGTATGTTTTTAGGGTTTCAAATGTTAATTCCAACTTTACCTGTTTATGTGAAAGAAATTGGTGGCACAAGTTCCAATATCGGATTTGTTGTCGGCATGTTTACCGTTGCGGCACTTTTTGTTAGACCGCTAACTGGAAACGCCTTGCAAAAATTCAATAAAAAAATCATTTTAATGATCGGTACCGCGATTTGTTTACTCGCTATGGGCAGTTATCTTTTCGCTTCAACCGTTTTCCTATTGCTTGCCGTTCGTATTTTACACGGAGCTGGCTTTGGTATTACAACGACTACATATGGAACTGTCGTTTCAGACTTAATTCCGCAAGCTCGCCGCGGTGAAGGCATGGGTTATTTCGGTCTTTCTGGAACTATTGCCATGGCGCTCGGTCCGCTTATCGGACTTTGGCTTATGCAAACATATAACTTCACGATTCTTTTTTTATGTGCACTTTCATGCACAATAGTTTCATTAATATTAACGAAACTACTTCAAATCAAAAAATCGCCGCAACCACCACAGCAAACATCTGGTACCTTTCTCGATGGATTTATTGAGCGCAAAGCTTTACTTCCTTCATTATTAATATTATGTATTACATTAATGTACGGGGGAATTGGAAGCTTTATCACATTATTTGCTACGGAAGTCGGAATTGCTGACATTAGTCTCTTCTTTTTATTTAATGCGCTTGCAATCGCTGTAACCCGCCCGTTTTCTGGAAAATTATATGATGCGAAAGGCCATACATTCGTCATCATTCCAGGAGTTATTATTACGTTTACAGGTATTATCTTGCTGTCGTATACAACTACAATTCCGAGCTTAATTATTGCCGCAGCGTGTTATGGAAGTGGTTTCGGTGCAATTCAACCAGCACTACAAGCGTGGATGATTGACCGAGTAGCACCGCACCGACGAGGAGTAGCAACAGCAACATTCTTCTCAGCATTTGATCTTGGAATTGGTGCTGGAGCGATTATTTTTGGATTCATTGCACACTTTACTAACTATGCAACTGTATATCGATATTCCTCTTTATTACTTATTGCTTTCTTGTTCATTTATATTACAAGTATAAGAAAACAAAAGCATGGAGATAAAACTAAAGAAAAAGCTGCTGGATAATTCAGTGGCTTTTTTCAACTCACAATAACCTCATACTAATCAATACACGTTAAACATTCCCCATTTTTCGATGATATAAAACTACATGCATTTCCCTACATATTTTTTTAACTTTCATCAAAAAATATACGATGAACTCACAGAGACTTCCCTTGATTCACAACGGAAAAACACTATTCTAAAAAGTGTGATTTCTTTACAGGATTATCATTTAAAAAAGATAAAAACCAATTAAATACAGCTGTTTCTTTAAAGAATTGTAAACTTTTCACCCCTTTGTAAATTTAGTGTAAATTTTACTGATAAACCGTTTACAGTGCCTCAAGGTTTAGTTAATAATTACATCGTACATGAAATTTAAGGAGTGGAATGCGTGGAATACAATGTTCAAGATATGATCTTCCAGTTCATTGGTGGATTAGGTATTTTCTTATTTGGGATTAAATACATGGGCGATGGACTGCAACAAGCAGCTGGAGATCGTCTTCGCGATATTCTAGATCGTTTTACAACAAACCCTCTTATGGGTGTACTAGCAGGTATGTTAGTTACAGTATTAATTCAATCAAGTTCAGGAACAACCGCTTTAACAGTCGGACTTGTAAGTGCCGGATTTATGACATTACGACAAGCAATCGGTGTTATTATGGGTGCGAACATCGGAACGACAGTTACTGCATTTATTATCGGAATTAAAGTTGGAGAATACGCTCTCCCAATTATGGCAGTTGGAGCGATCTTACTATTCTTCTTTAAAAATAAAAAAGTACATTCTTTAGGTCAAGTAATATTCGGTTTTGGTATGTTATTCTTCGGTTTAGAATTAATGAGCACAGGTATGAAACCTCTTCGCTCTTTAGAGTCATTCCAAGAATTAACGGTTAGCATGAGTGACAACCCAATTTTAGGTATTGTTGTTGGTACAGTCTTCACTTTAGTTGTACAAAGTTCAAGTGCAACAATCGGTATTTTGCAAGAACTATTCGGTCAAGGTGCAATCGATTTACAAGCTGCCCTTCCTGTATTATTCGGTGATAATATCGGTACGACAATTACAGCTGTATTAGCAGCAATTGGTACTTCAATTGCCGCAAGACGCGCAGCATTAGTTCACGTTATCTTTAATATCGTCGGTACGATTATCTTTACGATTGTATTAGTACCATTTACAAATTTAATTCAATACTTCCAAACGTCATTAAACTTAAATCCAGAAATGACAATTGCATTCGCACACGGAACGTTTAACGTAACAAATACTATAATTCAATTCCCATTCATCGCTGCATTAGCATGGATTGTAACAAAAATTATTCGCGGCGAAGATTCTGCTATTGATTTCAAACCGCAACACTTAAATCCAATCTTTATTGAACAATCTCCAGCTATCGCTTTAACAGAAGCTCAAAAAGAAATTATCCGTATGGCTGAGTTTTCATTACATGGATTAAAAGAAGCAAACCAATTTTTAAATACACAAGATAAAAAACATGCTGACATGGCCACTCAATTAGAAGGAGCTATTAACAATTTAGATAAGAAAATTACCGAGTATTTAGTTTTACTATCAGAAAAGCCACTTTCACCTACAGACTCTGAAAAGCATTCAGTTCTAGCGGGTGTTGTTGGGGATATTGAACGTGTCGGTGATCATGTAGAAAACCTTGTAGAACTTGTAGACTTCCAAATTTCAAACCGTGTTTCACTATCAGATGAAGCACTAGCTGAACTAAATGAAATGCTTGAGTTAACAATTTCAACATTACAAGATGCAATCAATGCTTTAACAAACTTTGACACTGAACTAGCTCAGACTGTTATTGCAAAAGAACGTAAAATTGACCAAATGGAACGTGTTCTTCGTAAACGTCATGTATTACGTCTAAACGAACGTAGCTGTTCAGGTGATGCAAGTATCATCTTCGTTGATATGGTAAGTAACTTAGAGCGTATCGGTGATCACGCTGTAAATATCGCTGATGGTGTTTTAGGTGAACAAGGAAAAATCAATTTAAAACAATCATTATAAGGGGAAAAGAGACGCTCAAATGAGCGTCTCTTTTTTATTTCATATTTACAATCGTTCTTCCTTTTAACTTTCCTTGCAGTATAAGTGCAAACTTCTCATCTAATTCTTCTAATGTACATTCTTCTGTATAAGATAATAGCTCTAAGTTTTTCCAATCGGTCGCTAACAATACCCACACTTCTCTTCTCATGTCTGCTGGACATTGCACTGAATCTATTCCTAAAAGGCTAATACCTCGTAATATGAATGGGTATACCGTTGTATTTAACTCATGTCCCGCTACATTACCACACGTCGTTACACAACCTCCATACTTAACTACCTTTAAAGAACTTTCTAACATGTTCCCACCGGCTGTATCGATAACACCTGCGTATACACTCTTCAACATCGGTTTCCCAGACTTATCATTCAATTCTTCACGATGAATAGCTTTTTTCGCTCCTAGACGTAGTAGCATCTGTTCCTCTTCCATTTTCCCAGTTGATCCTACTACGTTATATCCTAGCTTCGCTAAAATGCTAACTGCTACACTACCTACTCCGCCCGTAGCACCAGTTACTAAAACATCTCCCATATTAGGCGTAATTCCCGCTCTAATAAGCTTATATACCGATAAGGCAGCCGTAAAACCTGCTGTCCCATACATCATACTTTCCTTCAAAGACATTCCTTCTGGTAAAGGAACGACCCAAGATGATGGCACGCGAATATATTCTCCGAAACCACCAGAAGTATTCATACCTAAATCATATCCGGTTACAATAACTTGATCCCCTTCCTTAAAGGAGGTATTTCTACTACTAGCAACTTCTCCTGCCGCATCGATACCAGGTGTATGAGGGTATGTTCTCGTTACACCTTTATTACCATTAGCTGAAAGGGCATCTTTATAATTTAATGAAGAATAATGAACACGTATTAATACGTCTCCTTCAGGTAAACTATTTACTTCTCTCTCAACAAAGGTTCTTTCAAATTGATTATTTTCCTTTTCTTTCACGACCATCGCTCGGAATGATGTATAATTCATTATGCTCTCTCTCCTTCATCCGTAAACTCTTTCTTTATTATATAAGAAATGCATATAAATCGAATCGCTTCTTCTTGGCTATATTTCAACAAATCTTACTTCTCTATCACTTTCTCACAATACATATTTTCATTTCTACTAAAACACCTTATACTTATTCTACATCTCAAAAATAAAATATAGAAAATCTGACTTTTTATAAATAAATTGAATTTTTACGAAATGTAAATGATTTGTAATGTTTTTTTTCGCTAAATTTCATTATAATAAGTGGATATGAGTGTCGTATTTCAATCCAAATGAAGGAGTACAAGAAATGGAGCAAAACCCATCTTTACAAGAAAATACACGAACTAAACCGAAAAATAGTAAGAAAAAAATAAAAATTATTATAAGCGTTATTCTATTAGTTTTAATAGTAGGTGGCGGTTATACTTGGTTTTTAGCAAATAAAGCATCTTCTGCTATTCGAAATGCCGCACACGATTTAGCGCGCGGTGATAAATCTGATTTACGTGATAAGGCTGTAAAACCTATTACAAACAATGTATCTGTCTTAATCATGGGTGTTGATGAAAGTGATGTCCGTGGGAAAGAATACGGTGAAGCCATAAGAACGGATGCACTATTACTTGCAACTTTTAATAAAGATAGCAAAACTGTTAAACTATTAAGTATTCCACGTGACACATATACTTATATTCCAGTAGAAAAGAAAAAAGATAAAATTACACACGCTCATGCATTCGGTTCTGCTAAAAACGGAAAAGATGGTGGACCACAAGCAAGTATCGATGCAGTTGAAAAATTAATGAATGTTCCTGTCGATTACTTTGTAAAATTTAACTTTAAATCATTTATAAAAATCGTCGATGACTTAGGCGGTATTGAAGTTGATGTACCAGTTGAATTTACTGAGCAAGATAGCAATGATAATGCTGAGGCCATTCACCTGAAAAAAGGTGTTCAAAAGTTAAATGGCGAAGAGGCTCTTGCTCTTGCTAGAACACGACACATTGATAGTGATGCGATGCGTGGACAACGTCAGCAACTCGTTATTGAAGCAATTTTAAAGAAACTAACAAGCGCTGGGTCTGTAACAAAAGTTGGAAACATCATTGATGATATTAACGGACAATTCGTTACAAACTTAACATTCGATGACATGCTTTCATTCTATAAATATGGATCGGATTCGGAAATTGAGAAATTACAACTTCAAGGTGACGACTGTTATATGGCAAAAGGTGATGATACATGTAGTAAATCTCCTGGTGGTGGCCGAACTTACTACTACAATCCAGATAAAAAAGACTTAGCTAATGTTACAAACGAACTTCGTAGTCACCTTGGGCTACCTGCATATACAAAATTTGACTCTGACTCTGATTCTGATTCGAAAAAAACAAATTCAGAGAAAACGAAAGAATCTACATCCGATTCGAAAAAAACAAACTCAGAGAGAACGAAAGAATCTGACTCTGAGGATACAACCAAACACGAATCAAGTAACAATAAACATAATGATAATAGCAGTGAAGATACAGAAACATCGTCTAATAACAATGAATAAAGTGAAGCAGTTCTCTATGGAGGTAGAGCACTGCTTCTTTTTAATGCTTTCAAAATAAAAAAATCAGAACTTTCCAACTATCTTTTTTAATATTTTTAAATTATAATAAATAATAGTAATCTATTCCAATTATCAGGGGGCTCACACATATGAAAGCTGCAGTAAAACATAACATTTCAGATTTTAAAGAGTACTTAAAATCAAACGATATATATATGGAAGAAAATATAGATGAAAATGATGGTTCTGTACATTTCTCAGTAGGACTAGAAACAGAAGCTGGCGCAAAAATTCAACTTATCGCTGCTTTCGACAACGAAAATCCTACTGTGGATATATACTGCTTCAATGTTGCTCACGTACCTGATTCAACAAATGACATTTTACATGTCATCAATGAATTAAACACATCTTACCGATTTGCAAAATTCACGCTAAATAAGCAAAATGCAATTGATATTTCAACATCTCTTGCATTCTCAGAACCAAACTTTAATCCAGCACTTGTCTTTGAACATACGAGAATGCTATATAAGTTAGCAAATGACGAGTATAAAAACTTAATGAAAGTTATTTGGGCATAAGTAAAAGGATGGGCTGCAAGCAGCACCATCCTTTTTTATTCATATCATATCGATCCACATCTTTATGGCGGTGCCTACAATTAAAATAGACAATACATATTGTAAAACTTTTTGATTCACTCTCTTCCCTACTCTCACCCCAAGAGGAGCGGCAAATAAACTTGCTATTGCAACGATAAGAGCTGGAATAACAACTATTTGTCCAGTAATCACTTTCCCCGTCGTAATCCCTACCGAGGAAATAAATGTAATAGCGATAGATGTTGCTATTGTCGTACGTATTGGTAGTTTTAAAACAACTAGCATAATCGGGACTAAAAGAAATGCACCACCAGCCCCAATAATGCCGGAAACACTTCCTACAATAAACGCTAACATACTTGCTAACCATTTATTATAATTAACTGCTCTGCTATTATTTTTCTTCGGTACAAACATCATAATAGCCGCAATAGTAGCTAGTAATGTGTAAACAATGTTTACAGCATGCTCATTTAATAAATTCGCGCTAAAGCTACCTACAAAACTTCCTATTAATATACTAGCTCCCATGTAAACAACTAAAGTTTTATCCATATCGTTACTTTTCCTGTACGCCCACGCGCCTGCAAAAGTTGCAAAGAACACTTGAATCGCTGTAATACCACTCACTTCATGTGACGTATAGCCAGTAAATCCTAGCAATACTGGAATGTATAAGATCATCGGATAATTAATGATTGCACCGCCAATTCCAACCATCCCTGATATGAATGACCCTATAAACCCAATAATAAATAGTAGTACTGTTAAAGTCATATTGTACCCCTCGCCTTCTAAAAAGAAGGTAATTTAAATAAATAAATTTACATTTCCATCCGAAGCATCTGCTAAATATGCTCCTACCCCAGCAAATTCTACCCCTTCCATAATCTCTTCCTCTTTTAACCCTAATAAATCTACTGTCATTTGACAAGCTACAAGTTTAATACCCTGTTCTTTCGCCAAATCAATTAAATCCGGCAAAGGCATGGCGTTATGTTTTTTCATAATACCTTTTATCATCTTTGGTCCCATACCAGCAAAATTCATTTTGGATAACCCCATCTTATCGGCGCCGCGCGGCATCATTTTTCCAAACACTTTCTCTATAAACGTTTTCTTTACTTTCACATGCTCATCTTTCCTAAGAACATTTAAACCCCAGAAAGTATGAAAAATAGTCACTTCATGATCGTACGCCGCTGCACCATTTGCAATAATATAAGCTGCCATCGCTTTATCATAATCTCCACTAAATAAAACAATGGTCGTTTTCTTCTGTTGTTCCATGTTGTTCTCCCTCCAATTACCTATAGGGGTATTTGATTGTTTATAAAAAGGCTCAAATCGTTTATCTTCGTACTATACGACTTTACCTTCCCAAGCTAACATACCACCTACCATATTGATCGCTCGAAAACCGTAGCTCTCTAAAAACTGAACTGCTCTTGCACTTCTTCCTCCTGAGCGACAAACGATAATATATTCCTGATTTTTATTTAGCTCATGCATACGAAATTCTAATAGTCCTAGCGGAATATTACATGCTTCTAGAATTTTCCCTTCGGCTACTTCTTCTACTTCACGTACATCTACGATATTTACTGCTTCTTTACGTAACAATTTTTCTTCTAATTCTTTTGCAGTCATTTCTTTCATATTTCCCGTCTCCTTCTTAATTACAAGCATTCATACCACCTGAAACATTGATAACGCGCTGAAACCCTAATTTTTTTAATACTTTTGCTGCTTGCTTACTTCTCATCCCGCTCTGACAAATAACGATTATTTCCTTATTTTTATCTAACTGATTTGCCTTACTAGCTAATTCATTTAGCGGGATATTCTGAAATCCTTTCATGTGATTTCCTCTATATTCACCTAATGTACGAACATCGATAAATTGTTTCCCCTTTTTCCCCACTATACTCTTTAATTCTTTTCCATTTATATTTTGAACACCTTTCACCGGTAAAAAACGTGAAATAATAAACGATGCAGCAAGTACAATGAAAAGCGTACTTAATATTGTGTTCATATAACTCCCCCTCTACATTTATAAAATTATTTCTTTCTACGCCTTCTTAATCCAAAACTTCAGTACATCGCTTTCTTCTGCATGCTTTACGATGTCATGACCAGTTTTGTTTGCCCACGCTGGAATATCCTTAATTGACCCTTTATCCGTTACATGTACTTCTAACACTTCTCCAGATTGTAAAGTATCCATCGCTCTTTTCGTTCTTACAATCGGCATTGGACATGCTAAACCTTTCGCATCTAATACTTGTTTTACATTCATCATCTATTCCTCCAGTTTGTTATTTTATAATGAATCATGAACTGCACAACGATTTGGGCCAATCTCCATTTCACGCTCTTCTTCCACACTCGGATAAATCTTACCCATATTCGTTTGACGAATTTCTTCATAAGCATTCGGCTGAGGCGGTAAGTTCTCTGTCACAGTTTTACGAAACTCTACCTCATCAACAATATTTAACCCTACATTCTCCTTAAATAAATCTTGTAAATACGCACTCACAATGCCTCTGTCGTCCATTTCACTTATTTTTGAATAATGAGCCGGTAAAACAATTAAATCTTGAGATAATTCCTTATAACGTTTATATAAAGTATTTCGTAAATCCCCTACCCAGTCTTCCGCCTTCCCAGCAAGATCTGGACGCCCGATTGAATCTACAAATAAAATATCGCCTGATAATAAATACGTCCCATCAATAATAAATGATGTGCTTCCAATCGTATGCCCTGGTGAGTATAGCGCATCAATATGAATTAGGGTACCCCCCACCGTAATAACAGTACTTTCTACAAGCGGTTCGTAAGAGAAAACCACTTCCTCCGCATCTTTTGGAGGTAACCAATACGTACCGCCTACTTTTTCAGCTAACTTACGCCCACCAGAAATATGATCTGCATGTAGATGTGTATCCATTACGTTAGTAATAGTAGCCCCGTGCTCTTTTGCAAAATCTTCGTATGCTTCAATGGTTCTCACCGCATCAATAACTGCCGCTTCACCGTTTGAAACGACCATATAAGATAAACACCCTTTTCCAAGACGGTTAAATTGATATATACTCCCTCCGCCCTGCACATCTCCTACTTTTAACGGCTTTACATATTCACTCCAAGCTTTCATACCGCCAGCTAAATAAAATACATTATAGAAACCAGCATCCAACAATTGCTCTGCAACAAACTGAGAAGAACCTTCTTTCGCACATACGACTAAAATTTCTTTCTCCCTCGGCAATTCACTTGCAATATGATCTACACCATCTAACAAGTCAAAATACGGCTTATTAATAGAAGAAATTTGTTTCCCTTCAATTTTCCAATCTTCATAATCCGTCTCATTACGAACATCTAAAATAAACAACTCTCCGAATAAAACTTTCTCTGCAACATCTTTTGCTTGTAACACCTTAACGTCCATCTAATTACCCCCATAGGTATATTTATATTTAAAAAATTTTACTTTTCCATATTCCCTTGCCACTCTAACATACCTGGAATGACATTTTTCACATTTGAATAGCCTTTTTCTTTCAACATTTGGCAAGCTACATCACTGCGGTTACCTGTTCGGCAAATAACATATATTTGCTTCGTCTGATCTAACGCTGCACTGTCTAATTCGCCTAACGGCACCGAAATGGCTGATGGAATATGACCAAAAGCAAACTCCGCTGCTTCGCGAACATCTAATACGATGCACTCTTCCTCGCGAGACAATATAGACTGTAATTCCGTATTCGTAATTGTATGAGGATATTTCACAACTTCATTCACTTCATGCTCGTGTGCTTTCCTCACATAATGCATCAATATGTCACCTTCGTGTTTCGTCCCGATATATTGATGCCCTACTTTACTCGCCCAACTTTGTATATCTATCGTAGATCCTTTATCTGTTGCCTCAATTTCAATCACTTGCCCCGATATCAATCCTTCCATTGCCTTCTTCGTCTTCACAATCGGCATCGGACAAGCCAAACCTTTACAATCTAAACTCATATCTACTTTTATACTCATTATCGATTCCTCCACATTTTATATACATATACCAGTAGGGGTATATTAAAACGTTTTTGAAAATCTGTCAACACATACGTTTGACAGATTATCTGCTTTTTACAAGCAATTGAACAGCTTCTTTAATTAACTCTTCATTTGAGCCATTACCTGTCTCAAACTGCTCACGTAAACACTGCTCTAAATTTGTTCCAACAACAAGTCCAATTGTACGATCAAGTGCAGAACGAGATGCCGTTAACTGTGTAATAACCTCTCGGCAATCTTTTCCTTCTTCCATCATACGAAGCACACCACGAACTTGACCTTCAATACGTTTCAATCTATTTTTCATATCTTGATTATATTCCATTCTATAATCACCTCATTACCATTATGTCACCATTTATAACTTATGACAATATACTATACCCTATAGGGTATTTTGTAAACCCCTATTTTTATTTTTCATCTTACATGTTCGCAAAACAAAAAGTGAAACCTTAATCCATGGGATTCATCCTCCACCAAATTTTGAAGTGAAAGATGAACAAATATCAATATACAATCCGGTCTGGTAATACTGTTCCGTATAGTTTAAAGCCACCATCTACATTCTTTACCTTATATCCTTTTTCCATTAACATACGTGCTGCAACATATCCCCTCATACCAAGTTGACAAGTAATATATATTTCTTTATCTAATGGTACTTCATCCAAGCGATCACGTAATTCATCTAATGGAACATTAATAGAACCTTTAATCATTCCTTGCTTTAATTCCTTAGGCTCTCGAACATCAATAAGATATCCACCATTTTCAACAATACGATCTATTTCATGCCATTGTACCGTGTCCACAAAACCATCTACTATATTGCTTGCCGCATACCCTACCATGTTTACTGGATCTTTTGCGGAAGAATAAGGTGGTGCATATGATAATTCTAAATCCGGTAAATCAATTACAGTTAAATTCGCCTTCATTGCCGTTGCAATAACATCGATACGCTTATCTACCCCGTCACGTCCTAAAGCCTGTGCTCCATAAATTTTTCCACTCTCTTTATTAAAAATTAATTTTATTAGTACTGGCGTAGCATTCGGATAGTATCCAGCATGGGAATTTGCTTGTACGTGTACTACCTCATGGGGTATATTTAACCGTCTCAATATTTTCTCATTTACTCCAGTCGAAGCAACTGTTAAATCAAAAACTTTAGCTATAGAAGTTCCCATCGTACCTTTATATAAAGAATCCGTATGCCCATGAATAATATCTGCTAACATGCGACCTTGACGATTAGCTGGCCACGCTAAAGGAATCATCGTTTCTGTTTCTGTAACAAAATCTTTCACCTCAATCGCATCACCGATTGCATATATATGTGAATCCGACGTTTGAAATTTCTCATTTACTTTTATCGTTCCTCTAACTCCTAGTGCTAATCCTGCATCCTTTGCTAAACGACTCTCTGGTTGTACACCAATTGCTAAAATAATCATATCTGTTTTTATAATTGAACCACTTTTTAAACGTACAATAGTTCCGTTTTCTTCTATAGAACCCACACCATCTTCAAAAACAAGCTCAACATTATTCTGTTTCATCTGTTCATGTACATACGCTGCCATCTCATAATCAATTGGTGGCATTACTTGATTCGCCATCTCTACGAGAGTAACATCAATTCCACGTTCTCTTAAGTTTTCAACCATTTCAACTCCAATAAATCCACCACCAATAACCGTCGCATGACGTGGTTCCTTCTCATCAATATACGCTTTAATACGATCTGTATCAGGTACATTTCGTAACGTAAACATCGCCTTCGCTTCCTCAATACCTGGAATAGGTGGAACAATTGGTTTTGCCCCTGGTGAAAGAATTAACACATCATAGTTCTCGTTATATGTTTCATTTGTAGTTACATTCTTTATAGTAATTGTTTTCTCTTCTTTATTAATCTTTACCACTTCACTTAATACACGTATATCTAAATTAAAACGCTTTGACATCTTTTCAACGGTTTGTACTAATAATTTTTGTCTTTCTGTAATTACACCGCCAATATAGTATGGTAATCCACAGTTTGCAAATGAAATATATTCACCGCGCTCAACCATAATAATTTCATCCTCTTCACTTAAACGACGAAGCCTTGCAGCTACTGATGCCCCGCCCGCAACTCCACCTACTACAACAATTTTTCTAGACATATTTTAAACCTCCATGTTGTTTATTATTTAATTTCTCCATGTATTACAAACAGAAAACCAATACCCGTATGGGTATATAATAAAATATACAAAAATCATTTTCAATATATATATCTTTTGTTCACAAATTCGAAACAAAAAAGAACCTAGATAGCTCCAAGTTCTTTTACGTATAGTTCTATAACTTTCTGTACAATGAAATCTGCTGTATTCTCCTCTGGCGGCATCAACAAGTTTGTAACCGTTCCATACACAACAGGATTTAATTCCACTTCATACCCACCATATGCATACTCCTCTTTTGTCGGTAAGTAACCAATATATCCATTCGTATATCCACCAAAGAAAGCTAGTTCATTTTGAAGACTCTCTTTAACTTCTAAAGCAGTTTCTGAAAAAGGTTCCATCGGTATCCCAGAGAACATACCATCATTAATTTGAAACAGTTGAATTTCTAAATCGATACTTAACTGCCGAATACCTTGCTTATATTTCTCTAAAATGATAGTAAGCCATTCATCCGTATTCACACCCCAATGTTGCTCAGCAAATTGGGCCATTTTTCGTATCTCATCAATTTCAGGAATATCCTTCAACTTCATTTGCATCGTACTCGAAATTGTTCTTAAATTTACAATTGGGCTATATGTAACTATTGGCAACAGCGTTAATACATGTCCACTAAGCATGTAAGCCATTTGTTTTAACGCTTCCCTTGAACCACGATACTTCGCATTTACATTACCAGCAGCACCTTGCACGATAATAACAGGACAGTTTACTATTTGCTCAAGAATCTCTCTCGTCATTCCAGGATAATCCGCGGATAATACATCACTATCACCTTTTAAAACATTCGGATGAGCAGTACAAAACACTACAATCCCACATAGTTCTTTCGTTTCAGCATCTCTTATTGCTAGCATACCAATTCGTTTATCTACAACACCCTCTATATTTGTTCCCATCCTTGCTTTTCCATCAGATGTTCTCTCTCTTCGATTTACTCCAATATCACCTGTCGTAACACCCCAGCCAACTTCACATAACCTCAAGTTGTTATTCGCAGTAACAGCACCGTGCACTACATTATTTACTAAAATTGTTTTATACGACTGTACTAGCGAATCATCACCGACCGTTTCTGGACCAGAGTGTGTATGTGTATAAACAACCGTTATTCGCTCAAATGGCACATGAAGCTCACTCGCTACTCGTTCACGAATCACCGTCGTATCTTCTACTAACATCCCAATATTATCAATACTTATAAACACAGTCTTCATTTCAGCTTTTTCAAAAACAAAGACCGTCCCATAAATACTTTCTTCAATATTATTAATTCCTGTATCTCTATGATATCCGATAAAATCAATACCTAAAGGCGGCGTAATATCCACCCTACATACCCCTATTTTGCTCATTTGGATCGCTCCATTTCTATATGTAACTCCCTTTCTTTAAGAATAGCATATTTAACTTTATTCCAAATAAAAAAGAACGGACATAGCATTTCTATGTCCGTTCTTTTCCTCACACATACTTCCGATGCACCATCTTCCCATCATAAGAGAACACAACGCCCTTACTCTCCACAATGGACTCCATATGCACCGTTCTTCCCCATAACTGATGAAGGTACGGTAATACCTTTTCTAAGTATTTTAAATCTAGCTCAATTCCTTCATAACTATGTTTAATGTACAATTCTCCGTTCTTTAAGTAGTCTCCATCTTCTACTACTAAGTACGGGAAACCTCCATTTGTACGCATATTTACAAGTTGATCACGCACATGTTCCCACTCTTTATCTATTACTTTATATTCTTTTCCTTGGCGCTGGAACAAGTACATATCTTCTCTCATGACGAGTTCTTTATTTAAGTAATTTCTTAGGAACGATACGTCCCATTCAATTTCGCGTACTTCAAAGATTTTGTCACGACCAGAACCAGGCTTCACACCACGCCTTTTCATTTCTTCTGTCGGATTGTTGTAGCGTTCTTCAATATCTTCAAACATTTTAATACCGAGGTAGTATGGGTTAATGCTTGTTTTTGATGGCTGTACGACACCTGCATTAAGCTTTGCGAATTCAATCGCTTCAGAAGATGTTAAGTCCATTTCACGAAGTATGCGTTGATGCCAGTAGGAAGCCCAGCCTTCATTCATGATCTTCGTTTCAAGCTGTGGCCAGAAATATAACATTTCCTCGCGCATCATCGTTAATATGTCGCGCTGCCAATCTTCAAGCTCACGGCTATATTCTTCAATAAAGAGGAGCAAATCTTTCTCTGGCTGTGGTGGAATCTTCTTCTTTTTGCGTATATTGGATCGTTCCCTCGTTTTATTTCGATCATCTAAATTCCATAAATCATCGTATTGTGATGCCTTTTTCTTGTCTACTTCTTCCTCCTCTAAATCATCAATACTCCATGCCAATTTTGGACGCATAAGTGATGGATCAATATGTTCTTGAATGGCAAGTACGGCATCTAAAAATGTCTCTACTTCTGCCTTTCCATACTTATGCTCATATGCTTTCACACGATCCGCTGTTGCCGCCATGCTCTCTACCATATCTCGCTTCGTATTTGAAAAACGAACATTATTTTTGAAGAAATCACAGTGCGCTAAAACGTGCGCTACGATTAATTTATTTTGAATTAAAGAATTCGTATCTAACAAAAAGGCGTAACATGGATCAGAGTTAATAACGAGTTCATAAATTTTACTAAGTCCCAAATCATATTGTAATTTCATTCTAAAAAATTGCTTTCCAAAACTCCAATGTGAAAACCTCGTCGGCATCCCATATGCACCAAATGTATAAATAATTTCCGCTGGACATATTTCATAACGCATCGGATAAAAATCAAGCCCAAATCCAGTCGCAATTTCTGTAATTTCCGCAATCGCATATTGCAGTGCTTTATCATCACTTGCTCTCATTATTTTCCCTCCTTACACTTTCCCTTAAGAAAGTGTATGATGAGGAACAAGCTTTCATGAGGATTGATTGCATAATAAAAAGACACCCTCGCAAAAACGAGAATGTCTCATCTATTAACCCTCAATAATCTCCATCTTCTCCGTAATCGGCGTACGCACTTTTCCCTCTGGTGCTTTATCGAAATAACCGATATGAAGAATTCCAACGATGCGTTGGCCTCTTGTTAAACCGATTCCTTCTATAAATAGTGGATTGTAGTTTAATCCACCTGATTTCCAAACACAGCCTAAACCGCGTTCCCAAGCAAGCAATTGGAAGTTTTGCATAAATGCACATGTTGCAGCGTAATCTTCGTCACGTGGAATTTGACGCGGATCTTCATCAATGTAAACAACGATTTGTGCAGGCGTACTTAAGAAACGATCAGATAAAGTTTTGCCGCGTTTTGCTCTTTCTTCTTCTGTGAAAGAGTTTAATACTGCGTCTACTAATTTCTGACGGCCTTCTCCAATGTATAATTTACAATTCCATGGCTCACGATGTTTATGATTCGGTGCCCACGTTGCGTCGTTTAATAGTTCAATTAATAACTCTTTTTCTACTGCTTTATTTGTAAATGTACGAACAGAGCGTCTTTCTTTAATAACATTTGCGATGGAAGTATATGTAGTCATATTTTTCTCTCCCTTATTTTTATCTATATGTATAATTCCGTTATTGATATTGATTTTCAATTTCGATTATAACCTAGTTTTTCACTATTAATCAATGTTTTATGTTGGAAAACAGCTAAAAAATTAATTTCTCGTTGTGAATAAAAAAACTTGGTGTGTTCACAATTTTTTCACATTTTATGGAAATGATAAGTGTAAAGTTTTCCACATTATCCATCTAGGAGGAGTTTATATGTACAAGAAAATCGTAGTAAGTATGACTATGGCAGCATTATTGTGCGGGATATCTGTCTTTCCTGCTTCCGCTGCCACGCCAAAAGAAGTAACAATGCACCATCATAAGCCTATTTCAGAAGAAGAAATGCAGTCGCTCGAAAAACTCGGCTATAACAAACATGAAATTTGGAAAGCTGCACACATTGCAAGAATAAGCAAAAAAGAAATTAAGGACGTTTTAGCTTACTATAAGCAAAATAAATCTTGGGAGAAAACAGCCGAGCATTTCGGTGTAGATCCAAGTAAATTGAAAAAACATCATATGAATAAAGAAACGAAAAAAGCACTACTGCAAGAATTAGCAAACATGCACAAATCTACACCTGATAAGCTAAAACAAAAAATGAAAGAGTATAACATCAGCTTACATCAGCTCGCGGTGTTAACAATCATCGCTCAAAAAAGTAATACCCCTCTCGATGATGTACTAAAAATGAAAAAAGATGGAATGGAAATTAAACAAATTGCAGAAAAATTAAATGTTAAAAAAGAAGATATACGAGCTGAAATGATTAAATTAGTGAAATCTATTAAAGAAAAGAAAACAAATTAATATGCCAAAAAGGAAGAGATATTCATTACTCTTCCTTTTTGGCATGAACTTTCAATTTTCAAGTATAAATTCCCGTCTTTCCCAAAAACTAACACAAGTAAATGATGCATGTCAGGGGTGAGCAAATGTTGCGTTCAACATCTAAAAAGAATAAAAAAACAATCTGTTCCATTCCCGAGTTTATCCACACGATGAAAGAATCTAGTGATTTCGTTTCTTATAACGTAGTAGACGATGGGACATTATGTTTGTTTTATTACAAATCTACAGCTGAATCACTCCTCATTAATCGATTTATTTTAACACCTATAAAAAGAGAATTAGATCACATTGAAAATATAAGTGATATAGCAAATATCGTCACACTTGAGGAGATTATCACAGGCCCTTCTATTGACGATATTCGTGAAAAATTATTAGGTGGGTATGTGCTCATACAGCTAAAAAATGATTCTCAAGCAGCAGAATATGCACTTATTCGTGCTGAAAGTTCAGTTTTAGGTACACGATTATATAACGATACAGAAAATGAATATAGTGTAATCGGTCCCAAAGTGGGATTCGTTGAAAATATTGATACAAATACACACTTACTTCGCCGAAGTATTGTAACGGAGCAATTAGTTTTCAAAGAGGTTGTAGTTGGCTCTATATCAAAAACAAAGGTCGTAGTTGCTTACATCGAAGGCATTACAAATGATCAGCACGTCAATACTGCAATGCAGCGTCTACAAGGCATTGACTTTGATGTTCCTTTCGATGCGACTATGATCGAACAATTTATTAGCGATAATAGTAACTCTCCCTTCCCTGTTTTACTACCTACAGAGCGCTTAGATCGTTCTGTTTATGCACTCATTAATGGCGGTGTTGTCATTTTAACAGATGGTTCACCATACGCATTAGCTGGACCGGCGACATTACTCGATTTCTTCGTATCTCCAGAAGATTATTATTTACCATGGATAGCAGGCTCATTTCTTAGAATGGTTCGTTTTTTCGGAGCAGCATTCTCTCTATTCTCTTCAGCTATTTATACAGCTGTATTAACGTATCACTATCAAATGATTCCAGCTGATTTACTTGGTCCTATTATTTATTCTAGAGCTAACGTACCGTTCCCACCTATGTTAGAAGCACTTTTTTTAGAAATTACAATCGAATTACTGCGCGAGGCTGGAGCTCGTTTACCGACTAAAGTTGGTCAAACAATTGGTATTGTTGGAGGGATTGTCATTGGCCAGGCATCTGTTGAGGCTGCTTTAACAAGTACTATTTTATTAATTGCGGTTGCGTTATCTGCGCTTGCTTCTTTTACAACACCAACAGTAAAAATGTCTTCCACTATCCGGATATTACGATTTCCTCTCATCATTTTAGCTGGAGCATTTGGAGGTGTAGGGCTAATCGTCGGATTTGTATTCATATTAGCTCATTTAATTCGCTTAAAATCACTTGGATCACCTTATTTATTACCTTTATATCCATTTCGCGGGTTAGGTACAGCTGAGGGGCTCCTTCGTCTTCCATTTAGTCAAACTGCAGGGCGGGCTTCTTTTCTAAGACCAAAGAAGAAATGGCGCTATGATCCAAACAAAGCGAAAGAAAAACATGATGGTGAAGAAAAATGAAAAATACTTTATTATGCTTTTCCATTATCATTTTAATTTTCCAATCCGGCTGTACACAACCGAATATAGTAGACACACAGCGAATGATTCATGTAGGTGGATTTGATATAACGAAAGACAAACAATTTCGCGGGACGATTTTATATCCCGATTACACAAAAGGCGTTCAATCAAAACCAGAAACTCAGTCAACTACTGCTGGCACGATCGAAACAATATCCTCACGACTAAATGCAAAATCGCCTCATACTATCGCTGTCGGTCAAATGCGTGTTGTGCTTTTTGGAAAATCCATTGGCGAACATGGAATTGGCGATATTATAAATAATTTGCAACGTGATCCTAATATTGGTCGAGATGTTCAACTAGCACTGGTAGACGGTTCTACAGAAAAACTGCTCAAACATATTAAAACAAATGGATCACTCTATCTGTCTGACTTACTGGAGCAAAACATAGAAGCCGAAACGATTCCACGGACTGCTTTAAATATTTTTTTATATAACTTTTATTCATCAGGATGCGATCCATTTCTTCCTTATATTGAAATTGATGAAGACAAGTCTGCTTCCATTAAAGGACTCGCTTTTTTAAAAAAGGATAAAGTGGTTATGTACACAGATAAAAAAGGATCTTTTTTATTGAAATTACTCCTTAATCCAACTACAAATGGTCGTTACGAAGTTCCAATACAGCAAGGTAACCATAAAGGATTAATTGCCACTCAAAACTTATCTGGAAAGAGCGTTTGTTACCTTTCCGATACTGGTGACATTCCGAAAGTTAACATCCACTTAAAATTAAATGGACTCATAAAAAGCGCTCCAAGCTGGCTTGATTTAGCGAAAAACGAAAACATAACTTACATAAAAAAACATGTAGAAAAAACAGTTGAGAAAGATTTAAACGAATTAATAAAACAATTTCAAGAAAAAGAGGTCGATCCGATAGGGATACGGGAAGAAATTCGTAGTCATTCAAGAAAATGGACTATAAAACAAATTCAAGAAATGTACCCTAATGTAGATGTTGCTGTTCACGTACAAATCAATGTTGTGCAATCTGGTATCGGAGAATAGTGAGGTGTTACAATGGCTGAGCAAAATAAAACAATGACTGTTTCCCCTTATTTCATATTTCTTTTATTACACTCTCTTCAAATTGGAGTAGGCGTGTTAGGATACCAACGAGTTATTGCACAATATGCTGGTTATGATTCTTGGATTTCCCTTATTGTTGCGGGTGTCTTAACTCATATCGTACTGTTTTGTATGTTAAAAATGTTAGATAAAGACAATGATTTGATGACCATTCATACGACATGTTTCGGAAAATGGATTGGAACCTTTTTCTCTATGTGCTTTGCCGCATATCTTCTGTTATTTTGCCTTACTGTGCTTCGTACATATATCGAAGTCATTCAAGTATGGGTCTTTCCTACAATTAAACCATGGAAATTAACATTATTATTTTTACTCGTGACGTATTACGTAATAAAAGGTGGCTTTCGCTCTGTAACAGGAATGTGTTTTTGGGGCGTCATAATACCGATTTTCGTACTATTCTTCTTAGTTTTCCCTATGAAATACGCACATGTCCGTAATATTTTACCTATTTTCACCCATTCACCTGCAGACATTCTATATTCAACGAAAGCATCTGCATTAGAGTTTCTTGGATTTGAAGCAATCCTTATCTTTTACCCACTTATTAGAAAGGGAAAATCACTACATAAATGGGCACATGGCGGGATTGCTTTCACAACTATTTTATATGTAATACTAGCAATCGTTTCCCTTATGTACTATAGTCAGGGCCAACTGCATCATACAATTTGGCCTACTTTAACAATGCTAAAAATTATTAAAGTCCCATTCATTCAGCGATTTGAATACATTATTATTTTCATCTGGTTTCTTATTATTTTACCTAATCTTTGTTTAACCATTTGGTCTTCTTGTCGTATTAGTAAATACTCTTTTCACATACCATTTAACATTACATTACCATTGTTTATCGCGACTATATTTGTTTCATCTTTGTTTTTCACAAACAGGGAAAGCATCAATACATTAAATACCGTACTGTCTCAAGCTGGTTTATATATTGTATACGCTTATATCCCAATTTTATTTCTATTCCATTCACTACGATGGCGCTTCAAAAATCAGTCGAAAAAATCTTCACCCGACACACCATGATATTTGATACAATTTGGTTAATACATTTGTAAAGGGGACAAGCGAATGAAAAAGTATGTATTTTCTTTACTTGCAGTACTGAGCCTAATTCTTGCTGGATGCGGGAGTACTGGTACAAATGAAAAAAAATCATCTGAATCAAAAGAAGAGCATGACCACGCATCACATACTCAGCAAGCTGACATTCAAGAAAAAACAAAAGGGGTCGAAACACTTCCCTCCTTCCTAGACAAGCTTGATCCACAAATGAAAGATATCTACACTGTCGCTGGACAAAATGCAGAACTATTAGATTGGATTCCATGTTACTGCGGTTGTGGTGAAAGTGTAGGACATAAAAATAATAAAAACTGCTTTATTCGTGAAATTAAAAAGAATGGTGAAGTTGTTTGGGATTCCCATGCAACAACTTGCGTCAATTGTCTAGAAATCGCAGTTGAATCTGCTTCGATGAAACAAAAAGGAAAATCGACGCTTGAAATTCGTAACTATATTGATAATAAATACAAAGAAGGCTATGGAAAACCAACACCTACACCAATGCCAAAAGCTTAAAAAACGAGGAGATACCTCGTTTTTTCTTTTCATTCACTTTTTTTCTTAACAAATTCTTTCAAGTGTATTTCTCCTTACTTATCACACACTATATATAACTCCTCAGTAAGGAGGGTACACAGTGCAAACATATAACGACTACGATAAAGCTCTCTATTACACGTATTGCTGTAATTGGGATAAATTACTCGTTCTTATGGTTCAAACGAACGATCAATTATTTTCTAAGCGTATTGAACATTTTTTACACGCTTATCAATACAGTAAAGAACTGCCTGAAGTTGATAAACAATTACAGCTCCTATTTCAATATATTGACCACGCATCCCAAAAGTCACATATAGATGAAGTAGAGCAAATTCAAATGTAAAATATAGCGCTATTCTCTTTATGAGAATAGCGCTTTTTTAAAATGTTTATATCAATAAAAGTTTTCCCTTATAAAACTTTTATTGATAAACATATTTTTTCTTTCTTTTCTGTGCCACTTCATACTATAATTTAGTATGTAACTATTATAAGAGAGGTATAAAATATGGGACAAGAAAAAAAGCAAGAATATGCTTTACTTACCGCGTGGGGGGCTTCTTTTATCGCTACACTAGGAAGTCTATACTTTTCCGAAATCATGAAATTTGAGCCTTGTGTCCTTTGTTGGTATCAACGTATTTTTATGTATCCATTCGTTTTATGGCTTGGTATCGCTGTAGCAAAGAAAGATTATCGCATCGCAAGTTATTCTTTACCAATTGCAAGTATTGGTGCTTGTATTTCTTTATATCATTATGCAATTCAAAAAGTAGCAGCATTTTCAGCTGCTGGGGCAGCTTGCGGCCGTGTGCCATGTACGGGAGAATACATAAACTGGTTCGGTTTTGTGACAATCCCGTTTTTGGCACTTATCGGCTTTATCACAATCGCTGTTTGTAGCTTTATTGTCATCAAAAACAAATAAGGAGATGAAAGAATGAAAAAAATGCTTATATTTGGCGGTATTATTATCGCCTTGTTCGCAGCAATATTCGCTGTAACACAAATGGAAGAAAAAAACGCTACTAGCCAAAAAATTGATAATGCTACTGATAGTAAGACAAATGGCCCTGACTACTATACAAATAAAATCTCTCTTTCAGATCTCCAAAAGAATTTAAAAGAGAAAAAAGAAGAAACAGTATACTTTTATCAAACATCTTGCGTTCATTGTCAAAAGCTATCTCCTATCGTAGTACCAATGGCTAAAGACTTGAACGTTGATATGAAAGTTATGGACATTGAAAAACTAGATGCTCCTTGGGATGAATATAAAATTAAAGGAACTCCAACAATCATTCACTTTAAAGATGGCAAAGAAGTAAGCCGTATTAGTGGTGAACAACCGGAAGACAAATTAAAAGAATGGCTTGAGCAAACGAAAAAATAACGAGAAAAGGAAACTCCTTCTATACATGAAATGGACGTAAAATCCCACACTAATGTATAAGGAGGGGGTTTTATGCCTGAAGTAAAATGCTCTGTTTCCAATTGCTCATTTTGGGGACAAGGTAACTTTTGTCAAGCAAGTGCAATCGTTGTTCAACCGGATGCACAAGAGGCTGGTCAGAATACAAATGATTCGTATACAAGCGCTACTTTAACAAACGAGACGCTTGAAAGTTCTGTAACAACGAGTGTAGAAACTTGTTGCCATACATTTAAACCAAAATATTAAACGTAAAAGCATACGATTAGTCGTATGCTTTTTTACATTCCTCTCCAAAAATCATGCATCATAAAAAAGTATAAAATAACGAGAAGGACCGTCCCGCATAAAGTGATGCGTCGATATACACTCTTCTCCCCTTCCCTCGCTTTAACAAACGCCCAAATAAATCCGACGAACAATATTAAATCAATATATGGAACATAAAATGAGAAGACGAGTAACGCATATAAATACACGATAAATAAACAAGTCGTGATTAAGAAAATCTTAAATGCAAATTCACTTTTCATAATGTGACCGCCCCCCAATCTGTACTGTATTATATTCAGCAAAACATAATAGTTGCTGTTTCAATTTTTTATCCCGCTATTTACATGAATCCCAATTAGTATAAGTTTATAATCAGCAAAGAAGAGCAATTCCCCCATTAAGTTTCACTTCATCACAAATAAGCTACCGCCTATACACGGTAGCTATTACGGAACATCATATTTTCTTTTATATATATTACTTAAGGTCGAATAAGGTAATTGCTCATAACGAATTTTTTCTCCCGTTTCATCAACAATATACAAATTGCTTCCTATATAATATATTCCATCTTTTCGTTTGGAGTACACTGCGTATTTTTCATTTGGCAATACCGTTTTTACTTTCGTCAATTGTCCATTTGGTTCTTGCCAATATATATTTACACGGTCTACTAGCGTAAGTATTCCAATTTGTCCTTCTTCTACTTTACGACCATTCCAACTCACAACACGATAACCAAGCTTATACGCCTCATATTCGGGACTCGTATAAAAACGAGAAATAATTACTTTCGTCTGTAATTGTACCCGTTCATATAACCATTGTATGTCCCGATCATGCATGCGAATACAACCATTCGACTCCCTGCTCCCAATCGTCCATTCCCGATTTGTTCCATGAATCGCATATTCCTTTTTATCCAGACCTAACCACCTCGTACCGAGAGGATTATTCGGCGCACCCCCAGGTATTTTTTTTCGATGGTATTCTTTATTTTTATACTTAGTTATAATACAAAAATTCCCTTCAGGCGTTGGGGTGCTATCTCTTCCTGTCGTTATCGGAAATGTTCTCGTATAGTTTCCCTCTTCAAAAAAAGACAGCTGATTCGTTTTAAGGTTAACTAATATTAAATGATCTGTATTAGCAAAAACACTAGCTGGTAGGCAGAAAAATAGGATTATGATTAACCATACTTTCTTCATCTAAATCCTCCCTAGCACTAACATAATAATAAAGTGAAACTTTACTCAGTGGAGGTTTTGTCCATCCCCCACTGAGTATTAGCCCGCACCAATCGGGCGTTTACGGGCAGCAGGGCTCCCATCTAACTTCTTTGCTCCAGCCAAATTTTGAGATGGAGTCTTACTGCCCGTAAATAGCGGGATAAATGCAATTAGCTTTACTTTGCTCTTATAAATGAAAACTATCCATTTACAATAACGCCCCCATTTACATGTAGCATCTGCCCTGTTACATATGCCGAATCATTAGACGCCAAATATACATACGCAGGCGCTAATTCATACGGCTGACCAGGTCTTTTCATAGGAACATTGCTCCCGAACTGTGATACTTTTTTCTCATCAAAACTTGATGGAATAAGCGGTGTCCAAATTGGACCTGGTGCAACACCATTTACACGAATCCCTTTTTGTACTAATGATTGAGATAGCGATCTTGTAAATGCGACAATTGCTCCTTTCGTTGCAGAATAATCAATCAACGTTTCATTTCCTTCATATGCAACGATAGATGCTGTGTTTATAATTACATCCCCTTGCTTTAAATGGGATAGCGCTGCTTTTGCAACATGAAAATAAGAAAAAATATTAATACGGAATGTCGTTTCTAACTGTTCCGCTGTAATATACTCTAGTCCTTGCTGCGGATATTGCTGTGCAACGTTATTCACAAGCACATTTAAACTCCCCAGCTGCCGGACGGTCTCTTCCACAATATCTTTACAATGTTGTTCACTACTCAAATCCCCCGGCAGTAATACACAATTCACGCCTTCTTTTTCAACAAGTTTTTTCGTCTCATTTGCATCTTCATCCTCGTCTAAATAAGCAATCGCAATATTTGCTCCTTCTTTTGCAAAAGCGATGGACACAGCTCTCCCAATCCCACTATCTCCCCCTGTAATTAATACATTCTTTCCTTTTAACTTTTCACTTCCTTTATAATTTGGATCTTCAAACTTTGGAAGAGGATTCATTAATGATTCAATACCAGGCTGTTTATGTTGATGTTGCGCTGGCATTGTTAAAAAGTTTTTTTGCTGTGGCATAACTTCCTTCAACTCCTTTCTCCTTATAATGTGCACAATATTAAAAACTACTTACACATGAACAACCGCAATTCCCACTCGTTTTTACGGTTAATATTCAAATTCAAGACATAAAATATGGATTGTTCTAAAGTTTTTATGCAAAACTATTGCAAAAAAGTCAAAAAACGAATATTATATATAACTGTTGTGAAAATTATTCGTAAAAAGAAAGGATGTTTATATGTTTAACCTTTCAAAACATAAAACTTCTATTAAAACTGAAATTATGGCAGGTATTATTACCTTTTTAACAATGGCATATATCATTGTCGTAAACCCTGTCATCCTTGGGGATGCAGGCGTTCCATTTGAACAAGCATTTACAGCTACTATTATCGCCGCTGTTGTCGGAACATTATTTATGGCAATCTTTACAAACTTACCAATCGCAATTGCACCAGGTATGGGATTAAATGCTTACTTCTCTTACTCTGTTGTAAAAGCTCATGAAGGCATGACTTTCGCAATTGCATTCTCTGCTGTATTCGTAGCAGGTATGATTTTAATCTTGTTATCATTCACATCTTTCCGTACGAAATTAATGGAAGTAATTCCCGAAAACTTAAAACATGCACTTACTGCTGGTATCGGTCTTTTTATTGCTTTTATCGGTTTGCGCTTAACAGGAATTGTTACAAAAAATGATGCAAACTTAGTTGGGCTTGGTGATCTTCACTCTGCTCCAGTTCTACTAGCATTAGCTGGCCTTGGAATTACAATTATCCTTATGTCTTTAAATATAAACGGGGCACTATTTATCGGAATGTTATTAACTGGTATTATCGCTTACTTCACAGGGCAATTAACGTTCTCAAACGGCGTTACATCAATGCCTGGATTACCAGAAGGAATTATCGTTTCAAATCCAATTACTGCTGTATCTGATGTAATTAACTACGGATTATACGGCGTTGTGTTCTCATTCTTCCTTGTTACACTATTTGATACAACTGGAACATTACTTGGTGTAGCACAACAAGGTGGATTCATGAAAGATGGAAAGCTTCCAAAAGCAGGACGAGCTCTTCTATCTGACTCATTCTCAGCAACAATTGGAGCTATGTTCGGAACAACACCATCAACAGCTTACATTGAATCATCTGCTGGTGTTGCAGCTGGTGGTCGTACTGGTTTAACAACTGTTACAGTAGCTGTTCTATTTGCATTAGCAGCATTCTTCGGACCGTTAGTGAGCGCTGTTTCTGGCGTTTCAGCTATTACAGCACCATCATTAATTATCGTTGGTAGTCTTATGATGGGTTCAGTTCGTCACATCGATTGGGATACGTTCGATGAAGCATTCCCAGCATTTTTAGTAATCTTAAGCATGCCACTTACATCAAGTATTTCAACAGGTATTGCACTTGGATTTATTTCATACCCACTTATGAAAATGGCAAAAGGACAATTCCGCGCTGTTCACCCACTTGTGTATTTATTCGGAATCTTGTTCGCTTACCAATTAGTTTTCTTACCACATTAAAATCCCTCTTCCTGAGGGATTTTTTTTATAAATACTGTTTGACAACACCATTCATTTGTGAAATAATTCAAAATAGTTAAATATTCGATGTCTTATCAAGAGCAGGTGGAGGGATGAGCCCTACGAAGCCCGGCAACCGACCCATTTATGGGCACGGTGCTAATTCTTACAACACATTGTGTTGAAAGATAAGAGTAATATGATAAGACGTCTTTTCTATATGAAAAGGCGTTTTTTATTTTCACTCCCTCCTCTCTCTTCTTAGTTTAGGAGGGATTTTTTTATGAAAAAATTATGTTCCATCGTACTTATTTTTCTCTTACTTACATTAACCGCTTGTACAAATGAACAAGATGCGATTTCATCACAAAAGCAACAAACTGTGAAAAAGGCGCCTACAACGGTAGAAAATCACTTACAAACAGAAGTTCCAATCCAAATGAAGAAGCCATTAAAAATCGCATTAATTATGCAAATGTCCATCGGAACTTTTTCCTCTCAATATATTGAGGGCGTCAAAAAACAAGTCGAGCTATTTGGCGGTAGTGTACAAGTCTACAATTCTGATAACGATTTAGCAAAAATGGCTGCAAATTTAGATACTGCTATTAATTCAAAAGTGGATGGTATTTTAATTGATCACGGCCGCTCTGAAGCACTAAAACCTGGAGTAGAAAAAGCGTTACAGGCGAATATTCCCGTAGTTGCGTTTGATAACGATCTACGCTTGCCAGGTGTGACAATTATTGATCAAGATGACTATAGTCTTGCATGGAAATCATTAAAAACGTTAGCGGAAGATTTGAATGGACAAGGAAATATCGCAGTCGTATGGGTTGGCGGATTTGCTCCAATGGAACGTCGCAACGTTATCATTGATGCTTTTTATAAACGTTATCCAAATATAAAAGAAGTTGCACGATTCGGTACTGCTAGTAATAACACACCGCTTGATACACAAACACAAGTAGAAGCTTTATTAAAGAAATATCCGAAAAAAGGAGATTTACAAGCTATTTTCGCTTCATGGGATGAGTTCGCTAAAGGAGCTGTTAAAGCACTTGAACAAGCTGGTCGTACAGATATAAAAGTATATGGCATTGACTTAAGTAATGAAGATTTACAACTCATGCAAAAAGAAAGCTCACCTTGGACTGCTACAGCTGCAACTGATCCAGCTGAAGTAGGTAAAGTTCAAGTACGATTTTTATACAAAAAAATTGCTGGTGAACAAACGCCAGATATTTATTCACTAGAACCTTATTTAGTAAAGAAAAGTAGTTTACCAAAAGAAAATATAACAATGGATCAATTATCAAAACATATAAACGGTTGGGGAGACTCAAAAGATGCATATTCTCCTTGGATGAAAAAATTAGAGAAGGAGAAAAAATGATGACATTCTCTCTTCAAAACATTACACATTCTTATCATGTAGCTACACCTGTTTTAGAAGATGTTTCTATTCATATTCAAAAAGGAAAAGTACACGCTTTACTAGGAATGAATGGTGCGGGAAAAAGTACTTTACTAAAAATAGCAACTGGTGAAATCCAACCAGTTGCTGGCGATATAAAAATTGATAATCAGTCTGTTTCCTTCACTTCACCACGTGATGCAAAAAAGCACGGTATTTCTTTCGTAACACAAGAAGTAGATCATGGACTTATTCCGGGATTATCTGTATTAGAAAATGTACTAATTGATCATTTAGCAATGCAAAATAAAGTACTATTTTCAAAGTCCAAATTAGTTGCACTCGCTAAACAACATTTGCAAATTGTACAAGTAGATTTAAATGTTTCAGAAGATGTTTCAAACTGCTCATTACATGAAAAACAATTACTTCTTATCGCAAGAGCTTTATCTAACAATACAACTTATCTTTTATTAGATGAACCTACTTCTTCTCTTGGACCAAAGGAAGTTGAAACCTTTGGGAAACTATTAAAAGATTTGACATCAAAAGGAATTGGCATCCTCCTAGTTTCTCATCGTTTATCAGAGATTCGAAATTTCGCGGATGATGTAACTGTACTACATAACGGTAAAGTTGCCCTTTCTCAAGCCATTACAACGATTACAGATCAACAAATTGTTGAAGCAATGACTGGAAAACAACTTACACTTCCTATTAATACAGCACCAAAAATCGGGAGCGAGGAAATATTTAAAGTACAAGAGCTTCAATTACACGAAGATCATTCTCCCCTTTCTCTTACAATACGAAAAGGAGAAACTGTTGTGATATACGGATTAATTGGAAGTGGAAAAACAACACTTGCTGAAACTTTATTTGGTGCTCGTCATACTTATCGCGCAAAAATAGATGGTCACAACATAACAATTAAAACACCGCGAGATGCGATTAAAGCGAAAATCGCACTTGTACCAGAAGAAAGAAGAAAACAAGGTGTATTTCTTTCGGAAGATATTATAAGTCACACTAATTTACACCAATCAGGTTGGAGACGAAAACAAACCGAATTAAATAATGCTACTACGGTAATTTCTTCTTTCAGCATTTCACCCAATGACCCAAAAGCCTTTATTCATTCACTTAGCGGTGGAAATCAACAAAAAGTCTCAATTGCAAAATGGAATGGATTCAAACCTAATCTATTTCTTTTGGACGAGCCAACTAAAGGTGTAGACATAGCTGCGAAACAAGACATTTTTCAATTCATTCGCAACATTACAGAAAACGGGAGTTCCGTAATTTATTTCACAGGAGAACAAGATGAAGCACTACATATCGCCGATCGCATTCTTATACTGGCAAACGGAGAATTTGTAGGTGAGTACTTGCCGAATGACCTATCTCCTGAACAGCTTTTACATTTATCTGAAGGGAGCTTTTCCATTGAATCTCGTTCATAAAACTAAAACTAAGAAACTATATTTACCTACTCATCTTTTTTATCAATTTAGTACAGTTGCTATTATTATAGGTGTTACAATTTTTTTCTCTATCGTCAATGATTCTTTTTTAACATACAACAATATTAGTGATATTTTACGCTCTATTTCTATCGTAACGTTACTTGCGATTGGTGTTACCTTTACATTGATTGTAGATGGGTTTGATTTATCAGTCGGCTCTACCGCTAGTTTAGCAACAATTGCCGCTGCTTCTTGTCTCGTTTTATATCGACAAGAACTATTAGTCACACTCCTTGTTCCTATTCTGTGTGGACTATTAGTTGGATTATTAAATGCACTACTCGTTATCCGAATTAAACTACCAGATTTACTAGCTACACTAAGTATCATGTATATCGTGAATGGACTACACTTAACATTTTCAAAAGGATCTTCAATATATGAAGGAATGTCGGGTGCCACAGGACATTTTATTCCATCCTTTTTATTTATCGGTCAAGGTTCCATTTTAGGAATTCCAGTCCCTGTCATTATCATGCTTATCGTCGTTTTAATTGCACATCTATTTTTAGAAAAAACAACGTACGGTCGTTTCTTTTATATGACAGGTGGGAATCGAGAAGCTGCTAGACTAGCCGGTATCCCTACCGATCGTTACCGTGTATACGCTTATATGATTAGCGGTTTACTCGCCTCTGTCGGCGGGATTATTCTATGTAGCCGCGTTGGAACAGGGCAAGTTTCAGCTGGTTCCCCATTATTAATGGATGCAGTTGCAGCTGCCTATATCGGTTATGCAATGTTCGGTGCCAAGAAACCAAATATAGTCGGAACATTCCTCGGCTCGGTATTAATCGGAATTATATTAAATGGCCTCACAATGATGAACGTTCCTTATTATGCACAAGATATCATTAAAGGCAGTATTTTGATTACAGCTTTAGCCTTTTCGTTTATTAAAAAGAAGCGTAAATAAAAAAGTAGCGCATCGAATTCCGATGCTCTACTTTCCTTTTGCAACAATCACACGAACTACTTTTAGCGCAAGCAGTAAGAGCAAGTTTGCTATTGCCGTAACTCCTAAAAATATCGCTATCATCAGTTCTCCCATGCCGTTATTAAATACAAACGTAATAGAAGAAATGAAAGCCAAAATAAACAATATTAACGCTGGTACATATTTAATAAACGGCTTCTCATATGATCTTTTAGAAAGAAAAAACGTCATAAACAACGTCATAATAAAAACAAAATATACGACAAGTAAGAAAATCATACGAAAGCCTCCTCTTCAGCTAAACTACTTAATTATAAAAGCCCCCTCCAAATATAAAGGGAGCTCACAATTTCTAATATCTCTCATCTACCTGTAACTTTTTACTATACTTTTGAATGAAAACGGATGAAACAACCATCATCATTCCTACACTAAACCCAATAAGCTGATCCAGTAGCATCTCACCATGAATGAAGCAGCGAAGTAGAAATACACCACCAAAAATAAGTATCATAGTAAATCCAGCATGTCTAAGCCCCTTATATACATTTTCCATATGTATCATCCCTTTACACACTTTCATCCATATTATACCATAACCAAAAACATGTATAACTGTTTCTAAAATGGCATTCGGCATTCAGTTATAGATCAATAATAAAAAAGACTGCGAAGAAACTCTTCTCCGCAGCCTAATACTTATTTTTGCAAGAACGCCTGTAAATCTGCAAATTGTCTCTTTGCATCTTCATAGCCTTGCTCATATAAATTTTGTAGTTTTGCTGTATCTTTTTCCATACGATCTACTTGAAGCTGCACTTCTGGGCGAATAACAAATAAATTACCTGCTTGCTCTTCTTTTTCAATGTAGTGAAGTGTCTCATTATACACTTCATAACGATTCAACATCGTGTTAACAAGATTAGGATATTTTTTATACGCTTTCGCTGCCACCCATCCAAACTTTGACTTCTTCTTCGCGTAACCATGATTTCTCGTCAAAATCACGACTGATTTTTCAAACCCATCTTCCTGTGCTTTACGAACTGGAATCGGATCAGAAATCCCGCCATCTAATAACTGCTTACCGCGGTAATTTACTACCGGTGCAATGAAAGGCAATGAACTAGACGCTTGTAATAAATTTAGTGCATCATCATTCGTTCCTTCTTTTTCAAAATAAACAGACTGTCCTGTTTCACAATCTGTTGTTCCTACAAGGAAACGCTCTGGGCTATTATAGTATGTTTCAAAATCAAACGGTACATGCTTTTCTGGAATTTCATGAAAAATGAAATCCATATCAAATAATTGACGCTTTTTCCATAAGTTTTTATACGATAAATATTGTGGATGCGATGCATAATCAATATTTACTGTCTTATTTCTATTTCTTTGTCTGGAAAGATACGACGCTGCATGACAAGCACCAGCTGATACACCGATTACATATGGAAAATATAAATCTTGTTCCATAAAATATTCTAATATCCCGCCCGTATATACACCACGCATACCGCCGCCTTCTAATACTAACCCTGTATTTTCAAGCATGTTACTCTCTCCTCTTTATATATATTGACTCTTTAATTATTCACTATGTTAAGTATCTTTTTCTATTATATATGAGTTCTTTCAGAAATTATATTCAAAAGGCTTGAAAAAAGAAAAATAGAGACTATCCGAAAGGTGGCCTCTATTTTAAGCTCGTTGATCCGCAACAATATGAATATCAATATACTTCGTTTGTCTCATAATTTCATTTACAATAGAACCTTTTCGTATTTCTTCCCACCGTGTTCTCGCCGATTGCCCGAGTAAAACTTGTGTCACTTGTAGTCTGTTCGCGACTTCAATAATAACATCAGCGGGTTTTCTTCCTTTCGCTTCTTCTAATACAAAGCTCGCATCAAATTGATTCGTTAGCGATTTCCACTCTTCAATTGTTTGCTTTTTCCCTGCTGAAATAGAATCTATATTTTCTCTTTCTACGTTTAAGACATACAATTCAGCATTTAACCGATCTGCCATGCGCCAACCTCTCCGTATTAATTTCTCTGCTGTTGAACTGTATTGTACACAAACGAGAATTTTTTCTTTCACACCAATCGGTTCTATAACAGTTTGGCTAATTTTCTCATCCATATCATCTGCGACTTCACGAAGCGATAATTCCCTTAATGCCCCTAAATTATTGAGCGTAAAGAAATTTTGTAAGCTTTGCTCTATTTTTTCTTCCTTATATATCTTTCCATCTATTAATCTCTTCCTTAATACCTCGGGCGTTGCATCAACAAGCTGAATTTCATTTGCTTTTTGCAAAATAAAATCCGGAATTCGTTCTCGTACTTTTACATTCGTAATTTGAGCTACAATGTCATGAACACTCTCTAAATGTTGAATATTAAATGCTGATAATACGGATATACCGGCATCTAACAATTCTTGAACATCCATATAACGTTTCTTATTTTTAGATCCAGGAATATTACTATGCGCGAGTTCATCCACTACAACTACTTGCGGCGCACGATTTATAATTCCTTCTACATCAAGTTCATAAAATACTTTTCCTTTATACTGTATTTCTTTTAACGGAACTTTTTCTAAATCAGCAATTGCTTCTTCTGTCTCTTCTCTTCCATGTGTTTCAATTAAACCAATTACAATATCAATACCGTCTTTTTTCATCTCTCTTGCATCAAAGAGCATTTTATAACTTTTTCCTACACCTGGGGCAGCCCCTACATATAGCTTTAATTTTCCGCGATTTTGCTGACGAATATATTCTAAATATTCCTCTGGCGTTCGCCTTTGAAACTTCGGTTCATAGTCATCCGCATACAAAATAAGCACAACCTTTCATTCGAAACAACGCTACCTCAATCCGTTAGATTGAGGTAGCACTGTTACTATTTCATTAATTTCTGTAATTCTAAATTTAACTTTAAAACGTTCACGCGATCTTCCCCAAACAAGCCAAGTGCAGCACCTTCCGTTTGATCCTTAATCAATTGATCCAGCTTTTCTTTCGGAATATTCGTTAATTTCGAGATGCGATCTACCTGCACAGAAGCCGCTTTTGGACTAATGTCAGGATCAAGCCCTGAACCCGAATTCGTCACTAAATCTATCGGTACTTCTGTAACTGGAATGGTTGGATTTTGTTTCTTCCAGTCCTCAATACTTTTCTCAACTCGTTTTGCTAAATCTGGATCAGACGGTGCATAGTTATTTGAACCAGATGCTTCTGCTTTATATTCTATACTAGAGACGCGTCCATGAAAATAACGTGGATCTGTGAAATTTTGACCGATTAATTTTGAACCAACTACTTCATCTTTATCATTATATATAAGACTTCCATCCGCATTATCCTTCATTACCGCTTGCGCTATACCCGTTACAATTAGCGGGTATACAAGTCCACACAAGACTAAGAACGTAAAAGTAATACGAATAATTGGTGAAAGTATACTTTGTTTTTTCGCCATCTGTTTTCCCCTCTTCCTTATATGAACAAGCCGACAATCATATCAATTACTTTAATTCCAATGAACGGAACGATCACTCCGCCAAGCCCGTAAATAAGTAGATTTCGGCTAAGCAGTGCATTCGAACTCATCGGTTTATATGCGATACCTTTCATCGCCAACGGAATGAGTAACGGAATAATAACTGCATTAAATATTAATGCTGATAAGATTGCTGAAAGCGGTGATGTTAATTTCATAATGTTCAATGCTTCCATTTGCGGAATCGCAAGTGTAAACATCGCTGGAATAATAGCAAAATATTTCGCGATATCATTCGCAATACTAAACGTCGTTAAAGCACCACGCGTCATTAACAATTGTTTACCGATTCCTACAACCTCAATAATTTTCGTTGGATTCGAATCTAAATCAATCATATTCGCTGCTTCTTTCGCAGCTGTCGTACCACTATTCATCGCTAATCCAACGTCCGCTTGTGCCAATGCCGGGGCATCATTTGTACCATCACCTGTCATCGCTACAAGTTTCCCTTTATCTTGCTCTGCTTTAATAACTGCAATTTTATCTTCCGGTTTACACTCGGCAACGAATTCATCTACCCCTGCTTCTTTGGCAATTGTTGCTGCTGTTAATGGATTATCCCCTGTACACATAACCGTTTTAATCCCCATTTGACGTAATTGTTCAAAACGTTCACGCATACCAGGTTTTACTGTATCCTTTAAATAAATTAAACCGTAAATACGATCGTCTACTGCAACTACAAGTGGTGTTCCACCCTCTTTTGAAATGAAATCTGCTTTTTGATTCACATCTTTCGGAATCGTTCCACCTTGTGATTGAACCCATTCAATCACGCTACCTACAGCACCTTTTCTCACTTTCGTTCCATCCTGTAAATCGACACCACTCATTCTCGTTTCTGCTTTAAATGGAACGAACTCACCTTGTTCTGCAAGTTCTCTATTATATGATATAGATTTCGCTTGCATATACTCGATAACAGATCGACCTTCTGGTGTTTCGTCTAAAACTGAGCTAATCGCTGCCCATTTTCCTACTTGCTCAATCGTTTCATTTCCTACAGGGAGTAGTGTATGTGCCATCCGGTTCCCGAAAGTAATCGTACCCGTTTTGTCTAAAATAATTGTGTTGATATCGCCCGCAGCTTCTACTGCTTTCCCTGACATTGCTAACACGTTAAACTTTGTCACGCGGTCCATCCCGGCAATACCAATTGCTGATAATAACCCACCAATTGTCGTTGGAATTAAACAAACTAACAACGCTACAAGTACAGCTGTATCAATTTGAAACCCTAAATAATTTGTAAAAATCGGCAACGTCACAACAACTATTAAGAAAATAAGCGTTAAACTCGTTAATACTGTATTTAAAGCAATTTCATTCGGCGTTTTTTGACGTGCAGCTCCTTCTACTAAAGAAATCATTTTATCGATAAATGATTCCCCTGGGTTACTCGTAATCACAATCGTAATTTCATCACTTACGACCATCGTTCCACCTGTTACGGAACAAAAATCACCGCCCGCTTCTTTTATAACAGGAGCTGATTCCCCTGTAATTGCAGATTCATCGACAGATGCTAAACCTTTAATTACTTCACCATCATTTGGAATCATTTCTCCTTGTTTTACAATAACAACGTCACCTTTTCTCAGATCAGTTGCTGAAACTTGAACAATATCTCCATTTTCTTTTACAACATTTGCAAACACATCTTTCTTCGATTGTTTTAAAGAATCGGCTTGCGCTTTACCACGCCCTTCAGCTAACGCTTCTGCAAAGTTAGCAAATAAAACTGTAAATAATAGAATGAGAGAAACTGTTATATTAAACCATCCTGGTACACTACTAGAACTACTTGGAAGAAAGGATAAAAGTAACGTAATGATAAATCCAATTTCCACAACGAACATAATCGGATTTTTTATCATGACTTTCGGATTCAATTTTGCAAAGGATTGCTTTATCGCATGCGTCACGATATCACGATCCAACGTTTTCGCTTGTCTAACCTCATCTTCTACAGCATGTATTTGTGATTTATCTACTTGTTTTTCTTTTACTACTACCGGTCTCATCATTTACCCTCCATTACTTCAATGTAAGAAATTCTGCAATTGGACCTAATACTAACATCGGGAAGAATGTTAACGCACCTACAATTACAATCGTTCCGATGAAGATGCCACCAAATAAACTATTATCCGTACGGAATGTTCCGACTGTTTCTGGTACGACCTTTTTCTCCTTCAGTGAAGCAGAAACAGCTAGCATCGTAATTAAGCTGAAATAACGTCCTAAAAACATAACTAAACCAGTCGTAATATTCCAAAATGGTGTATTATCCCCTAAACCTTCAAATCCAGATCCGTTATTCGCAGCTGACGATGTGTATTCATATACAACTTGCGTCAAACCGTGGAAACCTGAATGAGAAATCGCATCCGTTCCTAAGCTTGTTGAAAGAGCTAATGCTGAAAATCCTAAAATAAGCAACGGATGGAATAATATCGTTACCGCAATTAATTTCATTTCCTTACCTTCAATCTTTTTACCTAAAAACTCTGGCGTCCGTCCGACCATTAATCCTGATATAAAGACTGCAATAATTGCATACATGATAATATTGATAAAGCCTGCTCCAACGCCGCCATATACTGTATTCAACATCATATTTACGAGTGGAACTAAACCGCCAATTGGTGTTAACGTATCATGCATCGTATCAACCGCTCCTGTTTCAGCAGCTGTCGTTACTGTCGCATAAAGTGAAGAAAATACGGTTCCAAATCGTACTTCTTTCCCTTCTGTGCTTCCTTGCACATGCTGGATACCTGTTTGGTTCAATACTGGATTCCCATGTAATTCGGATGTCGTAATCGTTATAAATCCTAGTAAAAAGACCATGAACAGTGATACAAAAAGGATACGTCCTTGCTTTTTATTTCCTACCATCCTTCCGTACGTAAATGGTAGTGCTGTTGGTAATAACATCATAAGCATCATTTGCAAAATATTACTAATTTGTCCTGGGTTTTCAAATGGATGCGCTGAGTTTGCTCCGAAGAAACCACCACCATTATTCCCAAGTTCCTTAATTGCAACGAATGATGCAACTGGTCCACGTAATATACTTTGCTTTGCACCTTCAATCGTATGTGCTGTAACTGCCCCGTCTAACGTTTGTGGTACACCGAGTGCAACAAAGACTAACGCCGCAACAAATGCAATTGGAAGAAAAACTCTCGTTAAAGCTCTCGTAAAATCAACGAAGAAGTTCCCAAGTTCTTTTCCAGCAAGCCCTCTTATAAATGCCATAACAATCGCTAAAGTCGTTGCTGGTGCTGCAAACATTAAAAACGTAATGGCGATTAATTGTGATAAATAAGACAAACCATTTTCACCGCTATAATGCTGTAAATTTGTATCAGCCATAAAACTAATTGCTGTATTAAAAGCGAGCGTAGGCTCCATTCCTTCAATATGCGCTGGATTTAGCGGCAGCACACCCTGTAATCTGAAAATGAAATATACAACAACAATCATAAATCCGTTGAGTAAAACAAGTGATAATGCGTACTGTTTCCACGTTTGATTGTATTCTTTTACACCCGTAATTTTAAAAATAAGTTTTTCAAAAGGCCCGAATACTTTATCTAGCGTTTTGCTACCTTGAAAAGCTTTTTCTAAATAAATCCCCGTTGGCTTTGCTACTAAAATAAACAAGAGCATTGTAATAACGACTGCAACCCAAATCATAATGAATGATTCCCCCTAATTAAAACTTTTCTGGATTTAATAATGCGTACACTAAGTACACCGTAATCGCTGCAACAATAACCGATAAGGCAATCATCATGATTGCTTCCCTTCTTTCACAACTTTATCTGACCAACTTGCCAGGCTTGCCATCGATGCAACTAATACAACAAATATCCCGATCATTACAACATCTAACATAGCTATCCCTCACTTTTTGTTAAAATTTGACATTTATTCATCAAAAAAAGAACACTAAGCTCTACTTAGTGTTCGAAGTGAACAACACAAAGTAAACCTCCTCTCTAAACGCTTACGAGGTTAGCTGTCGGATTCGGGCCTAAAGAGTAGCCCTACTTTCAAAATTGAAAGATTCACCCCAAGTGACGATGCACAAAATTGGTTCCCCCGCTCCATTTCTGGAACTCAGCGATTTTAGGTTTTTTTTGGAAATTTCATGAATGATTTATGAGAGTAAATATACTCCTCTAAATTTAACTTGTAAAGGGTTAAATTACTGAAAATAAGAAAATATCCATCTATTTAAACGCTTACATTAGGTGTTATTAATATTCTTTCATCTGTTTTCTCGTCTTTTCTTTCTTTTTCACAGAAATGATCTTTTAAATACGAAATAAAAAGAGCGAATTACATGAAGTGCATAGCTTGTTGCACTCAGCATTCACTCTTTTTTCATTCACTATTTATTCCCCTCGTAAAAAAGCACGTAAATTTCTCCCGCGAATATAAACTTGTGACAATTCTGCATGTAGCTGCTCATATTCGATAACATCTGTTTTTAAATATAAAGCGTCTTTCGATGGCAATATAATATATGGCCTTGGAAAAATAGGATCAAGCACCACCAATTCTTGAACTCGCTCTACCGATACCGCCCAACGATTCGCTATATCTCCTAATAACAACACCTTCATCTTTATTTCCCCCGCCCTATTCAAAAAATAAAAAAGAAATATTATCACAATTCGTAAACACGACAAATGTAGCCCCCATTGTTTCATAGAGCCTCGCTGGATATCGTTTATTCCTTGTAACAACAGTAATAGGTGCTTGAGAAGAAAAGCGAATGTGTTCTGTGAAGAAGCTAACGATTGGAAGCTCATCCCCTAGTAAGATTACCTTCTTAATACACTCACAAATACTAGTAAAATCCTGCTCCTTACTGCAACTATACGTCCAATCAAATCCACAATCCCTAACTTCAGCCGCTATCTCTTCATTTGCTGTAAAAATAATTAACTCATGTTGAAATGCTACTAAATCTCTTAAACTATTTACTTTACTTTCTCCTCCAACACAAATAAGTGTTAGTTCCATGTACCTCATCCTCCTTAGCATAAAAGAAATCAAACATAGATTGATATTCCCCTATACTAATCAGATCGATGAAGTGATGTATCCATCATGGCACCGTCCTCTCTCAAGACGCTTACGAAGTTAGCTGTCGGATTCGGACTTTGAGAGTAGCCCTACTTTCAAATTTGAAAGATTCACCCCTAGTGACGACGCACAAATTGGTTCCTCCGCTCCATACATTTGGACTCAGCGTATTACAAAAAATGTATTCTGGCTGATATATTACTCCTGTATTTTGAAAAAGTAAACAATAAAAAAACTCCTCAAAATGGAGTTTTTTTATTGTTAAGTATTATAAATATTTACATTCAATAGGAATTTTCATTAATCGTATTGTAATAATACTAGATAAAGAAATGATTAAAAATTAAAGGTGAAATGAGGATGGTATATGACCGAGGATAAAAAGAAAAATTTTATTCAAATAATAACTATTCTAGGCAATTCGTCACTAATAATTCTAGCGATATTGGTTACTATTCCTAGTTATACTGAATTCCGCACCACATTAGAAATCATTTTTTTACTTTCTTGTTTGTTATTAATTTATAGTAAATACTTAAGTAATAATAAGAAAGCTATGATTCCATACATTATATTTTTAATATTAATATCATTACACCTTGTATATACTTTACTCATCTAAGAAGGCACATTTAAACAAGCTAAACCAATCAAATAATCCCTATTAATATTTATAACCAGTGAGGGTATATCCCCACTGGTTAAATTTTCACTTATGCTTGTACTTCATTCAATTTATACGCAAAATGATTCGTTGGTCCATGACCACTACCAATATTCAACGGCTCTTCAATTGCTATACTAATAAATTTTTTCGCCTCTTGAACTGCCTCTTCAATTGAATACCCTTTAGCAAGTCCTGCTGTAACTGCTGAAGCAAATGTACACCCGCTTCCGTGCGTTTGCTTAGAAGGAATTCGTTCACTTCTAAACTCGATAAACTCCTCTCCATCAAAGAGTAAATCAATTACTTCATTACCTTGATACTCTGCATGGCCGCCCTTCATAAGCACATATTTAGCACCTAATTCGTGCAATACTTTCGCAGCTTTCTTACTATCTTCGATGTTATGAATCTCCATCCCAGTTAGCACTTCTGCTTCTGGAACATTCGGTGTTATAACAGTTGCTACTGGTAATAAATATTCTTTTAATGCTTGCACTGCTTCTTGTTGTAATAATGACGCACCACCCTTAGCAATCATAACAGGGTCTAGCACAATATTATTCCAGCCAAATTTCTTAATATGCTCGGCAACAATTTGGATAATTTCACTACTAAACAACATTCCTAGTTTCACAGCATCTGGTGTTAAATCCGTACCAATTGAATTCAGCTGTTCCGTAATTCCTTCTAACGGAACAGGATATACCCCTTGCACGCCGAGCGTATTTTGCGCTGTAATTGCTGTAATAGCTGTCATTCCGTACACACCAAGCTCTTGGAATGTTTTTAAATCCGCCTGAATTCCAGCACCGCCTCCGCTGTCAGATCCTGCAATTGTTAAAGCTTTATTCACTTCCATCTCACTCATCCTTTTCTATCCAAAATAGCGATGATAAATCGTCTTTGCTTCGCTTATATCTTTCGTTCCGTGTACAAGTACACGGCCATCTTTGAAGGCAACTAACCTCTTTTCTTCAACAGAGAAAGATAGTAAATATGGATTTACATTTAACTCATTCACGCGGCCTTCTAGCAGCTGTTTATATTGTTCAAAATTCATTTCCTCTTTATGAGGTGGTCTAATTTGAACTGTATTTCTCCCGCATAAAACTGCTGTTTTTGAAGTATTTTCTTTATTTAAATACGGGTATAGCGCATTATCACCACACGAAGGACAATTGTATTTACGAAGTTTTTGTACATTCATACATGAATATTCATTCTTCCATACATCAAACGACACAAGTCCATCTCGAAGCGATTCATAGTCTTCCACTAACAGTTTAAGAGCTTCCGTTACTTGATGAGAAACGACAAGAGATACAGCAGGTGATATAATACCCGCTGTATCACATGTCGCTCCGCCAAGCGGAATCGATTGTAATAAACAAGATAAACATGGCGTTTTATCTGGAAGAATTGTGTAAGAAAGGCCATAACTCCCTACACATGCCCCGTAAACCCATGGAATAGAATATTTTTGCGATATATCATTCACAATGAAACGCGTTTCGAAATTGTCAGTCGCATCGATAATTACATCAACATTTGTAACGAGTTCTTCTAACTCTTCAGCCGTTACATCCTGAACGAGAGCTTCTACTCTTACTTCGCTATTAACCTCTTCTAGACGTTTTTTTGCCGCTACAGCCTTCGGAAGATTATTCTCTACATCGCTCTCTGCATACAATTGCTGCCTTTGTAAATTACTCCAATCGACATAATCCCGGTCCACAATTGTTACTGTGCCTACACCAGCTCTTACAAACATCTCTGCATTTGCACTACCTAATGCACCGGCGCCGATAATGAGTACATGCTTTTCTCTTATTTTTCGTTGCCCTTCTTCTCCAATTGGAGAAAATAATTCTTGGCGAGAATATCGATTATTCAACTACGCTCATTCCTTCTAAAGGACTACTTGCAGTTGCACAACGTTTACGTGCAATACGCCCCGCTTCAAAGCCTAAACGTCCTGCTTCAATACTTAATTTCATTGCCTGTGCCATTTTAATAGGATCGTTTGCTCCTGACACAGCTGTATTTAATAACACGCCATCCGCTCCTAATTCCATTGCAAATGCCGCATCAGCTGGACTACCAATACCAGCATCAACGATAACTGGTACTGTCGCTTGTTCAATAATAAAGCTTAAATTTAACGGATTTACAATACCAAGCCCTGAACCGATTGGTGATGCTCCTGGCATAATCGCGTGTACACCAAGTTCTTGTAATTTACGAGCTAATACAACATCATCAGATGTGTATGGTAGAACGATAAATCCTTCTTCTAGTAACATTTCAGATGCCTTTAACGTTTCTACTGGATCAGGTAATAACGTTCTATCATCACCAATAACTTCTACTTTGATCATGTCGCAAAGCCCTGAGGCTTTTGCTAATTTTGCAATACGAACAGCTTCTTCAGCATTTTTTGCTCCAGCTGTATTCGGTAATAACTTATACTTTTTCACATCAAGTTTCTCTAATAAATTAGGCTGCTTTGCATCGAATATATCCATACGACGTACTGCAAACGTTAAAACCTCAGCCTCAGATACATCAATTGCCTTTTGCTGTACATCAAAATCAGGGAATTTTCCTGTTCCTAATAAAAGTCTAGAATGAAATGAAAATGGTCCAATGTTTAACATAATCAACCGCCTCCTACGAAAGTTACAATCTCAATTTGGTCTCCATCAAAAACAGATGTATCTTTATGATCATCCTTTTGTAAAATATCTTTATTACGCTCTACTACAATAATTCTGTTATCTAATTCTAAATATGTAAGTAGCTCAGCTACTGTTTTCACACTCACCGGCACTTCAATTTGCTTACCATTAATTTTTAAATTCAAACTTCCATCCCCTTTCTAAACCGATTTAGAAAGCAATGAATCTAGCAAGTGATTCTCCTGCTTTCCTTCTATTAAATCAGCCATATACTGACCAGAAACAGGACTTAATAAAATACCGTTTCGATAATGCCCAGTACAAGCATATAAACCTTTTATTTCTTCATGCTCTCCCATATAAGGAGCTTCGTGATTCGATTGTGGTCTTAATCCTGCCCAGGTGCTTTCCCACTCTGCTTCTTTTAAAGCCGGTAATATTGTATAAGCACGCTCTAATATAGAAGTAATACTTGCGGGTTGCACAGTTTTATTGAACGTATGAGGATGCATCGTTGCCCCTATTACATAACGTCCACCACGTTTCGGCGCGATATAAAATCTTTCTTGGAAAATAGGAGCTTTCAAGAGAGGCTTCTTGCTTCTTACTGCAACAACCTCGCCCTTAACAGGATATGTACCCCAATCACTATGGAAATAATGTAGTAATTTCGTACTCCATGAGCCTCCAGCGATAACGACTTTTTCACATGTTATTACACCTTCACTCGTAACAATTCCAGCCACTGTATTGTTTTCAATTTGAATATCAAACACTTCTGTCTGTTCATATATGTCAGTTCCAGAAAATGCCGCGGAATGCGCGAGTGCTTTCGTAAGCTCTGGCGCAATAACGTGACCATCTTTCGGATAATATACCGCTCCTATAATTGACTCAGATAGAAACGGCTCTTTTTCCCGTAAATGGTCCCCCGTTAAAAAGTAGGAATTTTCACCTGTTTTCTGTTGCCAATCCATAATACGAAGAATTCTTTCCTTCTCATCTTCATTTTGGGCAATACGATAAATGCCTTTTTCTTCATACCCAATGTCGATGCCTGTCTTTTCACGTAAAACTTCTGCAAGTTGTGGAAATATAGCACGGCTTTCCCTAGCAAGTTCAAATAGCGGGTCATATTCATCCCACTCTGCCTGAACACCGAGCAAACCAGCAGCTGCTTTCGAAGCTTCAGATGCGATTCTTTGCTTCTCTACAATCGCTACTTTATGCCCTCTTTCTGCTAGAAAGTGTGCAACTGAGCTACCAATTACACCTCCGCCAATAATCGCTACATCATACTTCTTACACATGTTTTCCCGCCCACTTTCTTATTGATTCCTTATAAGATTTCGCCTTGCTATACGGATTACTACTGCTTATAATCCCAGACATAACAGCAATGCCACTTACACCATTTGCAAGAACATCACCTGTATTTTCAGGAGTGATTCCACCAATTGCAGTTATTGGTATGGATAAACACCTTGCCATATGAGCAATTTCTTCTAATCCTCTTGCTGGCACATCCTTTTTACAAGCCGTTGGAAATACATGACCGTAAACGAGGGAATCCGCTCCATTTTTAAATGCCACTATCGCTTCATCTAGAGAATGTACTGAATAGCCAACATGCAAATAAGAAAACTTTTCTTTTACTAACCTTACATCTGCGCTTCGATATCCTAGCTGAACACGCGGAATATTTAATAGAATAGCAATATCAATTCGATCATTTATCACTATCTTCGATGCCGAAAAGCCTTTCCCCAAAAGACTTTCCACACCTTCATACAATTCCTTCGTACTTTTCTCACGCTCACGAATATGCAAATAATCAATCTCACTCTCAATTTGCATCGCTACATTCACTAACTCTTCGAATGGCATATGGCCATTTGAGATTACATGGAGCTCATTTTTCATATTCATTCGCCTACTTTAAAATGTTTTCAAATAATTCATCGGCTGGAACGATTTCTTTCGTCATTCCTTTGTCTTTCAACCATTTGTTTTGTTTCTCCCATGACTCTTTTGAATCCGATAAGAATGGCTCATCTTTCGTTTCCATCTTCTCTAATAAAATTTTCATACTTTCTTTTTCAACTTCTGGTACAAGCGGGAAGTTTTCTTTTTCTTGATGATCTAATAAAATATTTAATGCTTCATCAGGGTTTTTCTTCATAAAGTCATACCCTTTTTGTGCCCCACGTAAAAAGGCTTGCAATGCTTCTTTATCTTTTTTCAACGTTTTATCACCCGTTACAAACACAAGCTCATGATAGTTCGGTACTCCGTAATCAGCTGGATTAAAGTATGCTGGTTCATGGCCCTCATGACGCATAACAGGTACTTCATGGTTAATGTATGCTCCTGTTACAGCATCTACTTTTTTCGTAATTAACGCTGGTACTAAATCAAATCCAACATCGACTACTTTTACTGTATCTGGATTACCACCATCTTCTTTTACCATCGTTTTTAAATATGCTTCACTTAAAGGGGTTCCAGAATATCCAACTGTTTTTCCTTCTAAGTCTTTAGGTGACTTAATACCTGCTGATTTCAGCGATACAACATGATTTAACGGCGAACGTACGACAGCTCCAATTGATTTTACTGGAATTTGTTCATTTGCTCTGGCCATGACAACATCTGGCTGATAATACAGACCAACTGTCACTTTCCCTGCAGCAGCTAACGTTAATGGATCAGTCGGATTAGAAGGGAATTTAATATTCACCTTTACTCCTTCTTCTTTAAAGTATCCTTTTTCAATTGCCGTATAAATAAAGCTATGTACCGCATTCGGGTACCAATCAAGCATTACTGTTATTTCTTTTTCTGTTTTATTCTTATCTGATGCTGAATTACTCGAACATCCTGCAATCATTGCAACTAATAATGTAAACACAAAGATGCGTTTTAATAATTTCATGAATGTTTCCTCCAACTAATAAATTTCTTTTCTAATATGGAAATAAGTATGACGAAGAAAATAGCTAATAATGATAACAATACAATGGGTGCAAATACACCAGCTCCGTCTAACTGCGTCATCATTCTTTTACTGAAATATCCAAGCCCAGCTTGTGCACCGAGCCATTCTCCAATTGCCGCCCCGATCACACTAAGCGGAACTGCAATTTTTAACGCTGAGAAAAAGTAAGGAAGAGCAGATGGCAACTTTAGCTTTAGAAAAATATCTTTTTTCGTTGCACCATACGTAACTAAGAGCTCCTCCCACTCTTTCTTCGTACTACGCAGTCCATCATACGTATTGACCGCAATTGGGAAAAACGTAATTAAAACTGTGACAACAACCTTACTCCAGATCGTATATCCAAACCATAAAACAAATAGGGGCGCAAGTGCTGTAATCGGGATGGTTTGCGAAGCTACTAATAATGGGTAAAATGCTCTTTCCATCCACGTACTCGCATTCATTAACATTGCTAGCCCCACACCTAATACGATAGAAATAGCAACACCTATTAAAACGACGTATAACGTTGCCGGTAAATGAACCGTAAATAATATGTCTTTTAGTTTCCATATCTTCATTACAATTGCAGATGGTGGCGGTAAAATGTACATCTCATCTACAATTCTTGCCCCTACTTCCCACATAACGAGTAAAATACTAGAAAGTGTAAGAGCAGGAACTAATTCTTTCAAACGGTTCATCATACAAGTACCTGCCTTTGTAACATACTAAGGAGCTCATCTTTAAGCGCCAATACTTCAGGCTTATATAAATCCTTTCGTGTTCGGTTACGCTCAAGCGGCACAATTCGCTCAGTTAAAGTTGCTATCGGTTGATTTTCTACAACCAAAATTCGATTAGAAAGAAACAACGCTTCTTCAACATCATGAGTGATAAATAAAATTGTTTTTTCCCACTCTTTCCATTGTTCAAACAACCATTCTTGCAAAGATGCCTTCGTTAAAGCGTCCAATGCGCTAAACGGTTCATCTAACAATAATATCTCCCCGCCCGTTAATAAAGTTCGGATAAAAGATACACGTTGTCTCATACCACCAGATAAATCTTTCGGATATTTCGCCTCGTATCCTTGTAACCCAAATTTATGTAACAGTTCTTTCGCTTTTACTTGTGCTTCTTTCTTCTGCACACCTTGACACTCTAGCGGCAGAGCAGCATTCTCAATAATCGTCCTCCACGGTAAGAGCATATCTTTTTGAGGCATATACCCTACAGGATGACTCTTTGTTTCTATCAGCTCTATCTGTCCAGTACTTGCCTCTTCTAATCCTGTAATAAGGCGAAATAAAGTACTTTTCCCACATCCACTCGGTCCGATAATACTTACAAACTCTTTATCTTGTATAGAAGCATTTAATTCATTGATGATTGGTTTCTCATCATAATGAAAAGAAACATTATGAAACTGTAGTATGTTCTTGCTCCTCAAATCCCCACATCTCCTTACGATAGGACATATCCCAGAATAAATATTCAAATCGACTGGAATATAAGAAAATCTCCTCTAATCGGTCTAGTTCTTTCTCAGACTTTCCAACCGCCATTTCATTTAATAAGTCTATTAACCAAATACAAAGGTCGCCGTATTCTTCAGAGCTATATCCTTGAATCCACTCACCAAAAAACTCATGATCTCTTGCTCCAGGAATATCATTTAAACGCTTTCCAATCTCCCAATAACTCCACATACATGGTAGAAGTGCTGCTATTAATTCCGCAAGTGTGCCATTTTGAGATACAGACATCATATAATTTGTATAAGCTAAATTTTTAGCAGATGGTTTCGCAGATTCCATCTCTTGTACAGAAATACCAAGTCTTTTTGCATATTGTTTATGGATCGTCATTTCACCATTTAAAATACCATCTATTTGCTCTGCAAACTTTGCCATAACTTGTGGATTCGTTGCTTTTACAACACCAATCGCATATAACTTTGCATAATCTAACAAATATAAATAGTCTTGAATAATATAATACTGAAATTTATCTTTTTCTAACGTGCCATCCCCCATACCTACTACAAACGGATGATTATGACTTTTCTCCCAAACAGGTTGCACAGTTTCTAATAATCTATCGCAAAATTTCATTTCTATTTCCCCTTTCAATATATGTACCTAAATAAAAAACCACTTCTATATATAAGAAGTGGTTACAGCAAATAAAATTATACATTTATTCGTTGTTCCACTTCCCTTCGCTAGTATTACCTAGATCAGGTCTGTAAGGGTTAAGGATTATTCCTCTCTCAGCACATCAAGCACCCCTAGTGGTTTCAATATGAATTTTTCAAATAAAAAAGCCCCGTTTCTATACGCAAAGAAACGGGGACTCATTGTTAGTGTCCGAATTGCTTCCCTACGCTAGCATAATCTAGATCAGGTAATGAAAAGGATCAAAGGCTTACGGCCCACTCTCAGCTGGCAACACCAGCTCTCCTAGCAAACTATAAAATTATCACTGTCAGTATAACACCGTAATAAGACATCATCAACTGTTTTAATTTTCTTAATTGCGAATTAAATCTTAACATGTTGAACAAATATAAATGCGCCCCCGCAAATGATATATACAATATTTATATACGAACCTCTCTTCTAACATTATTTTTATTGATTTCATATTACATTTATGTGAATACGACCAATATATTATATCTTTATACTATAATAAAAATACAACTATACAACTAGAGGAGGTCTTTATTACATGAATATGAAAGCTACAGCTTTAACAGCAACTACTATAGCAATTGTTTCTTTACTTCCTTCTATGGGAGAATCCGGTATACAAACAGCGGCTGCTAAGCAACCATCTAAAGTAAAAACTGGATATGTAAAAATTGACAACGTTGTACTACATCAAAATAACAATGCAGACAGTGCAATAATTGATAATATTCGATTTAATAGCCCGGTTACTATTCTTGAGACAACTCAAGATTGGTATAAAGTATCTGTTAACAACAAAACAGGCTATATGAAAAAAGATGCAATTCTATTCAAAAAAAATGTTCAATCAAAGAATCAATATATCGTAAATGCAAACGCATTAAACGTTCGTTCTGAACCTAATACAGAGTCTTCTATTCTAGATATATTACCAAATGGTCAATTCATTACCATTCAAGGTGAACAAGGGGATTGGTACAAAATATTACATAATGGTCAAATTGGATACGTACAAAAAACATTTGTATCTAATGGATCCACACCTCTAGTAAAAGGTGTAACTGTACAAGGTTCTCCTTCTTATACTGTTGCAACACCAAAATTAAATGTACGTAGCAACGCTAGTACAAGTAGCACTCTACTTGGTTCATTACAAAATGGTACACAAGTACAAGTAGTAGAAACGGTAGGTACTTGGTATAAAATTCGTTTTGGCACAGGATACGGATATGTAGCAAAACACTATGTAGTGCAACATCAAAATCAATCACAAACTAAAACAGCTCAACCTTCATCAATTCCAGCTGTTTTCAAATTTCCAACTCAAGGAAGAATTAGCTCAACTTTTGATATGCGCTGGGAACAAATGCATTATGGTATAGATATTGCAGCACAAGGCAACATCTCTATTCAAGCTGCTGCTACAGGTAAAGTTGTGAAATCTTATTATTCGGCTAGCTACGGCAATGTCGTGTTCGTCGCCCATCAAATAAATGGAAAATTATATACAACAGTTTATGCTCATATGAAGGATCGTGCTGTACAAGTTGGGGATCAAGTGCAAGCTGGACAATTAGTCGGTCATATGGGAAATACAGGTCATTCATACGGGCAACATCTCCATTTTGAATTACATAATGGGGAATGGAATTTTGAAAAAACAAATGCAGTGAACCCACTGCCATATTTAGTTAGGTAAATTCTATGCCACGCAATATACCTCTCATTATTGAATACCTGTCCTTTTTTGGTTTAATCTGTTGTTTAATCATTTATAATACGAACACTGTATTTTTATCTATTATTATTGCTTTTGTTGCCTTAGAAATCATTATGGAAGCATTACAAATGCGGCTAAAACAAAAAATAGCCCATATTTATAATGTAATTTTCCTTTTGAGTGCTCTTATAACAAATATAATTAATAATGGTTTTTATTTATCTACCGTACTTCCTGTATTCTTTATGACTGTTTTATTATTCATAGCTAGATACGTTAATGTTCCTCATAACCAAAAACATGAACAAGAAGCTTAGAAAGAGGAGACACTGTGTACCAATATTTCAAAGATAATCCAATGAAATATATACTGAATTTATATGAAAAAATGAATACTTTTTTTGGTATACAAGGAAGTTCTACTGCACAATTTCTCCTTTATGGAATGTTATTTCTTATCTTAGTTACTTTCTCCTTGTTTTACTAAAAAAAAGGATCTCACATAAACTTGAGATCCTTTTTTAATTTATATTAATTTTTAATATGTAAAATACGGTTTATCCACAAGCATATTTTTCATAAATAAAACTAAGATTATATTTTTTCTCTAAGCTCATTCTTTGTTCATCGTCGCACCAATAGAAAAGAATATCATGAATCGTTGCATAACGCTTATTTTTAAGAAATTGTTTAAAGAATGATGGTAAACAATCATGTAATTGTATAAATATATAATTGCGTAGTGTTTCTTCTTTGTATTCAATACCCTTACAAATATACAGTAATTCTTCACAATAATATGCATGCTGTGGAACTTGAATCATTTCAAAAAATGGTACATATGATAGCAACTTTCCAATAAAATGACCATATCGATCCATTACCCCTATCGTCATATGCTCCATCATTTCTTTCATCACATATAAATAATCATCTACATGTGTTGTCTTTAATGGATCTAATCGATCTGAAATTTGAGAAAGCACAGCTCTTTGACAAGCTAAAACTACTTGACTCGGTCCATAATATGATAGAAAATCTGTACACTTACGATACTTTCGTAATAAGTCATGTGTATACAAATCATACACAAAAGTATTACAATACATCGCTAGATTCATCATATCACTATTTAATTGTTCTTTTGATAGTGTTTTAGCTCGCTTACACATATAAAAAAATGTAAATTCCAATACTTCTTTATGAGATAATAGATGTTTACAATCTGTTATACATTTCTCACTAAATTTAACTCGATTCCAAATTTCTACATCGCCATCTGTTAATTCACCAATACGATATTTAATAATTAAATAGTTTAAAGCAACCGCTTGCGTCAAAAGATCCCATGTTTCATATTCCAATGAAGTTTGGACAAATTCATCTAGTCCCTGGCTTATCATAAAATCATTTGCCTCTTCATACCAACCAATCTCTTGACATAAACGCAGAATACGTACTAGAGTTGGAATTTCATCTTTATGAAACTGCGGTAAACCCTTTACTTTATTCATTCCATATACGATAAATGCCGCTAAATTTTCTTCTTTATAAAACTCTTTTTCTTTCCATACTAATATAGTTCGCTCTTTCCCTTCACCTTTTGGATGACAAGGTACAAGCAAAGAAAATAACTTAGCGAAATTGTTTGGTTCTATATATGTATCTGTAACCAAATTCCAATTTGGATCGCCCTGTGCAGCCCTCATATAATTCCCCTTTCCTTTTTATCTATGTAGGAAATATTAATTCATTATTACATCATTAACAATAAATATCGTTATATTCAAAATCTATCATAATACTTATATCTATTAGTATATCATTTTTTCTCTTATTAAAAATTAGGAATAACAAATTTAAAAAAACTGTCGAAAATATTAACGCTATACTTATTATATAATGTCTCAGATACATCACGCTAACATATTAGTTTAATCCATATATACTAGAATAATGTATCTGATCTTTATACATAATTTATTCCATGTGCTCCGAGATTTCACTTAAAGCAAAGCCAGCTTGATCATCAGCCGATTCTCTTATAGCTAAATCACCTAGTGCTAGCATACCCACAAGTTGCCCACTCTCAACTACTGGTAAGCGTCTAATTTGATAATGTGCCATTAATTCTGTAGCTTTTTCAATCGAATCATCTGGAGAAACTGAAACAATGTTTGTTGTCATTATATTTGTAATTTTATTAGATCCAGGATGTTTTTCAGCAATCCCACGAACAACTAAGTCTCGATCAGTAACAAGCCCAACAACTTGTTCATTTTCAACAACAGGAATCAATCCAACCGATTCTTCCTTCATTTTTACAGCAGCCTCATATACATTATCTAACGGGGTACAATGTACAATATGAGTACTCATAAAGTCTCTAACTCGCGTCATTTTTATCTCCTCCTTTTAATACATACCATAGCTTTTCCTAAATCCCTTTATTTATTTGAGAAAAATAAGATGATAAAAAAGAGGCATACACATAATAAAAAAGAGTCAGCACATTGCTGACTCTTTTTTTATGACCCGTACGGGATTCGAACCCGTGTTACCGCCGTGAAAGGGCGGTGTCTTAACCACTTGACCAACGGGCCATGGCTCCGCAGGTAGGACTCGAACCTACGACCGATCGGTTAACAGCCGATAGCTCTACCACTGAGCTACTGCGGAATATATATGGTGGGCCTAAATGGACTCGAACCATCGACCTCACGCTTATCAGGCGTGCGCTCTAACCAGCTGAGCTATAGGCCCATATACTTTACAGGGGCAGTAGGAATCGAACCCACACTGGAGGTTTTGGAGACCTCAGTTCTACCTTTAAACTATGCCCCTAAATGATGCCGGCTAGAGGACTTGAACCCCCAACCTACTGATTACAAGTCAGTTGCTCTACCAATTGAGCTAAGCCGGCATAAAAAAAAATGGTGGCTCGGGACGGAATCGAACCGCCGACACGAGGATTTTCAGTCCTCTGCTCTACCGACTGAGCTACCGAGCCAACATAAATGGCGGTCCCGACCGGGGTCGAACCGGCGATCTCCTGCGTGACAGGCAGGCATGTTAACCACTACACCACGGGACCATTGGTTGCGGGGACAGGATTTGAACCTGCGACCTTCGGGTTATGAGCCCGACGAGCTACCGTACTGCTCCACCCCGCGACGATATTATATTGTTTGAAAAAATGGAGGAGGTAGAGGGATTCGAACCCCCGCGCGACTCTCGCCGCCTGTCGGTTTTCAAGACCGATCCCTTCAGCCGAACTTGGGTATACCTCCATGAAGGAAAATCAATATTTTTTTATATGTAACTAAACCACTTTTTTTGAAAAAATGGAGGAGGTAGAGGGATTCGAACCCCCGCGCGATTCTCACCGCCTGTCGGTTTTCAAGACCGATCCCTTCAGCCGAACTTGGGTATACCTCCGACATATAAAAAATAAAGTGGAGCCTAGCGGGATCGAACCGCTGACCTCCTGCGTGCAAGGCAGGCGCTCTCCCAGCTGAGCTAAGGCCCCATGTTTTTGGGAAAATCGGGAAGACAGGATTTGAACCTGCGACCCCCTGGTCCCAAACCAGGTGCTCTACCAAGCTGAGCCACTTCCCGTTAATAAAAGCGCGCCCGAGAGGAGTCGAACCCCTAACCTCTTGATCCGTAGTCAAACGCTCTATCCAATTGAGCTACGGGCGCATATGGTGCCGAGGGCGGGGGTCGAACCCGCACGGTGGTCACCCACCGCAGGATTTTAAGTCCTGTGCGTCTGCCTGTTCCGCCACCCCGGCATGTCATATTGAAAATTGGAGCGGAAGACGGGATTCGAACCCGCGACCCCAACCTTGGCAAGGTTGTATTCTACCACTGAACTACTTCCGCAAGACATGTATGAGTTATTTTATTAAAAGTGCGGGTGAAGGGAGTCGAACCCCCACGCCAAAGGCGCCAGATCCTAAGTCTGGTGCGTCTGCCAATTCCGCCACACCCGCATATTTGATTAAAATGGTGAGCCATGAAGGATTCGAACCTTCGACCCTCTGATTAAAAGTCAGATGCTCTACCAACTGAGCTAATGGCTCTTAATGGCTGGGCTAGCTGGATTCGAACCAGCGCATGACGGAGTCAAAGTCCGTTGCCTTACCGCTTGGCTATAGCCCATTAATTAAGAATGGTGGAGGGGGGCAGATTCGAACTGCCGAACCCGAAGGAGCGGATTTACAGTCCGCCGCGTTTAGCCACTTCGCTACCCCTCCGACATATATGGTGGAGGATGACGGGATCGAACCGCCGACCCCCTGCTTGTAAGGCAGGTGCTCTCCCAGCTGAGCTAATCCTCCATTTTGCCTGGCAACGTCCTACTCTCACAGGGACAAGGTCCCAACTACCATCGGCGCTAGAGAGCTTAACTTCCGTGTTCGGTATGGGAACGGGTGTGGCCTCTCTGCCATCATTACCAGACTGTATTCATTTAAGACAAGAATCATTATAACTCATTCACCTTTGAAAGTCAACAAGTTTTTTATATTCTTTCAAAACTAGATAACATCGCTTCATATTATATGGTTAAGTCCTCGATCTATTAGTATTCGTCAGCTCCACATGTCACCATGCTTCCACCTCGAACCTATCAACCTGATCATCTTTCAGGGATCTTACTAGCTTACGCTATGGGAAATCTCATCTTGAGGGGGGCTTCATGCTTAGATGCTTTCAGCACTTATCCCTTCCGCACATAGCTACCCAGCTATGCCCTTGGCAGAACAACTGGTACACCAGCGGTGCGTCCATCCCGGTCCTCTCGTACTAAGGACAGCTCCTCTCAAATTTCCTACGCCCACGACGGATAGGGACCGAACTGTCTCACGACGTTCTGAACCCAGCTCGCGTACCGCTTTAATGGGCGAACAGCCCAACCCTTGGGACCGACTACAGCCCCAGGATGCGATGAGCCGACATCGAGGTGCCAAACCTCCCCGTCGATGTGGACTCTTGGGGGAGATAAGCCTGTTATCCCCGGGGTAGCTTTTATCCGTTGAGCGATGGCCCTTCCATGCGGAACCACCGGATCACTAAGCCCGACTTTCGTCCCTGCTCGACTTGTAGGTCTCGCAGTCAAGCTCCCTTATGCCTTTGCACTCTACGAATGATTTCCAACCATTCTGAGGGAACCTTTGGGCGCCTCCGTTACACTTTAGGAGGCGACCGCCCCAGTCAAACTGCCCACCTGACACTGTCTCCCGGGTCGATAAGACCCGTAGGTTAGAATTTCAATACAGTCAGGGCGGTATCCCACCAGCGCCTCCACCGAAGCTAGCGCTCCGGTTTCAATGGCTCCCGCCTATCCTGTACAAACTGTACCAAAATTCAATATCAGGCTACAGTAAAGCTCC